>NZ_JBYSYF010000003.1:0-208587 GCF_058782965.1 Stagnimonas sp. FW305-C-60
ATAGGGCGCCGAGTTCGCCGGCGTCCCCCGGAGACCGAGCATCGCAGGTTTACCCCCGTAGGGGGCGCTACGCAGGGATGTGTTTTCTTTTGCTTACTTTTCTTTGCACAAGCAAAGAAAAGTGAGTCGCCAAGAGGCGAAAGAAAGCTCGCACCAACAGCAGACTCAGCAGAGCGCGAACGCGCGAACCACACCCCAGAAAACCAGCGCAAACACACCAAGTTCCACCGAGGGCCGACAAATGCCCCTCGGCTACCGCCCGGCAATCTCCGGCGTCAACGCCGCCACATCCGCCAGCGAAGTTAGCCCCTCCATCGCCTTCCGCGCACCGGCCAGGCGCAGCGGCACCATTCCTGACTTCAGCGCCTGTCGTTGCAAGGCCAGGCTGTCGCTGCTGCCATCGATGGCGGTGCGCAGCGCCTCGTCGATGGTGAGGATCTCGTAGAGGCCGACCCGCCCCAGATAACCGGTTTCGCGGCACTCCAGGCAGCCCACCGGCTCCTGCACGGCGCCGGGTGCGGGGTAGGGCAAGAGGCCGCCGGTGAGGCGCTGCCAGTCGGTGGCGCTGACCGTGGCGGGGCGCTTGCAGTGCGGGCAGAGCCGGCGCACCAGACGCTGCGCCATCACCCCCAGCACGGTGGCCTTGATCAGGTACGGCGGCACGCCCAAGTCGAGCATGCGGATGATCGCGCTGGGCGCGTCGTTGGTGTGCAGGGTGGAGAGCACCAGATGGCCGGTGAGCGCCGCCTGGATGGCGTTCTCGGCGGTGTCGAGATCGCGGATCTCGCCGACCATGATGATGTCCGGGTCCTGGCGCAGCAGGGCGCGCAGGCCGTCGGCGAAGCCGAGGTTGATGTTGGCCTGCACCTGCATCTGGTTGAAGCTGGGCTCGACCATTTCGATCGGGTCTTCGATGGTGCAGACGTTCACCTCCGGCGAGGCCAGCAGCTTGAGCGTCGAGTACAGCGTCGTGGTCTTGCCCGAGCCGGTGGGGCCGGTGACCAGGATGATGCCGTGCGGCTGTTCGATGAGGGTCCGCCACTTTGCCTCGTCGCTGCTGCCGAAGCCGAGCGCGGCGAAGTCCTTGACCAGCACCTCGGGGTCGAAGATGCGCAGCACCAGCTTCTCGCCAAAGGCGGTGGGCAGGCTGGACACGCGCAGTTCCACCTCGCGGCCGTCGGGCGAGCGGATCTTCAGGCGGCCGTCCTGGGGCTTGCGCTTTTCCGCCAGGTCCATGCGCGAGAGGATCTTCAGCCGCGAGGTCACCGCCGGCATCACTGCCGCCGGCACCTGGTAGACCTCGTGCAGCACGCCGTCGATACGGAAGCGCACATTGCCCTGCTCGCGGCGCGGCTCCAGGTGGATGTCGCTGGCGCGCTGGTCGAAGGCGTATTGCAGCAGCCAGTCGACGATGCCGACGATGTGCTGGTCGTCGGCGGTCAGCGTGCCGAGCTTGCCCAGCTCGGTGAGCTGTTCGAGGTTCTGCAGGCCGCCGCCGCGGCCCTGCTGGCTGGCGCTGGCCTTCACCGAGCGGGCGAGCGCGTAGAACTCGACCAGATAGCGCTCGATGTCGCGCGGGCTGGACAGCACCGGCTTGATGGTCTGCTTCAGGCGCGGCGCCAGTTCTTGCAGCCATTCGCGGGCGTAGGGGTCGGCGACCGCAATCACCACCTCGGTGGGCGTCACCTTCAGCGGCAGGATCTTGGCCCGCGCCGCGTAGGCATAGGGAATCAGCTGGGTGACCTTGGCGACCTCGATGCTGAGCGGATCGATGCGCAGATAGGGCAGGCCGCTGCGCGCCGCCAGCCAGTGGCCGAGGGCTTCCAGCGTCAGCTTGCGCTGTGGTTCGCTGGCATGGCTGAACTCGGCGTCGGCGATCACCGCCAGCGGCGGTTGCGGGGTGTTTTCCGGCACCCGTACCAGCAGCTTGGCGACCTGGGCGGGCGTGAGCCAGCCGTCAGCGACCAGGGCGTCAAGGACGTAGCGCAGGCTTAGGCGTAGGGGGACGGCGGCGGTCATGGCCAAACCTTAGCACCCGGCCCGGTGCGCGGTTAAGCTCGGCCCATACCAACAAACCGTTGACCCGTTCGGAGGAGTACCGATGGAAGCGGACTATGTGATCGTCGGCGGCGGTTCCGCCGGCTGTGTGCTGGCCAATCGCTTAAGCGCCGACGGGCGCTTCCAGGTGGTGCTGATCGAGGCGGGGCCGCCCGACACCAGTCCTTTCATCCACATGCCGGCCGGCATCATCCCGGTGATCCGCAGCGACACTTACAACTGGAAGTACTGGACCGCGCCCGAGCCCAACATGGGCAACCGGCCGATGCACTGGCCGCGCGGCCGCACCCTGGGCGGCAGCAGTTCGATCAACGCCATGTGCTACATCCGTGGCCACGCCTGGGACTACGACCACTGGGCCAGCCTGGGCTGCAAGGGCTGGAGCTACGCCGACGTGCTGCCGGTGTTCCGGCGCCTGGAAAACTACGAGCCCTGCGATGGCGAGCCGGACGCCTACCACGGCGTCGGCGGCCCGCTCAACGTCGCCCGGGCGCGTTATCTGAATCCTCTGATGCGCGCCTTCGTGCAGGCGGCGCAGCAGGCCGGGCATCCGCTCAGCGCCGACTTCAACGGTGCTACGCAGGAAGGCGTGGGCTATTACGACGTGATGCAGAAGGGCGGCGAGCGCTGCAGCAATGCCCGCGCCTATCTGGAGCCGGCGAAGTCGCGCGCCAATCTCAGCATCCTCACCGAGGCCCAGGTCACCGGCGTGCGCTTCGAGGGCAGACGGGCGGTGGCGGTGCAGATGCGCAATGCTCCGGGCGAGGTGCGGGCCCGGCGCGAGGTGATCTTGAGCGCCGGCGCGGTCGGCTCGCCGCAGTTGCTGCTGCTCTCCGGCATCGGCCCCGCCGCCCATCTGCGGGAGATGGAGGTGCCGCTGGTGCAGGAGCTGCCCGGCGTCGGCGAGAACCTGCAGGACCACCTCGACCTCGCCATCACCGTGCAGGAAAAGACCCGCCACGCGGTCTCGCTCAACCCGTTGGGCCTGCCGCGCTCACTGAAGTCGCTCTGGCAGTACCTGCGCCACCGCGAGGGCGAGATGACCAGCAACTTCGCCCAGGCCGGCGGCTTCCTGCGCAGCGGCCCGGAGGAAGCGATCCCCGACGTGCAGCTGCACTTCGTGCCCTTCGTGTACTCCAACCACGGTCAGGATCTGATGCCGATCATCCGCTATTGGGGCTATACGCTGATGGCCTGCGATCTGCGGCCCAGGAGCCGTGGCCGGATCAGCCTCGCCAGCCGCGACCCACTGGCGCATCCGAAGATCGAGGCGCGCTATCTGCAGCATGAGAGCGAGATGCAGCGGCTGCTGCGGGCACTGCGCCTGGGGCGCGAGATCCTGGCGCAGCCGGCGTTCGCGCCGCACCGCGGCCGCGAGCAGATGCCGGGCGACGGGGTGCTGAGCGAGGAAGCCCTGCGCGAGTGGATACGCCAGAAGGCCGAGACCATCTATCACCCGGTCGGCAGCTGTAAGATGGGCGTCGACGACATGGCGGTTGTTGACCTGCGCCTGAAGGTGCGCGGTGTCGAGGGGCTGAGGGTGGTGGATGCCTCCATCATGCCGACCCTGATCGGCGGCAATACCAATGCGCCCACCACCATGATCGCCGAGAAGGGGGCCGAAGCCATCCTGGCCGACGCCGCCTGAAGCCCGCGCCAATACCAGGACACACGATGAGAGGTTTCACCCCCGCGCGCGCCGCGCTGCTCGCCGCCCTAGCCTTGTTGACCGCCTGTGCGCAGGTGACGCCGGTCGCCGAAGGGGTGGCGCAGCTGCCACGCAAGGCGGTGGAGGGCACGGTGGACTTCCTGGAATTCGTCTTCGAGCGCCCCGAGCTGGCGGTGGACGTGCTGGAAGTGGCGCGTCTGCAACAGTGCAACAGCAGCGGCCGCGAGCCGACGCTGGAGATGCTGGCGGGGCCGGCGGCCGTGGTCGGCTGGGAACAGGCGCGCGGCCTGCAGTTCACGCCCAAGTCCGGCGAGCTGCTGCCGGGGCTCTACGCGGTCGCCGAAATGGGCGAGCGCAACACCGGTGGCTACGCCCTGCTGGTCAGCCGCAAGGCGGCGGTGAAGGACGACGCCCTGTATCTGAAGGCCACCTTCCTCAGTCCCTCCACTGCCGGCATGGCCAGCCAGCAGCTCACCAGCCCCTGCGTGCTGGTGGCGCTGCCCGGGCAGGCCGAGTTCCACCGGCTGGTGCTGGTCGACCAGAACAACCAGCCGCGTGCCAGCTGGTCGCCGCTGGCGCCCAAGTAAGTAAGGAGACGCCATGCTGGGTTTCCTGCCCGCGCCGCTGACCGGCGCCCTGATCGGAGTGCTGTTCGCGCTCAATACCATCTTCTGGTCGATCCCGGTCTACTTCTTCTCCCTGCTCAAGCTGCTGACCCCGAAAGGCCCGCTGCGGCGGGCGATGGCGCGCTGCGCCGATTTCGCCGCGCAGACCTGGGTGGGCTGCAATTCGGTGCTGACCGACTGGCTGCTGCCGACCCGCTTTGAAGTGCGCGGCGTGGAGCACCTGAACCTGCGCGGCCAGTACTTCATTTGCAGCAACCACCAGACCTGGAACGACATCCATGTGCTGCAGAAGACCTTTCACGGCAAGGCGCCGTTCTTCAAGTTCTTCCTCAAGCAGGAGCTGATCTGGGTGCCGGTGCTGGGACTGGCCTGGTGGGGGCTCGATTTCCCGTTCATGAAGCGCTACACGCAGGAGCAGATCGCCCGCAATCCGGCCTTGCGCGGCAAGGATGTGGAGACCACTCGCAAGGCCTGCGAGAAGTTCGCCGATCTGCCGGTGGCGATCTTCAATTTTCTGGAAGGCACCCGCTTTACCCAGGCCAAGCACGACCGCCAGCAGTCGCCCTATCGCTACCTGCTCAAGCCCAAGGCGGGCGGCTTCGCCTTCACCCTGGCGGCGATGGGCGAGCGGCTGCACGCCATGCTCGACGTCACCATCGTCTACCCCGAGGGCGCCCAGCAGTTCTGGGATTTCCTCTGCGGGCGGGTCAAGCGGGTGATCGTCGACGTGCGCCAGTTGCAGATCCCCGCCGAATTCTTCCACGGTGACTACGAGGCCGATCCGGTGTTCCGCAAGCGCGTGCAGGACTGGGTGGCGCAGTTGTGGGCCGATAAGGACAAGCGCATCGCCGAGTTGCGGGCCGAGGCCGGACTGCCCAACGGCTGAAAACCGGCTTGGGTTGGCGCCGCGCGCGGCGGCCGTCGTAGAGTGAGTGGCATACAGCCGCCACCACGAGCGGCGGAGGAGATTTCCGATGCAAGCCTATCGCCCCCGGCGCGCGTTGCTGCGCGCCGCCTTCAGCCTGTACGCGCTGGGCCTGAGCGCCTGCGGTGGTTCCGAGGCGCCGTCCTCGCCACGCGCGCCGGCCGATCCCGCCAGCCTGGTGCTCAAGGCCGAAACCGTGCTGCCGCCGGGGCAGAGCGGCTTTGTCAGCATTGCGGGCCAGGCCCAGGGTCTGCTCAGTAGCGATCCCGGCGCCTACGGCGCCCATGTCGATGACCAGCGCGGGCTGTACTGGAGCTTCGGCGCCAAGCCGGCGGTGCTTGGCGGCAAGCCCGGCACGCCGACCCAGCCCAAGGAGGGCGTGCAGGTCTACCGCGACGACTACGGGGTGCCCATCGTCTATGCCGACCGGGTTCGTGATCTCTGGTACGGCGTCGGCTACGCAGTGGCGCAGGATCGGTTGTTCCTGATGGACGCGGTGCGGCGTACCGCCAAGGGCACGCTGGCCGAACTAACCGGCTGCGGCGCGGTGCCGGCCGATCTGCAGGCGCGGGTGCTGGGCTACACCGAAGCCGAATACCAGGGGTTCTTCGATGCCTTGAGCGCGGACGCCCGGGATGCGGTGCTTGGCTATGTCGAAGGCGCGAATGCCTGGATCGCCGAGGCGCGCCTCGATCCCACCAAGCTGCCCGCCGAGTACGCCCTGCTGACCAGCCTGCCGGAGCCGCTGACCGCGCTGGATGTGCTGGCCGCCGGGGTCTACATCACCCGCTTCGTCGCCAGCGAGGGCGGCAACGAGTTCCTCAACATCCGTCTGTTGAAGGCGCTCAGCCAGCGCTATGGATCGGCGCGCGCCGGCAAGGATGCCTTTCTCGACCTCACCTGGCTCGACGACCCCAAGGCGGTGGTCAGCGTGCCGGCGGGCGAGGCTCGTTTCAGCAACCAGCCGGAGCCGCCGGAGGGCCGCGAGGCGGTATTCGAGGGCCTGGCCGACTGGGCGGTGCAGTTGCCGGAGACGATATGGAAAGGCGAGGGCACCGGCAGCCTTGCGGCGCCGTTTCCCTGCTCGCAGCCCAGCCTGGCAATGGCCGGAAATGCCTCCGAGGGCCTCAACCGCGCCGCGCGGCGCGAGGTTTCGCAGGCCGCCGTGGCCAGGCCGACCGCGGCCAAGGTCGCCGCCACGAAGAGTCGCCGGGCCGCGAGCGAGCAGGCGCGTCGCCAGGTGGCGCTGGCGCTCAACGAGCTGCGTGGCTACCTGCACGGCGGCTCGCATGCCTATGCGCTGGGCCCGGACCGCACCCGTGATGGCGGCACGCTCCTGGTCAGCGGCCCGCAGCTCGGCTATGGCTATCCGCTGCTGCTGGTGGAATACGAGATCCACGGCGCCGGTTACCACGCGCGCGGCAGCTCGGTGCCCGGTCTGCCGGTGGTCGGCATCGGCTACACCGAGCACGCCGCCTGGGGGCTGACCACCGGCTACTCCAAGACCATCGACAGTTTCATCGAGACACTGTGCTCCAACGCCCAGGTCACCGCGGGGGTCTGCCGCGCCGACCAGTATTTCCACCAGGGGCAGTGGAAGGACTTGAGCTGTCGTGAGGAGACGCTCCGCTACCGCGCGGCGCAGAGCGGCATTCCGGTGGGGCCGGCGCTGCTGTCCGGCAGCTATCGGGTGTGCCGCAGCCTGCACGGTCCCTTGGTGGCGCGCGACGCCGCCGCCGGTCTGGGACGCAGCCTGTCCTACGCGATGTGGATGCGCGAGATCGAGAGCATCGAGGGCATCCGCGAGTGGAACCGCGCCACTTCCTTCGCCGAGTTCGACGCGGCGATGCGCAAGCTGACCTGGAACGAGAACACCACGGTGGCCACCCGCGATGGCCATATCGCCTTCTACCACCCTGGCCTGCATCCGCGCCGCAGCGCGCAGACCGACCAGCGCCTGCCGATCCCCGGCACCGGCGAGTTCGATCATCAGGGTGTGCTGCCCTTCGAGCAGACGCCGCAAGTGCGCGATCCGGCGCAGGGCTATCTTGCCAACTGGAACAACAAGCCGGCGCTGGGCTGGCTGGACGGCGAGGGTCTGGGCAACACCTCGCGACCGGGCGGGCCGGGGCAGCGGGTCACCGCCATCCTCGATCAGCTCGCGAGCCGCCACGACTGGCGCTACGACGATCTGCGGGAGCTGGACCGCCGCACCGGCACCACCGATCCGCGCGCCCGCGAGTACCGACCGCTGCTGGCCGCGTTCCGCGCCCGCGCCGCCAACGGGCTGAGCGTGACCGAACAGGCGGCGCTGGACCGCGTGCTGAGCTGGGATGGCAGCCACTACGGGCCGGACCTCGATGTCACCGATCCCAACGCCAGCGACGGCCCGGGTGCGACCATCTTCGGTGCCCTGGTGCTGGCCTTGCGCGAGGAGTTGTTCGGGGCCCTGCGTGGCGACGTGATCGACACCGGCCTGCCCGATCCAGACCCCAACAATCCCAACGCCGAGGCCGGTCTGACCGCCTATGGTCGCATCGCCGGCGTCGGCAGCCATGTCTTCGACCAGAGCGTCATGGACAATCTGGTGCTCAGGGTGCTCGCGCCCGGGCACTCGGGCTTGGTCAATCGTCGTGACTGGCTGGAAGGCCGCAGCGCGGATGCGGTGTTGCTGGTGGCGCTACGCAAGGCGCTGACGCAGTTGGCCAGCGACTACAACGGGGGCGCGCCGCTGACCGCGAGCGATCTCGACCGCTGCCGGCGCCTGCATCCGCGCAGTCGTTTGTGCTCGCTGAGCGGCGTGATCGGCCCGGGTTCGGACACGCTGCCCGGCACTAGCTGCGTGACCATGCCCTACCAGGACCGCGGCAGTTGGGTGCACCGGGTCGGCTACGAGCGGCCCTGAGGCCCGCTGCTTGCGGCGCGTGGCCGCAGCCGGCATCGTTCGCGCAATCCGCAATCCGCAATCCGCAATCCGCAATCCGCAATCCGCAATCCGCAATCCGCAATCCGCAATCCGCAATCCGCAATGCCCATCCCCGCCGTAGTGCAGACCGCCGGTCTGCTGATGCTGTCCAACGTGTTCATGACCTTCGCCTGGTATGCGCACCTGAAGCAGGCCGACAGCCGGCCGCTATGGCTGGCCATCCTCAGCTCCTGGGGCATTGCCTTCTTCGAATACTCGATCATGGTGCCGGCCAACCGCATCGGCTATTCCTCCCAGCTGTCGCTGGCGCAACTGAAGATCCTGCAGGAGGTTGTCACCCTGCTGGTATTCGTACCCTTCGCGGTGCTGTACATGAAGCAGCCGATCAAGCTGGATTTCCTCTGGGCCGCGCTGTGCATCTGCGGCGCGGTGTATTTCGTCTTCCGCAACTAGCCGCACCACCGACCGGCAGCAATGAACCTCGAGCAAGACTCCGCACCGCCGACTCGCATTGGCCCTTTCCGCATCCTCGGTGTGCTTGGCGAAGGCAGCCAGGGCCGGGTTTACCGCGCCGAGCAGGACAGCCCACGGCGCGAGGTGGCGCTCAAGGTAATGCGCCGCGGCACGCGGGTCGCCGAGGACCGCTTCCGCCGGGAGATCGAACTGCTGGCGCGTCTGGAGCATCCCGGCATCTCCCGCCTGTACGCGGCCGGCGAGGCGGAGTTGAGCGACGGCACGGTCGCCTGGTTCGCCATGGAGCTGGTGCGCGGCCAGGCGCTGGCCGACTACGCCAAGTCGCTCGACCTGCGTGCCCGCCTGACTCTGATCGCCGCGATCGGTCACGCCGTCCACCACGCCCATGTGCGCGGCGTAGTCCATCGTGATCTCAAGCCCGCCAATGTCCTGGTTGATGGCGAGGGCCAGCCCAAGGTGCTCGACTTCGGCATGGCCCATGCCGCGCTCGCCGACGAGACGCGGATGACCGCCGCCGGCCAGGTGCTGGGCACCATCGCCTACATGCCGCCGGAAGGCTTGTTCGGAGAGGCCGAGCAGGCCGATGCCCGTGGCGACATCTACTCGCTGGGAGTGATCGCCTACGAGCTGCTCTGTGGGCAACTGCCGTATCCCGACCTTTCGCGCTCCTCGCTGGTGGACGCCATCCGGCGGGTGCGTGCCAGCGCGCCGCGATCGCTCGGTGAGGTGCTGCCGGCGGCGCGCGGCGATGTCGAGACCATCGTGATGAAGGCGCTGGCCCCGGAGGCGAGCCAGCGCTACGCCAGCGCCGCCGAGTTCGCGAGCGACATCGAGCGCCATCTGGCCGGCCTCGCCATCGCCGCACGGCCGCCGACGCCCGGCTATCTGCTGGGCCTGTTTGTGCGCCGTCACCGGCTGGTGTCGGCTCTGGCCCTGGCGCTGGTGCTGGCGGTGATCGGCGGTGCGGCAGTGTCCTTGCGCTATGCCCTGGCCGAGCATGGCGCCCGTCAGCAGGCCGAGCAGCGCGCCGAGGAACTGGCGGCAGTCAACAGCTTTCTGCACGACAGCCTGACCGGTGCCGACCCCTTCCGTACCCGTGGTCGCGAGCTCACCGTGCGCGAGCTGCTGGATGGGGCCCGGCAGTCGCTGGAAACCAATGCCAGCCTGCCGCCCGCCGCCCTCGCCAGTCTCTACGAGGCCATCGGTGGCACCTATACCGCGATCGGCGAGAACGCCACGGCGGCGGCGCTGATCGGTGCCGGCCGGACGCGTCTGGCCGCCAGGCTGCCGGCCGACAGCCTGGCGGCGCGCGATCTGCAACGCGCCGATCTCGCCGCGCAGTACGCGGTCGGCAAGTCCGCCGAGCTGCTGGATGCCTCGGCGGCCCTGCTGGCGACCTGGCCGGACGATCCGCAGGCGCCGATGGCCGAGCAGCGCGCGCGCCTGCTGGCGGTGAAGCTGCATGCCGCGCTGCTGACCGAGCTCTCCCGCTACGACGAGGCGCTGCCCCTGATTCGGGAGGCCGGCGTTCGCGCCCACGCGGTGCTGCCCCGGCAGGACGTGCTGATCTACCAACTCGGCCAGGACGAGGTCTCGGTGCTGCGCTACATGGGCAGTGGACAGGAAAGCAAGGCGGCGGCGAGCAAGCTCCTGGCCGAGGAGGACGCGGCGCTGGGCAAGAATCATCCGCTGACCTTCGCGGCCCGCCACGAGATGGCCTGGATCGCCCAGGAGGAAGGCCAGTACGAGGAGGCGGAACAGGCGGTGAGCGCGCTGATCGCCGATCTCGAAAAGGTCTATGGCCGCGCGCATTACGCGACCCAGCACAGCCTCAACCTGCTGGGACTGGTGCGCCTCCGTCAGGGGCGCTACGCCGAGGCCGAGCAGATCTGCCAGGAGGTGGTGGATACCAATACCGCGCGCCTGGGCGTCAATCACCCCGAGACCCTGGCGGCGCGCGGCAATCTGGCCACCGCCCTCTACAAGCAGGACAAGCTGGTGGCGGCGGAGGCGATGTTCCGCGCCAACATCCGCAGCCACGAGGAAACCGGCCACGGCGAGCAGAGCGACGCGGTGGTCGCGCGCAACAATCTGGCGCGCCTGCTGGCGAGCGCCGGCCGGCTGCCGGAGGCCGAGCAGCTGTATCTGGAAACCCTGGCGATCATCGGCAAGGTGATGGGCGAGGCGCACCCGCACTACAGCGTGGTGTCCAGCAATCTCGGCGAAACCCTGCTACTGCAGAAGCGCTATGCCGAGGCGCGCGCGCGGATCGAGGCGGCCAGGCCCAAGCTGCTGGCGGCCATGGGGCCGGAGTCGCCGTTTGTGAAGACGGCGACCGAGCGCTTGCTGAAGATCTATGCGGCGCTGGGTCTCAAGGAGCAGGCCGCGGCCCTGGAAAAGGCCGCACAGGCCGGCCAGTAAACCCGGTAGGGTTTACTTGTCGCGGAAGGTGATGCGGCCCTTGCTCAGGTCGTAGGGCGTCAGCTCGACGCGCACCTTGTCGCCGTCGAGGATGCGGATGTAGTTCTTGCGCATGCGGCCCGAGATGTGGCAGGTCACGATGTGGCCGTTTTCCAGCTTGACGCGGAACATGGTGTTGGGGAGCACGTCCATCACCACGCCTTCCATCTCGATGTGATCTTCTTTCGCCATTACGCTTTTTGCAGGTCCGCCCGGATTTATGAGGCGCGCATTATGGGTGAGCGACCTCGCATCGGCAATGGCGGCTTTTTGACCGACTCAACTGGCCGGCCCTGGACGCCAGACCAGACCGTCGAACTGCTCCAGCGGCCGGTAGCTGCGCTTGTAGTCCATGGTCTCTGAGTGCTCCACCCAGTAGCCCAGGTAGACATGCGGCAGGCCCGCCTCGCGGGCGGCGGCGATCTGCGAGAGCACTGCATAGGTGCCCAGGCCACGGCTGGTCTCGGCCGGGTCGAAGAAGGTGTAGACCGCCGACAGGCCATGCTCCAGCCGGTCCACCACCGCCACCATCAGCAGCTGCTGCTCGGGGTCGCGGTACTCCCAGAACTCGGTGACACCCCAGCGCGAGCCGAGGAATTCGTGGAAGGCGCGGGCATCGTAGGCGTCCATGCCCCCGAAGGGGTGGCGAGCCAGCAGATAGCGGCGGTAAAGGTCGAAATGCTCCTCGCCGACTTCGCGCAGGCGGCGCAGTGTCAGGTCGGTGTTGCGCTTGGCGCAGCGTCGCTGCGCGCGGTTGGGGCTGAACACTGCCACCGGAAGGCGCACCGGCACGCAAGCCGTGCACTGCGGACAGGCCGGGCGATAGGCGTAGTCACCACTGCGGCGGAAGCCGTTGGCGATCAGGGTGCCGTAGAGCTGGCCGTCGAGCTGGGTATTGGGGGCGACGAAGGCCGAGCGCGACAGCCGGCGCGGCAGATAACCGCAGGGCTGCTCGGCGCCCAGCAGCAGACGCAGGGGGATGGCGCGGGTCATGGCCGCCGCTCCAGCGTGTGCGGCAGATGCGCGGGATTGCCGGCCAGTGCGGTATCGAAGCGCCAGGCGCGCGGTGCCGGCAGCTTCAGGGCGGCCTGCAAACGATGGAGGAATTCCTCGCGCGGCAGGCTGCGTGCGCCCAGGCTGAGCAGGTGTTCGGAGGCGACCTGGCAGTCCAGCAGGCCGAAGCCCCAGGCCGCCAACTGGCGGCTGAAGTGCACCAGCGCCAGCTTGGAGGCATCGCTGCGCCGGCTGAACATGCTCTCGCCGAAGAAGGCGCCGCCCAGGCTGACGCCGTAGAGACCGCCGGTGAGCTCGCCATCCATCCACAGTTCCACCGAGTGGGCGTGACCGAGCAGGTGCAGATCGCGGTAGGCGCGGCGCATGTCCGGCCCCAGCCAGGTGCCGCGGCTGCCGCGGCGCTCGCTGGCGCAGGCGCTCAGCACCTCGTCGAAGGCGAGGTCGAAACTCAGTGCGTGACGGTTCTGGCGCAGGCGCTTGGCCAGCGAATGGGAGATGCGCAGCTCGCCGGGGGTGAAGACGCAGCGCGGATTCGGGCTCCACCAGAGGATGGGTTCGTCGGGGTTGAACCAGGGGAACACACCCTGCGCGTAGGCGCGCAGCAGCCGGCGTGGGCTCAGATCGCCACCGACCGCCAGCAGGCCGTTGGGCTCGGGCAGGGCGGTCTCCGCCGGTGGGAAGGCTTGGTCAGGCTGGCGCGGGTCCAGCCATTGCAGGCGGACCGGGCTCTGGGCGGTCATGCGTCCGGCTCCGCTTGCCGGTAGGCGCGGTGGGCCTGCAACTGCTCCAGCCGTGCCGCCACCAGCAGACGCTCGCGGCCCAGGGTGCGGGCTACTGCCTGCGCCAGCCTAGGCTCGGAAATGCTGTGGACGGAGTGCGTCATGACCGGGTCGAATCCACGCGCCAGTTTGTGCTCGCCCTGCGCGCCCGCGTCGTAGACCGCCAGCCCTTCGCGGATGCAGTGCTGTACGCCCTGATAGTAGCAAGTCTCGAAGTGCAGTCCGTCATAGCGTTCCGCCGCGCCCCAGTGCCGGCCGTAGAGCCGGTTTCCGTCTTGCAAGAGCAGGGCCATGGCCACCGTCCGCGTGCCGTCGCGCGCCACCGTGACCCGCACCGGGCTGCCCGGACGACGGGCGTAGTCGAGGAAGAAATCCAGGCTCAGATAGGGCGGCTGGCCGCGTTCCTCGTAGGTGTTGGCGTAGAGCGCGTACAGCTCCGCCCATTGCGCCTCGCCAAAGGCTTCGCCGGGCAGGGTGTCGAAGACCAGGCCGCTGCCGTTGAGCTTGCGCCGCTCCTGGCGGATCTTCTTGCGCTTGTCGTGGCTTAAGGCGGACAGGAAGTCCTCGAAGTCGATGTAGCCGCCTTCGGGGCGGTTGTGCCAGTGAAATTGCAGATCGTGGCGGCGCAGCGCGCCCTGTGCAGCGCAGGCCTCGGCCTCGGCTTCGGGCAGGAACAGCCCGTGCCAGGAGGAGGCGCCGGAGTGCTCCGGCAGTTGCAGCAGGGCGGCGATCAGCTGGGCACGGCTAGCCTCGTCACGGGCGCCCAGGCGTGGGCCGCTGCTGGGAGTGAACGGCACCGCGCTGAGCAGCTTTGGGTAGTAGCGGATGCCGGCCTGCTGGGCGCCTTCGGCCCAGGCGAAGTCGAACACGAACTCGCCCCAGGAATGCGCCTTGAGGTAGAGCGGGGCGGCGGCCAGCAAGTTGCCGGCGTCGTCCTCCAGCAGCAGATGGCAGGGCGTCCAGCCGGATTCGGGCGCGGCGCAGCCGTGTTCTTCCAGTGCGCGCAGCCAGTCATGGCGGATGAAGGGGTAGCCGGCGGGGAACAGCGCGTCCCAGGCCGCGGCCGGAACCTCAGCGAGGCGGGCGAGGTGCCGGACGCGCACTCAGTGGAAGGTAACGGGCGCGGCGGGCAGATCCTTGAGCGCCCACTGCACGCAGGCGTCGTGCTCGAAGCGGGAGAAGGTCTCGTCGTCGGCCGGCGGGCCGGCCTCGGCCATGCGGCCTTCGGCATCGAAGCGGATGCTGGCGCCGGCGGTCTGGATCTTCAGCTCGGTTTCGGCGGCGTCGTCGAGCGTCAATTGCAGGTAGCGCACCCGCTGGGTGGCGAACTCGGGGATGCGGTCGGCGCCGGAAGCGATCAAAGCCGCCTGCTCCGCCGAGAATTCGCGGATGCTGCCGTCGGAAGAAAGTACGAAGTGCCTGGTTTGCATGGTGTGGTGACTACCGTGACGCTGGAAGTGACGAACTGATAATGGCCGTTCCCAACCGCAATTCAAGGTATGCCGACCGGCGGTAGCGCCGGGCGGGTGCAACCCCGCTGGTATACTCGAAAGCAACTTTCACGCCGCGCCTGCCGCGGCCTCACGCGCGCTCCATGAAGCTGCCTCGCCTGTCCAACAAGACCCGCGCCGCCGAGCCGGTGCAGACCGATGCCGGCTGGCTGGTGCGGCTGCCGCGCGAGGCCCTGAGCCTGCTGCTGTTCGGTCTGGCGGTGCTCTTGCTGCTGTCGCTGCTCAGCCACCACCCCAATGACCCCGGCTGGTCCTCGTCCGGGGCCGGCGAGAGCCTGCACAACTGGATGGGGCGGGGCGGGGCCTGGCTGTCCAACAGTCTGCTGAGTCTGACCGGCTATGTCAGTTTCGTGCTGCCGTTCGCGCTGGCCTGGGTGGGCTATCGCAGCCTGCGCGGCGCCGCCAGCGTGGCGGCGATCCCCGCCGGCCTGCGCCTCGCCGCCGGCCTGTTCGCCACCCTGTCGCTGGCCGGCCTGCTCAGTCTGCAGGTGCCGCTGCCCGGCGCCTGGACGCCGCAGGGCGGCGGCGGCCTGTTCGGCGCGGCGCTGTGCGAATGGCTGTCCGCCCTGCTTGGCGCCTACGGTGCGGCGCTGCTGCTGCTGACCCTGTTCGTGGCGGCGCTGCCGCTGGCGCTGATCTTTTCCTGGCTGGATCTGCTCGACGCCATCGGCGAGCGCACGCTGCGCCTGATGGCGCGCTGGCAGAAGCCAGCGTCGGAAGCCGACGAAGCCGAGGAGCTGATCCCGCCCTCCAGCGAGGCGCCTCTGCCTAGTCTCAAGTCGGCGCGCCGCCGTGGCGCGGCCCCGCTCCAGGAGCGGCGCGAACCGCAGGTCGATCTGCTCAGCACCGCGCTGGGTACCGCGGCGGAGGCGGCGGCCGATCCGACGCTGGCGCCGAGCAGCGCCGCCGATCCCTGGGAGGAGCCGGTGACCAGCGCCGCCGCCAAGGCGCAGACGCCGGGGCCGGCCGACTTGCAGGATTTCTACGCCTCGGTGGCCGAGCACGGCCATGCGGTCGGCGAGCCGGCGCCGGAAGTGGCCGATGCCCTGTCGGCACCGGTGCTCGCCGAGGCCGCCGAGCTGCCGCCCTGGGTGCGTCCTGAGCTGGCCGCCGCCCCGTCCGCCCGGCCTTCGCCGCCACCCGCTGCGCCCGAGCCGGATCGGGTGGCCGCCTTGCTCGCCGCCGAGCTGCCGCCGACCCTGGCGCCCGCGCCGTCGACCCAGGCGCCGAAACCGGTGGTGCGCACCGCGCCGGCGCAGATGCAGGCGCCTGCGGTCGCCGCCAGCACCGCCGCCGATCTCGGCCTGCCGCCGCCGGCGCCGATGCTCTCGCCCTATGCGGCGCAGAACCGCGCCACGCCCTACGCCGACCAGCCGATCCCGCCGGTGGATCTGCTCGATCCTCCCAAGCCCTCCGGCCGCCGCTACACGCCGGAGGAGATCGACCTGTTGTCGCGCAGCGTCGAGCGCCACCTCGCCGACTTCGGCGTGAAGGCGCAGGTGGTGGCGGCGATCCCCGGCCCGGTCATCACCCGCTTCGAGCTGCAACTGGCGCCGGGCGTGAAGGGCGTGCAGATCACCAATCTGAGCAACGATCTGGCGCGCTCGCTGTCGGTCAACCGTGTGCGGGTGATCGAGGTGATCGAGGGCAAGCCCTACGTCGGTCTGGAGATTCCCAACGCCAAGCGCGAGTTCGTGATGCTGCGCGAGATCATCGACTCGCCGGCCTACCGCAATTCCGCCTCGCCGCTGACCATGGCGCTGGGCAAGGACATCGCCGGCAACCCGGCGTCGGTCGATCTCGCCAAGATGCCGCACTTGCTGGTGGCCGGCACTACCGGCTCGGGCAAGAGCGTGGCGATCAACGTCATGATCCTGTCGATGCTCTACAAGGCCACCGCCGAGCAGGTGCGCTTCATCTTCATCGACCCGAAGATGCTGGAGCTGTCGGTCTACGAAGGCATACCCCACCTGCTGACGCCGGTGGTCACCGACATGAAGGACGCCGCCAACGCGCTGCGCTGGTGCGTGGCCGAGATGGAGCGCCGCTACCGGCTGATGACCGCACTGGGTGTGCGCAATCTCGCCGGCATGAACAAGAAGCTGCTCGACGCCGAGGCGCTGGGCACGCCGATCCGCGATCCGATGACCGCCGCGCCGGACCTGTTCAGCTCCAGCCCCAGCGAGCCGGTGTACCTCCAGCCGCTGCCCAACATCGTGGTGGTGATCGACGAGCTGGCCGACATGATGATGGTGGTCGGCAAGAAGGTCGAAGAGCTGATCGCCCGCATCGCCCAGAAGGCGCGCGCCGCCGGCATCCACCTGATCGTCGCCACCCAGCGGCCCAGCGTCGATGTCATCACCGGGCTCATCAAGGCCAACATCCCCTCGCGCATTGCCTTCCAGGTCGCCTCGCGCATCGACAGCCGCACCATCCTCGACCAGATGGGCGCCGAGACCCTGCTCGGACACGGCGACATGCTGTACCGGCCGGTGGGCGCCTCCAGCGTCTCGCGCGTGCACGGTGCCTTCGTCGACGACCACGAGGTACACAAGGTGGTGGCCTATCTGAAGCAGGTGGGTGAGCCCGACTACGTGGACGGCATCCTCGCCGACGAGGAAGACCTCAAGGCCAAGGCCGACGACGGTGATGGCGATGCCGAAAAGGACCCGCTCTACGACAGCGCCGTCGCCCTGGTGCTGGAGACTCGCAAGGCCTCGGTGAGCTGGGTGCAGCGGCGGCTGAAGATCGGCTACAACCGCGCCGCGCGCATCGTCGAGGCGATGGAAAGCGCCGGGCTGGTCGGGCCTAGCGGGCCGGGCGGCAATCGCGAAATCCTCGGCGGCGGTCGCGACTAGCCAAGCTCCCGTTCAAGCGCCATTCACCGCGTCTGGCCAGACTCCGGGCGCCTCAGCATTCCTAGGAAACCCATGCGCACCCTGTTCTTCTCGCTGCTGTTGCTTGCGTTCACCAATGCTCGCGCGGAAACCCCGGAGCAGACCCTGGCGCGCTTCGTTGACGGCGTGCAGACCTTGCAGGCGGAGTTCAGTCAGACTCAGATCGACGAACGCGGCGAGACCTTGAACAGCAGCAGCGGCCGCATGGCGCTGATGCGCCCGGGCAAGTTCCGCTGGGAGTACCTGCTGCCGGCGCCGCAACTGATCGTCACCGATGGCAGCCGGCTGTGGCTCTACGACCAGGATCTGAAGCAGGTCAGCATCCGTCCGGCCGCCGAAGCCTTGCAGGGCACGCCGGCGGCGCTGCTCTCGCAGCGGCAGACGCTGACCGAGACCTTCAGCGTCGCCGACGCCGGCAGCGAGGGCGCGGTGCGCAAGCTGGAACTCAAGCCCAAGGGCAAGGACAGCGACTTTCAGTCGGTCGAGCTCTGGCTCAAGGGCGGCACCCCGGTGCGCATGCTGTTCCGCGACCAGTTGGGTGGTGCCACCGACATCCAGTTCAGCGCGATCAAGAGCAACGGCAAACTGGATTCCGCGCTGTTCCAGTTCCAGGCGCCCAAGGGCGTTGAGGTGATCGACGGCAGCCAGCCTTAGGCCCTGCCGAGTTTCCGGTCGGAAGGCGCTAGCGCCTACGATAGGCGATGGCCGAATCCCCAGACCTGCTCACTGACCAGCGTGCGCCGCCAGCGGCGAAGAAGCCGGCGTCTGCGGCTCTGGCCCAGCCTCTGGCCGAGCGTATGCGCCCGCGGCATCTGGACGAGGTGGTGGGGCAGGAGCATGTGCTGGGAGTAGGCGCGCCGCTGCGCGCGCTGCTGGAGGCCGGCAAGCTGCCTTCGCTGGTGTTCTGGGGGCCGCCGGGAGTCGGCAAGACCACGCTGGCGCGCCTGATCGCGCAGCATGTCGATGCACAGTTCCTGACCCTGTCGGCGGTGCTGGCCGGGGTCAAGGACATCCGTGAGGCAGTGGCCAGCGCGCAGGCGGAGGCACGTGGACTTACTGCCCGGCGCACTGTGCTGTTCGTCGACGAAATCCATCGTTTCAACAAGGCCCAGCAGGATGCGCTGCTGCCCTTCGTCGAGGACGGCACGCTTACCCTGATCGGCGCCACCACCGAGAACCCCAGCTTCGAGCTGAACGGCGCGCTGCTGTCGCGGCTGCGAATCTTCGTGCTGCGCTCGCTGGAAACCCCGGCCATCGTCGCCCTGCTGCGGCGGGCGCTGAGCGATGCCGAACGCGGCCTGGGCGCGGGCGCCGAAGCGCTGCCGGAAAGCTGGATCGCCCGCATTGCCGAGGCCGCCGATGGCGACGCCCGCAAAGCCCTGGTGCTGCTGGAGACCGCCTGGGAGCTGTCGCGCGCCGAGCGTTCCAGGGACGATGCCTTGCTGGAAAAACTGATCGGCCGCGGCTTCCGCCGCTTCGACAAGCAGGGCGAACACTTCTACGACCAGATTTCGGCCCTGCACAAATCGGTGCGCGGCAGCGATCCCGACGCGGCGCTGTACTGGTATTGCCGCATGCTCGACGGCGGCGTCGATGCCGGCTACATCGCCCGGCGGGTGACGCGCATGGCCTACGAGGACATCGGTCTCGCCGATCCACGCGGCCTGCAACTGGCGCTTAACGCCTGGGAGGCCTACGAGCGCATCGGTTCGCCGGAGGCCGAACTGGCGATCGCTGAGGCCATCGTCTATCTCGCGGTGGCGCCCAAGTCCAATGCCGTCTACACCGCCTACGCCGCCGCGCGGGCGGCGGTGGAGCAGCACGGCTCGCTGGAAGTGCCGCTGCACATCCGCAATGCGCCCACCAAGCTGATGAAGGATCTCGGCTACGGCAGCGGCTACCGCTACGACCACGAAGAGGAGGGCGCTCATGCGGCGGGGCAGCAGTTCCTGCCCGATGCCTTGCGCGACGCCGAGTTCTATCAGCCGACCGCGCGTGGGCTGGAAGGCAAGATCGCCGAGAAGCTGGCGCAGCTGCGCGCCGCAAAGGGAGGCAAGCGCTGATGCCGGTCTGGATGGCGGTGGCTCTGGGCGGCGCCCTGGGCACCCTGGCGCGCTACGGCGTGGGGCTGTGGGCGCGGACGCAGTGGCCGGCGTTCCCGGCGGCGACCCTGATCGTCAACGTCTCCGGTGGCCTGGCTATGGGCCTGCTCGGCGGCTACGCCCTGGCGCGTCCCGAGTGGTCGCCGGCCTGGCGGCTGGCGCTGATGACCGGTGTGCTCGGCGGCTACACCACTTTCTCGGCGTTCTCGCTGGAGACGCTGCTGCTCTGGCGCGAGGGCGCGGTCACGGTCGCGCTGGTCAACGTCGGCCTCAATCTGCTGCTGAGTCTGACGGCTTGCCTGCTGGGTTTCTGGCTGGCCCGCTCGGCGCTGGCATAATCCGCGTCCTTCACACGTCTTACGCACCCCGTCATGCTCGATCCCAAGCGCCTGCGCACCGATGCCGCTGCCATTGCCGCCCAGCTGGCGCGCCGTGGCTACACCTTTGATCTCGCCACCTTCGAGCGGCTGGAGTCGCGTCGCAAGCAGTTGCAGACCGAGACCGAGGCGCTGCAGGCGGCGCGCAACAAGGCCAGCAAGGACATCGGCTTCGCCAAGGCCAAGGGCCAGGACGCAACGCCCTTGCTCGAGACGGTGGAGCTGAGCAAGCAGCGCCTGGCCGAGAACGAGCTGGCGCTGTCGGCGCTGCAGCTGGAGTTTGATGACTTCCTAGCGCGGGTGCCCAACATCCCGCACGGCAGCGTCCCGGACGGCAAGGATGAGCACGACAACCTTGAGATTCGCCGGGTCGGTACGCCGCGGGTGTTCGACTTCCCGGTCAAGGATCACGCCGATCTTGGCGAAGCCCTAGGCCAAATGGATTTCGCCGCTGCCGCCAAGCTCACCGGCGCGCGCTTCGTGGTGCTGAAGAAGGATCTGGCGCGCCTGCACCGGGCGCTGACCCAGTTCATGCTCGACGTGCACACCCGCGAGCACGGCTACGAGGAGCTGTACGTCCCCTACATCGTCAACGCCGCCTCGCTGCGCGGGACCGGGCAGTTGCCGAAGTTCGGCGAGGACCTGTTCGCGCTCAAGAGCGAGGACGGTCAGGACTGGCGGCTGATTCCCACCGCCGAGGTGCCAGTCACCAATCTGCTGCGTGACGAGATTCTCGACGCCGGCGAGCTGCCGAAGAAGTGGGTGGCGCATACGCCCTGCTTTCGCTCCGAGGCGGGTGCCGCCGGTCGTGATACCAAGGGCATGATCCGTCAGCACCAGTTCGAGAAGGTGGAACTGGTGCAGGCGGTGGAGCCGGGCAAGTCCTACGAGGCGCTGGAGCAGTTGACCGCCCACGCCGAGGCGATTCTCCAGAAGCTGGAACTGCCTTACCGGGTGGTGGCGCTTTGTGCGGGCGATATGGGCGCCAACGCCGCCAAGACCTACGACATCGAAGTCTGGCTGCCCTCGCAGCAGCGCTACCGCGAGATCAGCTCCTGCTCCAACTTCGAGGACTTCCAGGCCCGCCGTATGCTGGCCCGGTATCGGCATCCAGAAACCAAGAAGAACGAGTTGCTGCACACGCTGAATGGCTCCGGTCTGGCGGTGGGACGTACCTTGGTGGCAGTGCTGGAAAATTATCAGCGGGCCGATGGCGGCTGGGATGTGCCAAATGTCTTGAAGCCTTATCTCCCAGGCTGACAGCCAATAAAAATGCCCGCAATAAAAAAGCCCGCTATTTAGCGGGCTTTTTTACACCTGCAGGCGACTAGTACTGGCCGGAGGTATCGCCGGCATCAATCGCGGTGATCTTGCCATCTTCACCCACCACGATCGTTACCACGGTGCCCGCGGCGTCAGTCAGAACATAGATGCCGGGACCGCCGTAGGTGCCGCCCAACTGCGTAATGGCCGAACCGGAGTCGCCTACGCGGATGGTGGTGGTGCCACCAGCGGGACTGGTCGCGCTGACCTGACCGCCGCCGGTAGGAACCGTGAAGGCCATGGCGGTGGCGGAGACATTGTTGGTGACCGTGATGCCTCCGATCTGGAAGCCGGTGCTGCCGGAAATGCCATTGCCGGGGCCTGAACCCTGGGCAAAAAGATTGGCTGAGATCAAAGCTGAAGCGGCGACAGCCGCCAGCGAAAGAGTCTTAAAGCGCATGTCTGAGGTCTCCTAAGGACTAAAACTTGAAGCCGTAGCCCGCCGACACGGCGTACTCGGTGCCGGCGTTGTAACGATCACCGACGTTAAGAGCGCCAGCGGTGATCGCAAACGGATACTTCTTGAACGGCGCGACGGAGACACCAAGGTTGGTGAAGCGACCGGTGTAATCGGCGATTACTGAGACCTGCGGATTAAAGTAGAACGCTGCGGACCCAAATACATTGGCACCGTCCTCGCCAGGCTCGGCGTAGCCCTGGTCGCCGACGCCAAGATTCAGAATCAGATTCTTGGTGGAGCCCGCGATCGGAAGCTGAAACACCTTGGTGCCAACGGCATACAGGCTGGACTTCTGAGCATCGTTGGCGTCGCCAAAGCGGCCAACGTCGTTGACGCCGACTGCAAAAGCGGCGCCGCCCGGAAGAGCAGTATGGAGCTTGAAAGACAAGGAACCGTTGTCGCCAAAGCCGCCATTGCCGCCGGTGTTATCAATCAGCGAAGACAGCGCCAAGGAGGTTTCGAGGCCGACGGCCTTGGTGGCATTGCCCAAGCCGAAAAGCAAGGCGACAGCGCCATCGTAATCACTGCTGGAACCATCAAGACTCTGTACGAAAACACCCGCACCGGCCTTGCCCCAGTCAGCACCAAAAGCCAGGGGGGAGCCAAACGAGGCGCCGGCGGTGGCGGCGGGCGGGGCGAAGGAACCGAACTGCACGCCGCTGATCTGCTGGCGGTAGATGGTGGCCGCCTGAACCGGCAGTGCTGAGACGGCGAGCACTCCAACCAGAGCCGCTGCTGCTTTCTTACTCAATTTCATTGGATTAATCCCCGTCTGTAGCGTGAAAAATATCATTAGCGAAGCGCACTTCTATTGCGTGCGCTGAAATAACTGTATCCATCAATTCCGCATTGCACAAGACTTTTCTTGCGCGACTTGCGATCAATATCTCAAGCAGATCGCAGGCTGAATTTCCAGAATCGCCCCGATCAGGTGAAAGAGGGATAGCGCCGCTGTGCAGTCATGGACGGCTGGCGAAGCACACTGGCACAGATTTCGGCATCTTGGTCGGCGCGTAGCTGAAATTCCGTGAAGCCGCAGCTGCGGAGCATGGCCAATTGGTCATGAACGACAGCCTGACCGCGGGCCCGCAGTTGGCCGTGATAACCCCGGCGCCGGATCAGAAAGCTGGCCTGGGAGTAGGCACGGCCATCGGCGAATGCCGGGAATTCCAGCGCCAGCAGCGGAAACCGCAATATCGCATCGGGCAGGGCCAACACATCCGCGGTATTTGGCAATAGCAGGCCGGCGGGGGCGGTCTCCGGAATCTCGGCTAGGCGGGCCAGGGGTACCAGGACCGGCTGATCGGCGGGGATGGCCAGTTCAGCTGCCAGCTCGGGGTAGCGGTCTACAAGCCGCTGACCGTTGCGGTCCAGAAGAATGCTCATGCGGCCTCCGCGTACAGCCGGGCCTTGAATGGGGTCATTCCTACCCGGCGATAGCAGGCCAGGAACCCCTCTTCCACACTCAGGCGCTGCTGCAAGTAGGTCTCAACCAGGTTCTGGACGGCGTCGGCGATATGGGCGCGCTCCACCGAGGGGCCGGTTCGGTCGCCGAGGGAGGCGTCGTTGCCGGAACTGCCACCCAAAGTGATCTGGTACCACTCCTCGCCCTTCTTATCGACGCCCAGAATGCCGATGTGGCCGACGCTGTGATGGCCGCAGCCGTTCATGCAGCCGGACATGTTGAGCTTGATCGGGCCGATATCGTGCTGATAGTCGAGGCTGTCGAAGCGGTCGAAGATCTCCTCGGCGACGGCGATCGAGCTGGCATTCGACAGTGAGCAGAAATCCAGGCCGGGGCAGCAGATCACGTCGGTGAGCAGGCCGATATTGGGGGTCGCCAGGCCCAGGCGGCTCAATTGTTGCCAGAGCGGGTAGAGATCTTTCTGCTGGACATCGGTGAACACCAGGTTCTGGTCGTGGGTAGCGCGCAGTTCGCCAAAGGCATAGCGCTCGGCAAGCTCGGCGACGGCCTCCATCTGTTCCGCGCTGAGGTCACCTGGGGCCACGCCGCGGGCCTTGAGCGACAGGAACACCAGCTTGTAGCCGGGAACCCGGTGATCCTTGAGATTGCGCCGGGTCCAGGCGGCAAAGGCGGAATCCTCGGACAGGTGTTGGGCGTAACTGACATCTTCGGCGGCGGCCGGGTCCAGCTGGAACTGACTGAACTGAGCCTTCATGCGTTCCAGGTCGCCGGCCTTGAGCTTGAGCGGGCCGTCCTTGATGGTGGCCCACTCGGCCTCCACCTTTTCGGCAAAGGCGGGCAGGCCCATTTCCTTGACCAGGATCTTGATCCGGGCCTTGTACATGTTGTCGCGTCGGCCCAGCAGGTTGTAGATGCGCAGGATCGCTTCGCAATAGCTGAGCAGGTCGGCCTCCGGCAGGAAGTCGCGAATCTTCACGCCAATGATCGGCGTGCGCCCCAGGCCGCCGCCGACATAGACCTCGTAACCCAGTTCGCCAGCGTCGTTGCGGACGATGTGGATGCCAATGTCATGCACGCGGGTAGCGGCGCGGTCCTTGGTCGAGGACGAGAAGGCAAGCTTGAACTTGCGCGGCAGCCAGTTGAATTCCGGGTGGAAGGTCGCCCACTGGCGGGTCAGCTCGCAGTAGGGGCGGGGGTCCACCAGTTCATCGGCGGCGGCGCCGGCGAAAGGATCGCTGGTGATGTTGCGGATGCAGTTGCCGGAGGTCTGGATCGCGTGCATCTGCACGGTCGCGAGATCGGCCAGGATGTCTGGCACCTCTTCCAGCTTCGGCCAATTGAACTGGATGTTCTGGCGCGTGGTGAAGTGGCCGTAGCCTTTGTCGTATTTGCGGGCGATGTGCGCCAGCATCCGCAGTTGCGGCGAGGACAAGAGGCCATAGGGAATGCTGATCCGCAGCATCGGCGCGAAGCGCTGGATGTAGAGACCATTGCGCAGGCGCAGGTGGCGGAATTCGTCGGCCGACAGGGAGCCATCAAGATAGCGCCGGGTCTGGTCGCGGAATTCGGCGACGCGGGCGTCAACCAATTGTTGATCGTGTTGGTCGTAGCGATACATCTTTTAGTTGCTCCGGCCGCCGGGCCGTAGAGTCGGCGGGCGCGAAGGGTAGCAATTCAGAGCGGGCATATCGATAGACGGCTTTGTTTAGTGGCCTAAAGCGTCTGCTCGACCCTGACCCGTCTGGTCACCTCGGCTTGGCGCTGGTCGGGGTCGGCGATGGCGGCTATCTCGTCCACCAGTTCACGTTTCAGATGCGGCGCGAAAGTGGTGATGAAGTCATACATGTAGCCGCGCAGGAACAGGCTGCGACGGAAGCCGATATGGGTGGTACTGGCCTCGAACAGGTGATCGGCATCGAGCTTGACCAGATCGGTATCGATGCGGGCGTCCCAGGCCATGTTGGCGACGATGCCGATGCCCAGGCCGGAACGCACATAGGTCTTGATCACATCGGCGTCGACCGCGGTGAGCACCACATTGGGCTTCAGGCCATGGGCGGCAAAGGCCTGGTCCAGCTTGGAGCGGCCGGTGAAGCCGAAGGTGTAGGTGATGATCGGATGTTCGGACAGCTGTTTGAGCGTGGGCCGTTTCACCTTGGACAGTGGATGGCTGGGCGGCACCAGTACGCAGCGGTTCCAGTGGTAGCAGGGCAGCATTACCAGCTGGTCGAAGTGGTGGATTGCCTCGGTGGCTATCGCGAAGTCGGCCTCGCCCTCGGCGGCCATCTTGGCGATCTGCGGTGGCGAGCCCTGATGGATGTGCAGCGACACTTTTGGATACTGCTTGCGGAAGGCCTGGATCACCCGCGGCAGCGCATAGCGGGCCTGGGTGTGGGTAGTGGCGATGGTCAGCTCGCCCTCGTCGGCCTGACGGAATTCGCGGGCGACATTGCGGATGTTGTCGGCTTCCGACAGCAGTTTCTCGGCATAGTCGAGGATGCGCCTGCCAGCTGGGGTAACTTCGGCTAGATGCTTGCCGTTGCGGACGAAGATATCCACGCCCAACTCATCCTCCAGCAGTTTTATCTGCTTGGAGACGCCGGGCTGGCTGGTATGCAGGGCTTCGGCGGCGGCGGTGACATTGAGTCCGCGCTTGGCTACTTCCAGCACATAGTGAAGCTGTCTAATCTTCATGATGAACTTTTCTGAAATACCATTTTAAGTATAAGCAATTCCAGACGGCGGTTGTTCCCTGCCTGCGTCCGGGCTGCTACGGTACGCGGCCTTTTACTGGTGGGGTGGCATGGACGGACTGGGTTTTTCTCTGGCAGGCCTGCTGGTCGGCACCGCGGTGGGTGCCACCGGTGTCGGCGGCGGTTCGCTGATGACTCCGATCCTGATCCTGTTCTATGGCATCAGTCCGGCGGTGGCGGTCGGCACCGACCTGCTTTACGCCTCGATCAGCAAGGCCTGGGGGGTGAGCCTGCATCAGCGCCGCGGAACCCTGGACTGGCACATCGTCGGGCGCCTGGCCCTGGGCAGCGTCCCGGCCTCGCTGCTAGCCCTGCTGGGCCTGCAAGCGATCGGCTCCAGCCCGGAGCTGGATCGCATCATCAAGCTGACGCTGGCCGTGGCGGTGATGCTGACCGCCAGCTTCACCCTGTTGCAGGACCTGCTCCTGCGCCGCCTGCGTGCTCCTACCACCTTCAACGCCTTTGTCGCCCGTCATCAATGGACCGGCACCGTGCTTTCCGGTGCTCTGATCGGCGCGGTGGTCACCGTGTCCTCGGTTGGCGCCGGCGTGATCGGCATGATGTTGCTGATGCTGCTCTACCCGCGGCAGGAGCCGATCCGGCTAGTCGCCGTTGATCTTGCCCATGCGGTGATCATCACCGGCATCGCCGGGCTCGGCCACGCGCGTCTCGGCACGGTGGACTGGCAGATGTTGATTGGCCTACTGATGGGCGCTATTCCGGGTGTCTGGATCGGCAGCCGCATTGGTTTTCGGCTGGACGCGCGCAATCTCAAACGCGCGATCTCAGTGCTGTTGATCGTGGTGGGCGCCATGACGCTCGGCAAAGCCCTGGCGGGCTAGGGGGCGACGATGAGCGAGGGTAGTCCCTGGTTCCCGGTCAGCCTGCGCCTTGCCGGTGCGCGGGTACTGATCGTCGGCGGTGGCGAGGTAGCCGCCCGCAAGCTGCGACTGCTGCAGCGGGCCTCGCCTCGGCTAGAGCTGGTGGCCAGAGAGCTTAACCCGGAGCTGGCGGCGCTCAAGGAGCAGGGTGGCTTTCGCTATCTGGGCAGCGAGTTTGATCCGGCGCAGTTGCCGGGCTGCCGCCTGGTGATCGCCGCCACCGACGACGCCGCCTTCAACCGCCAGGTGGCCGCTGCCGCCGACGCGGCCGGTGTGCCGGTGAACGTGGTCGATGACCCCGCGCCGTCCAGTTTCATCACCCCGGCCATCGTCGACCGGGCGCCGATCAGCATCGCCATCGCCACCGGCGGTGCCGCGCCGGTGCTGGCACGGCGGCTGCGCGAGCGCATCGAAACCCTGTTGCCCGCCGGTTACGGGCGTATTGCCCAGTTCATGGAGCAGCGGCGGCCGCGGGTTAAGGCGCTGCCGCTGCTGCAGCGGCGCAATCTCTGGGAGCGCTTTCTCGATGGCGCCGGGCCGGAGCGCCTGCTTTCAGGCCAGCTCGACGCCGCGGAAGCGCTGTTCTCGGAGCTGCTGACGGCGGCACCCGGCGTGGCGACCGGTGAGGTCTATCTGGTCGGCGCCGGGCCGGGCGATCCCGATCTGCTCACCTTCCGCGCCCTGCGCCTGATGCAGCAGGCCGATGTGGTGCTGCACGACCGCCTGGTGGCGCCGGCAATCCTTGATCTGGTGCGCCGCGATGCCGAGCGCATCTTCGTCGGCAAGCGCCGCAACCAGCACACCGTGCCGCAGGACGAGATCAATGCCGAGCTGGTGCGGCTGGCCCGGCAGGGCAAGCGTGTGCTGCGGCTCAAGGGCGGCGATCCCTTCATCTTTGGGCGTGGTGGCGAGGAAATCGCCGAGCTGGCGGCCCACGGCGTTCCCTTCCAGGTGGTGCCAGGGGTGACCGCCGCCGCCGGCTGCGCCGCCTACGCCGGCATTCCACTCACCCATCGCGACTATGCCCAGGCCTGCGTCTTCGTTACCGGCCATGCCCGCGCCGACGGCGAGCTGCGCCTGCATTGGGATCAGCTGGCGCGACCCGGTCAGACCGTGGTGTTCTACATGGGGGTGACGACGCTGCCGCGCATCTGCGCCGAGCTGATCGCTCACGGCCTGCCGGCCAACTGGCCAGCCGCCCTGGTCGAGGACGGCACCCAGCCCAGCCAGCGGGTGCTCACCGGCACGCTCGCCGATCTGCCGGCCAAGGTGGCGGCGCTGGCACCCAGCGGCGCCTCGCTACTGATCGTCGGTGAGGTAGTGCGACTGCGCGAGCAGCTGGACTGGTTCCGGGCGGGCAGCCCCGGGGGCGGCGCCGAGGACTTGCCCTAGGCCTTCTGTTTCCAGCCGCCCTCGGCGGTCTGCTCGAAACTGCGCAACTCGTAACCGCGCTCGCGGTAGAACTTGAAGCGCTCGCGGCAGCGCTCGCGGCTTTCGGCATCGCCCGGCACGATCTCCAGCACACGTTCAAAGCGGCTGAAATAGGCGGGCACTTGGGCGCAGAGCGTCAGCAGGATGTCCTGCCAGCCCTCCGGCGGTTCGCGCTCGCCGATCAGCACCTGCGGCAGCGGCTCCACCGGTGCCGAGTGCAGATAGCGCTCGTGCGCCAGGAAGCTGCCCTGGCGCTGGGTCCAGAGCAGATCGCCGAGCGCGTCCAGGCGGGCCGGATCGCTGGCGGTGACGTAGAGCCGGTGCCCGGCCGCCGCCGCCTTGTCGCAGAGGCGCACCGCCGCCGACAGCGGATCGCTGCCGCCCTGCTCGGGCAGGATGTAGAAATCGACTCGCGTCATGGCGGTGGGGGCGCGGCTAACTTATTCCTCTTTCGCTGCGTAATTCAGCAGGTACTGAGTGAGCAGCGGCACCGGCCGGCCGGTGCCCTTCTTGCCCAGCCAGGCGGTGCCGGCGATGTCGAGGTGCGCCCACTTCATCTTCTTGGTGAACTTGTGCAGGAAGGTGGCGCCGATGATCGCGCCGCCGCCCTCGCCCTTGGTGGCGATGTTGGCAATGTCGGCGAACTCGCTCTTGATGTTCTCCTCGTACTCTGGCCACAACGGCAGCTCCCAGACGCGGTCGCCGATCTGCTCGCCGGCGTTGAGCAGGGCGCGGGCGAGGCCCGGCGTGTTGCTGAACAGGCCGGAGGGGAACTGGCCCAGGGCCATCACGCAGGCGCCGGTGAGGGTGGCCATGTCGATGCACACCGCCGGGTCGAAGCTGCGCTCGGTGTAGGTCAGTGCGTCGCAGAGGATCAGCCGGCCCTCGGCGTCGGTGTTGAGCACCTCGATGGTGATGCCGGCCATGCTGGTGACGATGTCGCCGGGCTTGCTGGCATGGCCATCGGGCAGGTTTTCGGAGGCGGCAACCACCGCCACCACGTTGATCGGCAGCTTCAGCAGGCTCAGGGCCTTGAAGGTGCCGAACACCGAGGCGCCGCCGCACATGTCGAACTTCATTTCGTCCATCTTCGCGCCCGGCTTCAGGCTGATGCCGCCGGCGTCGAAGGTGAGGCCCTTGCCGACCAGGGCCACCGGCTTCTCGCCGGCCGGACCCTGGCGGTATTCCATGATGATCAGCTTGGCCGGCTGGCGCGAGCCGCGGCTCACCGACAGCAGCGAGCCCATGCCCAGCTTCTCCATGTCGGCTTCTTCGAGGATGCGGGTGCTGATCAGGCCGCCCGACTCCGCCGCCAGCTTCAGGCCGGTCTCGGCCAGGTAGCTGGGGGTGCAGACATTGCCTGGCAGGTTGCCGAGATCCTTGGCCAGGGCCACGCCCTTGGCGATCGCCAGGGCCTCGGCCAGGCCCTTCTCGCCGGAGGGCAGGTCGGAGCGGCGCGGCACGTCGAAGGTCAGCCGTTCCAGCTTGTAAGCCGGCAGTGCCTCGCGAGCCTGGGCGCCCTTCATGGCGTCGAAGCGGTAGTAGGCGTCCTCGGTGACCAGGGTGGCCTGCTGCACGTTCCAGTGGAAATCGCGGCCCTTGACCTCCAGGTGGGTCAGATAGCTGACCGCGTCGATGGCGCCGGTGGCGCTGCGCAGGGCGCGGGCGGCGGCGACATTGGCCTTGCGGAACGCGGTTTCGTCGAAGTCGCGCTGCTTGCCCAGGCCCACCAGCAGCACGCGGTCGGCGAATACGCCGGGAATGTTGTGCAGCACCAGGGTGGAGCCGAGTTTTCCGTCCATATCGCCGCGGCGCATGATCCCGCCGATCAGGCCATCGGCGGCCTTGTCGATCACCTCGGCGGGGTCGGAAGGCGTGCGACGGTCATAAATGCCGACGATCACGCAGGCGACGCGCTGTTTCTCGGGATTGCCGCTTTTGACGAAGTATTCCATGGTCGGAAAATAGTGAATCGGTCAGGGGTTGGAGGCGGGCGCCCGTCGAAAATGGGAATTCAGCGGCCAAAATGGCGATGCGCGCCGGAAATCGCGGGTTTCCTGAATTTTACTGCCGCCGAGACGGTACGGATAGCAGGTCGCGCCCCTGGCCCCGATTCGGCGATGATGGCCGCCCCGTAAGGATTTTTTGCCGCCCGCCCATGCCGCGCCTGCTGACCCTGCATATCGTCCGCCACGTGCTGGGCACCACCGCCGTGGTGGCGCTGGCCATGCTGGCCATCTACAGCTTCATCAGCCTAGTGACCGAGGCCGACGAGACCGGCAAGGGCGGCTTTGGCGTGGTGCAGTTGTTGCAGACCACCCTGCTGCAACTGCCCACCGGCCTGGCGTTGCAGATGCCCATCATCGCCATGATCGGTGCCCTGATGGGGCTGGGCATCCTCTCCGGGCAGGGCGAGTTGACCGCCATGCGGGCCGCTGGTTTCTCGGTCGCCAAGATCGCGGTGGCGACGCTGCTGGCAGGCGCGCTCCTAGGGGGCGTCGGCTGGCTGGTCAGCGAGGTGCTGGCGCCGGCTGGCGAACGGGCGGCCGATGTGGTCAAGGCCAGGGCGCGCGGTTTTGAGTCCGATGGCGGCAAGGCGGTCTGGCTGCGCGATGGCGACCAAGTGCTGCGTATCCGTAGTCTGCTGGCGGAAGACCGCGCCGAAGGTGTTGAGATCTATCGTCTGGGCCCGGACTTCCGCCTCAGTCAGGTGCTGGCTGCCGACAGCGCCGAATACCGCGATGGCCGCTGGCTGCTGTCGGGGGTGCGCGAGACCCGGCTGCTCGAAGGCGGCCGGGCGGAAACCTCGCGCCAGCCCAGCAGCGAGTGGCGCGGCGCGGTCACGCCGAATGTGCTGAAGCTCTATGTGCTGGAGGCGCAGGCGATCTCGGTGGGCGGTCTGCGCCGGCTCATCGGCTATCTCGACGAAAACCGGCTCGACGCCCAGCAGTACCGCCTGCAACTCTGGCGCAAGCTGATCGAACCGCTGACGGTGATGGCCATGGCGCTGTTCGCGGTGCCCTTTGCTTTTGGTGGCCTGCGCGACAGCGGCGCCGGCCAGCGCCTGTTGATCGGCATCCTGCTGGGGGTGGGCTTCTATGTGGTCAACCGGGTGAGCCTGAGTCTGGGGCAGATCTACGGCTGGCCGCCGTTGCTGGCGGCCGGCACCCCGACCCTGGCCTGGGCGCTGCTCGGCTGCTGGCGGATCAGCCGGCTGCGCTGAACCACCTTAGGCTGCCAGTCTGGTGACTGGCTTGGGCAGCTCCACCACCTCGGTGCCGGCGATCAGGTCGTTGAAAGCCTGGCCGCGGCTGGATAGCAGGCAGGGCAGGTAACCGAGCAGCGCGGCGCCATAGGCCGGCGGGCCAAACTGCTTGCCCAGCCAGAGTCCGGCCAGTACCGGCACCAGGCCGGCGGCGAAGCGCAGGATGGCGACTGGCCAGCGCAGCGGCGCACCGTCCAGGCGCCGTACCTGCAGGCGCCATACGCGCATGCCCAGGGTCTGGCCGCCGCGGGTCCAGGACCAGCCGAAGAAGCCGGCGCCGACCAAAAATCCATAGGCCTGCAGGATCACGTAGTTGTGCAGCGGCGTGCGGGCATCGTCTGCCACCACGAAGGCGACGAAGGGGATGGCGAGCACCAGGCCGGCCATCAACAGCGCCACATACAGCAGGCCGTCGTAGCTCAGCGCCACCAGCCGGCGCCACAGCGGCGCTGGCAATACCAGGTCAGTCATCGGAACAGGCTCGCATCAAGAACTTTGAGGGTATTGTCACCCAAGACCCTGCGCGGCCCCAGCGGTGGGGCCGGTGTGCCTGGGCTTTCTGCCGCCAGGCTGATTCAAGCCGGGCAAACCAAACTCGCGAAAACCGGTAGCTGATTGGCGTCGCCGCCGCTACAATGCGCGCCTTGCTCCTATCGTCTAGAGGCCTAGGACGGAGCCCTCTCAAGGCTTAAACCCGGGTTCGAATCCCGGTAGGAGCGCCAGATTTTGCTGTTTCTGGTCCCCAAAAAGGTTTGCTCCGGCAAACCTTTTTCGTTTACCACCCTGGTCGATCCCGTTTGGAACCCCGCCGCATTCCTCGCGAAGACCACCCGGTCTCGCGCAAGCTCATCTCCCCCGCCGCACTGAAGGTGCTGTATGGCCTGCGCGACGCCGGCCACGAGGCCCATCTGGTGGGGGGGGCGGTGCGCGACATCCTGGCCGGCATCGAGCCCAAGGATTTCGACATCGCCACCAGCGCGCATCCGGAAGAGATGCGCCGGGTGTTCCGCAACGCCCGCCTGATCGGCCGCCGCTTTGTGATCGCCCATGTCCGCTTCGGCGACGAGATCATCGAGGTGACGACCTTTCGCGGCGCGATCACCGACAGTCACGAGCGCGACGAGACCGGCCGCATCCTGTCGGACAATCAGTACGGCAATCTGGAGTCCGACGCCTTCCGCCGCGACTTCACCATCAACGCCCTTTATTACGACATCCGCGACTACTCGGTGGTCGACTATGTTGGCGGCGCCGAGGATGTGCAGGACCGCGTGCTGCGGCTGATCGGCGACCCCGAGCTGCGCTACCGCGAAGACCCGGTGCGCATGCTGCGGGCGGTGCGCATCAGCAGCAAACTGGATTTCGAGATCGAGCCCAATACCGCCGAGCCGATCCATCGCCTGGCGCCGCTGTTGCGAGAGATTCCGCCGGCGCGCCTGTTCGACGAGATCATCAAGCTGTTGATGAGCCGCGAGGCGGTGGCCAATTTCCGCGGCCTGCGCGCCTACGGTCTGTACGGCCAGATGTTCCCGGACGCCGAGGCGACCTTGCAGCGGTATCCGGCGATGGCCGGCTTCGTCGAGCGCGCACTGGCCAATACCGCCGCGCGCATCGAGGCCGACATGCCGGTGACGCCGGCCTTTCTCTATGCCGCGCTGCTCTGGCCGGTGGTGGCCGAGCGCTTCGTGCAGCTGCAGTCCGAGCAGGGGCATCACCCCAATGCTGCCTTGGCGCAGGCCTCCAACGAGGCGATTGCCCGCGCCTGCCAGCAGGTGACCATCCCCAAGCGCTTCTCCATGCCCATGCAGGAGATCTGGGAGCTGCAGCCGCGCTTCGACCAGCTGCAGGGCAACAAGCCCAAGCGCCTGCTGGCGCATCCTCGCTTCCGCGCCGCCTACGACTTCCTGGTGTTGCGCGCCGAGACCGGCGATGCCGATCCGCAGATCGCTCGCTGGTGGACCGCGGCGCAATCCGGGGCGGTGTTGCCGGAACAGCCGGATGACGGGGAGGACAACGCCCCGGAAGTAGCTGGCGCTGCCCCGGCCAAGAAGCGTCGCCGCCGCAGCGGTCGCCGCCGCGGTGGCGCACCGGCGGATGCTTAAGGCCTACGTCGCGCTGGGGGCCAACCTCGGCGAGCCGGCCTTGCAGATCGAATCCGCCCTGAATCGCCTGGCCCAGTTGCCGCAGACGCGGCTCCTGGCGCGCTCGCGCCTGTACCGCAGCGCGCCGCTGGGGCCAGCCGGGCAGCCCGACTACTGCAATGCGGTGGCGGCGCTGGATACCGGCCTGGGTCCTCATGAGCTGCTGGACCAGTTGCAGGCCATCGAGCGGGACGCCGGCCGCGTGCGCGGCGAGCGCTGGGGCGCGCGTAGTCTCGATCTCGATCTGCTGCTGCACGGCGACAGCCGGATCAACGACGAGCGACTGAAGTTGCCGCATCCCGAACTCGCAAACCGGGTGTTTGTCCTGCAACCCCTGGCCGAGATCGCGCCGACACTGGAGCTGCCAGGCCATGGCCCGATCGGTGCCCGCCTGGCCGCGCTGCCGGCCTGGGAGATCGCGCCTTGGGCCTGAGTCCGCGCCTGCCCTACCTGGTGGTGGAAGGGCCGATCGGCGCCGGCAAGACCACGCTGGCGCGTCGCCTGGCCGCCGACACCGGCGCCCGCCTGCTGCTGGAAAAGCCGGAGGACAATCCCTTCCTGCCGCGCTTCTACCGCGATCCGGTCGGCGGTGCCTTGCCGGCGCAGCTGGGCTTCCTGCTGCAACGCGCCGGGCAGGTCGAGACTTTTCAGCAGGGCGATCTGTTCGACCGTCATTGGGTCGCCGACTTCCTGTTCGACAAGGACCGCCTGTTCGCCGAGCTGACCCTGTCGCCGGCCGATCTGGCGCTCTACGAAACCCTGTTCCAGCGCCTGGCCTGGGATGTCCCCGCGCCGGATGCGGTGATCTACCTCACCGGCCCTATCGAAACCCTGCTGGAGCGCATCGCCCGTCGCGGTCGCGACTACGAGGCAGGCATCGACGCCCGCTATCTGGAAGACCTGAGCGCCCGCTACGCCCGCTTTTTTGGCCGCTATCAGGCCGCGCCGGTGATCGAGGTCGACGTCTCCCAGGTGGATCTGGTGGCCCAGCCGGAGCTCTATCAGGAGCTGCTCGCGGTACTGGCACGACCGCGCGGTTACACGCGTCTGCGCCAGGCCGAGCTGCTCTGAGGGCTGGCCGCGGCCCGTTTGTTATAGTCCGCGCCCGCTTTTCCCGGGCCTGAACGCCGCGCATGGAAACCATCAAACCGCTGCACGTTGCCGAGCTGCGCAAGATGCGCGAGGCCGGCGAGAAGATCGCCTGTCTGACCGCCTACGACGCCAGCTTCGCCCTGCTCGAAGACCGCGCCGGCGTCGATGTGGTGCTGATCGGCGACTCCCTGGGCATGGTCATCCACGGCGGCAACACCACCACGCCGGTGACCGTGGATGACATCGTCTACCACTCGCGCGCGGTGGCGCCGCATCTGAAACGCGCCTTCCTGATCGCCGACCTGCCGTTTTTGAGCTATGCCACGCTTGACCGCGCGCTCGACTCCAGCCAGCGGCTGATGCAGCAGGGCGGCGCCAAGATGGTGAAGCTGGAAGGCGGCCGCGAGCAGGCCTCGATCGTCGAATACCTGTCGGTGCGCGGCGTGCCGGTCTGCGCCCACCTGGGCCTGCAACCGCAATTCATCCACAAGATGGGCGCCTTCAAGGTGCAGGGCCGCGAGGACGCCGCCGCCGAAGCCATGCTGCACGATGCCAAGGTGCTGGCCGAGGCCGGTGCCGACTTGCTGCTGCTGGAATGCATCCCGGCCGGGCTGGGCGCGCGCATCACCGCCGAGTCGCCGGTCCCGGTGATCGGCATCGGTGCCGGTGCCGGGGTCGATGGTCAGATCCTGGTCTTGCAGGATCTGCTTGGCATCTCGCCGCAGGTCACCCTGGGGCGCACCCCGCGCTTCGTGAAGAACTACATGCCGGGTGCCGTCGCCCGTGGCGAGAAGGGTGGGTTGATCGAGGCCGCCATCGCCGCCTATGTGCGCGAGGTGAAGTCCGGCGCCTATCCGGCGCCCGAGCACTGCTTCGACCTGCCGACCGTGGGGTCGAAGGCATGATCACCATCCACACAGTGGCCGAGCTGCGCCGCCAGTGCCATGAGTGGCGGCAGGCTGGCGAGGCGATTGCCTTCGTGCCGACCATGGGCAATCTGCACGCCGGGCACATCGAGCTGGTGCGCCAGGGCCGGCAGCGGGCGCAGCGCGTGGTGGCCAGCGTGTTCGTGAACCCCTTGCAGTTCGGCCCCAACGAGGACTACGGCCAGTATCCGCGCAGCCTGCCGGCGGATACCGAAAAGCTCACCGCCGCTGGTTGCGACCTGCTGTTCGCGCCCAGCGTCGAAGAGGTGTATCCGCAGGGTGTAGGGCACAGCACCGTGCAGGTGCACGGCGTCACCGAGATGCTGGAGGGCGAGTTCCGCCCCGGCCATTTCGAGGGCGTGGCGACCGTGGTCTGCATCCTGTTCAACCTGGTGCAGCCGGATCTGGCCTTGTTCGGGCAGAAGGACTACCAGCAGCTGGCGGTGATCCGGCAGCTGGTCGCCGATCTCTGCCTGCCGATCGAGGTGCTGGGCGTGCCCACGCTGCGGGATGTGGATGGCTTGGCGCTGTCTTCCCGCAACCAGTATCTGAGCGCCGAGGAGCGGGGCAGGGCGGCGACCGTCCATCAGGTTCTGCAAGCGATGGCCGAGGGCCTGCGGCAGGGGCGTAGGGATTATCTAGCGCTGCAGTCCGAAGCCGCCGGCAGCCTGCAACGTGCCGGCTTTCGCCCGCAATATGTCGCTATTCGGCGGCCGAACCTCCAGTTGCCAACCGAAACCGATGCCGCCTGGGTGCTGTTGGTGGCGGCCTATCTGGGCCGTACCCGTCTGATCGACAACCTGACGGTGGCCTCCGGCTGACCAACGAGGTTTGAACGAAGTCACATTTGTTCTAAACTAATTTCCAATCCGTGACGGAAGCGTCACGAATACCTCGCGACGGCAACGTCACGAACCGGGCGTATGTCTTAGTGGGCCGCCCGCTTGCTTGAATAACGTTACAGCGAAGGCGCATGTCTTAGTGGGCCGCCGACGCTGACCCCGGCAAGAGGAAGCCAGCCATGCGTCTAACCATGCTCAAGTGCAAGCTGCACGCTGTCCGCGTCACCCACTCCGAACTCGACTATGACGGCTCCTGCGCCATCGACGGCAAGTTGCTGGATCTCGCCGGCATCCTGGAGTTCGAGCAGATCCAGATCTACAACGTCAGCAATGGCGAGCGCTTCACCACCTATGCCATCCGCGCCGAGGAAGGCTCCGGCATCATCTCGGTGAACGGTGCCGCCGCCCACAAGGCGCGGGTCGGCGACAAGGCGATCATCGCCATCTATGCCGACATGGACGAAGCGCAGGCCCGCAGCTACAAGCCGCGGCTGATCTACTGCAACGACCAGAACGGAGTCGCCCGCACCGCCAACACCATTCCGGTGCAGATGGCAGCCTGAGGCCCCGCGCCGCGTAGCAGCGCGCAAGCCGAAGGCTGCCCGGCTTGAGGTCCCGTGCCGTGTAGCCTGTTGGCCTCGGCGAGCCACTGAACCTTCTTTACAACGCCCGCTCACCAGCGGGCGTTTTCTTATCCGCCCATGGCCAATATCAAAAGCTGGTTCCCGACCCTGATCCACCACGCGCCGCTGCTGCGTCAGGGTGCCGCCCGTTACAACGCCGAACTGCTGCGCGAGATCGCTCAGCTGCGCGAGTTTGACCGCGCCGGCCAGCAGTGGTCGGCAAAGAACTATCCGGGCGGCTACACCAGCTATGGCTCGATGGACCGTCTGCACCAGTTCTCGTCCAGCTTCATGGACCTGGAGCGGCGCATCGATCGCCAGGTGCGCAGCTACGCCAAGGCCCTGGCCTGGGAACTGGGAGGCGGACGGCTGGCGATGACCGACTGCTGGGTGAACGTCATGCCCAAGGGCTGTGCCCACAGTTTTCACCTGCATCCACAGGCGGTCATCAGCGGCACCTACTACGTGAAGACGCCGCGCGGCTGCCCAGGACTCAAGTTCGAGGACCCGCGTCTGTCGCGGCTCATGGCCGCGCCGATGCGCCGCGCCGACGCCGATCCGGCGCAGCAGCCGCACATCAGCGTTCCGGCCCAGGCCGGTCAGCTGATCCTGTTCGAAAGCTGGCTGCGCCATGAGGTGCCGGCCAACCCGGTATCGGCCGAGCGGGTGAGCATCAGCTTCAACTATCACTGGATGCAGTGACTTCCGGCGCTGGCAGCGCCTCGCGTAAGCTCGCGACAGATCAATAACTGTCTGGAAGTCATCAGGGATGTCCGTACTCACCGCAAGCGCCGCCTGGCGTGCGCTTCAGGCTCATGCGCAGGCCATCGATCAGGTGTCTCTTAACGAGCTGTTTGCTCTGGACCCTGGCCGTGCGCAGCGCCTGACGGCCGAGTTTTCTGGCCTGTATCTGGATTATTCCAAGCAGCGCCTGAGCGGCGAGACCATCGAGTTGCTGCTGCAACTGGCTGCCCAGCAGGACATGGAAGGCTGGATCGCCCGCCTGTTCGCCGGCGATGCGGTCAATCACACCGAGGGTCGCGCGGCCTTTCACATGGCGCTGCGGGCACCGCGCGAGGCAGCAATGGCGATTGCCGGACGCGACGTCATGCCCGAAGTCTGCGCCGTGCGTGACCGCATGCGCGCCTTCGCCGAGGCGGTGCGAGGCGGTGCATGGACCGGTGCGAGCGGCGAGCGCATCCGCGATGTGGTCAACATCGGCATCGGTGGCTCCGAGTTGGGTCCGCGCATGGTCTGCGAGGCACTGGCGCCGTTCGCAGACGGGCCGCGGGTGCACTTCGTCGCCAATGTCGACGGTGCCCAGCTGCACGCCGTGCTGGCCCGGGTGCGGCCGGAGACCACGCTGTTCGTGGTTGCCAGCAAGACCTTTGGCACCCAGGAGACCATGGCCAATGCCTGCGCCGCCCGCGAGTGGCTGGCGCAGGCCCTGGGCGAGGCGGCCATTCCCAGTCATTTCGTGGCGGTCTCCACCAATGCCGACGCGGTGCAGCGTTTCGGCATCGCCGCCGACCACATGTTTGGCTTCTGGGACTGGGTGGGCGGCCGCTACTCGCTGTGGAGTGCGGTGGGGCTGTCGATACTGCTGGCTCTGGGCCCGGACTGCTTCGACGCCCTGCTGGCCGGCGCCCACGCCATGGACGAGCACTTCCGCAGCGCGCCGCTGGCGCAGAACCTGCCGGTGCTGCTGGGCCTGATCGCGGTCTGGAATACCAACTTCCTCGGCAGCGGCGACCAGGTGATCGCGCCCTACGCGCAGCGGCTCGACAAATTCGTCGCCTGGCTGCAGCAGCTGGAGATGGAGAGCAACGGCAAGAGCGTCAACCGCGCCGGCGAGCCGGTGGACTGCGCCACCACGCCGGCACTCTGGGGCGATGTCGGCACCAACAGCCAGCACGCCTACTTCCAGATGCTCCATCAGGGCAGTGCTGTGCATCCGGTGGATTTCATCCTGGTGCGGCAGGCCGACCATCCCTACGCCGGCCTCAACCGCTTGCTGCTGGCCAATGGGCTGGCGCAGTCGGCGGCGCTGATGCAGGGCAAGAGTGCCGACGAGGTGCGCGCCGAGCTGGTCGCCAGGGGCTTGCAGGGCGAGGCCCTGGAGGCGGCGATCCCGCATCGGGTGTTTGCCGGCAACCGGCCCTCCAATACCCTGCTGCTGCCACGACTGGACGCCTACCACTTGGGCGCGCTGCTGGCGCTCTACGAGCATCGCAGCTTCGTGATGAGCGTGATCTGGGAGATCAATCCCTTTGACCAATGGGGGGTGGAGCTGGGCAAGCAGCTGGCCGGGCGCATCCTGCAGGTCATGGACGGCGAGGCGGTGGCGGGCGATGCCAGCACGGCCGCCTTGCTGGCCCGCCTGGGCTATTCCGGCTAAGCGCTTCAGGTCGGATTCATGCGGCCGGGGCGAGTATGCGAAAGGCTGCCGGTCCGGCAGCCCGTCTTTCCAGGAGTGGCCAATGAAAAACTTTAAATCTCCCCTTGCCGTGGTGTTGAGCGCGGGTTTGATCCTGCTGGGTACGCCCGGCTTTTCGCAGGCAGCGATGATCGGCACCGAACGTCTGGCCGCGCAGTCGCAGCGCGCCGAGACCGAGGCCCGCCTGCAAACCTTGTTGTCCCGCGAGGACGTGCAGCAGCAGCTGACCGCCTGGGGCGTGGACCCGGTGCAGGCCAAGAGCCGCGCGGCGGCGATGAGCGATGAGGAAATCCAGCGGGTCGCCGCCACCTTGGGCCAGCAGCCGGCCGGCGGCGACGTGTTCGTCGTGATCGGCTTGGTGTTCGTAGTGCTGCTGATTTTGGAACTGGTCGGCGTCACCAACGTCTTCACCCGCATCTGATGCCCGGCCTGCGCCCGCTCTGGCTGGCGCTGAGTCTGGCTCTGGCCGGCTGTGCCGCGCTGCCACCGGCTCCGGCCGGCGACGCGGTGCAGCTGGCCGGAGTGCCGGCCTACGCGCAGGAGGCCCTGCAATGCGGGCCGGCGGCGCTGGCCAGTGCGCTCCAGGCCTCCGGGGTCGAGGCCAGTCCGGAGTCGCTGAAAGAGGCCTTGTTCATTCCCGCGCGTGGCGGCTCCCTGCAAGTGGAGCTGCTAGCGCAAACCCGGCAGCGCGGGCGACTGCCGCTGTTGCTGGCCGGCGAGGAGGAGGCGCTGATCGCCGCGCTGCGCGATGGCGAGCCGCCGCTGGTGCTGCTCAATCTCGGCGTGCGCAGCTATCCGGTTTGGCACTACGCGGTGCTGGTTGGCTACGACCCCGAGCAGGGCTATCTGCTCAACGACGGCAAGGCCGAGCCCAGCCGCTATACCCGGCGCAGTTTCCTGCGGCGCTGGGATTGGGCCGGCCGCTGGGCGCTGCTGGTCAGCCGGCCGGAGCGGATACCCACGCCGGCGCGCCCGGCCGACTGGATCGCCGCCGCCGCACCCCTGGAGCGCAGCGCGCCGGTGCTGGCCGCGACCGCCTACCGTGTCGCGGCGCAGCGCTGGCCCGAGCAGGCACTGGTACAGGCGGCGCTGGGTGCCGAGCGCTACTCCGCCGGCGATCTGCAAGCGTCGGTGCAGGCGCTGAGGAAGGCGTTGGTGCTGGCGCCCGACAACGCCGCCTATGCCAACAACCTGGCGAGCGTGGAGTGGGCGCGCGGTTGCGCGACGGCGGCGCGCGCGGTGCTGTCGAAGTTTGATCTCTCCGCTCTGCCGCCGGCGCTGGCCGCCAGCCTGAGCCAGACCGTCGTGGAAATCTCGGAGGAGCCGACCGCACGCTGCCCTGATCCAGTCGCACCTTAAAGCGGTTTTAGCCCGCGCCCTGCCGCTCCAGCGCCCAGCGCACGTGTTCGCGCACCGCCTCATCAGGGTGCTCGGCGCGCGTCTGCAAGGCGGCGAGCACCCCGGCGTCGCGCGGCGCATTGCCCAGGCCGATGGCGAGATTGCGCAGCCAGCGGGCGTGATCAAGCCGGCGCAGGGCCATGCCCTCGGTGTTGCGCAGCCAGGTCGTCTCGTCCCAGCCGAACAGCTCCACCAGCTTGGCGGTATCAAGGCCGTGGCGTGGCGCGAAATCAGCCTCGGCGGTGGGCTGGGCGTAGCGGTTCCAGGGGCAGACCAGTTGGCAGTCGTCGCAACCGAACACCCGGTTGCCGATCGCTGCGCGCAGCTCCAGCGGAAAGGCGCCGCGGTGCTCGATGGTCAGGTAGCTGATGCACTTGCGTGCATCCAGCCGGTAGGGCGCGATGAAGGCCTTGGTGGGGCAGACGTCCAGACAGGCCGTGCAGCTGCCGCAGTGGTTGCCGCTCAGTGCCTGCTCGCTCGCCGCGAGCGGCAGGTCGGTATAGATCTCGCCGAGAAAGAACCAGGAGCCAGCCTTGCGGTTGAGCAGCAGGGTGTTCTTGCCGATCCAGCCCAGCCGGGCATTGCGCGCCAGTGCCTTTTCCAGCGCCGGAGCGGAATCGGTGAGCACCCGGTAGCCGTGCGGTCCCACTTCCTGTTCCAGCCGCGAGCCGAGCTTGAGCAGCCGGCCGCGCATCAGCTTGTGGTAGTCGCGGCCCAGGGCGTAGCGGGAGATGTAGGCGCGCTCGCCGTCGTCGAGCACCGCCTGTGCGGCTTCCGCCTGCGGCCGGTAGTCCAGGCGCAGGCTGATCACCGACAGGGTGCCGGGGCGCAGGCCCTCGGGGCGCACGCGCTTTTCGAGATCGCGGCCCATGAACGCCATCTGGCCGTGCAGGCCCTCGTCCAGCCAGCGTTGCAGGTGCTCGCGGTCGGCGTCCAGGCTCAGTTCGGCGATGCCGGCGTCGGCGAAACCCAGTTCCCGCGCCCAGGCCTTGATGCGCTGCGGTAGTTCGTAGAATGGCGGCATGGAAGACATGGCGCGCGCAGTGTATTCGGCCCGGCAATCGCGGTCGCTGGACGAGCGTGCCCAGCAGCAGCTGGGCGTCCCCGGCTACACGCTGATGCAGCGCGCCGGCGCGGCCTGCTGGGAGGAGCTCAAGAGAATGTCCGGCGGTGCGCCGCCGGACTGCCTGCAGGTGGTCTGCGGCAGCGGCAACAACGGCGGCGATGGCTATGTGCTGGCGCGGCTGGCGCTGGTCGCCGGCTGGCCGCTGCGGGTCTGGCAGGTGGGCGCCGCGCCCAGCCGTGGCGATGCGGTACAGGCCCTGGCCGACTGGCATCGGGCCGGCGGCCGCGAGCAGCCCTGGTGCGCCGACGCCCTCGTGGCTGGTGGCGGCCGGCTGGTGCTGATCGCCGATGCGATCTTTGGCACCGGCCTGTCGCGGCCGGTCGAGGGTGACGCGGCCGAGGCGATCGCCGCGATCAACGCCGCCGGCAAGGCCGGTGCGCGGGTGCTGGCGGTCGATGTTCCCAGCGGCCTCGACGCCGACCGCGGCCAGCCGCTGGGTCTGGCAGTGCGGGCGCAGCGCACGCTGAGCTTCATCGGCCACAAGGCGGGTGGCTTCCTCGGTGCCGGGCCGGACTACTGCGGCGTCTTGCGGCTGGACCGATTGGACCTGCCGGACAGTCTGTTTGTCGAGGAGCCGCCGCTGTTCCGCCTGTTAAATGCCAGCGAGTTGCGCGCCGCCCTGCCGCCGCGCCCGCGCGAGGCGCACAAGGGGGCTAACGGACATGCGCTGCTGCTGGGCGGTGATGCCGGCATGGCCGGCGCCGCGCTGATGGCCGGGCGTGCCGCCCTGCGTAGCGGTGCTGGGCTAGTCAGCGTGCTGACCCATCCCGGCCATTCCGGCGCCCTGGTCGCGGCGCAGCCAGAGCTGATGGTGAGCGGCTGGCTGCCCGGCGATGAGCTGCGCGCCAAGCTGGCGGCGGCGAGGGCCGTCGCCCTCGGCCCCGGGCTGGGACAGGGGGCATGGGGCCGCGCGCTCTACTCGGCGGTATCGGGCTGCGAGCTGCCGACGGTGCTGGATGCCGATGCGCTCAATCTGCTGGCCGAGCAGCCACGCCGGCTGCCGGCCAATACGGTGCTGACGCCGCATCCCGGCGAGGCGGCGCGCCTGCTGGCATGCACCACCGCCGCGATCCAGGCCGACCGGCTGGCGGCGGTGCAGGCCCTGCGCGACCGCTACGGCGCGGTGGTGGTGCTCAAGGGCGCCGGCAGTCTGGTCGCCGGCAGCCAGGTCTGGCTCTGCCCCTACGGCAATCCGGGCATGGCGGTGGGGGGCATGGGCGATGCCCTCACCGGGGTGATCCTGGGCCTGCTGGCGCAGGGCCTGGCCGCCGAGGACGCCGCAAGGCTGGGCGTGCTGATACATGCCCTGGCCGGCGATGCCGCCGTCGCCCAAGGTGGTCCGCGTGGCTTGCTGCCTTCTGATCTGATTGCAGAACTGCGGCCGCTGGTGAATCCATGAGCCGTACCCTGAACCGCACCCTGGTACGCGCGCTGCCGGACAGCGCCGCCACCGAGGCCCTGGGTGCGCAACTGGCGCCGCTGCTGCGTCGGCAGCCGGGCGGCATGATCTGGCTGGAAGGCGAACTGGGCGCCGGCAAGACCACCCTGGCGCGCGCCCTGCTGCGCGCGCTGGGCGTGCAGGGCGCGGTGCGCAGCCCCACCTACACACTGGTCGAGCCCTACGAGCTGGAGGGCGGTCTGAGCATCCTGCATCTGGACCTCTACCGCCTGGCCGAACCCGAGGAGCTGTATGGACTGGGCGTGCTCGACGACGCGCCGCCGGCCGCCTGGTGGCTGGTGGAATGGCCGCAGCGCGGGCAGGGCGTGCTGCCGGCGCCGGATCTGTACCTGCGTCTGGCCAGTGACGGCGAGGGCCGCCGCGCCGAACTGGAGCTGCCGGCCGAATGGAGTGCCGCGCTGGAGCCGGGGAAAGGCCAGTCTGCACTTTAAGAAGTTGGCCTTGATGACTGATTTGGATAATAAAAAAGTTGCAAGCCAAATCCGGCGGCGCTATCTTCCGGCCATCTGGGTATTGCGGGAGTCGGGGTGATGCGTGGGCTAACGGCCATGGTTCTGGGTTTGCTGGCGTCGCTTGCGCACGCCAACGAGCTACGTGACCTGCGCCTCTGGGACGGCCCGGAAAGCACCCGCGTGGTCTTCGACCTGGAAGCCCACACCAGCCACAAGTCCTTCACCCTGGAAAATCCCAGCCGCCTAGTGATCGACATCGCCGACGCCAAGCTGGCCGGCTCGGTGCAGCTCGACGGCTTGAGCAAGGGCTTGGTCAAGAGCGTGCGCACCGGACCCCGTGACGGCGGCCTGCGCGTGGTGCTGGACCTCGCCGAGGCGGCCAACCCCAAGAGCTTCGGCCTGGAACCCAATGGCCAGTACGGCTACCGGCTGATCTTTGATCTCTATGGCAGCCAGCCGCAGAACCTGCCGGCGCCTGCGCCGGAGGCGGCGGAGACAGTAGTCGCGGCGGCGCCGCCCGTCGTCGAGCCGACTCCGGCTCCCGCGCCGGCCGCCACGGTCAAGCCCAGTCCGCGCGCGGAACCCCGCCCGGAGCCGGCGCCGCCCAGTGTGCGTCTGGCGCCCGCGCAGAAGCCGATCATCGTCGCTATCGACGCCGGCCACGGCGGCGAAGATCCGGGTGCGCGTGGCCGCAACGGCGTGATCGAGAAGGAAGTCTGCCTGCGCATCGCCCGCAAGCTGGCGCGCATGGTCAACGAAACTCCCGGCTACAAGGCAATACTGACCCGCAATGGCGACTACTACGTCGGCCTGCGTCAGCGTACCGCCATTGCCCGCAAGGCACAGGCCGACCTGTTCGTGTCGATCCATGCCAATTCCCTGCCGGTGGCCAAGAACATCCGCGGCTCGGCGGTGTACGTGCTGAGCCAGCGCGGCGCCACCAGCGAACACGCCAAGATGCTGGCCAGCCTGGAAAACGCCGCCGATCTGGTGGGTGGTGTCGAGATCGCCGGCAAGGACGACGATCTCGCCTCGGTGCTGCTGGACATCTCCCAGACCGCCGTGCGCGAGGCCAGCTTCGACTTCGGCTCGCGGCTCTTGGAGTCCATCGGCCAGTTCAATCCGTTGCAGAAGGCCGAGGTGCAGCAGGCCGGCTTCGCGGTGCTGAAGGCGCCGGACATCCCCTCGGTGCTGGTGGAGACCGCCTTCCTCAGTCACCCAGAGGACGAGCGTCTGCTGGCTGCCTCCGACTACCAGGACAGCATGGCCGCCTCGCTGCTGGCCGGCATCAAGGGCTATTTCTCCGGTTACCGTCCGCAGCAGCAGGTGGTGCAGGCCGAGGCTGGACCGGTGGCGGTGAGTCTGCGGCGCAAAAAGCCGCACTGATCGCGAAACCGGGCTGAACGCGGCGCGCAGGTTATCCTGCGCGCCGTTTTTGTTTTTGCCGACCGCCATGCCGATCCAGTTGCTGCCCGAGGTATTGATCAACCAGATCAAGGCGGGCCCCGTGCAGGCTGGCCTGCACGGCAATGATCAAGCGCTTTTCGACTTCGCCCCGTGGCGGATTGGGCAAAGATGACCAGCATCAAACAGTTGCCAGAAGTCCTGATCAACCAGATCAAGGCAGGCGAAGTCGTCGAGAGGCCGGCGGCGGTGGTCAAGGAGCTGGTCGAGAACGCCCTCGATGCCGGCGCCCGGCGGGTGAACGTGGAGCTGGAGCAGGGTGGCCTAAGGCGCATCCTGGTGCGCGACGACGGTCGCGGCATTCCGCGCGAGGAACTGCCGCTGGCGCTGGCGCGACACGCCACCAGCAAGATCGCCAGCCTCGATGATCTGGAGCGGGTCGCCAGCCTGGGTTTCCGTGGCGAGGCCCTGGCCAGCATCCTGGCGGTGTCCCGCCTGAGCTTGAGCTCGCGCACGGCGACCGAGCCGCACGGCTGGCGGCTGGGCGGCGAGGGCGGTCTCGCCAGTGCCGAGCCGGTGCCGGCGGCGCAGGCGCAGGGCACGGCGGTGGAAGTGCTGGACCTGTTCTTCAGTACGCCGGCGCGGCGCAAGTTCATGAAGAGCCCGGGCACCGAGGCGCGCCACGTCGAGACTGCGCTACGGCGGCTGGCGCTGGCGCGCCCGGACGTCGCCTTCACGCTCAGTCACGACGGCCGGCGGTTGCTGGATGTGGAGCCGGCCGAGGATGCGGCTGCCAGCGAGCGGCGGCTGGCGGCGGTCTGCGGCGCGGAGTTCCTGGCCAATGCCATCTACCGTGAGGCCGAACTCGGCGGCCTGCGGCTGGCCGGCTGGATCGCCCTGCCCAGCTTCTCGCGGGCGCAGCCGGACTTGCAGTTCCTCACCGTCAACGGTCGCGGCGTGCGCGACCGGCTGCTGGGCGCGGCGCTGCGCCGGGCCTATGCCGACGCCCTGCACAGCACCCGCCACCCGGCCTTCGTGCTGGCGCTGACCCTGGACCCGGCGGCGGTCGACGTGAATGTGCATCCGCAGAAGACCGAGGTGCGTTTCCGCGAGGCGGCGCGGGTGCACGACTTCCTGTTCGGACTGGTGCACCGCTGGCTGCGCGAGCTGCGGCCGGAGCCCGAGCACCATCACGGCGTCGGTTTCGGTGGTGTGGCCGTCGAGCCGGCGCGCGAACCGCAGGCCTATGCCTTGCCGCTGAGCACCGCGCCACGCTTGGGTGAGCCGCCCAGCCGCTATTTCGCCGCGCCTGCCGCCGCTGGCGCGCCGACCTGGGCCGGCTTGGCCGCCGTCAGCCGTCTACCCGAGTCGCAAGCCAGCGCCGCGCCGCCGGCGGAACATCCGCTGGGCTACGCCGTGGCGCAGCTGCACGGCATCTTCATCCTCGCCCAGAACGCCCGCGGCCTGATCGTCGTCGACATGCATGCCGCCCACGAACGGGTGCTCTACGAGCGCTACAAGCGCGAGCTGGCCGAGGGCGGCGTGCCCTCGCAGGCGCTGCTGGCGCCGGTGCTGGTGAATCTGCCGGAAGACGAGGCCGAAGCCGCCGAAACCCAGGCCGCGACCCTGCTGGCCGCCGGCCTGCAGGTGGACCGCAGCGGCCCTGGTCAGTTGCTGGTGCGCGCGATTCCGGCGCTGCTGCCGAGCGAGGCGGTGGTGGACCTGCTGCGCCAGGTGCTGGGCCGCAGCAGCGACAGCGGCTCGCACGCCCACCTTGGCGAGGTGCTCGATGCCCAGCACCGGGTGCTGGCGGAGATGGCCTGCAAGGCGGCGATCAAGGCCAACCGGGTGATGAGCATCAGCGAGATGAACGCCCTGCTACGTGACATGGAGCAGACCGAGCTGGCCGGCCAGTGCAACCACGGCCGTCCGACCTGGGTGCAGGTGGAGCTGGCCGAGCTGGACCGGCTGTTCCTGCGTGGGCGCTAGCGCCATGCGCCGCGAGGAGCTGGGCAGATGACCGCACCCGCCGAGACCATTCCGGCCCTGTTCCTGATGGGGCCGACCGCCTCCGGCAAGACCGGTCTGGCCCTGGCCCTGCACGCCGAGGCCGCCGCCGGCCGGCTGCCCTGGCCGGCGGCGGAGATCATCAGCGTCGATTCCGCCCAGGTGTACCGGGGGATGGACATCGGCACCGCCAAGCCGGAACCGGCGGTGCTGGCGGCGGTACCGCATGCGCTGATCGACATCCTTGACCCGGCCGAGAGCTATTCCGCCGCCCGTTTCCGCGACGATGCCCTGGCCCTGGTGGCGGCGATCCGGGCACGCGGCCATCTGCCGATCCTGGTCGGCGGCACCAGCCTGTACTTCCGCGCCCTGGAATACGGCCTCTCGGAACTGCCACCCGCCGATCCGGCAGTGCGCGCGCAGCTGGAAGCCGAGGCACTAGCGCTGGGCTGGCCGGCCCTGCATGAACGCCTGGCAGCGCTGGACCCGGAAGCCGCCGCCAAGATCAAGCCCAACGACCAGCAGCGTATCCAGCGGGCACTGGAGATACTCCTGCTGAGTGGTCGTTCACGTAGCGAGCACTGGGCGGCACCGAAATCGGCGGGTCTGGCCGGCCCCCTGGTGAAGCTGGCGCTGATGCCGCCCGAGCGCGAAATCCTGCACGCGGCGATCGCCGAGCGCTTCCGGCAGATGATGGCGCGCGGCTTTTTGGACGAGGTGCGGACCTTGAAGGCGCGCGGCGACCTGCATCCAGGCCTGCCTTCGATCCGTTCCGTGGGATATCGCCAGCTCTGGGAACATTTGGACGGTCGCGGCAGTCTGAGCGACGCAGTGGAGCGCGGGATCGTTGCCACCCGGCAGTACGCCAAGCGCCAGATCACCTGGTTGCGCAGCGAGCGGGACAGCGAATGGATAGACCCACAGCAGGGCAATATGGCTTTGGAGCGAGCGGTCGAAAGACTGTGCTCGGCGGTCAAGGCGGCCTAGCGGCAGCGTGGTAAAATCAAAACTTGCCTGCGAGCGGTAAACGAGTGGTGTCGCAGGTCCATGACAATCAGCAACTACAACAAAAGGAAGTCAGCCATGTCCAAAGGCCAAACCCTCCAGGAACCGTTCCTCAATGCCCTGCGCAAGGAACGCATTCCGGTCTCCATCTACCTGGTCAACGGCATCAAGCTGCAGGGCCATGTTGAATCCTTCGATCAGTTCGTGGTGCTGCTGCGCAACACCGTGAGCCAGATGGTCTACAAGCACGCGATCTCCACCATCGTTCCCGCCCGCGCCGTGCGCCTGGCCGAGACCGAAGGCGAGGACGCGCCGGCTGCCCCCGCCGCCTGAGAATCTTCCGCTGAAGTTCATCGAACGCCCCAAGGGCGGGCAGAAAGCCGTACTGGTCCACCTTGAGCTGCCGGGCTCCGACTATCTGTCGGACCGCGCCGAGTTCGAGGAGCTGGCCCGTTCCGCGGGTGCCGAGATCGTTGCGGTACTGGGTGGTTCCCGGATCAAGCCGGATGCTGGACTGTTCGTCGGCTCCGGCAAGGCCGAGGAAGCGGCTGCCGCGGTGGCCGCCGGCGAGGCGGAAGTGGCGATCTTCAACCACGAGCTGTCGCCCAGCCAGGAGCGCAATCTCGAAAAGCTGCTCCAGTGCCGGGTGCTGTCGCGCGCCGGCCTGATCCTCGACATCTTCGCCCGCCGCGCCCGCACCCACGAGGGCAAGTTGCAGGTGGAGCTGGCGCAGCTCCAGCATCTTTCCACCCGTCTGGTGCGCGGCTGGAGCCACTTGGAGCGGCAGGGCGGCGGCATCGGCCTGCGCGGCCCCGGTGAAACCCAGCTGGAACTCGACCGCCGCCTGGTGCGCGGCCGTATCGACAAGGTCAAGCGCGATCTCGAAGACGTGAAGCGCCATCGCGCGCTGTCGCGGCGCGCGCGCAAGCGCAACGAGACGCCGCTGGTGTCCATCGTCGGCTACACCAATGCCGGTAAGAGCACGTTGTTCAACGCCATGACCGGTGCCGAGGCCTATGCCGCGGACCAGCTGTTCGCCACCCTCGACACCACCATCCGCAAGCTACAGCTGCCGGCCGATCAGGAGATCCTGCTCGCCGACACCGTGGGCTTCATCCGCGATCTGCCCCACGATCTGGTCGCCGCCTTCCGCGCCACGCTGGAAGAGGCGCGCGAGGCCGACCTGCTGCTGCACGTACTGGACGCCGCCGACCCCGAGCGCACGACCCGCATCGAGCAGGTGAACGCGGTGTTGCAGGAGATCGAGGCCGACGAGGTGCCGACCCTGCTGGTGTTCAACAAGATTGATCTCAGCGAGCACGAAACCGCGCGGGTCGAGCGCGACGAAACCGGCCGGCCGAAGCGGGTGTTTCTTTCCGCTAAGACCGGCGCGGGCCTGGACGCGCTGCGCGAGGTGCTGTCGGAGCTGATCTTCCCCGATCTGTTCGAGGGCGAGATCGCGGTGACGCCGGCGCAGGGCAAGCTGCGCGCGCTGCTCTACGCCAGTCATGCCGTGCAGTCGGAGCGCATCGACGAGGCGGGCATTGCGCACTTGCAACTGCGGCTGCCGCGCCCACGTTATGAACGCATCTGCCGCGAGGCCGGTGTGCCGCTGAATGGCGCCGCCGCCGCCCGCCCCCTAGAATCTTGGGAGCGTGGCCACACTCGCGCGGGTCGCGCCAGCAAGGGCATCCGCAACTGAAGCAGGCCCATCCTGACGGCAGCAGCCGAATCTGGATCACTCAGACGAGAATTTAGCTAATGGCATGGAACGAACCGGGGTCGGGCAACCGTGACCCCTGGAATCAGGGCGGAAAGGGCAGCAACCAAGGGCCCCCCGATCTGGAAGAGCTGTTCAAGCGCTTCAAGGCGCGCCTCTCCGGCAAGGGCGGCGGCGGCAAGCCTGGCTCCGGCCCGCGTCTGGCCGGTGGCCTTGGACTGGGTCTTGGTCTGATTGCCCTGCTGTGGGTGATGTCCGGCTTCTACACCGTTGATGAGCAGCAGCGCGCCGTGGTGTTCCGCTTCGGCGCCTATGTCGGCACCACCGAGCCCGGTCTGCAATGGCGCCTGCCCTGGCCGATCGAGAGCCACGAGAAGGTGAACCTCACCGGCGTGCGCAATGTCACCGACCGCGCCACCATGCTCACCCAGGACGAAAACATCGTCGATGTCGAGCTGTCGGTGCAGTACCGCGTCAGTTCGGCGGTGGACTACGTGGTCAACGTCGACGACCCCGACCTCACCCTGCGCCAGGCCACCAAGGCGGCGGTGCGCGAGGTGGTGGGGCAGAACAAGATGGACTTCATCCTCACCGACGGTCGCGAGGCGGTGGCCGACCGCACCAAGCTGCTGCTGCAGGAGCGCCTGGATGAGTACAAGGTCGGCCTGGTGGTGAACGAGGTCAACCTCAAGCAGGTGCAGCCGCCGGAAGCGGTGCAGGCCGCCTTCGCCGACGCCATCAAGGCGCGTGAGGACCTGGAGCGCCTGAAGAACGAGGCGCAGGCCTATGCCAACGAGCGCATTCCGCGTGCGCGCGGCGCCGCCGCCCGTGAGCTGGAGGAAGCCAGCGGTTACCGCGATCAGGTGATCGCCAAGGCCCAGGGTGATGCCTCGCGCTTCAGCCAGCTGGTGACCGAATACCGCAAGGCGCCGCAGGTCACCCGCGACCGCCTCTACCTCGACACCATGAGCGAGGTGATGGGCAAGACCAGCAAGGTGCTGGTCGATGTCGACAAGGGTTCGCCGATGATCTACCTGCCGCTCGATCAGCTGCTGAAGAACCAGCCGAAGGCGCCGCTGCTGGAGGCGGTGCCGGAAGCCACCGCCGCGTCGCGCGCCAACGGTGCCGATGCCAGCCGTTCCCGTGACCGGAGCCGCCAATGAACCAGGACCGTAGCCTGCTAGCGTTCGGCGCACTGATTCTGGTGCTGTTCGCGCTCAGCAATTCCGCCTTCATCGTCGACCAGCGCGAACGCGCGGTGCTGTTCCAGCTGTCGGCGGTGCGTACCGCCGACTTTGAGCCGGGCCTGCACTTCAAGCTGCCGTTCATCCAGTCGGTGAAGAAGTTCGACGGCCGCGTCCTCACGCTCGACAACCAGACCGAGAACTTCCTGACTGTCGAGAAGAAGAACGTCGAGGTCGACTTCTATGTGAAGTGGCGGGTCGCCGATGCGCTCCAGTACTACCGCTCCACCGGCGGCCAGGGTCTGGTCGCGGCGGATCGCCTGTCCGCCATCGTCAACCGCGGCCTGCGCGACCAGTTCGGCTCGCGCACCATCCAGCAGGCGGTGACCAGCCAGCGTGACCAGATGATGCAGGCGCTGGAAGCCAGCGCTGCCGACAAGGTCAAGGAGCTGGGTATCGAGATCATCGACGTGCGCATCAAGTCGATCAATCTGCCGCAGAACGACAACGTCAGCGGCTCGGTGTACGAACGCATGCGCGCCGAGCGCTCGCGGATCGCCGCCGACTACCGCGCCCGCGGCGCCGAAGAGGCCGAGAAGATCCGCGCCGAGGCCGATCGCGAAGCGCAGATCACCGTTGCCAATGCCTACCGCGATGCCGAAAAGCTGCGCGGCGAGGGCGATGCCAAGGCTTCCGACATCTATGCCAAGGCCTATGGCGCCGATGCCGAGTTCTATCGCTTCTACCGCTCGCTGGGTGCCTACCGCGATGCCTTCGGCGGTCCCAACGACGTGATGGTGTTGCAGCCCGAAGGGGAATTCTTCCGCAGCTTCAAGGCCGGCAAGTAGTTTTCCGTGGGCGATGATTTTCTGCGGGCGCTGGCCCTGGTGATGGTGATCGAGGGCATGCTGCCCTTCCTGTCGCCGCGCCGGTTCCGCGAATCGTTGCTGCGCGCGGCCAGTCTTGAAGACCGGCCGCTGCGCTTATTGGGCCTGGTCGCCATGCTGAGTGGCGCCGGGCTGCTGCATTTTCTTTCTACACCCTAGATAGTCATGACCAAGCTGTGGATGCTGCCGGATGGAATGGAAGAGGCGCTGCCGCAACAGGCCTGGCGCGCCGAAGGGCTGCGCCGTGCGCTGCTCGACCATTACCGCGCGGCTGGCTATGAGCTGATCCTGCCGCCGTTCCTGGAGCACCTGGACTCCCTGCTGACCGGCGCCGGTGCCGATCTCGACAGCCTCACCTTCAAGCTCACCGACCCGGCCAGCGGCCGCCTGCTGGGCCTGCGCAGCGACATGACGCCGCAGGCGGCGCGTATCGCCGCCCGGCACTTTGCCGACACCCCGGTGGTGCGGCTCTGCTATCTGGGCACGGTGCTACGCACCCGCCCCGACGCGCTCGGCGGGCCGCGCTCGCCGCGCCAGGTCGGCTGCGAGCTGTTCGGCACGCCGGCTGGCGAGGGCACTGCCGGCGCCGATCTGGAGGTGCTGTCGCTGATGCTCGACACCCTGCGTCTGGCCGGGGTCGCCGACGTGCATCTCGACCTCGGCCATGTCGGCGTCTACCGCGCGGTGGTCGATCGCCTGGCCTTGTCGGGCGAGGACGAGACCGCGTTGTTCGACATCCTGCAGCGCAAGTCGCGGCCGGAGCTGTCGGCGTTCACCGCCGGCCTGGGCATCGCCGCCGAAGCCGCCGCGGCCTTGCAGGCGCTCACCGGCCTGCACGGCGATGTCAGCGTGCTGCAAAGCGCCGCGCGTACGCTGTCTGGTTATGGCGACGGCGTGACGCTGGCGCTGCGCACGCTGGAGCAGGTGATCGCTGCGATCGGCCGCCAGCACGCCGGTCTGCCGATCCATCTCGATCTCGCTGAGCTGCGCGGTGCCCGCTACCACACCGGCCTGACTTTCGCCGCCTTCGCGCCCGGCCACGGCCGCGAGTTGGCGCGCGGTGGCCGTTACGACGGCGTCGGCGGCGAATTCGGCATGGCCCGGCCGGCCACCGGTTTCTCGGCCGACGTCAATGAATTGCTGCGCCTGGGCGCGGCCTGAACTGTTTTTAGTAAGGGGAAGCACATGGGGAAGAGCGTCGTAGTGATCGGTGCCCAGTGGGGCGATGAGGGCAAGGGCAAGGTCGTCGACCTGCTCACCGACCGCGCGCAGGCCGTGGTCCGTTTCCAGGGCGGCCACAACGCCGGCCATACCCTGGTCATCAAGGGCAAGAAGACCGCGCTCAATTTGATCCCCTCGGGCGTCATGCGCGAGGGCGCGCCCTGCTATATCGGCAATGGCGTGGTGCTGTCCTTGGCGCACATCTGCGGCAGCGCCCGGCTGGGCATCAAGAGCGAGCTGGAGACCGTCGAAGCCACCGGCATGGAAGTGCGCTCGCGACTGAAGATCAGCGAGGCCGCGCCCCTGGTGCTGCCGGTGCATGCGCGGCTCGACCAGGCGCGCGAGCGCGCGCGCGGCGAGGCCAAGATCGGCACCACCGGCAAGGGCATAGGCCCGGCCTACGAGGACAAGGTGGCGCGCCGCGCGGTACGGGTCGGCGACCTCTACCAGCGCGATCTCTTGGCCGCCAAACTCGGCGAGCTGATGGCCTATCACAACTTCGTGCTGACCCACTATTACAAGGAAGCGCCGGAGGACTTCCAGCAGACGCTGGACGATCTGCTGGCCTATGCGGAAGTCATCAAGCCGATGGTGGCGGACGTCACCGAGCACCTGCGCCAGCATCTCAAGCGCGGCGACAACGTGCTGTTCGAAGGTGCCCAGGGCGCCTTGCTCGACATCGACCACGGCACCTATCCCTACGTCACCAGCAGCAACACCACCGCCGGCGGTGCCGCCACCGGCACCGGTGTCGGCCCGCGTGAACTCGACTACGTGCTGGGCATCGTCAAGGCCTACGCCACCCGGGTTGGTTCAGGACCGTTCCCCACCGAGCTGGAAGACGGCCCGGAAGGCATCGGCGCCCACATCCGCAAGGTCGGTGACGAATTCGGCACGGTGACGCGCCGGCCGCGCCGCTGCGGCTGGTTCGATGCCGTCGCTGCCCGCCGCTCGATCTTCAACAACTCGGTGTCCGGCCTGGTGGTCACCAAGCTCGACGTGCTCGATGCGCTGGAAACCATCCGCATCTGCACCGGCTACAAGCTCGATGGTCAGGTGATCGAGAATCCGCCGATCGGCGCCGAGGGCTTCGAGAAGGTCGAACCGATCTTCGAGGAGCTTCCGGGTTGGCAGAGCAGCACCTTCGGCATTAGCCGTTACGAAGACCTGCCGGAAAACGCGCGCCGCTATCTGAGGCGCATGGAAGAGGTGACCGAAGTCGAGATCGCGATCATCTCCACCGGCCCGGATCGCGAGCACACCATCGTGCTGCACCATCCGTTTGATTGATTCTGCCGAGCCGTATCTCTGCCGTCCCTGGCGCGACGGCAGCTCTCTGGATCGCCCCCCTGGGCGGCCATCCTTGGCCGCCCGCGAAACGGGCGGGGGTGCCATTCAAGGTACTCCCGCACGGCTCCGTTTCGCCCCCGGCGAGGGGACGAGCTTGCCGGCTTCATCGGCAAGCTGGGGGAGCCAGCAAGAAATCGTGCCGCAGGCACCAACAACAAAAAAGCCCAGCCAAAGGCTGGGCTTGTTTTGTTGGTGCCGAGAAGAGGACTCGAACCTCCACGGTGTTACCCGCCAGTACCTGAAACTGGTGCGTCTACCAATTCCGCCATCTCGGCCTGAGAATCGGCATCCATCACAGCCGCCGAATTCCAAGGGCGCGCAGTATCGCGGCGAGGCCGCCTGTTGTCAATGAAAAAACGTACAAGTTCCAGCTCACCCCAGAATCGCGGCGGCACGCCCTACGACGAGCCCTGGAAGACCGCCGACGTGGTGCCGGCCAAGGGCGCAGGCAAGCCCCAGGCCTCGGCCGGCGTGCCCAGCGTCGAAGCGGTGTTGGCCCGGCTGCGGCAGTCGCCCGGCTCGCTCGACGACCTCATCGGCTACTTCAAGTTGAAGAAGCTGCCGGAGCAGACCGCGCTGGAGAAGCGCCTGCTGGAGCTGGGTCGCAGCGGCCAGGTGCGCCTGGATCGTCGTGGCCGATTGGAGACCACGCCGCTGGACGCGGTGCCGCCCGCGACGTTGGCGCCAGCCGCCAAACCAGTGGCCACCACGGCCAAGCCGGTGGCCGTCGAGGCGGTGAGCAAGCCGGTGCATTCCCCGACTCCGAAACCTTCGGCCGCCGCGGCCAAGGTGACCCTGGTGGTGGATGTCCCGACGCCGCCGGCCACCAAGCCTCAGGGTGGCATGCTGGCGGCCGCGAAGAGCGCCGCGCAGTCGCTCTCGCGCCTGATCAGTGGCCCGCCGGTGGCCGCGGCGCCCACTGCGAAGCCTGCAATGCCGGTCGCCTCCAAGTCGGTGGCGGGCAAGCGCGCCGCCAGTGTCACGCCGGAAGTGCAGCTGCCTCCGAAAGTGGGCGACGAGCTGGGCGGCAAGGTGTCCGCCCATCGCGACGGCTTCGGCTTTGTGGTGGTCGACGGACCGGGCGAGGACGTGTTCCTGCCGGCGCGCGAGATGCGCGGCCTGATGACTGGCGACCGGGTGCGGGTGCGGATCACCAATGTCGAGGCCAACGGCCGCTTGTCCGGTGAGTTCGTCGCCATGCTCAGCACCGCGCCGCGCTTCGTGGTCGGCCGCCTGCGCCGCGAAGGCGGGCGCTGGCTGGTGACACCGGACAACCAGAAGGCCCAGCCCTTTGAGCTGAGCGTCGCTGCCGCCGATCTCGGCGGCGCCAAGGACGGCCAGGTGGTGCGGGCGGAAATGCTCAGCCTGCCGGGCAGCCGCAACCCGATGACCGGCCGCGTCACCGAGATCGTCGGCGAGCATCTGGCGCCGGGCCTGGAGATCGAGATCGCGCTGCGCCGCCACGATCTGCCGCACGAGTTCCCGCCCGAGGTGGAAGCCGAGGCCGAGGCTTTCGGCCCCGAGGTGCGCGCCGCCGACATCGAAGGCCGCGTCGATCTGCGCAAGTTGCCGCTGATGACCATCGATGGCATCGACGCCCGCGATTACGACGATGCCGTCTACGCCGAGAAAGTGCGCGGTGGCTACCGCCTGGTGGTGGCGATCGCCGACGTCTCCGCCTACGTCGAGCCGGGCAGCCCGCTGGACGAGGAGGCGACCAAGCGCGGCACTTCGGTGTACTTCCCGCGACGGGTGATCCCGATGCTGCCGGAGGCCTTGTCCAACGGCCTGTGCTCGCTCAACCCGAACGTCGATCGCCTCTGCCTGGTCTGCGACATGAAGCTCGGCAAGGACGGCGAGGTCAGCACCGCCAAGTTCTACGAGGCGGTGATGCGCTCGCAGGCGCGGCTGATCTATGAAGACGTCGCCACCATGCTCGCCGAACCCAAGGGCGAGCTGGCGCGCAGCAATGCCAAGCTGCTGCCGCATCTGCAGGACCTCGACGCGGTGTTCACCGCCCTGTTCGCGGCGCGTCAGCAGCGCGGCGCCATCGACTTCGAGGGCCAGGAGACCAAGTTCGAGTTCACCGAGGACCGCAAGATCGCCCGCATCGTGCCGGTACAGCGCACCCGCGCGCACCGGCTGATCGAGGAATGCATGATCGCCGCCAACATCGAGGCCGCGAAATTCGTCAGCGGCCGCGAGACGCCGGCCCTGCATCGCGTGCACGAGCGGCCGGACCCGCAGCGGGTGCTGGTGCTCAAGGACTTCCTCGCCGGCCGCGCGCTCACCCTGGGCGGTGGCGAAGAGCCGCAAGCCAAGGACTTCGCGGCGGTCACCGAGGCGGCGCGTGGTCGCCCGGACACCAGTCTGATCCACATGATGATCCTGCGCACGATGGCGCAGGCGCGCTACAGCCCCGAGCCGCTCGGCCACTACGGCCTGGCGCTGGAGCACTACGCGCACTTCACCTCGCCGATCCGCCGCTACCCCGACCTGCTGCTGCACCGCGCGGTCAAGCACATCGTCAAGCGCCGCAAGCCGACGAGCTTCCCCTACAGCCAGGAGCAGATGGAAGCTCTGGGCCTGCACTGCTCGATGACCGAGCGGCGCGCCGACGAGGCCACCCGCGATGTCAGCAGCTGGCTCAAGTGCGAGTTCATGAGCCACCGCGTCGGCGACAGCTTCGACGGCGTGGTCAGCGCGGTGACCGCCTTCGGACTGTTCGTCGATCTCAGCGGCCTCTACATCGACGGTCTGGTGCACATCTCGGCCCTGGGCGAGGAGGCCTACCAGTTCGACCCCAAGACCCAGCGTCTGGTCGGCCGGCGCAGCGGCCATGCCTACAGCCTGGGCCAGCCGATCCGTGTGCAGGTGGTGCGGGTCAATCTGGAGGAGCGCAAGATCGATCTGGTGCCGGCCACGGCCACCTCCGAGCGAGGTTCAGAACCGGTTCATCGTGCCCGCACAGACTCCACCCCAGGTTCTGCCGGCCATCGCCCAGCTGCCAAGGGGCGCCATCCGAAGCCGCAGGACTCGTCACGCCAGCCCTCGAATTCCAGACGCCCCAAGAAGCGGAGATAAACATCATGCAGACCTTCAAACCCCTCGCCCTGGTCCTGGCCGTGGCCACCCTGGCCGGTTGTGCCGGCGACCCCAACCGCGACAAGAAGATCGGCGCCGGTGTCGGCGCGGTGCTGGGTGGCGTGATCGGCCACCAGGTGAGCGGCGCCGATGGCGCGCCCATCGTCGGTGCCGTGGTCGGTGCCATTGCCGGCGGTGCGGTGGGTGGCTACATGGATCGCCAGCGCCGCGAGCTGGAAGCCAAGCTCGCCGAGGAGGCCCGCCGCAAGGAGCTGGTGATCACCCAGCTCGATGCCAATACCCTGAAGATCGGGGTTGCCAGCGATGTCTCCTTCGATACCGGCTCGGCGCAGCTGTCGGCCACCGCGCTGGCCACCTTCGCCAAGATCGCCGGCACGCTGAAGAGCTTCGACCAGACCGTGGTGCATGTGGTCGGCCACACCGACACCGTCGGCAGCAGCGCCTACAACCAGACGCTATCGGATCAGCGCGCCGCCAGCGTCGGGACTTATCTGGCCGGGCAGGGCCTGCCCGCCGGCCGTATCCGCGAGGAGGGGCGTGGCGAGCGCGAGTTGCTGGTGCGCACGGGCGACGGTGTCGCTGAGCCGCGCAACCGGCGCGTGGACATCGTCATCAAGGCGGTGGTCGAGGGCAATGAGCAGTCGGCCTGGACGCCGCCGCCCTATCTGGGTGGCTGAGGCAGGCCTCGCCGAACCGGCGACAAGACGCCGCGCTAACCAGCGCGGCGTTTTTGTTTCTGCCGCCATTTTTTGGGCCGCAGTTGTTCCCCCTCCCCCTTGTGGGGGTGAGGGGGAAATGGGCGAAGCATGACTTCGCCCCGCCGAACGCCATCGGCCATGCATGGGCCGATGGCCGGCCAGGTTAGGGGAGGGGGGAAAGCCGTGGCGGAGTGCAGCGCCTTCGCGTTGGTCTGCTGGGTTGTGGTTCGCGCCTTCGCGCTCTGCTGAGTCTGCTGTTGGTGCGAGCTTTTTTTCGCCCCCTGGCGACTCACTTTTCTTTGCTTGTGCAAAGAAAAGTAAGCAAAAGAAAGCACCCCCCTGCGTCGCGCCCCTACGGGGTACCCTGCGATGCTCGTGGCCGGGGGGACGCGCCCGAACTCGGCGCCCTATAGGCGCCTCGAACAGGCGGGCGCTTCCATACCCCCCGTCCACTGCGCTTCTCGGCGCTTACGAAGGGGAGGGCAAGTCAAAAGCCACATCAACGGCACTCAGGCTCGTCGGCTACGCCGACATCGCGCGAGCGAAGCGCGCGCCTGCGGTTGCTTCTGTCTTTGCGGCGGACGAAGGCCGCCGTGCTGTAGATGGTCCGGTCCCCTTCGTAGCGCCGAGAAGCGGAGGTCTCCGGGGGTATGGAAGCCGGCGCCTGTTTGAGGCGCCTATAGGGCGCCGAGTTCGCCGGCGTCCCCCGGAGACCGAGCATCGCAGGTTTACCCCCGCAGGGGGCGCTACGCAGGGGTGTGCTTTCTTTTGCTTACTTTTCTTTGCACAAGCAAAGAAAAGTGAGTCGCCAGGGGGCGAAAAAAAGCTATCAGGCCCTGCGAAGTCAGCAGAGCGCGAACGCGCGAACCGCACACATGCAGACCAAGGCGAAAGCACAAGCACTCCGCTACGGCTTTCCCCCTCCCCTAACCCCTCCCCGCAAGGGGAGGGGAACTGAGAAAGGGGAGGGGGACTGAGAGGGCAAGGCCATCGGCACACGCATGGCCGATGGCGCTCGGCGGTGCCAAACAATGCTGCGCCTATTTCCGCCTCGTCTCCGCGAGACAGCAAACAGCCACACCCGCTCAGCGGATGTAGTTGAACAAGGTCAGCCCCTGCACCTTGGCAAACACCGCTTGCGCCGCCTGCAGGCCGGTGGTCTGCAACTGCAGCTTGCTGATTGCCTCGGCGTAGTCGATGTCGCGGACATCGGACAAGGTGGTTTGCAGTTGTTCGTCCAGCGCTCCCAGCTGCGTCTCGACCTCGTTCAGCGAAGCCAGCCGCGTGCCTACCGAGCTGCGCACGCTAGAGATGTGGTTCATGCCGGCGTCGAGCGCGCTCAGCGCGCTGCTGCGCAGCGTCTGTGCTTGCGCGCGTTCGGCATCGGTGGCGACCGGGGCTTGCACCGAGGTGATGACCGAGCGCAGCTGTGCGAACAAGTCCTGATTGCCGCCGGGCGTCAGGCTCAGGCGGTCGCCGTCGGCGGGCGTGCCCTTCAGCGTCAGGCGCACGCCGGGCAGGCTCAGGGAATCACCGGCCTTGTAGCTGCCGGACTGCACCAGGCTGCCGTCGGCGGCGCGGGCCTCGTACTGGCCGCCGCTGAAGCTCAAGCTCAGGGCCTGCGCGCTGCCGGCGGCCGAATCCAGGCTGGCGACCGAGAGCGTGCCGCCGTTGCTGCTGGCCGCCTGCACCTGCGCGCCGGTCTGGATGCGCAGGAACACCGCGTCGCCGGAGTCGCCATCGGCCATGCGGGTGCCGGTGCCGACCGGCAGCTCGCGCGGCTGCTGGTCGCCGCTGTAGCTGACGCCGCCGGCGCTGATCGCGAACGGTGCGTCGCCGTCGCGGCTGCCGGCAAACAGATGATGGCCGGTGCCGTCGTCGCTGTTGGCGAGATCCACCAGCCGCGCATACAGCTGCTCCAGCTCGCCGGCGATCTGCTTGCGGTCATCGCTGGAGAGCGCAGCGCTGTTGGCCTGCAAGGCCAGCTCGCGGACGCGGGTCAGGTTGTCGTCGACGGCGCCGAGCGTGGATTCCTCCACCGACAAGCGATGACGCAGGGTGGTGACGTTGTCGGCGAGCCGCGCGTGGGCGGCCTGCGCGCTGTCGAGCGCCAGTGACTGCGCCATGCCGGCGGGGTTCTCGCCGGCGGTGCGGAACTTGCGCTCCGAGCTGATTCTCTGTTGGGTGAGCGCCAGCTCGGCTTGCTTGTTCAAGAGGCTGGTAACGCTGGCGTTGTGGACGCCGAGAGTGGACAGGCGCATGGCAACTAGCTCCTGGCGGCGGCGAGCAGCGACTCGAAGGCGGCGCTGGCGGTGGCGATCACCTGGGCGGCGGCCTGATAGGCCTGCTGGTAGCGGATCAGGTTGGCGGCCTCTTCGTCGAGATTCACGCCAGAGAGCGAGTCGCGCTCGGTCTGCGCCTGCGCCTGCAAGGCCTCGGCGGCGGTCTTGGCGATGCCGACCCGCTCGGCGGTGGAGCCGATCTGGGTGACCAGATTGCTGTTGGCGGAAACCAGGCTGCTGGTGCCACCGTCGAGCAGCTTCTGGCTGGCGAGCCCGGACAGCGCCAGGGCATTGCGGTTGTCGCCGCTGCCGGCCGCGGTCGCTGCCAGGCTGAAGCTGTCGCCGGCGGCCGGGCTGCCGCTCAGGCTCAAGCTCCAGCCGTTGCCGCTGATGGCGCTGCCGGCAGTCCAGCTCTGCTCGGCGCCGCCGTTGATCGAATAGGTGGTAGCGCTGGTGAAGACGATGCTGGCCGGAGTCTTCAGCGCCGGATTGCTGGCATCGGTGACGCTTAAGCTGGCGGGCTTGGCGCTGCCGGTGTTGGCGAGGCTGGCGCTGGCGCTCAAGGGACTGGCCGCGGCCAAGCCGCCGGCGTCGCTGAGGCTCAGCTTGAAGGCCGCCGCCGCTTCGCGGCTGGGTGACAGCCGATAGCGGTCACCCTCGCTGGCGCTGCCGCTGACCACCAGCGACAGGCCTTCGGCGGTAAAGGGATCGGCCGCAGTGCCGCTGCCGCTCAAGCTCACCGCGGCGCCGCTGCTGGCGCGCGTCAGCTGCCAGTTGCCGCCGCTGTAGCGCAGCAGGTAGTCGCCGCCGGTCAGCGCACCGCTATTGCTCAGGCTCAGGTCCAGCTGCGCGCTGCCGGTATTGCCGCTGGCGGCCAGCACCTCGCCGTCGAGCGGGGTGAACAGCGGCGAGCCGCTATTGCCCTTGAGGTCCACGCCCTGCGCCTGGATGCTGTTGGCGCGGTCGCTGATCACCACCGCCATGCGGCCCAGCTTTTCCAGCGCCGGGTCGATCAGTTCCCGGCGGGCGTCGAGCAGGCCGCCGATGGCCCCGCCGGAGAGCTGGCTGCCGCCGGCGATCTCGATGCGGTCGGGGCGGAAGGGGTCGGCGCTGGTCGCCAGCGGAATCGCGGTGCTGCCCACCACCAGCGGCTGACCGGAGCCGGTGTAGAGATTGAGACTGCCGTCGCTCTGCTGCACGGTGCTCACCCGCAACTGGCCGGCGATGTCCTGCACCAGCTTGTCGCGGCTGTCGAGCAGGTCGGGTGAGGCATTGCTGCCGGCGCTGGCGATGCGCTCGTTGAGCTTTGCCAGCGCCGTGGTCTGGTCGTTGAGCGTGCCGACGGCGATGCTCAGGCGCTGGTCGATTTCCGAGTCCAGCGAGGAGAGTTCGCCGTGCAGGCTGTTGAAGCGGTCGGCCAGCGACTGGGCGGCGCCCAGGGTGCTCTGCCGCACCGCGGTCGAGGTCGGGTCGGCGGCGAGATCGGAGAGCGAGGAGAAGAAGCTGTCGAGGCTGGAGGAGAGCCCGGTGTCGGGGTCCGACAGCAGACTGTCTACCCGCTGCGCCAAGCCGTCGAAGCTGCTCAGCCGCGCGGTTTCGCTGCTGTTGCGCACCAGCCGGGTTTCCAGCAGCGCATCGTTGAGCCGGCGGGTGAGATCGACGCTGACACCACCGCTGCTGTCGAATCGGCCGACGCGCGCCGACTGCTCGATGCGCTGTCGCGAGTAGTTCGGGGTGTTGACGTTGGCGACGTTGTGGCTGGTCACCTCCAGGCCGCGCTGCGCGGCCAGCAGCGCGGAAGACCCGATGTTGAGGATGTCAGCCATGGCATCTCACTTCATGCGCAACAGGCTGGCCGCCTGCTGGGCGTTTTCATCAGCGGACTTCATCGCGCGGGTTTGCAGCTCGAAGTTCCGGGCCAGCTCGATCATCGTCACCATCGACTCGGCGATGTTGACGTTGCTGCTTTCCAGAGCGCCGGCGACCACCTTCGCACCGCTGCTGGTCTCCAGCGGCGGGCTGCCCTCGCGGGCGAAGTACAGGTTGTCGCCGGCCCTCGTCAGCTGTGTCGGCTCGGCCGCCACAATCTTGAGCCGCCCGACCGTCACCGCGGTACCGCTGGTCTGCCCCAGCGGGATCACCGAGATGCTGCCGTCGCTGCCGATGCTGAGCTGGGAGTTGGGCGGAACCTGGATAGGCCCACCTTCGCCCAGCACCTCCTGCCCGCCGCGGGTGCGCAGCAGGCCGTCGGCGTCGACCTGCAACTCGCCGGCGCGGGTGTAGGCCTCGCGGCCGTCGGCGGCCTGCACCGCCAGCCAGTCGCCGGCGCCGAGCGCGACATCCAGCTCCCGGCCGGTGCTGAGGATGGTGCCGGCGCGGCTGTCGATGCCGGCGTCGAGGCTACGGGCGTTGACGCGGCTCTCGAAGCCGGTGCCGGCGATCTGCTTGGCTTCGGCCACCACCAGCTCGGCCTTGAAGCCGGTGGTGCTGGCATTGGCCAGGTTGTGGTTGTTGGCCGCCTGGGCGCGCAGCGTCTGGGTGGCGCCGGAGAGGGCGACGTAGAGGGCGCGGTCCATGGCTTAAAGGCGCTCCGGCGCGGTGGGGCTGGCTAGCGGATGTTGATGATGGTCTGGGTGATCGAGTCGCTGGTCTGGATCATCTGCGCGTTCGCCTGGAAGTTGCGCTGCGCGGTGATCATGTTCACCAGCTGCGCGGTGAGGTCGACATTGCTGGCCTCCAGCGCGCCCGACTGCACCTGGCCGAAGGAGCCGGTGCCGGCCGAACCGAGCAGCACCGGGCCGGAGTCGATGGTCTCGCTCCAGGCGGTATCGCCGAGCTGCTTCAGGCCCTGGGCATTGCTGAACAGCGCCAGCGCCACCTTGCCGAGCGGGATCTTCTGGCCGTTGGAATAGGTGCCCTCGACCACGCCCTCGTCGCTGATGTTGAGGCCGGTCAGATCGCCGGCGGCATAGCCGTCCTGGTTCAGACGGGAGACGGTGAATTTGCTGCCGTACTGGCTGAGCTTGTCGATATCCAGATTGAGGCTGAGCGGCGCGGCGCCGTTGCTGGGCGTCACCATCGCCAGGCTCAGCTGGCCGTTGGCCGGCGAGGTGAGCGCGCCGGTGCCGGAAAACTGGATGGTCTGGGCGCTGCCCACCTCGTTGCCGTCGACGGTGACGTGCACGTCCCAGGCGCCGGCGGTGGCCGACTTCACGAAGTAGAGATTGGCCGGATGCGCAGTGCCCAGCGAGTCGTAGAGCGTCACCGAGGTGCCCTGGTTGTAGCTGTTGGGGTCGGTGGCGGAGAACGGCGTGATGGTCGGCGCGCTGGCATCCGCCGGCAGGTTGGCCACCACTTCCAAGAGGCTGCTCGCCTTCGGCGGGCTGTCGGCGGTGCCCAGGCGCAGGTCGCCGATGTTGGCGGTGTCGAAGCCGCCGCCGGCGAGCGGCGGGAACACCTGCAGGCGCTGGCCGGCGTTGTTCACCACCAGGCCGTTCTGGTCGGCGCCAAAGGCACCGGCGCGGGTGTAGGCCACGCCCTTGTCGCTGCGCACGGTGAAGAAGCCTTCGCCGCTGATCGCGAGATCGAGGGTGTTCTCGGTGTAGTTGATGTTGCCCTGCTTGAACTGCTGGCGGATGTCCTGCAGGCGGGTGCCGTTGCCGCTGGCGGTGCGCGACAGGCCGTAGGAGGTGGCGGAGAACACATCGCCAAACTCGGCGCGGCTGTTCTTGAAGCCGATGGTGTTGGCGTTGGCGATGTTGTTGGCGGTGACGTTGAGGTCGGACGAGGCGGCGTTGAGGCCGCTGAGCGCGAAGTTGAAGGACATGTAAAGCCTCCTGCGAGGAAAGGGTTGTGTTGGGGGCTGACTACTGGATGCGTTCGATCTGCGACAGCGGCAGCGTGCCGATGCCGCTGACCTCGACTTGCAGGCCGGAGCTCGACGGCTGCACGCCGATCACCTGGCCGAGTACATAGGTATTGGCGGCGACGCTGCTGCCACCATCGCTGCTGACCTGCGCCTGGAATTTGTAGCTACCGGCCGGCAGGCGTTTGCCGTCGTCATCGAGACCGTCCCAGCTGAAGTCGCCGCGGCCGGCACCCTGGGCGCCGTAGTCGATATGGCGCACCACCTGGCCGCTGGCATCGCTGATCTCCACCGACAGCCAGCCGGACTGCGGCACCTCGATGGCGCCGTTGACGCTGCCCTCGCTGCCGAGATTCAGACGGCTGCCGGCGACCAGCACCTCGCGGCCGACCAGGGCGGCGCCTTGCAGGGTCTGGTTGGCGGTGAGGCTGCTGGCGAGACCGGCGAAGGCGCTGTTGAGATCCTGCAAGCCGGAAACCTGCGAGAACTGCGCGATCTGGCCCAGGAACTGGCTGGAGTCCATCGGCTTGAACGGGTCCTGCGCCTGCAGCTGGGTGGTCATCAGCTTGAGGAAATCGGCCTGGCCGATCTCGCTCTTCTTGCTGCTCTGCACCGCCGTGCCTAGGCCTAGCGACTCGTAGCCGCCAACGCTGCTGGTCATGGGAGTCCTTTACTTACTTGCCGAGAGTGAGGGTGCGCAGCGCCAGATCTTTCGAGGTGTTGAACACCTCGATGTTGCTCTGGTAGCTGCGCGAGGCGGAGATCATGTTGACCATCTCCTCGACGACGTTGACGTTGGGGGCATAGACGTAGCCCTCGGGGTCGGCGAGCGGATGTCCGGGCTGGTAGAGCTTCTGCGGCTCGCGGCTGTCCTCGCGCACTTCCTGCACGCGCACGCCGCCGTCAACGCTCTGGAACACCGGCTCGTGAGCGCGGTACACCGCCTCCGGCGAGCCGGCGAGATTGTTGGCGTTGGCGAGGTTGGAGGCGGTGGCGTTGAGGCGCACCGACTGCGCCGCCAGCGCCGAGCCGGCGACATCGAAGACCGGGAAGCGGCTCATGCGGATTGTCCGGTGATGGCGGTCATCAGCGAGCGCACCCGACCGTCGAGAAAATTGAGGCTGGCCTGGTAGCGCAGCGCCGCGTCGGCGAACTGCGCCTGCTCGATCTGGGCGTCGACGGTGTTGCCGTCGGCCGAGGCTTGGAGCGGCACGCGCCACACGGTTTCGGCTTCACCGGGCTCGGCGGCCGTGCTCAGATGGCGGGCATCGCTGCCACTCAGGCGCTCGGCGTCGGCGACCGCGGTCTGGGCCGCGAGCGCGCGCTCGAAGTCGATGTCCTTGGCCTGGAAATGCGGGGTGTCGGCGTTCGCCAGATTGCTGGCGAGCACGTCCATGCGCTGACGGCCAAGCGAAAGCGCCGCGGCGTGGACGCCGAATAGCGGGTCGGACATGGGGCACCTCCGTCAGCCAAAAGGGTCTGGTCGGAGGGGCTCCTTCAAGTCCCGTGCCTGAGGTTTTTCGGGCAGCGGTGACGGCTTCCTGTCGCGGACCTTGAACGGCCCGCCGACGAGCGCCTATTTGCGCCGGGCGGGCGGCTTTCTGGTCTTGGCCGCGGCGGCCTGGCGCTGGCGGAAGGACTCGTAGAGGCAGACCGCGGCGGCCACCGAGACATTCAGGCTCTCGATCTCGCCGACCATGGGAATGCGCACCAGCTTGTCGCAGGTTTCGCGGGTGAGCCGGCGCAGGCCATCGCCTTCGCCACCCATGACGATCACCGTGGGGCCGGTGAGGTCGACGTCGTAGATCAGCTCGTCGGACTCGCCGGCCAGGCCGGTGATCCAGTAGCCCAGCTCCTTGAGGCGCTCCAGGGTGCGGACCAGATTGGTCACCGCCACCACCGGCACCCGCTCGGCGGCGCCGGCCGCGGCCTTGCGGGCCACCGGCGTCAGGCCAACCGCGCGGTCCTTGGGGATGATGACGGCGGTGACGCCCACCGCCTCGGCGGTGCGCAGGCAGGCGCCGAGGTTGTGCGGGTCCTGCACGCCGTCGAGCACCAGCACCAGGCGGTCCGGCGTGGCCGGCACTTCCAGCGCATCCTCGCCCTGGAAGTCGGCTGCCGGCACCGCCGCGATCACGCCCTGGTGGCGCAGGCCGGGGGCGTAGAGGTCGAGCTGGTCCTTGGAGACGGTGCGCACGGTGACCTTGCGGCGTGCGGCCAGCGACAGCAGCGCGGCCATGCGCGAGTCGCGGCGGGCGTCGGCGACCAGGATTTCGCGGGGTTGCTTGTCGCCGTCTTCGAGGGCGGCGGTGACGGCATGGAAGCCGCCGATATAGGTTTCGGACATGGGCGCAGTTTAATGGCTGGCGCCGGTGGGCGCTGGATTCTTTGTTTGCCGCCTTCCATTTGAAACAGGCCAAGCATGACTACGCCCCGCCTGGCGCCATTGCCTCTGCCTCTGCCCAAGTTCCCCTCTCCCTTGTGGGGAGGGGTTAGGGGAGGGGGAAAGCCGTGGCGGAGTGCAGTGCTTTCGCCTTGGTCTGCTGGTGTGCGGTGCTGGTGGTTCGCGCATTCGCGCTCTTTTAGCTGTGCAGGGTTTGAAGTCTTCTTTTCGCCCCCTGGCGACTCACTTTTCTTTGCTTGTGCAAAGAAAAGTAAGCAAAAGAAAGCACACCCTTGCGTAGCGCCCCCTACGGGGGTAAACCTGCGATGCTCGGCCCAAAGGGGCCGCTCGCGAACTCGGCGCCCTATAGGCGTCTCAGACATGCGCTCGCTGCTATCCCCCTTTGGTCCTCCGCTTCTCGGCGCCACGAAGGGGAGGGGTAAGTCAAAAGCATTCAGGCTCGTTGGCTGCGCCAACCTCGCGCGAGCGAAGCTAGCGCCTGCTGTAGAGGTTGCGGCGGGCGAAGACCGCCGTGCTGTGGACGTTCCGGTCCCCTTCGTAAGCGCCGAGAAGCGCAGTGGTCGGGGGGTATGGAAGCGCCCGCATGTTCGAGGCGCCTATAGGGCGCCGAGTTCGGGCGCGTCCCCCCGGCCACGAGCATCGCAGGGTACCCCGTAGGGGCGCGACGCAGGGGTGTGCTTTCTTTTGCTTACTTTTCTTTGCACAAGCAAAGAAAAGTGAGTCGCCAAGAGGCGAAAAAAAGCTCTCAGGCCCTGCACAGCCAGCAGAGCGCGAATGCGCGAACCGAAGACCCGCGCGCCGTGCCTTGCAGGGCGCCATGCGCCCGACCCCGAGGCTTACACAAACCCCGTCAAAGACCCGACACCCAGGCTGGTCCGGGACTTGCTCCAAGCCCGCTCAAACCCGCGCCTCAAGGGCCCGCAATGAACGACATCGGCATCAACCAGGTTCTCGCCCAGATCCGCACGCTCAATGCGGCCTCGGCGCGTGCTCCCGCTGCAACCGATAACGGCAAGGCGCTCGCGGACTTTAGTAATACCCTCGGCAAGGCGGTGGACGGTGTCGCCGGCGCGCAGAACACGGCGGCGGATCTGTCCACCCGCTTCGAGCTGGGCGACAAGTCGGTGGACCTCGCCTCGGTGATGATCGCCGGCGCCCGCGCGCAGGTGAACTTCCGGGCGGCGGTGGAGGTGCGCAACCGGGTGGTTGCCGCCTACCAGGACATCATGAACATGCCGATCTGAGCCGCGAGCTAAGCCATGCGTGAAGCCGTGCTCACCCCGGATCAACCCGACAATCTTCGCTCCTTGGGCGAGCGCATCAGCGCCGTCCCGGGCTTGAGCCAGTTGCTCCTGCTCGTCGGTCTGGCGGCGGCGATCGCCGCCGGACTCTCGCTGTTCATGTGGTCGCGGGCGCCGGGCTTCCAGCCGCTGTACTCGGGCCTGCCGGAACAGGACGTGGCGCTGATGGCCGACGCGCTCACTGCCGCCGGCATCGAGAACCGCGTCGATCCCGACACCGGCGCGCTCACCGTGCCGGCGGCGCAGTTGCGCAGCGCGCGGCTGAAGCTGGCCGGGCAGGGCCTGCCCAAGGCCGGCGGCGTCGGTTTCGAGTCGATTCGCGGCGAGCAGGGTTTCGGCGTTTCGCAGTTCATCGAGAGCGCGCGCTACCAGAATGCGCTGGAGACCGAGCTGGTGCGCACCATCAGCGCCTTGCAGCCGGTGAAGAGCGCGCGGGTGCATCTGGCCATCCCCAAGGCCTCGGCCTTCGCCCGTGGCCGCACCACGCCCAGCGCCTCGGTGCTGGTCGAACTGCACCCCGGCCGCACGCTGACGCCGCAGCAGGTGGCGAGCATCGTCCATGTGGTGTCTTCCAGCGTGCCGGAGCTGCCGGCGACGGCGGTGACCGTGGTCGATCAGGCCGGTGATCTGCTCACCGACGACAGCCGCGACAGCGCCGGTGCGCTCACCAACAGCCAGTTCGAGCATGTGCGCCGGGTCGAGGACGACTACACGCGGCGGGTACAGGACATCCTGCTGCCGCTCACCGGCAGCGGCCGGATCAGCGCCCAGGTGGTGGCTGACATGGACTTCACCAGTGCCGAGCAGACCGAGGAGCAATACCAGCCGAATCCGCAGGCGATCCGCAGCGAGCAGACCCGCGAGGAGCGCGACGCCGCAGTGGCGGCGCGCGGTGTGCCGGGAGCCACCAGCAACAAGCCGCCGGAGGCAGCACCGCTGGCCGCCGCGGCGGCAACGCCGGCGGTGACCAGCCCCGCCAGTCCCGGCACGGCGAATCCCGCCGCCGTGGCTGCCAGCAATGACGCGGCCGCTGCCGCCAGTGGCGGGGTCGAGGCCAGTGGTCCGCAGAGCCGCAGCAGCACCCGCAACTACGAGATCGACAAGACCGTGCGCTACAGCAAGCAGGCGCCGGGCCGCATCCAGCGCCTGTCGGTGGCGGTGCTGGTGGACTACCTGCCGCGCCCCGATGGCAAGGGCGGCATGGTGCCGAGCGCCCTCAAGCCCGAGGAGCTGAGCCGCATGGAGGCGCTGGTCAAGGAAGCGGTGGGCTTCGATGCCCAGCGTGGCGACAGCGTCACCGTGCAGAACGCACCGTTCGCGCCGACCGAAGCCTATGTGGAGCCGGAAGTGCCGCTGCTGGAGCGCCCGGAGTTGCGCGACGTTGCCCGCGAGGCCTTGGGCGCCCTGGTGTTGCTGGTGCTGATCATCGCGGTGATCCGCCCGGTGATGCGCGGCCTGTTCGGCGGACCGGACCGCAAGGTGCTGACCCCGGCCCAGTTGGCCGCGCTGGCGCCGCCGGAGCCCGCCGACGCCGCGGCCGCGGTCGGGCGGGCAGCGCTGCCCGGGCAGCCTGCCTCCGCGCTCACGCATGGCGAGGAAGAGCTGTCACCGTCGCCGGCGACCACCGCCTACGACCAGCGTCTGGAACGTGCCCGCCAGGCGGTGCGCGAGGACCCCAAGCGCGTCGCCCAGGTGATGCGTGCCTGGATCGCGCAGGAATAACCACCCCCAACGGAACCCAAGAGACCCGCCATGGCCGATGCCGCCTCCGCACCCCTCGCCGAGACCAAGCTGTCCGGCACCGACCGCGCCGCCATCCTGCTGCTCTCGCTGGGCGAGAACGAGGCCGCCGAGGTGTTGCGCCACCTGGGCGCCAAGGACGTGCAGCGGCTGGGGCAGGCGATGGCGAATCTCTCCAGCGTCAGCCGCGAGCAGGCGGAGTCGGTGTTGCACGGCTTCGTCGCCAACCTGGAGAGCCAGACCTCGCTGGGGGTCGGCGCCGACGACTACGTGCGCAAGGTGCTGGTGCAGGCGCTCGGCGAGGACAAGGCCGGCGGTCTCATTGACCGCATCCTGCTCGGCCGCAACTCCAAGGGCCTGGAAGCGCTGAAATGGATGGAGACCCGCGCGGTCGCGGAGCTGATCCGCAACGAGCATCCGCAGATCATCGCCATCGTGCTGTCCTACCTCGATCCCGATCAGGCCGCCGAGGTGCTGGTCAATCTGCCGGAGCGCATCCAGTCCGACGTGGTGCTGCGCATCGCCACCCTTGACGGCATCCAGCCGCAGGCGCTGCGCGAGCTGGACGAGATCATGGAGCGGCAGTTCACCGGCACCGCCAACATCAAGTCCTCCAGCGTCGGCGGCGTGAAGGTGGCGGCGACCATCCTCAACCTGCTCGATTCCAGCACCGAGGCCAGGCTCACCGAAACCATCAAGGGCGTCGACGAGGATCTGGGTCAGCGCATCCAGGACCTGATGTTCGTGTTCGACAACCTCGCCGACGTCGACGATCGCGGCATCCAGACCCTGCTGCGCGAAATCAGCACCGACACCCTGGCCCTGGCCCTGCGCGGCGCCGATCCGAAGGTGAAGGACAAGCTGCTGCGCAACATGTCCAAGCGCGCCGCCGAGATGCTGGTGGAAGACATGGAGGCCAAGGGCCCGGTCAAGATTTCCGATGTCGAGGTGGCGCAGAAAGACATCCTCGCTACCGCCCGCCGGCTCGCCGAGTCCGGCGGCATCGCTCTCGGCGGCAAGGGCGAGGACTTCGTCTGATGTCCGAGCTCTGGACGACCGAACACGGCGCCCGCGCCACCCGCTGGGTGCTGCCCAGCTTCGAGGCCCCCAAGCCCCCGCCGCCGATGCCGGACCCGGCCGCCACCGCCGCGCGGCTGGCCGAGCTGGAAGCCGAGGCCGCCGCCCGCGGCTTCGCGCTCGGCGAGATCCAGGGCCGCGCCGCCGGCCTGGCCGCCGCCGAGACACAGGCGGCGCGGGTACGCGCGGTGCTCGATGCCCTGGCCACACCGCTGGGCGCGCTCGACGCTGAGCTGGAACGGGTGCTGGTGGCGATGACGCTGGAGGCCGCGCGTCGCATCGCCCAGCAGGAACTGGCGGTGGACCCGGCGCGCGTCGCCGCGGTGGTGCGTGACGCTGCCGCCGCGCTGGGCTCGGTGCCGCGCGCGCTGCGCGTGCATGTCGCCCCCGAGGACTACGGCGCGCTTACCGAGGTCTTGAGCAGCGAGATCAGTGGCGCCGGCTGGTCGCTGATCGCCGACGGCGATGTGCTGCCCGGTGGCTGCCGGGTGAGCAGCGAGCACGCCACCGTCAACGCCAGCCTCGACGCCCGCGCCGCCGGTCTCGCCCACGAGCTGCTGGGCAACGAATGAATGCCGCCGAAAGCCTGAGCCGCGAGCGCCAGCACCATCTGGCGCAACGCCTGCGCGAGCAGCTGCCGGTGCTGAGCCGGGCACCGCTGATGACTGTCGAGGGCAGCCTGACCCGCGTGGTGGGGCTGACCCTGGAAGCGGTCGGCTGCCAGGTGCAGATCGGCAGCCGCTGCCGGGTGGTCGATATCGACGGTGCCGCGCTGGAGGCCGAGGTGGTCGGCTTCGCCGGCGATCGCGTGCATCTGATGCCGATCGGCGATCTCGCCGGCATCGCCCCGCATGCGCGGGTGGTGCCGCTGCGGCGGGTGGCGCGGGTCAGCGTCGGCAACGATTGGCTGGGCCGGGTGCTGGACGGTGAGGGCGATCCCCTCGACGGCCGCCCCAAGCCGCGCGGCGAAGTCAGCGCGCCGCTGTCGGGTCGCCGCATCAATCCCTTCGAGCGCGCCCCGGTGCGCGAGCCCCTGGATGTCGGCGTGCGCGCGCTCAACGCGCTGCTGACGGTGGGGCGCGGGCAGCGTCTGGGTCTGTTCGCTGGCACCGGCGTCGGCAAGTCGACGCTGCTCGGCATGATGACCCGCTACACCGCCGCCGACGTGATCGTGGTTGGACTGATCGGCGAACGCGGCCGCGAGGTGCGCGACTTCGTCGAAGCTTCGCTGGGGCCGGAAGGCCTGGCGCGCGCCTGCGTGATCGCTACCCCGGCCGACCGCTCGCCCTTGCAGCGCCTGCACGGCGCGGCGCTGGCGACCACCGTCGCCGAGCACTTCCGCGACCGTGGCCTCAACGTCCTGCTGCTGATGGACTCGCTGACCCGCTACGCGCAGGCGCAGCGCGAGATCGGCCTGGCCATCGGCGAGCCGCCGACCACCCGCGGCTATCCGCCCAGCGTGTTCGCCAAATTGCCGGCGCTGGTGGAGCGCGCCGGCAATGGCCCCGAGGGTTCCGGCTCGATCACCGCCTTCTACACCGTGCTCACCGAGGGCGACGATCCCCAGGACCCGATCGCCGACGCCGCGCGCGGCATCCTCGACGGCCACATCGTGCTGTCGCGACGCATCGCCGAGGGTGGCATTTATCCGGCGATTGATGTCGAGGCCTCGATCTCGCGCGTCGCCAACGACTGCACCAGCCGCGAACAGCAGCAGCTGGTGCGGCGCTTGCGCGGCCTCTTGTCCGCCTACCAGCGCAATCGCGACCTGATCGCCATCGGCGCCTATCAGAAGGGCAGCGACCCGCGCACCGACGCCGCCGTCGCGCTCTGGCCGGCCATCGAAAAGTTTCTGAGCCAGGATGTCCAGGCTGGCGCGGGATTTGGAGAAAGCCTTACGCAGCTCCAAGCGCTGCTCGACCAAGGTCCCGCCACATGACTTCCCCGCTGCCAGGACAACACCGTTTCGAACCGCTGCGCCAACGTGCCGCCGGCCTGGAGGATCAGGCCGCCAAACTACTGGCGGAGGCGCTGCGCCGCCACGCCCAGGCCGAGAGCCGCCACGCCGAGCTGTGCCGCTACGAGGCCGAATACGCGGAGCGGCCGCTGCCGGAAACCACCGGCGTCAACAGCCTGCGCCACAACGCCGCCTTTCTGGCGCGTCTGCGCGAGGCGGTGCGTTTCCAGGCCGAGCGCGTGGCCAGCAGCGCGCAGGAGGTCGAGCGCGCCCGCGCGCACTGGCTGGCCAGTCATCGCGAAGTGGAGAAGCTGGACCGCCTGCTCGCCCAGGCCGCCCAGGAGGCGCGTCAGAAAGACGCCCGCCGCCAGGGTCGGGAGATGGACGAAAACGCGGTGCGCGGCTTCATGGCGCGGCGCCTGCTCGTCGCTGATCGCCCGGCATGATCGCGGCGACGGCGGCCCCGCCGGCCGCGGCGCCGACGCCCGCGCTCGTGGGTAACGCCGCCACCGCCACCGGTTCGTCGGCGGTCGAGTTTTCCCGCCTGCTGTCCGATCCGCGCGAGCCGGCACCGGTAGGCAAGGCCGCCGGTGTCAGCCCTGTGGCACCGTTAGCGCCGGCAGCGGACTCAGCGGCAGCAGCGAGCGCAGTCATGCCGCAGGCGCAGGAGCAGACCGTGGTTCAGGGCGCCACGCAGGCCGGAGCGCAGACTCCGGTTGCCGCCGAGGTCGTGGTCGAGCCGCGTCCGCAGGGGCTGCGTGGCAAGCCCGCCTGCCGGGCGCCGGACCCGATCTCCCTGCGGGCCGCCGAGCCCGGCGAGTCCGCCTGCGCCGAAACGCCTTTGCTGCCAGTCAGCAGCGCCGAGCCGGTTGCGGCGAGCGTGTCGCCGGCCGCGGCGCCAGAAACACCGCTGCCAGTCGACCCTGCCGCCAGCCTGCTGTCGCAGCTCCAGTTGCAGTTGCCGCCGGTGGCGGTGCCGGCTTTCGCCACGGAGCCCTTGCGCTCCGGTCCGGCCGTCGCCGTCAGTACCGATGCCGGTGTCGCCACCGGCGCCGCGGCTGGCGCAATTCCGGTGCTGCCAGGCGAGCCCAATGCCGGCGAGCAGGCCGCGGTCGTCGCGGCGGCGGATGCCGTTTTGCCGCCACTCGCCGCCGATTCGCCGCCGCCGGCCGTGGCGGAGGGCGGTCGCGGCAGCGAGCCGCTGTTCGCGCTGCCGACCGGTGCCGCCGGCAATGTCGCCAGCGCCAGGCTTGAGCCGCCGCCCCTGCCGCCGCCGCCGCTCAACACCAGCCGCCAGGACTGGCCGGAGCAGCTGTCCAGCCACATCAGCTGGCAGCTGGGACAGGACGTACAAGAGGCGCGCATCGAGCTGGCGCCGCAGGATCTCGGCGCCATCGACCTGCAAGTGCGGGTGCAGGACGGCCGCGTGCAGGTGCATATCGGCGCCGCCCAGCAAGCGACCCGTGACTTGTTGAGCGAGGCCTTGCCGCGCCTGCGCGAGCTGCTTGGCGATAGCGGCCTGAGCCTGTCGCAGGCCAGCGTGTTCAGTCAGGACGCCCAGTCGCGCGGCCATCCGGCCTGGCCCGCGCGCAGCGGCCGCGAGGCGGGGGAGCTGGCGACTTCCGAGTTGCCGGCGGCGCTGACGCCGCCGCGCTTGCGCGGCCTGCTCGACCACTACGCCTGAGCTTTCAGGCCAGGAAACGCAAAACGGCAGCCCGCGGGCTGCCGTTTTTGCTGAACCTACGCCGGTTCAGCCCATCAGGAAGGACATCTTGGTGCCGGCCAGCTCGACCACATCGCCGGGATTCAGCCGACGCGCCTGGGCGTCGATCTCGGCGCCATTGACCAGCGGCCGCTTGCCGCCGGCGGCGCCGCCGACATGGACGATGTAATAGCCGTCGGCGCGCTTGGTGATGGCGGCGACCTGGATGCCCGGCTTGCCGATGGTGGTCAGCGCCTTGGTCAGCTCCAGCTCCTTGCCGGCGCTGGAGCCGCTGTCCACGCGCAGGCGGCCGTTGACCGGCAGATGCGCGCCGCCAGCCGCCGGAGCGGCGGGCGGCGGAGTGCCCATGGCGGCGGCGACCTGGCCGGAGCGCAGGATCATGGTCTTCTCGAAATCTTCGCCGGTACCGCTCTGCTCGCTTTCGTAGACCAGGGTGTTGCGGCCGATGGTGATGCTGTCGCCATGGCTGAGCGGGTGCTTGGCGACCTGCTTGCCGTTCACCAGCGTGCCATTGGTGGAGTCGAGATCCTCCAGAAAGGAGTCGGACAGGATGGTGATGACCACCGCGTGATGGCCGGAAACCGCCTTGTCGTTGAGTGCGATGTCGTTATCGGCGTGCCGGCCGATGGTGACGCGCTCCTTGTCGAGCGCGAGCTCGCGGCTCTTGCCGTCGGCCTCGGTGACGATGAGCTTGCCCATGATCTTTCCCTAGGGTGTGTTGACACTAAATACGTCGTTGCGGCGGAAGGCTGTTTTGGGGCAGTGCAAGGAAGCGAGAGAGGGGAATAGTGGTTCTATTTTCCTCTCTGGCTGACGCTGCAATGCCCCAAAACAGTCCCGCCCCGAAGGGTTGCTGGCCAAAATCGCGCCCTGCGTCGTTGCCGGCCTAGTGAAGGCTTCAAGCCTTCGCGTCGGCCCGCGCCCCGCAGGACGCGATTTTGACCGGCAACGCAGCGGCGCATTTAGTGCCAACACACCCTTGCTCCTAAAACCACTCCAACAGCCGCTCATACCAGCGTCGGCCGCGGGCAAAACTGCCGTTGACCCGCGCCAGCGCGACCGAAACATTGTCTTTCCCCCCGCGCTCATTGGCGGTGTCCACCAGCGCCTTGGCGGCCTCTGGGAGGTTATCAGCAAACCGCAGTAGCGTTAAGCGCGTGGTCTCGTCATCGACCATGTCGGTGAGGCCATCCGAGCAGATCAGGATGATGTCGCCGATCTCGACCGCTTCCTCGATCAGATCGACCGCGACTTCCGGCTCGACGCCGAGCGCGCGGGTGACGATGTTCTTGCGCACCAGCTTGCTGGCTTCCTCGCGGGTGTAGTGGCCGCGGGCGATCAGCTCTTCCAGCAGCGAGTGGTCGCGGGTGATCTGCTCCAGGCGCTCGCCGCGCAGGCGGTACAGGCGCGAGTCGCCGACATAGGCGATGGACAGGCGGTCGTCGTGGAACAGGCAGGTCACCACCGTGGTGCCCATGCCCGCGCACTGCGGCTGGCTCTGGCTGACGTGGTAGATGGTGGTGTGCGCGGTTTCCACCGCGTGGCGCAGCATCAGGGCCTCGACGCTGTAGCCGGTGCCCTGGTCGATCTCGCCGTGCTTGAGGTTTTTCCATTCCCGGCGGGCGGTGTCGACCACGGTGGCGATGGTGATGCCGCTGGCGATCTCGCCGGCGTTGTAGCCGCCCATGCCGTCGGCCAGCACCAGGAGGCCGATATCCTGATCTTCGTCGAGCGCGTCTTCGTTGTTGTTGCGCACCCGGCCGACATCGCTGAGCAGGGCGGTGGAAACCTTGTCCTTGAGCGCCACGGATCAGCTACCCAGCTTGCGCAGCAGTTCGCGCAGGTCGCGGGCGAAATCGCTGCCGCGCTGGTAGCGCTGCTCGTAGTTCTTGGCCAGCGCCTTGTCGATCACCGCGACGATCTCCGGCGGCAGGTCGGGGCGCAGCACCAGCGGCGAGGCATGGGTCTCGTTGGCGATCTTGAACATCAGCGTCGCCATCGAATCGGCCTGGAACGGCAGCGAGCCGGTCAGCAGCTGGTAGGTGGTCACGCCCAGCGAGAAGATGTCGCTGCGGCCATCCACCTTCTTGCCGGCCAGCTGCTCCGGGCTCATGTAGCTGGGCGTGCCCAGCACCATGCCGGTCTTGGTCTTGCTGGAGTCGGCGATGCGGGCGATGCCGAAGTCCATCAGCTTGATCACCTGGCTGCCGTCCAAGAGCATCATGTTGGCCGGCTTGATGTCGCGGTGCACGACGCTGTTGCTGTGCGCGTAGTCGAGCGCGTCGGCGGCGTCGGCCATGATCCGCAGCACCTCCGGCACCGGCAGCAGCATGTTGGGCTTGGTGTGCTTGGTGAGATCGTGGCCCTTCACGAACTCCATGGCGATGTAGGCGAGATCGTGCTCCTCGCCGGCATCGAAGATCGACACGATGTTGGGATGGCTCAGACGCCCGGCGGTTTCCGCCTCGCGGAAGAAGCGCGACTTCACGTCGGCCAGCTCGTCGGCCTCGAATTCCTGCGACAGCGCCATGGTCTTGATCGCCACCATGCGGCCGATCTTCGGGTCCTTACCCAGGTAGACCACGCCCATCGCGCCCTTGCCCAGCTCCTTCTCCACCTGGTAGCGGCCCAGCATCGGCTTCTCGGTGCCGCCGCCGGCCATGATGATGGTGCCGCCGGCGGTGGTGGCACCCATCGCACCGCCGCCCAGGATCACCGTCTCGGAGAGCTTCTTGGCGCGGTTGAGCTTGGCCTGCACGTCCTTGAAGTCTTTGTTCTGGCTGGCGATGAACTGGTACACCGCCTCGGCCTTGTTGAACTGCCGCTTGCGCTCGAAGTCCAGCGCCAGGTTGTAGACCAGGTCGAGCAGCTTGTCGTCGACCGGCTTGACCCGCTTGAACTTGTCGAAGGCCATGTCCAGCTGGCCCTGGCCCTGGAAGGCCAGACCCAGCATCTTGTTGGACTCCGCCGACTCGGTCTCGCTGGCAAACTGCAGCCGCTCGGCAAGGTTGAAGCGCTTGAGTAGCATGAAGGCGAAACCGGTGGCCGCCAGCAGCATCGGCACCACCAGCTTGAGCCACAGCGCCGAGCCGGCGAGCAGGAAGTACTCGGTGGCGAACAGGCCCAGCACCAGCACCACGGTGATACCGCCGGCGAGGCCAGCCGAGAGTCGCGGCACCGCCAGCGCCAGCCAGGCGGTGATGGCGAGATACAGCGCGAACTCGGCAATCCGGCCCCAGGCCGGGCGGGTGAAGTAGTCCTGCTGCAGGATGCTAGACACCGTGTGCGCCAGCAGCACCACCGGCGCCATCGCCGGCGACACCGGGGTGGCGAAGCTGTCACCGGTGGCGGCGGCGGTGGTGCCCAGCAGCACGATCTTGTCCTTGTACTTGTCGGCCGGGATCTTGCCGGCGTAGACGTCGTAGGCGGAGTCGACCTTGAAGGCCGGCGCGCCGTCCTTGTCGGCGTAGAACTGGCTGTAGAGCATCAGCTGCGAATTGGTGCCCAGCTCCAGGCCGCCCAGGCGCACGCCCTCACCCAGGCGCAGTTCGATGTCGGACGGCTTGAGATTGAGCGCCAGCGCCGCGGTGCGCAGCGACAGCGAGGGGAAGAAGCTGTCGAAGTACTGCAGCACCAGCGAAGTCTTGCGCACCCCGCCATCCTCGTCGGGGGTGATGTTGAGATGGCCGAGGCCGCCGGCCGCGGCGGCCAGGGGCGCGATCGGCAGGGCCACGGTGGTGGTCGCCACCGGCAGCTCGCCGGAGGCGCGGGCGTCGACGCGGTCCACCACATTGGTCAGCGCCTCGCGCTGCACGTAGTCGGGCAGCGGCTGGTCGGGCAGGCCCTGCGGCCGGCCGAGGCTGAACAGCATCGGCAGCACCGCATGGCCGCCGGTGGCGAGCGCCGTGGCCAGGGTGGCGTCCGGCGAGCCGCCGGCCGCGCCCAGGGCCTGCACGCGGGACAGCAGCTCGCTGAGCGCAGCGCTGTAGCCGGTGAACAGGGCCGATTCCTTGTAGGCCTTGGCGATGCTGGCGACCGCCGGCGAATGCGGGGCGGCATCGTCCAGCATCACCCCGAAGGTTTCTATCTCGGCCGGAATCTGCCCCTGCAAGGGCGAGTTGGCGATGTAGTCGGCGAGCGCCTTGGCGGCCTCGCCGGCCGGGTTCTGCTCGGCTTCCAGGTACAGCGCGGTATTGACCAGCACCTTCGGCGCGCCGGCATTGATGCGGTCCAAAAGCTGCGCCTGCTGCACGCGCGGCCAGGGCCAGCGGCCGAGGTTGGCGATGGACTCGTCGTCGATGGCGACGATGGCGATGCGATCGGACGGCTGGCGCTCGTGACCGCGCACGCCCAGATCGTAGGCAGCACGTTCCAGGCCCTGGAAGCCGGAGCCGAAGACGCCATAAGCCAGGACGGCGAACAGCAGGGAAAAGGCCAGAGCCGCGAACCAGTCTTTGGTCCAGATGCGCTCTTTCACGCGACGCTCCCAACTTTTTGCGTTGTAATGAAACCGATACTAACCCAGATTTCCGAGCCCCAGACATGACTTGCAGCACGCCCCATGGCCAGGATTAAGACCGCTTACGTGTGCCAGGAATGCGGCGGCCAGTTTCCGAAATGGGCCGGGCAGTGCGGCGATTGCGGGGCCTGGAATTCGCTGGTCGAGGCGGCGGTGTCGGCCGCACCGCGCAGTGCCCGCAGTGGCGGCATGGCGGGTCTGGCCGGCGATGGCCGGGTGCAGCGGCTCTCCGAGGTCTCCGCCGAGGACGCACCTAGGGTTGCCACCGAGCTCTCCGAGATGGACCGGGTGCTGGGCGGCGGCCTGGTGCCGGGGGCGGTGATTCTGATCGGCGGCGATCCCGGCATCGGCAAGTCCACCTTGCTCTTGCAGGTGCTGGCCGCGGTGGAGGGGCGGATGAAGACGCTCTACATCACCGGCGAGGAATCGCTCACCCAGGTGCATCTGCGCGCGCGCCGGCTGGGTCTGCCGCGCCTGGACCTGCCGGTACTGGCGGAGACCAGCGTCGAGCAGATCCTCGGCGTGCTCGCCCGCGAGAAGCCCGGCCTGGTGGTGCTGGACTCGATCCAGACGCTCTACACCGACAGCCTGGAATCCGCACCCGGCTCGGTGAGTCAGCTACGCGAGACCACCGCCCAGGTGGTGCGCTACGCCAAGCAGAGCGGCTGCGTGATCATCCTGGTCGGCCATGTCACCAAGGAAGGTGCGATCGCCGGACCGCGGGTGCTGGAGCACATGGTCGACACCGTCCTCTACTTCGAGCAGGACGTCGGCAGCCGCTACCGCATCATCCGCGCGATCAAGAACCGCTTCGGCGCGGTCAATGAGCTGGGCGTGTTCGCGATGACCGATGCTGGCCTGAAGGAAGTCAGCAACCCTTCCGCGCTGTTCCTGTCGCGCCACGAGCAGCCGGTGCCGGGCAGTGTCATCACCGTCACCCGCCAGGGCAGCCGGCCGCTGCTGGTGGAGGTGCAGGCGCTGGTCGATTCCTCCGCGCTCGGCAATCCGCGCCGGGTCACCCTGGGCCTGGAAGGCAATCGCCTGCACATGCTGCTGGCGGTGCTGCACCGCCACGCCGGCATCGCGCTGGGCGATCAGGACGTGTTCGCCAACGTCGTCGGCGGCATGAAGATCGCCGAGACAGCCGCCGACCTGCCGCTGTTGGTGGCGGCGTTGTCGAGCTTCCGCGGTCAGGCGGTGCCCAATGATCTGGTGATCTTCGGCGAGGTCGGCCTGGCAGGGGAGATCCGGCCGGTGCCCAACGGCGAGGAGCGCCTGCTGGAGGCGGCCAAGCACGGCTTCAAGCGCGCCATCGTCCCGGAGGGCAACCGCCCGAGAAAGGCGGCGGCCATCGATCTCGAAGTGCTGCCGGTGGGGCGGCTCGATCAGGCGCTGGCGCTGATCTGAGTTAACAGGCCCTAGAGGACTTCCACCGCCGGCGCCGGCCGGATGCGCGCGGTTTTCACCGCGTTGGCGCGGGCTTCGATGATCTCGAACTCATAGTCGGCGATGCGCAGCTTGCGGCCGGTCTTGGGGATGTCGCCCAACTGCTCCACCACCAGACCGTTGAGGGTCTTGGGGCCGTCGGTGGGCAGCTTCCATTGCAGGCTGCGGTTGAGGCTGCGGATGGTGACATTGCCACTGACCAGGGCCGAGCCGTCGTGGTCAAGGGTCACGTGCTTCTGCCGCGTGGCCGGGTCGCTGGTGAACTCGCCAACCACTTCTTCCAGGATGTCCTCCAGCGTCACCAGGCCCTGGATGTCGCCGTATTCATCGACCACGAAACCGATCCGCCGCTTCTGGTCCTGGAAGTTGAGCAGCTGCTGGTTGAGCGGCGTGCCTTCGGGAATGAAGTAGGGGTCGCGCACCAGGCCCATCAGGCTGTCGACATTGAGCTGGCCCATGGCGGCCGCGCGCACCAGCTTGCGCAGATGCACCACGCCCTTGAGATCGTCGATGGAGCCATTGAACACCGGCAGCCGGGTGTGGCTGCTGGCGACGATCGCCTCGTGGATCTTTTCCCAGGACTCGGAAAGATCAATGCCGATGATCTCGTTGCGCGGGATCATGATGTCCTCGACCGTCGCGTGCTCGAGGTCGAGGATCGACAGCAGCATGCGCTGGTGACGCTGCGGGATCATCGCCCCGGCCTCGACCACCACCGTGCGCAGCTCTTCGGTGGAGAGCGAGTGGGTGGCGGCGTCTTCCTTGGTGACGCCGATGGCACGCAGCACGCCATTGCTGAGCAGGCTGACGATCCAGACCACCGGCGTCAGCAGCCATTGCAGCGGGTAGTTGATGTAGGCGGAAGGGATGCCGACCCGCTCCGGGTAGAGCGCTGCCAGCGTCTTCGGCGCGGCGTCGGAGAACACCAGCATGACCACCGTCAGGCTCACCGTAGTGATGCCCAGCACCAGCTCGTTGTCGCCGAACATCTCGATCGACACCAGGGTGGCGACCACGGTGGCGGCGTTGTCGGAAAAATTCTTGCCCAGCAGCAGCAGGCCGATCAGACGGTCCGGGCGGTCGAGCAGCTTCTGCGCCAGCCTGGCGCCGCGATCGCCCTGCTGGGCGCGGGTCTTCAGGCGGTAGCGGTTCAGCGTCATCAGGCCGGTTTCCGAGGCCGCGAAGAACGCTGACAGAGCAAGCAGGAAGACCAGGAGCGCCATCTCCAGGCCCAGGGGCAATTCGTTCAAGTGCGGCTACTGCCGGTGACCACGAGGACGTTCATAGTTAGCGAACGGCAGGGCGCAGTGTCAAGCAAAGCCTGCGCGTCAGCTCCAGTGCCGGCCGAGAAACTGCTCCAGCACCAGCTTGCTGCCGAAGTAGGCGAGCAGGAACAACCCGTAGCCGCCCAGCGCCCAGCGCACCGCGCGGCGGCCGCGCCAGCCCCAGCGGCGGCGGCCCAGCAAGAGGGCGCCGAAGATCGCCCAGGCCAGGATCGACAGCAGGGTCTTGTGCACCAGGTGCTGGTCGAACAGGTTGTCGACGAAGATCAGGCCCGAGAGCAGCGCCAGCGACAGCACGAAGAAGCCGGCGGCGATCAGCTGGAACAACCAGTCCTCGGCCGACTGCATGGGCGGCATGCGCAGCACGCGGTTGAGCTGCTCGGGCTTGTGCAGCAGGCGGTCGAGCAAGGACAGCGCCACCGCCTGCGCGGCGGCGAGGGTGAGCAGGCCGGCGGCGAAGATCGACAGCGCCACGTGCAGGGCGATCTTCCAGTCGTGTGGCGCCGCGGCACCCGAGCGTGAAGGCCAGACCGCCACCAGCAAGGCGCCGGCCGCCGCCAGCGGATAGATCGCGGTGCGCAGTGGCCAGAGGGTGTTGACCCGCCAGAGCAGCGCCAGCAGCAGGGCGGTCTGCCAGGTGACCAGCGACAAGGCCTGGGTCAGGCCCAGGCGGCCGTCCGCCTGTTGCAGGCTGCCGAGCAGAGCCAGGCCGTGGCAGCCCAGGGCCAGCAGCAGCGAGATCAGCCCGGCACGGTCCGGCCGGGCACCGGCCGCCCGCCAGGAGGCATGCGCATAGGCGGCGAGGGCGATCAACGCCAGCGGCAGGATGGGTAGCGGCATGCGCGGAGGATAGCACTGGCCCCGCGCCTCGCGGCGGGGGCTCATGGCCTGCGTGCTAGACTCAAATCGTCCTCAATCAGAGGCTTGCGAAATCCGATGCGGATCAAAATCCTGGGGTGCAGCGGCGGGGTGGGGCCGAGCTTGCGCACCACCAGTCTGCTCATAGACGACGAAATCCTGATCGACGCCGGCACCGGCGTCGGCGATCTCGCCTTGTCGCAGATGCGCCGCATTCGTCATGTGGTGCTCACCCACTCGCATCTCGATCACGTCTGCGGTCTGGCCTTCATGGCCGACAACCTCTTTGATCTGATCGACTCGCCGATCACCGTGCATGCCGCCGAGGCGACGCTGAGTGCGATCCGCGCGCACATCTTCAACTGGAAGATCTGGCCCGACTTCTCGCAGCTGCCCAGCCCGGAAAATCCCCTGCTGCGCTGGCAGCCCTTGCCGCTGGGCCAGCGCCTGGACCTGGGCGAGCAGCGCCAGCTGCATAGCTTCGAGGTGCTGCACACGGTGCCGGCGGTGGGCCTGGCGGTGCAGTCGCCGACTGGCGTGTTCGCCTTCAGCGGCGACACCTGGGCCTGCGAGAGCCTGTGGGCGGCGCTCAACGCCCTGCCGCGGTTGGACCTGCTGATGATCGAGATCGCCTTCCCCGACGAGCAGGAGGAGCTGGGCGCCACCTCCAAGCACTTCACCCCCTCGCTGCTGGCGCGCGAGCTGAGCAAGCTCAAGCACCGCCCGCAGTTGCTGCTGACCCACCACAAGCCCGGCAGCGAGGCCCTGATCCAGCGCCAGTGCGCGGCGGTACTGGCCGGCTGGAATTATCATCACCTCGAATCCGGCGAGATTTTTATGTTGTAAGCGGCAGCCCGCCGCCAGGTTTCGCCAACCAACAGCCCGAGTTTCCATGTTCGAATCACTCAGCCAGCGCCTGTCCGGCGTACTCGACAGCCTGCGCGGCCAGGGCCGCCTGACCGAAGACCAGATCAACAGCGCCGCCCGCGAGCTGCGCATGGCCCTCCTGGAGGCCGACGTCGCCCTGCCGGTCATCAAGGGCTTTGTCGATACCGTCAAGGCCAAGGCGCTGGGGGCAGAGATCACCCAGAGCCTCACCCCGGGTCAGGCCTTCCTGCGCCTGGTGCAGCAGACGCTGACCGACACTCTCGGCGGCGAGGCGGTGCCGCTCAACCTGCGTGCCCAGCCGCCCGCCATCCTGCTGATGGCCGGCTTGCAGGGCGCCGGCAAGACCACCACCGTCGGCAAGCTGGCAAAGCTGCTGAAGGAGCGCGAGAAGAAGAGCGTGCTGGTGGTGTCCTGCGACGTCTACCGCCCGGCCGCCATCGAACAGTTGCGCATCGTCGCCGGCCAGGTCGGTGTGGAATTCTTCCCCTCGGAAGTCGGCCAGTCGCCGCAGGCCATCGCCCGCGCCGCCGTCGAGCACGCCAAGAAGACCTATGCCGATGTGCTGATCGTCGACACCGCCGGCCGCACCACGGTGGACGAGGACATGATGGCGGAGCTGGCCGGCCTGCATGCCGCGCTCAACCCAGTGGAAACCCTGTTCGTGGTCGACGCCATGACCGGCCAGGACGCCGCCCGCACCGCGCGCGCCTTCGCCGACCGGGTACCGCTTACCGGCGTGGTGCTGACCAAGGCCGACGGCGACTCGCGTGGCGGCGCGGCGCTCTCGGTGCGCCAGGTCACCGGCGCGCCGATCAAGTACATCGGCGTCGGCGAAAAGAGCGACAAGCTGGAAGTCTTCCACCCCGACCGTATCGCCGCGCGCATCCTCGGCCAGGGAGACATGCTCGGCCTCATCGAGGAGACCGTGCAGCGGGTCGATGCCGAAAAGGCCGCCAAGCTTGCCGCCAAGCTCAAGAGCAAGAAGGGTTTCGATCTCGCTGACTTCCGCGAGCAGATGCTGCAAATGCAGAACATGGGCGGCTTCGACTCGCTGCTGGAGAAGCTGCCGGGCGGCGCCAATCTGCAGGCGCAGCTCAAAAACGCCAACCCGGAAAAGCAGGTCAAGCGCACCATCGCCATCATCAACTCGATGACCGTGCAGGAGCGCCAGTTCCCCGACCTCATCAAGGCCAGCCGCAAGCGCCGCATCGCCGCCGGCTCCGGCGTCGAGGTGCAGCAGGTCAATCAGCTGCTACGCCAGTTCGACCAGACCCGCGACATGATGAAGAAGATGGCCGGCGGCGGCATGGCCAAGATGATGCGCTCGCTGGCCGGCAAACTGCCGCCGGGGATGATGCCGAGGCGTTAGCGGATGAGCGCGGCCGGGCCAGCCGAGTAGGGTGGGCTTCAGCCCAGGCCTCGATCTGCCGCCGGTCGCGTGGGCACGCCAACGCTTTGCCCACCCTACCTCGCTAAGTACCGTCTCAATACCCTGCCGCCATTCCATCCTTGCGCGACTCCGAAGCGCCGAAATAGGCGCCGGTTTTCGGATCCCGCTGGATCGCCTGATAGCCGCCGTAGCCGCCCAGGTCCCAGCCCAGCTGATGGCCCTTGTCGAGCAGGCTGCGCACCGATTCGGCCGGAAAGCCGCTTTCCAGATTCACCACGCCGCCGTCGGTCATCAGCTCGCCGGTCGGCTCGCTGGAGCCGGTGTGGTAGATGCGCGGCGCGTCGCCGGCTTCCTGCAGGTTCATGCCGAAGTCGATCAGGTTGGTGACGATCTGCACATGGCCCTGCGGCTGCATGTCGCCGCCCATCACTCCGAAGCTGACCCAGGGCTGGCCGTCCTTGCTGATGAAGGCGGGGATGATGGTCTGGAACGGCCGCTTGCCGGGCGCATAGACGTTGGCGTGGCCGTCTTCCAGGCTGAACATCTCGCCGCGGTCCTGCAGCACGAAGCCCAGCCCCGGCGGCGTCATGCCGCTGCCCATGCCGCGGTAGTTGCTCTGGATCAGCGACACCATGTTGCCCTCGGCATCGGCGGTGGTGAGATAGATGGTGTCGCCCTGCCGTAGCGCCGGGTTGCCGGCTTCGATGCGCTTCGCGGCCCTGGCCGGGTCGAGCAGCTTGCGGCGCTGTTCGGCGTAGGGCTTGCTGATCAGCTCGGCGACCGGGAGCTTGTTGAAGGCGGGGTCGGCGTAGAACCTGGCGCGGTCCTCGAAGGCGATCTTCTTGGCCTCGACGAACCAGTGCAGGTGCTCAGGGCTGCCGAAGCCGGCCTTGGCGAGGTCGTAGCCTTCGAGCAGATTGAGCATCTGCAGGGCGGCGATGCCCTGCGAGTTGGGCGGCAGTTCCCACACGTCATAGCCGCGGTAACTGGTGGAGACCGGCTCCACCCACTCGCTGCGGTGGCTGGCTAAGTCTTCGTAGCTCAGATAGCCGCCCTGCGCCTGCACGTAGTCGGCGATGGTGTGGGCGATCTGGCCTTGATAGAAGGCCTTGCGGCCGCCCTTGGCGATGGCTTCCAGGGTATTGGCGAGGTTGGGGTTCTTCCAGATCTCGCCTTTCTTCGGCGCCTGGCCGACCAAGCTCATCTGCTCGCGGAAGCCGGGGAACTTCGACAACCTGGGCAGGCTGCGCGCCCAGTAGTAGGCGATCAGCTCGCTGACCGGGTGGCCTTCGCGGGCGGTGCGGATGGCCGGTGCCAGCAGCGTCTTCATCGGCAGCCGGCCGAACTTGGCATGCAGCTCGGACCAGCCGTCCACCGCGCCCGGCACGCTCACCGGCAGCGGGCCGTGCGGCGGCAGGTGCTCCAGCCCTTGCGCCTTCAGCAGCTCGCGCAGCTTGTCCAGCGAAAGACCCTTGGGCGAGCGGCCGCTGGCGTTGAGGCCATAGAGCCGCCGCGTGCGCGCATCCCAGACGATGGCGAACAGGTCGCCGCCGATGCCATTGCCGGTCGGCTCCACCAGGCCGAGCATGGCATTGGCGGCGATCGCCGCATCCACCGCGCTGCCGCCGGCCTTGAGGATGTCCAGCGCGGCATTGGTGGCGAGTGGCTGGCTGGTGGCGGCCATGCCGTGCAGAGCGATCACCTCGCTGCGACTGGCAAAGGGTTTGCCGGTGACGCGGTCGCCGGCCATCGCCGGTAGCGTGCTCAGGGCCAGCAGCAGGGGGAGCAGAGGGCGCATGGCGGGTCTCGAAGGCGGGCAGGGTGGCAGCATCGCGCATGTGCCCGGCGGCGCAAAGGCCGGCAGTGGCGGGGGTAGAATCGCGCTGGTTCCTGCGATCAACCCCTTGGCTCCCATGTCCGCGCTCCCGCTCCGCCGCTGGCGGGGCCTGCTACCGCTGTTGTTCCTGCCGCTGGCGGCCTGCACCCTGTTTGGCGGCAAGCCGCCGCCGCCACCGGAGCCGCCGCCGGTGGTGGTCCCGCCACCACCACCGCCCAGGATCGCCCTGGCACTCGGTGGCGGTGCGGCGCGCGGCTTTGCCCACATCGGCGTCATCAAGGTGCTGGAAAGCCATGGCCTCAGGCCGGAGATCGTGGTCGGCACCAGTGCCGGCAGTGTCGCTGGCGCCCTGTATTCGGCCGGCTATTCCGGCTTCGACCTGCAGCAGCTGGCCTTCGATCTCGACCGCGCCACGGTTTCCGACTGGACGCTGTTCGGCAAGGGCCTGATCAAGGGCGATGCCCTGCGCCATTTCATCAACGGCGCGGTCAAGAACAAGACCATCCAGCAGCTCAAGCCGCGTTTCGCCTGCGTGGCGGTCAAGCTCAAGACTGGCGAGGCGGTGTTGTTCGAGCGCGGCGAAACCGGGCTGGCGGTGCAGGCCTCCTCGGCGGTGCCGGGAGTATTCGCGCCCGCGCGGATCGCCGACGAGGACTATGTCGACGGCGGCCTGGTCAGCGTGGTGCCGATCCGCTACGCCAAGCAGATGGGGGCCGACTTCGTGATCGCCGTGGACGTCGCCGCGCCACCGGATCAGCGCGAGGCGCAGGGCAAGCTCGACGTGGTGATGCGCACCTTCGGGATCATGGGCAAGACCATCCGCGAGTCCGAATATCCGCTGGCCGACGTGATCGTGGTGCCGGATATGCGGGATGTCACCTCCACCGACTTCGAGGGCAAGCACCGGGCGATCCTGGCCGGCGAACGCGCCGCCCAGGCGGCGCTGCCGGAGCTGCGCGCCAAGCTCAAGGCCCGTGGTGTGGCTCTGGAATGAGGAATTATTAGCCCCGCGGCGGTGCCGGGCGAGATAAGCTCTCAAGCCTGGGAGCCGGTTCACGGACGAGTAGCCTGCCGCCGCCGAGGAGCGGAAAGGCAGCGCCGCCATCGCCAGGCGGTGTGACGATGCAGGAGAGCAAAGGCCAGATGAGTCGTACCGCATTGTTTGCGAGCCGCGCCGGGCAGGCCCTGCTGGCGCTGTTGCCGTTGGCCGCCATCGCCGCCGAGCCGGCGCCGCAGTTTGGCCGCTATATGCCGCTCTACCCTGGTCTCTACCTGGACGCCGGCTATGCCTGGGACGATGCCGACCGCAGCTTTGACCAGGCCGGCGACGAGCAGGACAGCGCCGCGCCGCAGGCCGGCGGCCAGACCGCCTTCCCCGAGCGCCGCCTCCACGCCAGCCTGACCTGGCATCTGCCGCTGTTCGAAACCGCTGGCCTGCCGTTTTTTTCCAGCCGCACCCATCTGCTGCGGCTGACGCTGCGCCAGGCCAGCGTCCGCACCGATGGCCGCTTGTCCGACTTCGCCGCCGATGCCAGCGATGATGCCGGCACCGAGGCCGACGACTTGCGCAACAACGGCAGCGGCGTCGGTGATCTCAGCTTCGAGTTCGGCAGCTTTCTGCTCGGCTCGCCGAACAGCGCCTGGCGCCAGGGCGAGCGCTCGCCGTATGCCGTGCTGGCGACGGTCGGCGTCCGCCTGCCGTTTGGCCAGTACGACCGCGATGCCGCGGTCAATGCCGGCAGCAACACCGCCGCGGCGCAGCTGCAACTGGGCGGCCACTGGCAACCCTGGAGCGGCGGCCTGCTCGATGCCGGCTATACCTGGCGGCATTACTTCGACAATGAGGATCCGGCCTTCGGCGCCCTGGCGCCGGCACGCCAGGGCGGCGACCAGCTGATCGACTTGAGCCTGGCGCAGCGCCTGGTCAGCGGCCTGTATGCCAGCGTCTACGGCCTGGATCGGCACGGCGGCAAAAACCGCTATGCGAACCCGCGCTTCTCGCCGAACCCGCCGCCGCCCGCCCCGGTACTGGGCGGCAGCGACAACTTCCCGACGCCCGGCAGCTACGAGGACGGGGGCACGGCGCTGCGCGAGGCCGGGCTGGGCCTGCACTGGTTTGTCGGCCAGCGCCTCCTGCTGGGCTTGCAGTACAGCCATCCGCTGTCCGGCGAAAGCGGCCAGTTTCTGCTGCCCTACACCGATCGGGCGCCGGCCGGCTGCACGCCCGGCGGACTCGGTTGCACGCTGTCCGAAGGGGGGACGGTGTTGGTGGATGGCCTGGGCGCGGCGCGCGTCTACGCCTCGGACCGCTGGACGCTGAGCCTGCGCTACCAATTCGGCCAGGGAGACGCTTACGCATGCGCTGGCTGCAAACGCTAAGCCTGATCTGGGGACTTGCGCTGGTGACCTATCCGGCCTGGGCGCAGGCGGGCATTCTGTTCACGCCGCATCTCGACGAGTACTCGGTCAAGCCCAACGGTACCTATACCGAAGGCACCTTGATCCTGAGCCAGATCGACGAGGTGTTCGACCGCAATGGCGAGCGGGTGGATCTCGGCCGGCCGTTCGTGCCGGCCGGGGCCAGCACCGATACCGCGCTGGCCTTGTTCAAGCTGCTGTGGGTGGGCAATGTGTTTCGTGACACCGGCCTGCCTTACCTGAAGGATCACAACCAGTTCTGCCGGCTCATCGGCGGTTTCGGCTATCAGCAGAACACCGCGCAGATCGCCGAGCGCGGCCGCCTGTTCGGCGCCCAGGCCGGCAGCAATGGCCTCGCCGACCTGTTCGCACTGTGCGGCGTCTACACCAGCGAGCACCGCTACGGGCCGCTGAAGTTCAACGGGCTGCTGTCGGCCACGCTCAAGGAGCCGATCGGACAGTACGACCCGAAGGCGATGCTCAATGTCGGCACCAACTACCGCACCATCACCCCGCAGCTGGCGTTCAACGCCAACCTCTACGGCCGCCTGAGCATCGACGGCACGCTGGCCTACCAGATCAATGGCGACAACGACCAGCCGGCCTTCGGCGGCACCACGCCGACCCGCATCGCCGACTGGATCAATGCCGAGGTCAACTTCGCTTGGAAGTTCAGCGAGCACTGGTATGCCGATCTCGGCTATTCCTGGCACCGCTCGGTGGGGCCCAACTACTACGACCAGGTGAGCGTCAACTTCAAGGATCAGCCGATCGCGCCGCAGACCTTGTGCGACGGCCTGGGCCTGGGCAGCGCGCTGTGCAATACGCCGGTGCTCGATACCTTCTATCTGACGCCGCGTCGTGGTCCTTACCAAGACCAGGGCGTAGAAGCCAGCCTGCTGAGCGCCGGCTTGTACTACATCTACCGGACTTCGACGGTGCTGCAGGCCCGCGTCGTGCAGCCCATCGCCGGCCGTGGCAGCCAGATCGATGTGGTCTACGACGTCTGCGCGGTGAGCGACTGTCCGGGGCCGGACCGCAACAACACCGGTGTCGGCGACAACGCCTTCTCGCAGGAAGTGGTGCCCCTGTTCGGTGTCGGCGAGGCGGCGGCCACCTCGGCCTCGCCCTACCTTGAACTGCGGCTGGTCTATCTGTTCTGGGCGCCGTGACTTTCCGCGCGCTCGCCCTGCTGCTGCTGATCCCGGCACTGGCCGCCTGCCTGCCGGCGCGCGAGCTGCTGCTGCCGCGGCTGGGGATGACCGCGCCCAGCTTGAGCGACTTCCCCGAGGACTATCGGCCGCCGCTGTCCGCCGAGACCGGCCGGACCATGCCCGGCTTCGGCAGCGATCAGGCCAGCGGCGTGTACCGCACGCCGGTGATCTTCGTGCATGGCAATACCGTCTCGGCGCGCTTCTGGCTGCCGACCCGCGACTACTTCCTGCGCCAGGGCTACAGCCAGGACGAGCTCTGGGCCTTTGGCTATGGCTGGGACAATGTCCACTACTTCGATTCCAACGAGCTGTCGGTAGCCAGCATCGAGCGGGCGGTCAACAGCGTCAGCAACTATTTGTCGAAGAAGCGCGGCATCCCGGTGCGGCAGGTGGATATCGTCGCCCATTCCATGGGCGTGACCCTGGTGCGGCAATGGCTCAAGCAGACCAACAGCTATCACCGGGTGCGCAACTTCGTAGGCATCGCCGGCGCCAATCACGGCACCTGGACCGCCTGGGGCGACAGCCGCAACCAGCAGCGCCTGGTGTCCTGGGAGCTCTCACCCGGCAGCCCCTGGCTGGCGCAGCTCAATCGCGGCGGCGAAACCCCGGGGCCGACACGCTACTTCATGCTCTATGACGGCAGCGGCTGGGCCGATGTGTTCTACCCCAAGCCGGGGCAGGACAGCCCCGCCCTGGAGGGCGCCCGCAATCTGGCCTACAACCGCGAGCACGGCAGCTGGTTCGATCACATGGACCTGCCGGTGCGGGCGGAGACGCTGAAGCCGGTCGTGGAGTTCTTGAGCGAGGTGCACGAGCCCTTGCCGCGCGCGCTGCCGCCGCGCCTGCTGCGCGAGGGCGAGCAGCTGCGCGCCGACCAGCCGGGGGCGCGCCTGTACTGCGCCGATGGCGGGCAGGAGCCGGCGCGCGGCGAGCCCGCCAGCCAGTGGCGCCTGCGGCCGGGGGTGGTCAGCAGCTGCTATGCCGCGCATGCCGAGTCCGGCCTCGCCAGTCCGCTGGCGCGCTATGTCGGAGCCGAGGGCTACCAGCCGGGTGGCGAGCTGAGCCTGAGCGCGAGTCCGGCCGGCGGCGTCTACGAGCAACCGCAGCAGGTGCGCCTGGTCGCCAGCGATCCCGCCGCCTTCATCGTCTACACCACCAGCGGCACGTCGCCGGACAGCGGCTCGCCGCTGTATAGCGCCGAGCATCCGCTCTACGTGGCCGCGCCGCTGCGCCTGCAGGCGGTGGCGATCACACCCGACGGCCGCCGTTCGCCGCCGCTGGTGCTGGACTACGACATCAGTCTGGAAAAAGTCGAGGCCGCGCACACGCTGGAGCGGCAGTTCGATCCGTCGGTTCCGGAGCAGTACGCCGGCCAACGCAAGAAGGGGCGCTGAGGCGATGCGTCCACGCACGGCCCTGGTCAGCGGCGGCACCGGCGCCATCGGCGGCGAGATCTGCCGGCAGTTGCAGGCGGCCGGCTTGCAGGTGCTGGCGGTGGGACACCCGGCGGAGGTCGCGCGCCTGCCGGAGCTGCAAGCGCGGCTGGGGCCGGAGGTCGCCATCCGCTTCTGCGACCTCGCCGACCCAGAGGCCAGCGCCGCGCTGCTGGCCAGTCTGCCGGCGCCGTTCGACGCCATTGATGTGCTGGTCAATGCCGCCGGCATCACCCGCGACGCGCGCTTCGTGAAGATGAACCTGGGGCAATGGCGCGAGGTGATGGCGGCCAATCTCGACGCCGCCTTCCACTTGAGCCAGCCGCTGTTCACCGGCATGTGCGCGCGTGGCTACGGCCGCATCGTCAACATCTCCTCGGTGAACGGCCAGAAAGGCCAGTTCGGCCAGGCCAACTACTCGGCGGCGAAGGCCGCACTGCACGGCTTCACCATGGCGCTGGCGCAGGAGGGCGCGGCGCTGGGCGTGACCGTCAACACCGTGTCGCCCGGCTATATCGAGACGCCGATGACCGCCGCCATCAAGCCCGAGGCGCTGGCCAAGATCCGCGCGCAGATTCCGCTCGGCCGGCTGGGCCTGCCTTCGGAGATCGCGCGGGTGGTGTGCTTTCTCTGCGATGCGCAATCGGCCTACATCACCGGCGCCAATATTCCGGTGAATGGCGGCCTGTACATGTCGGCGTGAGCGAGCGCGCGCGCTCGCGGCAGCTGCTGGCGGTGCTGGCGGCGGCACTGGGTTATTTCGTCGATCTCTACGACATCGTGCTGTTCGGCGTCGTGCGTGTCGCCTCGCTGCGCGAGCTGGGTCTGGAGGGCGCGGCCAACACCGACTGGGGTATCGCCCTGCTCAATCTGCAGATGAGCGGCATGCTGATCGGCGGCCTGTTCTGGGGCTGGTTCGGCGACCGTTACGGCCGCCGGCTGGCGCTGATCGCCACCATCGCGCTGTACTCGCTGGCCAATATCGCCAATGCCTATGTGAGCAGCGTCGAGCAGTACGCGCTGCTGCGTCTCCTGGCCGGCATTGGCTTGGCCGGTGAGCTGGGTGCCGGCATCACCCTCATCGCCGAATCGCTGCCGCGCCGCCTGCGCGGCTACGGCACCACGCTGATTTCCTTCCTGGGTCTGGTCGGCGCGCTGGCCGCCTCCTATGCCGGGCAATGGCTGCCCTGGCGCACGGCCTATCTGGTCGGTGGCGGCGCCGGCCTGCTGGTGCTGTTGCTGCGCTTGCAGGTGCTGCGCGAGTCGCCGCTGTTCCTGCGCGAGCGCCTGCTGCCCGCCGCCCGGGGCGGCGAAGGATTGCGGCGCCTGTTTGGCAGCGGGGTGCTGTTCCGGCGCTTTCTGACGGTGACCTGGATCGGCGTGCCGATCTGGTACGCCTCGGCGCTGTTCGTGAACTTCGCGCCGGAGTACGGCAAGGCCCTGGGCCATGCGCAGCCGCTGCTGGTGGGCGAGGCGCTGCGCTGGCAGGCGGTTGGCCTGGCGCTGGGCAGCGGATTTTCCGGCCTCATCAGCGAATGGCTGGGGTCCCGGCGCAAGGTGCTGGCGGTGGCGCTGCTGGCGCTCTTGGGCCTGAGCCTGGGGCTGATGCGCAGCGACAGCCCGGCAGTGTATTGCCAGGCCCTGTTCCTGATCGGGCTCGCCCAGGGCTACTGGACGGTGTTCGTGACCCTGGCGGCGGAGCAGTTCGGCACCAATCTGCGCGCCACGGTGACCACCATCGTGCCCAACCTGGTGCGCGCCGCCACCGTGCCGGTGACGCTGGGAGTGAAGCTGCTCTGGCCGCTGCTGGGCCTGGTGGCCGCCACGCTCGCGGTCGGTGCCCTGGTGTTCGCGCTGGCCTTGGTGGCGCTGCGGCGGCTGCCGGAAAGCTATGGCCGCGATCTCGACTACCGCGACTAGGCAGGCGTGGAGTGCTCCTGATCATGGTGGTGCTCGGCGTGAAAATTAGTGGTTGCGTTTCGGGATCGGCCGCGTATAATTCGCGGCCTCCGCAAGGGGCTATAGCTCAGCTGGGAGAGCGCTTGCATGGCATGCAAGAGGTCGTCGGTTCGATCCCGACTAGCTCCACCAAATTTTTGGTTTCCCGTTTTCTGGTTTCGCAAGGCAGCATCCAGCGACCATGAAACGGGCGAGATCAGTCCAGCACTGATTGCATGCAGTACGCCTCGTTCCCATCGTCTAGAGGCCTAGGACACGTCCCTTTCACGGATGTAACAGGGGTTCGAATCCCCTTGGGAACGCCATTGCATGCCCTCCGATCGCCCGCTCCAGCGGGCTTTTTCGTTTCCGGCGCCTGACCTTCCGGCCGCGCGCCGCCGCGCCAACACAAGACTCACCTCGCACTTGCGCCCGCTTGCGGCGACAATCGCCGCATTGCCGTGGTAGCGCTGCGCATGGACGGCGCGCACCGGCACCGGAATGCCAGGGAGCAGGTATGCGGAGGAGAAATAAATCAGGCCGGCAAAGCACGGCCGTAGCGGCCGCATGGCTGCTGCTGTTGGCCATGGTCGCCAGTCCCTTGCAGGCTCGCGGCGAGGAGGTCGCTACCGCGGTCGCCGGGCCGGTGAATCTGTTGCAGGTCATCAACGATGCGCTGCTCGCCAGCCCGCAGCTGCAATCGGCGCGCGCCGAGTACGCGACGGCCAAACAGTTGCTGCCGGAGACCCGCGCGCGGCTGTATCCGCAGCTGTCGCTGTTCGGCACCGCCGACTGGGTGCGCGATTCGGTGGAAGGTGACTACTACGGCCTGGTCAGCTTCGAGCGCAGCGACACCTACCCACGCTATGTCTATGGCGCGACGCTGCGGCAGTCGGTATTCAGCGGGCCGCTGCTGGCGGCGCTGGATCAGTCCGAGCAGAGGGTGGCACGCGCCAAGGCCGAGGCCGAGCGCAAGCAGGAGTCCCTGCTGCTCAACGTCGCCGACGCCTATTTCGCGCTGCTGGCGGTGAAGGATCGCGAGCGCATCGCCGGGATCAAGCTGCGCACCCTGCGCCAGCAGGCCGAACAGGTATCCGGCCGTGCCGCCGCCGGTCTGGCGCTGGATGCCGAACTGAAGACCGCCCAGGCCGGCGCCGAGCTGGCCTCGGCCGAACAGCTGACCGCGCAGACCCAGGTGGAGGCGGCGTTCGCGGTACTGGAATCGTTTACCGGCAAGGCCTATCGCGAGCTGCTGCCGCTGGCCGCCAATGCCAGTCTCAAGCGTCCGCAGCCCGACGAAGCGGCGGTGTGGACCGAGCGCGCCGCGCGGCAGAACCTGGACGTGACCGTGCGCGCGCTGGAGCTGGAAGTCGCCAAGCTGGAAGCCGAGCGCCTGCGTCGCGGCCGCTGGCCGCAGCTGGATCTGGTCGGCAGCGTCTACGAGATCGACAACGGTGGCGGCATCAGTGGCGAGCGTGACGAGGGTGACCAGCGCATCGGTCTGGCCGCGACCCTGCCTCTGTTTACCGGCGGCCGGCTCAGCGCCGAGATCGAGCGCGGCGTGCAGCAGGTCAAGCGCGCCGAGGCCGATCTCGCCGCCGCCCGCGCCCAGGCCGAGCGTGAGGCCAAGGTGGCCTGGCTCAACCTGAGCGCCGGCACCCAGCGCATCCAGGCCCTGCAGAAGGCGGTGAGCGCCGCCCGCGCCGCCGAGGAGGCCAACCGCGCCGGCTTCGAGGTGGGCACCCGCACCAATGCCGAGGTGCTCGACGCCATTGAGCAGCTGGCCGAGGCCGAGACCAATCTCAGCGGTGCGCGCTACAAGTTCATCATCGACAGCCTGCATCTGAAGAGCGCCGCCGGTGCGCTGCTCAACGCCGACCTCGCGCAGATCAACCGCCTGCTGCGGGCCGAGTCGGCCGCCGCCAAGCCCTGAGCGCCGCTCTTTCCGCCGCCGGCATGAGCGCCCATCCCCGCCGCCGCTTCGCGCCCGGCAGCTTGCGTCCGCGGCCGCGGCACACGGGCTGGCTGGCGTACGCGCCCGGTCGCGAGGAAGAGCCGCTGGCGCTGACTCCGGCCGAGCGCCAGCTCGCCGAGCTGCACGACGGCCAGCGCTCCGCCGCCGACATCCTCGAACGCGCTCGCCTTGAGTTGGGTATGCACCTCGATGCCGAGGCGCTGGAGCGCTTTGCCGCCGAGCTGGCGATGGCCGGCTTGCTGCAACCCGGCCGCGAGGAGCCGCTGCCCTCGCCGCCGATCAGCGACGTGCGCGGCGGCGCTTACGGCAGCCAGGCCATTCCGCCCTCGACCATGCCGGGCTCGCTGGCCGGGCCGGGCCTGATGGGCAGTCTGCTGCGGCTGGTCACCGACCGCTCGACGCTGCGCTACAAGCGCTACCGGCAAGTGCCGACCCAGCCCTGGACGCGACTCGGCGCGCCGCTGATCGCGCCTCTGGCGAATCCCTTCGCGCTAATCGGCTGGCTGGCCGCTTGCCTGCTGCTGCTCTACGGGCTGTGGCGACAGCGGCTGGCGGTGTTCTCCGATCTCGGGAATCTGAGCGGCCCGGGCATGCTGGCGCTGAACCTGGCTCTGGGCTGGACCCTGGTGCACCTGGCGACGGTCTCGGCGCGGTCCGCCGCGATCAGCCGCTACGCCGGACTCAAGCCGAAGCTGGGCTTGATTCGTGGCATGTTTGGTCAGCCCATGCTCTATGTCGACAGCCGTGGTCCGGCCGAGGCCGGTGACCGCGCCACGCGCACCCGCATCGTCGGTGCCGGTCTGTCGGCGCCCCTGGTGTTGTTCACGCTGGCGGCGCTGACCTGGTTCTTGAGCCGAGGCAGCGCCAATGCGCTCAGCCCCTACAGCCTGGGGATCGGCTTCATCGCCCTGTTCGGCCTGCTGCTGCGCGCCAATCCGCTGCTGCGGCTGGATGGCTACTTCCTGCTCGCGCAATGGCTGGGCATCCCCAATCTGCGCGAGCAGGCGTTCACCGCCAGCAAGCAGCGGCGCGGCACCGGCTGGTCGCCGGCGCAGCGCAGCCTGCCCAGGCCGGCGCTCTACCTGTTCCGCGCGCTCGCGGTCGGCAATCTCTTGCTGCTGCTGGGCCTGATGCTGTTTCCGCTGCAAGCCCTGACGGCGCGCTATGGCGCCTTGGGTCTCATTCCGTTGATGGTGGTCTTGGGGGTAATCGTGACGCAGTCCTTCCGCAATGCGCGCTCCGGCGCCAGCAACCTCAATCTCGGCCAGTTGCAGCCGTCTCCCTGGTGGCGGCGCTCGAAGCGTTTCTGGACGATCAGCCTGACTCTGCTGCTGCTGGCCTTCGTGCCCTACCGCTACCACCCCAGCGGCGACTTCCTGGTGCTGCCGGGCGACCGTGCCGACGTGCGCGCGCTCACCGCCGGCGATGTCCGCGAGGTGCTGGTGCAGGAGGGCGAGACGGTCAAGGCCGGGCAGGTACTGGCGCGCATCGCCGCCGACGAGTCGCGCGCCCAGGTCGCCTCCGGCGAGGCCAGGCTGGCGCAGTTGCGCGCCGATCTCTCGTTGGCTGGGAAGGGCGGCAAGCTGGAGGAGGTCGAGGTCGCGCGCAGCGCGCTCGACACCGCCAGCAAGCGTGCCGAGGTCTCCGCCGCCCAGGCGCAGCGCGTGCAGGAGGCCTTCCGCCGCAAGTCGGTGACCGCCCAGGAATACGACCGCGCGCGCGGTCAGGCCGATGTCGATCAGAAGGCGCTGGAGGAAGCGCGGCGCCGACTGGAGCTGGTGAAGAGCCCGGCGGTCTCCGACCGCATCGCCGCCATCGAGGCGCAGATCCGCGACGTGCAGGCGCAGCTGGTCTATCACCGCCAGCAGTTCGCCTACACCGAGGTGAAGGCGCCGATCGCCGGCGTGGTGGTGTCCGGCTCGCTGCAGTTCGCGCGCGGCCAGTTTCTGAATCGCGGCGACCTGCTGGCGGTGATCGAAGACAGCCAGGAGCGCCTCGCGGAAGTGCGCATCTCGGAGTCCGCGATCGGCGAGATCGCACCGGGCAAGGCGGCGCGGGCGCGGGTCTGGGCCTTCCCGGCGTCGAGCTTCATCGGCGAGGTGCGGCGGATCGCGCCGGCCGCCGAAGCTGGCCCCTACGGCAAGGTGGTGCGCGTGCAGGTGGCCCTGGCCGACCCCGAGCACCGCCTGCTGCCGGGCATGACCGGCAACGCCAAGCTGCAGGGCGACTGGCATCCGGCCATCGTGGTGTTCAGCCGCGCCCTGCTGCGCTTCGTGTTCGTCGAGCTGTGGTCGTGGATTCCCTGATGGCGATGGGTCTGCGCGCCATGACTACCGGCGCGCACCGCTCCTTCCCCCGCTTGCGGGGGAAGGTTGGGATGGGGGCGTGGCCCCTGCCATACAGCGCGCTATGAGCGGCCTGCGCTTCGAGGACTTCCGCCTCACCTGCCGCAATGGCTTCGGTGACGGCTGGAATCACTATGCCCACAGCATGGCGGTGTTCCGTGGCCGGGTGTACGTGGGCACCATGCGCGGCAGCTTCGCGGCGCTGAAGATCGGCGCGCCGGCGCCGGACCTCAAACCCTGGCCGATCGACAGCCCGGCCGATCTCTACAGCATCGACCGCCGCGCCGAGATCTGGGAATACACACCCGAGACCGAGACCTGGCTGCGCGTCTACCGCTCGCCGGAGGTGATCGGCGTCAATGGCCGCGCCGGCGTGCCCAGCTACATCGGCTATCGCGGCATGACCGTGTTCCAGGGCGCCAGCGACAGCGCGCCCTGCCTCTACGTCTCCACCTGGTCGCCGCATCTGGCGCACTCGCCGGACGTGCTGCGCAGCGAGGACGGCCGCCATTTCGCGCCGGTGGTGCGCCCGCCGTTCGGCCCGGCGGTGCGTGCCTGTCGCACCATCCAGCCCTTCGACGGCCGCGTGCACCTGAGCCCCACCGCCTCCGGCACCGCCAAGGGCTTCGTGCAGGACATCGGCTCGGAGGCGGTGATCTACGCCAGCGACGACCTCGCCCAGGGCGGCTGGACCCCCAGCAACCCCGAGGGCTTCGGCAACCCCGACAACGCCACCATCTTCGAGATGGCGGTCTACGACGGCCATCTCTACGGCGGCACGGTGAACGCCGCCACCGGCGGCGAGCTGTGGAAGACCCGCGGCGGCAAGCCGCCCTACACCTGGACCAAGGTCTTCGACCGTGGCGCCGGCCGTGGCCTGCACAACGAAGTGATCGGCGCCATGTGCGAGTTCAAGGGCGCGCTCTACGTCGGCTGCGGGATCATCAACGGCGGCTACCACCGCGCGCATCGCATCGGCCCGGCCGCCGCCGAGCTGCTGCGGGTGTGGCCGGACGACAGCTACGAGGTGATCGTCGGCGAGTCGCGGATCACCGAGCAGGGCGCGAAAGTGCCGCTGTCCGGCTACTCGGCCGGCTTCGACAATCTGTTCAACGGCTACATCTGGCGCATGGCCGTGCACGAGGACCACCTCTACGCCGGCACCATGTCCTGGGCCAGCCTCTTGCCCTACCTGCCGCTGCACCGCTGGCCGGCGACGGTGGCCGGCCTGATACGCCACTGGGGCCTGGAGCGGCTCAGCGAGCTGGGCGGCTGCCAGCTCTGGCGCACAGCCGACGGCGTGCACTGGCAGCCGGTGAGCCGCGACGGCTTCGGCAACAAGTTCAACTGGGGCATCCGCACCTTCGGCTCCACCCCGCAGGGCCTGTTCGTCGGCACCGCCAATCCCTTTGGCCCGCGGGTGGCCGTGCAGCGCAACGGCGCCTGGGAATACCGCGACAACCCGCGCGGCGGCTGCGAGGTCTGGCTGGGCCAGAACCCGCCGGGAGCAGGGACGTGAGCGCGACCGCGCCGCCACCGCCACTGTTCATCCTCGCCGTGCCGTTCTCCGGCGCCAGCTGGCTGGCCGGGGTGCTGGGCCGGCATCCGCGGCTGTATGCGCTGCCGCAGATCTTTCCCTGCATGGCCGACAGCGTCGGCGAGCTGCTGGATCTCTTCGCGCTCAGCCAGCTCAGCCATGGCGATGGTCTGCGCCGCGCCGTCGCGCAGCTCGCGTTCGACGGCCAGGGCGAGGCGCAGATCGCCGACGCCGACGCCTGGCTGGAAGCGCGGCGCAGCTGGAGCACGGCGGAGCTGGTCGCCTGGCTGGCCGAACAGGTGGCACCACGACGCCTGGTGATTCCGGATGCGGAAATGCCGCTGCGTCCGCACGAGTTGCAGCGCTTTCGCGGCAGCTTGCCGCAGGCGCGCTGGCTGCATCTCGTCCGTCATCCCTGGAGCCAGGGCTGCCTGCTGGCGGCCTGGCTGCGCGAGCAGTTGTTCGTGCCGGTGGACTTTCGCGATCACGCGCAGACGCCGCCTCTGCCGGAGCCGCAACTGCCCTGGCTGCGCAGCAACCAGAACCTGCTGCTGGCCGCCGGCGACTGGCCTGCAGCGCAGTGGCGGCAACTGCACGGCGAGCGCTTCGACACGGACTTTGCGGGCAGCCTCGCCGGGCTTTGTGAATGGCTGGAACTGCCGCCGCTGGCGCGCGCCGATCTCGACGCCATGGCCGAGCCCGCCGACTGGCTCTATGCGCGGATGCCGGAAGGCCCCCTGCGCGGCGGGCTGGAGGCCGAAGTCTGGGCTGACTTCGCGCCCGAGCTGGAGGCGCTGGCGGCGCAGCCCCGGCTCGATGCGCCGCTGCCCTGGCGCCGCGATGGCCAGGGCTTTGCGCCGGAAGTGCGCGCGCTGGCCAAGCGCCTGGGCTATTCCTGAGTTTTGATGGCGCTGGCGCGGAGTTTGCGCGGCGCTGGACGCAGGAAATGCAACAGAGCTTTGCCAGACTTAGTCCCATGATCCTCACCACTCGCCGTGAACTGTTGAAAGCGACCGCCGCCCTCGCTCTGGGCGGTGGCCTGTCTGCCTGTGGCGAGTCCACGCCTGCCGAGAGCGGCGTGAGCGACGCCGAACTGGAGGCGATCCTGCGCGCCCAGCCGCAGGCGCTCAGCCTGCCGGCGCTGGGCAGCGGCGACGCCGCTACGGTGTTTCCCTCCTCGCTGGCCAGCGGCGATCCCAGCGCCAGCGGCGCGGTGCTGTGGACGCGGCTGAATCCGGAGCAGTTGCAGCCCGGGGTGGACCTGCTCTGGCAGATCGCCGAGGACGAGGCCTTTACCCGGCCGGTGGTGGCGGGCAGCCATTCGCTCGCCGGACTCGACCCGCGCCACGACGGCTGCATCAAGCTCGACACCGACGGGCTGTTGCAGTCCAACCGCTTCTACTACTACCGCTTCGCCTACGCCGGCACCTCCAGCCGGGTGGGGCGGCTGCGCACCCTGCCGCGCGAGGACGAGGCGGTGGAGCGTCTGAAGCTCCTGGTCACCTGCTGCCAGGACTACACCTTTGCCTACTTCCACGCCTTCGCCGAGATGGCCACGGTGGAGGCCGACTACCTGCTGCACCTCGGCGACTTCATCTACGAGAGCGCCATCGCGCCACTGCGGCGGCTACCGCTGCCCTCCGGCGCCAGCTATGCCAGCAGCCGCGAGGATCTGCTCACCATCTACCGCGCCCATCGCAGCGACGCCGACCTGCGCGCGCTGCTGGAACGCCATACCCTGCTCGCCACCTTCGACGACCACGAGTTCGCCAACGATCTCTACTTCGACGGCAGCCGGCCGCGCGGCCCCGACCATCCGCTGGACGAAGACCCTGCGGCGATGAGTGCCTATGTGCGCGACGCGCTCGATGTCTGGTACCGCTATCTGCCGGTGCGAGTGCGCTACCGTCCGAAGGCGGCGTTCCCGGAGGTGATGCAGGTCGAACGCAGCTTCCGCTTCGGCCGCCTCGCCGAACTCGCGCTCACCGAACTGCGCATGCAGCGCAGCCCGCATCCCTGCGGCGAAGGCAGTTTCGGCCAGCGGCAGCTGGTGCCGGAGAGCAGCTGCGAGGCGCGCCAGGACGCCGGCCGCACCCTTCTCGGTAATACGCAGAAGCAATGGCTGCTCGACACTCTCAAAGGCAGTCGCGCGCAATGGCGGGTGCTGGGCCTGCCGATCCCGTTCTCGCCGATCCGCGCGCTTGCGCAGCCGCCGATGCTCTACGAGGTCGATCACTGGGATGGCTACACCGCCGAACGCGCCGAGCTCTTGTCGGCGCTGAACGGCCTGCCCAATCTGGTGGTGCTGGCCGGCGATCTGCATGCCTTCGCCGCCGCCACTCTGCGCGACGGCTATCCCGACGGGCCGGCGGTGGGCGTCGAGTTCACCAGCAGCTGCGCCGCTGCCACGCCCATCGCCAGCCCGATCAACCTGCCGGCGACATTGTTTCTGCAGAGCCCGAGCATCGTGCTGAACAATCCGCACTTCGCGCTCTGGGACGGTACCCGCAACGGCTGGCTGGAGGTGGAGTTCAGGCCCGAAGCTTGCACGGTGAGCATGCGGGCGATGCTGGCGCAGTTGCCGCTCGCCAATGCCTCGACCGAGCTGGCGCGCTTCGAGGTCGCAGCCGGCAGTAGCGAGCTGCGGCGGCTCTGAGCGGCCGGCCAAGCGGCGGCGGCGCAAACCTTTTGTGCCCCTGCGCCATCGGAGGCTGGAACCTGCCACCGGCCACCGCCATGAAAAAAGCCCTGCTTGCCTTCGCCGCCACCATGACCCTGCTCAGCGTGCTCGCCTGGGCTGGCGCCAGCCAGGTCGATATCCACCGCCTGGCCGGTGAGCTGGTGGTGCATGTCGATCACCGCCCGGTGCAGGTGGGCTCCGGCAAGCCGGCCAGCGTCGAGCGCACGCTGCCGGCCTTCGAGCGCATCGCGCTGCGCTCGGCCGAGAATGTGGAAGTGCGGGTCGGCGGCAAGCCGAGCGTGAAAGTGAGCGGCGACGACAATCTGCTGGAGCTGGTCGAAACCCGCGTCGAGGGTGACACCCTGGTGATCGAATCGCGCGGCTCCTACCGCACCAAGACGCCGCTGCTGGTGGAGGTGCAACTGCCCAGCCTGCGCCACTTCGCGCTCGACGGCAGCGCCGACGCCCGCCTCAGCGGCATCCGTGGCGAGCGCCTGGGCGTGGAGCTGAACGGCAGTGGCGACATCGAGGCCAGCGGCGAGGTGGGCGAGCTGGAAGTCGAAGTCAACGGCTCCGGCGACGCCGACCTCGGCGAGCTGCGCGCGAAGCGGGTCGAGGCCGAACTCAATGGCAGCGGTGACATCGACGTCGCCGCCAGCGAGGAGCTGCGCGCCGAGATCAATGGTAGTGGCGACATCCGTTACCGCGGCGCGCCGGCCAAGCTGCGCAGCGAGGTCAATGGCAGCGGCGATGTCGAGGCGGTGCACTGAGCGCCGCCTCCGCTGCCGATGGGCTACTGGGCTTCCAGCAACCTGAGCTTTTCGCGGATGAACACCTCGTGCGGCACGTAGATGAGGTCGGCCATGCGCCGCAGTAGCGCTTCCTCGTGGGCGTCCAGGCGCGCATCGGCATAGGCCACTTGCCAGAGCGCGCTCATCAGCCCGGCTTTCTGCTCGTGGCTGAACGTGTCGTTGACCCGCTTCACGGTGTCGTAGAGCGAGGTGGCGGCATCGACCTTGCGGTGGGCCTCGGCGATCAGCGTATCGAGCTGTTCGCCGCTCAGCTCATAGGCCTGCGCCAGGTGCTCGCGCACCACGGCCAGTTCGGCGTCCTGCACCTTCAGATCCGAGCGGGCGATCTCGATCAGCAGTTGCGCCACCACCAGGGCGGCGGATTGCGCGGTATGGGCGGATGCGGCACCGGATGCCGGGCCGAACAGGCGGCTGAGTAGGGATTTCATGCCGGGATTTTAAAGCGCTTCCCCCCGTCCTCCCGTAGGAGCGGGGAACGGAGAGCTAGCGCGCGCCGTAGCCGCCATCCACCGCCAGCAGATGGCCGTGGATGTAGCGCGCCTCGTCGGAACAGAGCCAGACCGCCGCCTGCGCGACTTCCTCGGCGCTGCCGGCGCGGCCGGCGGGGTGCAGGGCGAGGGTGGCGTCGAGCTGCTCGGGGCTGCGCTCGATGAAGCGCGCGCCCATGCCGGCGTCGATCAGGCCAGGGCAGACGGCGTTCACGCGGATGCCTCGGCCGGCATAGCTAAGCGCGGCCGACTTGGTGAGGCCGGCGAGCGCGTGCTTGCTGGTGGTGTAGGCGGCGCTCAGGCTGCCGCCGAGGCCAAACACCGAGCAGTTGTTGACGATGCAGCCGCCGCCCTGTTCGAGCATCCAGCGGATCTGGTACTTCATCAGCAGGAAGTTGCCGTCGATATTGGTGCGCATCACCCGCTGCCAGTCGGCTTCGTCGATCTCCGCCAGGGGCGTGCGCAGCGCGCTCTGGCCGGCGTTGTTGAAGGCGGCGTCGAGGCGGCCGAAGCGCGCGCGGACGGCCGCCAGCAGCGCCTGCACCTGGGCGGATTCGCCGATATCGCAAAGCCAGGCCTGGGCCTCGCCACCGGCGGCGCGCACCGCCTGGGCGCTGCTCTCGGCGCGCTCCAGGTCGAGGTCGCAGAGGGCGACGCGATAGCCCTTGCGGGCGAATTCCAGACAGGCGGCCCGACCGATGCCGCCGCCACCGCCGGTGATCAGGGCGACGCGCGTCGCCGTAGTGTCGGTCATGGATATTCTTAGTGCCGCTGGAAGAAGCGGACGATCTCCTCGGAGGCGTTGAACTGGGCGGTGTTCTGGCCCAGCAGGCCCGGCAGCAAGGTGCGGCCGCCGGCCCATTGGTGACCGACGCCGGTGAGGCCGCACCAGCTCACCTCCACACCGCCGGCGCAGGTGCCGAGACTGCGGCAGTCGGCGACACTGTCCTTGCGCAGCTCGCGTTCGCCGCTGGCGCATTGGCCACGGCCGCCGAGCTGGCCGACGATGCTCTTGATCGAAGGCCGGTAGTTGCCCTCGAACTCGCCGCCATCCCAGGGGATGCGCGGATCGGCGCGGCCCTGGATCAGCAGAGCCGACACCGGCTTGGGTGACTTGCAGGTTTCGAACATCGGCCCGCCGGACACCGGCGCGATGGCGGCGAACAGGCCGGGCGCTTCGCAGGCAACGCGGTGCAGCATCATCGCGCCGTTGGAAAAGCCGGTGCCGTAGACGCGCTTGCGGTCGATGCTGTGGGTCTTGGCGATGTCGTCGACCACCGCGCGGATGAAGCCGACGTCGTCGATGTTGCGCTTCATCGGCTGGGCGCAGCAGCTGCCGGCGTTCCAGGCGCGCTTGATGCCGTCGGGATAGGCCACCAGGAAACCAGCGCGGCCGGCCGGGCCGTCGAGGCCGCTGATGTCCTGCATGTTCTTGCCGGTGCCCCAGCCGCCATGCAGGGCGACGATCAGGGCGCGCGGCTGGCTGCTGTCGCCCGGCGGCAGGCTGAGCAGATAGCTGCGACCGCCGATTTCGCGCTCGACGGTTTGTCCGCCCTCGGCGGCGCCGGCGCTGGGCAGCGCGCCGCGATCAAAGCAGGCGCTGGCGAGCAGGGCGCTCAGTAGCAGCAGGCTGTGGAGGTGCAGACGACTCATGGCGTGGTCCTCTTTAGTAGCGGGCATAGGCGGTGCCCAGTTGCTCGGGCGCCAGCGAGGGCAGGGCGGCGCTCTGGCCGGTGGCGGCATAGAGCGCGGCGTTGGCCTCGCCGAGGTCGGGGCCGCGCCACTGTACCGCGCCGCCGCCGCGTGCCAGACGGAACGGCAGGCCGGGCAGGCGCAGCCCCTCGTCCAGCACAGTGAACCAGCCGCGCGCCTGCAACTGCGGGTCGCTGGCGAGGTCGGCGACGCTGGCGACCGGCGCGGCGGCGATGCCCATGGCCTTGAGCTGAGTCGTTGCTTCAGCGGCGCTACGGCCACGGCTCCAGTCGGCGATCAGTGCGTCGAGTTCGGCATGGGCCTGCTGGCGCAGTGCGGCGCTGGCATAGCGTGGATCGCTGGCCAGTTGCGTTCCACCCAGCAGCCGCGCCAGCGCCTGCCATTCGGCCTCGCTGCGCACGCTCAGCGTGAGCCACTGATCCTCGCCGGCGGCCGGATAGCAGCCCTGCGGCGCCCAGCGCGGATGGCGGTTGCCCAGCGGCGCCGGCTGGCCGCTGCGCGCGGCCTGGGCGAACAGCGGTGCCACGAACCAGGCGGTGGTCTCGCATTCGGAGACATCGATCCACTGGCCCTGGCCGTCGAGCGCGCGGCAGTAGAGCCCCAGCGCGGCGGCGCAGGCGCCCATCAGACCGTTCATCACGTCCATCTCGCGCACCCGGTAGGCCGGGCCGCCTTCGGCATAGGCGGTGAGCGATTGCAGGCCGCTGGCCGCCTCCAGGGTGCCGCCATAGCCGGCGTAGGCCGCGTAGGGTCCGCTGGCGCCGAAGGCCGACAGCGCCACCGTCACCAGCCGCGGATTGAGCGCGCGCAGGCGCTCAGGCCCATAGCCCTTGCGCGCCATCACGCCGGGGCGGGAGTTCTCGATCACCAGATCGGCCTCGCGGACCAGCGCGTCGAGCAGCGCGCGATGGCGGTCGAGTTGCAGGTCCAGCGTCAGCGAGCGCTTGCCGCGGTGCAGCTGCCAGAAGCGCGGGTGGGCGTTGATCTTGTCCGGGTAGCCGCCGCGCATGCCGTCCAGGCGGCGCGGGTATTCGATCTTGATCACTTCGGCGCCGTAGTCGGCATAGAGCCGCGCCGCGTGCGGGCCGGCCCAGTCGTGGCTGAAGTCCAGCACCCGCAGGCCGGCGAAGGGCGCGCCGCTTTGCGCGGGCGCGGCGCTGGGTTCGCGCGCACTCCAGCTTGGCGGCGAGGCCGGCGCCTCGCGCCAGGCGCAGCGCTCGGGCCGGAACGGCGCGTTCGGCAGGCGGCGGCGAAGGCCGTCGGCACCGACGCGCTCGCTGAAGAAACCGCGCGCCGCGTGCTGCGGATCGGCCAGTGCCTCGGGCAGCGTGCGCAGCGGCGCCCAGGCCAGGCCCTGCTGCTGGCCCCAGTGGAATAGCTGTTCGCGGGTGCGTTTGGCTAGCCAGGGCTTGAACAGCGCCTCGGTCTCGGCGCGATGGGCGATGCGGCCGCCCATGTCGGCCAGCTTCTCGCCGAGCAGTTCCGGCGCCTCGAAGTGCGCGGCGGCCTTCAGCCAGTGGCGGATCGGCCCGCCTAGCGCGGCGATCTCGCCGTCGGCGCAGGGGTAGCTGCGCCAGGGCACCATCGCGTGCTGGTCGCCGTTGCGGCGGGCGATCTTGCCGTTGGCAAGGTATTCGGCGAGCGCGACCTCGAGGTTTTCCAGCGCCGACTCGCGCAGCGCGAGGTCGATGCGGTCGCCGCCGCCGTCGCGGGCGCGCCTGAGCAGCGCCGCCATCACCGCGAAGAACGCATTCATGCCGCCGGTGAGTTCGACGATGCGCGGTCGGGCGTTGAGCGGCTCGCGCTCGCCGCTGCCGGTGCTGCGCATCAGGCCGCTGGCGGCGTAGAGCGTGAGGTCGCTGGCCGGCGCCGCCGCCAGCGGGCCGTCCTGCCCGTGCGGCGTGATCTGCACCAGCACCAGTGCCGGGTTGAGCGCCTGCAGGCGCTCGGCGCTCCAGCCGGCGGCAGCCAGCACGCCATGGCCGGCGCCGTCGAGCAGCACATCGGCCTGGGCCAGGCGCTGCGCGAATTCGGCGCTGTCGTAGGCCAGCGCCACCTGCGCCTTGCCGGCGTTGTAGAAGGCGTCTTCGTCGGCATCGAACTCGAAGCCGGGGCCGCTCACCGGCACCCGCAACAGGCGCGCGCCGAAGCCCTGCAGCAACTGGCCGCAGGCGGCGGCGGCGAGATGGCCGCTGAGTTCCAGCACCTGCAAATGGGAGAGATCGCTCATGGTCGCGTCGGGCTTGGGCTCCTCCCTCCGAGTGCGGGGGGAGGTTGGGAGGGGGGCGTTTCTTGCGGTGCGTACCGCCCCCACCCTAGCCCTCCCCCGCGAGCGGGGGAGGAAACCGGTTTGTGCTTGTCGGGCAGCGGGGTGTGCATGGAGAGGGCCGGTGGTTCAGCGCGCCAGCAGCGCGCGCACCGCCTCGGCGGTGGGCCGCGGATGGGTGATGGGGAAGAAATGGCCGACACCGGCCAGCGTCTGCAAGCGCGCCTGCGGCAGCGCGGCGGCCAGGGTCTCGGCGGATTTCAGCGCCCGGCTGGGCTGGGCGTAGAGCAGCAGCGTCGGCATATCGACCGCCGGGTAGCGCGTCGGCGCGGCGCCGGGCTGGGGAAAGTCCTCACGCAGGGTGGTCTGCTCCAGCAGATCGACGAACTGCCGCGCCGCGCGCCGCGCGCCGCGACCTTCGCCGAAGGGAGTGTAGTCGTCGCGCAGGCCCTCGCCGGGTGTCGCCAGCATCAGCCGCGCGGCGGCCTCGATGAAGCAGAGGCCGACCTCCGGCTCCCGCTGCCAGTCGCCGCCGGCGCGGCGGGCGACGTCCTGCTCGTAGGCCGAGAGCGGTTCGACCTCGTGCAGGTACATGCTCGGTTGCAGACGCTGGATGCGGCTGTCGAGCAGGGCCAGCTGGCGCACCCGCCGCGGTGCCTGCACCGCCACTTCCAGCGCCACCGCGCCGCCCAGGCTGTGGCCGACCAGCGCCGCCTGGGGCAGCTCCAGTTCGTCCATCAGCGCCAGCAGATCGGCGGCGTGGTCGCCGACGCGGTAGCCGCTCGCCGGGCGCTCGCTGTAGCCGTGGCCGCGCAGGTCGTAGAGCGTGACGCGGTGATCGGCCGCCAGGTTCAGCGCCAGATTGCCGAACCAGAAGGCGCGGTTGGCGCCCAGGCCGTGCAGCAGCAGCACGTCGGGGCCGCTGCCGAGTTGCTGGTGGGCGAGGCGCGGGCTGTTCATTGCCGAGCCCCCGGCCGGGCTCGCGGACCGCCGCGACGCCACCTACACTCTGCCGGCGCCGGGAAGAGACGGCGAACAGCGACAGGGAGTCGAACATGCTTTCCGCCCACACCCAGGACGTGGTGACCCATTACACCCGCCGCCATGGCGAGCGCGGTAACTTGTTTGGCAATCAGCCCTTCGCCAACTACGGCTACTGGACCCGTGACGACCTCACGCTGGAGCAGGCCAGCGAGGCGCTCACCGAACTGGTGGCGACCACCGCCGGCCTGGGGCCGGGCGATACCGTGCTCGATGTCGGCTGCGGCTATGGCGCCGGCGCGGTGGTGTACGCGCGGCGCTGCCGGCCGGAGTGGATCCTCGGCATCGACGTCACCCCGGTGCGCATCGAGGAAGGTCATCGCTACGTGGCGGAAAACGGGTTTGCCGACCGCATCAAATTGCAGTTCGGCAACGCCACCGCCATGGACTTCGCCGATGCCAGCTTCGACAAGCTGGTGTCGGTGGAATGCGCTTTCCACTTCGATACCCGTGTCGACTTCCTGCGCGAGGCAGCGCGGGTGCTCAAGCCCGGTGGCAGTCTGGCGCTCACCGACATGATTCCGCGCCGTGGCGTCGATCCCGCCGCCTATCTGCGCGGCGAGCAGACCATCAACAGCGGCGTGGTGCTCGACAACCATCCCAATGCCTACGACGCCGACGTCTATGCGCGACACCTGCTCGAGGCCGGCTTCACCGACATCCGCATCGAGTCTATCGTCGACTGGACCCGCGCCCGCTTCGCGCAGGCCTTGCACGGCGTCGCCGAGCGCACCGGCGGCGAGAACGGCGAGGCGATCCTGCGCTCGGCGCGGCGCATCCAGCAGTTCATCGACCTCGGCGAAGACTACGTGCTGGTCGCCGCGCGCAGGGCGCGCTGACGAACGCGCTCCTGCTGCCCCGCCAGGGGAGCGTGGAACAGGGTCGCTTGGCCGGATCGGAGTGACCACGTTTCAGGTCGAGCCTTAACCCGCCGCCTGCACCGCCAGGAAATCCGCGATCTGGCCAATCGAGAGATCGTCCACGTAGCGGCCCTCGCGCATCAGCAGCTTCTCGAACGGCGCCTTGGCGCGCAGCACTTCCTCCTGGATCGCCACCACCAGTTGGATGATGTCGATGGACTCGAAGGCGAGGTCGGCGAACAGCCGCGTGTCGCGGCCCATGCTGCCGCGGTAGTCGTGATCCCAGTCCTGGGTGAAGTCTTCCAGTAGCGTGATGAGTTGGCGGGTGTAGTCGTCGCTGCTGAGCGGCATGAGTGCTGTCCGTGAACAATCGTCAAAAGGAATACAGGGGCTCCACCACCGTCAGCGCGTAGTGGCCATCCGGTTGTGGGGTGATGCGGCTGGTCTGGGTCTGGTAGGGCAGCAGCCGGCCATCGGCGAGCAGACGCTCCAGGGCATCCAGCGCAGCCTGGATGTCGCGGAAGTCGACCTGCGCCTTGTGCGGCGCCAGGTCGTAGCGCCACCACTGCAGGCGCAGCAGGCGTTCGATGCTGCGGTTGTCGAAGCGGCCACGCAGGGTCTTGGCCGGCTGGCCGGCGACGATGCTGTAGGGCGGCACGTCGCGGGTCACCACCGCATGCGCGGCGACCACCGCGCCATCGCCGATGTGCACGCCACGCTTGATGAAGGCGCCGGCGCCAATCCAGACGTCGTGGCCGATCAGCGTGGTCTGGTGCGTCGGCCATTGCGCCTGGCTTGGCGGCTCCGGTGCCAGCCGCGCGAACTCCGGCTGGCGCAGAAAGGCCTTGAACTGCTGCGGCTCGGCGAACAGGAAGGGATGCGAGCTGAGCCATTCGGTCGGGTGCTCGTAGGCGCCGGCCACCACCGCTTCGGCAATCGAGGTGTAGCGGCCGATCGCGCAGTCGTAGAGGCTGCTGGTGTACTGGCCGTTGACGTAGGCGAAGGCGCCGAAGGAGCAGTCCTTGATCCGCCGCGGGTCGAACAGCCACACCGGCCGCTCGCAGACCAGGGGCGTCAGCAGGCCGCGACCCTCGCCGACATAGAGGCCGTGTTCGACCAGTTCGGCGGCGCTGAGTTGGGTGGGTGCGGTGTTCATCTAAGGCACCGCCGTCATTCCATGTAGCCGAGCATCTGCAGCTGCTCGATGATCTGCTTCTTCTCGCCGGCATCCATCTCCTGCCCGAGCTGGCGGCGCTCGGTGACGCGGGTGCGCGCGCCCTTCTTCACCGGGCACGCGGCGAGCTGCTCGGCGGTGAAGAAGCTCTCGGCGGCGACGCCCTCGAAGTCGGCCGGCACCGGCAGACCGGCGCTGTAGAGCAGGCTGGGCGCGACATCGACGATCTGCCGCAGCTCCACCATGCCGGCGGCCGGAATGCCGGGGCCGGCCGCCATGAAGATGCCATCCGGGTGATGGGTGCCGATCGCCTGCGGGCGTTGCGCCACCGCCGGCGTGAGGTTGCGGATCGACACGAAGCCGTGGTCGCGCAGCACCAGCGTCAAGTCGCAGGCGCGGGTCATGTGCTGCCCCGGGAACCAGTCCTCGCGCTTCAGCACATCGACGATCACCGGCTCGCCGCTGTCGGGATCGCGCAGGGCCAGCAAGTCGGCGATCAGACGTTCGCGGAAGCTGTCGTAGTCCTTCGGCTGGATGCCCGGATCGCCGGGCTTGGCGGCGACGCGGATGTGGATGCCGTTGGAGGACGGCGTGCGGCAGTAGGCGGTGGTGTGTGCCCAGTCGAGATTGGCGAAGTCGCTGGCCTCGCGACGGATCGCCTGCTCGCTGCCATCGTTCTCCGCCCACTTCAGGTAGCCCTTCTCGGCCAGGTAGGCGTTGATGCGCAGCACGAAGGTGGAAGCGGTGAAGCCGTGGTCGCTGGCGAAGAACACCTGCGCCTCCGGCCCGGCCAGCGTCACCAGCTTCTCGATGTAGCCGTCGAGATTGCGGAAGTATTCCAGGCAGACCCTGCGCATCTCGCGGTCGTGCGGCGTCGGCTCGGCTTTCAGCAGGGCCGCGTCCAGCCAGGGCCAGGCCTGGTGCTGGATCTTGTCGGTGCCGTCGAACATCACCGCCATCACATCGGGCTTGTCGTTGGCGAGGATGAACTCGGCGACCTTGAACCACTGTTCCTCGCGCGGCAGGTGGTAGCGCACCCACTTCGCCGTTTCGTCGGCGGAGAGCGACTCCATCGCCTGCTTTTCCTTGTCGAAGTCCCAGGCAAGTTCCTTGGGGTCGAAGCCGGGAATCTGCTGCTTGATGCGCTCGAACAATTCGCGCGGGTGGGTGTTGCGGCGCAGGTGCTTGGCCGGGATGAAGCCGGGCACGATGGAGCCCTTCAAGTCTTCCGGCGCCGGCGCGGTGAGCGGGAAATTGAGCGCCGCCACCGACTTGCCCTTGCGCGAGAGGATCGACCAGATGGTCTCGCTGTCGATGTCGCGCGCGTCGTAGAGCGTCCAGTAGACCTCGCCGCCGTGGTCCTCGGCGCGGATGAAGTCGAACACGCCGTGCTCGCCAGGGCCCTTGCCAGTCATGATCGAGGTCCAGGCCGGCGGCGTCAGCGGGTTGGGCGTCGAGCGCAGCTTGGCGCGGGTGCCGCGTTCCATCAGCGATTTCAGGAACGGCATGGTCAGGCCTTCGCCGGGCAGCTCACGGGTCATCTGGTCGAGCACGGTGTAGGTGCAGCCGTCGAGGCCGATGAAGAGGGTGGTGGTCATGGGGTGGTCACGGGGCTGAAAGGATGGGGTGTGGCTTGCCACACTGGTTCCCCTCCCATTTGTGGGGAGGGGCGTAGGGGAGGGGGAAAGCCGTGGCGGAGTGCTTGGCTTTCGCCTAGCTCTGCTGGTGTGCGGTGCTGGTGGTTCGCGCGTTCGCGCTCTTTTAGCGGTGTGCTGTTTGAGAGTTTCTTTTCGCCTCTTGGCGACTCACTTTTCTTTGCTTGTGCAAAGAAAAGTAAGCAAAAGAAAGCACACCCCTGCGTAGCGCCCCCTTTGGGGGTAAACCTGCGATGCTCGGCCCAAAGGGGCCGCTCGCGAACTCGGCGCCCTATAGGCGCCTCAGACAGGCGCTCGCTGTCATCCCCCTTTGGTCCTCTACGGCCCGGCCGTAGGCCGGGCGTTCGCTGGGGCGGATTGCCATTCAAGGCAATCCGCAAAGCCTCCCAGCTCACTCTCGGCGCTACGAAGGGGACCGGAACATCTACAGCACGGCGGTCTTCGCCCGCCGCGAAGAGAGAAGCCACATCACCAGCAACCACAGGCGCTTGCTTCGCTCGCGCGATGTCGGCGTAGCCGACGAGCCTGAGTGCTGTTGATGTGGCTTTTGACTTGCCCTCCCCTTCGTAAGCGCCGAGAAGCGCAGTGGTCGGGGGGTATGGAAGCGCCCGCATGTTCGAGGCGCCTATAGGGCGCCGAGTTCGGGCGCGTCCCCCCGGCCGCGAGCATCGCAGGGCACCCCGTAGGGGCGCGACGCAGGGGTGTGCTTTCTTTTGCTGTTGGCATGGCTTGCCATGCCAACCCATTAACTGTTTCTTTGCACAAGCAAAGAAAAGTGAGTCGCCAAGAGGCGAAAAAAAGCTCGCACCAACAGCAGGCTCAGCAGAGCGCGAAGGCGCGAACCACAACCCAGCCGATCGAGGCAAAGGCGAACTAGCCATGGCTATCCCCATGCTCAGTCCGACACCGCTACCGCCGGTACCGCCTCAGTCGCCACACACAAGGCCAGCACCGCCTCGTCGCCCTCGAAGTGCAGCGCCACGTCGTAATCGCGCTCACCCTGGCGCACCCGCGCCACGGTGGGGCTGCCGCCGCGGCGGTCGAGCTGGGCGGCGACCACCAGCCAGTCCTGCGGACGGCCCTGCAGGCCGCTGCCGGCAGCCTTGGCGGCGGCTTCCTTGGCACACCAGAGCGCGACCGCCTGGCGGGCACGCTCGCCGCTGCCGGCGGGCGCGCTCAGCCAGTGCTGCTCGCTGGCGGCGAAGGCGCCGTGGATCAGGTCCTCGGCACGCAGAGGCTCGATGCGTTGGTAGTCCAGGCCCAGGCCGACACCGGGATCGCTGGCGACGGCGCAGGCCCAGCGCCGGCTGTGCGCCAGCGAGATCGCTGGCGGCAGCCGGCCTTGCAGGGCGGCGCAGCGCACCAGCGGGCGGCCGCTGTCCAGGCTGGCGATCTCGATGTCGGCGGGTGCCAGTTCCAGGCCGTGACGCAGACGGACCCAGTCGCGCACCGCGTCCTTGGCGGCGAGCCGGCCCATCAGCCATTCCTCGCGACGCGGACCCTGCGCCGGCAGCGCGTACCAGCGGCCGCGTTCGGCGGCGGTCAGCACCTGGTGGGCGGTGACTCGCTTCCAGATCGCGCCGCCTTCGTCGAGCAGACCTTCCTCCAGCGGCGCCAGGCGGCGGATGCACAACTCCGGTGGCAGGCGCTCGCGCAGCAGCGGCTCGCTTAGCGGTGCGGCGGCGGGGTCCTGGCGGAAGGCATGCAAGCGCGGCGGCACCGCGAACACGCGGTCTTCCCAGCCCTCGGCGCGCATCCGGACCAGGCCTTCACGGTCGGCAATCTCCCAGCGCGCTTCCAGCTGCTTCGCCTCGCCGTCCAGGCGGATCTGCCCCTGGCAATGCAGTACCTGGCCAGTGGCGGGCGGCGGGCCATACAGGCGCAGGCTGCGCACGCGATAGGGGAAGCAGTTGAGCACCTGCTCCGTGTACTTCTCGCGCAGCCAGAAGCCGGCGAGCTGGCCGGCGGCGTCGAGCAGGGCGGCGTCGAACTGGAAGGCCGGTGCCGGCTGGTCGCGGAAGTAGTCGTGCACCGGCAGCACACGCAGCTCGGCGTCCATGCCCTCGGCGTCCCAGCCGGCGATGCGCGCGCAGCCTTGCAGGCGCGGGCCATGGAACATGCCGTGGCGGTAGATCGCCTCCGGCGTGTGCAGACGCGGCGGCTGCAGCGGCCGGCCGTTGGCAGGCAGGCTGGGCGGCGCCGGGTACTGCGCGGCGAGCAACACCTCGCCCTCGAACACCAGGAGCCCACCGGGCGCATTGCCCTCGTCCGGCGCCTGGATGCGGCAGGCGATGCGCTGGGGGCCGCCGTGCTCGCCGGCGCGGCCGGGCAGGCGCTCGGCCTGGATGCGCAGCCGCAGGCGGCCCGAGTCCAGCGCCAGCCAGCGGCTGCCGCGCGCCTGGTCGATGCCGATGACCTTCAGCCCCTCGCCCTCGCAGAGCGCGGCGGCGGCCTCGGCGATCAGCTCCATGCTGAAGGTGAAGGGCAGCACCGGCAGCGGCCGCAGGCCGGGGTCGCGCGGCGTCGGCGTGGTGCCGATGGCGTGGTCGTTGAGAAACAGATCGCTGGCGAGATCGAGCAGGCGCTCGGCCTGCAGGCGCTCGCGTTCGCGCAGGCGGATTTCGCCGAGCAGGGGGTAGCGGCTGCCATCGACGGCAACCGTTGTCGCCGACATCGGCGACGGCGCCGGTAGTAGGGCGGGCTCTGCGCGCGGGACGACCGGCGCAGGCAGCACGCCGGCGAGCCCCAGCACCCGCGCCTGCGAGTCGAGAAACTCCTGCATCAGCGAGAAGTGCATGCGCAGCGCGGCGTTGCGGGCGTCCTCGCCGCTGGGCTCCTCCTGCGCGTCGCGCGCCGCAGTCGCCGGCGTGGCGGCCGTTGCCGATGGCAGTGGCCGGCGGCGGAACTCCTCCGGCAGCTTCAGCTCCGGCATCAGCAGCTTGAGCTGCATGCCGGTCTTCTTCAGCGCCGGCGGTGGCGCGGCTAGATCAACTGCGGGGAGCGCGCGCGCCGCGAACAGCGCGGCCGCGTCGAAGCCGATGCCGGCCGCGAACAGCTGCGCCAGCGTCTGCTGCAGTTGCAGCGTGCCGGACTTGCGGCGGCTGTCGCTGGCCAGGGCCAGCAGGCCCGGCCGGCCGCGCAGCGTGTCCTCGACGAAGGCGGTGAGATTGGCGCTGGGGCCGACTTCCAGAAACACCCGGTAGCCGTCCTCATAGAGGCGTTGCAGGGTCTCGGTGAAGCGCACCGGGCGCTGCCATTGCTCGGCGGTGAGCGCGACGATGCCGTCCTGCACGCGCGGGAAGGGCGCGACGCTGCAGGCGCTGTAGAGCGTGATGCCCTCGCGCGGCTGCAATTGCAGTGTCGGGTAGTAGGCGCGCACCGCCTTGGCCATCGGCGCGAACAGCGGCGTGTGGTAGGCGCGGCCAAAGGGCAGGGCAGCGCAGATCGCGCCCTGCGGCGACAGCCGCTCGCGCACCGCCTCGGCCTGCTCGGCGCTGCCGAACAGCACCAGCTGATTGGGGCAGTTGTCCATCGCCACCACCATGCCGCCCAGGTCGGCGAGCAGGGCGGCGCGGCTCTCGGCATCCAGCGCGCCGACGGTGAGCAGCGTGCCCTGGGCAATGCGGCCCTCGGCCTCCAGCGCGCGGTAGCGGGCGTTGACCTCGCGGATTGCCGCCACCACCTGGGAGCGGTTGTCGCGGTGGCTGTCGCACCAGGCCGAGAGCGCGGTGTTCTCGCCGGTGGAGTGCCCCAGCATGGCCTGCGGCACCAGGCCCAGCGCGTCGTAGAAGGCCTGCAGGCCGAGGCTGGCGGCGAACACGCTCTCGGCGGCGGTGTCGCCCTCGTAGAGCTGCGCTTCCAGCGCCTTGCGTGCTTCCTCACTCAGCACGCTGGGCGGCGGGAACAGGGCTTGCGCCCGCGAAGGCGCCCCGCGCTCGACCGCACCGGCCTCGATGATGTCGAACCACTCGCGCACCAGCGGCCACTGCGCGCAGACCTCGGCGAGCATGCCGGGGTATTGCGAGCCCTCGCCAGGGAACAGGAAGCAGAGTTTTCCTGGCGCCGCGCCGAGTCCGTAGTGGATGCCGTTGCGGGTCTTGAACGGCTTACTGCCGTCGCCGAGTTTTTCCAGCGCGGCGTTGAGCTTGCCCAGCGCCTCGGCGGCATCGGCGGCGAGCAGGGCCAGGCGATGGCTGCCCTCGGCGCGCGCGGCACTGGCCTGGGCGATGGCGGCCAGCTCGGCGCCGGGCGCGGCCAGATGCAGACACAGCATCGCGATGCGTTCGCGCAGGGCTGCCGCCGAGTCGGCAGCGATCAGCAGCAGCTCGCCGCCGCCGGGCCGGTGCAGCACCGGCACCTGCACCGATCTCGACGGCAGGTACTCCTCCAGAATCACATGGCTGTTGATGCCGCCGAAGCCGAAGGCATTGGCGCCGGCACGGCGCGGCGTAGCGCCGTCATGGATCCAGGGCCGGGCCTCGTTGAGGATGTAGAACGGCGTCTGCTCCAGCCGTAGCGCCGGGTCCGGCTGCTCGCAGAGCATCGGTGGCAGCACCCGGTGGTGCAGGGCCAGCGCGGCCTTGATGAGCGCCGCCGAGCCGCTGGCGGGCATGCAGTGGCCGATCATCGACTTCACCGCCGACAGGCCGATGTGGGCGCCGGCGCCGCGATGGCCGAAGACTTCGGCCAGGGCTTGCACCTCGGTGGCATCGCCGAGCGCGGTGCCGGTGCCGTGCGCCTCGATGAAGCCAAGGCTGGCGGGGTCGATGCCGCTGCTCTCGTAGGCGCGGCGCAGCGCCAGTACCTCGCCTTCCAGGCGCGGCGCCAGCAGGCCCTTGGCGCGGCCGTCGCTGGCCGAGCCTATGCCTTGGATCAGCGCGTAGATGCGGTCGCCGTCGCGCTCGGCATCGGCGCGGCGCTTGAGCACCAGCAAGCCCAGGCCCTCGCCGAGCAGGGTGCCGTCGGCGCCTTCCTGGAACGGCCGCAGCTGGCCGCGCGCCAGCGCATTGATGCGGCAGAACTGGATGAAGATCTGCGGCGGCGTGTGGGCGTGAATGCCGCCGGTGATCATCAGGTCGCAATGGCCGTGGCGCAGCTGGTTGATCGCCTGCTCCAGCGCGATCAGCGAGGAGGCGCAGGCGGCATCGACGATGCAGCTCGGCCCCATCAGGTTGAAGCGGTTGCAGATCAGGCCGGCGATGGCATTGGGCGTGAGCACGCCGATGTGCTCGGCCTGGAACGGCGGCAGCTGGGCCTTGAAGGCGTCCTTCAGCCGCGCGAGATCGGCGCCGCTGAAGTCCGGTCGCAGCCCCTGCACCATCGCCATCGCCTGGTCGAGGAACAGGTTGCGGGTCATGGTGCTGGCCAGCGCGCGGTTGCCGTAGGTGCCGCGGCCGAGCATCACCCCGGCGCGCTCGCGGTTGAAGTCGCGGTGCAGATAGCCAGCGTCGGCCAGCGCCTCGCCGGCGTAGTGCAGGGCGAGCAGATGGTCGGGGTCGGCACCGGCGGCGACGCTCGGCATCACCCCGTAAGCCTGCGGATCGACCCAGGCGAGATCGCGCAGAAAGCCGCCGCGGGTGGTGTAGATGCGGTCCTCGGCCTGCGTGTTTTCCTGGTAGTAGTGGCCCACCCACTCCGGCTCCGCCTCGGCCACCGCATCGACCTTGTCGAGGATGTTCTGCCAGTACTGGCGGATGCCGCGCGCGCGCGGATAGCAGCTGGCCATGCCGACGATGGCGATGTCGAGCGGCGCGCTCATGCCTGCGACTGCCTCCGACTCCCTCCCCCGCGCTCGGGGGAGGGCCGGGGTGGGGACGTTGCCAGCATCCGCGCCATTCGGCCGGTTGCTTCCCGCGCATCGGTCCGCAGCAGCGCCGCGCTCATTGCAGCTCTCCGCTAGCCCGCGTGGACCGGCTCCGCACGCCGCCGTCCTCGGGCTGCCAGACGATGTCTTCCGCCAGCGCCGCCAGCATGGCCTGCCCCAGGCCGCGTTGCAGGCGCGCGACCCGCACCGGCTGGCGCTCTCCGGCGTCGCGCAGACTGCTGGCGTCCAGCAGCGGTGCAGTCAGAGCCGTGCCGCCAGGCCGCAGCAGGGCGCCGACGCGGATCAGCAGCTCGCGGCTGCCGGCATCCAGCAGTTCCAGGCTCACCGCCTGCACACCCGGTTCCGAGTGGCTGGCGGCACGCGCGCGCAGCAGCACCGCCTGGCCGGGCTGTGGCGCGCGCAGCAGTCGGGCGTCGCCCAGCTCCGCCAGCGTCCACTGCGGCCAGGCGGCGCAGACGAACTGCGCCAGCAGTTCCAGCGCGCTGGCCAGCGGCGGCAGGCCGGGTTGGGCGGGGAAGGGCAGTTGCAGGCTCACCTGGCCGCCTTCGCCCAGCGCCGGCGTGCCAGGCAGCAGCGGCCAGCGCGTGGCCGTGTTGATGCTATGGCCGGCCGGGTCCAGCTCCGGCGGCAGCGCATCCAGACCCCAGGTGCCGCGGCCGGCGACCACTTCCACCGCGTCGTGCGCGCCATGGCGCAGCTCGTCGAGGAAGTAGCGCCGGCCCTCGGTGAGCGGGATTGGTTCCATGCCGCGCGCGCGCAGCTGCGCCTTCACCGCCTCGCTGGCCATGCCGGCATCCCAGGGCCCCCAGTTGAAGGCGATCACCCGGGTTGTTGGCCAGTGCCGGTGCAGCTGCCAGGCCAGACGGTTGAGGCTCTCGTTGGCGGCGGCGTAGTCGCCCTGGCCGAGGTTGCCGTAGCGGCCGGCCACCGAGGTGAAGAAGGCCAGGAGTTTCAGGCTCTCCGGCCGCAGCTTGTCGCGCAGGGTGTAGGCCGGGGCGAGCTTGGTGCCGAGCACGCGGGCGAAGGAGTCGGCGCTCTTGTCGGCCAGGCGTTTGTCCTCGATCACGCCGGCGGCGTGCAGCACCGCGTCGATGCGGCCGTGCTGCGTGTACAGGCGTTCGATCAGCGCGCCGAAGGTGGCTTCGTCGCGGGCGTCGCAGGCGCAGTACTCCAGCGTCGCGCCGGTGGCGGCGAGGCGGGCGAGATTGGCGCGAATCTCGCGCTCGGTGAGCAGCTTCTGCAGCACGCGCTCGATGTCGGTCGGGCGGGGCTGCTCGCCACGCGCGAGCGCGCTGCGCAGCAGATGGGCTTTGAGCGCCGCCGGCTCGGCGTGTGGCGCCAGCTCGGGCGCTTCCGGCTCCGGCAGCGGGCTGCGGCCGACCAGCACCAGGCGCATGCCCGGCCTTGCCATTTCCTCCAGCAGTTCGGCGGTGATGCCGCGTGCGCCGCCGGTGGCGAGCACCAGCCAGTCCGCGCCCGGCTCTAGTCGCGGCGTCGCGGTCGCGCCCAGTGGCGCGCTCAGGGTGGCGCCGCGCACGCGGGTCTCGCCGAGATAGCCGGCCTCGGGATCGCGGTTGTCGGCGAACAGCTCGGCGACCAGGCGCTCGGCGATGTAGGCGTCGCTCTGCTCGCCGAAGTCCACCGCGCGCAGCACCGCCTGCGGAAACTCGTAGCGCAGGCAGTTGAGCAGGCCATTGCCGGCACCGGCCACCGCGTGCGCCAGGCCGGCGCGGTCGCGGCCGAAGCTGCCGCCCAGGCGGCTGGCCACCAGCACCCGTGCGGCAGCTAGATCGCCGTCGGCCTCCTGCAGGCTGTGGAACAGGTGCAGCACCTGCTGTTCGGCGGCCTCGGCCGATAGACCGGTTTTGCCGGCGGTCAGACCGTGCAGATGGATCAGCGCCCGCAGCGGGCCATGGCTCTGGCGCGCGGCGGCGATGGCGGCGCGCAGGGTGGCCGGCTCCAGGCTGTCGATGGTGACCGCGTGCAGGCCGCGCGCGGCGAGGCGGTCGCGCAGGCCATTGGCGAGCGCGCCGCTACCCAGGATCAGGGCGAGCCCTACCAGGGCGACGCTGCGCTCGTCCAGCGGCGCCGGACGCGAGCGGATCAGATAGCGCGGCAGCGGCTGCCCGCCCGTGGACGCGGAGCTGGTGCCAGCGGGAGCCTCGCTGCTGGCCGGCTTCGTCTGGGCGGTTGGGCCGGTGGCCGTGGTCGCCGCCGGTAGTGCTGCCAGAATCGCGCGCAGCGACTTGGCCTTGCTGAGTTTCTCCATCGGCAGGCCGGCGGCACCCGTGTGGACCTTGCGGAAGGCGCCGAGGATTTCCACCCGCTTGATCGAGTCGATGCCGAGATCGGCTTCGAGATCGGCGTCCAGACCGAGCATCTCGGTGGGGTAGCCGGTGCGCTCGGCGACCAGCGCCAGCAGCAATGCCTGGGCATCGACGCTGGTCGAGGCCTCCGACGCGGCGACCGTGGTCGGTGCTGGCTCGCTCGCGGTCGCCGCCGGAGCTTTCGCCGGCAGGGCCGCGAGTATGGTCTTGAGCGTCTTCGCCTTGCTGAGTTTTTCCATCGGCAGGCTGGCAGCACCCGCATGCGCCTTGCGGAAGGCGCCGAGGATTTCCACCCGCTTGATCGAGTCGATGCCGAGGTCGGCTTCGAGATCGGCGTCCAGGCCGAGCATCTCGGTGGGGTAGCCGGTGCGCTCGGCCACCAGCGTAAGCAGCAAGGCCTGCGCATCCACCACCGGCGCCGGCGGTGCCACTGAGCTCGCCGCGCTTGATGTGGGAGCGGGCGCGCCCGTCGTCGCCGGCAGCACCGCCAGAATCGCGCGCAGCGACTTGGCCTTGCTGAGCTTCTCCATCGGCAGCGCTGCGGCACCCGCGTGGGCCTTGCGGAAGGCGCCGAGAACTTCCACCCGCTTGATCGAGTCGATGCCGAGGTCGGCTTCGAGATCGGCGTCCAGGCCGAGCATCTCGGTGGGATAGCCAGTGCGCTCAGCGACCAGCGAGAGCAGCAGGGCTTGCGCGTCCACCACACTCACCGCGTCCGTTGTCGGAGCGGGCTTGCCCGCGACCGCCGCGGGCCTGGCTTCGGCTACTGGCGGTAGTGGCTGGATGAGGGTGGTTACAGGCAAGCCGGCTCCTGCCGGCGGCGCCGGCAGCATCGCGTCGGGCGGCGCCCCGGCGCCGAGCGCCTGCTGCATCACCCGCTCCTGCAAGCTCAGGAACTGGCGCATGGTCTGCTGGTAGGCAAGCAAGGCCTCGCTGCTCAGCGCGCCATTCGCGGCCGGCAGCGTGGCGCTGACTGGCGTGGTGGCGGCCGGCGAGGCAGATGCGGGAGCGAGCGCCGGCAGCGCCGCGCGCGCCGCCTCGCGGCTGGCGAGCGTCAGTGCCGGCTGGGCGCCGGTGCGGATCACCGGATCGTTGATCGGCCGCGCGCAGCCGCCGCTGACCATCCAGAGATGCGCCGGGCTGGGCAGCGGCTGCGCCAGTGCGGCGAGCTGCGCGCCGCTCAGCGCCTTGAGGCCGCGGCCGCTGTAGAGCGCGCTGGGCCGCCAGTCGGCACCGGCGACGAAGACCTCTGCCAGGCCCAGCAGCAGGCCGCGCAGGCCGCCGCCATTGCCGTCCAGCGACAGCGCCTGGGCGTCGGCGCGACCGGCGAGGGTCTGGCGCGCCATGTTGGCGCAGATGCCGCGCGGCCCCAGCTCGACGAACAGCTGGCAGCCGGCCGCCTGCATGGCCTCGATCTCGGCGACGAACTCGACGCTGGACAAGAGGTGCGCGTCCAGCTGCTCCTGCATCGCTGCCGGTTCCGCAGGGTAGGGCCGCGCACTGCTGTTGGAGTACACCGGAAACCGTGGGGCGCGGAACGGCGTGGCGCGGATCGCCGCCGCCAGCGCGGTCTTCGCCGGCGCCACCAGCGCGGTGTGGAAGGCGCCGGACACCGCCAGCGGCATGGCCCGCAGGCCCTGCTCGTTGAGCGCGGCGACGGCGGCCTCCAGCGCCGCCTTCGGTCCGGAGATCACGCACTGCTCGGGCGCGTTGTGATTGGCCACCACCACGCCGGGGAAGTCGGCGAGCCGGGCGCTGACCTGCTCGCGCCTTGCCTGTACCGCCGCCATGCCGCCGGGCGTGCCGGCGCTGGCGGCGGCGGCCATCGCCGCGCCGCGCGCGGCCGACAGGTGCAGAAAATCTTCCGGTGCGATCACCCCGGCCGCCATCAGCGCGCTGTACTCGCCGTAGCTGTGGCCGGCACTGGCGACCGCGCGCAGGCCCAGACGCTCGGCCAGGCGCAGATAGCCCAGCGACAGCGCGCCGATAGCGGGCTGCGCGACGCGGGTATCGGTGAGCGCGCGGCCCTGCGCGGTCTCGCTGGCCTCGTCGTAGGCGGCGGGCGGCATCATCAGGGCGGCGAGGCCCTGCGGCAGCTCGCGCTGCAAGGCACGCTCGGCGAATTCCAGCGCTTGCCGCACTTCCTCGAAGTACAGCGCCGCCTCGCGGCCCATGTTGAGCTGCTGCGCGCCTTGACCCGGAAACAGGAAGGCGATGGCCGGCGCGCTGGCCGGTGTCGCCAGTTGCAGGCGCAGGCTGTTGGGCAGCGGCTTGCCGTCTTTCAGATGCGCCAGCACCAGGCCGAGATCGCGGGCCAGCGCCGCGCGGTCGGCGGCGACGATGGCCAGCGACACCGGCAGCCGGCCACGCGCCTCGGCCTGCAGGGCCAGGCTCAGCGCCAGCTCGGCCATGGGCACCCGGCTGTCGGCGCCGAGCTGCGCTTGCAGGCTGCTCAGCTCGCCGGCGAGGGCGGCGGCATCGCGGGCGCGAAACAGGAATAGCTCCGTAGGCCAGCGGCTGGCGCCGGCGGCGCCGGTGCTGCGCGGGTGTTCTTCCAGCACCACATGGAAATTGGTGCCGCCAAAGCCGAAGGCCGAGGCGGCGCCCCGGCGCGGATGCGCGGGCGTGGCCAGCCAGGGTCGCGGCTCCTTGAGTAGATAGACCGGCGCCGCCGCGTCGGCGAGCGGCGCGATGGGTTGTTCGACGCCATAGTGCGGCGGCAGGCTGCGGTGGTAGAGCGACAGCGCCACCTTGACCAGGCCGGCGGTGCCGGCGGCGGCCTTGGTGTGGCCGAGCAGGGTCTTCACCGAGCCCAGCGCGACGCTCTTCGGCGTCGCACCGCTGCGCTTCAGGGCATTGCAGATGGTCTGCGCTTCGGCGAGATCGCCGACTGCGGTGCCGGTGCCATGCGCTTCCACCAGGCCCAGCGTCGCCGGCGTGAAGCCGGCCTTGGCGTAGGCGCGGTCGAGCGCGCGCACCTGGCCCTCGCTGCGCGGCGCGGTCAGGCCCAGGGCCTTGCCGTCACTGGAACCGGCGACCGCCTTGATGACCGCGTAGATGCGGTCGCCGTCGCGCTCGGCGTCGGCCAGGCGCTTGAGCGCCACCATCGCCACGCCCTCGGAGATCACGATGCCGTCGGCCGCCTGGTCGAAAGCGCGGGCCTTGCCGCTGGCCGACAGCGCCGAGGTCTTGGCGAAGGCGGTAAAGGCGTAGGCCGACTGGGTGGTGTCGAAGCCGCCGGCCAGCACCAGCGAGCTGCTGCCGCTTTCCAGCTCCTGCACCGCCATGGCGATGGCGGCCAGCGAGGAGGCGCAGGCGGCATCGACCGTGCAGTTGATGCCGCCGAAGTCCAGGCGGTTGGCGATGCGCCCGGCGGCGACGTTGAGCAGGGTGCCGGCGAAGGATTCCTCGGTCCATTCCGGCAGCCGGTCCCAGGCTTCCGGCGTCAGGCTTTCGACGTAGCGCGGCAGCTCGGCGCGCAGCGCGTACTGCGCGCCGAGATCGCCGGAGCCGCCGCTGGCGCCAAGCACGATGGAAGTGGTCTCGCGGTCGAAGCCGCCCTGGCCGAGTCCGGCGTCGGCGAGCGCGCGGCTGGCCGCTTCCAGACTCAGGATCTGCGCCGGGTCGATCGACTTCATCGACTTCGGTGGGATGCCGAAGCGGGTCGGGTCGAAGCGGATCTCGTCGAGGAAGCCGCCCCAGCGCGAGTAGATCTTGTCGCGCGCCTTGGGGTTTTCGTCGAAGTACAGGCGCCAGTCCCAGCGCGACTCCGGCACCTCGCGGATCACGCTCTTCTGGTCGAGCAGATTGCGCCAGTACTGCTCGGCGTCGTCGGCACCCGGCAATACCAGACCGATGCCGACGATGGCGATGTCGCAGGGCTGCGGTTTGGGCCGCGCCGCGCGCGCCGGGATGGCGGCGGCGAGCCTCTGCTGGGATTCGCCAGAGACCGCTTCGTGCAGCTCGGCGATGCTCAAGCTGCGATCACGCAGGGTCGCCACCTGGCCGATCATGTACATGCCCTCGCGCTGCTGGACCTCGGCGGTCACCGGCGCCAGCTCGCCGTCGCGGTCGCGGTCCAGGCCCTTGGAGGCGATGCGCAGACGGCCGAGGTTCAATTCTTCCAGCGCGTCGCGTACTTCCTCGACGCTCTTACCCTCGCGCAGCAGGCGGCGGCGGCAGTCCTGGAAGTCGCGGGCGAAGTCGGTGGCGACGCAGCGCGTCGCATGGCCGGGGCCGGACTCCAGGTTGACCGTGCGCGCGCAGCGCAGTGCCTGCTCCTGAAAGCCCGGCACCACCGCGCCACTGGCGACGATCTCCTCGGTGAACAGATAGGCGGTGCCCATCAGCACGCCGATCTGCATGCCGCGCGCCACCAGCGGCGCCGCCATCGCCGCCACCATCGACGAGGACAGCGCGTCGTGGATGCCGCCGGCGAACAGCAGTTGGACGTCCTTCTCGGCGCCGGCGGGGACTTCCGCCAGCAGCACTTCGATCATCTGGCCCCAGAGCGCGAAGCTGGACAGCGGCCCGACATGGCCGCCGCATTCGCGGCCTTCGAACACGAAGCGGCGCGCGCCCTGTTCCAGGTAGAGCTTGAGCAGCGCCGGCGCCGGCGCGTGGATGTAGGTGGCGATGCCGCGCGACTCGAATTCCGCCGCCTGGTCGGGGCGGCCGCCGGCGATCAGCGCAAACGGCGGCGGGCAGTCCCAGATCGCCGCGCACTGCTCCTGGCGCAGTGCCTCGGGGATGAAGCCGAGCAGGCCCACGCCCCAGGGACGGCCCTTGGCCTGCTCGCGGGTGGCTTGCAGCAGGCTGCCGAGCGGAGCGCCACGCATCAGGGCGAGGGCGAGAAACGGCAAGGCGCCGCCTTCGGCCACGGCGGCGGCGAAGCCGGGGTGGTCGGAGACGCGGGTCATCGGACCCTGGGCGATGGGGTAGCGGCAGCCATGCGCGAGCGCCAGCGGCCCGCCCTCGGCGAGCGCGCCCTGGCCAGCGGCCTGCTCGATCTGGCGCAGGCTGGCGCGCTGCACGGCGGCGATCAGCGCCGCCAGGCTGCCGTGGAGCGCGGCCGCCGTGGCGGCCAGGCCGATGCCCTGGCCCAGCGGCAACAGCTGGCGCTGGCTGTCCTGCCAGCCGGCGAGGCCGGCGATCGCCTGCGTCCCCTCGGGCAGGGCCTCCGCCTCCAGCTGGCGTTGCAGATCCTCGGCGGCCTTGGCCGCCGGTGAGGCCGGGCGCGCGTAGGCGCGAAAGGGCTGGCCGGCGAGCTCGCCGTACAGGCGGCATTCGGCACCGTTGAGGCGCGTCAGCTCGGTCTTGAGCGCGGCCGGCAGCGGGCTTTCCGGCAGCAGCAGCGCGAGATCGTCGAGCACCGCGCCGGCTGCGCCGGCGACGCGGCAGGCGGCGGCGCTGTGTTCGCCGATGCCGCCCAGCGCGTAGATGGGCAGGTCGGTCTTGCCGTGCAGCTTTTGCAGCAGCAGGAAGCTGCCGTCCTCGCCGACCCAGCCGCCGGCCTCGTGGCCGCGGGCGATCAGGCCGTCGAGTCCGGCGGGCAGTTCGGCGAGCTGCTCGGCGCTGCTGATCTCGGCCAAGAGGCGCAGACCGGCACGGCTGGCGATGCCCGGCGACAGCGCATTCAGTGCCGGCGCGCCGCCGCAGACGATCAGGCTCAGCGCCCGGCCGCCGACGCGGGCGAGCAGTTCCGGCAGCACCTCTTTCTGCGCCAGGCCCAGTCGCAGGCCGAAGCGACCGTCGAGCTGCTCCAGCAGCCGCTCCAGCGCGGGCAGGCAGTCCGCTGCCGGCGTGTCGGCGAGATCCAGCACCCCCAGGGCACCGGCGCGGCTGGCCGCGACTGCTAGGTCTGGCGCGCCCAATCCGGCGGGCGAATACACCAGAATCTCGAAGCTGTTGCTCATGGTTCTGCTCCCTGCTGAGCGGGTACTACCGCAGCGCTAGCGCTTGCGTCCTTCCAGAAACGGCACTTCCATCACCTTCTCGTGGACGATCGGTCCATGGCCGAAGTAGCCGCCCTCGCCAAAGCACTCGCCGTGGTCGGCGGTGATGATGAAATGGGTGCCCACCGGCGCCTTCTCGATCAGGCCTTCGAGCACGGTGTCGACATGCTCGACGGTGCGCACCTGCTGGCTGTGCAGCTCGCGCATCTGCTCGTCGTCGAAGAAGCGATCACTGGTCTCGCGGCCCAGCTCGTCGTCCATGCGCTTGAACACCCCGTGCACGCCGGAGATGTGCGGCAGGCTCTTGGGGTCGAGCATGTAGGGGTAGTGGGTCTCGCCCAGGTTGAGGAAGTAGAAGCTGGGCTCGTCGGCGTCGAACTCGATCTCGCGGATCATCCCGGCGAAGTCGTTGTGGTCGGCCATCAGCTTGTAGTCGTCGAAGTGACGGTTCAGGTGCGAGAGTGGATTCAGCACCGGCAGCGAGACCTTGGCGCAGGTGCGGTAGCCCTGCTGCTGCAGCACATAGGGCAGTGAGAGCTGCGGCACGAAGCTCTTGAACGACAGATCCTCGATGCCGAGGCGGTCCACCCACTGGGCGAATTCCTTCTTGTAGACCTCGCTGGCGAACACGCCTCTGGGGCTTTTGTGCGGCACCATGCCCATCAGATAGGTGTAGTGCGAGGGCGAGGTCCAGGAGGCGTAGGAATAGCGCTGCTCGCCGAGCCCGATGTGGTCCATGTTCGGGCGCTTGGCGCGGGCGTAGCTGTCGTAGCGACAGCTGTCCATGACGATGAAAACCAGGTTGTTGCTCATTCAGGCTCAGCAGTGGTCCGGTGCGGCTGTCAGGATTTGCGCGCAAACGCGCACAACGCGAAGTTTTTCCGGCGGGTACCGGAATCGGCTTGCAGCTACTGGCAGACGAAACGTCTGCCTTGCTTGTGTACGCAGCGAACGCGGCTGCGGCGAATCTCCTCCAAACTTTCGCTTTAAGCCCCGATATGGCTCGGGATGTTTGGTATGTCCGTATATACCCTCTTTAAGCCCTTGTTTGGAATAGTTTTTGATGAACTGTCTGTCATGTCCAAGACGGTTTCAGAGCTGAAACAACTGCCCGTTTTCTTGATGTAAGTGGCGTTCGCCGGTGGCGCCGGCGGAATGGGTCGGCGGGGCGCAGTTTCCTTCCCGGAGCAGACTCCCGAAGTCTCAGCCGACGCTCAGCACTTCACCCACCGGGCGATCCTGTTCGTCTACGGTTTCCAGCCGCACGGTGAAGCCCCAGAGCCGGCCCAGGTGCTTCAACACCTCGCTGGCCTCGCCATTGAGCGGCCGGCCGCGGTGCTGGCGGTGACGCAGGGTCAGCGAGCGATCGCCGCGCCGCTCGTAGTGCTGCACTTGGATGTCGGGAATCTGGTTGTCGCGGTTGTATTGCGCGGCGAGCACGCGGCGCAGGCGCCGGTAGCCGTCTTCGTTGTGGATGCTGTCGATGCGCAGCTCCGGCTCGCCGGCGTGGTCGGCCACCGCGAACAGATGGAACTCACGCATCAGCTTGGGCGACAGGAACTGGCCGATGAAGGATTCGTCCTTGTAGTTGCGCATCGCGAAGTCGAGCACCTGGCGCCAGTCACCGCCGGCGATGTCCGGAAACCAGTGGCGGTCCTCATCGCTGGGGCTTTCGCAGATGCGGCGCAGGTCGCTCATCATCCCGTAGCCCAGGGCATAGGGATTGATGCCGCCGTAGCCGGGCTGGTCGTAGCCGCGCTGGGTGATGACATTGGTATGCGAGGCCAGCACCTCGAGCATGAAGCCGGCGTCGACCTGGCCGTGATCGAACAGGCGGTTGAGCAGGGTGTAGTGCCAGAACGTCGCCCAGCCCTCGTTCATTACCTTGGTCTGGCCCTGCGGGTAGAAGTACTGCGCCAGCTTGCGGGTGATGCGCACCAGTTCGCGTTGCCAGGGCTCCAGCTTGGGCGCGTGCTTCTCGACGAAGTACAGCAGGTTCTCCTGCGGCTCCTCGGGGAAGGGGCGCTCGCCCTGACGGCGTTCGGAGGCGCTCTTGCGCGGCACCGTGCGCCAGATCTCGTCGTACTGGCGCCAGGCATGGGCCTCGCGTTCGCGCTGGCGGTCGCATTCCTCGGCGACCGAGAGCGGTGTCGGCCGGCGGTAGCGGTCGACGCCATGGCTCATCAGCGCGTGACAGGAGTCGATGGTCTCCTCCACCGCCGCGTGGCCGTGGCGCTCCTCGCAGTCGAGCACGTACTTACGGGCAAACACCATGTAGTCGATGATCGCGTCGGCATTGGTCCATTGCCGGAACAGGTAGTTGCCCTTGAAGAAGGAGTTGTGGCCGTAGCAGGCATGGGCGATCACCAGCGCCTGCATCGGCAGGCTGTTCTCCTCCATCAGGTAGGAGATGCAGGGGTTGGAGTTGATGACGATCTCGTAGGCCAGGCCGCGCGCGCCCTTGCGATAGAGGTGCTCGTTGCGGATGAACTCCTTGCCATAGCTCCAGTGCGGGTAGCTGATCGGCAGGCCGACCGAGGCGTAGGCGTCGAGCATCTGCTCGCTGGCGATCACCTCGATCTGGTTGGGGTAGGTGTCGAGCCCGAACTCGTTGGCGGCGATGGCGTGGATGGCCTCGTCATAGCGGCCCAGCAGTTCGAAAGTCCACTCGCTGCCGGTGGAAATCAATCCTCCGCCGGTCACCGGGCCGGCGAGCGGCCGCAGCTCGCCGGATGCACCGCCCGCTGGCGCCGGCGCTGGCGAGGCCGGGGTATCTGTCACCAGGATGGCGCTCATGCCTTCGCCTCTTTACGGAACAAGTCGCGCAAGACCGGGTAGACCTCGCCGCGCTCGGTGACCGAGCGGGTGGCGAAGTGCGGGCTGTCGATGCGCGAGTAGGCATGCATCAGCGGGCTCAGACGCTCCGGGTTGTCCGGGGTTTCGAGATAGGCGAAGTAGCGCAGCTGCGGCAGCAGTTGCTCGGCCAGCAGGGCGCGGCTCTTCTCCGGATCGGCGCCGAAGGCGTCGCCGTCCGAGACCTGCGCGCCATAGATGTTCCACTGCCCGGCCGGAAAGCGTTCGGCGATGATCTCCTGCATCAGCTTGAGTGCCGACAGCACCACCGTGCCACCCGACTGCGGGTCGTGGAAGAAGGCGTCCTCGTCGACTTCCTGGGCGTCGTCGGTGTGGCGGATGAACACCAGCTGCACCCGCTCGTACTTGCGGGTCAGGAACAGGTACAGCAGGGTGAAGAAGCGCTTGGCGAGATCTTTCTTCTCCTCGGTCATCGAGGCCGAGACATCCATCAGGCAGAACATCACCGCGCGCGAAATCGGTTGCGGCACCCGCACCCGGTGGCGGTAGCGCAGATCCATGTCGTCGAGGAAGGGAATCTTGCGCAGGCGTTGCTCCAGAGCCTCGCGCTCGGCCTCCAGCTTCGGGCTGGCGCCTTCGTCGGCGACTTGCTGTTCGACTCGGTTCAGCTCGCGGCGGATCGGGCTGCCGAGCGCGATCCGCCGCGCCATGGCGGTACGCAGCGAGCGCAGCACGGCGAGATTGGCGGGCACGCCGCTGGGCGTATAGCCGGCCCGCTGCCATTTGTGGTCGCGCACCTCGCCGAGGAAGTTGCGCACCAGATGCGGCAGTTCCAGGTCGTCGAAGAACAGGCTGAGAAACTCCTCGCGCGAGAGCGCGAACGTGAAGCTGTCGCGGCCGTCGCCGCCTTCGCCAGCCTCACCGCCGCCACCGCCCTGGCCGCCGGAGGGACGGGGCAGGCGATCGCCGGGCTGGAAGCTGCGGTTGCCGGGATGCACCGATTCGTGGTCGCCACCCGGACCGTGCCCGAAGCTGGGTTCGGAGATGTCCTTGACCGGAATGCTGACTGTGCCGCCCTGGTCCATGTCGGTGATCGAGCGCTCTCCGACCATGTCGGTGACCGCCTTCTTCAGTTGCTCCTTGTAGCGGCGCAGAAAGCGCGCGCGGTTGCTGGCGCTCTTGTTGCGGTCGTTGAGGCGGCGGTCGATGACGATGGACATGGCGAGTCGGTCACGCCGACTTCCGAACCCGCAGATACCACTCGGAGAGCAGGCGGACCTGCTTCTCGGTGTAGCCCTTCTCGACCATGCGGCTGACGAAGTTTTCGTGCTTCTTCTTGTCGTTCTCCGAGGCCTTGGCGTTGAAGCTGATCACCGGCAGCAGCTCCTCGGTGGAGGAGAACATCTTCTTCTCGATCACCTCGCGCAGCTTCTCGTAGCTGGTCCACTTCGGGTTCTTGCCGCCGTGCTGGGCGCGGGCGCGTAAAACGAAGTTGACGATCTCGTTGCGGAAGTCCTTGGGATTGGCGATGCCGGCCGGCTTCTCGATCTTCTCCAGATCGGCATTGAGCGCCACGCGGTCGAAGGACTCGCCGGTCTCGGGGTCGCGGTAGTCCTCGTTCTGGATCCAGTAGTCGGCGAAGGTGACGTAGCGGTCGAAGATGTTCTGGCCGTACTCGGAATAGCTTTCCAGATAGGCGGTCTGGATCTCCTTGCCGATGAACTCGGCATAGCGCGGTGCCAGCCAGCCCTTGATGAAATCCAGATAGCGGCGCTGCTGATCCTCGGGCAATTGCTCGCGCAGGATGCGCTGCTCCAGCACGTACATCAGATGCACCGGGTTGGCCGCGACCTCGGTCTGGTCGTAGTTGAACACCGAGGACAACACCTTGTAGGCGAAGCGGGTGGAAGTGCCGGTCATGCCCTCGTCGATGCCGGCGTAGTCGCGGTATTCCTGATACGACTTGGCCGAGGGATCGGTGTCCTTCAGGGTTTCGCCGTCATAGACCCGCATCTTGGCGAAGATGCTGCTGTTCTCCGGCTCCTTGAGCCGGGTCAGCACCGAGAACTGCGCCATCATTTCCAGCGTGCCGGGCGCGCAGGGTGCGGCGGCCAGCGAGCTGTTCTTGAGCAGCTTGCGATAGATATTGACCTCTTCCGACACCTGCAGGCAGTAGGGCACCTTGACGATGTAGACGCGGTCGAGGAAGGCCTCGTTGTGCTTGTTGTTGCGGAAGGCCTGCCACTCGCTCTCGTTGGAGTGCGCCAGGATCAGGCCGTTGAAGGGTATCGCGCTGAAGCCCTCGGTGCCCTTGAAGTTGCCCTCCTGGGTGGCGGTCAGCAGCGGGTGCAGCATCTTGATCGGCGCCTTGAACATCTCGACGAACTCGAGCAGGCCCTGGTTGGCCAGGCAGAGGCCGCCGGAATAGCTGTAGGCATCGGGATCGTCCTGCGAATAGGCCTCCAGCTTGCGGATGTCGACCTTGCCGACCAAGCTGGAGATGTCCTGGTTGTTCTCGTCGCCCGGCTCGGTCTTGGCGATGGCGACCTGCTTTAAAACCGAGGGCTGGATGCGTACCACCCGAAACTGCCCGAGGTCGCCATCGAACTCGGCCAGGCGCTTGATCGCCCAGGGGCTGGCGATGCCGGTGAGATAGCGACGCGGGATGCCGTACTCGCCCTCCAGCATCGCGGCGTCACGCTCGGGGTTGAACAAGCCCAGCGGCGACTCGTTGATCGGCGAACCTTTCAGCGCATAGATCGGATGCGCCTCCATCAAGGACTTCAGCCGCTCGGCGATGGAAGACTTGCCGCCGCCGACCGGACCGAGCAGATAGAGGATCTGCTTGCGTTCTTCGAGGCCCTGGGCGGCGTGCTTGAAGAAGGCCACCACCTGGGCGATGACATCCTCCATGCCGTAGAACTCGCGGAACGCCGGGTAACGACGGATCACCCGGTTGGAGAAGATCCGCGACAGCCGTGGATCGTTGCGGGTATCGACTACTTCCGGCTCGCCGATGGCGGCGAGCATGCGCTCGGCGGGCGAGGCATAGGCCATGGGGTTGGTCTTGCACAGCTCCAGATACTCGGGCAGTGACAGTTCCTCGTCGCGAGCCCGTTGATATTGCTGCCGGAAGGAATCAAACAGTTTCATGGCCAAGCTCCTTGCAGATTCCGTGGTAATGCGGCCACGGTTATGCCGGTAGACCGCGTCGCGGTCGAAATTGCGTCAAGCCGTTCGGGTACGGGCGACAGGTGGGCGTAATCGGGCGCTAGGCGCTTTAGCGTCGGCGATTGCTGCCTTTGCCTGCATGGTCTCCTCCGTGAAAAAGGAAAGTCCCGAGCTGTTGGAATTAAGCCTTGCAAGAATCGGGCGCAAGTGCGCACTCCGGCCAGACCAGCGGAGGTGGCCGACCGTCGGCGCGGCGAGGCTGCTCGGGAGGCTGACGCTGGGCAGCCGGGCTGCCTGAGTGCTGCTTTTCGAGCGAGTCGAAAAAGGCGAGCGTCGGGCTTACGGCGCCGGGCTCACGCCGGCTGGCGGCTGCATTTTTGTCATGGCGCGCCCTAACTCGGGCGATCGCCGGTGGCGTCCCGCTCCCTGGTCTTGGCCCTGGGTCTGCTTGGGTATAATTTGCGCCCTGAACCTGACGGCCCTTGGGCTGCTTTTTCTTGAAGGCCGGGCGGTAAGTTCAGGCCGGGCCGGCGGAGCCGGCAGCCACCGTGGTTCATCAGGCCCGCGAGCCGCTCGCGGGTTTTTGCGTTCTGGAGTCGCCCATGCAAGTCAGCCGTCAGACCTTCAACGAGGTCATGGTCCCCAATTACCAGCCTGCCGAGATCATTCCGGTGCGCGGTGAGGCTTCGCGACTCTGGGATCAGCAGGGCCGCGAGTACATCGACCTGGCGGGCGGTATCGCCGTCACTGTGCTGGGTCATGCCCATCCGGCGATGATCAAGGCTCTTCAAGAGCAGGCCGGCAAGCTCTGGCATCTGTCCAACGTGATGACCAACGAGCCGGCGCTGCGTCTGGCCAAGAAGCTCACCGAGGCGACCTTCGCCGAGCGGGTGTTCTTCTGCAATTCCGGCGCCGAGGCCAACGAGGCGGCGTTCAAGCTGGCGCGCCGCTATGGCAACAACATCGGCCCGCACAAGAACAAGATCATTTCGTTCTTCAACGGCTTTCACGGTCGCACGCTGTTCACCGTGAGCGTCGGCGGCCAGGCCAAGTACACCCAGGGCTTCGAGCCGATCCCGGGCGGCATCCGCCACCTGCCGTTCAACGATCTCAAGGCGCTGGAAGCGGCGATGAGCGACGAGGTCTGCGCCATCGTGCTCGAGCCGGTGCAGGGCGAGGGTGGCATCCTGCCGGCCAGCAAGGAATTCATCGAGGGTGCCCGCGCGCTGGCGACCAAGTACAACGCGCTGCTGATCTTCGACGAAGTGCAGTCCGGCAATGGCCGCAGCGGTCAGCTTTACGCCTACCAGCACTACGGCGTGACGCCGGACGTGCTGACCACCGCCAAGGGCCTGGGCGGCGGCATTCCGATCGGCGCCATGCTGACCACCGCCAAGATCGCCGAGACCCTGGCCTTCGGCACCCACGGCAGCACCTATGGCGGCAACCCGCTGGCCTGCGCGGTCGCCGAGGCGGTGTTCGACGTCATCAATACCCCGGCGATCCGCGCCAACGTCGCCGCCCGCGGCGCCCAGTTGCGTGAGGGCCTGCTTGCCATCGGCCAGCGCTACGGCGTGTTCGAGGGCGTGCGTGGCTTGGGCCTGTTGCTGGGCGCGCCGGTGACCGCGGCCTGGAAGGGCAAGGCCAAGGAGATCGTCAACGCCGGCCTCAAGCACGGCGTCTGGACCCTGGTTGCCGGCCCCGATGTGCTGCGTCTGGCCCCGGCGCTGAATATCACCGAAGCCGAGGTGGCCGAAGGGCTGAAGCGACTCGATGCCGCCTGCGCGGAGCTGAGCGCGCCGGCCAAGGTGGCCTGAACTCCGACGGAGGCCGCGCCGCGCGCGGCCTCCGCAGGTATTGAGCGGGGGCGAGCGGTGCCTTGAACGGCCCCGACGGGAACTTGCCGGCGTGCACGGGGTCTGCCGGACTCTCGCGCTCCGCTATTTGGCGGATGCGCGTATAGAATGACCCCGTCCATGCGCGTCTCCGCCTTCCACAGCGTCCTGCTGGTTCTGGTACTGACTTTCGGTCAGTGGCTGAACCTGGCCCATGCCAGCAAGCATGAGCCGCTGTCGGGCAGCGAGCGGACTTGCGAGTACTGCGTCCACGCCCAGGGTCTAGGCGCGGGTCTGGCGGACTTGCCGCGGCTCAGTGCGCCCAGCTTGTTGCACGAGGCGCCACGGGCGCCGATTCATCGTTCGGTCAGCGTCGCCGCGCCGGCCCACTATCCGATTCGCGGCCCTCCTCTCTCCCTGGTCTGATCCCGCGTTCCGGCATGCCTTGCGCCTGCCGGTTTTCGTCGTTGCCTGCAACGACCGATCTGGATTTGGAAGAGAACCCATGCATTTCAAGAAGACCCTGATGGCGTCGGGCCTGGCCCTGACGCTGGCGCTGCCCGTGGTGGCCAGCGCTGCTACTGACCCCCGTGACCTCGAAATCGAGCAACTCAAGCAGCGCCTGCAGGCGCTGGAAGCGATCGTGCAGAAGCTCAGCGCCGCCGCGCCGACGGCAGTGCCACCGCCCAGCTTGCCGGCACCGCCGCCGCTGGCCGCCGCGCCGCCCCCGGCGAACGGCAATGCCTTCAACCCCAAGATCAGCCTGATACTCGACGGCAGCGCCGCTCGCTACAGCAGTGACGCGACTAGCGAGATTCCCGGCTTTCTGCTTGGCGAGGAGACCGGCCCCAGGCCCGAGGGCCTCTCGCTCGGCGAGTCGGAGCTGGCTATCGAGGCCAATATCGACCAGAGCTTCCACGGCTGGACCACGCTGGCGCTGTCGCCGGAAGGCGGTGTCGGCGTCGAGGAGGCCTATATCAACACCCTGGCGCTGCCCTATGGCCTGGGGCTGAAGTTCGGCCGCTTCTTCTCCGACATCGGCTACCAGAATCACCAGCACGCGCATGCCTGGGAGTTCGCCGACGCGCCCCTGGTGTACAGCGCCATGCTCGGCAACCAGCTGGGCGACGACGGCGTGCAGCTGCGCTGGCTGGCGCCCACCGATCTGTTCCTGGAGTTCGGCGCCGAGGCCCTGCGCGGCGCCGGCTTTCCGGCCGGAGGAGCTGATCGCCCAAGCATCAAGGCCTACACCGGCTTCGTGCACTTGGGTGGCGATGTCGGCAGCGGTGGCTCCTGGCGGCTGGGGCTCTCGCATCTGGAGGCCGATGCCGACGACCGTCGTACCGGCGAAGACCTGGAGACCAGCTTCACCGGCAAGAGTCGTCTCAGCATTCTCGATGCCGTCTACAAGTGGGCGCCGGACGGCAACCCGGCGGCGACCAATTTCGTCGCGCAGGCCGAGTACTTCTACCGCCACGAGAACGGCGTACTGGTCTACGACCCGGAAGGCAGCGCCGACTTCAGCAGCTACCGCGGCAGCCAGCGCGGCTTCTACGTGCAGGGCGTCTACCAGTTCATGCCGCGCTGGCGTGTGGGCGCGCGCTACGACCGCCTGAGTGCCAGCAACCGGCTCGATAACCCGCTGGCCGGCACCGCCCTGGAGCAGCTTGCCAACGGCGGCGACACTCCGCAGCGCTACAGCCTGATGACCGATTTCTCCAACAGCGAATTCAGCCGCTTCCGCCTGCAGTTCAACCGCGACGAATCACGCCCCGAGGGCGAAACCGACAACCAGGTTCTCGTCCAGTACATCTTCAGCCTGGGTGCACACCCGGCGCATCAGTTCTAGGAGTGCCGCTATGAAACGCATGATGAAGAGTCTCGCGCTGCTGGCCGCGGCCGTAGCCGCCTTGCCGGCCCAGGCCGCCTTGAAAGTGTTTGCCTGCGAACCGGAATGGGCGGCCTTGGCGACCGAGCTGGGCGGTAGCGATGTCGAGGTCTACAGCGCCACCACCGCGCTGCAGGATGTGCACAAGATCCAGCCGCGCCCGAGCCTGATCGCCAAGTACCACCAAGCCGATCTCAGTGTCTGCACCGGTGCCGAGCTGGAGCTGGCCTGGCTGTCGCCGCTGGCCGAGAAGGGCAGCAACCCCAAGCTGCTGCCGGGCGCGGCGGGTGCCTTCGAAGCCAGCCGCTTCGTGCAGATGATGGATCTGCCCAGCCGGCTGGACCGCAGCGAGGGCGATGTGCATCCCTATGGCAATCCGCACATCCAGACCGCGCCCGACAACATCGCCGCGGTGGCCAAGGCGCTGGCGCTGAAGCTGGAACAGCTCGATGCCGCGCATGCCGCCGGCTATCAGCAGCGCTATGCCGCCTTCAGCAGCCGCTGGACCGCGGCGATGCAGCAATGGCAGGCGCGCGCCGCGCCGCTCAAGGGCGTGGCGGTGATCAGCGGCCATAAGAGCTGGTCCTACCTCTACCGCTGGCTGGGCATGCAGGAGCTGGCGACGCTGGAGCCCAAGCCCGGCATTCCGCCCAGCGCCGCGCATCTGGAGGAGGTGCTGGCGGGCCTGAAGACCAAGCCGGCGAAGATGGTGATCTACGCGGCCTACCAGGACCGTCGTCCGGCCGACTGGATGGCCGAGCATGCCGGCATCCCGGCGGTCGAGCTGCCGTTCTCGGTCGGTGGCGCGCCTGGCACCGACGATCTGTTCGGTCTGTTCGACGTGACCATCGCCCGCTTGCTGAAGGCCGCTGGAGCGGCGGCATGAACAGACCCGCCGCGTTAGCAGCGGCTGTGAATGACGCCAGCCGCCGACAGCACGCGCTGTCATCGAGTGACCGATTTACGGAGGCGGCATGAACAGACCCGCCGCGTTAGCAGCGGCTGTGAATGACGCCGGCCGCCGACAGCACGCGCTGTCATCAAGTGACCGATTTACGGAGGCGGCATGAACAGACCCGCCGCGTTAGCAGCGGCTGTGAATGACGCCGGCCGCCGACGGCAGGAACGGTCCTCGAGTTCCCGGTTCACGGAGGCGGCCCAATGAGCCTGTCCGACTTTGCCTTCAACTGGTCGCTGCTGGGCCCGCCTTTACTGGCGGGCCTTCTGGTGGTTTCGACGCACGTGCTGCTCGGCCGCAAGGTGCTGGAGCGCGGCATCATCTTCATCGACCTCACCATCGCCCAGGTGGCGGCACTCGGCGTGATCGCCGTCGGTGCGCTGGGCTGGGCGCCGGACGAGGGCAGCGACTGGCGCACCCAGGCCGCCGCCGGCGTCGCCGCATTGCTGGCGGCGGCGCTGTTGACCTGGACCGAGCGGCATTTCCGCAAGGTGCAGGAGGCGCTGATCGGCAGCCTCTACGTGCTCACCGCCAGCGTCGCCATCCTGGTGCTGGCCGGCAATCCGCACGGCGCCGAGCATCTGCAGGAGTTGCTGACCGGACAGATTCTCTGGGTGGGCTACCACGCGCTGATTCCGGTCGCCGTGCTGTATGCCGGCATCCTCGCCGCCTGGTTGCTGTGGGCGCGCACACGGCCGGCGCTGTTCTATTTCCTGTTCGCGCTCACCGTCACCGCCTCGGTGCAACTGGTGGGCGTGTATCTGGTGTTCGCCTCGCTGATCCTGCCGGCGCTGGCGAGCTTCGGCTTGGGCGAGAAGCGCGGCCTGCTGCTGGGATATGGCGTCGGTGCCGCCGGCTACTTCCTGGGGCTGTGGCTGTCGGTGCCCTACGATCTGCCGGCGGGGCCGTTCATCGTGGTGATGCTGGCCAGCCTGGCCTTGCTGGCGGCGCTGCTGCGGCGCTGTTGCCGGGCTGCTGAAAGCTCAGGTTCTCGGCGCGGTGCCGATGATCAGCATGCCCATTAGGCAGAGCCCGATGCCGATCCAGTCGGTGCTCAAGGGGCGCACGCCGTCCACTGCCCACAGCCAGAGCAGCGCCACCGCGACATAGACGCCGCCATAGGCGGCGTATACCCGCCCGGCGGCCGTCGGATGCAGGCTCAGCAGCCAGACGAACAAGGCGAGGCTGGACGCCGCCGGCAGCAGCAGCCAGGCGCTACGGCCCTGGCGCAGCCACAGCCAGGGCAGGTAGCAACCGATGATCTCGGCCAGCGCCGTGAGCACGAACAGCCCGAGCGTGCGGGCCAGCTCCATCAGTGCGGCATTTCCTGCAGCACCCTGGTGCCGCGGTGCTCCAGCACCACGCCCTCGGGCACGATTTCGAGCACCTTGGGGCCTTCGACCAGGGTGTCGGTTTCGCGGTACTTCTTGCCGTTGATCAGCACGAAGCGGCGCAGCGGATTGGGGTCGTAGACATGCACCTGCACGCTCAGCGCCGGGAACTCGCTACGGAAGCTCGGCGGCATGTCCTTCAGCGGCATCGGCTCGGGGCTGCGTGCCGCCGGAGCCGGTGCCGGCTCGGCTGCTATCTCGGGGGTCTCGCCGCCTGGCGGAACGGGCTGTGGTTCGGTCTCCGGTTGAGGTGCCGGTCCGGAAGACTCGGGAGCGTCGTCGAGCACCTCGTCGAGCGTGGCGGCGTCCGCGCCCATGTCGGAGACCAGCGGTTCCGCCAGGCGCTCCGGATCCACCCGAAGGGCCGGCGCGGGCTCAAGGGTGGGCTCGGTCGGAGCCACGAGAGTCGGCGAGGGTGGCGTGGTGCTCGCGACTTCCGGCGCTGCGGGCGGCTGCGCGGGAGGCGTCTGGCCACGGCTGAGCAGCCACCAGGTCAGGCCCGCCACCAGAAACACCGCAGCCACCGTCAGCGCGGTGCGGATCATCAGCGCGGTTTCGTTCTGGCGCTGCGCGCGGCCCGGGCCCGGCGGCGGCCGGTTCAGCGCCTCGTCGATGGCCGGGGCCTGGCCGGCGTGTCGCTCGCGCTCGGATTTCTGCAGGGCGTCGAGGATGAAACTCATGGGCGTTTCCGGAGCTGGGGACTGCCCTGGCGGTCGGACAGTGCCTGCAGTGTGCGGGCTCCGGCGATGCCGTCGGGCCTTATGCCGTGGATGGTCTGGAAGCGCTGCACCGCCTCGCGCAGCTCGGCGTCCCAGCGGCTATCGAGCGGGTCGCCCACGCTGCGCTTGAGACGCTCGGCCAGACGCTGGCGCAACCACTGGATCGGCTCGCCGCGAATCTCCGGGCCGATGCTCATCTCGTCGGTCTCGCGCTTCCACAGCAGCAGGTACTCGCCGGTCCACAGCGGATCGAGCTCGCGCAGCGTAAAGCTGCTGCCGCCCTGTTCGCCGAGCAGCACGGCGCGTTCGTCGCCGAGTTCGCGCAGCAGCACATAGCGCAGCTCGCCATCCACCGACAGGGTCAGCACCGCCGGCGCATTCATCGCCATCAGATCGCTCCACTCGCCGTTGCCCTTGAGGCATTCCAGGCGGAAGCGGTGCAGGGCGCGGCAGACCTTCTCGTTGCCGGCGCGGAAGTCCTTGTCCCAGAGCCTTCCCAGTCTCGGCATCAGGCTGTTGAGCGGGGCGCTGGCGGCGTTGACGCGGTCGATCACGCTCCTCATCGCCGGCGGCGGTGTGGCGACCGGCGGAGGGACCGCAACCGGGGCCGCGGGTGCCGGCGAGAGGACGGTCGCGCTGGTGGCGGGTGGCAGGCTGGCCGCCGCCGGCGGCACGGTGGCTGGCTCTGGCACAGCGGGCACGTCGACCGTGGTTGAGCTGGCCTCGGTGGCTGGAGTCTCGGACTGCGGCGTCGAGGTCGTCGCCGGCCAGGGCCAGTGCTGACGCAGGAGCAGCGCCGCGACCACCAGACCGACGGCGGCCAGGCCGATTTCCACGCTGCGCAGCGTGGGCAGGGGAATGCGCGGCAGGCGGAAGTTGAACTGCGGACGCTGCGCGGTGATCGGCTTGCCCAGCGCCTCCTCGGCAGCCTTGTGGACGATCTCCGGGGTCACCTGTCGCAGACCCTGGGCGTAGGCGCCGAGCAGGGCGCGGTCGCAGATGATGTTGACCAGCCGCGGCACGCCGCCGGCGTGCTTGTGCACGGCTTTCATCGCCGCCGGAGTGAACAGGTCACGGGCGCCACCGGCGATCTGCAGACGGTGGGCGATGTACTCGCCGGTCTCCACCGCATCCAGCGGCGTCAGGTGATAGCGGGCAGTGATGCGCTGGGCGAGCTGACGCAGATCCTGGCGGGCCAGCAGCTCGGCCAGCTCCGGCTGGCCTATCAGCATGATCCGCAGCAGCTTTTCCTTGGTGGTTTCCAGATTGGTGAGCAGGCGCACCTGCTCCAGCACTTCCGGCGCCAGTTGCTGGGCCTCGTCGATGATCAGCACTGTGCGCCGGCCGTTGGCGTGCTGCTCCAGCAGATAGGCGTTGAGCGCATCCACCAGCGTCTTGAGGCTGGGCTGCTCGCCGTAGCGCACGCCCAGCTCGTCGCAGATGCTCTGCACGAACTCGCGCTCGGACTGGCGCGGGTTGTGGATCATCGCCACATCCACGTTCTGGAGCTTCTGCGCCAGCAGGGTGCGGATGATGGTGGTCTTGCCGGTGCCGACCTCGCCGGTCAGCTGCACGAAGCCGCCGTACTGGCCGGTGCCGTACAGCAGATGCCCTAGCGCCTCCTGGTGGCGCGGGCTCATGTAGAGGTACGCGGGGTCCGGGGCGATCGAGAACGGGACTTCCCGCAGGTTGAAGAAGCTGGTGTACACGGCAGGAGGCGGAGTGGTGAAGCTGGATTCTAGCCGCTGCCGGCCCTCGCGGACTCAGCCCGGAGGCGGTAGCCGCATCTTCACATGCAGGATGCCGTCCTCCAGCTCCGGCTCGGAGACGGTGACGAAGCCAAAGCTGGCGTAGAAGCCTTCCAGCCGCTGCTGGGCCCAGATCAGGATCGGGCTCAGGGGAAAACGCTCGCGGCTGCCACGGATGCTTTCCGCCATCAGCCGCCGGCCGGCGCCGCTGCTACGCACCGACAGCGGTACCACCACCCGGCCGATCGAGCATTCCGGATACTTCTCGCCCGGCGGCAGCAGGCGTGAATAGCCGATCAGCGCGCCGCCGGCGTCATGCATCAGCAGATGCTCGGAGTTCTGGTCGTGGTCGTCGAGGTCGAGGAACACGCAGTTCTGCTCCACCACAAACACTTCGCTGCGCAGCTTGAGCAGCGCGTAGAGATCGGTGTTGCGGAGTTCGGAAAAGCGCCGCCAGGTGTAGTGTTCGGTCATCGTGTCGGGCACAAAAAACGGCGCGGTTGAACCCCGCGCCGTCGGTAGAACGGTGAGCGATTGTAAGAGCGACTACTTGCCGAAGGCGTATTCCAGGCCGGCCTGCGCCACTCCGATGGAGCCGCGCTCGTTCTGGTAGAACCAGTCGCCGCCGACGCTCAAGCCCCAGTGAGCACCGAGCGCCAGCTTCAGCGCCGCGCCGGTCATCACGCCCAGGCCCTGGTCGTCGATCTTCTCGTTGCCGCTGGTGCCGGTGATTTCCGACTCCTGCTGCCAGGCGATGCCGCCCAGACGGGTAGTGAGCGAGAGCTTGTCGGTGATCGGCAGGTCTTGCCGGACACCGAGGCCGACGAACAGGCCGCCGGCGGGCTTGAGCTCGGCCAAGTCGGCGGGCAGCGCCGCCGGCCGGGTGCTGCCGCCGCTCAGGGCGACGTCATAGTCGCCCAGGCTGCCCAGCGAGGCTTCCAGGCTGAACAGCTTGCAGACCTGGTAGCCCAGGCTGCCGATCACGGCGACATCGCGCTTGTCGATCTGGGTGCTGACCGTGTGGCCACGGGCGGCGAGCTGGCTGTCGAGCTCGGAGGTCTGCGCATCCGACAGCGTCAGGCCGCCACGAATGCCGACGGTCCAAGCGCCTACCGGTGCCGCCTGGGCCAGCGCGGGCAGGCTGAAGGCCAACAGGGGAAGCAAGCTACGCAGCGCGGAAATTCCTTTTTGTCGCATGGTCAGGCCTCGTTGTTATCGACGTTGGACAAGAGATTACGAGCGGCTGCCGAACTGCCCCATCCCCCAGTTCCGGTATTCCCTCGCCAGAACGCGGAATGCTCTACACCAGCCCGAGCCGGTTGGCCGCAAGTACGGCCTCGGCACGGCTGGCTACCGCCAGTTTTCGGTATACGCCCTTGATATGAGTATGCGCGGTGTGCGGGCTGATCGCCATCGCCTTGGCCGCCTGCGGCACCGAGTAGCCCTTGGACACCAGCAGCAGCACCTCGCGCTCGCGCTCGGTGAGCGAGTCGTTGGCGGCCACCGTCGGCAGCGGCGCCAGCGGCGTGGCGAAGTGCGACAGCAGGCGCTTGGCGACACTCGGCGACAGCGGCGGCTGGCCGTCGAGCATGGCCCTGAGCATTTCGGCCAGATGTTCGCGTGACTGGTCTTTCAGGATGTAGCCGGCAGCGCCCAGTTTGAGGGCGGCGAACAAGTGCTCGTCGTCGTCGAAGATGGTGGTGATCACGCAGCGCGCCGCCGGCTGCCGGCTGCGCAACTGGTGCAGCACGCTCAGGCCCGGGGCGTCCGGCAGGCCGAGGTCGAGCAGGGCCAGATCGACCGGCTGCTCCATCCGCTCCATTGCCTCGGCGGCGTTGACCGCCAAACGACATTCGGCTTCCGGGAAGGCGCTCTTGACCGCCGCCAGCAACCAGTCGCGGGTGCTGGACTGGTCTTCGATGATCAGGACGTGGACAGGCGATGACTCCATGGGCGAAAGGTAACCCATTGCGGCCAGCCGATGTTTCTCCCGGCTTGCTCCTCACGCTGGCATCGGCAAATCTTCACGGATCACTTCCCCATGGTCGCCACGAGAGTCATGCCACGCCGCCCGTCCAGCTTGAGCCTCTTGCCGGTGCCAGCGTGACCTCGCTGACCCTGGCCGGGCTGCTGCTACTTGTGCTCCTACTGCTGGCGGCCGGTCTGGGCTGGTGGCTGGCGCGGCGCGGTGTGCAGCCTGCCTCCTCTGCCGAGGCTGGTTCATCTCCGGCGCCTCGGGTCGAGGAGATTTCCGCCGATCGAGAACGGGAGCGCATCTACAAGGATCTCCACGACGATCTCGGCGCCAAGCTGCTCCAGTTGGTGCACGGCGCCGAAAATCCGCAACAGGCCGATCTGGCGCGCGCCGTGCTGCAGGATCTGCGCGACGTGGTGTCGCGTTCGCGTCGGCCGCCGGCACCCTTGCTGCAGTTGCTCGGGGAGATCGAGGTGGAGGTGCGCCAGCGTCTCGCCGCCACCGGCGCCGAGCTGGTGTGGGAGCAGGAGCCGGCCCTGCCGGAGGTGGCGCTGGACCAGGCGCAGACCCTGCACCTGATCCGCATCTGTCGCGAGGCGGTCAGCAATGCCCTGCGCCATGGCGAAGCGCGCTGGCTGCGGGTGCGCGTATTCCGCGTTGACCCCGAGCTGATGATCGAGATCACCGACGATGGCCAGTTCCGGCCGGCGCGGATTGGCGAAGGACGCGGCACCAGCGGCATGCGCGAGCGCGCCGCGGACCTTGGCGGTGATATCTGCTGGAACCAGGGCACCCTGGGTGGCACCAAGGTGATTCTGCGCGCCCGAGTATTCGCGACTGGACCTCTCGCTTGATCGGGCGATAGGCGTTGGCGCCGGGCCTCCCTATGGTTCGGTCGTTCATCCCGATGCCGGAGCCCTTCAATGTTCCTGTTCCGAAAGTTGTTGCTGATCTCCCTGCTTGTGCCGGTCAGCGCGCTACACGCTCAGGAGGCGGCGGTCGGCGCCTCGGTTGCCGTTGAAACGGCGGCGCCAGCAGTCCCCTTGGAGCCCTTGCCCGATCTCGACCCGGCCCAGTGGTTCGACGGCAAGTTCGGTGGCACTTTCGGTGCCAAGACGGTCACCGCCTTGCCGAAGACCCGGCGCGTGGCCGTGGCGGGTTTCAAGGTGGTGTTCGTCACTCACAACGAGGCGCACGCAATGGTGCGGGCCAGCTACCTCCCCGGACGGGATACCACCGGGGCCAAGGCCGCGATGATTGTCGATCTGGAGGGAGTCGACTCCGCCACCCTTCAGGCAATCACCGACGCTGCCTATGCGCGCTTCGTCGAACAGCTCAAGACCGCCGGCCGGGAAGTGATTCCAACCTCGGAGATGGCCAGCTTCTTCGCGGAAGTGAAGTCCCAGCCCGCTCCGATGGAGAGCAGCTTCGGCAACGCCAAAGGCCTGGTCTTCACCCCCACCGGCATGCCGCTGTGGTTTGGCGCGACGGATCCCTGGGGCAAGGGCGGGGGATTCGGCGGCGGCAACGATGTGCCGTTCGCTAAGCTGTCGGCGGCCCTGGGCGCGCCGATCACCATCGCGCCACTGATCGTGGTCGACTTCGCGCAGATGCAGTCCAGCGGCAACCGCAGCGGCCTGATCGCGCGCCGCGCCGAGGCCGGGACCACGCTGTCGATGAGCGTGCCCACCTTCAGCACCCGGCTCATACGCGCCGAGGAAGTGCGCGGCTGGGGTGTGTCTAAGGGCGATGACGGCGGTCTGGCGATGACCGGCCGGCTGGATACCGACATCGAGTTCGCCAGCCTGGTCGAGGTGCCCAAGGACGCCAGCCAGGGACTGACCAATGCCATCCGCTTCATCGGCGGGCTGGGGCCAAGCAACAAGAGTGTTCGCAAGGCGGTCACCACCAACGTTGCCTACCAGGCCGCGGCCGAGGCGGTGTTGACGCAGGCGACCGGGACTTTCGCGAAGTTGTTTGCGCTGTACCCCGTGCCCTGAGTCTCGTTGGCCTGCCCTCGTTTCGGGGGCGGGCGCCGACTTCAGCGCTGGAAGTCGTAGATCGAGCCCAGCCCCAGCAACTGGGTCAGGCGGTCGAGCGCCGTACGGCATTCGTCGAGCAAGGCCGGGTCGGCGAGATCAGCCAGCACCAGACGGTCGCGGTAGTGCTGGCGCACCCAGGCTTCCAGGGCATCCGCGCGCTCCGGCGTGATCCAGCTGCCGGAGTTCACCGCCGCGCGCTCGGCCTCGGTTAGCACCACCCGCAGGCGCAGGCAGGCCGGGCCGCCACCGTTGTGCATGGACTGGCGCAGGTCAAACACCTTGACCGCGTTGATGGGGCAGGACTCGTCGGCGAGCAGACGCTGGATGCAGGCCCAGACCTTGGCGTTCTCCTGGCACTCCTGCGCGACGATCAGCGTGTGGCCGACGGTGCCCGGCAGGCAGACCAGCTGTGAGTTGAACAAATAGCTCGACACTGCGTCGGCGACGCTGACGTCCTGGCTTGCCACTTCGACGAAGGCGGCCTGCGGCAGGCGGCTGTGGGTCCAGTCGCGCAGGGCGCGGCTGTCGACGAAGGCCTCTTCGTGAAAGAACAACAGCTCGCGGTTGCCGACCGCGATCACGTCGTTGTGGAACACGCCCTGGTCGATCACCTCCGGCCGCTGCTGCTGGTGGTGTACGCGCGCCGGGTCCAGTCCGTGCAGGCGGGCGATGGCCTCGCAGGCGGCGCGGGTCTGGCGCGCCGGGTACTTCTGCGGCTTCGGCTCGGTCTCGCTGCCCTGGCCGTAGACGAACAGCTCCAGCCCCGGCGCACCGTAGTCCGCGCAGAGGCGGGTGTGGTTGGCCGCGCCCTCGTCGCCCATGGCCGGCGTCGCCGGCAGCGGCGCGTGATGCGCGAAGTGGGCGCCGGGAGGAAAGCTGGCGGCCAGCGCGCGCGCGGTGGTCGCCGGTTCCAGCGAGCGGTGCAGATGGCTGGCGAGATTGGCCGGCGTGAAGTGGACCCTGCCATCGGCGGTGTCGGCGCTCGGCGACACCGTGGCGGCATTGGCCGTCCACATGCTGCTGGCACTGCTGGTGGCGGCGAGCAGGCCCGGTGCCTCGCGGGCGGCCTTGGCCAGCACCTCGCCATCCTTGCCGCTGAAGCCCAGGGCTTTCAGGGTGGGGATGTGCGGTCGTTCCTGCGGGGGCAGCACGCCCTGCGGCAGGCCGAGCGCAGCCAGTGCGCGCATCTTCGCCAGCCCTTGCAGCGCGGCTTCGCGTGGATTGCTGGGCTTCTCGGCGTTCTTCGCCGAAGCGACGTTGCCGTGGGCGAGGCCGGCGTAGTTGTGGCTGGGGCCGACGAGGCCGTCGAAGTTGGCTTCGATGGCGGTGGGGGTGGTTGCTGGAAAGTTCATCTCGGGATTATTGCGGATTGCGGATCACGGATTGCGGATCGAGAAGCGAAGGCGAGGCGCAAGTGGCCGTTGAATCCGCAATCCGCAATTCGAGATCCGCAATTTCAGTAGACCTCCACCTCCAGGCCATTGAGCGCGGCGTTGCCCGAGACCGCGTCCAGTGCGTGCTCGTCGGTCAGGTCGTTGACGCTCACGCCGGCGTGCGCCTGTGCCACGCCCAGGCGCACGCCCTCGCGGCCATGGCCCCAGCCGTGCGGCAGGCTGACCACGCCCGGCATCATCTCGCTGCTGGCCTGCACCTCCACGCGGATCTCGCCGACTCGCGAGCGCACCCGTACCGGCGCGCCGTCGGCCAGGCCGCGCGCGGCGAGATCGCTGGGGTGCATCAGCAGTTGATGGCGCGGCTTGCCCTTCACCAGACGCTCGGAGTTGTGCATCCAGGAATTGTTGCTGCGCAGGTGGCGGCGGCCGATCAGCCTGAGGCCGGCGCCGGGCTGCGCCTGCGCGGCCAGCCGCCGGAGGTCGGCCAGTACCTCGGGCACAGCGCAGCGGATGCGCTGGCCCTCGCTGCGCAGGCGCTCCGGCAGGCTGGGCCGCAAGGGGCCGAGATCGAGGCCGTGGGGATGCTCCTTGAGCAGCTTCAGCGACAGTGCTGGCAGCGGGCTGTCGGCCGCGCGCCTGGCAGCGCCATAGGGGCCGGACTGCAGACCGAAGTCGATGATCTGGTCGGGGCGTGGGCCGGTCTGCGGCTTATTGCCCAGCTTCGCGGCCAGGCGGCTGCCCAGCGCATTGAAGATCTCCCAGTCGTGGCGCGCATCCGCGGGCTTGTCGAACAGGGGCTGGTTGTAGCGGGTGCTGTTGCGCACCGCGAAGTGGTGGAAGATCAGGTCGTAATGGTCGTGTTCCAGCGCGCAGGTCGGTGGCAGGATCACGTCGGCATGGCGGGTGGTTTCGTTGAGGTAGATGTCCACCGAAACCATGAACTCCAGCTGCGCGAAGGCGCGGTCCAGCTGAGCGCCGTTGGGGGTGGACAGCACCGGATTGCCGGCCACCGTCAGCAGCGCGCGGATCTGGCCCTCGCCGGGCGTGAGTATCTCCTCCGCGAGTGCTGCCACCGGCAGCTCGCCAGCGAATTCCGGCAGGCCGCTGACCCGGCTACGCCATTTGCCGAAATGGCCGGGGCGGGAGTTGGGCGCATCCACCAGATCCAGCGCCGGCGCGGTGAACAGCGCGCCGCCGACGCGATCGAAGTTGCCGGTCACCAGGTTGAGCAGCTGGATCGCCCACTGGCAGACCGTGCCATAGGCCTGCACCGAGACGCCCATGCGGCCATAGCAGACCGCCGCCTCGGCGCCGGCGAACTCGCGCGCCAGCCGGCGGATGTCCTCGGCGGCGATGCCGGTCTGCGCGGCGGCGCGCTCCGGCGTGTAGGGCGCCACTGCGGCGCGCACTTCGTCGAGGCCGTCGAGCCACTCGGTCAGGCGGCCGGGCTGGTCGAGGCGCTCGGCGAATATCGTCTGCAACATCGCCAGCAGCAGCCAGGCGTCGCCGCCGGGGCGGATGAAGTGGTGCTCGTCGGCGACCTCGGCGGTCTCGCTGCGGCGCGGGTCGATCACCACCATCTTGCCGCCGCGCGCGTGCAGCGCCTTCAGGCGGTTGCGGAAGTCCGGCACCGTCATCAGGCTGCCGTTGCTGGCCATGGGGTTGGCGCCGAGCACGAAGAAATACTGCGTGTGGTCGAGGTCCGGTATCGGCAGCAGCAACTGATGGCCGTACAGCCAGTAGGCCACCAGCTGCGCCGGCAACTGGTCCACCGAAGTCGCCGAAAACCGGTTGCGGGTCTGTAGCTGGCGCAGCAGCGCCGGCGCGTGGGTGAGATGGCCGTAGTTGTGGACGCTGGGATTGCCCAGGTAGGCGCCGACGGCATTGCCGCCGTGCTCGCGAATGATGCCGGCCAGCCGCTCCGCCACCAGCTCGAAAGCCTCGTCCCAGGCCATTTCCTGCCAGCCCTCGGGCGTGCGCCTGAGCGGCCGGCGCAGGCGGTCGGGGTCTTCGTAGAGATCGCGCAGCGCCACCGCCTTCGGGCAGATGTGGCCGCGTGACAAGGGGTCGGCCTCGTCGCCCTTGATCGAGAGAATCTTCTGGCCCTGCACCCGAAACTCCAGGCCGCAGATAGCCTCGCAGAGATTGCAGGCGCCGAGGTGGCTGCGTATCGGGGCGTCGCTGCTGGCTGGCGATGGCTCGCTCATGGGTTTGCTCTCCTCCGCGACCGGCGCGGCTGGCACGACTCTGTACCCGTCGCCCCTGGCCCGCAAGCCGCGCGGGTGCGAGCCGCGAAGCCGGCGGCTACAGCTTCAGGCCGGGCGAAAGCGCCGCCGGCAGGCTCAGCCGATGCGCTTCGGTACTCGACACCGGGTAGCTGCAGTAATCGGCCGCGTAGTAGGCGCTGGCGCGGTGGTTGCCGCTGTCGCCGACGCCGCCGAAGGGATAGCTGCCGCTGGCGCCGGTGGTCGGCTTGTTGCGGTTGACGATGCCGGCGCGGCTCTTCCGGAAGAACCGTTCCCACTCGCTGTCGTCATTGCTGAGCAGGCCGGCCGAGAGGCCGTAGCGGGTGGCGTTGGCGCGGGCGATGGCCTCGTCCAGCGTCGCGTAGCGGATCACCTTCAGCAGTGGGCCGAAGTCCTCCTCGTCGGGCACCTCGGCGGCGATGGCGGTGACGTCGACCAGGCCGGGCGAGACGAAGGCGTCTCCGAGCGGCAGCTTTTCCATAGCCAGCAGACTGGTGCCGCCGAGCGCGACCAGCCGGTCGTGCGCGGCCTTGAGGCCATCGGCGGCCTTTGCAGAAACCAAGGGACCCATGAAGGGCTGCGGTTCGTCTTCGGCGCGGCCAACGACAAGATTGCGGCCGGCTTCGGCGAGCTTCGACAGCAGCAGATCGCCGCGCTCGCCGAGCGGCACGAACAGCCGCCGCGCGCAGGTGCAGCGCTGGCCCGAGGTGATCCAGGCCGACTGCACGATCTCGTACACCGCGGCATCGAGGTCGATGTCGCTGCCGACGATCAGCGGATTGTTGCCGCCCATTTCCAGCGCCAGGATCACGCCCGGCCGGGCCGCGAACTGCTGGTTGAGGATCGCACCCGTACGCGAACTGCCGGTGAAGTAGAGGCCATCGAGCTCCGGATGCTTGGCCACTGCCTCGCCGGTGGCGCGCTCGCCCTGCACCAGGTTGAGCACGCCGGGCGGCAGACCGGCGTCTTCCCAGAGCTTCACGGTTTCCTGCGCCACCATGGGGGTCAGCTCGCTGGGCTTGAACACCACCGCATTGCCGGCCAGCAGCGCCGGCACGATGTGACCATTGGGCAGATGGCCGGGGAAGTTGTAGGGGCCGTACACCGCGACCACGCCGTGCGGCTTGTGGCGCAGGATGTGGCGGCCGAAGTCCTGCGGCTGCTCCCGCGTGCCGGTGCGCTCCTGATAGGCGGTGATCGAGATGGCGATCTTGCCGGCCATCGCCGCGACTTCGGTGCGTGCCTCCCACACCGGCTTGCCGACCTCGCGGGCGATGGCGCGCGCCAGGTGCTCGCTGTTGGCCTTCAGCAGCTCGGCGAACTTCTTCGCGATCGCCGCGCGAGCCTCGAAGCCCAGGTCGGCCCAGGCCTCGAAGGCGTGGCGGGCGGCCTTGAAGGCGAGATCGACATCGTGGGCGTCGGCGCTGTTGCCGCTCCAGATCGTTTCGCCGGTGGAGGGATTGACGCTGGCGAAGGCCGGCCCGTGACCGGGCAGCCAGTGGCCGTTGAGGTAGTGGACGGGGGTGCTCATGGGACTCTCTTTTCGGCTCCTGGGTGTAACGGCGCCGGTCTACAGGGCGGTGACGCGCAGCATGTCGCCTTCGTCGATGGCCAGCGCCCGCGCCAGCGCCGCCGGTATCGCCACCTTGCCAGCCTCGACATACAGCGTGGCGTGCGCGCAGCGGAAGCCGTGCAGATCGGTGTTGGATACCAGGCAGGGCACGCCGCCGGCGGCGGGTTCGGCGATCACCGCCTCGAACAGGCGCGAGCGCTTGATCGAGCGGATCTCGTTGCGGGGCACTTCCACCGAGGGGCCGCCGTCGAAGATGTCGATGTAGCCCTGGTAGCGGAAGCCCTCCTGCTCCAGGAGGTGCAGGGCTGGCGCGGTTTGCGGATGCACCTTGCCCATCACGTCCTGCGCGCTCTTCGGCAGCAGTACGGTGTAGATGGGATGGGGCGGCATCAGCTCGGCGATGAAGGCCTTGTTGCCCATGCCGACGATGTGCTCGGCGCGCTCGTAGTCCACCGAGAAGAAGTGACGGCCCAGGCCCTCCCAGAACGGCGAGTGGCCCTCCTCGTTGCTGACGCCGCGCATCTCGGCGATCACCTTCTCGGCGAAACGCTGCGGAAACTGCGCCATGAACAGGAAGCGGCATTTGCTCAACAGCTTGCCGGCGCCATCACCACGGAACTCCGGCCGCATGAACAGCGAGCACAACACGCTGGTGCCGGTGAGGTCGTTGCTGAGATAGAGCGTCGGTACCCGGTTGTAGATGCCCAGCTCGCGCGAGGCATGCACGGTGAGGCCGACGCGATAGTTGTAGAAGGGCTCGTCGAGTCCGCAGGCCGCCTCGATGGCGCAGCAGGCGCCGACCTCGCCGCTGTCGGTCTCTTCCATCACGAACATGTAGCGCTCGTGGCCGGCCACCTGCACGGCGCGGTCGAAGGAGGCCATCGACAACGCGATCTTCTCGCGCAGATAGCCTTCGTCGGGGGGCAGCGAGGTGAAGCCGGCGCCGGCGGTGCGGGCCATGTGCAGCAGGGCCGGCAGGTCGTGGAGGGCGATGGGACGGATGAGTTTCATGGCGGGCAGTGTCGTTGATTGCGGCGCGACTCGCAGGTGGCGGCCGGGTAACCCGGAGAGAAGACGATGGTCCTTGGTCGGGCCAGCATTCAGTACACCCGCTGGCCGTTGGCCACTGGCCGCTCCACGGCCAGCAACACCAGACCGCCGTCGCCATCGACGGCCAGGGTCAGGCAATCGCTGACCACGCCGGCGACGTTGCGCGGAGCGAAGTTCACCACCGCCAGCACCTGCCGTCCGACCAGGTCTTCCGGCGTGTAGAGCTGGGTGATCTGGGCGCTGCTGGTGCGCGGGCCCAGCGGGCCGAAGTCGAGGCTGAGCACGTAGGAGGGCTTGCGCGCCTTGGCGTTGGGTCGGCAGGCGGTGATCGTGCCTACCCGCAGATCGCAGCCAAAGAACTGCTCGACGGGGATGGTGGCGGCGGCGCTGGTTTGCAGGTTCATGGCAGCAGGCGGCGGATCGGCGAGTCGGGCGCGAGGTGCTCGGCCAGCGCCGCGTAGGGCAGGTGGATGTTGGGGAGGCCCATGGAGTAGGGCGCGATCTCGTAGGCGCTGTAGGTGAAGCGCAGGCCTTCGTTGTCGAGCGCGACGTTGTCGGTGAGCGGCAGTCGGTCCTCGAAGAAGCCACTGGCTTTCAGCGAAGCCTGTGGCGGCACGTTCAGCGCCAGCCGTAGCTGCTGTTCCAGCAGCGCGCGCAGCTGGGGATCGGGGATCTGGATCAGGTCGGTGAGCGCCAGCGCCTTGCCATTGCGCCGGTCGATGTTGAGATAGCTGACCGAGGGCATGCCGTGGGCGCCGCCGGTGTCGGCATAGCTTTCCAGCGCCAGGCTCAGCAGGTAGTCGCGGTTGAGCACGACCTTGGTTTCGGCACTGAAGCTGCAGCGTACGGGGGTGTCCGTGCCGGCCAGGGCCGTCGCCTGTTTCAGGCAGCCGTCCATCCACAGCTTGAGGCAGGCGGCGCCACTCTCCGGCACCGCGCTCTGCTCGGGATCACGCGGGCAATGGCTGCCGACCCAGCGCTCGATCTGGCGGTTGAGACCGGCTTCGCTGGTCTCGATCAGGCTCAGCTCGGCGCGCAGGTCCTCGCCTGGGAGCGGCTGGGGTGACTGGCGGCGATCCTTGAGCAGCAGGCTACGGACTTCCACCTTGCTGTGGTCGCTCGTCGTGCTCGCGGGTGCCGGCGTTTCCTGGCGGCAGCCGGCGAGCGCCAGCAGCAGTACCAGGCCCGCGGTGTGGCGCCGGCTCAGGGCCATGACAGCTCGCCGCTGGCGAGGCGCAGCAGCAGCAGGGCGCTGAGCTTGGCGCGCTCGGCCAGCGAGTCCAGGCGCATCCATTCGCGGTCGCTGTGGATGTCGCCGCCGACCACGCCCATGTTGTCGAGATTGGGCAGGCCGTAGGCGGCGAGGTTGTTGCCGTCGCAGCAGCCGCCGGTGGGCTTGAACTGCAGACCCAGGCCGAGCTGGCGGCCGCAGTCGCCGACGTAGTCGATCAGCCGCTGCATCTCTGCGCCCACCACCTTGGGCGGGCGGGTGAAGCCGCCGACCAGTTCGCAGCGCAGGCCGTCGCGGTCGTTGAGCCGGGTCATCAGCAGGTCGAGCTGGTCCTGCACCCAGCACTCGTCGCTGGGCTCGGCGGTGCGGACATTGAACTTGAACACCGCCAGGTCGGGCACGACGTTGAGCGCGCCGCCGCCGTGGATATAGCCGGGATTGATGGTCAGCTCGCCGCGCTGGCCGTTGAGGGCGTTGAGCTCGCGCAGGAAGTCGGCGGCGGCGACCAGGGCGTTGCGGCCGGCGGCGAAGTCGCGGCCGGCGTGGGCGGCGCGGCCGTGCACGATGAGGTCGAAATTGCCGCTGCCCTTGCGGGCGCTGGCGAGGTTGCCGTCCGGGTAGGCCGGTTCGTAGATCAGACCGAGCTGGTGCTGGCGCGCGGCCTCGCGCAGCAGCGGCGCCGAGGAGCGCGAGCCGATCTCCTCGTCGGGGTTCATCAACACGGTCCAGCCGATGCGTTCGCGCAGCGGGCTCTGCTCCAGCGCCGACAGCGCCAGTTGCAGGGCCACCAGGCCGCCCTTGAGGTCGGCGACGCCGGGGCCGTTGAGGATGTTGTCGTCGAGCAGGCGCGCGGTCTGGAACGGCGAATTGGCGGCGAACACGGTGTCGAGATGGCCGCAGAAGAACACCTGCAGCGGCGCCTCTGGCCGCTGACGCAGGCGCAGCGCCGGGCCCAGCGGCCTTTGCAGGCGCTGGCCCTGGTCGTTGGTGGACTCGTAGGGGGCGACTTCCAGCCATTCGACGCGCGCGCCCAGCGGCGCGTAGAGCTCGGCGAAAGCCTCGGCGGTGGCGCGTACCCCAGCGGCGTTGAAGCTGCCGGAGTTGATGTTGGCCAGACGCACCAGGCTCTCGCGCGCGGCGGCCTGCTGCTGGTCGATCAGGGCGAGGGCGGCGGCGTGCGGGTTCATGGCGGGAGTTTACTGGAGCGGCCAGAGGCGCCGCAGCGGCGGCCGGTCGTAGCCGGAACGCTTATTGCCTGCATGCGGCTAGACTAAAAAACACCGCTCCCCGAATCCCGACCGACCATGAAACGCTGGTTCACCGCGCTGCTCGCGCTCGTGCTTGCCGTCCCGGCCCTGGCCGCCGACCAGGCGCTGTGGGAAAAATCCACGCTCAACCAGATCATGAAGCGCGGCGAGCTGCGGGTGGGGCTGGAAGCCGGCTACATGCCCTTCGAGATGCGCGACAAGAACGGCAACATCATCGGCTTCGATGTCGACCTGGCCAAGAAGATGGCCAGCGTGCTGAAGGTGAAGGTCACCTTCGTCAACACCCAGTGGGACGGCATCATTCCGGCCCTGCTCACCGACAAGTTCGACATCATCATGGCCGGCATGACCATCACCAGTGAGCGCAATGCGCAGGTGAATTTCACGCAGCCCTACATCGTGGTCGGCCAGGCGGCCCTGCTCAGCAACAAGATCAAGGGCAAGGTCAGCGAGGCCCGGCAGCTCGACGACCCCAAGTACAGCATCGCCACCAAGCTGGGGACTTCCGGCGACATCACCGCCACACGGATGATGACCAAGGCCAGGATCAAGCGCTTCGAGACCGAGGCCGACGCCGCGCTGGAAGTGAAGAACGGCCGCGCCGATGCCTTCATCTACGACTTTCCCTTTCTCGCCATCTACGCCAACCAGTATCCGGAAGGCGTGAGCCTGCTGCCCGAACCCTTCACCAAGGAGGCGCTGGGCTGGGCGATCCGCAAGGGCGATCCGGACTTCGAGAACTGGCTGAACAACTTCCTGCTGTCGATCAAGAACGACGGCACCTATGACGTGCTCTACCAGCGCTGGTTCCAGGGCACCGCCTGGCTGAAGAACGTGCAATGAAGCCGGCCAGTCCGCTATGGCGTCTGCTGACGGTGGCGTTGGTGCTGGCGATCGGCGCCGGCATGTACTGGGCGACGCTCAAGGTCAATTACCAGTGGCGCTGGGAGCGGGTGCCGGAATACTTGCTGGTCACCGGCGGTGAGGAAGTGCCGGCGCCGTTTGACGGCACCGTCGCGGTCAACGGCAAGCAGATCCGCATCACCCCACTGCTCGGCGGCGAGCCGCAGGCGATCCCCGACATCGACGTGGTGCAGGTCTCCGACGGCGAGATCGTGTTCGCCGGCAACACCGTCGGCAAGAAGGCCGGCATCACCCCGGGGCCGCTGCTGATCGGCCTGTGGGTGACGCTGAAGATCTCGGCGCTTTCGCTGGTGTTCGCGCTGGTGCTGGGCCTGATCGCCGGCCTCGGCCGGGTGGCGCACAACCCGGCGGCGCGCGATCTGGCGGCGATCTACGTCGAGCTGATCCGTGGCACGCCGCTCTTGGTGCAGATGTTCATCGTCTATTTCTTCCTAGGCACGGTGCTGAATCTTTCCGGCTTCGTCGCCGGCGTGACCTCGCTGGCGGTGTTCACCGGCGCCTATGTCGCCGAGATCGTCCGCGCCGGCATCGAAGCCGTGCCCAAGGGGCAGATGGAGGCGGCGCGCTCGCTGGGCATGAGCCACTGGCAGGGCATGCGCAAGGTGGTGCTGCCGCAGGCGCTCAAACGCTCGCTGCCGCCGCTGGCGGGGCAGGGCATCAACCTCATCAAGGATTCCTCCCTGGTCTCGATCATGGCGCTCACCGACCTCACCAAGGCCGGCCGCGAGGTGGTGAGTTCCACCTTCAGCCCCTTCGAGGTCTGGTTCACCGTCGCGCTCATGTACCTGCTGCTCACCGGCGCGCTGTCGGTGTACGTGCGCAAGCTCGAAAAGAAGATGGCCCATGACTAAGTCCGAGTCCGCCGCCGAGGTGCTGATCGAAGTCCGCCAGGTCGAGAAGCGCTACCCCAACGGCACCCTGGCACTGAAGGGCGTATCGCTAGCGATCAATCGCGGTGAAGTGGTCTGCATCATCGGCCCCAGCGGCTCGGGAAAGTCCACCCTGCTGCGCACCTTGAACGCGCTGGAGAGCATCAGCAGCGGCGAGATCCTGATGGACGGCATCTCGGTGCACGCCGCCAAGACCGACCTCAACGAGCTGCGTACCCACGCCGGCATGGTGTTCCAGCAGTTCAACCTGTTTCCGCACATGACCGCGCTGGAGAACATCATGCTGGCGCCGGTGGAGGTGCTGAAGCTGCCGGTAGCGCAGGCGCGCACGCGCGCCGAGAAACTGCTGGCCAAGGTCGGTCTGGCCGACAAGGCCGGCAACCGCCCCTCGCAGCTTTCCGGAGGCCAGCAGCAGCGCGTCGCCATCGCCCGTGCCCTGGCCATGCAGCCGCGGGTGATGCTGTTCGACGAACCGACCTCGGCGCTGGACCCGGAAAAGGTCGGCGAAGTGCTGGACGTGATGAAGGATCTCGCCGCCGAGGGCATGACCATGGTGGTGGTCACCCACGAGATGGGCTTCGCCCGCGCGGTCGCCGACCGCGTGCTGTTCATGGATCGCGGCGAGCTGGTCTACCAGGACGCGCCCGAGGCCTTCTTCACCGGCGCCACCAACGAGCGCCTGCGCGCCTTCCTCGGTCAGGTGGCGGCGCACTGAGCGCCGCTCCCGTTTGCCAGCCTAGTTGCAGCTCTCGGTGCCGGGCGGCAGCGCGGGCGTCTGCGCGCCGGCGAAACGGCTGAGCAGGTAGAGCCATTGCCCCGGCACCGCCAGCGCGCCGCCGGCGGTGTGGTTGCCGCCACTGGCGCGCTGGAAATGCACCGGGGTGCCGGCTGCGCACCAGTTGGCGACCAGGGCGGCGGTTTCCTCAATGGGCACCAGCTCGTCGTTCTCCTGGTGGTAGAGGTAGACATCCGCGGTCGGCGCCACGCCGGCCTGCTTGAGGTCCAGTTGCGGGAATACCTGGCGCGCGCCCGGCGTGGCGTAGAAGTCCTCGACGTTGAGATAGTCGCTGTAGTGGCCCGTGGGTGCGGCCGAGCCATCGGTGGTGGCGCCGCTGCAGCCGTCCTTGACCGCTTCGGCGCTACGCTCGCCCGCCGCGTTGAGCAGCCCCGGCGGCAGAAATTGCGGGTAGGCGCGGTTGATGCCGATCAGCATGCTGAAGGCGAGCTTGAAATTGCTGGCGGCGGCTTCGAAGGCCGGGAACGAGGCCTCCAGATTGGCCGGCAGGCCGCCGGCGGCGACGCCCACCAGGTTCAGCTCCGGCGCGTAGCGTGGTTGCAGCGCCGCCGCCCAGCCGGTGGCGATGGCGCCGCCGGAGTAGCCCATCATACCCACCGGCGTTTCCGCCCCGGCCAGTCCCAGGGGTTCGAAGGACTCGGCGGCGCGGATGCCGTCGAGAATGATCGGCGCGTAGACGCGGCCGACACCGAAGGCGGCATCCGGCCCCTGGTAGTCGGGGAAGATCAGCGTCCAGCCGTAAGCCAGCAGTTGCGGCAGGTATTCCAGGGTTTCCACCTGGGTGTCGCGATTGTCGAGGCTGCCGGTGACCTGCCGCGTGGGCTGGCACTTGAGACCCAGGCTGTCGGTGAAGAAGTGGTAGGAGAGCAGCGGGCGCTGCCCGGTCAAGGCCGGCGTCAGCGGCTGCACCACCACGGCGGTCTGTGCCTGTGGCTGGCCGTGGATGTCGGTAGATAGGTATTGCAGTTGCCAGGCCGGGTAGGGCAGCGGCAGGCCCAGCGGCGCCAAGCGGACCTCGCGGGATTGCAGGATGCTGCCGGGCGGAAGCGCCGGCAGCGGCGTGGGCTGCGCGTAGAAGGGATCGGGGTCCGGCGTTGGCAGGTAGGGCGCGCGCTTGCTCGCGTCGCCGACGCCAGTGGTGGTCGGCGCCACGGAGGCAGGACCGCAGGCGGCCATGGAGGCCGCCAGCAGCAGTACACCGGCGGCAGATCGCATGGCGGTGCGGTTCACGAAGTTGTCCCGACGAGGAAGGTCGGCATTTTCACCGCAAGCTTCAGGCCTCGCCAGACGAGACTTGCCGCGCCTCAAGGCTTTACCATGGCGCCCCCAAGCGCCCGTAGCTCAGCTGGATAGAGCACGCTCCTCCTAAGAGCGGGGTCGCAGGTTCGACTCCTGCCGGGCGCACCATACTTTCGCCGAAGACCGCATTAGGCACCTGACGAGCCTTGCGGCCCAGTTCAGACCTTGGGGTCTGCCCTCAGCGCAGTCCATGCGACATAGGCGGCGATCGCCATGAAGATCAGCACGCCGACTGATGGACGTCGGTGGCGGATCTCGTTACTTCGGTGGAATCGGCCTTGGAACCGAATGTCGTGATGCTCTGGCGGGCCTGCCTGCCACCGCTACGAAGTCAGGCTGCTGCGCCGGCTTGACCTCAAGCCGACTTGAAGTTGCATGCTGCGGCTCCCGCTACTGCGAAACACGACTCCGGAGAGCCTCATGACCCCCAGCCTTCAACCCGCCAACGAGCAGTCGGTACTGTGGAATGGCCAGGCCGGCCGCGCCTGGGTCGAGGCGCAGGCGGTGCTCGACCAGATGTTCAAGCCGCTGGAAGAGCTCCTGGTCGAGGTGGCGCGCGCCCAACACAGGGATAGGGTGCTCGACGTCGGCTGCGGTACCGGCAGCACCACGCTGGCGGTAGCCCGTAGCCTGGGCGGCAGGGTCGATTGCGTTGGTGTCGACATCTCCGAGCCGATGATCGTCGCCGCCAGGGCTCGCGCCGAACGGGAAGCCACGTCGGCCAGCTTCGTGCTGGCCGACGCCGAGACCCACGCCTTCGAGTCCGCCAGCTTCGACCTGATCATTTCGCGCTTCGGCGTGATGTTTTTCGAAGACTCGGTGCGAGCCTTCGCCAACCTGCGCGGGGCGGCGAAGGGCGGCGGCGAACTGCGCTTCATCGCCTGGCGCAGTCCGGCGGAGAATCCCTTCATGACCGCCGCCGAGCGCGCCGTCGCGCCCCTGCTGCCCGATCTGCCGCCGCGGCAACCGAACGCACCGGGCCAGTTCGCCTTTGCCGACCCACAGCGGGTCCGGCGCATCCTCGAAGAAAGCGGCTGGCAGGCGATCGACATCCGGCCCCTGGATGTCCGCTGCCGCCTGCCCGAGAAGGACCTCATGGGTTACCTGGCCCGGCTTGGTCCCCTGGGGCGGGTGCTGCCGGAGCTCGATGAGAACACCCGTGCGCGGGTGCTGGAGGTCGCGCGCGCCGCCTTCGAACCCTACGTGCAGGGAGACTGGGTGAGTTACGACGCCGCCTGCTGGAGCGTGGGCGCCCGCGCCCCCTGAGGGCCCGCTGAAAGGGCAAGGGAGGCTGCCGCTCATCCCCCGCCCAATGGATATTGCTCTGGTTCGGGGAGGGCGTAGTCTCTTGTCGGGCCAGGACAATAATTTCTAATGACGGCAGACCTGCTTGAGGAGCTGACTAATAACGCCGCGCCTTTGCTGGCGTTGGTGATTCTGCATAGCGTCCTGATCAGCCGCCTGAGACGGGGTGATCGCTGGGTTGCCTTGCTGTTCGGCCTGCTGTTCGGTCTGACCACGCTGATCGGCATGGCCTATCCGTTCACGCTCCAGACCGGCCTGATTTTCGATGGCCGCTCGGTGGTGCTCGCCCTGGCCGGCTTCTTTGGTGGCCCTCAGGTGGCGGTCATCGCCGCCGCCATCGCCGCCGCCTACCGCATCCTGATTGGCGGCAGCGGCTTGTGGATGGGGCTGGGCGTGATCGCCACCTCCACGGGCATCGGAATCGCGGGCCACTGGCTCAAGAACTCCGGCCGCCTCAAGCCGCGCTCGATCAGCTTTCTGGCGCTGGGCCTGATCGTCCACCTGTGCTCGCTGCTGTGGATGCTGGTGCTGCCGGAGGAAATCCGCTGGGTGGTGATTACCGGCGTCGCCTTGCCCTATCTCGGCGTGCTGACCCTGTCCACCTGGGCGTTTGGCCACGCCTTCCAACTGGTCGAGAGTCGCGAGGTGGCGTTGCGCGAGGCGGGCGAGGCCGAGGGTCGCTTCCGCAATCTGGTGGAGGGTTCCCTGGTCGGTGTCTATCTGGTCCAGGACGGACTCTTCGTCTACACCAGCCCGGCCCTGGAGAAAGTCTTCGGCTACCCGCCGGGTGGACTGCTGGGGCGGCCGGTGGACGACGTGGTGATGCCGGAGGATCGCCCGCTGGTGCACGACAAGCTGGCCTCCGCGACCAGCGACGGCGATCACTTCCTGCGCTACCTGGTCCAGGCGCGGCATGCCGACGGTCACAGCTTCCGCGTCGAGGTATTCGGCAGCCGGGTGCAGCGCGACGGGCGGCCAGCGGTGGTGGGCATGCTGGTGGACGTCACCGACCGCGAACAGGCGGCGCAGCGCTTGGTCGAGAGCGAGCGCCTGCTGCGCGAGTCCCAGCAGGTTGGCCGCATCGGCAGCTACGAGCTGCGGATCGCCGAGATGCACTGGAGGGTGTCGTCGGTGGTGGACGAGATCCTCGGCATCTCGCCCGATTATCCGCACAGCTACCAAGCCTGGCTGGACCTGGTGGTGCCGGAACAGCGACCGGCCTTGATCGCCCACATGCAGCAGGTGCTGGCTGGCGGCGGGCGGTTCGACCGGGAATACCAGATCCTGCGTCCGGGGGATGGTGAGCGGCGCTGGCTGCACGGACTGGGCACGGTGGAGCACGACCCCAGCGGGCGGGCCGTGCGGATGTACGGAACGATCCAGGACATCAGCTCGCGCAAGGAGGCCGAACTGGCCGCCCAGGCGAGCGAGGCGCGTTTCCGCTCGCTGGTCGCTGCCATGCCCGACCTGGTCTGGCTCAAGGATCCGGATGGCGTCTACCTGGCCTGCAACCCGCCGTTCGAGCGCTTCTTCGGCGCCAAGGAAGCCGACATTCTCGGCAAGACCGACTTCGACTTCGTCGATGCCGAGCAGGCGGAGTTCTTCCGGCGGAAGGACCGCGAGGCGCTGGCGGCCGGCAAGCCGACGATCAACGAGGAAACCCTGACCATCGCCGCCGATGGTCGCACCATCCAGGTCGAGACCATCAAGACGCCGCTGCTGGACGCCGAGGGACGCCTGGTCGGCGTGCTCGGTGTGGCACGCGACATCACCCAGCGCAAACAGGCGGAGCTGGCGCTGCGGCGCAGCGAAGAGCTGCATGAGGAGGCGCAGCGGGTGGCGCAGATCGGCCACTGGGAGATGGACCACGTCAGTGGCCGGCTGAGCTGGTCCGGGCAGACCTACCGCATCTTCGAGCGCGACCCGCGGCAGACGCCGGAGATGAGTTATGCGCTGTTTGAGCAGGCGATACACCCGGAAGACCGCGAGCGGGTCGCGCGGGCCTTCGCGGATTCCGTCGCCCACCGCACTCCCTATGCCGTGACGCATCGTCTGCTGCTCAGCGAGGGGCGCATCCGCTACGTCGAGGAGCGCGGCGAGACCTTCTTCGCCGCCGATGGTAGCCCGCAGCGTTCGATGGGTACGGTGCAGGACATCACCCTGCGCCGAACCGCCGAGATCGAACTGGCGCGGGAGCTGGACAACACCCGGATGATGCTCGGCACCATGACCGATGGCTACGTCCGCACCGATGTCGAGGGGCGGATACTCGACGCCAATCCCGCCTACTGCCGGATGCTGGGCTACACGCACAGCGAGCTGGTCGGCCGCGAGATCAGCTCGCTGAAAATGCCCGGCGCCGAGGCCGAGGTGCCGATGCGCATCCAGCGCATCCTCGAAGCCGGCCGGCTGCGCTTCAACACCCAGCATCGCCGCAAGGACGGCGGGCGGGTCGATATCGAGGCCAACGTGGTGTCGATGGCGAAGGCCGAGCCGCCACAGATCGCCGCCTTCTTTCGCGATGTCACCCAGGAAAAACGCGCCGAGACGCAGTACCAGGAGCTGGTCAACCGCATCCCGGCCGGCGTGTTCCGCTACCGCACCGTCGCCAGCGGCGGCCGCTTCGAGTACGTCAGCCCGCGCTTCTCCAAGCTCTTGGCGGTTGATGAGGCCGAGGTGCTGGCGCATCCAGAGCAGGCGTTTCAACACCTCGGGGCTGGCGACATCGCCCTGATTGCCGAGCTGCGTGCCGCCGCTCGCCAGGGTAGCCAGCCGTTTGCCTGGGAAGGCCAGTTGCGGTTCGGCGACCAGAGCCGCTGGCTGCGGGTGGAGGCTGGCGCCACGCAGGAAGCCAATGGCGATCTGGTCTGGCACGGCATCGTCTCCGACGTCACCGAGCGCCAGCAGTTGCTGGAGCGCCTGCGTCTGGACTCGGCGGTCATCGCCAGCACCTTCGAGTCGATCATGGTCACCGACCTCGAGGCCAGGGTGGTTTCGGTGAATCCGGCGTTCGCGAAGGTGACCGGCTACAGCGCCCAGGAGGTGATCGGCCAGAACGCCCGCCTGCTCAAGTCGGGCCGCCACGACATCGTGTTCTACCAGGAGATGTATCGCGCGCTGGAAGAGGTCGGGCACTGGCAGGGCCAGATCTGGAACCGCCACAAGACCGGCGAGCTCTACCCGGAGCTACTCAACATCAGCGTCGTGCGTGACCACGCCGGGCGACCGACCCACTACGTGGGCGTGGCCAGCGACATCAGCCAGATCAAGCACAGCGAAGAGCGGCTGGAGCACCTGGCGCACCACGATGCCCTCACCGATCTGCCCAATCGCCTGCTGCTGGGCACTCGTCTGGAATACGCGCTGGACCGGGCCCGGCGCGAGCACGCCGAGCTGGCGGTACTGTTTCTCGATCTCGACCGGTTCAAGACGGTCAACGACAGCCTGGGTCACCAGATCGGAGACCTGCTGCTGATTTCGGTCGCCGAGCGCCTGAAACAGACTCTGGGCGAGGCGGGCACCCTGGGGCGTCTGGGCGGCGATGAGTTTCTGGTCCTGCTCGAAGGTGTGCCCAGTTCGATGGCGGTCGCCCAGATCGCCCATAACCTGCTGGGTGCGCTGGGCCCGCCGTTTCTGCTGGCCAGCGGTCACGAGCTGTTCGTCCAGGCCAGCATCGGCATCAGCCTGTTCCCGGCCGATGGTGGCAGCGCCGAGATTCTGATCCGCAATGCCGACTCGGCGATGTTCCGCGCCAAGGAGCTGGGTCGCAACAACAGCCAGTTCTACACCGAGGCGCTGACCGTGGCCGCCAGTGAGCGGCTGGATATCGAGACGCGCATGCGCCGCGGTATTCAGAGCGGTGAGTTCAAGGTCTGGTATCAACCGATCTACCGATTTTCCGAGCGCCGCCTGGTCGGTGCCGAAGCGCTGATCCGTTGGCAGCCGCCGGACGGGCCGATGATTTTTCCGGACCAGTTCATCTCGATCGCCGAGGACAGCGGACTGATCCTGGAGCTGGGCCGGCAGGTTTTGCAGACCAGCTGCAACGATCTGCACATCTGGCTGGATCGTGGCCTGAAGGTGGAAACACTGGCGGTGAACCTGTCGGCGCAGCAGTTCCGCGCGCCGAATTTCGAGCAGATGGTCGCCGACTGCCTGGCCGCCGCCGGAGTGCCGGCGCAGATTCTCGAACTGGAGATCACCGAGCGCGGCTTGATGGATCTCGGCGGTGAAACCCTGGCCAAGCTCAGCGCCTTGAAGAAGCTCGGCGTGCGCCTGGCGATCGACGACTTCGGCACCGGCTATTCCTCGCTGGCCTACCTCAAGCAGATGCCGGTAGACAAGCTCAAGATCGACCGCAGCTTCGTGCAGGATCTGCCCGGCGACAGCAGCGACGCGGCGATCGTACGGGCGGTGATCGCCATTGCCGGCATCCTGCGCCAGCGGGTGCTGGCCGAGGGTGTGGAGACCGTGGAGCAGCTGGAGTTTCTGCGCGCCGCCGGCTGCGACGAGTGCCAGGGCTTCCTGTTTGGGCGTGCGGTCCCCGCCGAGCAGTTCGCCGAGCAACTGCGGGCGAACAGGCTGCCCGAAATCCTGACCAAAGACCCATCAAGCCCATTGGGATAGCCGCCGCGAACGGCGGCTTGGGTGGTGGCGAGCCCGGTTCTATGTACGGCAACGCACCGAAGTTGAGCTACCTAAAACCTAGAGTGCCTGCTCAACGACATTCAAGGACGCCGCCATGAGCCTGGGAACTATCCTGTTGGTTGTTTTGATTCTGATGCTGGTCGGCGTCATCCCCACTTGGCCGCATAGCAGGGGCTGGGGCTATGGGCCCAGCGGCGGTTTGGGTGTGGTGCTGCTCATCGTCATTCTGCTGGTGGTGACCGGGCGGCTGTAGACGCAGCGCAGGTTGATCTGGGTCAAGACCGGTCGGGCACCAGGGCCACAGAATGCAGGCAAATAGGTTTTTGCCTGGAGACACCGTGCTCACGCAGAGTGGTCTGCTGCCCTTGGTTCTGAGGCCTCGAAGGCCGGGCTGGGGTTCTGCCGCCGGCACCGGCTGCTTGCCGAGATGAACCGCTCCCTGCTGCGCCGCGACGTGGTGCCGCCGGCCCTGCTATTTGCCGGACTGGCACTGGCGACGCTGCTGTTGGACGCTCTGCTGCACCAGTGGCAACTGGTCTGGGTCGGCCGCTACCTGGGCATCCCCGGCGTGCTGCTGATCCTGGTCTCGATGCGCTACTCGCTGCGCAAGCGCAAGTACATCCAGTCCGGCAATCCGCTCAAGCTGCTGAAGTTGCACAAGACGCTTGCCTGGCTGGGCTCGTTGCTGGTGCTGGTGCATGCCGGCATCCACTTCAACGCCATCCTGCCCTGGCTGGCGGTCGCTGCGATGCTGGTCAATGTCGCCAGCGGACTCACCGGCAGCTATCTGCTGGGCCGCGCGCGTAGTCATCTGGAGTCCCGGCGCAAGCAGCTGCTGGATCAGGGCCTCGACGTCGAGGCGGTGGAGACGCAGCTGCTCGCCGACTCGGCGACGCTGGACCTCCTCAAGAAGTGGCGGGTGGTGCACCTGCCCATCGCGCTGGCCTTTGCGACCCTGGCGCTGGCGCACATCCTGAGCATCTTTCTATTTTGGGGTTGGCGATGATTTCGCGCTGGCTATGGGCTACGGTGATCGCCGGCTTGGTGGCGGTGGTGGCGCTGTTGTTCGTCTGGCCCGAGCCCCTGCTCAGCCCCGGCAAGGTGATCGCCGGCCATCAGACGATCGGCAAGGACTGCTTCGCCTGCCATGCGCCGCTCACTGGCGCGTCTGCCGAGCAATGCCTGAGCTGTCATGCCCTGGATCGCATCGGCCTCTACCGCACCGACGGTACGCCGATAAAAACCGGCAAGACCCCGACGGCGTTTCACCAGAAGCTCAGCGAGCAGAACTGCACCGCCTGCCACAGCGAGCACCAGGGCGCCGAGGCCCAGCGCGCGCTGCGCGGCTTCTCCCACCAGATGCTGCAAGCGGAGCTGCGCAGTCAGTGCGCCAGCTGTCACGCCAAGCCGCAGGACGCCCTGCACCGGCAGGTGGGCGAGACCTGCACGCAGTGCCATAGCCAGGAGGCCTGGAGCCCGGCGACCTTCGATCACGACCGCTACTTCCTGCTTGACCGCGAGCACGACACCGCCTGCGCGACCTGCCATGTCGGGCAGGATTTCAGCCGCTATACCTGCTACGGCTGCCACGAGCATTCGCAGTCCGGCATCCGTGCCGAGCATGAGGAAGAGGGCATCCGCAATTTCGACAACTGCGTCAAATGCCATCGCAGCGCCGATGAACCCGAGGAAGGCCGTGGCCGCGAAGGCGGTGATGACGACTAGTTGGAAAAGGAGTTTTCCATGAGCGAGCTGAAGTCTTATGCGGTGTGGGACGCGCCGACGCGTTGGTTCCACTGGATCAATGCCCTGAGCGTGATCGGCCTCGCGGGCATCGGCCTGGTTATCCTCAACGATGCCGCGCTGGGCATTACCAACCCCGGCAAGGTGGTGCTGAAGACCCTGCATGTCTGGCTGGGCTATGCGTTTGCCGTCAATCTGGTCTTTCGCCTGTTCTGGGCCTGGGTCGGCAACTCCTACGCGCGCTGGCCGCAGCTCTTGCCTTGCGGTTCGGGCTACTTCGGCCGGCTGGGCCGTTATGCCAGCTCGGTGGTCAGCGGTCGGCCCGAGCACTATCTCGGCCACAACCCCATGGGCCGGATCGCGGTGACGCTGATGTTCATCCTGCTGCTGATTCAGGCGGTCACCGGCCTGCTGCTGGCGGGTACTGATCTGTTCTATCCGCCATTGGGCCACTGGCTGGCGCAGAGGGTGGCTGCTCCCGGTGTTGATCCGGCGACGCTGGTGCCGTATGCGCCGGACCTCTACGACTCCAGCGCCTATGCCCAGATGCGGGCCATGCGCAAGCCCTACGCCCTGGTGCATCTCTACGGTTTTTATGTGCTCGGCGGCACCGCGCTGCTGCACATCGCCGCGGTGGTGCTGACCGAGTTGCGTGAGGGCGGCACTCTCATCTCGGCGATGTTCACCGGCCGCAAGATTCTCCCCGGCGAGCCCGTCGACCCGCCGGTCGACCGCTCTGCTCGTTAGGCTATCGAGCATGCAGCTGCTGGAATCGGCGGTCCGCTATTTGTTCTTCACCGGCAAGGGCGGCGTTGGCAAGACCTCGCTGGCCTGCGCGACCGCGATCAGCCTGGCCGATGCCGGCAAGACGGTGCTGCTGGTCAGCACCGATCCGGCCTCGAATCTCGACGAGATGCTGGGTCTGGCGCTGGGCAATGAGCCCAGGCCGGTGCCCGGCGTGCCGCGGCTGTCGGCGATGAACATCGACCCGCAGGCGGCGGCCGACGCCTACCGCGCGCGGGTGCTGGCGCAGATGCCGCAGGCCGGCCCGGCGGAGCGCCAGCAGGTGCTGGAGGAGCTGAGCGGCGCCTGCACCATCGAGATCGCCTCGTTTGACGAATTCTCCGGCCTGCTTGGCGCCGCCGCGCCGGCGGCCGATCACATCGTCTTCGACACCGCGCCCACCGGCCACACGCTGCGGCTGCTGAGCCTGCCCAAGGCCTGGACTGGCTTTCTGGAAGGCAATGACCGTGGCGCTTCCTGCCTGGGGCCGCATTCGGGCCTGAAGATGCAGGAGGCGCGCTTTGCCGAGGCGCTGGCGGCGCTGTCGGACCCGGCGCGGACGCGCATCGTGCTGGTCACCCGCCCCGATGTGCCGGCCCTGGCAGAGGCAGCGCGCACCTCGGCCGATCTCAGCGCCCTGGGCCTGGGCAACCAGCTGCTGGTGGTCAATGCGCTGTTTCGCGCCAGTCGCGCCGACGATCCGGTGGCGCTGGCCCTGGAAGCCCAGGAGCAGGCCGCGCTGGCGGCGATGCCGGAGCGGCTGCGGCAGCTGCCGCGTGACGAGATTCCACTGCGCCCCTACGACATGGTTGGCCTGGCGGCGCTGCGCGCGATCCTGTCGCCAGCTTCGGCGGAACCGGCGGCCACGGCAGCACCAGTCGCCGCTGCTCAGCCGGCGCTGCCGGCACTCGATGGCCTGGTCGAGGCGCTGGCGGCGCCCGGCCACGGGCTGATCATGGTGATGGGCAAGGGTGGGGTGGGTAAGACCAGCATCGCCGCTGCGTTGGCGCTGGGCCTGGTCGAGCGCGGTCATCGCGTGCATCTGTCCACCACCGATCCGGCCGCGCATCTCACGGCGGCACTGGCGGGAGAGGTGGCGGGCCTGCAGGTGGACCGCATCGACCCCAAGGCCGAGACCGAGCGCTATGTGGAAAAGATCATGGCCGGCAAGGGCCGCGATCTGGAGCCGGCGGCGCGTGATCTGTTGCGCGAGGATTTGCGCTCGCCCTGCACCGAGGAAGTCGCGGTGTTCCATGCCTTCTCGCGGATGGTCAACGAGGCGCGCAAGGGCTTTGTGATTCTCGACACCGCGCCCACCGGCCACACGCTGCTGCTGATGGATGCGACCGGCGCCTACCACCGCCAGATTCTGCGCGACGCGGTACCCGGCGGCCCGCGCATGGTGACGCCGCTGATGCATCTGCAAGATCCGGAGTGGACCCGCATCATCCTGGTGACGCTGCCGGAAACCACGCCGGTCTCCGAGGCCGCCGCACTGCAAGACGATCTGCGCAGAGCGCGGATCGAGCCCTACGCCTGGGTGGTCAACCGCAGCATGGCGGCGGTGCAGAGCCAGGACCCGGTACTCGCGACCCGGGTGGCCGGCGAGCAGCGGCAGCTGGCGCGATTACGGGCAGGCCTGGCGCGGCGTCTCTACCTGGCACCCTGGCTGCCGCGCGCGCCGGTCGGCGCTCACGGCCTGCGCCAGCTGCTGCGGCTGCCGCCGCTGGCTGGCCACTGACTAGCGACTGACCAGCGGCAGGCTCACCGAGCCACTCACCGTCACCGGCAGCGGGGCCAGCGAGAGGATGGAGTTGTTGAGGTAGTAGGGGTGAAAGCCGTAGAGCAGCAGGCCGATTTCATCCCCGGCGGACAAGGCGGCGCGCACGCCGGCCAAATCCAGCGCCACGCTGCCGCTGGCGCGCACCGGCGTCACCTGATCGCTCACCGCCACCGCGTCGCCGGCACCGCCGCGGCGCAGGCCGAGGCCGACGAACAGCGGCGGGCTGTTGAGACCGCCGGCAAACGTCAGGCTGGCCTGAGGGATGCCAGCCAGCGCCTGATCGCCGCTGATGCTGTGGAGCGGCACATACACCGGTGCGGCGGTCAGCTGTTGCAGCAGCTCATAGGGCAACAGGTTGACGATCTGCGGCAGCAGGGCGAGAAAGTCCTGGCTGTAGCCGGCGTTGCTGCCGGGCGGGTTCTGGAGGATGTCGAGGATCAGATTGATCGCCTCCGGCCCCAGGCCGGCGAGGCTGCTCAGCAGGGTTTGCAGCGGCAGGCTGCCGAGCAGGTTCACCAGCTGGCCGACCGCGCCCGGCACCACGCTGGTCTCGGCAAACACGATGGGCAGGCCGCCGCGTGGCAGGCTGGGCAGCAGCAGGCCCTGATCCGGCGTCAGCGAAACGCACAGCGCCGGCGGCGACTGGCTGCCCGGTGCCCGGCCTTTCAGCTTCTGGTCGAGGAAGTCGACCATCATCGCCGCGGTGTTGTAGCTCTGGCCGCCGCAGCTCAGGTTCTCGTCGACGCCGAACAGGATCTGCCGGCCGGCCGATTGCAGCGCCGGGAGGATGTGACCACTGGTCTGCACCAGCAGGCGCGCGTCGCGGCCACGGCTGCGCAGGCAGTCGAGATTGGCGGCGGCCTCGTTGAGGTTGAACAGGATGTCGTTGGCGCCCTGCACGAAGAAGGCATCCACCGCCGGCACGCCGACGCCATCGGCACGGCTGCCGGCGCAGTAGGAGACGAAGCTGCGCTTCTCGAATTCGGCCAGGGTTTCCTGGCTGACCATGCCCAGCGTCGCCTGCACGAAGGCGGTGTAGACGAAGGGTTCAAACTGAAAGCCGGCGGTGGCGCCGCCGGCGGCGACCAGGATGTCCAGCCAGATGGTCTTGGGCACCCCGGCCGGCGCCAGGCTGTAGCGCAGGTCGTTCCAGGTGGCGGTGGGCACCAGGGCGTCGAAGCGCGCATCCACCGCGCTGCCGATCAACTGAAAACCGCCGCCATAGCTCAGGCCCACCGCGCCCACCACGGGGTTGCCGCGACGGCGGGCGAGGTGGGGCAGATTGGCTTCTGCCCAGTCGAGGATGGTGCTGATGTTGCGGCCATCGACCTCCGGGTCCATCACCGTGATCGGGCCGCTGGAATCGCCGAAGCCGCGCTGGTCGAAGCTGATCACGTAATAGCCGCTGTTCCAGGCCAGGCGGCCGGCATCGCTGGTGACATCCGCGCCCAGAAAGGCCGCCACCGGGTTGCTGGTGTCGAAGTCCTTGTTGCGCGACAGGCCGAAGCCGTGGCCGTGGATCACCAAGGGCGCTGCGGCATCGGCGGCGAGCGCCGGCTGGTAGACGGTGATGCCGATGGTCTCGCCGTCGGCGGCGGGGATGGTGCCGTTGTAGAGGATGGCCTTGTCCACCGCCGAGGCCTGCAGCGGGTCATAGCCGCCGGCACCGCCCGCGCCACCCTGGCTCGCCGGTTCACTGGAATTGCAGGCCGCCAGCAGCAGGCTGGCGAAGGCGATCAGGGCGAGGCTGCGGGGGTGGGGCATGACGTCAGCCAATGGTTTGGGGTGGCGGAGCTTAGCCTCATAAAAACAATCCACAAAACATGATTAAACGATCATGAAATCAGTGAGTTGTTTTGTGATGCGAGTGATCGGCAGGATTGACCCAGGTCAAGGCGGGAGGTGGTGCGGGCCCGCAGACTGTTTCTACCCCCACCGCTCACCGAGGTCATCGCCATGTCCCGACTCAAGCAAGCTTTCCACAACGACGTCCAAGCGCTCGAACTGCTGCACGACGAGCTGGTGTTGCAGGCTCATCTGTTCAAGGCCGATGCCAAGGATCGCTGGCAGGACCTGGAAGTCAGCTGGGACCAGCTCAAGCAGCAGCTGAAAAGCGCCAAGCGCGCCGCCGAAGCCGCCGAGCCGAAGATCGATGCCGCCGCCGAGCAGCTGGTTGCGGCGCTCAAGGCCGGCTACGCTGATCTCAAGAACGCGCTCAAGAAGTAAGCCCTTTCGCCACCGTCGCGGAGTTTGCTCATGAAACTGCTGGAAGCCCTGAAACAGCGCCGCGCGGTGCGCGAATACCTGCCCGATCCGGTCGATGCCGCGGTACTGACCGAACTGGTCGAGGCCGCCTGCCTGGCGCCCAGCCACATGAATACCCAGCCCTGGTCGTTCGTGGTGGTTTCAGAGCCGAAGAAGGTGGCCGCTCTCGGGCATGGCGCCACCGAGGCCTTGCGCCGCTCCGGCCACGGCGCCAAGTGGGAGCACGAGACCAGGGCCGATGCGCTGGGTGCGGAGTTCAACCTGTTCTACCGGGCGCCGGCCTTGATCGTGGTCTGCGCCACGCAGCCGGGCAGCCTCGCCGAGCAGGACTGCGCCATGGCCGCCTACAGCCTGATGCTGGCGGCGCACAGCATGGGCCTGGGCAGTTGCTGGGTTGGTAGCGCCCAGCCCTGGCTCGCCTCCCGCGAAGGCCGCGAGGCCCTGGGTTTGGGTGCCGACGAGCGCCCGGTGGCGCCCGTCGTCATCGGTGCGCCGGCCGGCGAACCGCTGTCGCCGGGCCGCCTCCAGCCGCGAATGCACTGGCTGAAGAGCTAGCGGTAGCGGGCGGCGTCTACAATTCTGGAGCCTTGCGCGGCGCCGGCCGGTGATCGCTGGTCGGCATCCTTGGATGCCCGGCGGCACACGCGGGCACTCCAGTTCTGGCGCCGATGACCCTCTACAAAGACTACGCAGCCGAACTCGACGGCCTGATCCGATCCGGCGCACTCAAACCCGGTGAGCGCATCGCCTCGGTGCGCGAAGCCAGCCGCCGGCGTGGCCTCAGCGCGATGACCATCGCCAAGGCCTACCAGCTGCTGGAAGCCCGCGGCCTGCTGCTGGCGCGGCCGCGCTCGGGTTATTTCGTCGGCCGCCCTCTCCGCGCCGAGCCGCCGCCGCCGGCGATCTCGCAGCCTGAGTCCGCATCCACCGTGGTCGACAAGAGCGAGCTGATCTACCAGGTGCTGGAGTCGGTGCGCGACCCCGGCGTGGTGCCGCTGGGCTCCGCCTTTCCGAGTCCCTTGCTCTTTCCCTTGCAGCGCCTGCAGCGCTCGCTGGCGCGCAGCATGCGGGCCGCCGATCCCTGGCAGTCGGTGGCCGATCTGGCGCCCGGCAATCTCGAACTGCGGCGGCTGATCGCGGTGCGCTACCGGCTCGATGGCCTGGCGCTGGAGCCGGACGAGCTGGTGATTACCGACGGTGGCATGGAGGCGCTCAACCTCTGCCTGCAAGCGGTGACCAAGCCGGGCGACGCGGTGGTGCTGGAGTCGCCGACCTTCTATGTCGCCCTGCAGGCGCTGGAGCGTCTGGGCCTGCGGGCGGTGGAAGTGCCTACCCACCCGGTGCAGGGGATCGACCTCGACGCCCTGTCCCGGGCGCTGGAGCAGCACCGGCCGGCCGCCTGCTGGCTGATGAGCAATTTCCAGAACCCCTTGGGCGCACTGATGCCGGAGGCGCGCAAGCGCCAGCTGGTCGAGCTGCTGGCCAGGCAGGGCGTGCCGCTGATCGAGGACGACGTCTACGGCGAGCTTTATTACGGCAGCAGCCGCCCCAAGCCGGCCAAGGCCTATGACCAGCAGGGGCTGGTGCTGCATTGCTCCTCGTTCTCCAAGTGCCTGGCGCCGGGCTACCGCATCGGCTGGGCGGCGCCCGGCCGCTACACCCGCGCGGTGCAAAGACTGAAGCTGGGCTCGACGCTGTCGGCCGCCATCCCCTCGCAGCTGGCGCTGGCCGACTATCTGGCCGGTGGCGGCTATGACCGCCATCTGCGGCAGCTGCGCGAGAGCCTCTTGGTTGGCCGCGAGGCGATGGTCGCGGCGGTGCAGGAGCACTTCCCGCCCGGCACCCGCCTGACCCGCCCGCAGGGCGGCTACTTTTTGTGGGTGGAACTGCCGCGCGGCGCCGACAGCCTGGCCTTGCAGCAGGCGGCGCTGCGGCTGGGCATCAGCCTGGCGCCGGGCGCGTTGTTCTCGGCGCGCGACGACTTCGGCCACTGCCTGCGCCTCAACTACGGCCATCCGGATGACGTCCGGGTGCCGGTGGCGCTGCGCCGCCTGGGGCAGCTGGCGACCGCGATGTGCGAGGGTTAGGGCGCCGCCGCGTAATGCAGCACCAACTGCACCAGGCCATAGAAGAACAGCACCAGCGCGGCGGTCATCAGCACCGCCGTCAGCAGGTAGTGCCAGTGCTTGCCGTGCTGAAAGTCGCGGACCCGGTTGCGCGAACTCTGCACGCCGAAGAAGGCGGCGGCGACACTCTGGGCCACCTGCCAGGCGGAAGGCTTGGGAGCCGGGGGCGGCGGCTGCGACTGTGGCGTACTCATGGCGGAAAACCTAGGCAGGCGAGGGCGCCAGTCTGGCGCCCTCGCGGCGCCGGGCACAGCCGCAGTTGCGTCGCCAAAACCAAGTACAGCGGCCAGGGCCTGTTAACGCTACGGGGATCGCTGCGGCGGAAGGCGGTTTTGGGGCAGTGCAAGGAAGCAAGAGTGCGCAATAGCGGGCCTATTGAAACTCTTGCTGACGCGGCAATGCCCCAAAACCGTCCGGCGCCGACATGGTGTTTGCGTAGCAAGGGGTGCGGGAGGCGCCGGAGGGGCTCGCTCCCGCACCCACCTCGCTACGCTCGGACACCGTGTCGTGAGCCCGCCCCGAAGGGTTGCTGGCCAAAAGCGCGTCATGCGGCGTTGCCCGCCTCGCGAAGGCAACAAGCCTTCGCGTCGGCCGGCGCCTTGCCTGACGCGCTTTTGACCAGCAACGCAGCGGTCCCCGTAGCGTTAACAGGCCCTAGACGCTATCGGCATTCGCCAGCCACTGTGCTGCGTTTTGCCTGGCCGACTGCATGTACCGCCGGGACAGCAATTTGCGCAGCATGGCGGCCCTGCCAATCCGTCGTGCTCTTGCCTAGCTCAAGTCCGCCATGCCCCTCATCGTCTGGTATCGCTATCTCGCCCTGCTGCTCGGCCTGGGTCTGGTCTTGCCTGCCGCCACTGCCGCCACTGCCGCCAGCGACTCCGGCCTGGCGGCGCGCTTGCAGCCCTGCGCGGCCTGCCATGGCGAGCAGGGCCGGGCGCAGCAGGAGGCCTACTACCCTTCGATTGCCGGCAAGCCGGCCGGCTATCTGCGGGCGCAATTGCTGAACTTTCGCGATGGCCGCCGCCAGCACGCGGTGATGACGCCGCTGCTGGCCTATCTCTCCGACGACTACCTGGGTGAGATCGCCGCCTACTACGCCGCCCAGCAAGCCGCACCACCGCCACCGGCGCCGAAGGCGACGGTGCAGACGCTGGAACTGGGGCGTGCGCTGGTGGAGCAGGGCGACCCGGCGCGACGCCTGCCGGCCTGCACGGCCTGCCATGGCGTCGGCCTGCATGGCCGCGGCGCGGAGATCCCCGGCCTGGCCGGGCTCGGTGCCGACTATCTCGCGGCGCAGCTGGGTAGCTGGCGCGAGGGTGTGCGCCGTGCCCGCGAACCGGACTGCATGGCACGGGTCGCGCGCGCCCTGAGCGGCGCCGAAGTCGGCGCAGTGGCGACCTGGATCGCCAGCCAGCCGGCGGCGGCGGACGCGCCGTTACCCGCGCGCTTGCCGCCCTTGCCGATGGACTGCGGGGCGCAGCCATGAGCCGGCGTCGGTGGCTGGTGCTGCTGGTGCTCAGCGGACTGCTGGCGGCGGCGCTGCTCTGGCTGGCCTGGCCCGAGCTGAGCGCCGATGCGCCGCTGGCAGAGACCGAGCCGCAGGTGACGCCGGAGCGGATCGAAGCCGGGCGCTATCTCGCCCGCGCCGGCAATTGCATCGCCTGCCACACGCAGCCGGGCGGCACCGAATACGCCGGCGGCCGCCGCATCGACACCCCGTTCGGTGCGGTCTACAGCAGCAATCTCACGCCCGACCGTCGGCACGGCCTGGGCCTCTGGAGCGCGCGGGATTTCTATCGCGCCCTGCACCAGGGGCGCTCGCGCGACGGCCGCCTGCTTTCGCCGGCTTTTCCCTACCCCAACTACACCCGGCTCAGCCGCGCCGACTCCGACAGCCTCTATGTCTATCTGCGCAGCCTGCCGCCGGTGGCGGTGGCGCCCGCGGCTTCGCGCCTGCGCTTTCCCTACAACAGCAGCCTGGCGCTGCGGGTCTGGCGCGCGCTGTACTTCCGTCCCGGCGCGCTGGAGCCGCAGCCGCAGCGCTCGCCGGCCTGGAATCGTGGCGCCTATCTGGTCGAGGGGCTGGGTCATTGCGGCGCCTGCCATACCGCGCGTGATCGCCTCGGCGGGCCGCGCAACGCCTCCGCCTACGCCGGCGGGACCATTCCCATGCTGGGCTGGGATGCGCCACCGCTATACCGGCCGCTGCCGTCTGGCGCCGGGCAGGCGACGGAGTTGGCCGCACTATTGCAGACTGGTGTCTCGCGCCATCAGGCCGTCATCGGGCCGATGGCGGAGGTGGTATTCCACAGCCTGCAGTACCTGAGTCGGGAGGACATTGCCGCGATGGTCGAGTACCTGCTTAGCCTGCCGGCGAGCGCCGCGCCGCCGGCGCCGACGGCACCGCTGGTGACGCCGCGACAGCGGCTGGCGCTGCTCGATCTCGGCGCCACGGTCTACCGCCGCCATTGCGCCGACTGCCACGGCGACGACGGACTGGGCCGGCCCGAGGTCTATCCGGCCCTGGCCGGCAGCCGCCTGTTGACCGCCGCCTCGGCCGCCAATGGCATCCGCATCACCCGCTTTGGCGGCTACCCGCCGAGCACCGCCGGCAATCCGCGGCCCTATGGCATGCCACCCTTCAACCAGCGGCTCAGCGACGAAGAACTGGCGGCGGTGCTGAGCTATGTCCGCAATAGCTGGGGCAACCAGGCGCCGGCGGTATCGGTGGCCGAAGTGCAGCGCCATTGAACGGACCTTCGGCATGCTGAAGCTGCCGGCCAATACCCAGGGCCGCGACTACTACGTCGGCGACATCCACGGCCACGGCGAGGCGCTGTGGAAGCTCTTGGACGCGGTGCGCTTCGACGACCGCTGCGACCGGCTGTTCTGCACCGGCGATCTGGTCGACCGCGGCCCCGACAGCGCCCGCCTGCTGCTGATCCTCGACGACGCGCCCTGGTTCCACGCGGTGATGGGCAATCACGAGGCGATGCTGATCGTCGCCGGCAGTGCCCGCGACGAGACCACCCGCAGGCGCTGGGCGGTGCGCGACTCGGCCTGGTTCTTCCGACTGCCGGCGGAGCAGCGCAAGGTGCTGGTGCGCATCGCCATGCGTCTGCCGCTGGTGATGCAGATCGAGCAGCCGGAAGGCGAGCCGATTGGTCTGATCCACGCCGACCTGCCGCAGGGCAAGGTCTGGCCGGATCTGGAGCGCGCGCGCTTTGGCGTCGGCGCCGCCTTCGACAACGACGGCGACACCCTGGCCAGCCATCTGCTCTGGGGCCGCAGCACCGCCTTGCAGCTGAGCCAGGCGATGAACACCGGGCGGCGGCAGTCCGGGCTCCTGGCGCGGCTCAAGGTGGCGGGCTTGAGCATGCTGGTCAGCGGTCACACCCCGATGCTGGCGGCCAAGCCGCGACTGGCCGGCAGCCGGCTGTTTCTCGACACTGGCGTTTATCTGCCGGGCGGCCGGCTGACGCTCACCGAGCCGCTCAGCCGGCGCTACTGGCAGACCAATGCCAATGCCGTCGAAGTGGCGCCGCCCAAGCGCCTGCGCGCCATCGGCTAGGGCCGGCCGCGGTCGCCACGCGGGCGCAGTGAGTCGGGTCGTAAACTGCCGGTCTGACTCCTAAAGCCCCAGACCGAAACCCAAGATGGACTCCAACTTTGTCAGCACCAGCCGGCGCGCCGGCGTGGTGACGCTCCGCTTCAACCGCCCGGAAACCCGCAATGCCATCGCCAGCCTGGAAGACTGCCAGCAGTTCGCGGCGGCGGTGGAGGCGCTGAACGACGACGCCGAGGCGCGCTGCCTGATCCTCACCGGTGCTGGCAGTGCCTTCTGCGCCGGCGGCGACCTCAAGGCCTTGCAGGAGCGACGCGGCATCGGTCCCAGGGCCAGCCCCGCCGAGACCCGCGCCAACTACCGGCGCGGCGTGCAGCGGATGATCCGCGCGCTGTCGGACTGCGAGCTGCCGGTGATCGCCGCGGTGAACGGCCCGGCGATCGGCCTGGGCTGCGATCTGGCGGCACTGGCCGATATCCGCATCGCCGCCGAGTCGGCGCGTTTTGCCTCCACTTTCATCAATCTGGGTCTGATCCCGGGCGATGGCGGCGCCTGGATACTGCCGCGCGCGGTCGGCTGGTCCAAGGCCTCGGAGATGATCCTCACCGGCGAGGCACTGGATGCGGTCGCGGCCCTGGCCTGCGGGCTGGTGTCGCGGCGGGTGGCGGACAGCGAACTGCTCGCCGCCGCTGCTGCGCTCGCCGATCAGATCGCCGCCAAGCCGGCCCAGGCCACGCGCCTGGCCAAACGCCTGCTGCGCGAGGCACAGCACCAGCGACTCACTGATGTCCTGGAGCTGTCCTCCGCCTACCAGGCCCTGGCTCACGAGAGCGAAGATCACCGCGAGGCGCTGGCGGCCTACATCGACAAGCGGCCGCCCAGTTTCTCCGGCCGCTGAGCGGCGACGCCGGCGCGACCCCGCTGGCAAACCAGCGCCGCGCCAGTTGCTCGCGGCGGCAAGACTTGATCAATCGGCCTCGTGCCTGCTGTCGCGGGTGGTCAAAAACCGGCCTGGGCCAGACTTGCGAAATTGCTTCGAGTTTGATGCGGATTTGCTTGTTTCGATTGGTTTTCCCGGTTAGCATCCAAGCGATATCAGCCACGCCGCAGCGGCGGCGAGTAGGGAGTGCCATGCGCAAGCTCGGTTTAGGGAACGCGGCGATTGCAGGTCTGTGCGCACTGCTTATTTCGGCCTGTGGCGGCGGCGGGGGCTTCAGCGACGGCAGCGGCGGCAGTAGTTCCGGCGGCACCAGCTCGGGCGGGACCAGCTCCGGCGGCACCGCCATCACGCCTGCGAATCTGCGTCTGGTCAGCTCCGCGACGGCGCTGCCGTCCGATGCCGATACCCAGTCGGAGGGCATTACTTTCAGTGCCATCGCCACCGACGCCAACAGCAACACCCTGGCGGGTGTGACCGTCGCCTTCACCGCCACCAGTGGCGCGGTCACAGTCACCAGCGCGACCACCGACGCCACTGGCACTGCTACCGCCGTGCTCACCACAGGTGGCGACACCTCGGTGCGCACCATCAATGTCACCGCCAAGGCCGGTACGCTCACCGCCACGCCGTCGGCCGTTGCCATCCAAGTGGTGGCGCCCACCAATCCCGCAGTGGTCGCTCCAGGGCTGGGCAACGGCACTGGCAGTGCCTATGCCGATCAGGTGCTGGGCATCGGCCAGGCCACGCTGGCGGCCGGCGGTAGCACTTCACTGCATCTGGACTTTGTTGATCGCAACGACAATAACGCGGCGCTGACCACCCAGACGCCCGGCATCAGCTTCAGCTCGCCCTGTATCAGTGCCGGCCGAGCCAGCGTGACCTCCGCCACCAGCATCACCGGCGGCGCACTGGATGCCACCTACATCGCCAAGGGTTGCAACGGCAACGACACCGTGACCGCCAGGGCTTCGCTGGCCAATGGCAGCACCTTGACTGCCAGCGGCACGCTCACCGTGCAGCCGGCGGCGCTGGGCAGCATCAAATTCGACTCCGCCACGCCAAAAACCATTGGCCTCAAGGGTTCGGGCCTGCAGGAAACCTCCATCGTCAAGTTCCAGCTGTTCGACGCTTCCGGCGGTCCGGCACCCTCTGGCGTCGATGTGAGCTTCGCACTCAATACCACCGTCGGCGGCATCACCCGCACGCCGGCCACGGCGCAGACCGACGCCCAGGGATTTGTGCAGACGGTGGTGAATGCCGGTTCGGTGGCGACACCGGTGCGCGTCACCGCCACCGCCACCGGCGGCGGCGGACAGACCATCAGTAGCCAGTCCGAGCAGCTCACGATCTCCACCACCATTCCGGACCAGAACAGCTTCTCGCTGAGTGTTACCACCCACAACATCGACGCCGACAGTCGCGACGGCATCACCACCACGGTGAACGCGCGCCTGTCCGACCGCTTCAACAATCCGGTGCCGGATGGCACGGCGGTGCTGTTCACCACCGAAGGCGGTTCCATCCAGCCGCGCTGTGAGACCAGCGGTGGTGTCTGCTCCGTTGTGTTCTCCAGCCAGGAGCCGCGTACCGATCAACTCAGTGCCAATGGCACGGCGGTGAATACCGCCAATAGCTGCGGCACCTACACCTCGACCAGTACCAACACCGCTCTGGGCTGCGACGATCACCGCTACACCATCCTGGCGACGGCCATCGGTGAAGAGAGCTTCACCGACAGCAACAGCAACGGTCAGTACGACAGCCCAGAGCCGTTCGTGGACCTCGGCGAGGCGTTTACCGATGCCAATGAGAACGGTGTCTTCGACTCCGCATTCGAGACCTATGTCGACTTCGACGGCAGTGGCGGCAACTCGCCGACCGCCAAGGACGGCAAGTTCACCGGCACTCTCTGCAACGGCAATTGCTCGACCTCGCCCAATCCGCCGGCGCCGCCGACGCTGAACGTGCGTGGCTCGCAGATCATCGTCATGTCTAGTTCCAGCGCCGTGATCCTGACCGATAAGGACAGCATCCTCTTGCCGGTAAATGAAAGCAATGCCATCAAGGTGATTGCTCGGGATACTGCCGAGAACTGCATGGCGGCCGGTACCACCATTTCGGTAACTACCACCTACGGTTCGGTGGCTGATCCGGCGAGCTATACCCAACCCGACAGCATCGAGAAGCCCTGCAGCAACGCGTATCTGTTCACGCTGCTGGGCGGTACCTCGGCTGGCAGGGGCAACTTGTTCATCAACGTGACGGCTCCTAGTGGGCTGATCACTACCGAGATCATCCCCATCAACCCCTAGGCCTTGCCAGACTTCGGTGGTCTTACTTCGACCGAGCGCGCGATAGCCAGACGAAATAGCCGAGGGAAAGAGTCAACATCAGCAGTCCGGCCGTGAGGCCGGACTGCTTTTCTTTTTTCTCGGCATCTACCAGCGCCAACACCTCAGCGCGCAACTGTTCGCGTCGCTTGGCCAGCTCGCTATCGTTGGCGGGCTGTTCGCGATTCTCTCGCTGAAGGTCCAGAGCCAGATTGAGTTCCACCGACTGGCTGATCTCGGCCTCGCTGTAGACCGGCAGCCGCCACCACGCATTACCGTAGTGCAGGCTCAAGCCCAAGCTGACCAGGAACAGTGTGGCGGGCAGGGCGGTGAGCTTGGGTTTGGACATGGTTGGCGGCAGGGCTGGAAGGGCCGGGCAGGTTAGCCAGCCTGGGAATAAACTGCCACGCATCGGCCTCCTGGCCTCCTCCATCGAGTCATACCATGCGTATCGGAACCCCCAAAGAGATCAAGAATCACGAGTATCGCGTCGGCCTCACACCGGCCGGCGTCCGCGAGCTGCGAGCCCACGGTCACGAGATCCTCATCCAGAAAGGCGCGGGCCTGGGCATTGGCCTCGCCGACGCCGCCTATGTCGCGGCCGGTGCCGAGATCGTCGATACCGCCGCCGAGGTCTTCGCCCGCGCCGAGATGGTCATCAAGGTCAAGGAGCCGCAGCCGGTGGAATGCCAGCTGCTGCGCAAGGGCCAGGTGCTGTTCACCTACCTGCACCTGGCGCCGGACCCGAAGCAGACCCAGGGCCTGATCGACTCCGGCTGCATCGCCATCGCCTACGAGACGGTCACCGACGGCCGCGGCGGCCTGCCGCTGCTGGCGCCGATGAGCGAGGTGGCTGGGCGCATGTCGATCCAGGCCGGCGCCCATGCGATGGAAAAGGCGCAGGGCGGCAACGGTGTGTTGATGGGCGGTGTGCCCGGGGTGGAGCCGGCCGATGTGGTGGTGATCGGCGGCGGCGTGGTCGGCTACAACGCCGCGCGGGTGGCGGTGGGCATGGGCGCGAAGGTGACCATCCTCGATCGCTCGCTGCCGCGTCTGGGCTGGCTGGACACGGTGTTCGAAGGTCGTCTGAAGACCCTGTACTCCACCGCCGACGCGCTGGAAGCCTGCATCGCCGACGCCGATCTGGTGATCGGTGCGGTGCTGGTGCCGGGCGCGGCCGCGCCCAAGCTGGTGACCCGCGCGATGCTGCGGCACATGAAGCCGGGCACGGTGATCGTCGATGTCGCCATCGACCAGGGCGGCTGCTTCGAAACCTCGCGCGCCACCACCCACCAGAACCCCACCTATGTGGAAGAGGACATCGTCCACTACTGCGTCGCCAACATGCCGGGCGGTGTCGCGCGCACTTCCACCTTCGCGCTTACCAATGCCACGCTGCCCTATGCCATCGCGCTCGCCAACAAGGGCTACCGCAAGGCACTGATCGACGACGCCAACCTGCGCGAAGGCCTCAACGTCCACCAGGGTCGGGTGACCTACAAGGCGGTGGCGGAGGTGTTGGGCTATGAGTACCAGCCGGCGCTGGAAGCGCTGAAGGGCTGAAGTCGGGCTGCTAGTGCGCGCCCCCAACCCGACCCTCCCCCGCAAGCGGGGGAGGGAGGTTTTGATTTAAAACCCCAGGCGGGTGCGGCGCTCGGCGGCGCGGCGCAGTTGCAGACGTTCCAGCCGCGCGACCGCGGCCGAGAGGCGCTCGGCCGACGCGGCCGAGAGGCGCGCGAAGCGCAGGCCCATGCGCGCGCGATCCAGGCGGTTGAGGCGCGAGCGCACCTCCACCTCGGCGTAGATCTCCAGCTCGGCGATCTGCAGATTGCATTGCAGCAGCGTGCCTTCCTGTATCGGCGCCGAGCTGGGCACCAGCGCGCCCGCGCCTTGGCGCGAGAGGTCGACCAGGGTGCCGGCAAAGCGCAACGCCTCGGTCTCGAAGCGCAGGCTGGGCGCGGGAATGTCCCTGGGTATGTCCAGCCGGTAGGCGCCGCGTCTCTGCAGATAGCGCGCGCGGCTGGGCCAGCGCAGCCGCAGGGCGGGCTCGCCCTCGAACTGGCTGCTGCCAATGAGGTCGGCGGCAAAGTCGAGCGCGCCGCCGTCGATGCGGGTGGACAGCGCCAGACGCGCCGGCAGCGGCTCCAGCAAGGGCGGCTGCGGCGGGTCGATCAGCAGCGTCTGGTCGATCAGATCGACATGCAGCAGCAGCGAATTGCGCGCCGCGCCGCCGGCAGCGCCCACCGCCAGCAGCGGGCGCAGCTCGCCGGCGCGCAACAGCAGCGGCGCGAGTTCCACCGCGCCTTCCAGCCAGCGGGCCGCTGGCGCCGGGTTCAGGCCGGTGGTGGCGCTGCCAGCCGTGCTGTTGGGCGCGAGGTTCATGCCTGGGCCAGGTGCCGGCCCAGACCCGAGGGACGGGCGCCGCCACGCGGGCCTGGCCCGTATACCGCCGGCGCCTGCTCCAGGCCGGCCTGGTGGGCGATCCAGCGCAGCCGCGCCTGACGCTCGTTGAGCAGGGCACCGTTGTGGAGATTGACCTTGCGCAGCAGCTCGGCGGTGTCGCGCAGCGTCTGCCAGCGGGCGCTGGCGTTGTCGCCCAGGCTGGGGATCAGCCGCTCGGGCGCGCCGCCGGTGGCTTGCGCCAGCGCGCGGCTCAGGTGCTCCAGCTGTTCGGCGGCCTGTTGCTTGCGCTGCACCAGCTCGGCCAGCGCGTTCAGATCGGCGGCCAGCAGCGCCTGGGTTTCGGCGTCGAGGATGTCCTGTAGACCGCGCGCGCAAAGAATCTGCGCGTCGAGCAGCGAGGGCACAGAGTTGGGAGTGGTGGCATCGCTGGAGTCGGTCATGCGTTCGGGGTCGCTAGCTGTCCAGCTGCCATTCGAAATGGCTGAGCCGGTCGGCGATGGCGGCGGGGTCGAGTGCGTAGCGACCCTCCGACAGCGCCTGCTTGATTGCGGCCACGCGCCCCTGGTCGACCGCCGGAATGCCAGCCAGCGTCTTGTCGAGCTGGTGCAGGCTTACGGCGTCGCCGGTCAGGCGGACAGTATCGGTGGCGGCGGTGGCCGCAACCGGAGCGGAGGACGACGAGCCGGCCGCATTCCGCGCGGTCGTCCGGTACAGATCGGCCACCGGATTGGTGGCGTTGCCGTCGATGCGTTGGCTCATGGCTTGACTCCCATCAGGGCCCGGACTGGGCCATTGAGCCGGCTATCGGCGGCAAAAATACAAACTTGAGGGCCGGCGACAAAAAAATGTCGCGGCGGGGACAGACCCGGTGCGTGAAATTTGACGCCGACCGCATTGAGTCCGGTTTTCATGGCGCGATCTCCACCTTGCCGCCACTGCGTGCCAGGCCTTCCACCACCCGGCGGGAATCGCGGTTGCGCACTTTCAGGCGCGCGCCCTCGGCGGCGTCGGCCAAAGCCTCTCCGACGGCGCGCACCTCCAGACCGGCGGCATAGCCGACCAGGGTGACGCTGTCGCCGCGGCGGATCGCCAGCGGCGGCATCAGCTGGTCCTGACTGAGCAGGCTGCCGGCGGGTAGGGCGCGGCGCGCCAGCTGGCCTAGCGCCTGTTCCGGCTGGTTGAGCAGGCCGCCCGGCAAGCGGGCGAGATCCCGCGCTTCGACGTAGAGCAGCTCGGCGCTCAAGGCCTCGCCGCGCGCGAGTGCGCGGCGCAGCACCAGCACCTGGCCGGGGCGCTGCACTTGCAGGCTGACAAAGCGGGTCCAGCCGGGGTTGCCCTCGCAGCGCAGGCGCAGCTGGGCGCGTCCCTCGCGCAGGGCGCCGGGGGCCTCGGCGCTGACCTGGCCAGCGCAGGCAGGCAGGGCCTCGGCGGGAGCGGCGATGACGGCGTCCGGCCAGCGCTCCAGCAATGCCGTCCGCGCCGCCGCCAAGGCATCGGCCGCCCATAGCGGCGAGGCGAGAAGGGAGCAGCAGAGGGCAAGCAGCAGACGCATGGCGGTCCGTTAAAGGAGATCGGCAGACCCCCACCGTGCAGTCCGCGTGCCAGCTCCGGGCGCCGGGTTTGCGACGGCCTTGCCGCGGGGGCTGGTCCGGAACTTGGAGCGGGGCGTCCACCCGGCGTTTTTCTACGCCCGCAACAGGAGTAGCCATGAATCCCGCCCTCTGGATCGCCAAGACCGGCCTCGATGCGCAGCAGACGCGCATGGCCGTGGTCTCCAACAATCTGGCCAACGTCAACACCACCGGTTTCAAGAAGGGCCGGGCGGCGTTCGAGGACCTGCTCTACCAGACCCGCACCGCGCCCGGCTCGGCGGTGACCCAGGACAGCGTCGCGCCCACCGGGCTCACCCTCGGCACCGGCGTGCGGGTGGTGGCGACCGAAAAGAATTTCACCCAGGGCAATCTCCAGCAGACCGGCAACAGCCTGGATATCGCCATCAGCGGTCGCGGCTTCTTCCAGATCCAGCAGCCGGATGGCAGCGTCGCCTACACCCGCGATGGCTCGTTCCGGCTCAGTCCGGACGGCGAGCTGGTGACCAGCGGCGGCTACCGGCTGCAACCCTCGATCACCATCCCGCAGGGAGCGCAGAGCGTCAGCGTCGGCGCCGACGGCACGGTCAGCGCCACCCTGGCCGGCCAGGCGGCGCCGACCCAGGTGGGGCAGATCCAGATCGCCGACTTCATCAACCCAGCGGGTCTCTTGGCGCGCGGCGAGAACCTCTATGTGGAGACCGCCGCCAGCGGCGCGCCGCAGACCGGCACCGCCGGCAGCAGCGGCTTCGGCACCTTGAGTCAAGGCTCGCTGGAGGCCAGCAACGTCAACGTGGTGGAAGAGCTGGTGAGCATGATCGAAACCCAGCGCGCCTACGAGATGAACTCCAAGGCGATCTCCACCACCGACCAGATGCTGCAGTTCGTCACCAACCATCTCTAGGCCTCGGCAGGAGCGCGCCGTGAAAAGTCCCACTCTGTTCTTCGGCATCAACGCCGGCGGCAGCCTGCTGCTATTGATGCTGGCGCTGCTGTTGCTCGCCGGCTGCGCCGCCGGGCCGATCCCGGAAGGGCGCATGCCGCCGCCGCAGATCGTGGTTGCGCCCGCGACGGCCGTCGCCGGCAGCGAAGGCTCGCTCTATACCCCCAATCGCGGCCTGGCCCTGTTCGAAGACACCAAGGCGCGCGGTGTCGGTGATCTCCTGACCGTGCTGCTGATCGAGAGCACCCAGGCCAGCAAGAGCGCCACCACCAGCACCAGCAAGTCCAGCGGCGTCGAGCTGGGCGACATCACCGCCTTCGGTCAGCCGCTCAATTTCGACACCGGCATCTCCGGCAAGAACAACTTCGACGGCTCCGGCGCCACCGCCCAGAGCAACAAGCTTTCCGGCAGCCTCACCGTCACCGTCGTCGAGCGCCTGCCCAATGGGGTTCTGCGGGTGCGCGGCGACAAGCGCCTGCGGCTGAACCAGGGCGAGGAGCTTATGCAGCTCGAAGGCCTGGTGCGCAGCGCCGACATCACCCCGGCCAACACCGTCACCTCCGACCGCATCGCCGAGGCGCGCATCAGCTACCAGGGTAAAGGCGCGCTGGCCGACGCCAATGCCCAGGGCTGGTTGCAACGCTTCTTTAACTCGCCCTGGATGCCGTTCTAGCTTTTCTCCTTCCCCCGCGAGCGGGGGAAGGCCGGGATGGGGGCGTTGCCAGCGCCGCACGGTCGACCGCCCCCACCCCAACCCTCCCCCGCAGGCGGGGGAGGGAGTTGTGATTCGCTTTGAAGGAGAGTCCGCATGGCCGTAATCCCCGAATACCTGCCTTCCCGCCGCCAGCGTCCGCGTCTGCCGCGTCCGCTGCAGATCGCGCTGCTGGTGCTGTTGCTGATGTTGCTGGGAGTGCAGTCGGCTCGCGCCGAGCGCATCAAGGATCTCGCCAGTGTCGCCGGCGTACGCGGCAACGCGCTGATCGGCTACGGCTTGGTGGTGGGCCTGGACGGCACCGGCGATCAGACCTCGCAGGCGCCGTTCACCGTGCAAAGCCTCAAGGCGCTGTTGCAGCAACTGGGCGTTACCGTGCCTCCGGGCGTCAATCCACAACTCAAGAACGTCGCGGCGGTGGCGGTGCATGCCGAGTTGCCGGCCTTCGCCAAGCCGGGGCAGAGCATCGATGTCACCGTGTCGTCCATCGCCAACGCCGGTTCGCTGCGCGGCGGCGCGCTGCTGATGACGCCGCTGAAGGGACCGGACGGCGAGGTCTATGCGCTGGCACAGGGCAATCTGGTGGTCGGCGGCCTGGGCGTGAACGGCAAGGACGGTTCGCGCATCTCCATCAATATCCCCAGCGCCGGCCGTATCCCCAACGGCGCCAATGTCGAGCGCGCCGCGCCCACCGCCTGGAGCGCGGCGCCGGAGATCCGGCTCAATCTGCGCGAGGCCGACTTCACCACCGCGACGCGCCTCGCCGAAGTGGTCAACGGCCTGCTCGGCGCCGACAGCGCGCAGGCGCTGGACTCGGTGACGGTGGCGGTGCGCGCGCCGGCCGACCCCGGCCAGCGCACCAGCTTCGTCGCTGCGCTGGAGAATCTCGACGTGCAGCCGGGTGTGGCCGCCGCCAAGGTGATCGTCAACTCGCGCACCGGCACGGTGGTGATCGGCTCCGAGGTGCGGGTGATGCCAGCGGCGGTTACCCACGGCTCGCTGTCGGTGACCATCACCGAGCGCACCGCGGTGAGCCAGCCCGGTGCCTTCTCCAATGGCCAGACGGTGGCGGCGCCGCAGTCCAGCATCGACGTCAGCCAAGGCAGCGGCCGCATGTTCAAGTTCGACGCCGGGGTCTCCCTCGACGAGATCGTCCGTGCGGTCAATCAGGTGGGTGCCGCGCCGGGTGATCTGGTCGCCATCCTCGAAGCCCTGAAGGAAGCCGGCGCGCTGCGCGCCGAGCTGCTGATCATCTAGCGCCGATGGCCCTGCGCCCGGAAAACACCGTCACCGATTTCGCCGGCCTCAACGCCCTGAAGGCGAAGGCGGCCGGCGGTGGCCGCGATCCCGAAACCCTGCGCGCGGTGGCGCGCCAGTTCGAGGCGCTGCTGATGCAGCAGGTGCTGAAGTCGGCGCGCGCCGCCGGTCTCGGCGACGATCTCGCCGGCGGGCCGGGTGCCGATACCTACAAGGACTTGTTCGACCAGCAGATGGCCCAGCAGCTCAGCGCCGGCCGTGGTCTGGGTATCGCCGACCAACTGGTGCGACAGCTGAGCGGGCAGCAGGGTGAAGCCATATCGCCGCCCCTGAATCCCGCCCTGCCAGACAGAACTCCCTCCCCCGTTTACGGGGGAGGGCCGGGGTGGGGGCGTACGCCTGCCGCTGCTGCTGACGCCGCCTCTGTCTGCAACGCTAGCGCCGCCCCCCTCCCGGCCTCCCCCCGCGAGCGGGGGGAGGAGGCAGCCGCGGCCGACCCCGACCAGTTCATTCGCCAGGTCTGGCCGCAGGCCGAGGCGGCGGCGCGCGAACTGGGCCTGCCCACCGAAGTGGTGGTCGGTCATGCCGCACTGGAAACCGGCTGGGGCCGGCACCAGCCGGCCGGCGACAGCAACAACCTGTTCGGCATCAAGGCCGATGCCGGCTGGCGCGGTGCCAAGGCCAGCAGCGAGACCCGCGAGGTGCGCGCCGGTGTCGAGCGCAGCGAGCGCGCGGACTTCCGCCGCTACGACAGCGCCGACGAGAGCCTTGCCGACTACGTGCGCTTCCTGCGCGGCAATCCGCGCTACGCGCAGGCGCTGGCACACGGTGGTGACGCCGCACAGTTCGCGCAGGGTCTGCAGAAGGCCGGCTATGCCACCGATCCGCGCTACGCCAGCAAGCTGCTGGGCGTGATCGAGCGCGTGCGTCGCCTGCGCGCCGCCTGATTTACCGCCTGTGCGCCGCTCACCGGTTTCGTTATGCCACTCATCGGTCCTGCCAGCACCGCCCTCAAGAAAGTCAGCAAGCGGGCGCTAAGGGCAGTGAAGCGGTGGAACGGGAAGCCGGCCACCGAAGCCTCAAGACCTTTCACCTCGTAGCAGCAACACTCCGGCGCAACCGCTGCCGGCACGATCAACCAGGAGTCGTCCCATGCAAGCTATCAACACCAACGTCGCCTCGCTGAACGCGCAGCGCAACCTCAACGCCTCGCAGTCCAGCCTGAGCACCTCCCTGCAGCGCCTGTCCTCAGGCCTGCGCATCAACAGCGCCAAGGACGATGCCGCCGGCCTCGCCATTTCCGAGCGCATGACCTCGCAGATCCGCGGCCTCGACCAGGCCTCGCGCAATGCCAACGACGGCATCTCGCTGGCGCAGACCGCCGAAGGCGCGCTGACCGAAGTGACCAACAACCTGCAGCGCATCCGTGAGCTGGCGGTGCAGAGCCGCAACGCCACCAACAGCCAGACCGACCGCACCGCGCTCAACACCGAAGCCCAGCAGCTGATGTCGGAAATCAACCGCGTCGCCGGCCAGACCAGCTTCAACGGTGTGAAGCTGCTCGACGGCTCCTTCACCAACCAGTCCTTCCAGGTCGGCGCCAACGCCGGCGAGACGGTGGACATCGCTTCCATCGTCAACGCCAACGCCAGCGCCCTGGGCACTTACAGCCGCGCCGAGGTTACCGGTGTGGCGGCGACGGCCTTCACGGCGATCACCGCCGGTGATCTGACCATCGACGGCGGCAACGGCAACGGCGCGATCAGCGTCGGCGCGGTGGCCCTGGCGACCTCCGCCAGCGAGCGTGCCGGCGGCATCCGCGACGCGGTGAACTCGGTCTCCGACCAGACCGGTGTCTACGCGATCAACGAGACCGCCACCACGGTGACCCTGGTGTCCACCAGCGGCACCGGCATCACGGTCGCCCATGCGGGTGCGTCCTCCACGCTGGCCACCACCGGCCTCACCGCCGCCACCACCGCGACGACCACCAGCACCGGCTTTGCCTCGCTGGATCTGTCCAGCGTCGCGGGTGCCGACACGGCGATGCAGTCGATGGATGCCGCGCTGTCGGCGGTCAACACCGCTCGCGCCAGCCTCGGTGCCTACCAGAGCCGCTTCGGCTCGGTGGTGGCCAGCCTGGCGACCCAGAGCGAAAACCTCTCCGCCGCACGCAGCCGCATCCAGGACGCCGACTTTGCCAAGGAAACTGCCGCCCTCACCCGCGGCCAGATCCTCCAGCAGGCCGGTACCGCGATGCTCTCGCAGGCCAACTCGGCGCCGCAGAACGTGATGTCCCTGCTCCGCGGCTAAGTAGCCAGGAAGCGGCGCCGGAGCAGATCCGGCGCCGCTTTCCGGATGCGGTGGTTCACAGGACGGGAGGCGTCAGGCCATGTCCAGCAATTCGATGTCCAGTTTGCAAGCGGTCACGCCGGGCATAGTCCCGGTTTTGTCCGTGGTGCGCCCGGTGGCGCTACGGCCCCTGTCGGCCAGCGAGACGCCGCCGGTCAGCGATCCGCCGGCCAATACCGCCGGTTCGACGGATGCGCTGCAGGCGGCGGTTTCGGAGTTGAATCAGTACGTCGGCCGCTCGCGTACCGACCTGCATTTCAAAATCGACGACGAGGCCGGGCGGGTGGTGGTCAGCATCGTCGATGCCGAGAGCGGTCAGGTGCTGCGGCAGATGCCATCCGAGGAGGCGCTGCGCATCGCCCGCTATCTCGAAGGCAGCAATACCGGCCTGCTGTCCCAGCAGGCCTGAAGCGGAGTAAGGAGTCCCCATGGCAAGCATTACCTCCACCGGCTTGGGCTCGGGCCTGGATATCAACAGTCTGGTCAGCCAGCTGGTGGCCTCCGAGCGGCAGGCGCCGGCGGCGCGGTTGACGACTGCGCAGGAGAAGGCGCAGACGCAGTTGTCGTCGTTCGGGACGTTTCGATCGGCGCTGGCCAGTCTGCAAGACGCCGCCAAGGCGCTGCGCGATGGCGGCTCCGCGACACTGAAGGCTTCGGTATCGGAAACCGGCTATGCGACCGTCACCGCCGGCAGTGGCGCGGCGGCCGGCGCCTATAGCCTGGAGGTGGTGCAGCTGGCCAAGGCGCACAAGCTGGCCAGCGGCACCTTCGCCTCCGCCGACACCCATGTGGGCGAGGGCAGCTTGACCATCGGCGTCGGCAGCAAGAGCTTCAACGTGACGCTCGACAGCGAGCACGCGACGCTCGCCGGCATTCGCGACGCGATCAACAACGCCAGCGACAACAAGGGCGTGCGGGCTTCGCTGCTGAACACCAGCAGCGGCGTGCGCCTGACCCTGACCTCCACCCAGACCGGCGCCGATGGCGCGCTGACGGTCAGTCATGGCGTCGGCGAGACCGCGCTCGATGGGCTGGTCTACCCCGGAGTCGGCGGCCTGAGCCAGGTGGACCCGGCGCAGAACGCCAAGATCCGCCTCGACGGCTACGACTTCGAGAGCAGCGACAACGTGTTCGAGACCGCCATCGACGGTCTCACCATCACCGCCACCAAGGCCGAGGTCGGCAAGCAGCTCGGGATCGACGTCAGCCGCGACTCCGCCGCCGCCAAGACTGCGGTGGAGACCTTCGTGACCCGCTACAACGCGCTCAATGCCACCATCGCCACGCTGTCGCGCTACAACGCGGCGACATCCGATGCCGGCCCCCTGCTCGGCGACGCCATGCTGCGCGCCGCCGCGCAGGAGCTAAGGGTGACCATCAGCGCGACCCAGTCCGGCAACGGCACTTACAGCCAGCTGTCGCAGATCGGCGTCAGCTTCGGCACCGATGGCTCGCTGAAGATCGACTCCACCAAACTCAGCGCGGCTTTGGAGGGCGATGGCCCATCGGTGTCCAAGCTGCTAGGCAAGGACGGCATCGGCGGCCAGATCTACACGCTGGCCGACCCCTATCTGGCCAGCGACGGTCGCATCAAGGCCAGGCAGAGTTCCGCGCAGGAACGCATCGACGACATCGAAAAGCAGCGGGACGCGCTCGATCTGCGCATGGAGAAGGTCAAGGCGCGCTACCAGGCGCAGTTTGTCGCCCTCGACAGCCTGATCAGCAAGCTCAACACCACCAGCAGTTACCTCACCCAGCAGCTGGCCAACCTGCCGACCTACAACTAGTCTCGAACCTGTGGCGTCAAGCCGGCCCTGGGGCCGGCTTTTTTGTGCCGGTCTCGGTGATTTTTGCTCTCAAGTTCGGCTCCGCTGCGCCGATGCAGGAGACAGAGGCACAACGACGGAGTCCCGACCATGGCCAGCCCTTTCAATCCACTGCTCCGGCAGTATCAGCAGACCAACGCCTCCGCGGTGTTCACCGCCAGTCCGCACAAGCTCATCGAGATGTGCCTGGCCGGTGCCCTGGAGCGCATCGCCATCGCCCGCGGGGCGATGAGTCGCGGCGAGATGGGCGAGAAGGCGCGCCGGATCAGCGCCGCCGTCGCCATCGTCGAGCACCTCCAGATTTCGCTGGACAAGTCCGCGGGTGGCGAGCTGGCGGCCAATCTCGATCGCCTCTACGACTACATCGTCCGCCGTCTGGCCCAGGCCAACGCCAGCAACGATCCCAGCCTGCTCGACGAGGTGGGTGAGTTGCTGGGCCAGATCAAGGCCGGCTGGGATTCGCTGGCCAGCAACGAGATCCGCGCGGTGACCACCCAGGCGCTGGGCGCCGCTGCCTGAGACCGCGCCATGGACCGCGGCGACGCCGGCAGCCTGGGAACCACGCTCGAGACCGCGCCGGCGGCGGTGCGACCGCTGCCACTGCGTTGGTGTCCAGAGACGACGGAGTTCGATCCACTGCAGCAGAGCGAGGCGCTGCGCGTGCTGGCCACGGTCGCGGTGCTGGAAGAGCACACCAGGCCGCAGGCCGAGGAGGCCGGTGGCGTTGAGGCCGAGGTCGCGCGCCTGCACCAGAAGGTGCAGCTGCTGATGGAGATGGTCGGCAGCCTGATCCGCGCCCAGCTGGCCCTGCCCAAGGCGGTGCCGGTGCGGCTCACTGCCGCCGGCCTGCGCTGGCAGACGCAGACGCCGCCGGCGCTTGGCAGTCTGGGCATGGTCGAGCTCTGGCTGCACCCGGCCTGCCCGGAGCCGCTGCGGCTACCGGCGCGGGTGCTGGCGGTGGGCGGCGAGGCGCAGGCCAGCGTCGATGCCGCTTTCGAGGGGCTGCCGGAGGCGCTGACTGCCGCGCTGGAAAAGCTGGTGTTCCTGCGCCACCGCCGCGAGCTGGCGGAAGCGCGACAGCTGCGGCGCGGTTGAGCCTTGCGCCGCGGCGATCACTCCGGAATAAGCAAGGTCTAGGTCCGCAGTTCCGGCAGCGGTTCGCCGGCGGGCACAAACAGCAGCGCTTCGCCGTTGTTGCAATAGCGCAGGCCGGTAGGGCGCGGCCCATCCTCGAAGACATGACCCTGGTGGCCGCCGCAGCGCGCGCAGTGGTATTCGGTGCGCGGATAGCCGATGTGGTGGTCGACCTTGGTCTCCAGCCGGCCGGGCAGGGGCTCGTAGAAGCTGGGCCAGCCGGTGCCGCTCTCGAACTTGCTGTCGGACACGAACAGCGGCAGAAAGCAGCCGGCGCAGACGAAGCTGCCCGCGCGCTTCTCGTGGTTGAACGGATGGGTGCCGCAGACCTCGGTGCCTTCACCGCGCAGTACCCGGAACTGCGCCGGGCTCAGCAAGGCTCGCCACTCGGCTTCGGTCTTGTGCAGCTTTTCGACGGGATCTGGGCGCATGGCGGTGGTTCCGGGGTGGTGGTGGCTGGGCGCCCATGATGCCGCCGTTCGCGCCGGGCGGGTGTACCGCATTGCTTACGACTTGCGCGGCCTGAGTCCGGTCTCCCTACACTGTCCGGATGCGCCCCCATCTACGTTTGATTCTCGCCGACGAGCTCGGCCTGGTGCGCGCCGGTGTGCGCCGCCTGCTGGAAGACATCCACAACCCGCGAGTCGAGGTGCTGGCCGAGACCGGCGATGGCCAGGAGCTGCTGGAGCTGGTTTCGCGCCTGCGTCCGGACCTGGTGATCACCGACATCGCCTTGCACCGCATCAGCGGTCTGGAGGTCAACCAGCAGATCCGTCGTCACTACCCGGAGGTGGCGGTGCTGTTCCTCACCGCACGCAGCGAGCCCAGCCATGTGCGCCAGGCCATGCAGCACGGCGCCGCCGGCTATGTCGTCAAGGACGGCGAACCGCTGGAGCTGAGTCTGGCGCTGCGCGCCCTGACCAAGGGCCAGCACTACCTGAGCCCCAAGGTTTCCGGCGCCGCCTTCGAGCGCCGGCTGCGCGCCGAGGGCCTGGGTCAGAACGAGCTGACCGCGCGCCAGCGGCAGGTATTGCGGCTGATGGCGCGCGGCAAATCGACCAAGGAGATTGCCGCGTTGATGGGCGTATCGGCGAAGACGGTAGAGACCCATAGAGCGCGAATGGCGCAGACTCTCGGGCTGTACGGCGTCAATGCCCTCATGCGCTATGCGATCAAGGACGCCATCGACTCCGGCGAGGTTTCCTGAGTGCGGTAACTGGCTGTCGTTGTTGATGAAAACCGCTGCTGGGAGGCAGTAGACGAAGTTTTGACGGCTGTCGGGAATTTCCTTACGTGAGGTCAGGAACGTTCCTATGTCTGGGTTTCTCCGCCGGCTCAATGATGCTGGCACAGCAAACGGCGCGGTGACGCCGATAACCCTTCGGAGAACGCCAGATGAAAGCCAACCTCAAGCTCCACGTCAGCCAGCAGATGAGTCTGTCGCCGCAGCTGGTGCAGTCGATCCGCCTGCTGCAATTGTCGTCCCAGGAACTGGAGCAGGAGGTGGCCCAGGCGCTGGACAGCAATCCCCTGCTGGAGAACGATCCCGAGCCGGCGCCGGTGGAGTTGAGCGCCCAGCTGGCCAGCGAGGCCGAGCTGGTCGGCGAGCACGTTGCCCAGGTTGCCGAGAGCCCGCTTGAGGCGGTGGCGGCACCGGCGCCGCTGAGCGAGGTGGATGTCGATGACAGCTTCGCGGTGGCCGAGGCCTGGAGTGCGGCCAGTGGCGACAGCGAGGACGACGACAGCCCGATGCGCCAGGCGGTCGCCCCCGGCGCCGGCCTGCGCGCCCGCCTGGAAGCGGAGCTGACCGCGGAAGTCGAGGACCGCGACGAGGCGCGCGCGGTGATCGCGATCCTGGAACGCATCGACGACGCCGGCTACCTGCGCGCCAGCGGCGCCGAGTTGCAGGCCGCGACCGGGCTGGAATTGAGTGTGCTGCGGCGGGCTCTGGCGCGCATCCGCCGGCTGGCGCCGACCGGCTTTGCCGCCCGCGACCTGCGCGAATGCCTGCTGCTGCAGCTGGCCGAGGTGCGGGTCGGCACCCCGGGCCGCAATTTGGCCGAGCGGCTGGTGATGGAGCATCTGCAGGAGCTGGCCGGCCGTGATCTCGAAGCCCTGCGCCAGCGCCTGGGTGCGAGCCCCGAGCAGTTCGCCGCCGCCCGCGAGCTGATCCGCCAGCTCGACCCCAAGCCGGGCCTGGATCTCGAACAGGACGACAATCGCTATCTGACGCCGGACCTCCTGGTCAGCGGCAGCCCCGGCGCCTGGAAGGTGGAGCTGAATCCAGCCACGTTGCCGCGGGTGCGCCTGAACCGGCTCTACGAGCAGGTGCTGGGCAACGGCGGTTCGCGCGGCATCAAGGACAAGCTCAACGAGGCGCGCTGGCTGGTGCGCGGCCTGGAGATGCGCCACGAAACCCTGCTGAAGACCGCCAAGGTGATCTTCGAGCGGCAGAGCGAGTTCCTTCGCCGTGGCGAGGTGGGCATGAAACCGCTGACCCTGCGCGAGGTGGCGCAGAGCATCCAGATGCACGAATCCACCGTTTCCCGGGTCACCACCGCCAAGTTCGTGCTGACTCCCTGGGGTCTGTTCGAGCTCAAGCACTTCTTCAGCGTGTCGCTGGCCGGCGGCGAGTCCGAAGCTTCGGGCGTGGCGGTGCGGGCCATGATTCGTCAGTTGGTTGATACCGAAAATCCGGTCAAGCCCTTGTGTGACGGTGCAATCAGCGCAATCTTGGCGAGACAGGGAGTTCGCGTGGCTCGGCGCACCGTGGCGAAGTATCGGGACGTCATGAAGATCGCCGCGGCTCCGGAGCGCAAGAATTCCCTGGCAGTAGGCGGGCGCGGTGCGAAGGTGGTCTGAACGCACCGAGGCGGACGTCTCTGAATTCCTACTACTCTGGAGTGGCAATGCACCAACTCAAGACACTGCTGGTGGACGACAACGAGGCCTTCCTGGTGCTCGCCGGCCATCTGCTGCAAGGCAACCCGCGGATCAAGGTGGTCGGTCGCGGGTTCAATGGCTATGACGCGGTGCGGCTGGCCGAGAGCCTGAAGCCAGAGCTGATTCTCATGGATCTGTCGATGCCCGGCATGGGGGGGCTGCAGGCCACCCGGCTGATCAAGGCGCAGGATGATCCGCCGCTGATCCTGATCACCTCGCATCACGACGACGCCGAGCACCGCGAGCACTCCGCCCGCGCCGGTGCCGATGGTTTTCTTTCCAAGCAGGACTTTGACAAGACTTTGGATGGCGTACTCGACGGACTCCAGCAATTCATCCGGCAGGAGGGCTAAATGGCCGAGTCACGGATACTGATCCTCGACGCCAACGAGGAGCGCGCGGAGACCCTGCGCGGCCTGTTGCAGTTCATCGACTACCAGCCGATGCGGATGGAGAGCTGTGGCCAGATCGCCGCCTCCGGCGCCAAGCCGGCCGACTGGCTGGCGGTGATCGTCGGCAAGCTGCTGGACCCGGCCGCGTTGCCGACCTTCGTCGACTGGCTCAAGCGCGATCACCTGCACCCGCCGCTGCTGCTGCTGCCCGAGCACCATGCTCAGGGTGCGGCTCGTTTCGACTTGCACGAGTCGGCTTGTCTGCCGATCGACTACCCGGTGAAGTACGCGCAGCTCAACGAGGTGTTGAAGCGTGCCGGCCTCACCCGCATGGAGCGCGAGACTGCCGAGCAGGTCGCCTCGCGCGGCCCCACCGGCAACTCGCCGGCGATCCGCCGGGTGCGGCGGATGATCGAGCAGGTGGCCGGCTTCGACACCACGGTGCTGATCACCGGCGAGTCCGGCACCGGCAAGGAAGTGGTGGCGCGCGCCGTCCACTGCCAGTCGCCGCGTAAGGACAAACCCTTCGTGGCGGTCAACTGCGGCGCGATTCCGGCGGAGCTCTTGGAGAGCGAGCTGTTCGGCCACGAGAAGGGTGCCTTCACCGGTGCCATCACCGCCCGCAAGGGCCGTTTCGAGCTGGCCGATGGCGGCACTTTGTTCCTCGACGAGATCGGCGACATGAGTCTGCCGATGCAGGTGAAGATCCTGCGCGCCCTGCAGGAGCGTAGCTTCGAGCGCGTCGGCGGCACCCGCAGCCAGCGCTGCGACGTGCGGGTGATCGCCGCCACCCACCGCAATCTCGAAGAGGGCATCGTCAAGGGCAGTTTCCGCGAGGATCTCTACTACCGCCTCAATGTCTTCCCGATCGAGACGCCGCCACTGCGCGAGCGGCTCGAAGACCTGCCGCTGCTGCTCGAAGACCTGATCGGTCAGCTGGAGCGCTCCGGTCGCGGCAGCGTGCGGCTGGCGCCGGAGGCGGTGAACGTGCTGCGCGGCTACCACTGGCCGGGTAATGTCCGCGAGCTCTCCAACTTGGTCGAGCGTCTGGCGGTGCTGCATCCGGGTGCGGTGGTTAGGCCGCAGGATCTGCCGGCGCGCTACCGCCCGGCGCCGCTGGATGCGGCGGCGGAGCTGGCTGAGCCAGTCGCCATCGAGCTGGCTGCGCCGGCCAATGAGCCCTTGCCGAGGTCGGGCGAGGTCGGCGTGCTGCGCGACCTGCATCTGCCGTCGCTGATGCCTGCCGCGCGCAGCGAGCCGCTGCTGCCACCGGCTGGCGTTGATCTCAAGGATCACATCGAGCACATCGAGTCGAGCCTGATCAAGCAGGCGCTGGCGCAGTCGGGCGGGGTGGTGGCGCATGCCGCCAAGCTGCTCAATACCCGGCGCACCACCCTGGTCGAAAAGCTGCGCAAGTACGGCCTGCAACGCGAGGATGCCGAGGTGGGCAGCGCCAGCGAACTGGGTTGATGGCGGGCTGGAGCCGGCAGCAAAAAGGGGAGCGCCAGGCGCTCCCCTTTTTTTTGCCGCGCGGTGTCTTTAGCGGCCGAGATCGCCCATGTGGCCGCTGCCGCCGTCCAGCCACTGCTGGTATTCGGGGCTGATGCCGCGCATCTCCGACTGATCCAGTTCCGGCGCCGCCTGGCGACCGTTGTAGCCGGTGCCACCGAGCGGGATGCCGGTGCCCGAACCACTGCTGGAGCCGCTGCCGGAAGAGCTGCTGCCGCTGGTCGAGCCACCGCTGCTGGAGCCGCTACCGGAGGAGCTGCCGCTGGTCGAGCCGCCGCTGGAGGAACCACTCCCCGACGAGCCACTGCCGGAAGACCCGCTGCCCGACGACGAGCCGCTGGAACTGCTGCCCGAGCTGCTGCCGGACCCACTGGACGAGCCACCGCTGGAAGAACCGCTGCCCGAGGAAGTGCCGGCGGCCGGCGCCGGATCATCCTTGGTGGCCTCGTCGGTGACTAGGACAACAGTACCGACGCCGACCACGACCGCGCCGGCGGCGGTCAGCATGGTCCCCAGGCTGAGTCCTTCGGCCTGCTGCATGCGCAGCGCCATGCCGCGTAGGCTGCTGCCGTTGAGGTAGGTATCGAGGCCGCTAGTGCTGACATTGATCCGCAGCATCGGCGGTAGGCCGCGGGTCTGGGCGGCATAGGCGTCGTAGTCCAGCCTTAGGCCGTAGTGGAAGCGGTCGCTGGCCTGCGGCGAGGCCTGCGCGCCGAACTTCCAGATCAGATAGGTGCCCAGCTGCGGGTCGTTGTCTCGCGCGGCTGCCGGCAGCGCGGCAAGTGCGCCGGCGACCAGGCCGCCTGCGGCGGTCTTCAAGAGTTTGTTCATAGTCCTCCCACCTTCCATAGTTGAACGGACACTCGTGCGGTGCCCGGGATTGAAACCGCGGCCCCGCTGCTGGGGCCGCGGCGCTTGCTCAAGGGATGTCGATCTCGCGACCGTAGATGCCGCGGCCATCGCCGTCCTGACCAAAACTCTGCCAAGCCACCAGGGCCTTGCCGGCGCTGGACATCGCCACCGTCGGGAACAGGCAGGCATAGCCGGGGCTGCTGAAGCGCAGTGGCCCGCGCTGATCGCCGCCGCTGCCGACCACCGCCAGGCTGGTCTGGTCCTGCGCCTGGGCGGCGAGCAGGTAGTCACCGGCCGAGCTCAGGCTCAGCGAGCTGCGTTCGATCAGCCCGGCGCCGGGCGAGGCCACGGTCAGCACCGGGCCATCGGTGAGTTGCGGCGCCGAGTAGCGCTGCATCTGGATGCCCTGCGGCACATTGCCGTAGGTAAAGGCCTCCCAGGCGACCGCAAAGCGGCCGTCCGGACGTACCGCCAGCGAGGGCTGGTCGACGGCGCTGTCGGCGCTGGTCTGGTTGACGTTGTAGGCGGCGCTCAGGGCCGTGCCGGCGAGGTCGTAGTGACGGGCGCGTACCTGGGTGCCGTTGATCCAGATCAGCACGATCTTGCCGCTGGCATCCAGGCCGACACGGGGAAAGCGCGGGCTGCCGTCGACGTTGGCATCGGAGGCGGTGATCGGGTCGGTGCGCGCACTGCCGTCGGCGGCGTAGATGCGCAGTTGCACGAAGCGGGTTTCCAGATCGTTGCGGCCTAGCGTGGTGGCCACCTGGTTGAGTTCGCGATTGCTGAAGGCGACCACGAACTCGCCGCTGTCGGCCAGCGCCACCTGCGGCTCCGACTGCGAGTCGAGATTGGAATCGCCGGGGCCGACCAGAAACTCGGCACCAACCCGGCTGCCGTCGGCGGCGTAGCGCTGGGCGTAGATGTTGCCGCCGGGGCTGCCTTGCAGCGAGCTGCGCCAGACCGCCACGAAATCACCGTGGGCATTCATGCTGACATTGGCAAAGCTCTGCCGGCTGACGGTGTAGGTATTGACCTGGAACTCGTCGCCGACCGGCTGGCCGTTGTGCAGGCGGCGGCCGTAGATGCCGAGGTGACTGCCGTCCTGGCCAAAGCTCTCCCAGACCACCACGCCCTGGCCCTGGGCGTTGCCGCTGGCGACCGGGCGCTGCTGATCGCGCTGGCTGTACTGGTTGATCTGCTTTTCCGCGCCGCCACCGGCACGGGCGCTGGCGGCGTCACCGCTGCTGCCGCCACAGGCGCTGAGCAGCAGCGCCAGCAGCGCGGTGGTGGAACGGGGTGAAGCGAGGCGGCTCATCGGCTGAACCCTTCGAAGAACTGCCACATTTCTTGGTTGGCGCGGATGTTCTGGGTGGTCAGGCCGGTGCGCGGCACGAAGTCCAGCGCGCCGGGCCAGTTATGGCCGCCCTCGACGATGGTGTAGATCGCCGCGCCGCGGCCGGGTGGGCAGTCGGTATAGCGGTCGACGTAGACGCTGGTGCCATCGGCGATCGGCGCCGGCAGGTTGCTGCGGGTGGTGGTGCCGGGGCAGCCATTGGCGTCGGCCCACCACTTGGCGGCGTCCTGCGCGGGCAGGGCGCCGACGCCGGTGAGATCGCGCTGCAAGGAGAGCAGGCCGACGTTGTAGGGCACCTGATCGTCGGCGGTGCCGTTGAAGAACACCATTGGCGTCGGCACCGAGGGTGCGCAGACCCGTTCCAGGGATTTGCGCATGGTGGCGGCGATCACCGCCCCGGCGGCGATCTTTTCCGGGTGATCGCAGGCGAAGCGCACGGTCATGTTGCCGCCCTGCGAGTAGCCGGTCATGTAGATGCGCTTGGGGTCGATGGGGTAGCGCGCCACCAGGCTGTCGATCAGGGCGTTGAGATAGCCGGAATCGTCGGTGGGGTCGGTATCGTTGGGCGCGTGCGACCAGGTCAGGTCGTGGGCCTCGGGCAGGATCACGAAGGCGCCCTTGTCGCGGGCAAACTCGCCAACCTCGGTGAGGTTGGCCATGGTCGCCGAGGGGCCGAGGTTGTAGTGCAGCACGATGACCGCGGGCGAGTTCGGCCGCGGATTGGCCGGCGCCAGAAAGCCGACGGTGCGGGTGATGCCGCCAAACTCGAAGGCCTCGTAGTAGGCGCGGACGTTTTCCCAGGGCAGGAAGGAAACCGCCTGCGCCGGGGCGGTGGTCAGCAGACTGGCGAGGGCCAGCAGCAAGCCCGCGATCCTTCGCGGACGACTAGCGAACAGCATGTACATCTCCTCGGCAATTCCTTGTGCTTTCGCGGCGCAGTCATGAAGTGGAATTCAGCTGTGGCCGTCGACGTTCCACCTGGAACGTGACGTCATATTAACCCCACCGCGGCGGCAGTGGTGGTGTTGATCCCTGGCCGCGGGTTGCCAGGGGCGGGTGGTTTACGTATCCTTCGCGCCCCTCGTCGGAGTCCCGGCGGGGTTTTCCTTGCCCCACCGCTCTGGTTTGCCGGGGGGCAATCCCACAAGGAGCAAGCATGCGTCACTACGAAATCGTGGTCATGGTGCACCCGGATCAGTCCGAGCAGGTGCCCGCGATGACCGAGCGTTACAAGTCGTTTGTCGAAGCCGACGGCGGCAAGGTCCACCGTCTGGAAGATTGGGGTCGCCGCCAGCTGGCCTACCCGATCGCCAAGCTGCACAAGGCCCACTACCTGCTGATGAACGTGGAGTGCTCCGACAAGGCCCTGGCCGAACTCGAGAATGCCTTCAAGTTCAACGATGCGGTGATCCGCAAGCTGGTCATCCGCAAGGAGACCGCGGTCACCGTGCAGTCGCAGCTGTTCAAGAATCCGGAAGACGACAAGCCGAAGCCGGAATACAAGTCCCGCGAGCGCGCCGCCGAGTCCGCTCCGGCTGACGCCGAAGTCGAAGCTGAAGCCGCCACCGAGGAGGCCGTCTAATGTCCCGTTTCGTTCGCACCAAGCGCAAGTCCTGCAAGTTCTCCTCCGACAAGGCTGTCGAGATCGACTACAAGGATCTCAACCTGCTGAAGCAGTACGTCAGCGAGAACGGCAAGATCCAGCCGGCGCGCGTGACTGGCACGGTGTCCTTCTACCAGCGCCAGATCACCAACTCCATCAAGCGCGCGCGCTTCCTGGCCCTGCTGCCCTACACCGACAAGCACGAGTAATCCGGAGCCACGCACATGGAATTGATTCTGCTGGAAAAGATCAAGCACCTGGGTGACCTGGGCGACGTCGTTGACGTGAAGCCGGGCTACGGCCGCAACTACCTGCTGCCGCAGGGCAAGGCGCTGCAGGCCACCACCAGCAACAAGAAGGTGTTCGAAGACCGCAAGGCCGAGCTGGTGAAGAAGGCCGTCGATTCGGTCAACGCCGCCAAGGCCCGCGCCGCCAAGCTGGAAGGCGCGGTGGTGGTGGTGACCGCGCTGGCTTCGGAAGAAGGCAAGCTCTACGGCTCGGTGGGCCCGGCGGAAATCGCCCGCGCCGCCGAAGGCCAGAAGCTGGACATCGAGAAGAGCGAGATCAATCTGATCGCCGGTCCGATCCGCACCACCGGTGAGGTGAAGGTGCTCGCCCGTCTGCACTCCGAAGTGGAAGTGGAGTTCAGCGTCAAGGTCGAGGCCGAACGCGCCTAAGCGGCATGGATGGTCCAAAACGGCCCGCCATCGCGGGCCGTTTTGCTTTGCGCCGGCAGTTATCCACCACTTGTTCCGGCCGCCATGCACTGGCTTGTGCATACCCCCGCCAGCCCCCCCGCAGTAGAGTGTGCCCATGAGCGAATACGAACCCGACCCCCGCGACTACCGCGGCGACAAGCTGCGTCGTCTGCCGACCGCGGCGCGCATGCCGCCGCACGCGCTGGAAGCCGAGATGTCGGTGCTCGGCGGCCTGATGCTCGACAACCGCAAGCTCGACGAGATCATGGACCTCCTGCGCGAGGAGGATTTCTACACCGAGCCGCACCGGCTGATTTACCGCGCCATCCGCACCCTCGCCGGCCAGGGCCGGCCGTTCGACTGGGTGACCGTTTCTGAAGCACTGCGCGACGACGTCGAGGACGACCGCAAGGGCAATCCTCAGGGCCTGGACAGCCTGGAGCGGGTCGGCGGGCAGGGCGCGGTGGCGCAGCTCACCCTCGACGTGCCGGGCGCCTCCAACGTCCGCGCCTACGCCGAGATCGTGCAGGAGCGCAGCATCCAGCGCGAGCTGATCGCCACCGGTCTCGATACCGTGGCGCTGGGCCAGAGCCCGGATGGCCGCAAGGCCGGCGAGCTGATCGACGAAGCCGAGCAGAAGGTGTTCGCGATCCGCAACCGGGCGGCGAAGAGCCGCACCGCCTACCACACGATGGCGCCCTTGATGGAGTCCATCGAGAAGAAGCTGGTCTACGCCCGCGACAACCCCGGCGGCGCCGCTGGCCTGCCGACCGGCTTCACCCGCTTCGACAGCATGACCAACGGCCTGCACAAGGGCGACCTGGTGATCGTCGCCGGCCGTCCCTCCATGGGCAAGACCAGCTTCGCGATGAACATCGCCGAGTACGCGGCGCTGGAGCGCGGCACGCCGGTGGCGGTGTTCAGCATGGAAATGTCGGCCGAGCAGCTGGCGCTGCGTGTGCTCTCCAGCTTTGGCCGCATCGACCAGCAGCACCTGCGCACCGGCGAGATGGACGACATGGAATGGGCCAAGCTCGCGTCCGCCAGCGGCCTGATCCGCGAGGCGCCCTTGTTCATCGACGAGACCGGCGCGCTCTCGCCACTGGAACTGCGCTCGCGCGCCCGCCGCATCGCCGCCAAGAACGGCCTGGGTCTGATCGTGGTGGACTACATTCAGCTCATGCAGATTCCGGGCTCGGAGAGCCGTACCAACGAGATCTCCGAAATCTCCCGCAGCCTCAAGGCGCTGGCCAAGGAGCTGGAAGTACCGGTGATCGCGCTCTCGCAGCTCAACCGCGGCGTCGAAAACCGCGACAACAAGCGGCCGCGCATGGCCGACCTGCGCGAATCCGGCGGTATCGAACAGGACGCCGACGTCATCGTGTTCATCTACCGTGACGAGGTCTACAACAAGGAAAGCCCGGACAAGGGCCAGGCCGAGATCATCATCGGCAAGCAGCGTAACGGCCCGACCGGCACCTGCAAGACTGCCTTCCTGGGTCAGTTCACCCGCTTCGACAATCTCGAATCGCTGGCGCCGCCCGGCTACGAGGACTACCAGTGAGCCTCGTCGCCGCATGATCCCGCGCGTTACCGCGACGGTCGATCTCGCCGCGATCCGTCACAACCTGCGCGTGGTGCGCCAGGTGGCGCCGCGCTCGAAGGTGATGGCGGCGGTCAAGGCAGATGCCTATGGCCACGGCGCCGTGGCGGTGGCGCGCGCCCTGGAGGCCGAGCAGGTCGATGGCCTGGCGGTGGCCTGCATGGAAGAGGCGATGCAGCTGCGCGAGGCGCATCTGCTGCACACTCCCATCGCCCTGCTCGAAGGCGTGATCTCCATCGAGGAGGCAGCGCTGGCGGTTTACGAACGCCTGCAGGTGGTGGTGCACGACCACTGGCAGATCGCTCTCTTGGAGCAGCTGCCGGCCTCGGCCCAGGTGCAGGTCTGGTTCAAGCTCGACTCCGGCATGCACCGCCTGGGTTTTCCGCTCAGCGATGTGCCGCGGTTGGTGGAAACCCTGCAGCGCCATCCGGGCTGGAAGCTGCAGGGCTGGCTCACCCATCTCTCCTGCGCCGATGAGTTGGACTCGCCGGTCACTGGCCAGCAAATCGCCGCCTACCAGGCGGCCCTGCAGGGCGTGCCGGGGCCGCGATCCATCGCCAACTCCGCCGGCCTTCTGGCCTGGCCGGAGGCGCGGGTGGACTGGGTGCGTCCCGGCCTGATGCTCTACGGCGCCAGTCCCCTGCCGGGCAAGACCGGCCGCGAGCTGGGCCTGGTGCCGGCGCTGACGCTGGAAAGCCGGCTGATCGCGATTCGCGAATTCGCCGCCGGTGAGCCCATCGGCTATGGCCAGACCTGGCGCACGCCGGAGCGCATGCCGATCGGCGTGGTGGCGGTCGGCTATGCCGACGGCGTGCACCGCTGTTTCCCCAGCGGCACGCCGCTGATGGTGGGCGGCCGTCGGGTGCCGCTGGTGGGGCGGGTGTCGATGGACATGGTCACCGTCGATCTGCGGCCGGCGCCGCAGGCGGCGGTGGGTGATCCGGTGTTGCTCTGGGGCGATGGCCTGCCGGCGGAGGAAGTGGCCGGCTATGCCGGGACGCTGGCTTATGAGCTGTTCTGCGGGCTGACCCAGCGGGTGCGGTTTCGCTATCGAAACGGCTGATTGGCATCGGCGCCTTTCTCCTCCTTTTGAATTCTTCTTCCCTGTGCGAGGGCGAGGCGGGAATAGGCGAAGCCTGACTTTCGCCCTGCCGAGCGCCATTGCTTATGCGCCAGTCCCCCTCCCCCTTGCGGGGAGGGGTTAGGGGAGGGGGAAAGCCGTGGCGGAGTGAGGTGCTTTCGCTTGGGCGTTCTGGTGTGCGGTGGTTTGCGTTCGCGCGTTCGCGCTCTGCTGGCAGTGCTGTTGGTGCGAGCTTTTTTTCGCCTCTTGGCGACTCACTTTTCTTTGCTTGTGCAAAGAAAAGTAAGCAAAAGAAAGCACCCCCCTGCGTAGCGCCCCCTACGGGGGTAAACCTGCGATGCTCGGTCTCCGGGGGACGCCGGCGAACTCGGCGCCCTATAGGCGCCTCAGACAGGCGCCGGCTTCCATACCCCCGGAGACCTCCGCTTCTCGGCGCTACGAAGGGGACCGGAACATCTACAGCACGGCGGTCTTCGCCCGCCGCAACATCAACGGCAGGCGCTTGCTTCGCTCGCGCGATGTCGGCGCAGCCGACGAGCCTGAGTGCCGTTGACTTGCCCTCCCCTTCGTAAGCGCCGAGAAGCGCAGTGGTCGGGGGGTATGGAAGCGCCCGCATGTTCGAGGCGCCTATAGGGCGCCGAGTTCGGGCGCGTCCCCCCGGCCACGAGCATCGCAGGGCACCCCGCAGGGGCGCGACGCAGGGGTGTGCTTTCTTTTGCTTACTTTTCTTTGCACAAGCAAAGAAAAGTGAGTCGCCAAGAGGCGAAAAAAAGCTATCAAGCCCTGCGCAGCTAAAAGAGCGCGAAGGCGCGAACCACACACCAGCAGACCAACGCGAAGGCCAAGCACTCCTTCACGGCTTTCCCCCCTCCCCCAACCCCTCCCCACAAGGGGAAGGGGGACTTCGGATGGCGCAGCAGCTGTGTTCCGCCCGCTCCCGTCTCTGCTCACAACGTCGAGATCGCTCTCCAATCACCCGGTCGACTTCCCGACACCGGGCCTGCAAGCCCCGTGTCGGTTCTCCGGCACTGCCCCCTCAAACCCACTGACTACGGGCTTTCCGGGGCTGGCATATGGCTTGCTCCCTGGCTGGCTGTCTCCTTTGACACCCTTGTCGCTACGAGCCCGCCATGTCCGCTGCCGCCCCCGCCGCCGAAGCTTCTGCCGCTCCGCCCAAGAAAACGAAGGCTGGAGTCGTGAAGCTGATCCTGGCCTTTGTGGTCACCGCCGGCCTGGCTGCGGGTGGCGCCTTCTTTGCCGCGCAGCGCCTGGCGCCGCCGGCTGCGGTGAGTGCCGAGGGCGAGGCACCGGCGGCTGTCGACAGCGCCGGCCATGACGAACACGGCGGCGGCGCGCAGCCGGTGACCACCGGCGACTACTTTTCGCTGGCGCCTTCCTTCGTGGTCAACCTCAACGACGAGGATGTCTCCCGCTTTTTGCAGATCGAGGTCGAGGTGATGGCCGCCAAGCCGGCGGCGCTGGACGCGGTGCGCGCCAACCTACCGGTGATCCGCAATCGCCTGGTGCTGCTGTTCTCCTCGCAGAAATATCGTGAGCTATTGCCGCGCGAGGGCAAGGAAAAACTGCAGCAGCAGGCGCTGGACGAGGTCAACAAGGTGCTGGAGGAGCGCAAGAAGCCGCGCATCGACGGCGTGATGTTCACCAGCTTCGTGATGCAATAGGCCCGGCGCGCTCCCGTGCAAGACATCCTCTCCCAGGACGAGATCGACGCCCTGCTGCACGGCGTCGACAGCGGCAAGGTCGATACCGCGCCGCCACCGCCGCCCGGTGTCGCCCAGTCCTTTGACTTCACCTCGCAGGACCGCATCGTCCGCGGCCGCCTGCCGACGCTGGAGATGATCAACGAGCGCTTCGCTCGCCTGTTCCGCATCAGCCTGTTCAACATGCTGCGGCGCACGCCGGAGCTGTCGGTGGTCGGCATCGAGATGATGAAGTTCTCCGACTACATCCACGGCCTCTATGTGCCGACCAGCCTGAACCTGATCCGGGTCAAGCCGCTGCGCGGTACCGCGCTGGTGATCTTCGAGCCGCGCCTGGTGTTCACCGTGGTGGAGAATTTCTTCGGCGGCAACGGCCGCTTCCGCACCAAGATCGAGGGCCGCGAATTCACGCCCACCGAGTTGCGGGTGGTGCAGTTGCTGCTGCGCCAGGGTTTTGCCGATCTCACCGAGGCCTGGAGCGCGGTGCTGCCGCTGGAATTCGAGTTCATGAGCCACGAGATGAACCCGCATTTCGCCAACATCGTCAGCCCCTCCGAGGTGGTGGTGGTATCGCGCTTCCACATCGAGCTGGAAGGCGGTGCTGGCGACATCCATGTCACTTTCCCGTACTCGATGATCGAGCCGATCCGCGAGCAGCTCGACGCCGGCCTGCAATCGGACCGGGTGGAGAAGGACGAGCGCTGGAGCGCCACCCTGCGCGAGCAGATTCGCGACGCGGAGGTGGTGGCGAGCTGCGAGCTGGCGCGCACCCAGATCAGCCTGGGGCAGCTGCTCAAGCTCAAGAGCGGCGATGTCATCCCCTTCACCATGCCGCGCCAGGTGCAGCTCTGCGTCGAGGACGTGCCCTTGTTCAAGGCCTCCTATGGCGTCTCTGGCGGCCACAACGCCGTCCGCATTCTTGAAACCGTCCGCCGCGATCCGCGCGTGGTCAACCCGAAACTGCAAGGAGCCAGCTCATGAGCGCCGCCGCCAACCCCCAGGAATTCACTCCACCCAGCTTTGACGACAAGGCGCTGGCCCCCGCGCAGAGCAACGACGTCAATCTCGACGTGCTGCTCGACGTGCCGGTGACGCTGTCGATGGAAGTGGGCCGCGCCCGCCTGCCGATCCGCAATCTGTTGCAGCTCAACCAGGGCTCGGTGGTGGAGCTGGAGCGGGTCGCCGGCGAGCCGCTGGATGTCTACGCCAACGGCACGCTCATCGCCCACGGCGAGGTGGTGGTCATCAACGAGAAGTTCGGCATCCGCCTGATCGACGTGGTCAGCCCGGCCGAACGCATCCGCAAGCTGAGGTAACAGCCATGAAAGCCAGTTCCATCCAGATCGCCAGCCTGAGCGCGCTCGATCCACTGACGCTGCCAGCAGTGCCCGCATCGGCCGAGATTGCGCTCGCGGAGCTTCCCACCATACAGGCCAGCGAGCCGCAAGCCGTGACTCCGGCGCCGGCCACGGTTGCCTCCGTGCAGGTGCCGGCCAAGCCGCTCACCCCCGGCCTGGCCGCGCCCACCGGCGCCTGGACCATGCTCGGTTCGCTGCTGCTGGTGCTGGGTCTCATTCTCCTGCTGGCCCGTGGTGTCCGTGCCTTGCAGGGTGTGCGTGGCGCCAGTGGCGAAACCCTGAAGCTGCGCGGCAGCCTGCAGGTCGGCAGTCGCGAGCGGGTGGTGTGGATGCAGGCCGGCGAGACCCATCTCTTGCTGGGAGTCGCTGCCGGCCGGGTCAACAATCTGCATGTGTTCGACGTGCCGCCGGATTTCGACCAACCGCAGCTCAAGGCTGCGAACGGCGCCGACTTCGCCGCCAAGTTGCGCCAGGTTCTGGACCGCGCCCGCCAGCGTTCCGCCGCGGTTCTGGCGCCGACGCCCAGCGCGGCTCCGGCCGCGGCCGTGCCGTCGGCGCCGCCAGCGAGCGTCGCGGTGGCGACGCCGCCTCGGCCACAGGCTTTGCGGTCTTCGCGCTTCCATACCTCCGCCTGAACGCCATGAAGTCCCTGGGGCTGCTGATCTTGTTGCTGCTGGTGCCGACGGCCCAGGCCGCCGGCATTCCGGCGCTGACCCTGGAAACCTCCGCCAACGGCGCTCAGAGCTGGTCGCTATCGCTGCAAGTGCTGGCGCTGATGACGGCGCTGAGCTTGCTGCCGGCGCTACTGCTCACCATGACCAGCTTTACCCGCATCGTCATCGTGCTCGGCTTGCTGCGGCAGGCGCTGGGCACCGGGCAGACGCCGTCGAACCAGATTCTGGTCGGGCTCTCGCTGTTTCTGAGCCTGTTCGTGATGGCGCCGGTGCTGGGCAAGATCCACGACGACGCGGTCAAGCCCTACATGGACGGCAAGCTGGAGTTCCAGCCGGCGCTGGACAAGGCCCAGCAGCCCTTGCGCGCTTTCATGCTGGCGCAGACCCGCGAGACCGATCTGCTCACCTTCACCCGCCTGTCCGGCCGCGACGAGCCCTATGCCGAGGCCAGCGAGGTGCCGTTCACGGTGCTGGCGGCGAGCTTTCTCACCAGCGAGCTGACCACCGCCTTCCAGATCGGTTTTCTGATCTTCGTGCCCTTCGTGGTGATTGATCTGGTGGTATCCAGCGTGCTGATGAGCCTGGGCATGATGATGCTCTCGCCGATGCTGATCAGCCTGCCGTTCAAGCTGATGCTGTTCGTGATGGTTGATGGCTGGTCGCTGACCATGGCTATGCTGGCGGCCTCGTTCAAGGCGGTGGCATGACTCCCGAAACCGTCCTGACCCTGGGCCGCGAGGCGCTGCTGCTGACGCTGAGCCTGGCGGCGCCGCTGTTGCTGACCAGCTTGGCGGTGGGTGTGTTGGTAGGCCTGTTCCAGGCCGCGACCCAGATCAACGAGATGACGCTGTCGTTCATTCCCAAGCTGATGGCGATGGCGGCGGTGGTGGTGATCGCCGGGCCGTGGATGCTGCAGACGCTGAGCGAGTACACGCGGCGCTTGTTCGAGAGTATTCCGGGTTTGATCGGGTAGCGGCTCATGCCGGACGCCGCTTCCTCTGCTTGCTCCCGGTTCTCCTCCCCCTTGCGGGGAGGGGTTAGAGGAGGGGGAAAGCCGTGGAGGAGTGCAGTGCTTTCGAGTTGGATTGCTGGTGTGTGGTTCGCGCATTCGCGCTCTGCTGAGTCTGCTGTTGGTGCGAGCTCTTTTTCGCCTCTTGGCGACTCACTTTTCTTTGCTTGTGCAAAGAAAAGTAAGCAAAAGAAAGCACACCCCTGCGTCG
>NZ_JBYSYF010000004.1:0-200377 GCF_058782965.1 Stagnimonas sp. FW305-C-60
TCTTTTGCTTACTTTTCTTTGCACAAGCAAAGAAAAGTGAGTCGCCAAGAGGCGAAAAAAAGCTATCAAGCCCTGCACAGCCAGCAGAGCGCGAATGCGCGAACCGCACGCACGCAGACCAAGGCGAAAGCACAGCACTCCGCCATGGCCTTCCCTCTAAACCTGGCCAGCCACCGCACCAACAAAAAGCCCCAAGCCCGGACTTTCGGACTTGGGGCTGGCGACTCACAGGGCGTGCTTAGAACAGATAGCGCGCGTAGATCTGCAGATTGTCGCGGTCGTGGATCAGGTTGCTGGCGCCGCCGCCCCAATACCAGTTGTAGCCGGCGGTGAACGAGAAGTCCGACTTGTAGCGGACCTCGAAGTTGGCGGTCACGCTCTTGCGACCCTGGATGAAGTTCTCGCCCGGCCCCGGTGCGGTGCCGTTGACGTCATGGGCGAAGACGATGAAAGGCTGCAGTGAGATGCCGGGCAGGATGCTCTCGTACTTGATGATGTTGACGAAGCGATAGCCCCAGGAAAAGGGATCGGCAAAGGCTTCGAGGTCGGCCTGGTGCGGATTGAAGCGGCCACCGTCGGCACCGACTACGCAGTTGGGGTTGGTGACGCAGGCCTGGCGCGAGCCGTCGGCGCCAGAGCCATCGGCACCGGCACTGGCGTGGTAGTACACGCCCGGCGCGTCGATCTGCAGCACATCCAGCGAGGGCATGTTGGGTACGTGGGTCGCTCCGATCTCGACCAGCGAGATGATCTGGTCGGCGCCGAAGGGGTTTTCGGTGGCACCGAAGATGCGGGTGATGCCCAGGTTGTACTGCAGCACGTCGAAGCGTTCGTAGCCCTGGATATAGGCGCCCGGCGTGGCTTCACCCAAGGTGTTGCCGCGGTAGGCCCAGAGAAAGCTGGGGAAGGAGCGTGCCGAATTGGGCGCGCTGCCCAGCAGCAGGTTGACGGTGTCGCAATTGCCGTTGGCCACGCAATTGGGGTCGACGTCGCCGCGGCCGTAATCGGTGCGCGTGCCGTCCTCGGCCCAGCCGCGTCCGGCGCTGGAGCCGGCGCAAGTGATGGTGGAGCCATCCGCGGCCTTGCCACCGCAGCGGGTCAGGAAGGGCTGGGCGGCGGCGAAGGCGACGTCGATCACCGACACCTGCAAGGGCAGGTTGGGGCGGTAGGCTACTTCGCCCTGGAAGGAGTAGTCACCGGCGGTGGTGTTGAAGGAGGCGCCGAACAACTGGATGTTCTTCGGGTATTCGAGGAAGAACGGGCCGGAGTCGAGCTTGACCAGATCGTCCGGGTCGCTGGCATCGCCGCCGGTGAGCAAGCTGGTCAGCACGCCCAAGGCGGCGGGGTCGAGTCCCAGGCCCAGGTCGTTGTTCAGCAGAATCTCGGGATTGCGCAGGATGGTATCGACTGCGTCCAGACGGAACTGGCTGAGCGCCGAGGGCTCGATCAACACCGGCAGGTTGGGGCAGGTCTGGAAGATCTGTGCCGAGTTGGTGGCGTCGATGCCCAGGGCATTGCCCTCACGGCGCGCGCAACTAGCCTGGCCGGCGTTGAAGCTCACATAGGGCAGGCGCGAGTGGTAGTTCATGAAATACAGACCGATCTCGGTGCCGCCGTTGAGATCCTCGAAATAGGTCTTGAGCGCGACGCCGAACTGGCCGGCGGAGCCGGGTTCGCGATCCGGCAGGCGGCTGATGTTGGCGGTAGTGCCGGTCACCAGCGACAGCGGGTTGTCGAGGTAGTAGCCGACCTTGTCCTTGTCGTCCACCGAGCCACCGAAGGACAGGTTGACGTAGTCCATGACATTGTCGGTGCCGATGTCGTTGCTGGACATATAACTGCCCGGCGCCGGAATCTCCACCGGCTTCCATTCCAGCTGGTAGAAGGCTTCCAGGGTGCCGTTCTCATAGGGCTCGAAGCTGGCAAAGGCCATGTTCACCGGGGTGAACACCTCTTCCACCATGAAGCCGAAGCGGTTGAGGTTGTTGGCGTTGACCGGCTGCGCCTGGTTCAGCGAGTTGATCACCAGCAGGGTGGATTCACCCCAGTTGACGTTCTGGCGACCGATCTTGAAGCCGAATTCCTTTTCGGTCCAAGGGATCGGCAGCTTGCCGAAGAAGTTGAAGTCCAGGAGCTGCACGTCGGCGACCATCTGCCGGCGCAGGGTGGAGTCGGTGCGTTCCAGTTCGGTGGTTTCGCCCGGGCCGTAGACGCGGGTGAAGTAGCGGTTGGCGACGGGATCGCCGGTGATGCCGACCCGGCCGGCATTGTCGACAGTGATCAGGCTCGGGTAGTAGTCCTTCTTCTGGTCATTGAGCACGTCGTAGAAGGAGATGGCACGGGCGAAGAAGCCGAAATCACCCTTGCTCAGGGTGACGTCCTGGGTCAGGCGGATGCCGCCCTGGGTCATGTCGTACTGGTCGTAGTTGAGGTTGCCGTTGTCGGTGCGCATGGTCGCCGCACCCGGGGAGCGCGCGAGCTGTTCGGAGGGATAGATCTGGTCTTTGAACAGGCCCTGGCAGGACTGGTAGACACCGCGACAGACGCTCTGGTTGAGGTTGGTCTTGCCGACCAGATCCTGCGAGCGGGTCTCCATGCGCCATTGGGCGCCGACGGTGACCGTGTTGTTGAGCGTGCCCTCGATGCCGAGGGACTCGAAATTGAGATTGATCGCCTGTGCCGAGCCTGCGCTCAGGGTGAGAGCCAGGGCGGCCAGCAGGGAACTGGGGCGGCAGTGGGTACGCATGAATCCTCCGAAAGTATTTTTTTGACCGCCGGACACATGCCGCCCGGCGAATTTGCATTGTTTATAACGGCCCGTCAGAACGCTGTCATCCTGCTTTTGTATTCAGGTCGAAAGCCTGCGGCCACAGCACCCTAAAGGTAGGCGCTGACCAGCTTGCCGATGCGCGGCAGCAGCGCGCGGACCTCTTCCACGGCGCCGCCGCGAAACTTCTGGTAGACCGATTTGGCGGCGGCGTTCTGCGCCGCCGCGACCTTGGCATCGGCGACCCCCAGCAGCAGTTCGACGGCGGCCTCGGCGCGGCGGTCGAGGAAGATCGCGAAGTCGCCGCTGCCGGAACGACGGAACTCCTGGTAGAGCGGCTCCAGCGCCTGGACCATGTCCGGCAGCATGCGGCTGCTGGCGCGCACCAGGATGTCGGGCTTGGCCGCCTTGAGCAGGGCCAGGCCGGTCTTCAGGCCCATGCCCTTGAGCCCGCCGCGCTGCTGCACATGCGCCTCGACCAGGCGGGCGGCGTCGGCGATCAATTCGTCGCGGTGATGGGCGGCCAATAGAATGTCGGCAAGAGAACTCATGAGATCAGGGATGTCGGAAGACGAATTCGATGCCGCGAAGCCTACCATCGCGCGCCTGAAAACCCGACCGCTGGAGCGCAATCTGGCGCTTGCCAAGCTGGGCATGGGGGCGGGCGCGAAGATCGCCCTGCACTCGCTTTCCAACATCTTCCGCGGCGAGATCTCCCGCACCGAGGCCGATCGGCGCTTCTACGCCCAGCAGGCGCAGGTGCTGGCCGATGAACTCGGCCAGCTCAAGGGCAGCGTGATGAAGGCGGGGCAGATGCTCTCGCTCTATGCCCAGTACTTCCTGCCGGAGGAAGCGGTGCAGGTGCTCGCCACCTTGCAGGATTCCTCCATGCCGGTGGCCTGGAATGTGGTGGCGCCGCAACTGGAACAGGCTCTGGGCGCGAAAGTCCTTCGCGAGCTGGAGATCGACCACACGCCGATCGCCGCCGCCTCGCTGGGCCAGGCGCATCGGGCACGCCGGCGCAGCGATGGTCTGGAACTGGTGGTGAAGATCCAGTACCCCGGTGTTGCCTCGGCCATCGACAGCGACATCAAGACGCTCTCAAGGCTGATCATCGCCAGCCGGCTGACCCCGAAGAACTTCGATCTGGCGCCGATCTTCGCGGAGGTGCGCGAGATGCTGCTGCGCGAGTGCGATTACGTGCAGGAGCGAGCCTGGACCGAGGAGTTCGCCCGCCGCCTGGCCGGCGATTCCCGCTACGCGGTGCCGCGGGTGCTGCCCGAGTACAGCGCCGCCACCGTGCTCACCACCACCTACGAGTCCGGCTGCTCGGTGCAGGATGCCCAGGTGCGGGAGCTGCCGCAGGCGCGGCGCGATGCCCTGGGCCTCGCCTTTGCCGAGCTGTTTCTGCGCGAGTTCTTCGAGTGGCGGCTGGTGCAGACCGATCCGCACTTCGGCAACTACCGGGTGCGGCTGGATGCCGATGGCCATGACCGACTGGTGCTGCTGGATTTCGGCGCCACCCGGGTCTACGAGCCGGAATTCGTCCGCGATTACGCGCTGATCCTGCGTGGCGCCCTGCTGCGCGACGCGCCGACGGTCGGCGCCGGCGCTACGGCCATCGGCCTGGCCGATGCGAATTTTCCGCCTGCCGCGCTCCAGGCCTTCACCGAAATGTGCGCCGGCATTGTCGAACCGTTTGATCCCGAGCACGCTCCCAAGGAGCTGCTCAATGCCCGTGGCGCCTATCGGTTCGGGGCTTCCAACCTGCCGATGCGGGTCAGCCAGATGGCGGCCAGGAACGCCTTGTCGCTGAGTTTCAGGGTGCCGCCGCGCGAGATCGTGTTCCTGCATCGCCGCTTGGCCGGCGTATTCATCGCCCTGGCGACCCTGGGTGCCGAACTCGATCTACGCAAGCCCCTGGCCAGGGCGCTTTCCGCTATCGCAATGCAGCAATAATTGAGCTTATCCCCGAGCAGGCAGTCAGCTTGGCGCACACGCGGATTATTCGTTAGCATCCAACGCCTCGCAGGGTTCGTAACCTTGCGAACACTGCCACCTCCCGAGGAGAAAACCGGACATGAAAAATTTGTCCTTAGCGTTCAGCGCGATCGCGCTGAGCCTTGCGGCCCAACAGGCCGTTGCAAAAGTCGGTGCTGACGAGGCTGCAAAGCTCGGCACCACACTCACGCCTGTCGGCGCTGAAAAAGCTGGCAACAAGGATGGCAGCGTTCCGGATTGGAAGCCGGCACCCCAGAGCGGTTCGCTCAAGGGCGAGTTCCCGATGGACTCGGCGATCGCGGCCGAAAAGCCGAAGTTCACCATCACCAAGGCCAACATCGACCAGTACAAGGACAAGTTGACCGAAGGCCACAAGTACCTTCTGAAGACTTACGACACCTACAAGATGAACGTCTTCCCGACGCATCGGAACGTGTCCTGGCCGCAGCCGATCTACGACGCCACCAAGGTCAATGCCACCAACTGCGAGTTGATCGGCACCGACGTGCTGGATGGTTGCAAGCTGGGCTTCCCCTTCCCGGTCCCGAAGAACGGTGCCGAGCCGGTCTGGAACCACAAGCTGAAGTGGCGTGGCGAGGCGGTGACCCGCTTCAACAACCAGATGATCGTGCAGCCCAACGGTGACTTCCAGCTCACCAAGGTGATCGAGAACGTGCAGTTCTCCTACGCCTCGATCAAGAACCCGATCCCGATGACCAAGACCGAGGGCGAGTACCTCAAGTACTTGTCGCAGACGGTGGCGCCGCCGCGTCTGGCCGGCACCTTCATCCTGGTGCACGACAAGGCGGGCCTGGGCAACGACGGCCGCGCCGCCTGGCTCTATTCGCCCGGCATCAAGCGCATCCGCCGCGCGCCGACGGTCTGCTGCGACAACCCCTACGAGGGCACCGACGGTCACGAGTTCTATGACCAGGTCGACGTCTTCAACGGCGTGCTCGAGCGCTACAACTGGAAGCTGGTCGGCAAGAAAGAGGTGTACATCCCGTACAACAGCTACAAGCTGGCCGGCCCGATGACCAAGTACAAGGATCTCGCCAAGCCCAAGCACCTCAACGCCGACCTGCCGCGCTACGAGCTGCACCGCGTCTGGGTGGTGGAAGCCACCATCAAGCCGGGCACCAGCCACACCTTCGCCAAGCGCGTGATGTACATCGACGAAGATAGCTGGAACATCGTCGCCGCCGACAACTACGATGCCCGCGGCAACCTGTACCAGTTCCAGGAAGGCCACTTCGTGTTCGGCTCGAACATCCAGGCTGGCTCGACGGTTCCGGAAATCATCTACCACTTCACCTCCGGCCGTTACTTCATCACCGCGGCGTTCAACGAAGACAAGCCCTTCGACCTGACCGCCGACTTCAGCAAGGACTACTTCTCGGCTGCCTCGGTGCAGAAGATGTCCACGAAGTAAGGTTTAGAGCGGTACTCGAAGGCCGCCGCGCATCTGCTCGGCGGCCTTTTTCTTAAGTCAGTAATAAGACTCATAAGGGGAGAAACCATGAGCACCAAGATCGATCTCGAACACAAGTTCAGCAAGGGTGTGGCCAGTGTCTGGAAGATGTATTCCGACCGCGCCTTCTTCGAGCGCAAGTACCGGGACGCCGGCTACAACAACATCCAGGTGCTGGACTACCAGCACTCGGCGAAGGGCTTTTCCATCACCGTGCACTACGAGGCCGGCTCCGACGCGCCCTTGCCGGACTTCGCCAAGAAGTTCATCGGTGAGCGCATCAGCGTTACCCAGACCGATAGCTGGGATGCCGCCAGCAAGACCGGCAAGATCACCACCGAGATCAAGGGCGCGCCGGTGAAGGTCACCGCCGAGATGAAGCTGGAAGGCGACGCCAAGAGCGCGGTCAATCGCATGAAGTGGACGCTGTCCTGCGGCATCCCCCTGGTTGGTGGCAAACTGGAGGCCTTGCTAGGCGAGGACGTCAAGGTCAAATCGGCGCGCGACCAGATCGTGTCGTCCAAGATCCTCGCCGACTACTGAGTCGTTTCCATCTGCGGCAACCTTCTAAAGAGCCATGAATCAGCCCGAGTCCGAACATACCCCGCCCCCAGACAGCGCCGAAAAGAAGGACAGCGGCCTGGCTTCCGCGGCCGCCAGTGCGGCGGCGGCGATGTTCGGCGTGCAGAGCTCCAAGGCGCATCAGCGCGATTTCCAGAAGGCGAGCCCCGGCAAGCTGATCTTCATGGGGGCGGTGATGGTCTGCGTGTTCGTTACCTGCGTGCTGTTTGCGGTGCGCTGCTCGTTGGAGCAGGCGGGCATGACGGGCAACTAGCGAGCTTGCCGCTGCCAGGGCGCCAGTCGCCCGGCTCTTGCGCAAAACCACCAAGCCCGCCGCAAGCGGGCTTTTTTGTGCTCACCGGTCTGCTAGCCTTCCCGACACAAGAATCCTAATCGAGGGGAGAAAGACTGCATGTTGCAGAGCCTGCACGCTGCCTTGCTGACCGCACAGGCCAACTTTCTGGCGCAGTGGTGGCTGTATCTGTCGATGCCGCTGATCGCCGCGGTGATCGGCTATGTCACCAAAATCGTCGCGGTGCGGATGATGTTCCAGCCGCTGGAATTCGTCGGCATCAAGCCCTACCTCGGCTGGCAGGGCGTGATTCCGCGCAAGGCGGAGAAGATGGCCAGCATCGCGGTGGACGTCATCAGCACTCGGCTGATCACCGTCGAGGAAATCTTCTCGCGCCTGGACCCCAAGCAGATCGCCGCCGAAATCGAAAAGCCCATGCTCGGCGCGGTGGAGCAGATCACCCGCGAGGTGCTCTCGCAATACCAGCCGGGACTCTGGGAGCTGCTGCCCAACTTCGCCCGCGAGCGCCTGATCAAGCGGGTGCAGTCCGAAGCGCCGCAGGTGGTCGGTCAGGTGATGGCCGAGCTGCGCAGCAACATCGGCCAGATGTTTGACCTAAAGCACATGGTCATCACCGCGCTGCTGCGCGACAAGCAGCTGCTCAACCGGGTGTTCTCCGAGGTGGGCCGCAAGGAGTTCCGCTTCTTCGGTCACTCCGGCCTGGTGTTCGGCTTCATCATCGGTCTGATCCAGATGGTGGTCTGGCTGTTCTACCAGTCGCCCTGGATCCTGCCGGCATTCGGCCTGTTCATCGGTTTCGCCTCTGACTGGCTGGCCTTGCAGATGCTGTTTCACCCCAAGCAGCCGAAGAAGATTCTCGGGCTGACCTACCAGGGTCTGTTCCTGCGCCGCCAGAAGGAGGTCTCGCGCGATTACGCGCGCCTGGTTTCCGACCAGATCATCACCCCGGCCAACATCTGGGAGGCGGTGCTGGAAGGGCCGGCGTCCGACCGTCTGTTCGCGCTGGTGCAGAAGCACGTCGAAAGGACCGTGGATGAGCAGGCCGGTTTCGCCCGGCCGCTGGTGGCCTTCGCCATCGGCTCGCGCCAGTACCAGCAGATGAAGCAGACCGTCACCGAAAAGCTGGTGAAGACCCTGCCCAAGACCCTGCGCCATGTCGATGGCTACGCCGAGGGCGCGATGGACATCCGCAACACCTTGCAGGAGCGCATGCAGAAGCTCAGCCCCGAGGAGTTCGAGGGCATGCTGCGGCCGGCGTTCAAGGAGGACGAGTGGTCGCTGATCGTGGTCGGCGCCGTGCTCGGCTTCATCGTCGGCGAGCTGCAGACGTTCATGATGCTGCACTGAGCCGGTGAGGGCGGCGGCCGCTGGCCGCCTGTGAGGACGCTGCCCGCTGCGCGGGCTCGCTGTGAGGTCGGGCCGCTGCGCGGCCCTGTGAGGGATGAGCGTCAGCAAGTGCTGCAGGACCAGCGACGCCCACACTCCGTTTCGGCTTTTCCCTCACAGCGATGCGCAGCATCGCGCCCTTACAGCGGGGAGCGCAGCGAACCCGCGCCCTCACAGGCGGCCAGCGGCCGCCGCCCTCACCGCAACTTCTTCAGCTTGTAGAGCGCTTCCAGAGCCTGCTTGGGCGAAAGCTCGTCCGGGTCCAGGGCGTCGAGTGCGGCCAGCGCCTTTGACGGCAGTTCCGCGAACAGCGAGAGCTGCGGCGCCTTGCGGTCGGGTTTCGGCGCCTTCTCCGGCTGCTGCTCCAGCTCGGCGAGGATGCGCCGCGCCTGCTCGATCACCGGCTTGGGTACACCGGCCAGCGCTGCCACATGCAGGCCATAGCTGCGGTTGGCGGGGCCTTCCCGCACGCTGTGCAGGAAGGCGAGCGTCTCGCCGCCGGCATCGGAATACTCTGCAACTTCCAGATGCACATTCGCTACGCCCGGCTTCTCGCTGGCCAGCGCGGTGATCTCGAAGTAGTGGGTGGCGAACAGGGTGTAGGCGCGCACCGCCACGGCGAGGTGTTCGGCGCTGGCGCGCGCCAGCGACAGGCCGTCGTAGGTGGAGGTGCCACGGCCGACCTCGTCCATCAGCACCAGCGACTGCTCGGTGGCGTTGTGCAGGATGTTGGCGGTCTCGCTCATCTCGACCATGAAGGTCGACTGCCCGGCGGCGAGGTCGTCGCCGGCGCCGATGCGGGTGTAGATGCGGTCGATGGGGCCGATGCGCGCCGAGGCGGCCGGCACGAAGCTGCCGGTGTGCGCGAGCAGCACGATCAGCGCCGCCTGACGCATGTAGGTGCTCTTGCCGCCCATGTTGGGGCCGGTGATGACCAGCAGGCGGCGCCCCTCGTCCAGGCGCAGATCATTCGGCGTGAACGGCTCGCTCAGGGTCGATTCCACTACCGGATGCCGGCCCTGGACGATCTCGATGCCGCCGCTCTCGACCAGCTCCGGCCGCACCAGCCGCAACTGCATGGCGCGCTCCGCGAAGGCGGCCAGCACGTCGAGTTCGGCGAGCGCCGCGGCGGTCGCCTGCAGTGCTGGCAGATGGCCGGCCAGCTCCTCCAGCAGGGCTTCGTAGAGCGCCTTTTCGCGGGCCAGCGCGCGGTCGCGGGCCGAGAGCACGGTGTCTTCGAAGCGCTTCAGCTCTTCGGTGATGTAGCGCTCGTAGTTGGTGAGCGTCTGCCGACGCGTGTAGTCGGCGGGAATCTTCGCGGCGTGGCTCTTGCCGACCTCGATGTAGTAGCCGTGCACTCGGTTGTAGGCGACCTTCAGGCTGTCGATACCGCTGCGCTCGCGCTCGCGGCGTTCGAGGTCGAGCAGATAGCCGTCGGCGTTCTCCGACAGGCCGCGCAGCTCGTCGAGTGTGGCGTCGTGACCGGTGCGGAATACGCCGCCGTCGCGTGCCAGGAGCGGCAGCGACTCGGCCAGCGCGCCAGCCAGGCGCTCGGTGAGTGCCTCGTGCTGGCCCAGCCGCTCCAGCAGCTCGGCGAGGCGCGCAGTGGCGGCACTGGCGAGCGCGCCGCGCACCGCCGGCAGGCTGGCGAGGGTGTCGCGCAGACCGGCGAGGTCACGCGGCCGCGCGCTACGCAGCGCGATGCGGCCGGTGATGCGCTCCAGATCGGCTATGTCGCGCAGCGCCAGGCGCAGCGGCTCGTGCAGCGGCTGGGCGCGTGGCGGGATGGCGGTGGAGGCGGCGAGCAGCTCCTGCACCGCGTCCTGGCGCGCGGACAGCAGCTTGCGGTCGCGCAGCGGCCGCAGCAGCCAGGCGCGCAGCAGGCGGCTGCCCATGTGGCTGACCGCACTGTCCATCACGCTGGCGAGGGTGGGCGAGGGTTCGCCGGCCAGGGTGCGGTCGATCTCCAGATTGCGGCGACTGGCGGCATCGAGGATCAGCGCCTCGTCGGGAATCTCCACGGTCAGGCCGGCGACGTGGGCGAGCTGGGCGCGGGCGGTCTCCGCGACATAGGCGAGCAGCGCGCCGGCGGCGCCCAGCGCCGGTTGCAGCTCCTCGGCGCCGAAGCCGCGCAGGTCTCGGGTGCCGAACTGCTCGATCAGCTTGCGGCGGGCAGCGACGGCGTCGAAGTGCCAGGGCGGGCGTCGGCGGGCCGGGCTGCCGGACAGGACCTTGGCGAGCGTGGAGGCGAGATCGTCGGGGATCAGCAGCTCGCTGGGCCTGAGCCGCGCCAGCTCGCCGCTGAAGTCGCTGATCTTGGTCGTCTCCAGCACCCGGAAGCTGCCGGAGCTGAGTTCCAGCCAGGCCAGGCCGTAGCGGCCGTCCTGTACGCAGACGGCGGCCAGACGGTTGCTGCTGCGCGGATCGAGCAGGGCCTCGTCGGTGGCGGTGCCGGGAGTGACGATGCGTGCCACCTCGCGGCGCACCGGCCCCTTGTCGACGCCCACCTCGCCGACCTGTTCGACGATGGCCGCCGACTCGCCGGCCTTGATCAGCCGGGCCAGGTAGTTGTCGAGCTGGTGATAGGGCACGCCGGCCATCACCACCGGCTGGCCGGCCGACTCGCCGCGCTGGGTGAGGGTGATGTTGAGCAGCCGCGCTGCCTTGCGGGCGTCGTCGTAGAACAGCTCGTAGAAGTCGCCCATCCGGAACAGCACCAGGGTCGCCGGGAAGTCGGCCTTGATGCGCAGGTACTGTTGCATCAAAGGGGTGTGCGCGGCGGCCGGAGTCACGGTCATCAGTCGGGTAGGCGGGCGGGTGGGGTCTATACTTCGCCCCCATTATCGCAGCCCCCACCGCCTTGATCGTGCGTCACCGATGACCTGGACCCCCGAAAGCTGGCAGACCAAGACGGTCGCCCAACACCCGACCTATCCAGACCCCGCCGCGCTGCAAGCGGTGCTGGCGCAGCTCAAGCGGCTGCCGCCGTTGGTGACTTCCTGGGAGGTCAACAAGCTCAAGGCCGAGTTCGCCGCCGCCCAGCGTGGCGAGCGCTTCGTGCTGCAGGGCGGCGACTGCGCCGAGAGCTTCGCCGACTGCCGCGCCGAGCTGATCACCAACCGGCTCAAGGTGCTGCTGCAGATGAGCCTGGTGCTCACCCACGGCCTGAAGACCCGCGTCACCCGCGTCGGCCGCTTTGCCGGCCAGTACGCCAAGCCGCGCTCGGCCGACGTCGAGACCAAGGACGGAGTGACGCTGCCCAGCTATCGCGGCGATCTGGTCAATGCCCGGGAGTTCACGCTGGCGGCGCGCACGCCCGATCCGCAGCGTCTGCTCGAAGGCCATGCCCGCTCGGCCATGACCATCAACTTCGTGCGCGGCTTGATCGACGGCGGCTTCGCCGACCTGCACCACCCGGAATACTGGGATCTGGACTGGGTGCAGCACGCGCCGCACGCCGCCGAATACCAGGCGCAGGTCGATGCCATCGGTGACTCGCTGCGCTTCATGGAAACCCTGGCCGGCGCGCCGCTCAGCGACTTCCAGCGTGTGGATTTCTTCACCAGCCACGAGGCCCTGCTGCTCTGGGCTGAGCAGGCGCAGACCCGCCAGGTGCCGCGCCAGCCGGGCTGGTACAACCTGTCTACCCACTTCCCCTGGATCGGCCTGCGTACCGCCGCCCTGGACGGTGCCCACGTCGAGTACTGCCGCGGCATCGCCAATCCCATCGGCGTGAAGGTCGGCCCGAGCATGGGCGCCGACTGGGTGCTGGCCTTGTGCGAGGCGCTCAATCCGCAGCGCGAGGCCGGCAAGCTGGTGCTGATCCACCGCATGGGTGTCGGCAAGATCGAGCAGTACCTGCCCGGTCTGGTGGATGCGGTGAAGCGCTCCGGGCATCCGGTGCTCTGGCTCTGCGACCCCATGCACGGCAACACCCAGAGCACCAGCAACGGCCTCAAGACCCGCGCCTTCGACGACATCGCCGGCGAGCTGACCAGCGCCTTCGCGATCCATCGCGCCGCCGGCTCGCGGCTGGGAGGCGTGCATCTGGAACTGACCGGCGAGGACGTCACCGAATGCGTCGGCGGCGCCCGCAATCTCACCGAAACCGATCTGGAGCGCGCCTATCGCTCGCAGGTCGATCCCCGACTCAACTACGAACAGGCGCTGGAGCTGGCGATGAAGATCGTCGGCGTCCAGAGCCATTGAGGCGTTCGCGATGACACTACGTATCGGTATTCACGGCGCCACTGGCCGCATGGGCCATGCGCTGATCCAGGCGGTCGCCGCCGCCGAAGGCACGCGTCTGGCCGCCGCCATCGCGCCCGAGGGCACGCCCGGCTACGGCCTGGACGCCGGCTCCATGGTCGGTCTGCCGCCGGCCGGCCTGGCGGTGCATCACGACTTAGCGTCTGCCGTTGCCGGCCTGGACGTGCTGATCGACTTCACCCGGCCGGAAGGCACGCTCGCCGCCCTGGCGCTGTGTCAGCAGCAGGGCAAGGCCCTGGTGATCGGCACCACCGGCTTCAGCCCGGAGCAGAAGGCGGCGATTGCCGCGGCCGCGACGCAGATCCCCATCGTGCTGGCGGCCAACTTCAGCATCGGCGTCAACGTCGTGCTGAAACTGCTGGAGCAGGCCGGCAAGCTGCTGAACGAGGGCTATGACGTCGAGATCGTCGAGGCCCATCACCGCCACAAGGTCGATGCGCCCAGTGGCACCGCCCTGCGCATGGGCGAGGCGGTGGCCGCCGGCCTCGGCCGCGATCTCAAGACCTGCGCGGTCTACGAGCGCTATGGCCACACTGGCGCCCGTGAGGCGCAGACCATCGGATTTTCCACCGTGCGCGGCGGCGACGTGGTCGGCGACCACAGCGTGCTGTTTCTCGGCGACGGCGAGCGGGTCGAGATCGCCCACAAGGCCACCAGCCGCATGAACTTCGCGCGTGGCGCGGTGCGCGCGGCGCAGTGGCTGGCCAGGGCCAGGCCGGGCTTGTACGACATGCCGGACGTGCTGGGCCTGTAGTCCGCTAAGCTGGCGCATCCCTGACGGAGCGCCCGACATGAAGTCACTGGTCATTCTTGTTGCCCTCGCCACTTTTCCGGCTCTGGCGGGGGCGGCCGCGCCACCCGACCTGCATGCGGAGATCGACCGCCTGAGCGCGCAGATCGAGCCGCAGCTGATCAAGAACCGCCGCCACCTGCACCAGCATCCGGAGCTGTCGAACCGCGAGTTCGAGACCGCGAAGTTCGTCGCCGCCAAGCTCAAGGCACTCGGCCTGGAAGTGCAGACCGGTGTCGCCCACACCGGCGTGGTCGCGGTGCTCAAGGGCGGCAAGCCGGGGCCGGTGGTGGCGCTGCGCGCCGACATGGACGCGCTGCCAGTGGCCGAGGAGGTCGATCTGCCCTTTGCCTCCAAGGTCCGCGGCAGCTATGACGGCAAGGAGGTCGGCGTGATGCACGCCTGCGGTCATGACGCCCATACCTCGATTCTGCTTGGCACCGCCGAGGTGCTCTCGCAACTCAGGCCGCAGCTGGCCGGCACGGTGAAATTCATCTTCCAGCCCGCCGAAGAAAGCCCGCCGGCTGGCGAGGAGGGCGGCGCCCAGCTGATGCTGAAGGAGGGCGTTTTCGAGAAGAGCCCCAAGCCGGAAGTGGTCTTCGGCCTGCATGTGTTCGCGCAGTGGGACGTTGGCGAAGTGCTGGTGAAGGAGGGCGGGGCGATGGCCAGTGCCGACAGCCTCGACATCCTGGTCAAGGGCAAGCAGACCCACGGTGCCGCCCCCTGGCAGGGCGTCGACCCCATCGTTACCGCCAGCCAGATCGTGATGGGTCTGCAGACCGTGGCCTCGCGGCAGATGAATGTCGGCAAGGAGCCGGTGATCGTCACCATCGGCAAGATCGACGGCGGCGTGCGCAACAACATCATTCCCGACCAGGTGATGATGAAGGGCACGCTGCGCGCGCTCGACGACGGCATGCGCGCCGAGCTGCACCAAAGGGTGAGGCGCACCGCCGAGAAGATTGCCGAGGCGGCCGGCGCCAGCGCCGAAGTCACCATCGGTGCCGAGTCGGCCTACCCGGTGACGGTCAACGACCCGACGCTGGTGGCGCGCATGCGTCCTACCTTAAGCCGCGTCGCCGGCGGGCCGGTGAAGACGCCGGACGCGATGCTCGGCGCCGAGGATTTTTCCTACTTCGCGCAGCAGGTGCCGGGTCTGTACGTGTTCCTGGGCGCGCGGCCCAAGGGCGAGGCACCGGAAAAATTCGCCGCCAATCATTCGCCGCGCTTTCATCTCGACGAGGGCGTGCTGCCGATCGGTGTGCGCACCCTGGCCAATCTGGTGGTGGACTATGCCGGCAGCACTCAGCCCTGAGCGCGGTGCGCCGCGAGCAGGAGCCTGGCAATGATCCTGCCCAAGGCCAGTGCTGGCGGCGTCAGCGTCGATGCCTTGCTGCGTTCGGTGGCCGACAGCCGCCGCCGGCAGGACTGCTATTTCCTGGTCAAGCTGATGCAGAACGTGGTCGGCGAGCCGGCGCGGGTCTGGGGCGATTCGGTGCTGGGTTTCGGCAGCCGCCGTGGGCGTTCCGCCACCGGCCAGGAGGGCGATGGCTTTCGCCTGGGATTCGAGCCGCGCAAGAACGAAATCACGCTCTACCTGGGCGGCAGCCTTGAGGGCCTGGAGATGATCGTGGCGCGTCTGGGCAAGTGTCGGCCGGGCAGGGGTTGTCTGCATCTGAAAGACCTCGACGGCATCAACCCGACGGTGCTGCAGCAGTTGCTGGTGGAAGCCAACGCCAGGGCGCGCGCGGGATGAGCCGGGCGGCGACCGGCCCGCACAAGGGGCGTGGTGCGGTTTCCAACGCCGATAGTCGTTTCAGCGCGCAGTCGCACGCGGTATTCCATGACGAATGGGATATCGAGGAGGAAGCGCCGCCGCCGCTGGAAACCCAGCTGATACCCGAGCGCAGCAAGACCATCCTCACCCGCAACGATTCGCCGGACATCCCCTTCGAATACTCGATCAACCCCTACAAGGGCTGCGAGCACGGCTGCATCTATTGCTACGCGCGTCCGACTCACGCCTATCTGAGCCTTTCGCCCGGCCTCGATTTCGAAACCAAGCTGTTCTACAAGCCGGAGGCGGCGAAGCTGCTGAAACAGGAGCTGGCGGCGCCCGGCTACCGGCCCTCGGCAATCAATCTCGGTAGCAGCACCGACCCCTACCAGCCCTGCGAGCGCGAGCTGAAACTGACCCGGGGCGTGCTGGAGGTGCTGCTCGAAGCGCGTCATCCGGTGGCACTCGTCACCAAGGGGGTGCTGGTGCTGCGCGATCTGGATCTCTTGGCCGAGATGGCCAGGCTCGATCTGGTGGCGGTCTACATCAGCCTGACCACCCTGGACCCGGCCCTGAAGCGCATTCTGGAGCCGCGCGCCGCCAGCCCCGGCGCACGCCTACGGGCGATCCGCGAGCTGCGCGCGGCCGGGGTGCCGGTGGGCATCAATGCCTCGCCGATGATCCCGCGCATCAACGACCACGAGTTGGAGCAGATACTAGAAGCCGCCAGCGAGGCCGGGGCGCAGCGCGCCAGCACCATCCTGGTGCGCCTGCCGCGCGAGGTTTCGCCGCTGTTTCAGGAATGGCTGGCCACGCACTTCCCCGACCGTGCCGCGCATGTGATGAGTCTGATCCGCGATACCCGCGGCGGTGCCGACTACCAGTCGGAGTGGGGCAGTCGCTTCCGCGGCAGCGGGCCGGTGGCGGAGTTGCTGCGTCGGCGCTTCGAGCTGGCCTGCCGGCGGCTGGGGCTGGCTACCGGCGAGCGGCTGAGCCTGAGCAGTGAGCGGTTCCGGCCGCCCTCGCTGGGTGGTCAGTTGGGGCTGTTCTAGCTTTCCGGGAGCGGGTTTTCATGGACGAAATGCCCCTAAACCGCTAAACTATCGCCTTAATCCTGAAGAAGGGGGCCAAAAGCCCCCTTTTTCATGGCCGCACCCCGAAGTTGCCGAGCTACTGCGACCATGAACAAAGCTGCTACCGCCCTGTTGGCCCTTGCTGATGGGTCTGTTTTTAAAGGAATTTCCATTGGCGCCATCGGCGTCACGACGGGTGAGGTGGTGTTCAACACCGCCATGACCGGGTATCAGGAAATTCTCACGGATACCTCCTACACCGATCAGATTGTCACGCTGACCTATCCCCACATCGGCAATGTCGGTGTGAATGCCGAGGACGACGAGTCCGGCAGGGTGCGGCTGGCCGGTCTGGTGCTGCGCGAGGTGCCGCGTGCGCCCTCCAACTTCCGCTCGACCCAGGACTTTCGCGCCTATCTCGCCGAGCAGGGGACGGTGGCCATCGCCGGCATCGACACCCGCCGGCTGACCCGCATCCTGCGCGCTAAGGGCGCCCAGAACGGCGCCATCGTCGCCGGCCCGGAGGTGACCGAGGCGCAGGCGCTGGCCGCCGCCCGCGGCTTCAAGGGTCTCAAAGGCGCCGACCTCGCCAAGGTCGTTTCGGTGAAGGAGTCCTACTCCTGGACCAAGGGCTCCTGGACGCTGGAGACCAATCGCGAGACCGAGCTCAAGGCCGCGCGCTTCCACGTTGTGGTCTATGACTTCGGCGTCAAGCGCAACATCCTGCGCATGCTGGTGGACCGTGGCTGCACGCTCACCGTGGTGCCGGCACAGACGCCGGCCGCCGAGGTGTTCAAGCTCAAGCCGGACGGCGTGCTGCTCAGCAACGGTCCCGGCGATCCGGAGCCCTGCACCTACGCCATCGCCGCCGCCCGCGAGTTCATCGCCGCCAAGCTGCCGACCTTCGGCATCTGCCTGGGTCACCAGATACTCGGCCTCGCCGCCGGTGCCAAGACACTCAAGATGAAGTTCGGCCATCACGGCGCCAACCATCCGGTGCAGGATCTCGCCACCGGCCAGGTGATGATCACCAGCCAGAACCACGGCTTCGCGGTGGACGAGGCGACGCTGCCGGCCAATGTGAAGGTCACCCACCGCTCGCTGTTCGACGGCTCCAACCAGGGCATCGCCTTGAGCGACGCGCCGGCCTTCAGCTTCCAGGGTCACCCGGAAGCCAGCCCGGGGCCGCACGATGTCGGCGTGCTGTTCGACCGCTTCGTCGGCCTGATGACGGCTCCGCGGGGCTGAGCATGTTTGGTATCACCGACCTCACCGCCTACCTGATCGGGACGGTGATCATCGTTCTGCTGCCCGGCCCGAACTCGCTGTTCGTGCTCAGCGTGGCGGCGCGCCAGGGCGTGCGCGACGGCTATCGCGCAACGGCCGGGGTGATGGTCGGCGACTCACTGCTGATGCTGCTCTCGGTGCTGGGAGTCGCCACCCTGACCCAGAACTACCCGCAGGTGTTCCTGGCGCTGAAGCTGGTGGGCGCCGCCTACCTGGCCTGGCTCGGACTGGGCCTGCTGCGCTCGGGCTGGGCGGGCTGGAAGGCAGCCGCGGCCGTCCGGGCCGAAAACCTGGTCGAGATGCCGCCACCGCGGGTGGAGAACCCCTTCGGCCGCACGGTGCTGATCTGCCTGACCAATCCCAAGGCGATCCTGTTCTTCATGTCCTTCTTCATCCAGTTCGTGGACCCCGCCTATCCGCATCCCTGGCTGAGTTTCACCCTGCTGGGGCTGATCTTGCAGACGATCAGCTTTCTGTACCTCACCGCCCTGATCTTCGCCGGCAGCCGCCTGGCGGAGAGTGTCCGCTCCCGTCGCCGCCTGGCGGCGGGCGGGACCGGTCTGGCCGGTGTCCTGTTCATGGCGTTCAGCGCCAAGCTGGCGACCGCCAGCCTTTGATGAGAGTGAGCTTCCCATGCCGAAACGCACCGACCTAAAAAGCATCCTGATCATCGGCGCCGGCCCGATCATCATCGGCCAGGCCTGCGAGTTCGACTACTCGGGTGCCCAGGCCTGCAAGGCGCTGCGCTCCGAGGGTTACCGGGTGATCCTGGTCAACTCCAATCCGGCGACGATCATGACCGACCCGGAGATGGCCGACGCCACCTATATCGAGCCGGTCCGCTGGGAGACCGTGGCCCGCATCATCGAGAAGGAGCGCCCGGACGCGGTGCTGCCGACCATGGGCGGCCAGACCGCGCTCAACTGCGCGCTGGATCTGGTCAAGCACGGCGTGCTCGACAAGTACGGCGTGCAGTTGATCGGCGCCAACGCCCACGCCATCGACCTCGCCGAAGACCGCCTGAAGTTCCGCGACGCGATGACCGAGATCGGTCTGGGCTCGGCCAAGTCCGGCGTCGCCCACTCGATGGACGAGGCGCGCGAGTTGCAGAAGTATGTCGGCTTCCCGGCCATCATCCGCCCCAGCTTCACGCTCGGCGGCTCGGGCGGCGGCATCGCCTACAACATCGAGGAGTTCGAGGAGATCGTCTCCCGCGGTCTCGACCTCTCGCCGACCACCGAGGTGCTGATCGAAGAGAGCCTGCTCGGCTGGAAGGAATTCGAGATGGAGGTCGTTCGCGACAAGAACGACAACTGCATCATCGTCTGCTCGATCGAGAACTTCGATCCGATGGGCGTGCATACCGGCGACTCGATCACCGTGGCACCCGCGCAGACGCTCACCGACAAGGAATACCAGATCATGCGCAACGCCTCGCTGGCGGTGCTGCGCAAGGTCGGTGTTGAGACCGGCGGCTCGAACGTGCAGTTCGCGGTCAATCCCAAGGACGGCCGCCTCATCGTCATCGAGATGAACCCGCGCGTGTCGCGCTCGTCGGCGCTGGCCTCCAAGGCCACCGGCTTCCCGATTGCCAAGGTCGCCGCCAAGCTGGCGGTGGGCTACACGCTCGACGAGTTGAAGAACGAGATCACCGGCGGCGTCACCCCGGCCAGCTTCGAGCCCTCGATCGACTACGTGGTGGTGAAGATTCCGCGCTTCACGTTCGAGAAGTTCCCGGCCGCCGACTCGCGCCTGACCACGCAGATGAAGAGCGTCGGCGAGGTGATGGCCATGGGCCGCAACTTCCAGGAGGCGCTGCACAAGGCCATGCGCGGCCTGGAGACCGGCAGCGACGGCTTCGATCCGCAGGTGCCGGACCACTCGGCGGAGTCGATCTCGCGCATCCGCGAGGAGCTGGCGACGCCGCGCGGCAAGCGCCTCTGGTACGTCGGCGACGCTTTCCGTGCCGGCCTGAGTCTGGACGAGATCTTCCGAGCCTCGAAGATCGATCCCTGGTTCCTGGAGCAGATTGAAGAACTGATCTTCACCGAGAAGGCGATCACCGGCACCCGTATCGACGAGCTGGATGCCGACACCCTGCGTGCCTGGAAGCGCTTGGGCTTCTCGGACCGCCGTATCGCCAAGCTGATCGGGGTGATGGAGCTGGAAGTGCGCGCCCGCCGCCACGCCCTGGGCGTGCGCCCGGTCTACAAGCGGGTGGACACCTGTGCCGCAGAATTCCCCTCCGACACCGCCTACCTCTACTCCAGCTACGACGAGGAGTGCGAGGCGCAACCGACCGGCCGCGACAAGATCATGGTGCTGGGTGGTGGCCCGAACCGGATCGGGCAGGGCATCGAGTTCGACTACTGCTGCGTCCATGCCAGCCTCGCCCTGCGCGAGGACGGCTACGAGACCATCATGGTCAACTGCAATCCCGAGACGGTGTCCACCGACTACGACACCAGCGACCGCCTGTACTTCGAGCCGCTGACCTTCGAGGACGTGATGGAGATCATCGACCTCGAAAAGCCCAAGGGCGTGATCGTGCAGTTCGGTGGCCAGACGCCGCTGAAGCTGGCGCGCGCGCTGGAGGCGGCGGGCGCGCCGATCATCGGCACCACGCCGGATTCCATCGACCTCGCCGAAGACCGCGAGCGCTTCCAGAAGCTGGTTGACGAACTGGGCCTGCTGCAGCCGCCCAATGGCGTCGCCACCTCGCTGGAAACCGCGCTGGCGGCGGCCAAGAAGGTCGGCTATCCCTCGGTGGTCCGCCCCAGCTACGTGCTCGGCGGCCGGGCGATGGAAATCGTCCACGACGACGCCGATCTCACCCGCTACATCCGCGAGGCGGTACAGGTCAGCAACGACTCACCGGTGCTGATCGACCGCTTCCTCGACGACGCCATCGAGGTCGATGTCGACGCCCTGGCCGACGGCAGCGGCGCGGTGGTGATCGGCGGCATCATGGAGCACATCGAGCAGGCCGGCGTGCACAGCGGTGACTCCGCCTGCTCGCTGCCGGCGTACTCGCTGCCGGCCGTGGTGCAGGACGAGATTCGCGTGCAGACCGTGAAGCTGGCGCGCGCGCTGAAGGTCAATGGCCTGATGAACGTGCAGTTCGCGGTGCAGGCCAGCCGCGTCTTCCTGCTGGAAGTGAACCCGCGTGCCTCGCGTACCTCGCCCTTCGTGAGCAAGGCCACCGGCCGGCCGCTGGCGAAGATCGCGGCGCGCTGCATGGCCGGGCAGTCGCTGGCTTCGCAGAAGGTGCTGCAAGAACTGGTGCCGAAGCACTACTCGGTGAAGGAGTCGGTGTTCCCGTTCAACAAGTTCCCGGGTGTCGATCCGCTGCTGGGGCCGGAGATGAAGTCCACCGGCGAGGTGATGGGGGTCGGCGACAGCTTTGGTGAGGCGTTCAACAAGGCCCTGCTGGCGGCCGGCATGGTGGTGCCCGAAACCGGCACCGCTTTCATCAGCGTCCGCGAGCAGGACAAGCCGCGGGCGCTGGATCTGGCGCGCACCCTGGTCGCCAAGGGCTTCAAGGTGGTGGCCACCTCCGGCACGGCGCGCTTCATCGCCGCGGCTGGCGTACCCTGCGAGTCGATCAACAAGGTCAAGGAAGGCCGCCCGCACTGCGTCGATGCGATCAAGAATGGCGAGATTCACTTCGTCTGCAACACCACCGAAGGCAAGCAGTCGATCGAGGAGAGCCGCTCGATCCGTGCCGCCGCGATGCAGCACAAGCTCTGCTACTTCACCACCCTGGCTGGCGCGCTGGCGGCGGCCCTGGCCATGGACCATCTCGACAAGGTGCAGGTCAATCGCCTGCAGGACCTGCACTAATACACTGCCGCCGGCTTGCGATTCATGGCCTCTCCGGGCCTGAATCGCCGGCTGGCAACTGGCAAACGATCACTGGAAACCGCTGCACATGATCAAAACCCCCATGACCCTGCGTGGTGCCGACAAGCTTCGTGAGGAGCTGCGTCAGCGCAAGTCCGAACTGCGCCCGAAGATCATCGCCTCGGTGGAAGAGGCCCGCGCCCACGGCGACCTCAAGGAAAACGCCGAGTACGCCGCCGCGCGCGAGCAGCACGGCTTCAACGAAGGCCGGATCACCGAGATCGAGGCCAAGCTCTCCAATGCCCAGGTCATCGACCCGACCAAGCTGCCGAAGAATGGCAAAGTGGTATTCGGGGTCACGGTGGAGCTGGTCGACAGCGACAGCGGCGAAGAGCTGCGCTACCAGATTGTTGGCGAGGACGAGGCCGACATCAAGCAGAACCTGATCTCCATCAATTCGCCCATCGCCCGCGCCCTGATCGGCAAGCTGGAAGGCGACGCGGTGGGCGTGGCGACCCCGCGCGGCACCCGCGAGCTGGAAATCGTTGCGGTGCACTACGTCTAGTGAGCCAGAAACGCCGCCCCTCCTCCGCCCGCTGGCTGGCCGAGCACAACGCCGACCACTACGTGCAGGAGGCGCGGCGCCTGGGCTACCGCTCGCGGGCGGTGTTCAAGCTGCAGGAAATCCACGAGAAAGACCGGCTGATCAAGCCAGGCATGGCCCTGGTCGACCTGGGCGCGGCGCCGGGCGGCTGGAGCCAGATGGCGCGCCCCATGGTTGGCGCCAAGGGGCGGGTGATCGCCACCGACATCCTCGAGATCGAGCCGATCCCCGGAGTGGATTTTCTCTGCGGCGACTTCCGGGAGGAGGAGGTCCTGAAGGGCGTCGAGGCCCTGGTCGGCGAACAGGCGCTGGACCTTGTGTTGTCGGACATGGCCCCCAATATCTCCGGCATTGATGCCGCCGACCAGGCCGCCAGTCTGCATTTGTGCGAGCTGGCCCTGGAGTTTGCCAAGCAGCATCTCAAGCCCCAGGGGGCCTTCGTGGTGAAGGTGTTCCAGGGCGAGGGGTTTGACGCTTATCTCAAAGCGGTTCGGGAGGTCTTCGGCTCGGTGTCCATTCGTAAGCCCAAAGCCAGCCGTCCGCGCTCCAGCGAGGTTTATCTGGTGGCGAAGAACTTTCGCCGGGTGTAAGGTCAAATTTGCGAATTTTCTGTAGTAGTCGGAAGTGAAGGTGAATCCTTGAACGATCTAGCCAAAAACCTGCTGCTCTGGGTGGTCATCCTGGTGGTGCTGATGACCGTATTCCAGAGTTTTTCGGGGCGCCGCGGGGCCGAGCAGCCTCTGGCCTACTCCGACTTCCTGGAGCAGGTGAAGAAGGGCGATGTCGAGTCGGTGGTGATTGAAGACCAGCAGATCCGTGGCCAGCTCAAGGGCGGCCAGCGGTTCTCGGCCTACAGCCCGGAAACCGACAACCGCTCGATGATCGGTACCCTCTTGGACAACAACGTCCGCTTCGACGGCCAGCCGCCGAAGGAAACGCCGATCCTGCTACAACTGCTGTACAGCTCCTTCCCGATCCTGCTGCTGATCGCGGTCTGGGTGTACTTCATGCGCCAGATGCAGGGCGGTGGTGCCGGTCGCGGCGCCATGAGCTTCGGCAAGTCCAAGGCGCGCATGCTCAATGCCGACCAGGTGAAGGTGACCTTCGCCGATGTCGCCGGTGTCGAGGAAGCCAAGCAGGAAGTGGCCGAGCTGGTCGAGTTCCTGAAAGACCCGGGCAAGTTCCAGAAGCTGGGCGGCAAGATCCCGCGCGGCGTGCTGATGTCAGGCTCGCCGGGTACCGGCAAGACGCTGCTCGCCAAGGCCATCGCCGGTGAGGCGGGGGTGCCGTTCTTCTCGATCTCCGGTTCCGACTTCGTCGAAATGTTCGTCGGCGTTGGCGCCAGTCGCGTGCGCGACATGTTCGAGCAGGCCAAGAAGCACGCGCCCTGCATCATCTTCATCGACGAAATCGACGCTGTCGGCCGCCACCGTGGCGCCGGCCTGGGCGGCGGTCACGACGAGCGCGAACAGACCCTCAACCAGTTGCTGGTGGAAATGGACGGTTTCGAGGGCAGCGAGGGCGTGATCGTCATCGCCGCCACCAACCGTCCCGACGTGCTCGACCCGGCGCTGCTGCGTCCGGGCCGCTTTGACCGCCAGGTGGTGGTGCCGCTGCCCGACGTGCGTGGCCGCGAGCAGATCATCAAGGTGCACATGCGCGCGGTGCCGCTGGCCGACAACGTCAAGGCCGAGATCATTGCTCGTGCTACGCCCGGTTTCTCCGGCGCCGATCTGGCCAATCTGGTTAACGAGGCGGCATTGTTCGCCGCCCGCGCCAACAAGCGCCTGGTCGATCACCAGGACTTCGAGAAGGCCAAGGACAAGATCATGATGGGCGCCGAGCGCCGCAGCATGCTGATGTCCGAGGACGAGAAGAAACTGACCGCCTATCACGAGGCCGGCCATGCCATCGTCGGCCTGACCGTGCCCGACCACGATCCGGTCTACAAGGTCACCATCATCCCGCGTGGCCGCGCGCTGGGTGTGACCATGTTCCTGCCGGAAGGCGACCGCTACAGCTATTCGAAGTCGCGGCTGAATTCGCAGATCAGCTCGCTGTTCGGCGGCCGCCTGGCCGAAGAGCTGATCTTCGGGCCGGATGCGGTGACCACCGGCGCTTCCAATGACATCGAGCGCGCCACCGAGATCGCCCGCAACATGGTGACCAAGTGGGGCTTGTCGGATCGCCTCGGCCCGCTGGCCTATGGAGAGGACAACGGCGAGGTGTTTCTGGGCAAGAGCGTCACCCAGACCAAGAACGTTTCCGACGACACCGCGAATGCCATCGACCGCGAGATACGCGAGGTGATCGACCGCAACTACACGCGGGCGAAGAACATCTTGATCGAGAAGATGGACATCCTGCATGCGATGGCCGACGCGCTCATTAAATATGAGACAGTCGACAGCGAGCAGTTGGCCAAGCTGATGCGTGGCGAGCCGCCGGGGCCGCCGGAAAACTGGACTGACCCCAGCAAGCCCAGCGCGCCCAAGCCCAGCGCGCCGGGTGGCGCGCCTACGCCTACGGCTACGCCCGCCAGCCAGCTGTAAATTTTTGGTTCCGGCAATGGGGTCGGCTCTGCCGGCCCCATTTTCTTTTTCCGTCCTGACTCCTTAATTGCCTTGATCCTGCAGCTGCCAGATCGCCAGCTTGATCTTGCCGTCCCGGCGGTGATGGGCATTCTCAATATCACGCCGGACTCGTTTTCCGACGGTGGCCTCTGGCTGGAGCCCGCGCAGGCTCTGGCGCAGGCGCGGCAGATGCAGGCGGAGGGCGCGCGCCTGATCGACGTCGGTGGCGAGTCCACGCGCCCGGGGGCAGCGCCAGTATCCGAACAGGAAGAGCTGGACCGCGTCGTGCCCATCATCGAGCGGCTGGCGGTCGAAGTGGACTGCGTGATTTCGGTCGATACCATGAAGCCGGCGGTGATGCGCGCTGCGATGGCCGCCGGGGCCAGCCTGATCAATGATGTCAATGCGCTGCGCGCCGGCGGCGCGATCATGGCCGCCGCGGAAACCGGTGCGGCGGTCTGCCTGATGCATATGCAGGGCGAGCCGCGCAGCATGCAGGAGGCGCCGCAGTACCGGGATGTGCTGGCCGAAGTGCATGCCGCGCTCGAAGAGCGGATCGAGGCCTGCTTGGCTGCGGGCATTGCCCGTGCCCGCTTGCTGGTCGATCCGGGCATCGGCTTCGGCAAGAGCCTGGAGCACAACCTGCGCCTGCTGGCGCGGCTGGATGCCTTCGTCGACCTTGGCTGCCCCTTGCTGCTGGGAGTGTCGAGAAAATCCCTGTTCGGCAAGCTGCTGGGCTTGCCGGTGGCCGAACGCCTGATTCCCAGCGTGGTGACCGCCGCGCTTGCCATCCAGCAGGGGGCGGCGATAATCCGCGCCCACGATGTGCGTGCCACGGTGCAGGCGGTGCAAACCGCTCATGCCATCCGCGAGGCGCGCCGGGAGAACCAATAAATGAATCGCCAATACTTCGGCACCGATGGCATTCGCGGCACGGTCGGCCAGGCGCCGATGACGCCCGATTTCGCCTTGAAACTGGGCTGGGCCGCCGGTCGCGTGCTGGGGCGTGTGCCGGGTGCAAGGGTGCTGATCGGCAAGGACACCCGTCGCTCCGGCTATATGTTCGAGTCGGCCCTGGAGGCGGGTTTTGCCGCCGCTGGCGTCGAGACCGATCTGCTGGGTCCGCTGCCGACGCCCGGCGTCGCCTACCTGACCCGCGCGCTGCGTTGCCAGGCCGGAGTGGTGATCTCGGCCTCGCACAATCCGCATTACGACAATGGCGTGAAATTCTTCGGTGCCGATGGCGGCAAGCTGAGCGATGCGGTGGAGCTGGAAATCGAGGCGCTGCTGGATCAACCCATGCAGATCGTCGCCGCCGAACAGCTAGGGCGCGCGCGTCGCATCGATGACGCCGCCGGGCGCTATATCGAGTTCTGCAAGAGCAGCTTCCCTGGCGAGGCGACCCTGGCCGGACTGAAGCTCGTCGTCGACTGTGCCAATGGCGCCGCCTACAAGACGGCGCCGGCGGTATTTGCCGAACTGGGCGCGCAGGTCATCGCCATCGGCGACCGACCGGATGGCTTCAACATCAACCGCGGCTGCGGCTCTACCCACCTAGAGCTGCTCAAGGCGGCTGTGCAGGAGCACCACGCCGACGTCGGTATTGCGTTGGATGGTGACGCCGACCGCTGTCTGATGGTGGCCCCGGATGGTCGCGAGATCGACGGCGATGAGATTCTGTACCTGATCGCCCGCCAGCGGCTGGCCGCAGGCAGCCTGCGCGGTCCGGTGGTCGGCACCCAGATGTCCAACCTCGGGCTGGAGCAAGCCCTGCGGGAACTGGGGCTCGACTTCGAGCGTGCCAAGGTTGGCGACCGCTATGTGATGGAATTGCTCAAGGCCAAGGGCGGAGTTCTGGGGGGCGAGACCTCCGGGCACACGATCTGCCTGGACCGCACTGGCACCGGCGACGGTACCGTGACCGCGCTGCAGGTGCTGGCGGCGGTGGTCGAATCCGGCCGGCCGCTCGGAGAGCTGCTGACCGGTATGCGAAAGTTCCCGCAGGTACTGATCAATGTCCGTGTGGCCGGTGGCGCCAAAGCCCTGGTCGAGCAGGCCTCGGTGGTTGCCGAGGTGGCCGCGGTGGAGGCGGAGCTGGGCGCCCGTGGCAGGGTGTTGCTGCGTGCGTCCGGCACCGAGCCGTTAGTGCGGGTGATGGTCGAAGCAGACGATGCCGCGCTGACTCGAGCCATGGCCGAGCGCATCGCCGACCGGGTGCGGGCCTTGGCCTGAAGCGGCGGCTGAATTGATTGATGAGTGTTTCTAACAACCTGAATCACACGAAGGGGGCTGTAACCGTGAGCCGCAAATATCTCGTCGCCGGTAACTGGAAAATGCACGGTAGTCGTGCCCTGAGCGCGGAATTGATCGCCGGCATTCGCGACGGTCTGGTGGCGGTGCCTGCGGTAGAGGCCTTGGTTTGTCCGCCATTTCCCTATCTAGACGCGGCAGCTGTCGCCATCGGCAAATCTCCGCTCGTTCTCGGCGCGCAGAACCTCAGCGATCAGGACAAGCAGGGCGCCTATACCGGCGAGGTGTTGGGCGCGATGCTGGCTGAGCTGGGCTGCCGCTATGTGATCGTCGGCCATTCCGAGCGCCGCGCCTATTACGGCGAGACAGACGCGATCGTGGCACGCAAGACTCAGGTGGCCCTGCAGCAGGGCTTGCTGCCCATCGTCTGCGTCGGCGAAACCCTGGCCGAGCGCGAGGCTGGCGAAACCGAGGCGGTGATCGGGCGCCAACTGGATGCGGTGCTGGCCGTCGGTGGCGCCGAGACGTTCGCGCGGGCGGTCATCGCTTACGAACCGGTCTGGGCCATCGGCACCGGCAAGACCGCAAGCCCGGAGCAGGCCCAGGAGGTGCACGCCTTCATCCGGGCGCGCATCGCCGCCCGCGATGCTAAAATTGCCGCTTCGCTTCGGATTCTCTACGGCGGCAGCGTCAAGCCGGACAACGCGTTGGCCATTTTTGCCCAGCCCGATGTCGATGGCGGCCTCATCGGCGGCGCGGCCCTCAAGGCGACCGATTTTCTCGCGATCTGCGCTGCGGCGCAGGCGCACTCGTAAACGCAGGGATGGTGGTTGGGATGTATACCTTTTTGGTGGTAATTCAGGTCATTGTCGCAATCGGCTTGATCGCGCTGGTGCTGTTGCAGCATGGCAAGGGTGCCGATGCTGGCGCGGCGTTCGGTTCGGGCGCTTCCGGTACCGTGTTCGGTTCCCGCGGCTCGGCCAACTTCCTCTCTCGCGCGACCGCCTACTTGGCGGTGGTTTTCTTCGGCATCAGCCTGGCGCTGGCCTACTTCGTCAACACCAAGAGCGGTGTCGGTTCCAGCGTGGTGGACAGCCTCCCGGCCGCGACCAGCGAGGCCCCGGCTTCTGTTCCGGTTCCGGCCACGGCAACCGGCGAGGCGGCTCCTGCGGCCGCAGCGCCCGCCGAAGACGCCAAGCCGAAGCTGCCGGAATAAATGCCGCTGCCTGGCTACCTAGTAGCGATGCTTGGGCTATAATCCGCGCCCCCGAATGCCGACGTGGTGGAATTGGTAGACACACTACCTTGAGGTGGTAGCGGCGAAAGCTATGCGAGTTCGAGTCTCGCCGTCGGTACCAAGCTGAAATCGGTTGTTTGTTTTGAGCTTGGTTCATTGATTCGGAAAGTGGTTTACGGTATACTTTTTGTCTGTCTGGTGCGGGGTGGAGCAGTCTGGCAGCTCGTCGGGCTCATAACCCGAAGGTCGTAGGTTCGAATCCTGCCCCCGCTACCAAATATTGAATTGGTGCCAGGCCCCTCGTGGGCCTTTTTTGTTGCTACCGGTCTGGAGTTGCCCTTGCTGCGTGAACGCCTCAACCGTTTGATCGAACCCGCCGTGGAATCGCTGGGTTACGAGCTCGTGTTGCTGGAGTTCAGCCCTGGCCTGCAAACCGGCACGCTGCGGCTGTACATCGACGCGCCCAAGGGCGTGGCGCTGGAAGACTGTGAGAAGGTCAGTCGCGAAATCGCGGCCCTGCTTGATGTCGAGGATCCGATCCAGAAGGCTTATCGGCTGGAGGTTTCTTCGCCTGGGCTGGACCGTCCGCTGGTAAAGCTGAAGCACTTCCGCCGCTTCATCGGCGAGAAGGTTCGCTTGCAATTGCTGGTCCCGGTGCAGAAGCGCAAAAGGCTGGTCGGTGTGCTGCGCGACGCCAACGCAGAGGCGCTGGTCGTCGAGGTGGATGGCGAGAGCTTCCGGGTGCCGATGGCGGACCTCGAACGCGCCCGGTTGGTGCCGGATTACGCCAAGGAATTTTCCAAGAAAGGGTCTTCCGACCAGGAAGACGATGGGGACTCAACGCATGAATAACGCCAAGAACCTGCTGCTGATGGTCGAGGTAATGGCCAACGAGAAGGGTGTCGACCAGGAAATCGTCTTCCAGGCGCTGGAAGCCGCCCTGGCTTCCGCCAGCAAGGAACACTACGGCGCCGAGTGGGACATCGTGGTCACCATCAACCGCGACACCGGCGAGTACGAGACCGCACGGCGCTGGACGGTGGTCGACGACGAGGACGAGAACTTCGAATCCCCGGCCCGCCAGCTGTTGCTGGCCCGCGCCCAGATGGACAACCCCGACGCCCAGGTGGGTGATGTGATCACCCAGCCCCTGCAGTCGATCGAGTTCGGCCGTATCGGCGCCCAAAAGGCCAAGCAGGTCATCTTCCAGCGGGTACGCGACGCGGAGCGCGCGCGCATCGTCGAAGCCTTCAAGGGGCGTATCGGCGAGCTGATCTCGGGCATGGTCAAGCGAATCGAGCGCGGCAATGTGATTATCGATCTGGGCAACAATGCCGAGGCGATCATCCTGCGCGAGCAGCTGATCCCGCGTGAGCCGGTGCGTCCCAACGACCGCATCCGTGGCTACCTCTACGAGGTCAGCCCACAGCAGCGTGGTCCGCAGATTTTCCTCTCGCGCACCAAGCCCGAGTACCTGATGGAGCTGTTCAAGCTCGAGGTGCCGGAAATCGCCCAGGGTCTGATCGAGCTCAAGGGTGCGGCCCGTGATCCGGGCGTGCGCGCCAAGATCGCAGTGCAGGCCAAGGACAAGCGCATTGATCCGGTTGGCGCCTGCGTGGGCATGCGCGGTTCGCGCGTACAGGCGGTTTCCACCGAGCTGGCGGGTGAGCGTGTCGACATCGTGCCCTGGGACAACAACCCGGCGCAGTTCGTCATCAACGCCATGGCGCCGGCGGAAGTCGAGTCCATCGTCATGGACGAAGAGGCCCACTCGATGATGATCGCGGTGGCCGAGGACAAGCTGGCGCAGGCGATTGGCCGTGGCGGCCAGAATGTGCGCCTGGCTTCCGAGCTGACCGGTTGGGTGCTGAACGTGATGACCGCGGCTGACGCCGAGGCCAAGAAGGAGCAGGAGAATCAGAACCTGCTGCAGATGTTCATGGACGGTCTCGATGTCGATGCCGACATCGCCGGCATCCTGGTGCAGGAAGGCTTTGCCTCGCTGGAGGAAATCGCCTATGTGCCGGCCGAGGAGCTGCTGCAGATCGACGAATTCGACGAGGGCATCGTCGAAGAGTTGCGCAACCGCGCCAAGGACATCCTGCTGACCCGTGCTCTGGCCAAGGCCGAGCGCGCGACGGGTGCCAAACCCGACGAGGATCTGCTGGCGGTCGAAGGCATGGATGAAGACACCGCCTATGCGCTGGCGGAGAAGGGTGTGATCAGCCGGGAAAACCTGGGCGATCTCGCTACCGATGAATTGCTGGAAATGCTGCCGGATCTCGATGAGGCTCGCGCCTCGAATCTGATCATGACGGCACGGGGTCTCGGTTAAATCCGAACCCAGACTTAGGACATACGCACGCATGAGTACCCAAACGATCCGCGAGTTGGCGGCGGAGCTGCACAAGCCCGTCACCGAGCTGTTATCTCAGCTCAAGGACGCTGGCGTGGAGGCCAAGGACGAACAGTCCGCGATCGCGCCGTCCGAAAAAATGGCCCTGTTGGCGCACCTGCAGAAGATGGCGCGTGTCGGCGGCACTCTGGCAGCCAGTGGCGCCGGGCGGATCACTCTCAAGCGCACTGAGAAGACTGAGCTGAAACTGGGCGGCGGTCGCGGCCTGCCTTCGAAGACCGTCAACATCGAGGTCAAGAAACGTCGTACCTATGTCGCTCAGGACGAGTTGCCGAGTGTCGCGCGTGCTCCCGAAGATCTGCCGGAAATCGCGCCTGAAGAGGCCCAGGCGGCGGAGGAGGCCGCGTTGCGCCAGCAGGCGGATCGCGAGGCCGCTGCCGCTCGTGCCGCCGCCGAGGCCGAGGCGCGTCGGGTTCAGGACGAAGCCAAGCGCAAGGAACGCGAGGAAGCCGAGGCCAAGCAGCGTGCCGAGGCCGAGGCCGCCGAGCGCGCGCGCGCCGAGCATGCCGATAAGCTGAAAAACGACCCGATCTATCGGGCCAAATGGGAGGCCGAGTCCTCCCGTCGTCGTGCCCAGGAAAACCTGGCGCGTTCCGCCGAGGCGGCGCGTCTGGCGCGTATTGCCCCGGCTGCGCCCGCGGCCCGTCCGGCTCCTGGTGCAGCGCGCCCGGCCCCGGGCGGTGCCCGTCCGGCTCCCGGCGCGGCGCGTCCGGCGCCGGCGGGTGCTCCGGCTCCGGCCAAGAAGGGCAGTGACCGTGACCGCGATCGCGGCCGTCGCGAAGAACTTCATCTTGCCGATGGCAAGGGTGGTCGTCGTGATCGCAAGGGTGGCAAGAAGCCCTCCGGCGCGATGCGTATGGGCGACAACGCCCATGCCTTCGAGCGTCCAGTCGCGCCGATCGTGCGCGAGGTCGAAGTGCCGGAGGCGATCACCGTCGCCGAGCTGGCTTCCCGGATGGCGGTCAAGGCCGGCGACCTGATCAAGGTGATGATGCGCAACGGCGTCATGGCCACCATCAACCAGACCCTCGATCAGGACACCGCGGTGCTGATGGTCGAGGAAATGGGCCACACCGCCAAAGCGATCAAGGACACCGATTTCGAGGACAGCCTCGAGCAGGCCGTCACCGGTGAGGGCTCCGATGTCGAGACCATCACCCGTCCGCCGGTGGTGACCATCATGGGTCACGTCGACCACGGCAAAACCTCGTTGCTCGACTACATCCGCAAGACCCGCGTCGCCGCTGGCGAAGCGGGTGGCATTACCCAGCATATCGGTGCCTATCACGTCGAGACCAAGAAGGGCGTGATCAGCTTCCTCGATACCCCCGGCCACGCGGCGTTTACCCGCATGCGCGCGCGCGGTGCCCAGATCACTGACGTGGTCATTCTGGTGGTGGCCGGTGATGACGGCGTGATGCCGCAGACCAAGGAGGCTATTCAGCATGCGCGTGCCGCGAAGGCGCCGATGGTGGTGGCGGTGACCAAGATCGACAAGCCACAGTCCGATCTGATCCGGGTCAAGAACGAGTTGCTGAAGGAAGAGGTGGTCGCCGAAGATTTTGGTGGCGACACCATGGTGATCGGCGTTTCCAGCCACACCGGGCAGGGTATCGACGAGTTGCTGGACGCCGTGCTGCTGCAGGCTGAGGTTCTGGAGTTGCGTGCCCAGGTTGACGCCCCGGCGCGCGGCGTGATCATCGAGGCCTCGGTGGAGAAGGGGCGCGGCCCGGTTGCCACGGTGCTGGTCCGCTCCGGCACCCTGAAGCAGGGCGACGTGATCCTGACCGGTCCGCACTTCGGCCGTGTGCGTGCGATGTTCGACGAGAACGGCAAGCCGGTGAAGTCGGCGGGTCCCTCGATCCCGGTGCAGGTGCTGGGTCTTTCCGGCGCCCCGGATGCCGGCGATGACGTGGTGGTGGTGGCAGACGAGCGCAAGGCGCGCGAACTGGCCATCGTCCGCGAGAACAAGATGCGCGAGACCAAGCTGGCGCAGAGCTCGGCGGTGCGCATGGAGAACGCCTTCGCCAACATGGGCGATGGCGAGAAGAAGGCGCTGAACCTGATGGTGAAGGCCGACGTGCAGGGTTCTGCCGAAGCCATTACCGAAGCGCTGCGCAAGCTGCCCAGCGAGGAAGTGCGCGTCAACGTGCTGTCCACCGGCATCGGTGGCATCAGCGAATCCGACGTCGAACTGGCGCTGGCCTCGAAGGCGATCATCATCGCCTTCAACGTCCGTGCCGATGCACAGGCCCGCAAGCGCGTGCAGGACACCGGGGTCGATCTCCGTTATTACTCGATCATCTACAACATCCTTGACGACGTGTCGGCCGCGATCCAGGGCCTGTTGGGCACCGAGACGCGCGAGCAGATCGTGGGTATCGCCCAGGTTCGCGATGTGTTCCGCAGTTCCAAGCTGGGCGCCATCGCTGGCTGCCTGGTGATGGACGGCAGCGTGCAGAAGAATCTGCCGATCCGCGTGTTGCGGAACAACACGGTGGTCTACGAAGGTGTGCTGGAGTCGCTGCGTCGCTTCAAGGACGACGTCGCCAAGGTCGAGGCCGGCACCGAGTGCGGTATCGGTGTGAAGGACTACAACGACGTCAAGGTCGGCGACCAGATCGAGTGCTTCCAGCGGGTCGAGGTACAGCGCGTCGTCAAGGCCTAGGCCGGGCACGACACCTCCGCAATGGCCAGCAAGCGTGATTACCCGCGCGCCGCCCGGTTCAAGACCGAGCTGCGCGCGGTGCTGTCCGAGATTCTGCGTGCCGACGTCATTCGTGATCCGCGGGTGGCGGGTGCCGGCCTGACCGTCACCAGTGTCGATGTCACCCCGGACTTGGCGAACGCCCATGTGTGGGTATCGAGCCTGAGCGACGACGACAAGCTGGCGGAGGCGGTCAAAGGCCTCAATCATGCAGCTGGCAAGCTGCGTCACGAAGTCGGCCAACGCATCCAGGTTCGGCATCTGCCGCTGCTGCGGTTCACGGCCGATCAGGCGACGCGCGAAGGGGATCGTCTCACCGCCCTGATCCGGACGGCGGTCGCCGAAGACCATGAGCACGCCCGCGCCCGCGGTGAAGATCCAGATCGCACTGAATGAACAGCCTGCGCCGGCCGCGGCGCGCCGTTCATGGCGTACTGCTGCTCGACAAGCCCCGGGGTTTGAGCTCCAACGAAGCCCTGCTGAAGGTGCGCAAGCTCTACCAGGCTGACAAGGCTGGTCATACTGGTACGCTGGACCCGCTGGCCACTGGGTTGCTGCCGATCTGCCTGGGGCAAGCCACCCGTCTGAGCGCTCAGTTGTTGGACGCCCGCAAGCGCTATCTGGCCGAGGTTCGCTTCGGTGAGCAGCGCAGTACCGGCGATCTGGAAGGCGAGGTGATCGGCCGCAGCGACCCAGCGGGTTTGGATGCCGCAAGTCTGCGCGCCGCGCTACCGGCTCTGATTGGCCGGATACGCCAAGTTCCTCCCATGTACTCCGCCATCAAGCGTGGTGGGCAGCGCCTCTACGAACTGGCGCGCGAGGGCGTGGAAGTGGAGCGCGAGGCCAGGGAAGTGGAAATTCACTCGATGGAGCTTCTGTCGTACCGGGACGGGTTGGCCTTGCTCGATGTCAGCTGCAGCAAGGGAACCTATATCCGCACCCTGGCCGAGGACTGGGCCAAGGCGGTGGGGCAGGTGGCGCATCTGCAGGGGTTGCGGCGGATCGAAGTCGGGCCCTTTCGGCAACAGCGGCCGTCGACTCTGGAGGAGTTGGAGCAGACCGCGGGGCAGGGCTTGCTAGCGCTGGACGCCTTGTTGCTGCCGCCGCGTGCGGCTCTGGAAGGCTGGCGCTTCGTCCAGATTGCGGTCGAGCAGCTGCCGGCTCTTGACCACGGTAGCTCCGTTCCACTGTCCGGGGTTGAGCCGGGGCCGGTGGCTATCGAAGGATTCGACCATCGTTTGCTGGGGCTGGGGGAGGTGAGCCTCGACGGCCGCCTGCAGCCGCGGCGCTGGTTTGGCAGTGTCGGGATTTGATCGCCCCGAACAGATAATTGCTGGCAATTGTCTGAAAATGCGGTCTCCGCTATAATTTTGCGCTCAAAAAAGTGCAAGCATCCGAAACGCATTCCCCTGGAGTTGTTTTTATGTCCGTTACCACCGAACAGAAAGGCGCCGTGATCGAGAAGTTCGCCCGCGCCAAGGGCGACACCGGCTCGCCGGAAGTGCAGGTCGCCCTGCTGACCAATCGCATCAACAGCCTGTCGCCGCATTTCGAACAGCACAAGAAGGACAACCACTCCCGTCGTGGTCTGCTCAAGCTGGTCAACCAGCGTCGCCAGATGCTCGACTACCTCAAGCAGGAAGACGAGAGTCGCTACGCCAAGCTGATCGCCGAACTCGGTCTTCGCCGCTAAGCGATCCACACGAACCGCGCCAAAGGCGCGGTTCGTTTTTGCGCGTCTGGTCTGCACAAGGCGCCGGCGCGACTTCAATTCGAACTAGAGAACGAATCCATGACCTTTCCCGTCCAGCCTGTCCGCAAGTCCTTTCAGTATGGTCAGCACGAAGTAGTGCTCGAAACCGGCCACATGGCCCGCCAGGCCACCGCCGCCGTGGTGGTGAGCATGGGCGAGACCGTGGTGCTGGTTTCTGTGGTTGCCAAGAAGGAGTCGAAGGAAGGCCAGGATTTCTTCCCGCTCACCGTTGACTACATGGAGCGCTTCTACGCCGGCGGACGCATTCCCGGCGGCTTCTTCAAGCGCGAAGGCCGCCCGACCGAGAACGAGACGCTGACCTCGCGTCTGATCGATCGCCCGCTGCGCCCGCTGTTCCCGGACGGCTTCTACAACGAGATCCAGGTGGTCGCCACCGTTATCTCGCTGAACCCGGAAGTGGCCGGTGACATTCCGGCGCTGATCGGCGCTTCCGCCGCCATGAGCCTGGCCGGCGTGCCGTTCGAAGGCCCCATCGGCGCCGCCCGCGTCGGCTACGCCAACGGCCAGTACCTGCTCAACCCCACCACCAAGCAGCTGGAAACCTCGCAGCTCGACCTGGTGGTCGCCGGCACCAAGGACGCGGTGCTGATGGTGGAATCCGAAGCCCAGCAGCTGTCCGAAGACGTGATGCTCGGCGCGGTGCTGTTCGGTCACGAGCAGATGCAGGCGGCGATCAACGCCATCAACGAGCTGACCGCCGTCGCTGGCAAGCCGAAGTGGGACTGGACCGCTCCGGCCGAGCCGGCCGAGCTGACCGCCGCCATCAATGCCGTCGAGGCCCTGGTCAGCGATGCCTACAGCATCACCGACAAGAAGGCGCGTCAGGACGCCGTGGCCGCCATCCGCAAGCAGCTCACTGCCGAGCTGGCCGGTGGCGAAGCTCCGAAGTTCAGCGAAGGCAAGATCAAGGACGCCTTCCATGTGCTGGAGGCCCGCGTGGTGCGCAACCGCATCCTTGATGGCGCGCCGCGTATCGACGGCCGCGACCGCGTCACCGTGCGTCCGCTGACCATGGGCACCGGCCTGCTGCCGCGCGTGCACGGCTCCGCCCTGTTCACCCGCGGCGAAACCCAGGTGATGGCGGCCATCACCCTGGGCACCGGCAAGAGCTCGCAGCTGATCGACGCCGCCTCCGGCGAGAGCAACGACAGCTTCCTGTTCAACTACAACTTCCCTCCCTACTGCGTCGGTGAGACCGGCCGCCTGAACGCGCCCAAGCGTCGCGAAATCGGCCACGGCCGTCTGGCCAAGCGTGGCGTGATGGCGGTGATGCCGGATCTGGTCAAGGAATTCCCCTACGTGGTGCGCGTGGTCACCGAGGTGATGGAGTCCAACGGTTCCTCCTCGATGGCCTCGGTGTGCAGCGCCAGCCTGGCGTTGATGGACGCCGGCGTGCCGCTGAAGGCGCCGGTGGCCGGCGTGGCCATGGGCCTGATCAAGGAAGCCGAGAAGTTCGCGGTGCTCACCGACATCCTCGGCGACGAGGATCACCTCGGCGACATGGACTTCAAGGTGGCCGGTTCGGTCAATGGCATCACTGCGCTGCAGATGGACATCAAGATCACCGGCATCACCGGCGAGATCATGAAGCTGGCTCTGGCCCAGGCCAAGGATGCGCGTCTGCACATCCTCGGTGCCATGAACCAGGCGCTGTCCGGCACCCGTGAGACCATGAGCCCCTGGGCGCCGCGCATCACCACCATCAAGATCCATCCGGACAAGATCCGCGAAGTGATCGGCAAGGGTGGCGTCACCATCCGCTCGATCACCGAGGCCACCGGCACCCAGATCGACATCGACGACGACGGCACCATCAAGATCGCCGCCGTCACCGGCGAAGCGGCGGAAGCCGCCATCGCGCGCATCACCATGCTGACCCGCGAAGTGATGCCGGGCGATGTCTATGAAGGCCGGGTTGCCCGCCTGATGGACTTTGGTGCCTTCGTGACCATCCTGCCGGGCCGTGACGGCCTGGTGCACATCAGCCAGCTCTCGGAGCAGCGCGTCGAGAAGGTGGAGGAAGTGGTCAAGGAGGGCGATATCGTTCGCGTCAAGGTTCTGGAAGTGGGCCGCGACGGCAAGATCCGCCTGTCCATGAAATCTTCGGATGTCGGCCTCGCCTAACCGGCGTAGCTAGGCAAGGACGGCCGCCCAAACCGGGCGGCCGTTTTTGTTTTTGGCTGGGGATATTGGCAGGGCAGCGGCAAAAGCCAGAATAAACCCCTGTTTGGGCCGGTCATCGGCTTGAAACAACCATCTGATTGCTTCAGAATGCAACACATCGGGTCGCCGTCAGGTTGGCTCGACCAAAAAAAACCCCCCTCGTTGCTGAGGGGGGTAAGGTGCTAGAAAGGCGCATGGCCTTTCTGGAGGAGACCAGATAAAAGCCCGGAAACGAGACCCGCTTCCGGGCTTTTTTCGTTTCCTACTTTTGTTGCAGTGCAGTATAGATGTCGCTAACTGCAATGTCAATTCCGTAGACGCGTAAAAAAAATCAATCAAAGCAATAGGTTAATTCGATTCCCTGAAAATTCGTGACGCAAACGTCATTTATATCGAGATTGATCTGAGCTTATCGCGCCACGAACTTGCAGCTTGCTGCTTCTTACAGTCAGCAAGAAGCGGGCCGATTTGCTCAAGGCGTGGGGCCGTCTTCGCCTTTTTCTCGTAAAGGGTTGATCGACTTGGCGCGTTCCAGGCTCTTCAGGAACTCCTTGCGCACCGCGCGCCAGACCGGAACCTGCTTTTCCGCCAGCTCCTTGAGCACCTGTACCGGCTGTTGCGCCTGGCCCAGCAGGTCGCGAAGCTGATCGGTGAAGTGATGCTGCTGCTCGGAGAACAGACGCAAGGACAGCTCCAGATAGCGGCTGATGCTGGACTGCATGGGGTCGCCGTAATAACGGACGATGAACATCAGCAGATCGGCGCTGAAGATCGGATTGCCACCTTCTTCCTGCTCCGAGATCACCTGCAGCAAGATGGAGCGGGTAATGTCCTCGTGACTGCGCTTGTCCTCAACCCGGAAGCTGATGTTCTGCAGCACCAGTTGCCGTACCTCCTCCAGCGTGATGTAGCGGCTGACATGGGTGTCGTACAGCCGGCGGTTGGGGTACTTCTTGATGATGCGAACATCGTTCATGGGCACGGTCTTCAAAAATTGCTGCACTGCGGAAAGAATGCCAGAAGCGGCTCTTTCCCGCTATCGGAAGACTTCTAACCCGGGAAATCAGGAATGTTCTGCTGCCGCGTCAGCGGAACCTGTCCGAGCCGCCAGTGTTGCAGCGCCCAGTCCAGAATCTCCGGCGTTGGCGCTCGGCGCAGATCAGCAGGCGGGTGCTGCCCGAGGGCTCGCAAGCAGAGCAATAGATTTGCGCCGACGGTCTTTTCATCGAGCGCCGTCGCGCCGTTCTGCTTGGAGAGCTTGCGACCACCCGCTGCCGTCAGCACCGGCAGGTGCACGTAGGCCGGCACTGGTGAGCGCAGTGCCCGCAGCAGGAGAACCTGGCGCAGGCTGGAGCCGATCAGATCGGCGCCACGCACCACTTCGGTAATGCCCTGCGCCTGCTCATCGACTACGCAGGCCAGTTGATAGCCATAGACGCCATCGCTGCGGCGCAGCACAAAATCTCCGATTTCGGTTTCGGCATCGCGCCACAGGCGGCCCTGCACCGGGTCTTGCAACTCCAACCGGCCGGCGGGGACCAGCCAACGCAGCGCGCTTGGTGCTGTGGAATCGCATGGCCCCTGGCGGCAGCGACCGCAGTACACCGGCCCATCCGGGCCGGGCCGACTCTCGGCGGCCAGCCGGGCGCGGGTGCAGGTGCAGGGGTAGACCGTGCCCAGGGCGCGTAGCTGCTCCAGCGCGGCCGCGTACTCCTCCACATGCTCGCTCTGGAGGCGCGGCGCCTCGTCCCAGTGCAGGCCATGCGCCTCCAGTTGCCGCAGGATCACGGCACTGGCGCCCTGCGGGCAGCGGGCGCGGTCGAGATCGTCGATGCGCAGCAACCACTGACCCTGGGCCTGGCGCGCGCGCAGCCAGCCGGCGAGCGCGGTCAGCAGCGAGCCTAGGTGCAGCGGGCCCGAGGGCGTGGGGGCGAAGCGACCGCGATAGTCGGGGCCGAAAGAGCTCATCAGGTCGTGAACAAAATCAAGCTGTTCTTACATGTTCTTCACCTAGAATACGGCATGCATCCTGTCCTGCCTCGCGACTGCGGCAGGCCCCTAGAGGGCCGCTGATGGCCTTGCGCGCCCTGTTGTTCGATCTCGATGGCACGTTGGCGGACACCGAGGCGCATGGCCATCGACCCTCCTACAACCGCGCCTTCCGCAAGCTGGGGCTGGGTTTCCGCTGGGGGCCTAAGCTGTACCGCCGTCTGCTCAAGCAGCCCAGCGGGCGCGAGCGCTTGCTGCACTATCTCCGTCGCTACCAGCCGGAACTGGGTGAGCATGCCGAGGCGGTTTCCGAGAGCGAGGATGCCTGGGTCGAGCATGTGCATCGGCTCAAGTCGCGTTACTTCCGGCGCTATCTGCGTCAGGGCAAAGTGCCGCTGCGCCCCGGTGTCGCGCGACTGCTGCGCGAGGCCAGCGAAGCCGGCCTGCGGCTGGCGGTGGTGACCAATGCCAGTCGCTCCAGCGTCAAGCCCTTTCTCAAGTACGGACTGGGCCAGGATCTGGCCCAGCGCATCAGCCTGGTGGTGGGCGGCGATCAGATCGCCGCCCGCAAGCCGGCGCCCGATCTCTACCGCTACGCACTGAGCAAGCTCAAGCTCGCACCCTACGAGTGCATCGCCATCGAAGACTCCGCCATGGGCCTGGAGGCGGCGCGGGCTGCCGGCGTGCCGACGGTCATCACCGTCAATAGCGACACCCTGGAGCAGGATTTCTCCGCCGCCAGCCTGGTGCTCGATGCGCTGGGAGAACCGGAGCAGCCCTCGCGGGTGCTGGCCGGCCGCATGGACGAGGCGCATCTCGGGCTCAAAACCCTGCGCCGCATCGCGCGTAGCGCGGCGCCACGGCTGTAGGTTCACGGTCGGCCGCTATACTCGGCCGCTCGTTGGCAGGGCAGATCGGGGGCGGACATGCGGCGTTGGAACGGCTGGGGCGAGGAAGACCAGGATTACCCGCTGAACGAGGTTGCACGCGGCTTCCTGCGCGAGCGGGTCGGCACCGGCAGCCCCAATCGCGATGCCAGCCGCGAATCGGTCTTGGCCAGCGTCGCACCCTCACGTCTGCCTAACAGCGCTTTTCTGACCGACGCTGCGGTTCGCGCCCAGCACGCCCGTGGCCAGAGCTACCCGGACTGGCTGGCGCTGCGCTACGGCAAGCTCGGGCCAGTGGCGGATGCGGTGGCTCTGCCAACCAGCAGCGAGGAAGCCGAGGCGGCGCTGGCCGCCGCGCTCAAGCTCGGCGCGGTGGTGATCCCCTATGGCGGTGGCACCAGCGTGGTCGGGCATCTCGATGTTCCGGTCAGCGACCGGCCGGTGGTGAACATCGCCCTGGGCCGCTACAACAAGCTGCGCGAGCTGGACGAGCGTCAGTGGATCGCGCGCTTCGACGCCGGCACGCCCGGTCCGCTGGTGGAGGCGCAGCTGCGCGAGCGCGGTTTCATGCTCGGGCATTTTCCGCAGTCCTACGAATACTCGACGGTGGGCGGCTGGGTAGTGACCCGCTCTTCCGGCCAGCAGTCGCTGCGCTACGGTCGCATCGAGCAGCTGTTCCACGGCGGCCGGCTGGCGACGCCGCGCGGCGCCTTCAACGTCGGCGGACTGCCGGCGTCCAGCGCCGGCCCGGACCTGCGCGAGGCGCTGATGGGCTCGGAAGGGCGACTGGGCCTGCTCACCGAGGTCTCGGTGCGGCTGCGGCGCCTGCCCACCCACGAGGATTTCCACGCGGTGTTCTTCCCGACCTGGGATCTCGGCTGCGAGGCGGTGCGCCATCTGGCGCAGGCCGATCTCGGCCTGTCGCTGCTGCGCCTGTCCAACGAGGTCGAAACCGAAACCCAGCTGGCCCTGGCCGGCCACGAGAAGCTCATCACCTGGCTGCGCCGCTATCTCAAGGTGCGCAAGGTCGGCGAGCAGCCGGTGATGCTGCTGGTGGGCACCACCGGCAATCATCGCGAGGTGCTGCGCCTGAAGCGCGAGGCGCTGGCGATCTGCAAGCAGTTCCGCGGCGTCAACACCGGCCGCGCGATCGGCAAGGGCTGGGTCAAGAACCGCTTCCGCGGTCCCTATCTGCGCAACTCGCTATGGGAGTTGGGCTATGGCGCCGACACTGTGGAAACCTGCCTGGGCTGGAACCAGGCCACCGCCGCCATGCGCGCCATTGAGGAGGCGGCGCGCACGCTGTTCGCGGCCGAGAACGAGAAGGTGCACTGCTTCACCCATCTTTCGCATGTCTACCGCCAGGGTTGCAGCGTCTATTCCACTTTCGTGTTCCGCGCCGGCGGTGACTACGAGCGCGACTTGGAACGCTGGACTCGCCTCAAGCGCCGCTTGAGCGAAACCATCGTCGCCCACGGCGGCACCATCAGCCATCAGCACGGTGTCGGCCGCGATCACGCGCCTTATCTGGTGCAGGAAAAAGGCGAGCTGGGCATGGACCTGATCCGCGCCATGGCCCGCGAGTTCGACCCCGAGGGGCAGATGAACCCAGGCAAGTTGTTCGCGTGAGGCCGAGCCCCTGGAGCCAGCGCCAGTGAGCCGGCTAGCGCAGCTGCCGTCTCGCGTCGACCTGCTGGTGATCGGCGGCGGTATCACCGGTGCCGGCATCTTCCGCGAGGCGGCGCGGGCCGGGGTTTCGGTGCTGCTGGTGGAGGCGCGCGACTACGCCTCCGGCACCTCGTCCTGGTCGTCCAAGCTGGTCCACGGCGGGCTGCGCTACCTGAAGACTGGTGAATGGCGGCTCACCGCCGAGTCGGTGCGCGAGCGCGAACGTCTACTGCGCGAGGCACCGGACCTGGTGCAGTCGCTGGACTTCGTGATGCCGCTCTACCGCGGCATCAAGCCCGGCAAGACCACGATGCGCCTGGGTCTCTGGCTCTACGACCGCTTCTCCAGCGGTGGAGCGCACTCGCGCTTCCTGCCGGCGACGGAGGCCAGCGCTGCGCAGCCGGGCCTGCGTACGGAAAACCTGCTCGGCGCGATGCGCTACCAGGACGCCCGCACCGACGACTGCCGGCTGGTCTGGCGGCTGATCGAGCAGGGCCAGCGCGATGGCGGGCTGGCGCTCAACTACTTGGTCGCCGAGCAGCTGTTGCAGGCGCAGGGCCGGGTCTGCGGCGCCGCGCTGCGCGATGCCGAGACCGGCGAGAGCCGCGAGATCGAGGCCGGCCTGGTCATCAATGCCGCCGGCGTCTGGGCCGATGCGCTGCCCGGCCAGCCGGCCGGCGCGCCCCGGCTGCGGCCGCTGCGCGGTTCGCACCTGGTATTTCCGCAAGCACGCCTGCCGCTGCCGCAGGCGGTGGGCTGGCTGCATCCGCGTGACCAGCGGCCGGTGTTTGCCTATCCCTGGCAGGGGGCGACCCTGCTCGGCACCACCGACCTCGATCACCACGAGGAGCTCTGGAATCCGCGCATGCAGCGCGCCGAGGCCGACTACTTGTTGGAAGCCCTGGACTGGCTGCTGCCAGGCGCAGGGCTAGGCCTGGGCGACGCGCTCTCCAGCTATGCCGGCGTGCGACCGGTGGTGGACGACGGCGCCGACAAACCCTCGGCAGCGTCCAGGGAGTCGGCGCAGTGGGCCTCGCCGGGCTACATCGGCGTCACCGGCGGCAAGCTCACCACCTTCCGTGTCACCGCCCGCCAGGCTCTGCGCGCTGCCGCGCAGCAGCTGCCGGCACTGCGGTTGGCGGCGGATGCGGCGCCGCTGTTCGACCGCGCGTTGAGCGAGTCGCCCGCCGAGTTGCCCGACCTGGCGCAGATTCGTGAACGCGCCGGCGAGCAGGTCTTTCACCTCGATGATCTGTTGCTGCGCCGCAGCCGCGCCGGGCTGGTGCTGGCCGAAGGCGCCGAGGCCTTGATCGAGCCCACGCTGCTGGCCTGCCAGGCGCAACTCGGCTGGGACGCCGAGCGCGCCGCTGCCGAAGCAGGCCGCTACCGCGACTACTGGCGCCGCCAGCACGACCCGCGCGGCCTGGTCTAGCGCGGAAGACCGGGGAGCGCATGAACAAGCAGAACAGGATTCTCGCCATCGACGTCGGCACCCAGTCCAGCCGCGCCCTGGTGTTCGACGCCCAGGGGCGGGTGCATGCCCAGGCGCAGGTGTTGCACGAGCCGGCCTACGTCTCGCCGCAGCCCGGCTGGGCCGAGCAGGACCCGGAGCGGTACTGGCAGGCGATCAGCGCCGCCTGCCAGCAGCTCTGGCAGGGCGGGGCGGTGCGGCCGGAGGAGATCGCGGCGGTGACGCTCACCACCCTGCGTGCCAGCGTGGTCTGCGTCGACGCGCAGGGCCGCACGCTGCGGCCGGCGATCATCTGGTTGGATCAGCGCGAGTGCAGCCAGCCGCCCAGGCTTTCGTGGTTCTGGCGCGCCGCTTTCGCGCTGGCCGGTGCCAGCGGCCTGATCGCCCATCTGCAACGCCAGGCCGAGTGCAACTGGCTAGCCCAGCACGAGCCGGCGCTGTGGGCGCGCACTGCCAAGTTTCTGCTGCTGTCCGGCTGGCTCAGCCACCGCCTCACCGGCGAGTACGTGGATTCCACCGGCTGCACGGTCGGCTACCTGCCGTTCGACTACAAGACCCTGGACTGGGCCGCGCCGCGCGACTTCAAGTGGCAGGCGCTGGCGCTGCGGCGCGAGCAGCTGCCGCGGCTGGTGCGCCCCAGCGAGCGCCTGGGTGCGCTTACCGCCACCGCCGCCGAGGCCCTGGGGCTGCCCGCCGGCCTGCCGGTGATCGCCGCCGCCGCCGACAAGGCCTGCGAGGTGCTGGGCTGCGGCGCGCTGGACCCGGAGGTGGCGCAGCTGTCGTTCGGCACCACCGCCACCATCAACACCACCCAGCGCCGCTACGTCGAGGTGCAGCGCCTGCTGCCGGCCTATCCGGGCGCGCTGCCGGGCGCCTGGAACACCGAGATCCAGATCTACCGCGGCTTCTGGATGGTGAGCTGGTTCAAGCGCGAATTCGCGCACCGCGAGCAGAGCCTGGCCCGCGAGCGCGGGGTGTCGGTGGAATCCTTGTTCGACGAGCTGGTGCGCGACATTCCGCCTGGCAGCCTGGGACTCACCCTGCAACCCTATTGGAGTCCCGGCGTGCGCGATCCCGGCCCCGAGGCCAAGGGGGCGATCATCGGCTTTGGCGATGTGCACACCCGCGCGCATTTCTACCGCGCCATCCTCGAAGGCCTGGTCTACGGCCTGCGCGCCGGCCGCGAACAGATCGAGCGCAAGCTGCGCCGGCCGGTGCGCCGCCTGGTGGTGGCCGGCGGCGGCAGCCAGAGCGATGCCGCCATGCAGATCACCGCCGATGTCTTCAACCTGCCGGCTGAGCGCCCGGCCCTGTACGAAACCTCGGCGCTGGGTGCCGCGATCAACGCTGCCGTCGGCCTGGGCTGGCATGCCGACCACGCCAGCGCGGTGTCGGCGATGTGCCGCCCCGGCGCGTTGTTCAAGCCCAATCCCGATGCGGTGCGCATCTATCAGGCGCTCTACCGCGAGGTGTACCAGGAGCTGTACCCGCGCCTGAAGCCGCTGTACCACCGCATCCGCCGCATTACCGGCTATCCCGCCTAGAACCTAGGATCACCGCATGAATCCACAAACCGCCCTACAGTTCGCCGCCGTCTATGCCGAGGCGGCCATCGCCTGGATCGAGACCGGGATACCCCAGGCCGTGCTCTGGTACGACGACGAGGAGCGCTGGGACTTCACCCCCGCCGACGAGGATCTGCCGCCCAGCCTGGTTGCCTTCGTGCTTCAGCAGGGCTGGGACGGCCAGCTGAACCTGGAGCTGAGCACCGACGCGCTCGACGACGCCTACGACTCCCTGGCGCTGCGCGAGGAGATCGAGGAGCAGATGGACCAGGAAGGCGTGGCCCGCGCGCTGATCGAGGCGCTGATCGAGCACCGCGAGCGCCTGGGCGAGGAAGAGGAAGACGGCCGCGGCCTCGACGCTGGCCTGCTGCAGGACGATGAAGAGCGCTGAGCGGCGCAGCGGCACAAGAACGATAACGACCATTTGAGAGGAGAGCGGTATGCCATTGCCCAGTCCGCGCGGGCTAATGCCCGCGCAGGTCGCCGTACCGCGCGCGCTGTCCGGCGTGCAGACCATCGGCGCCGAGGTGGCGCCGGAAACCGTGGGGCTCAGTCCCGCGGCGATCCGGGCGGTGGACCAGGCGCTGGCGGCGGTCTACCGCAGCGGCGCCTATCCGGCCGCCTCGCTGTGCCTGCGCAAGCGCGGGCAGGTGGTGCTGCACCGCGCCTACGGCCATGCGCGCGGCAACGGCCCGCGCGAGCCGGCGGGCAGCCAGCGGCAGCTGCTTGATCTCGACACTCCGGTCTGTCTGTTCTCCGCCTCCAAGGCGGTGACCGCCATCCTGATGCACCAGCTGGCGGAGGAGGGCGGCGTCGACCTCGATGCGCCGGTGGCCCACTACCTCCCGGAGTTCGGCCGCAACGGCAAGGCCGGCGTCACCCTCAGCGACGTGCTCTCGCACCGCGCCGGCGTGCCGGGGCTGAAGATCCCCAAGCCCGAGCGGCGGGTGGAGATGCTCAACGACTGGGACGGCGTGATCGAGCGCATCTGCGCCGCGCCCGGCGGTCGCCTGCGGCCGGTGGCCTATCACGCCATCACCGGCGGCTTCGTGCTCGGCGAGGTGATCCGCCGCGTCACCGGCCAGACCATCCAGCAATACCTCGATGTGAAGCTGCGCCAGCCGCTGGGCATGAAGTACTTCAGCTATGGCCTGCCGGAGTCGCAGCGGGCGCAGGCGGCGCTCAACTATTCGGCCGGCTTGCCGGTGCTGTTTCCGGTGGCGCCGCTGATCGAGCGGGCGCTGATCGTGCCTTTCGACGAGGTGGTGTCGGCCTCGAACACGCCGGCCTTCATGGACGCGGTGATTCCGGCCGGCAATCTGTATTCCACCGCCGAGGAGCTGTCGCGCTTCTTCCAGATGCTGCTCGATGGCGGCGTCTGGCAGGGCCGGCGCATCCTCAAGGAAGAGACCATCGCCCGCGCGGTGCGGCCGCGCGGGCGCACCGTGCCGGATGCCATGCTGCTGCTGCCGATGCGCTACAGCGAGGGCATGATGCTGGGCGCGCCGATGAGTCTGTTCGGCCCCGCCACCAGCGGCGTCTACGGCCATCTGGGCTTCATGAACATCCTCGGCTGGGCCGACCCGGCGCGCGAGCTTTCCGGCGCTCTGCTGGTCACCGGCAAGGCGGTTCTGGGGCCGCATCTGCTGCCCTGGGCGGCGCTGATGGCGGTCATTGGCCGGCAGCTGCGCTAAACCCTCGCGCCACCGCCGGCATCCAAACGCCACCTGGCTCCGCTAAGGTAAGGCGGTGCTCAAGGGAATGAGCCTGAAACGGAGACCGTCCATGCGCCTGCTGCGAATCTGCCTTTTGTCCACCCTGGCCCTGCTCGCCGCCTGCGGCAAGCAGGAAGCGCCGCCGGTCTCCACGGCACCGGCGGTGGCGGCGCCGGTGGCGCAGCCGGCGTTGATTCCGCGCTCGGAGCTGTTCGGCAATCCCGACAAGGCCCTGCCCAAGCTCTCGCCGGACGGCAAGCACCTGAGCTGGCTGGCGCCGGTGGCCGGCGTGCTCAATGTCTGGGTGGCGCCGGCCGGCGAGCCCAAGGCCGCCAAGCCGGTGACCCAGGACAGCGGTCGCGGCATCCGCCAGTACTGGTGGGCCTACGACAACCAGCGCCTGCTGTACTTGCAGGACACCGGCGGCGACGAGAACTTCCACGTCTACGCGGTGGAGCTGGCCACGCTCAAGACCACCGACCTCACGCCCTACAAGAACACCCGCGCCGAGATCAACGGCATCAGCCACAAGCTGCCCGGCGAGATCCTGGTCGGGCTCAATGACCGTGGCGATCACTCCCTGCACGACCTCTACCGCATCGACATCGCCAGCGGCAAACGCAAGCTGGTGGAGAAGAACCCTGGCTTCGCCGGCTATGTCAGCGATGACGACTACGCGGTGAAGCTGGCGGTGCGCAGCGAGCCGGACGGCAGCATGGTCTACCTCCAGCGCGACGCCAAGGGCCAGTGGCAACCGCTGGTGAGCGTCGGCCTGGAGGACGCGATCACCACCAATGTCCTGGGCCTGGACGCCAAGGGCGAGACGATCTACCTGCTCGACTCGCGGGGCCGCGACACCGCCGCCCTGGCCACCCTGGGGCTCAAGGACAGCGCGCCCAAGATCGTCTTCGAGGACGCCCGCGCCGATGTCGACAACGTGCTCATCAATCCGGTCAGCCATGTGCTGGAAGCGGTGGCCTCCAACTACGAGAAACCGAGCTGGACGGTACTCGACGCGGCGGTGAAGGCGGATTTCGCGGCGCTGGGCCAGTTGGCCGGCGACGGTCACTTCGAGGTGCTGGACCGCACCCTGGACGACAGCCGCTGGGTGGTGGGCGTCGACCGCTCCGACGCCTCCTACAAGACCTATGTCTACGACCGTGCCAGCCGCAAGGCGGAATTCCTGTTCGCCAACCGCCCCTGGTTCGAGGGCAAGAGTCTGGCGAAGATGCATCCCCGGGTGCTGAAGGCGCGCGACGGCCTGAAGCTGGTCAGCTACCTCTCGCTGCCGGTCGAGTCCGACCCCGATGGCGACGGCGTGCCGAACCAGCCCCTGGCCCTGGTGCTCAACGTCCACGGCGGCCCCTGGGCGCGTGACGGGTGGGGCCTGGACAACGAGCACCAGTGGCTCGCCAACCGCGGCTACGCGGTGCTGTCGGTGAACTACCGCGGCTCCACCGGCTTCGGCAAGAACTTCGTCAACGCCAGCAATCTGGAATGGGCCGGCAAGATGCACGAAGACCTGCTCGACGCCGTGCAATGGGCGATCGACAGCAAGATCACCAGCGCCGACAAGGTCGCCATCTACGGCGGCAGCTACGGCGGTTACGCCACCCTGGTGGGCCTGACCTTCACCCCCGAGTCCTTCGCCTGCGGCGTCGACATCGTCGGCCCCTCCAACCTCAACACCCTGCTGTCGACCATTCCGCCGTACTGGAAGACCTTCTTCGAGCAGTTCGCCAGGCGGGTCGGCGATCCGCGCACCGAGGAGGGCAAGAAGCTCTTGGCCGAGCGTTCGCCGCTGAGCCGGGTGGAGCAGATCAAGAAGCCGCTACTGATCGCCCAGGGCGCCAACGACCCGCGGGTGAAGCAGGCCGAGGCCGAGCAGATCGTCGCCGCCATGCAGGCCAAGCAGATCCCGGTGACCTATGTGCTCTATCCCGACGAGGGCCACGGCTTCGCCCGTCCGCCCAACCGGCAGTCCTTCTACGCCATTTCCGAAGCCTTCCTGGGCAAATGCCTGGGTGGCCGCGCCGAGGCGGTGGGCAAGGACTTCGAGAATTCGAGCCTGCAGGTGAAGGTCGGCGCCGAGTTCGTGCCGGGCCTGACCGAAGCGCTCAAGCCGGCACCGGCGGCGAACTAGCCTTCTGCCGGACGCGGCGGAAACAAAAAAGCCCCGGCGAAAGCCGGGGCTTGGTTGCTGTCTGGTGGTGATGGGCGGAATCGAACCGCCGACCTAGGGGTTATGAATCCCTCGCTCTAACCGTCTGAGCTACATCACCAATCGATTTACAGGGGCGCGAAGTTTAAGGAATGACCGGGGTGGCGTCGAGTCCCGGCGGTCAGACATTGAAGCGGAAGTGCATCACATCGCCCTCGGCGACGATGTAGTCCTTGCCTTCCAGCCGCCATTTGCCGGCTTCCTTGGCGCCGGCCTCGCCCTTGTACTGGATGAAGTCCTCGTAGGCGATCACTTCGGCGCGGATGAAGCCCTTCTCGAAGTCGGTGTGGATCACCGCCGCCGCCTGCGGGGCGGTGGCGCCCTTCTTGACCTGCCAGGCGCGCACTTCCTGAACGCCGGCAGTGAAGTAGGTCTGCAGGCCGAGCAGGGCGTAGCCGGCGCGGATGACACGGTTCAGGCCCGGCTCCTCCAGCCCCAGATCCTTGAGGAACTCGGCCTTGTCGGCTTCGTCGAGCTGGCCGATCTCGGCCTCGATGGCAGCGCACACGGCGACCACCTGGGCGCCTTCCTTGGCGGCGTAGGCCTGGACCTTGGAAAGGTTTTCGTTGCCGTGCTTGAGCGAAGCCTCGTCGACATTGGCGATGTAGAGCGCCGGCTTGGCGGTGATCAGCATCAGGTCGCGGATCGCCAGCTTCTCCTCGGCGTCGAGGTTCAAGGCCCGCACCGCCTGGCCTTCGTTGAGGTGGGCCTGCACGCGTTCCAGCACCAGCTGCTTGGCGGCCGCCTCCTTGTTGCCGGCGCGCACCAGCTTGGCGTTGCGGTCCACTGCCTTGCCGACGGTGTCGAGGTCGGCCAGCGCCAGCTCGGTGTTGATCACCTCGATGTCGCGGATCGGATCGACGCCGCCGCTGACATGGATGATGTCGTCGTTGACGAAGCAGCGGGTGACGTGGGCGATGGCGTCGGTTTCGCGGATATGGCCGAGAAACTGGTTGCCCAGGCCTTCGCCCTTGGACGCACCCGCAACCAGGCCGGCGATATCGACGAATTCCACGGTGGTGGGCACCGTGCGCTGCGGCTTGACGATCACCGCCAGCGCGTCCAGGCGCGGATCGGGCACCGGCACGATGCCGACATTCGGCTCGATGGTGCAGAACGGATAGTTCTCGGCCGCCGCGTTCTGGGCGTTGGTCAGGGCGTTGAAGAGCGTTGATTTGCCGACGTTGGGGAGCCCGACGATGCCGCACTTGATGCCCATGTTTGTCTCCGTAAGAAGTGAGAACCGAGGTGGGAGAGGCGGCTTGCGCCCCGAGGCCCGTGCCTCAGCTGGTGGTGTGTAGTTGCTGCAAGGCCTTGTCCCAGCTCTGGCCCAGCCAGATCGGCAGCGCATCGACGGCGCGCTCCAGGCCCTGGTGGATGGCGTCCTCGTCGGCCTTGGAAGGCCGGCCGAGCACGTAGTTGAGCACCAGATTCTTGTCGCCGGGATGACCGATGCCGATGCGCAGCCGGCGATAGCCATCGCCCAGCGGCTTATGGATGTCGCGCAGGCCGTTGTGGCCGCCATGGCCGCCGCCCAGCTTCAGGCGCATCTCGCCGGCAGGCAGATCCAGCTCGTCGTGCGCCACCAGCAGTTCGGCGGGGCTCAACTTGTAGAACTGCATCAGCGCCTGCACGGCCTGGCCGGAACGGTTCATGAAGGTGGCGGGCTTGAGCAGCAGCACATCGCTGCCCTCGATCTTCACGCGCGCCAGCTGGCCAAAAAACTTGCTCTCGGTGCGAAAGCTGCCGCGCCAGCGCGCCGCCACCGCGTCGGCAAACCAGAAGCCGGCGTTATGGCGGGTGCGTTCGTAGTCCGGGCCGGGATTGCCCAGGCCGACGATGGCGATGAGAGCGGGGCTGGACATGGAGCTCTAAAGCGAAAACCCCATCCGGGTCTTGCGAACGGATGGGGTCGACTGCGTAGGGAAGGAGCCGCCGAGCGGTGCCAATGCCACCCGGCGGACAAGGCAGGGTGGTGTTGGCGACTGCGTCGGCTTACTTCTTCTTCGGAGCGGCCTTGGCCGGTGCCGCGGCAGCGGCGGCCGGCGCCTTCTGGTTGGCGGCCGGAACTTCGGCGGTGGCCGGGGCTTCGGCAACCACTTCTTCCGCCACCTTCGGCGCGTGGATGGCGCAGACGCCATCGTCCTTGCCGCGCAGCAGGCTGGTCAGCTTCACGCCTTCCGGAACCTGCAGCTGGGAGAGGTGGATGGACTGGTTCAGTTCGAGCTTGGAGACGTCCACCGAGATGTACTCGGGCAGATCCTTGGGCAGGCACTCGACTTCCACTTCATTGTGCAGATGCTCGAGCTTGCCGCCGTTGATCTTCACACCCGGCGCGATGTCGGTACCCACGAAGTGCAGGGGCACAGCGCGGCGCAGCAGCTTGTCGGCAAGGATGCGGTAGAGGTCGAGGTGCAGGATGTCTTCGTGACGCAGCGGGTGACGCTGCAAGTCCTTGAGCACCACCTGCTGCTGCTTGCCGCCAACGTCCAGGGTCAGGATGTGGCTGTAGAAGGCCTCGGTCTTGAGGTGGTTCTTCAGCTCGTTGTGGTTGACGGCGAGCGACTGCGCGCCTTCATGACCGCCATACAGGACGGCCGGGACCTTGCCCTCACGACGCAGGCGGCGGCTCGCACCCTTGCCCTGATCGTTGCGGACTTCGGCGTTGACGACGAAGGATTCTTTCATGGGGGACTACTCCGGAAAATGGTGAATCTTTCGCCTGCGACCGGGCGAAAGGGCGCGGAGTATAGCCGCTCAGGGGCGGCGGGCGGTAGTCGGCGTGACTCGCCGGCCTCAGTCGTCGTACAGCGAGCTGACCGACTCTTCGGCGCTGACGCGGCGGATGGTCTCGGCCAGCAGGCCGCCGATCGACAGCTGGCGGATCTTGCCGCAGGCGGCCGCCTCCGGCGTCAGCGGGATGGTGTCGGTCACCACCAGCGAGTCGAGAGTGGAGTTCATCAGATTGCTGACGGCGTTGCCCGACAGCACCGCGTGGGTGACATAGGCCACCACCTTCACCGCGCCGGCTTCCTTCAGGGCGTCGGCGGCCTTGCCGAGGGTGCCGGCGGTGTCGACCAGGTCGTCGATCATCACGCAGCACTTGCCGCGCACGTCGCCGATGATGTTCATCACCTTCGACTCGTTGGGGCGCGGGCGGCGCTTGTCGATGATCGCCAGGTCGGCGTCGTCGAGGCGCTTGGCCAGTGCGCGGGCGCGCACCACGCCGCCGACGTCGGGGGAGACGACGATCAGGTTGTCGTAGTTCTGGCGCCAGATGTCGCCAAGCAGGATCGGCGAGGCGTAGATGTTGTCGACCGCGACGTCGAAGAAGCCCTGGATCTGCTCGGCGTGCAGATCGACGGTGACCACGCGGTCGGCGCCGGAGTGCACCAGCATGTCGGCCACCACCTTGGCCGAGATCGGCACGCGGGCGGAGCGGATGCGGCGGTCCTGGCGGCTGTAGCCGAAGTAGGGCACCACGGCGGTGATGCGGCGTGCCGAGGAGCGTTCCAGGGCGTCCAGCATCATGCACAGCTCCATGATGTGGTCGTTGGTCGGCGCGCAGGTCGGTTGGACCACGAAGACGTCGCGGCCGCGCACGTTCTCCAGCAGTTCAACCTGCACCTCGCCGTCGGAGAACTTGCCGACCGTGGCCTGCCCCAGCGGCAGCTTCAGATAGTTGGCGATGTCCTGCGCCAGCTTGCGGTTGGCGTTGCCCGAAAAGAGCATCAGGGAGTCGGACATGCGGGCGGTTCCTGCTGGCTGGCGTGGACAGAAGATGAGCGCTGGAGCATTCCGTTTGTCTGGGCCTGCGGCGCAGGCTTGCAGAGAAATGAAATGGTTGGGGCGGATGGATTCGAACCACCGATAGGCAGGATCAAAACCTGCTGCCTTACCACTTGGCGACGCCCCAACATCAAGCGGCGCGAATTATAGCCGCGAGGGGAGAGACATTCAGCCCGCGCGCCGCGAAGCCGCGCCACTCGGCTGGCGCCCTGGCCACCGTGGCCCTGGCCTCGCTTTCGTCGCGACAGGCCGCGAACACCGCGCCGCCGGTGCCGGACATGCGGGCCTGGTAGCCCTGGGTCTGTAGCCAGCGCATGGCCTCGGCGACCAGCGGATAGCGCGTGGTGGTCACCGGTGTGCAGTCGTTGTGGCCGGCACCGGCCAGGTAGTCGGCCAGGGTGATCGGCGCGCTGTCGCGCTTGAGCTCGGGCGCGCCGAAGATCGCGGCGGTGGCGACCTGCACCGGCGGGACCAGCACCACGTACCAGGGCTCCGGGAGCTGCACCGGCGTCAGCTGTTCGCCGACGCCCTCGGCCCAGGCGGCGAGACCACGCACGAACACCGGCACGTCGGCGCCCAGCGTCAGGCCGATGGCGGCCAGGCGGTCGTTGTCCAGCCCGCAGTCCCAGAGCCGGTTGAGCGCGACCAGCACGGTGGCGGCGTCGGAGGAGCCGCCGCCCAGGCCGGCGCCGGCGGGTGTGCGCTTGTCGACTGCGATGTCCACGCCCTGACGGCCGGCACAGGCAGCGCGCAGGGCGCGGGCGGCGCGGATGGCGAGGTCGCTGTCCTCGGGAATCTCTTCCGGGCCGGCGCTGCGCCGGATCTGGCCGTCTTCGCGCAGCTGGAAGCGCAGCTCGTCGCCGTAGTCGAGGAACTGGAACAGGGTCTGCAAGCGGTGATAGCCGTCGGCGCGGCGGCCGAGGACGTGCAGGAACAGGTTGATCTTGGCCGGCGCCGGCCAGAGGGCCGGGTTCATGGCGCGCTCAGCGCCGGCGCGGCGCCCAGGCTCAGGTTCTCGATCAGCAGCAGCGCCTGCCAGGCTTCCTGCTGGGCCTCGATGCGGCCGGGCAGGCTGGGGCTGCCGGGGCGCCAGTCGCTATAGCGCAGCTGCCAGCCGAGCTGGCCGAAGCCCAGCGGCCGGCCTTCGCCATCGAGCTGCACACTGGCCGGGGCGTCCGGCGCGGGCAGGCCCAGCACCCACCAGCGCAGGGCCGTCAGCGGCAGCCGCCAGCCGGTGCGGCTGGCCAGCACCGCCTCGGGTTCGGCGGTCACCAGGTCGAGGTCCTTGCTCTTGATCGCCACCAGGGCGTCGTCTCCTTCCAGACTCAACGCTCCAGCGCCGAAAGGGCCGGCCAGGCGCAGACGGAAGCGGCTGCCGGCCTGCTGCCAGCGCAGCGCACCGGACAGGCCGCCGCCCTTGACCGCCAGCCGCCCCTGCAATTCAAAGCCCTCGTAGGCCTCCAGCTGGCTGCGCCGCTGCTCCCAGGCCTTGGCCGCGTTGGCCTGGCCTTCGGGGGAAGGCGTGGTCTGCAAGGGCGCGCAGGCGCCCAGGGCCAGACTCAAGGCGAGCGCCAGCAGAGCCGGCGCGAGGGCAGGCCGGAACATTTCAGCGCGTGGGCGCCAGCCGCTGAATCGTTTCGCGCAATACGCGGTGCTCGGGGTCGAGCTTGGCGGCGGCGTCCCAGACCGTGCGGGCGCGCTCCTTCTCGCCCAGCGTCCACAGCACTTCGCCGAGATGGGCGGCGACTTCCGCGTCCTGAAAGATTTCGTAGGCGCGCAGCAGCGGTGGCAGCGCCTCGCGGGTCTTGCCCTGCTTGAACAGCACCCAGCCCAGGGAATCCAGCACCGCCGGGTCGTTGGGGCTCAGCTCGGCGGCTCGGCTGATCAGCCTGGTCGCCTCCTCGTAACGGGTGCTGTGCACGGTCAGCAGATAGCCCAGGGCATTGAGTGCACGGGCGTCGTTGCCGTCCTTGGCCAGCACCCGCTTCAGATCGGCCTCGGACAGCTCCATGCGGCCCATGCGCTCGTGCAACAGCGCGCGGGCGTAGAGCAGCTCGGGATCGTCCGGGCTTTCCTTGAGCGCGTTGTCGTAGACGCTCAGCGCCTCCAGGAAAGCGTCCTGCTGGCTCAGCAGCTCGCCCTCGGCCGCATACAGCCGGCTGGACAGTGGCGGGAACTGGGCGCGCAAGCCGGCGAGCAACTCGCGCGCCTGGGGCATGCGCCGCAGCTGCGAGAGCATGCGCGCGCGGCGCAGATAGGCGTCAAACACCTGGGAGCCGGCCTGCACCCGCTCGTACCAACCCAGCGCCACCTCCGGCTGGCGGCGCATTTCGGCGATGCGGCCCAGGTAGTAGGCGGCGTCGTTGCGGCGCTCTGGGTTGTCGAGCAGGAGCTTCAGGTGCGGCTCGGCCTCGTCGGGCTTGCGCTCGTCGAGCAGCAGCAGGGCCAGCGCGAAGTGCGCGTCGACACTGGCGGCGTCGAGCTTGAGCACCTTTTGCAGCTGTTCGCGGGCCGAGATGCGCTGGTTGGCATCGATCAGCAGCTTGCTGTAGCCCAGGCGCAGATCGGCCGGGTTCTTCTGCTCGCGCACCAGGTTCTCGAATACCGTGTCGGCACCGGCGACGTCGCCCTTCTTGACCAAGGCGCCGACCAGCAGCAGGGTCGATTCACGCTCGTTGGGCGCCAGCCGCAGGGCTTCGCGGGCGGCTTTCTCGGTCAACGCGGCGTCGTCGTAGCGAAACGCCAGCAGCGCCAGCGCACGCTGAGCACCGGCCAGCTGCGGCTTTTCGGCGACCAGGGTCTTCATCAGCGCCAGCGCCGGTTCGGCGGTCTCACGGTCCTGCGAGAGCAGCAGGGCAACATGGCGGTAGCCGTCGGACTCGCCGCCGGGGTGCCCCTTGACGATGGCCTGGCACTGCGCCAGCGCCTCGGCCGCATTGCCGGCGCGCAGATTGAGCCGCGCCAGCACCTCGCGCGCCTCCAGGCTGGAGGACTCGGCGGAGAGCCATTTCTTGGCGGCGGCCAGCGCCAGATCCTCGCGCTTGGCGGCCAGGGCCATGGCGGTGGCGCGGGCGGCGAGCGCCGGATCGGGCGAAAACTCCAGAGCGCGCAGGAATTCCTGCGCGGCCATTTCCGGCATCTGCCGGCCGGCGGCCATCTCTCCCGCCAGCACGTGGTACTGGGCCTGGGCCTGCGGTGAGCGCAGCGCCGGCGCCGGCTCGGCCGTGGCCAAGGCCGGCTGTGCGTAGGCGAGGGCGGTGGCCCAGATCAGCAGGAGGGGGAGGGTGAGGTGAGCGGGTACGCGGCTGGCGCTGGCTTCCAACACGGGGCGTCTGTCTCTGGGTGGGCCAGCGATAGGGCGCTGGACGAAAGCAATTTTACGCCCACCGGCGGGCATTCGCTTGTCGGCCTTTCAGAGGATGCGGGACAATGGGGAAATGTTTCAGGTAGCCACATGTCCTTGATCACGCTAGGGCTGAGCCACCACTCCGCGTCGGTCGAGACGCGCGGGCGGCTCGCCTTCACCGATGCCGAGCTGCCGCAGGCGCTGACCCGCCTGCGTGGGCTGCCGGGCGTTTGCGAGGCGGCGATCCTGTCCACCTGCAACCGCACCGAAATCTTCACCGTCGCCGAGCCCGAGCACGAGTCCCGGCTCACCGAATGGTGGCGGCGCGAGCGCCAGGCCGAGGCCGGCGTTTTGGAAAAGCACCTCTATGTGCACCGCGACCTGAGCAGCGTGCTGCACTCGCTGCGGGTGGCTTCGGGCCTGGATTCCATGGTGGTCGGCGAGCCGCAGATCCTCGGCCAGATGAAGCAGGCCTATGCGGTGGCCACCGAGACCCGCACGCTGGGGCCGGTGCTCACCCGCCTGTTCCAGCACAGCTTCGCGGTCGCCAAGCGGGTGCGTACCGACACCGAGATCGGTGCCCATCCGGTGTCGGCCGCCTATGCGGCGGTGCAGATCGCCAAGCGCATCTTCACCGACTTCTCGCGCCAGACCGCCCTGCTGGTGGGCGCCGGCGAGACCATCCGCCTGTTCGCCCGCCACCTGCGCGGGCAGGGCATCGGCCGGATGATCATCGCCAACCGCTCCATCGAGAATGCTCAGAGCCTGGCCCGGGAACTCGGCGCCTTCGCCTGCTCGCTGGATGACATTCCCAGTCATCTCGCCGACGCCGACCTGGTGGTGTCCTCCACCGCCGCGCGCGGCTACCTGATCGGCCGGCCGCAGATGGAGGCGGCGCTCGCCAAGCGCCGCCGCAAGCCGGTGTTCCTGATCGACCTGGCGGTGCCGGCCGACCTCGATCCCAAGATCCGCGAGCTGGAAGACTGCTACCTCTACACCGTCGATGACCTGCGCGCGGTGATCGCCGAGAACCTGAAGGCGCGCGAGACCGCCGCCCAGCAGGCCGAGGCGATGCTGGAAGAACACGCCCGCGAGTTCTCCCGCTGGCTGGAGTCGCGCGACGCGGCACCGACCATCCGCGCGCTGCGCCAGCAGGCGCGCGGCCACCGCGACGAGGTGCTGGAAAAAGCCCGTCGCAAGCTCGCCAGCGGCGAGCCGGCGGAGGCGGTGATGCAGTTCGTCGCCGACACGCTCGCCAACAAGCTGCTGCACGCGCCGAGCGCCGCCTTGAAGCGCGCCGACGCGGTCGAACAGGCGCTGCTGCTCAATGCCGCGCAGACGCTGTTCGATCTGCCCACCGAATCCGACAATTAGCGCTCTTTCCCCGGCTTGGGGAAAGGCTGGGCTGGGGCGCCCGCGCGACGCGGGGATCCCGTCCAAACCTCTTCCGCAGGCGGGGAGGGCCGTAAGGCGATCCCATCATGAAACCTTCCCTGCTGGAAAAACTGTCGCAGATGGCCGAGCGCCGCTCCGAGATCGAGCGCGAACTGGCCGAGCCCTCGGTGGCCGCCAACAACGACCTGTTCCGGCGCCTCTCGCAGGAATACGCGCAGCTGGGCCCGCTGGTCGAGGCTTATGGCGGTCATAGGGCCGCGAGCCAGGAGCGCGAGGATCTGCTGGCGATGCGCAACGACAGCGACCGCGAGCTGCGCGCCATGGCCGAGGCCGAGCTGCCGGCGGTGGAAGCGCGCATCGAGGCGCTGGAAAAAGAATTGCAGAGCTATCTGGTGCCGCGCGATCCGCTCGACGGCAACAATGTGTTTCTGGAGATCCGCGCCGGCACCGGCGGCGACGAGGCGGCGATCTTCGCCGGCGACCTGTTCCGCATGTACAGCCGCTACGCTGAGTCGCGCGGCTGGACGCTGGAGCGCATCTCGCTGAGCGAGGGCGAGCATGGCGGCTACAAGGAAGTCATCAGCCGCATCGTCGGCTACGGCGCCTATTCGCAGCTCAAGTTCGAGTCCGGCGCCCACCGCGTGCAGCGGGTGCCGGAAACCGAGGCCCAGGGCCGCATCCACACCAGCGCTGCGACGGTGGCGGTGCTGCCGGAGGTGGAGGAAACGCAGGTGGAGATCAACCCGGCCGATCTGAAGGTCGATACCTTCAAGGCCAGCGGCGCCGGCGGCCAGCACGTCAACAAGACCGAGTCGGCGATCCGCATCACCCACATCCCGACCGGGGTGATCGTCGAATGCGATGACGAGCGCAGCCAGCACAAGAACCGCGCCAAGGCCATGACCCTGCTCGCCGCGCACCTGATCGATGCGCAGCGGCAGAAGGCGGCTAGCGAGCAGGCCGCCACCCGCAAGAAGCTGGTCGGCTCCGGCGACCGCAGCGAGCGCATTCGCACCTACAATTTCCCCCAAGGCCGGATCACCGACCACCGCATCAACCTCACCCTGTACCAGCTCGATCGGGTGATGCAGGGCGATCTCGATCCGGTGATCCAGCCGCTGCTGGCCGAACACCAGGCCGAGCTGCTCGCCGACCTCACCAGTGGTAACGGAGACTATTGATGCGCATTTTTCTTGCTGCCCTGGCGACGCTCCTGCTGGCCTCCTGCGGGCCGATCTACGAAACCCAGTACCGCTACACGCCGCCTTCCGACGCCCAGGGCCGCGCCTGCATCGCCCAGTGCGATGTGAGCAAGAGCCAGTGCCGCATCAACGCCGACCTGCGCGCCGAAAACCGCCAGCTGCGCTGCGAGCGCGAGGCGCGCGACGACTTCGAGCGCTGCCTCACCGTGCAGGGCGCCGACCCCGAGAAGAGCCACTGCCAGCGCCGCATCTGTAGCGCTTCCAGTTCCAGCAGCGACCAGGATCAGTGCGAGTCCGATCACCGCGTCTGCTTCCAGGGCTGCGGCGGCGTGGTGAGCAGCCAGCAGGTCTGTAGCTTCAACTGCCCGCCCGCGCCTTGAGCGAGACGGCGGTCGCGGTGACCGAAGCCCTGCTGCGCGAGGCCGCGCCGCGGCTGGCGGCGGTCAGCGAGTCGCCGCGCGCCGAGGCCGAGCGCCTGCTCGCCGAGGTGCTGGGCAGCAGCCGCAGCCGGCTCGCCGCCGGTCTGGTCGCCGCGCCCAGCGCCGAACAGTTGCAGCGCTACGAACAACTGCTGGCGCGCCGCGCCGCCGGCGAACCCTATGCCTATCTCAGCGGCCGTCAGCCGTTCCGGCAGATCGAGTTGCAGGTCAGCCCGGACGTGCTGATCCCGCGCGCCGACACCGAGCATCTGGTCGACTGGGCGCTGGAGCGGCTCGCCGCCTGGCAGGCCGCCGGCTGCGCCGAACCCAGGGTCTGGGATGTCTGCACCGGCAGCGGTTGCGTGGCGCTCGCCATCGCCGAGGCCAGTCCCACCGCGCACCTGCTTGCCAGCGATCTCTCGCCGGCCGCATTGGAGGTCGCGCGCGGCAACGCCGCCGCGCTGGGCCTGTCGCGGCTGGAGTTCGTCGAGGCCGACAGCCTGGACTGGCCGACGCCGGCGCCGTTCGAGCTGATCGTCGCAAACCCGCCCTACATCGCCGAGGGCGACCCGCATCTGCCGGCGCTGCGCCACGAGCCGCGCCTGGCCCTGGTCTCCGGACCCGATGGCCTCGACTGCCTGCGCCGCCTGATCGCGCAGGCGCCGGTGCGGCTGGCGCCCGGCGGCTGGTTGTTGCTGGAGCACGGCTACGACCAGGGCGCGGCGGTGCGCGCCCTACTGGCCGCCGCCGGCTTCGACGAGGTGAGCAGCCGCCGCGACTACGGCGGCCAGGAGCGGGTCAGTGGCGGCCGCTGGCCGGGTGCGGCGCGATGAGCGACTTCCGCCGCCACGCGCGCCAGGTGGTGCTGCCCGAGGTCGGCGTCGCCGGCCAGCAGTTGCTGCGCGATTCCAGCGTGCTGATCGTCGGCTGCGGCGGCCTGGGCAGCCCAGCCGCGCTCTATCTCGCCGCCGCCGGCATCGGCCGCCTGGTGCTGGCCGACCGCGACCGGGTCGAGCGCAGCAATCTGCAACGCCAGTTGCTCTTTACCGAGGCCGATGTCGGCCGCCGCAAGCTCGATGCCGCCCGCGAGCGCCTGCTGGCGCTGGACTCGAGCTTGACGGTGGAAACCCTGGACGGCGAGACCGAGCTGGCGCAGTTTCCGGCCCGGGTCGCCGAGGCTGATGTGGTGCTCGACTGCACCGACAATTTTCCGGCCCGCTTCGCCATCAATGCCGCCTGCGTGCGCGCCCGCAAGCCCCTGGTTTCCGGTGCCGCGATCCGGCTGGAAGGACAGGTTGCCGCCTTCGACCTGCGCCGGGGCGGACCCTGCTATGCCTGCCTGTACCCGGATGCCGGCGAGCGCGCCGAGACCTGCGAGGATGCCGGCGTGCTCGGCCCAGTGGTCGGCGTGATCGGTGCCCTGCAAGCCCTGCTGGCGATCCAGTTGCTGCTGGGGCAGACCGACAATGCCGGCCAACTGCATCTCTGGGATGCGCGCCGCTTCGACTGGCGTAAGCTGCGTCTGGTCCCTGATCCCGCCTGCCCGCACTGCGGCGCGGCTGCTTCCCTTGCCTGATTCGCCATGACTCCTACGCCGCTGGTGCTGCCGCGCCGTCTCGCCATCCAGATCCTCCATGCCGCCCAGTTGGCGGCGCCGGACAGCAGCCGCGGCTGGGTGCAGTCGGGTGCGCTGCGCTATCACGAAGGCGAGCCGGAGCCGGGCACCGCGGTGTACGCCCGCTGCTATTCCAAGCCCACCAGCGCCGCCGAGCCCCTGCCGGACGAGCTGAGCGGCGACGGCCTGCATCTGGTGATCTCGCTCAACACCAAGGGCGTGCTGGAGATGCGCGGCTGGCGGCGCCTGGCCGACGGTCTGCAGGAACAGCCCTTGGCGGTCACCGATTAGCCTGGGCGATGAACGCGACCCTGGTCTGGGTGCTGGTCCTGGTGGTGGCCCTGATCGTCGGGCCGTTCGCCACTCTGCGCGCGGTTTCGCACTTCCGCAGCCGCCGCCAGAACGGCGCGCCGCCGGCCACTACACCGCCGCCCGCCGCCGCTCCGGGCCAGGAGCCCGAAGATCCGGACAAGCCCAGCGGCTACTGGTGAGATTTCGCTTACAACCCCGGAGCAAGACCATGAAACCCGTCCTGATTGCCACCCTGCTGTTGCTGCCGCTCGCCGCCTGCCAGCCGACGCCGGAGCCCAAGAAGGTCGACCAGCCCCAGGGCCGCGCCGAGACCCAGGGCATCCGCAACACCGAGGCGATCGGCTATGCCGGCGACGCCATCGCCAACAAGGTCGATGGCGCGCTGGATGCCAACGACCAGCGCAAGGCCGATCTCGATGCGCAGCTCAAGGCGGCGGAAGCGCCGCAGTAACCCAGGGCGGCGCTCAGGCCGCCAGCCGGCCTTCTTCCAGCAGCTTGTCGAGATGGCTCTCGATGTTGGCGCGCGCCAGCGGCAGCAGGCGCGGATCCAGGCCCTGGTAGATCAGCGGCAGCATCTCGTCGATGGCCTTGCCGGCCTGATGCAGTTCCAGCACCGCCTGCTCGCGCAGGCGCCGGTGCTTCAGGGTTTCCTCCAGGCGGTGCACGGTGCCCAGCGCCTGACCGTGCGAGGGGATGATCACCGCCGGGTTGAGGTCGATCACTTTCTGTAGCGTCTGGAAGTAGCGGCCCATGTGGCCTTCCGGCTTGTGGATCACCACCGTGCCGACGCCCTGGATCAGGTCGCCGACGATGCACCACTCGCGGCCGTCGGGCATCAGCGCGATCTGGCCCTCGTCGTGGCCGGGCACCGCCACCACCCGCACTGGCCGCCCGAGCCAACGGGTCACCACGTCGCCCTCGTCGTAGGTGCGCAGCAACAGCTCGCCGAAGAAGCCGGGCGCGGCCATGCCCAGCAGCTTGCGGGTGGTGTCGCTCATCGCCAGCGGAATGTCGTAGCGCTCGGCGATCTCGTTGGCGTACTGCCGGTGGTCGGGGTGGTGGTGGGTGAGCAGCACCTCGTCGACACCGGTGACATCGAGCAGGGCGATCAGCCGCTCCAGTTCCTCGCGGTCGCGCGGGCTGGGGTCGACCAGGACCTTGTACTTGTCGCCGATCAGGAAGGCATTGGTGTGCTGGGCCGGCGGCAGGGTGTGCGAGCGCACGAACACCTGCTTGAGGCCGTGCAGCGGCTCGATGCTGCGCAGGGCATTGACCGCGCCGGTGCGGTCGTTGTCCTCGTCCAGCGCCGGGATGCTGGTGATGGCGGCCTCGGCCTCCAGCGCCAGCAGCACGTCCAGGGTGGGCGGCGCCAGCAGCAGGCGGCCGTCGCGGTAGCGCGACATCCATTCCGCCGGTGTTGCCCAGCTGGCCTCGGCGATCTCGCCCAGGTCAGGCACCGGCTCCGGCGCATGGCCGAGATCTACCCGATAGAAGTGGGTGCGGAAGCGCACCGGCGAAATCGGCGGGGTGGTGGCCTCGCCCAGGCAGTGCAGGCCCTGCACGGCGCCGGCGCGCGCCAGGGCGTCGAGATCGATGCCCAGCTCTTCCTGCACCTCGCGCAGCAGTGCGGTGATCAGCCGTGGGGCATGGTCGGCGCAGCGCAAGACCGGCTCCGGCCCTTCGGCGTCGGCGGCATCGACCTTGCCGCCGGGAAAGGCGTGGAAGCCGGCGAACGAATTCAGGCTCGGCTGGCGGCGCACCATCAGCAGGCGGCCATCGTGGAGGATGACGGCGGTGACGGCGTCGCGGATGTTGCTGTGGGCGGTGGCGTTCATGCCGACATGCTGGCACGAGCGTCCCAATGATGGAAAATGCCAGCCCCTCGCATCCAGATGACCCGCGCATGTTGCCCACCTGGTTCACCGCCAGCCCCACCACCAGCACCTTGCTGCTGATCGCCTTCGGCATCGTCTGTTCGCTGGCGGTGGAGTTTCTCACCCGTACCCTGGATTCCGGCCGCTACGCCTGGCAGCGGCGCCTGCGTAAGCGCATCGGCGTGGCCGAGGGCAAGCACATCTCCGAGCTGAAGTGGCTGACGCTCAGCTACCAGTTCGTGCTCTGGCCCTTCATCGGTTTCCTGTTGCTGCACGTCTGGGGGCAGCACGACCTGGGCGACAGGGTCAGCGAGGTGCTGACCGGCAAGGGTGTGAAGATCGGCAAGTCGCACATCGTGCCGTCCAGCCTGCTGCTGGGGCTGATCTGGTTCTTCCTGCTCATCACCTTCACCCGCTACATCAAGAAGAAGCTGGAGGAGGACTGGCTGCCGCTCTCGCATCTGGATCCCGGCGTGCGGGTGTCGGTGGCGACGCTGTTCGGCTACATCACCTTCATCATCGCCGCGATGGTGGGTCTGTCGGTGGCGGGCCTGGACTTGAGCAAGCTGGCTATCGTCGCCGGCGCGCTGTCGGTGGGTATCGGTTTCGGCCTGCAGAACATCATCAACAACTTCGTCTCCGGGTTGATCCTGCTGTTCGAGCGGCCGGTGCGGGTGGGTGACTACGTGAAGGTGGGCGCCACCGAGGGCTTCATCCGCCACATCCGCATCCGCGCCACCGAGATCGAGACCTGGGACAAGACCATGATCATCGTCCCCAACTCGGAGCTGATCTCCACCCGAGTCGAGAACCTCACCTACGGCAACACCTACGGCCGGGTGGTGATGGCGGTGCCGGTGTCCGACGAGGGGCAGGCGCCCAAGGTCAGCGCCGTGCTGCAGGCGGTGACCCGCGCCAGCCCGCGCTTGATCCAGGCCGGTCAGGTGCCGGGCCTGGGCGGGCCTTATGTGGTGCTCAAGGACTTTGGCAACGGCACGCTCAGCTTCGAGATCGGCGGCTATGTCAGCAATGTCCACGACCGTGGCGGCATCGCCAGCGAGCTGCGCTACGCGATCCTGGCCGCGTTCGCCGCCGAGGGCATCCACCTGACCACCGGCAAGCAGCAGCTGGAGCTGCTCGGCGGCGGCCTGCCGACGGCGCGGCCGGAGCCTACCGAGCGCGCGCCCTGAAGGCGGCTACTCGTCCGTTCGGAGGGCTGCCGACCGACCCCGGCTTCGGCTAGTCTTGGTCCAGCGCTGACATGGCGCGGGAGGATCAAGATCATGGCTGACCTGAGCGCGCACAGCGTGCGCGACCACATGACCCGCAACCTGCTCACCTTCACGCCGGACACCGACGTGATGAGCGCCATCGGCGCCCTGGTGAAGAGTGGCCACTCCGGGGCACCGGTCTGCGAGGAGGGCGGCCGCCTGGTCGGCATGCTGTCCGAGAAGGACTGCCTGAAAGTCGCGGTGGTCGCCAGCTACGAAGGCGTCTCGCCCGGCGCGGTACGCGACTTCATGACCGCCAGCGTGCGCTGCCTGTCGCCGGACGACACTCTGCTCGAAGTCGCCAACCGTTTCCTCGACTCGCCCTACAAGCGCTTCCCGGTGGTGGAAGACGGCCGCCTGGTCGGCCAGATCTCGCGCCGCGACGTGCTCAAAGCGATCCACGACGACGCCTGAGCGGCGCTGTTCAGGCAGTTTTCCCCGCAGCCCGTATAATCCGCCCCCTTCACTGGGTGCGGTTCACCGTCGCGCGCCCTGCCGTCAGACTTCGGTTTCGAGGACTGCACGCCCTTTCGACGGCGCTCCCGGAGTTCCCCTAGATGTCGTTTGCCGAACTGGGCTTGAATCAAGCCCTGCTGAATGCTGTTTCCCGCGAGGGCTACACCACCCCCACTCCTATCCAGCAGCGCGCCATTCCGGTGGTGCTGGAAGGTCATGACCTGCTGGCCGCCGCCCAGACCGGCACCGGCAAGACCGCCGGCTTCACCCTGCCGATGCTGCACAAGCTGGCCAGCGTGCCGCTGCCGGCCAAGCGCTATCCGCGTGCCCTGGTGCTCACCCCCACCCGCGAACTCGCGGCCCAGGTCGCCGAGAGCATCGCCACCTACGGCAAGGATCTGCCGCTCAAGAGCACGGTGATCTTCGGTGGCGTCGGCCACCAGCCGCAGATCGACGCGCTGCGTCGCGGCGTCGACATCATCATCGCCACGCCCGGCCGTCTGCTGGAGCACATCAACGACCGCATCTGTGATCTCTCCAAGCTCGAATTCTTCGTGCTCGACGAAGCCGACCGCATGCTCGACATGGGCTTCATCCACGACATCAAGCGGGTGCTCAAGGTGCTGCCGGCCAAGCGCCAGAACCTGTTGTTCTCGGCGACCTTCTCGGACGAGATCCGCACGCTCGCCAAGACCTTCCTGCATGCGCCGCGCGAGATCGACATTGCGCCGCGCAACTCGACCATCGACACCGTCAGCCAGAAGGTCACCTACGTCGAGCAGCGCCACAAGCGCGAACTGCTCAGCTATCTGATGCGTCAGGGTGACTGGCAGCAGGTGCTGGTGTTCGCGCGCATGAAGCATGGCGCCAACCGCATCTGCGACTACTTGAACGAAGTGGGCCTGCCCGCCGCCGCGCTGCACGGCAACAAGAGCCAGAGCGCGCGCACCAAGGCGCTGGCCGACTTCAAGGCGAAGAAGATCCGCGCCCTGGTCGCCACCGACATCGCCGCCCGCGGCATCGACATCGACCAGCTGCCGCACGTCATCAACTTCGAGCTGCCGAACGTGCCCGAGGACTACGTGCACCGCATCGGCCGCACCGGTCGCGCCGGCAACGACGGCGAGGCGCTGAGCTTCTGCGCCCCGGACGAGCGCGCCTTCCTGCGCGACATCCAGCGCCTGATCAAGCGCGAGATTCCGGTGTTGACCGTGCAGGGCTTCGTGCCCAGCGCCGCCGCCGACAAGCCGGAGCCGCCGCGCCCGCCGCGTCCGCCCCAGGGTGGTCGTGGCCGTCAGGGCGGTGGTCAGGGTCGCTCCGAGTCACGTGGCGGCGGTGGCGCTCGTTCATCTGCCCCGGCGGCTGCCGGGCGTGGTGATTCCTGGAACCGGCCGGCGAGTCCGCAGCCGGCGAGTGCCGCCGCGCGTCCGGCCGAGCGTCGCAATGGCGGCCAGCCGGCGCGCGCGGAATCCTCCGGTGGCGGCTTCGCGCCGGGCACCGGTCGCGGCAATCTGCCGGCGCACCAGGCCAAGCCGAGTGGTGGCGGTCGTCCGGGCGGCTCCGGCCGCCCCGGCCAGCACCGTTCGGGGCCGCGCGGCGGGCGCTGAAATCCGGCAAACCGCTTGCCGCGCCATGCCCGCCGCCCGGCGTGCCTGCCTTGCCAACGGCGGTAAATGCGCCAGCATAGGGTGCATTACCGCTCGCTAGGGGAAGGCAGCGCATGCTCAAGGACGAGACGCAGTTACCTGTCGAGGACGCATTGGCCGGTAGCGGGCCATTGAATCTGCGCCTGCTGACGCTCAATACCCACAAGGGCTTCAACGCCTTCAACCGCCGCTTCGTGCTGCACGAGCTGCGCGAGGCGATACGCGGCATGTCCGCCGACGTGGTGTTTCTGCAGGAAGTGCAGGGCGAGCACGAGGGGCACCGCGCGCGCCACGCCAACTGGCCGACGCAGCCGCAGTACGAATTTCTCGCCGACTCGATCTGGAATCAGTACGCCTACGGCCGCAACGCCGTCTACACCGAAGGCCATCACGGCAACGCGGTGCTGTCGAAGTTTCCCATCGTCCACTACGACAACCACGACATCTCCATCGCCGGTCCGGAGCGGCGCGGGCTGTTGCACTGCGTGCTGCGGCTGCCGGGCGGGCGGCCGGACATGCACCTGTTCTGCGCCCATCTGAGCCTGCTGGAATCGCACCGCCGCGAGCAGGTCGAGCGGCTGATGGCGCTGATCCAGGTGAAGGTGCCGCCGGAGGCGCCGCTGCTGGTGGCCGGCGACTTCAACGACTGGCGCGGCAGTCTGCACCGGCCGCTGCGGCGGGTGGGCCTGGAGGAGCTCTGGGTGGGCAGCCAGGGGCAGGCGGCCCGCAGCTTTCCCGCCGCCTGGCCGCTGATGCGGCTGGACCGCATCTACCTGCGCAATTTTCAGCAGGCCTCGCCGCTGAGCTTGAGCCCGGCGCCCTGGTCCAAGCTCTCCGACCATCTGCCGCTGGCGGCCGAGGTCAGTCTCTAGCTCCGGCCCCGACGCTGGGGCGCCGGCCTCACCGTTTAGCGGCGGGTCGCCGGCTCCGAGCTGGCGTTGTCGCAGCGGCACACCGGCTCGCGCTGGCAGCTGCCGTCACCCAGCGCCGCCTGCACCTTGCCCGGCTTGCACACCGCCGCCTGACCCTGCGGGCAGCTCACCGAGCAGCTGCTGCAATCGCCGACGCCGGGTGCGCTGCAACTGGCCGAGGGCTCGTCGCGCAGGCTGAAGCGGCTGTCGCCGGGCGCGCCGCTGCCGTGCAGCACCACCACCGGTTCGGTCGCCGCCGCGAGGCCGCTGCCGAAGGCAGCCAGGACCAACAGCAGGCGGGCGGTGCGGGAAAAATTCATGGCTGACTCCGTGGCAATCAAAAGGACCGCGGCATTAGTGGCGGCCGAAGCTAAACCCTGCCTGAATCGTGCTGGGAAACTAGCTGCTGGACTTGGCCGCGCCGGCGCCATTCAGGCGCGGGAACAGCAAGAGGTAGCTGGTGCCGCCGATCAGACAGGTCCAGGCGGAAAGATACAGCGCCAGCGCCCGCCAGCGGTCGGCGACCAGCACGCCCATCACCGTGCCCAGCAGATAGCCGGTGAAGATCAGCGCCAGCAGCGCCAGCCGCCACCACTGGATCTGGTGACCGCGGGCGCGCAGGCCCAGCAGCACACCGATGTCGGTGATGATCCCGGTCATGTGGGTGGTGCGCAGGTTGAGGCCGCGGTAGCTGCTGGCCAGCGCGTTCTGCATGCCGCAGCCCAGTGCGGCGGCGGGTACCGCCCAGGTGCTCTCCTGGGCCAGCCAGTGGGCGGCGAGACCAAACATCAGGCCCTGCACCACGAACACCAGGCCATAGCGGCGCCGGTGCTGGAACATCTGGCCCTCGGTCCAGTAGCCGGTGATCGCGGCGCCGATCAGAAAGGCCAGCACCATGCTGGCGGCCAGGCGCAGGTGTTCGGCGTCGTGGTGGGCGCCGTCCAGGCCCAGGTGCGCGATTGAGCCGGTGACGTGGCTGACCGGCACCGAAAAGCTCATCAGCAGAATGACGTTGACGTAGCCGGCGATCAGCGCCAGCAGTGGCCCACCGATGAACAGCCAGCGATCAAGCTGGCGGTGGGAGCTGGTGGAATACGGCATGGATGGGAGGCGGAAATGGGTTGCGCGCTCAGTCGGCACCGCGCTTGACGCCTAGGATAGCGCGCCGCTGCTGCCGCGTCGGCTTGCCCTCCGGATGCAGGACCGCGTTGGCACGCCGCTCCAGCGCCGCCTGGGCCCGGCGCTCGCGGCTGGCGGCGGTCTCCTCATAGAGCGTCTGCGCCTCGGGCGCGCCGCCGCGCTGGTCGGACAGCGCCAGCACCAGCAGCTCGAGCTCCTCCTGGCCGCGCCGCAGCTGCAGGCGCTGACCCGGACGCAGCTCCTTGCTGGTCTTGGCGCGCTCACCGTCGAGCTTCACATGGCCGCTGTCGATGGCCTGCTTGGCGAGATTGCGGGTCTTGTAGAAGCGCGCCGCCCACAGCCATTTGTCCAGCCGCAGGCTGTCGACCCGGCGCGGGGTCACGGGCCTTGCCGGCGGCGCGCGCCGACCACCGTCGGTGACCGCAGGGCGTTGCCGGCGGTGATCGACGCCATAACCGGCGGGAGATAAACCTCGGACATGCGCGGGCTGCTCTAAAGTAGGCGGCCATTTAAACCCAAGCCCCGCCGCGCTGTCGCGGCACCGCTCCCGATCGCATGGACCCAGCCCCCGCTTCCGCCGACGCCTTTCTGGTGGTGGGCCTGTTCACCGCCGGCTGCGGGCTGATCTTCGGCCTCGCCGACCGCCACAGCCGCAGCAGCCGGGCGTTAGCGCTGTGCCTGATCGTGCTTGGCCTGCGCTTGCAGCTGGCGCCGCTGGAGTTGTCGGCCGCCAGCCGCCACCCGGTGCTGCTGGCGGGGTTGGCGCGCGGCATGGAGGTGTTCTGCCTCCTGGCCGGCATCGAATGGGCGCGGCGGGTCGCCGAGACCGCCACCCGGCGTCTGCGCACGGCGATCAACTGGCTGTTCCGCAGCGCGCAGATTCTGATGCTGATCTACGGCGGCCTGGCGCTGGGCTATCTCTGGCTGGCTCCGACCGACGCCACCACCGGCCTGACCGGCTTGATCCGGGTGCGACCGCTGGAATGGGCGATCTTCGCGCCGCTCCTGGGCAGCGCCGCGCTGGTGGCGGCGATCGCCATCTTCATGCTGCTGATCACCCGCACCGATCCCGCCGAGTCGATCCGCCTGCGCGCCCTGCTGCTGGCGGCGCCGTTCTTCTACGCCAGCCTGATGGTGCGCCCCAGCCTGGTGCCGGTGCTGATCGCCCTGGCCCTGCTGATCGTGTTGGCCGGCTCGCTGCGCTACCTCAATGTGCTGAGCCGGCGCGGACAGTTCATGAGCCAGTTCCTGGCGCCGGAAGTGGCCGGCATGGTCCGGCTCAAGGGCCTGGAGCGGGTACTGCGGCACGAGCGGCGGGTGCTCAGCGCGGTGTTCTGCGACTTGCGCGGCTTCACCGCCTACACCCAGGAGCGCCGCAGCGAGGAGGTGATGAACCTGCTGGAGCGCTACTACGCGGCGGTGGGCGCCGCCGCCGCCGCCGAGGGCGGCACGGTGAAGGACCATGCCGGCGACGGCGTGCTGATTCTGCTTGGCGCGCCGGTGGCGCAGGACGATCACGCCGAGCGCGCCGCGCGCCTGGGCATCGCCCTGATCGAACAGCTGCGGCCGCTGCTGCGGCAGCTGGCGCCGGAGATCGGCCTGGGCGTGGGCATCGCCAGCGGCGCGGTGACGGTGGGCGCCATCCACGGCGCCGGCCGCCTGGAATACGTGGCGGTGGGGCCGGCGATCAATCTCGCCGCCCGGCTCTGCCAGCGCGCCGGCGATGGCGAGTTGCTGATCGACCAGGCCAGCCGGCAGTCGCTGGCCGCCGAGCTGGCGGCGCGCTTCGTGGCGCGGCCGCCGGAAGCCATCAAGGGTTACGAGGAGACGGTGATGCTGCACGCCTTGCAGCCGCGGCTGGCGGCATGAGTGAAACCAGCCTTCATCAGGCCCTGGGTGGTGACGAGGGCCTGCGCGCCCTGGTCGACGCCTTCTACGACCGCATGGAGCAACTGCCCGACTACGCCCTGATCCGAGGCCTGCACCCGGCCGATCTCGGCGGTTCGCGCGACAAGCTCTACTGGTTTCTCTGCGGCTGGACCGGCGGGCCGCAGTATTTCCAGGAGCGCTACGGGCATCCGCGCCTGAAGGCGCGGCATTTTCCGTTTTCCATCGGCATCGCCGAGCGCGACCAATGGCTGCACTGCATGGCTGGCGCGCTGCTGCAACGGCGGGTGGAGCCCGAGCTGGCGGCGGTGCTGATGCAGCATCTCGCTGGCACCGCCGACTGGATGCGCAACCGGCCCGAACCGGGCACGCCGGCCGGCGACGCCTAGCTGCCCGCCAGCCTTCGGCGGTGTTCGCGGGCTATTCCACTCTCCCTTTGCGGAAGAGGGGGGGGCAGCTCAGCGCTCAATAGCGCGCCAGAATCGCCTCAATGTCGTCGCGGATGGCGTCAACGGCGGTGCCGAAGGGGATCACCCGCCGTGGCGGCGCGCCGTTGACGATGATCGCGAAGGCCATCCAGCCGCCGTTCTTCTTGCGCAGGTAGCCGGCCATGGCGTTGACCGAGATCGGCTCGCTGAGCGTGCCAGTTTTCAGCGCCACCCGGTCCAGCCAGGCGGCGCTGCCACCACGGCGCAGGAAGGAGTAGGGCCCTTCGCGTGGCACCACCAGGCCGCCGTAGAAGGCGGGGAAGCGACGGGTATCCCGGTACTGGTGCTCCAGCACCGAGACCAGATCCTGTGCCGACAGGCGGTTTTCGGGCGTCAGGCCGGAGCCAGAGAACAGCACCGGCCGGGCGTCGTTCTTCCTGCCGGGCTGGGCGCGCGCCACGTAGTCGCTCAGCGCCTGGCTGGCGTCGGCCAGCGGCCCCGGCTTGCGGCCGATGGCGACCGCGACATTGAGGGTAATGAGATCGGCGACGTAGTTGTTGGAATGCCGCAGCATGCGCGCCAGCTGCTCCTTGAGCGCCGCGCCCTCCACCCGCGCCAGTTCGGTGGCGCCATTGGCGGGCCAGTCGGCGGAGACGCCGACGCTGCCATCCACCCGCACGCCCACCGAGCGTAGGGTCTCGCGCAGCAGCAGGCCGGCGCCGAGGCTGGGTTCGGACATGGCGCGGTAGAGCGTCTGCATGCCGCCCATGGGCAGTTCCCCGCCGACGCGCAGGAAGTCGCCGCCGCCGTTGGTGAAACGGTCCAGGTAGAAGGTCTGGCGGCGGCCCGAGGGCACCACCATCACGCTGCCTTCGACCGCGATCGGCAGCTGCACGCCGCCGCAGGCGGTGATCTGCGCCGGCGTGCCGACGCGCTGCGGACGGACCTCGATGCACCAGTTGCCGTAGTCCACGCCCAGCGCCGCCAGCGGCGCGTTGTAGGCGGTCGCGCTCTTCACCAGGGCGTCACAGCGGTCCTTGGTTTCGCAACCCAGGGGGCCGAACGGCGCGGTGCTGACGGTGATGCCGCCGTTGACGGCGGTGACTCCCGCGGAGCGCAACTGCACCGCCAGCGAGAACAGTGCCTGGTGATCGAGGGTGGAGTCGCCCTCGCCGTGCAGGGTCAGCGCGCCCTCGATGGCGCCCTCGCGTGGGCCGCGCTCGGCCAGCAGGCGGGTGGTGAAGCTGCGGTCGGCGGGCCAGGAGTCCAGCGCGGCGCCGGCGGTCACCAGCTTGGTGACCGAGGCGGGCGACAGCCGGCTGTCGGCGTTGAGGTCGGCGACCGGCTCGTTGCGGTCGAGATCAACCACCAGCGCGCTGACCTTGCCGCCCTGGGATTGCAGCTTGCTCAGGGCGGGGAAGTCGGCGAGGGCGAGTCCCGGCGCGAGGGCCAGAAGAATCAGCGAAAGGGGGCGCGGCAACAGGCGAGGGGACGGCATCGAGAACCAATCTGGGGCCAGTTAGAGACGGCCAGGAAAAATCGGGGGCGACTGTATAGGGCTTAAGAACCCGGGCATCAACCCGGCTTCAGGCCCAGTGTGGGACAAAAGCCGGCTGGCTTGGTTCGATCTGGCTGAGCTGGGTGGCTGTGGTGCTGCCGGCCACCGCCGTGAACACGCTCTTGAAGCGCGCCATTTCCGCCGCCGTGCCGATGGTCAGCCGGGACCACTGGGGCCAGCTCGGCCAGCTGCGGCCGATGACCACGCCCTGCGCCGCCATCGCCGCCGCCAGCTCCTTGCCCGGGCGGCCGGCCTCGAACAGGAAGCAATTGGCCTCCGAAGGCGTCACCCGATGGCCGCGCTCCTGCAGCCAGCCGGCGACGTCGGCCCGCAGCCGCGCAGTCTGCTGTCGGCGGCTGGGCACCAGGCTGGAGTCGCGCAGGCTGGCCAGCGCCGCCGCGACGCTCAGCACCGGCATGGGATTGTTGCCATAGGGCTTGAGCTTGGCCAGCAGGTCCGGCCGGCCCACCGCCAGACCCACCCGCAGGCCGGCCATGCCGTAGAGCTTGGAGAAGGTGCGTAGCACCACCAGCTCGCCATCGGCGGCGACCAGATCGAGCACCGACTTCTGCTCGGAGTAATGGATGTAGGTAGGCCTCGTCCACCAGCAGCAGCGAGCCGGCCGGCTTGTGCGCCAGCGCGTACTCGATGGCGGCGCGCGGGGTGACCGAGCCGGTGGGGTTGTTGGGGTTGCAGATCACGATCAGCCCGGCCCTGGGGTCGGCGGCGAGCATGGCCTCGACATCGTGGGCGCCGTCGGCCAGCACCGGCACCGCGTGTACGGCGGCGCCGTTGGCGCGCGCGACCTCGGCGGCGCTCTCGAAGGTGGGGTCGGCGGTAATCAGGCTGCGTCCCGGCCCGGTGTAGGCGAGGCTCAGGTACTGCAGCGGTTCGCTGGAGCCGGCGTAGGGCAGCACATAGTCGGGCTTCAGGCCGTTCTGCTTGGCGAATTCCGTCACCAGCTCGCCGGTCAGCTCAAACAGGTAGCGGCCGCTGCGCGGGATCGCCTCGATGATCGCCTTGCGCGCGGCGATGCCCGGCCCCAGCGGGTTTTCGTTGTAGTTGAGCAGCACCGCGCCTTTGCCGGCGGCGGGTGCCGCCGCCTGGGCGAGGTCGGCCTCGGTCAACGCCGGCAGAACCAGCGCGGCACCGCTGGCGGCGGCGAGTTGCAGAAAGTGGCGGCGGCTGAGAGCGGTCATCGGTGTAAGGCTCCTACGGCGGGGTGCGTTGCCAGCAACGGTAGCAAGAAGCGCTCCGCCTGCGGGCCGCAGCGACTGCCGTGGTGCTGGCAGGCCCTAGCGCATCTTGGAAGGCAGCTTGATGGTTTCGCCCGCCACCATGAAGCGGCCATAGCCTCGGTGGTGCAGGGTGCGTGGGTCTTTGAGGCTGCTGTCCACCCAGGCTTTCTGCACCTCGACGACGAACAGCGCGTAGCTCTCCACCATGCGGGTATCGACCACCCGTGCCTCCAGGCTGGCGTAGCAGGCCTCGATCAGCGGCGGCGCGACGGTGCGCGCCGGCTTGGTGCTCAGGCCAAACTTCTTGAACTTGTCGGTCTTGGCACCGCTGCAATTGCCGCAGCCCACCACCTGTTTGGCGATCTCCGCCGTGGGGATGTTGATGACGCATTCGCCGCTGGCTTGCAGCAGCTCGAAGGAATGGCTGCGATCACTCACCACGCAGGCGACCAGGGGCGGTTCGAACTCCAGCATGCTGTGCCAAGACAGCGTCATCACATTGGCGCGCTGCCCATCGCCGGTGGTCAGCAGGATCACCGGCCCGGTTTCCAACAGGCCGTAGACCTTGGACAGGGGATAGGCCCTTTTCGCCACGGCAGTCTCCGGTGATGGTTGCGTCTCATCCTCCCACAGCGGGGCGGATGCCGGCGATTCAGGAGGGAAAGCCGGGAAACGAGGGAATCGACTCCAGGCCCTGGTCCCAGCTCGCCCGGCTCGCGGCGAAGAGGTGCGCGTTCGGACGCAGGCGCAGCTCGCTGTCCAGACTGCCGGCGGGGACGGCCAGGAAGGCAACGGCGGTGTCCGCGTAAGGCAGCGCCGAGCCGCAGATCGAGCAGAAGGACCGGGTATGCCGGGTGCCAGGCAGATTGTAGGTGCTGACCTTGTCCTGGCCGGTCAGCCAGTTCAGCTTCGCGGTGGTGCTGAACAGATTGGCCGCGTGCGCCGAGCCGCTGTCCTTGCGGCAGTGCTCGCAATGACACAGGAAGAACTGCTCGAAGTCGCCTTCCACTTCAAAACGGACCTGGCCGCAGAGGCAGGAGCCAGAGTGCTTCGTACTCATCTTTAATTTCCGGTAATGGCGCGCTGGCTCAGCGCGCGGCGGCGCGCACCGGCGCCGGCACATTGCATAGCTCGATACGGCCGGTCGGTTCCAGGAACCAGTCCTCGCGGCGGGTGCGTCTGGCCTCGACGTAGGCCTTCCAGGTGGCGGTGTCGGTGCGCAGCACTTCCAGCGCCGGGCGCTCCTCCGGCGGCAGTTCGCTGACTTTCTGCAGGCTGCGGATCGGCTTCGGTGCTTCGTCGGGCAGATAGAAGCCCAGCGGGCCGTGGCCGCGCGGCAGGCTGGCGAGCTGCTCCATGCCCTGCAACACCCGGCCGACCAGGGTGACATTACGGTCCAGGTGGCGCGGCGAGTGGCCGATGACGGCGTACAGCTCGGCGCCGCTGCCGCTGTCGGCGGTGTCGCCGCGTCCGGCGCCGACCATGCCGTAGCAGTGGGCGAGCCAGGCGCGGCCGAGCTTGCGGCTGCTGGCCACCGGAAAGCCCTGGTAGTGGCCCACGCCCGGCGCGTAGACATCGCCATCCGGCAGCGGGCTCAGGTCGAGGCCGGCGATGGGGCGGCTGAATTCGCCCGGCAGTTGCGGTTTGCCTTCGATCATCGGCCGGCGCTTGGCGGGGTCTTCGGCCTCGGCATTGGGGTCGCCCCATTGGGCGACGTAGTTGTCCTGCACGCGCAGCACCGCCAGGCCGTCAAAGTAGCGCTCGTGCGCCAGCTTCTTGATGTTGGCGACGTGCTGGGGCGCGAAGGCCGGCGCCAGCTCGATCAGCACCGGGCCGCCGGGCAGCCGCATCAGCAGCAGATTGTCCGGGTCCGGCGTGCGCCAGTCGCTGGCGCTGGATTGGGCGAGGATCTCGGCACTGCTCAGCGGCGCGGCCGACGCCTGCGCGGCGGCTAGCGCGAGCAGAGGCAGCGCGAGGGACAGCAGACGGCGGAAGTTCATGGCGGCATCCTTGCTAGGGCCGCTCATTCTGAACTCAGGCCGCGGCGTTGGGCACCTCGTCCATCCACACCTTGAAGCTCTCCAGCACCGAGGGCCCGAAGCTGGTGGTGATGGCGACGTCGGCGGCGTCGCGGCCACGCGCGATCAGCACGCGGCCGATGCGGCGGGCGTTGTTGCGCGGATCGAAGGTGTGCCACTGGCCGCCCAGATAGACCTCGAACCAGCCGGCGAAATCGCCCGGCCCCCAGGGCTGCGGGGTGCCGATGTCGCCGAGATAGCCGGTGCAGTAGCGCGCCGGCATGTTCAGGCAGCGGCAGAAGGTGATGGCGAGATGGGCGTAGTCACGGCAGACGCCGCGCTGTTCCTGCCAGACCTGCCAGGCGGTCTTGGTCGGGTTGGCGTGCTCGTAGCCAAAGGCGATGTGCCGGTGCACGTAGTCGCAGATCGCCTGCACCCGCTGCCAGCCGGCGGGCACCTGGCCAAACAGCTGCCAGGCGGCGTCGTAGAAGCGGTCGGTTTCGCAGTAGCGGCTGCCGAGCAGAAAGACCAGGGTTTCCTCCGGCAGGTCCTGCACCGGATGCTGCTGGGCGCCGAAGTCCACCGGATCGGGCAGGCCGCTGTCGTGGATGCGGGTATCGACGCTGAAAGTGGTGCGGCCGGCGGGGGCGACCACCCGGTGGCACCAGTTGCCGAAGCCATCGCGATAGCCGCGCAGGGGCAGGGCCGGACGGGTGAGCAGGTGATCGGGGTAGACCAGGTCGGACACCCGCGAGTGGTGCACCGCCAGGGTGATGATCATCGGCGTCGGTTGCGGACAGGCGTAGGTCAGCTCGAAGCCAATACGGAATTGCATGATGGAAAGGTCTCAGTGAGAAGGGAACCGCAGGCTGAAGCCATGCTGCCCATCGCTGGCGGCGCCCAGGGAGGCAGGTTTGACTGAGACTGATGCGAATGACGCTAGCACGAGCCGGGCCAGCGCCGGGCGATCGGGGCCAATTGATGGCCTGAAACAGCCGGCAGGCTGTGTTTGGCGGGGCGGGCTGGCATCATGCGCGCCGCGATCAGCCGGATCGCCTCGCCGCCAGGCCCTTGCCGCCATGAAAAAGACTTCCTACCCCAAGCAGGACATCAAGGTTCTGCTGCTCGAAGGCGTATCGCAGACCGCCGTTGAGAGCTTCCGCCGCGCCGGTTACAGCAATATCGAATTTCACGAAAAATCGCTGCCGGAGGCCGATCTGGTTCGCGCCATCAGCGATGCCCACATCGTCGGCATCCGCTCGCGCACCTATCTCACCGCCGAGGTGCTGGAGCAGGCACGGCGGCTGATGACCATCGGCTGCTTCTGCATCGGCACCAACCAGGTCGATCTCGACGCCGCCCAGGCGCGCGGCATTCCGGTGTTCAACGCGCCCTACTCGAACACCCGCAGCGTCGCCGAACTGGTGATCGCCGAAGCGATCCTGCTGATGCGGCGCATCCCCGAGAAGAACATGGAGTGCCACCGCGGCGGCTGGAGCAAGTCCGCCAGCGGCAGCTACGAGGTGCGCGGCAAGACCCTGGGCCTGATCGGCTACGGCCACATTGGCACCCAGGTCGGCGTGCTCGCCGAAGGCCTGGGCATGCGGGTGATCTACCACGACATCGAGACCAAGCTGGCGCTCGGCAATGCCAGCCCGGCGGCCAGCCTGGGCGAACTGCTGGAGAGCAGCGATATCGTCAGCCTGCATGTGCCGGAAACCCCCAGCACCAAGTGGATGATCGGCGCGCCGGAGCTGAAGAAGATGAAGCGCGGCAGCCTGCTCATCAATGCCTCGCGCGGCACCGTGGTGGATATCGATGCGCTGGCCGAGGCGCTGCGCAGCAAGCATCTGGGCGGTGCGGCCATCGATGTGTTCCCGGTGGAGCCCAAGGGCAATGCCGACCCCTTCGTCTCGCCGCTGGTCGGCATGGACAACGTGATCCTCACCCCGCATATCGGCGGCAGCACGCTGGAGGCGCAGGAGAACATCGGCATCGAGGTCGCCGCCAAGCTGGTGCGCTACAGCGACAACGGCTCGACGCTGTCGGCGGTGAACTTCCCCGAGGTGTCGCTGCCCGAGCACCCCAACAGCCGGCGCCTGTTGCACATCCACCGCAACGTGCCGGGCATGCTCTCGCGCATCAACGAGGTGTTTGCCAGCAGCGAGGTCAACATCGACGCCCAGTACCTGCAGACCGCCGGCCAGGTCGGCTATGTGGTGATCGACGTCAATGCCAACGAGGAACAGGCGCAGGTGTTCAAAGACGGCCTGGCGGCTATCCCCGGTACGTTGCGGACCCGGCTGCTTTACTGAGGCGCGCCGCTATCGCAGATTGATGGCGCCCAGTGCGCCGCCGCTGCGGGCGACGTACAGCACGCCGTTGTCGGAGATGGAGATAGAGCCGGAGTAGGGATAGGACCAGACTGTCTGGTGGCTGGTCAGATCAATCGCATAGACGGCCTTGCCGCTGACCGCGAAGACCAAGTTGTCGGTGACCACGATATTGGCGTCCAGCAGCGTCTCGTCGCTGGCGGGCAGAGGCCAGGCCCAGCGTTGCGCGCCGTCGGATTCGTTCAGGGCGCGCAGGCTCTTTGTGGCATTGTCTCCGACGTAGACCACGCCCTTGGCCAGGGCAGGTTGGGCTTTGAAGGTTCCCTCGATGGACCAGTCGATGGATTGCGTCGCGATGTTGAATCGGATCAGGCGATTGCTGCCGTAGGACGCTGCCTGATTGATTGCCAGGACCTCGCCGAGGGAACCGATAACGGGTGCGCTGTCGATACTCCAGCCCTTCCAGTCGAAGCTGTCGTCTGCGATGGAAAACGCGAGGCTGCCATCGCTCCGGTTGACCACCTGCAGACCACCACCCAGGTAGGCGTAGACGTGGTTTTCGTCCACCGCCGGTGTCCACGCATCGTACTGGGCGAGCGGAGCGAACCACTCGGCGGCGCCATTCAACGAGCTGAAGCCATAGGCGCCGCCGTAATAGCCGCCGTTGGTGTACGCCGAATCGCCGTAGATGGTCGGCGAGTAGTAATGCTCCCATTGCGACTGGAAGGCTGTCTGGAACTTCAAGAAGCCGGTGTCGGCATCGAAGAACCACATAAAAGTGTCTTCGTGGCCGCTGGAGGCGGCGTAGACCGTCCCGTTTGCAACCGACGGCGGATTGATTGTGAAGATCGAGTCGAAGCTGTACTGCCACTTGGTGCCACTGTCGCTTTCACGCAGGGCGTAGAGGTTGGCTACCGCGAAATTGCCGGGAATCGTGACATAGACCACACCGTCGGCACTGACGGCGGGACTCACGGCGGGGCTCGATTCATCCGAACCCGGCACGTGCCAGATCCAGCGCGGCGAAAACTTTGCGGCGTCCAGTGTCACCGGCACGTAGCCGGTATGAGCTGCGTTTCCCTGGAACATGCTCCAGTTGCTGGCGCCGTCGAGATGACTGAGCGGAGTGAGGTTGGTGTGCGATTGCACGGTCAGCACGTAGGGCAGGGACATCGGCGAACCGGTGTGCTGGGTCGAGCAGGCGGAGTCGCGGCAAAGCTTGACGACAAACTGTCCGCTGTGCCTGCCGGGCGCTAGGTTCTGCACCGTTTTGAATACGGCACTGTAAGAGCCATCACCGTTGTCGGAAATTGTCGGATCGCTCCGGATCACGCCCGCGCTGTCTTCGATGATTACCGCCAGGTAGCCCGCAAAGTCTTGCTGAGGGAATGCCTTGACCGTGAACTCGCGGGCGTCACCCTCGAAAAGCGTCTCGTTGATGGTGCTGGGCACGAAGCGGAGTCCTGGGTTAGACGAACTAGAGTCCTTCCCCCCCCCTCCGCAGGCTCCCAAAAGCAGCGCCAGCATGAGTAAGGCCGATCTGGCAAACACTTCCGAGCGAGCCGATTCCAGGCCCAGTCGCAGTTGATTTCGCATGGTTGTTTTCCCCAGTTTGTTCTTAACACCCTGCGGTCCCTGATCCGCAAGATGAAATCAGACTAACGGGCCGCGAACTTGGCGTCCACGGGATTCGCTGCGAAAGTGGGTGCGCCGTGTAGTTCTCGGCATTTGGCCGAGTTGGCCGGTTCATAAATTTCTATAGCGAGGCGTATTTGGCGGTGCGCTGAGTCGAATTTAAACCTTTGACGGACTTGGTCACTCCAAGCGCGGTAGCGCTTGGCCGGAAACGGTCGGCGACCCCACCTTCCACCGGACCTCTCATGCGACTCCGTACCCCCCTGACGCTGGTCAGCGCCCTGGCACTGGGCGCCTGCGCGCACACTCCCACCCAGACCGCCGCGCCCGTCCCGGCCGTGGCCGTAACCAGTAACCCGCCTGCCGTGAGCAATCCCTTCTTCAGCCCCAGCACGCTGCCCTATCAGCTGCCGCCGTTTGCCCAGATCACCGACGCCGACTACGCGCCCGCCTTCGAGAAGGGCATGGCCGAGCAGCAGGCCGAGATCGCCGCGATTGCCGGCAACCCGGCGGCGCCGACGGTTGAAAACACCTTGGTGGCGATGGAGAAGTCCGGCCAGCTGCTGGGCCGCGTCTCGGCGGTGTTCTATTACCTGGCCGGCACCGACACCAATCCGAGCATCCAGAAGCTGCAGGCGGAGATGGCGCCCAAGCTGTCGGCGCATCGCGACGGCATCTATCTCAACGCCGCGCTCTACGCCCGCGTCAAGGCGCTCTATGAGAGTCGCGCCAGCCTGGGGCTGGACGCCGAAACCCTGCGGCTTGTCGAGCGCACCCACACCGACTTCGTGCGTGCCGGCGCCAATCTCGCCGAGGCCGACAAGGCCAAGCTGCGCGCCATCAACGAGCAGCTGTCCTCGCTGACCACCCGCTTCCAGCAGAACAATCTCAAGGAGACCAATGCCGGTGCCGTGGTGGTCGACAGCGCGGCCGAGCTGGATGGGCTATCCGGCGAGGCCGTCGCCACCGCAGCCGAGGCGGCCAAAGCCCGCGGCCTGGAGGGCAAGTACCTGCTGACCCTGCTCAACACCAGCGGCCAGCCGCCGCTGGCGAGCCTGAAGAACCGCGCCCTGCGCGAGCGCCTGTACCGGGCCTCGCTGGCGCGTGGCACCCAGGGCGGTGAGTTCGACAACCGCGACACCATCGCCAGCCTGGTCAAGCTGCGCGCCGAGCGTGCGCGCCTGCTCGGCTACGCCACCCACGCCGACTATGTGCTGGAAGACGAGACTGCCGGCAGTTCCAAGGCGGTCAACCAGCGTCTGGCCCAGCTGGCGCCGGCGGCGGTCGCCAACGCCAGGAAGGAAGCCCAGGCCTTGCAGAAGCTGATCGACCGCGAACAGAAAACCGCCGGAAAGAAATCCGCCGGCGGCTTCAAGCTCGCCGCCTGGGACTGGGCCTACTACACCGAGAAGCAGCGCAAGGCGCTCTACGACTTCGACGAGTCGCAGATGAAGCCCTACCTGGAACTCGACCGGGTGCTGGAAGACGGCGTGTTCTACGCCGCCAACCGCCTCTACGGCCTGACGTTCAAGCGCCGCACCGATCTGCCCACCTACGGGCCGGACGTGCGCGTCTACGAGGTGTTCAATGCCGATGGCAAGCCGCTGGCCTTGTTCCTGGGCGACTACTACGCGCGTCCCAGCAAGCGCGGCGGTGCCTGGATGTCGAGCTTTGTCGATCAGTCGAAGCTGATGGGCACCAAGCCGGTGGTCACCAACAACCTCAATATCCCCAAGCCGCCGGCCGGCCAGCCGACGCTGCTCACCTGGGACGAGGTGACCACCATGTTCCACGAGTTTGGCCACGCCCTGCACGGGATGTTCTCCGATGTGCAGTACCCGAGCTTCTCTGGCACCAGTGTGCCGCGCGATTTCGTCGAGTACCCCTCGCAGGTCAACGAGATGTGGGCGGACGATGCGGAGATCCTGCCGCACTACGCTAGGCACTGGCAGACCGGCGAGACCATGCCCAAGGCACTGGTGGAGAAGGTGAAGGCCAGCAGCAAGTTCAACCAGGGCTTTGCCACCACCGAGTACCTCGGCGCGGCGCTGCTGGATCAATCCTGGCACCAGCTCGCGCCGGAGCAGACGCCGAACGCCGAGGGCGTGCTCGGCTTCGAGGCGGCGGCGCTCAAAGAAGCCGGCGTGGACTTTGTCCCAGTGCCGCCGCGCTACCGTAGCGGCTACTTCTCGCACATCTTCGCGGGCGGCTACTCGGCCGGCTACTACGCCTACATCTGGAGCGAGGTGCTGGACGCCGACACCGTCGAGTGGTTCAAGGAGAAAGGCGGCTTGAAGCGCGAGAACGGCGACTGGTTCCGCGCCAAGCTGCTGTCGCGCGGCGGCAGTGCCGACGCCATGCAGCTGTTCCGCGAATTCCGCGGCCGCGATGCCGACATCCAGCCGCTGCTGGTACGGCGCGGCCTGGACGCCGCCGGCGGCAGCAAGAAAAAAGCCAAGCCCTGAGTCCAGCGCTGGCAGTGAACAGCCCCGCGTCCATCTTGGACGCGGGGTTTTTCTTGGCCATTAACCCATGGAAACCACTCTCCCCTGGTGTGAGAGGGGCAGGGGAAAGGGGCGGGTATTCGAGCCGGGCATCGGCCTGCGACCGGCTCGGGTTGAGCAGCGACAACCCGCTTGAAAAGCGCCGCGCCTCCGCCCAGTCTGTGGGTGCCGGCACGCCGCCGGCGTTTGCTCCCTTATTAGAGCCGCCGCGCATGGCCAAGTCCGCTCCCACCGATCCCTACCGCGGCAAGACCGTGCTCATCACCGGCGCCTCCAGCGGCATTGGCGAGGAGGCCGCGAAGCAGCTGGCCGCGCGCGGCGCCCGGCTGCTGCTGGTGGCGCGCCGCGAGGACGAACTGCGGCGGGTGCAGCAGGCCATCGGCGCCGGCGGCGGCTCGGCGCGCATCTACCCCTGCAATCTCGCCGAGCCGGCCGAGGTCGATGCCCTGGTGGCGCGCCTGCGCAAGGAGCTGACTGGCCTGGACGTGCTGGTCAACAACGCCGGCCGCTCGATCCGCCGGCCGCTGCTGGAGAGCCTGGACCGGCCGCACGATTTCGAGCGCACCATCCAGCTCAACTACCTGGCGGTGGTGCGCCTGACGCTCGGCCTGCTGCCGCTGCTGCTGGCGCAGGGCGAGAGCCAGGTCATCAACATCTCCAGCGTCGCGGCGCTGATGACCACGCCGCGCTTTGCCGCCTACCAGGCCAGCAAGGCGGCGCTGGACGCCTTTTCGCGCTCGCTGCGCATCGAACTGGCCGAGAAGGGCCTGCACGTCACCAGCATCAACTATCCGCTGGTGAAGACTGCGATGACCGCGCCCACCGCGGTCTACAAGTACCTGCCGCAGATGGAGGTGGCCGAGGCCGCCGCCTGGATCGTCGAGGCCATCGCCGAGCGCCCGGCGCGGCGCACCACGACGTTGGCGCTGGGCTTCCAGCTGGCGACGGTGGCGATGCCGGCACCGGCGCTGCGGCTGTTGGCCGGCTTCTACCGGCGGCGGCTGGAGAAGCTGCGCGACAAGCTGCAGGCCTCCGGCGAGCAGCCTTGAAGAAGAAATCTGGCAAGACTGGCACCCGGGTCGCCGCGCCCGCTGTCAAGGTGGCGGCACCCCAGCGCGAGGTGCTGGGCCTGGCTCTGGGCAGCGGCTCGGCGCGCGGCTGGGCGCACATCGGCGTGATCCAGGAGCTGGAGGCCATGGGCCTGCGGCCGGAGGTGGTGGCCGGCACCTCGATCGGTGCCCTGGTCGGCGCGGTCTACGTCTCCGGCCAGCTGGAGGAATTCACGGACTGGGTGCGCAAGCTCAATGTCCGCGACGTGGTGGGGCTGATGGACTTCACGCTCTCCGGCGGCGTGATGAAGGGCGAGAAGCTGTTCGGCTATTTCACCGGCCACCATCCCAATCCCGATATCGAGAGCTTGAGCCAGCGCTTCGTCAGCGTCGCTACCGAAATGCGCAGTGGCCGCGAGATCTGGATCGACCACGGCCCGGTGCTCAGCGCCGCGCGGGCGTCCTGCGCGCTGCCGGGGGTGATCTCGCCGGTGAAGCACGAGGGCCGCTGGATGCTCGACGGCGGCCTGGTCAACCCGGTGCCGGTCTCCGCCTGCCGGGCGCTGGGCGCGGACGTGGTGATCGCGGTCAACCTCAATGCCCAGCTGGTCGGCGCGCATCTGTCGCGCGCCGGCCGCGAGGAGGCCGAACGCGAGGCGCAGGACAAGAACGAGACGCCGGAGCGCAGCTTCTGGAGCCGGGTGATGGCGCGCTTCGAAGGCGATGGCCACAACCCCAGCTTCTTCGACGTGATCGCCGCCAGCGTCAACATCATGCAGGACCGCCTCACCCGCAGCCGCATGGCCGGCGACCCGCCGGAAATCACCCTGATCCCGCATCTGGAGGACTTCGCGCTGATGGACTTCCATCGCGCCAACGAGGCCATCGAAGAGGGGCGGCGGCTGGTGCAGCGCCACGAGGCGGAACTGCGCGCCTGGACCCGCAACCGCGTATGAGCGGGCGCGCGCTGGCTGGCGCTCGTGGTGGCGAGCCGGCACTATCGCGCCGCCGCGCTGGCTGAGCGCGGCGCCAGCCCCTATACGTCCACGCGCCCTCCGTGCCCAAACGCCGCTCTTCCTTCCGCCCTCTGCGCTGGTTGTTCCGGCTGGGGCTATTGCTGCTGGCGGTGTTCCTGCTGCCGGTGCTGGTGCTGAAGTGGCTGCCGCCGCCGACCAGCGCCTTCATGCTGCAAAGCCCGGTGCGGCCGGTGCGCTATCAATGGGTGCCGATGGAGCGCATCGCCAAGGTGGCCGGGCAGGCGGTGATCGCCGCCGAGGATCAGAAGTTTCCGGTGCATTCGGGCTTTGATCTGGAGGCGATCCAGAAGGCGCAGGCGCACAACCGCAAGTCCAAGCGCGTCCGTGGCGCCTCCACCATCAGCCAGCAGACCGCCAAGAACCTGTTCCTGTGGCCGGGCGGCGGTTACTTCCGCAAGGGCATCGAGGCGATCTACACCGTGCTGCTGGAAGCGCTCTGGGGCAAGGAGCGCATCCTCGAGGTCTACCTCAACATCGCCGAGTTCGGGCCGGGCATCTACGGCGTCGAGGCGGCCTCGCAGCGCTACTTCGGCAAGCCCGCCGCCAAACTCACGGCCGCCGAGGCGGCGCGGCTGGCGGCAGTACTGCCCAGCCCGCGCCGCTGGAGCGTCAGCAAGCCCGGCCCCTATGTGCAGAGGCGCGCCGCCTGGGTGCAGAGGCAGATGGGCTATGGGCTGCGCGCCCCTGCGCAGGTGGACGCAGAGCCCGACTCGGAGCCGGAGCCGCCGACCGAGCTGGAAGCGGATCGCGACGATGCGCCCTCGATGCCGGTGGCGGTCGAGCCCCAGCCGGTCCCGGCGACTCCGGCGGAACCCCCGCCCGAGGCCGATCCACAGCCGGTTCCGGTGCCGCCGGAGCCCTAGTTGCCGGCCGGCGCGAAGTCCAGGGGCGCGGGCATCGGCAGTGGTTCCGGCTCGATCGGCATCGGCAGCTCGACCGGCGCCTGCGTGGGGGCGGTGGGCACCACGGCCTGGGTGCTGATCCTGGGCTCACAGTTGCAGACCTCGGTGCCCTTGTCGAACGCGACCCGCCACTCGCCCGGCGCGACCAGTCGCCAGATGGTGTTGAAACGGGCGATGGTCTTGCCGTTGGCGTCACGCACCGGGCCGCTGCTGAGCGCCAGATCACCAGTGGCGGCGACCTCGACCACGCTCGGCTCCCAGGAGAACGGCGCCTGCGGCCCCTCGAAATAGGGCTTCCAGGCTTGGGCGACGCGCTGCTTGCCGCGGGTGGAGTTGTCGCCGTCGAAGAAGATTGCGTCTTCGGCCAGAAAGCGGGTGAAGGCGGAGAAGTCGCGATCGGCCATGGTCTGGGCGAAGGCGCGCTCGGTTTCCCGCACCTGGTCGGGCAGGAAGTAGGCGGTGGACTTGGGCGCGCTGGCGCAGGCGCTGAGCAGCGAGGCGGCGAGCAGCGCGCCGCACGAAAGGATTCGGATCATGGAAGAGGCGTTGCAGGTTTTAGCGTGACTGGAGAATGCCGTCGTCCAGCATCTGCTGGAAGTGCTCGCTGAGGGTGGTTTCCACCGGCCGGAACTCCATGCCGAGGTCCTTGCGGGTGTAGCTGTTGTCGAACTTCAGTGGCCAGCCGACGTTGCCGCTGATGAAGCGGCGGCTGTAGCCCTGCAATGGGGCGATCAGCCAGACGATGGCCTTGGGCGCCACCATCAGCGGCCAGCGGTAGCCGCGGCCAAAGCGCGCTTTCAGGATCTGCACGATCTGCCACATGGTCACCGAGGTGGAGACCGCGATGTGGCGGCCGCTGGCGTTGGGGGTGTAGCCGGCCTTGATGTGGGCGAGGGCGACGTCGCGCACGTCCACCAGGCCAAATTCCATGTCCGGCACGCCAGTCATCAGGGTGCCGTCGGCAAGCTCGCGGATGGTGCTCAGGCTGGTGGAATCGCTGGCGCTGGTCAGCGACGGCCCCAGTACCAGGCCGGGGTTGATGGTCAGGAGATCCCAGCGCGACTGCGCCTTGGCGATGTCCCAGGCGGCGCGCTCGGCGGCGACCTTGGAGTAGTTGTAGGGCTGGTGATCGACCGAGCTGCTGGTGTTCCAGTAGGCCTCGGTATAGGTCTTCAGGCCCAGCTGGCTCATGTCCACCGCGTCGCCATAGATCGACACCACGCTGGAAGTGAGCACCACGCGCTTGACGCTGGGCACCCGGTTGGCGGCCTCCAGCACATTGCGGGTGCCTTTCACCGCCGGGTCGACCAGATCTTTCTGCGGATCGCTCAGGCCCTTGATGACGAACGGCGAGGCGGTATGGAACACCAACTCGCAGCCCTGCATGGCGGCGTCGTAGGCGCCCTCGCTGAGCAGGTCGGCCTTGTACAGCGTCAGCTTGCCCTTGGCGCCGGCGGCGGCCTTGAGTAGGTGGCCGACCTTGGCCTGGTTGCCGGGATCGCGCACGGTGGCGTGGACGTCGATGCCGTCTTCCAGCAGGTATTTCACCAGCCAGGAAGCGATGTAGCCGTTGCCGCCGGTGACCAGCACCGGCTTGGTCTTGTCGATTTGCATGGAGTGCCCTGGTCAACCGCGGAAGGGCGCGGTCGTTGCTTCTATGTTGCCGGAAATTGGCCCATTCCGTGCCTGTACGGCCTTTATCCGGCTGGGAAAATTCCCTCTGCCACCTCGCGGCCCTCGCGCCGCGCCCGTCACCGACATGTTGCTAGGAGCGCCGATGAAGTCACAGGCTGCTGTGTTGAAGCTGGTTGTTGTCCTGATGCTGACGGCAGGTTTTGCCTCCGCCCAGGCCGCCGTGAGCCCCAAGATCGAGCCGGCGCTGCTGAGCGCGGTGCAGTCGGCGGGCCAGGCCGATTTCCTGATCTGGTTCGAGGAGCAGGCCGACCTTTCCGCCGCCGACGCCCAGAAAACCCGCGCCGACAAGGGGCGGGTGGTGATGCAGGCGCTGCGTGCGACGGCGGAGCGTAGCCAGGCGCCGGTGCTGGCGCAGTTGCGGGCGCGGGGGCTGGAGCACCGCGCCTACTGGATCGCCAATGCGATCAGCGCGCGCGGCAGCTTGGCCGACTTGCAGGCGCTGGCGGCGCTGGCGCCGGTGAAGCAGCTCTACAAGATCGACAACCAGCTCAGCCAGCAACTGCCGGCGGGCATCGCCCGCTTCGTCGATACGCCGCGCCCGGCGCCGCGCGCGACGGCGGCCGTAGCCAGCTTCGACCTCGCCAAGGCCCTGGGCGGCAGCGTCGAACCGGGGGTGGCGCTGATCCGCGCGCCGGAGGTCTGGGCCCTGGGCTTTAAGGGCCAGGGCGTGGTGGTGGGCGATCACGACATCGGCGTGCAATGGGACCACCCGGCGCTGAAGAACCAGTACCGGGGCTGGGACGGCAGCGCGGCGAATCACGACTACAACTGGCACAACGCCTTCGGCGGGATCGATCTGTTCTGCACCGACACCAGCGTGCCCTGCGACTCCAACGGCCACGGCACCCACACCACCGGCACCATGGTCGGCTGGGACGGTGGCGACAATCAGGTCGGCGTCGCGCCGGCGGCGAAGTGGATCGCCTGCCGCTCGCTGCTCGACCCGGTGGTCGGCGTCGGCACCATCCCCACCTACATGGAATGCATGGAGTGGACGCTGGCGCCGTATCCGGGCACCGATACCGCGGCCGCCGATCCGGCGATGGCGCCGGACGTGGTGAACAATTCCTGGGGCTGCGCCGAAGGCTGCGTGCCGCCGCTGCTGCAGGCCACCAATGACGCCATCAAGGCCGCCGGCATCGTGCAGGTGGTGTCGGCCGGCAACGACGGCAATGGCGGCGTCTGCGGCACGGTGGCCTTTCCGCTGGCGGTGTACGAGTCCTCGTTCTCAGTCGGTGCCAGCGATGTCGGCGACGAGATGGCGGATTTCTCCAGCTTAGGCCCGGTGCTCACCGACCTCTCCTTGCGCACCAAGCCGAATGTCACCGCGCCGGGCGTCGCTACCCGCTCGGCCTGGAACGACGGCGACTACAACACCATCAGCGGCACCAGCATGGCCGGCCCGCATGTCGCCGGCCTGGTGGCGCTGATCATGTCCGCCGAACCGCGCCTGATCGGTCGCGTCGATGACATTCGCGCGCTGATCGAGCGCACCGCCAATCCCGATGTGAAGACCAGCAACACGGCTTCCACCTGCGGCGGCACCGATGCCGCGACCATTCCCAACAATATCTTCGGCTACGGCCGCATCGACGCCGCCGCCGCGGTGCTGGCGCGTCCGCAACTGTCGGTGCAGGCAACGGCGCCCAGCAGTGTTGCCAGCGGCGGCAGCTATACCGCCGTGTTCAAGCTCAGCCAGCCGGCCGGCGGCAAGATCGACGTCAGCAACGCGCTGCTGAAACTGACGCTGCCCAGCGGCTTGAGCCTGAAGTCCTCCTCCGAGGCGCCTAGCGCCAACGAGGGCCAGGCGCTGAGCTTCAGCCACGCCACGCTGGCGCCGGGCGAGGAGTGGAGCCTGAGCCTGGAGCTGAGTCCGACACAGGCCGGCAGCTACAGCCTGACGGGCAGCACCGAGGCCGATCAGGTCAGCCCGGCCGCCGCGCCGACGCTGGTGACCGCGGTGGGCGCCGGTACGGGTGGCAATGAGGAATCCGGCGGTGGTGCTCTGGGCTGGGCCAGCTTGTTGCTGCTTGCGGCGAGCCGTCTGCGGCGGCGCTAGGAGGATTCCTGCCGCGGGTTGTAGATGGCGCCGCCGCGCTGTGCGTAATCGCGCAGTACCTGCCGCGCCGCGTCGCGGTGCAGGTCGCAGACGGTAGTGATGCCGCGCGAAGCCAGCGCGGCGCGCCACTGGCGCGGCTTGGCCCCTTCGTCGAAGCCGATCGCTTCGGCGTCGGCGGCGCGGGCGCCGATCAGCAGCTGCCGCACGCCCGACCAGGGAAGCGCGCCGTAGCACATCGCGCAGGGCTCGCTGCTGGTCACCAGCTGATGCGCCGGCAGGCCGGCGGCGCCGAGATCGTGCGTGCCGCAGCGCCGCTGGGCGAATGCCAAGGCCAGCATCTCGGCGTGCAGTAGCGACAGGCCGCCGCTCAGCACCAGATTGACGCCGGCGGCGACCAGCCGGCCGCTGTCGCATTCGAAGACCGCCGCCGCAAACGGGCCGCCGCTGCCCTCTTCGACATTGCGCCGCGCCGCGTCGACGACCCAGGCCATCCGCGCCGCAGGCTCCGGCAACGCGGCCGATTGTCGGGCGACCTCGTCCTGCAACCAGCGCGGCAGGGTGATCGTCAGTGTGGCTGCGGTGGCGGTTCGGGAGTGGAGCGGTTGCACTGCGGCAGCATGCCGCAGCGGCCGTGGCCACGCCAGCGTAGCGTCGCGGCCGGGGAGGTGATGCGGGCTTGCGCCTTAACGATGAGCCGACGTGGACAGGATTATCCCGCCGAGACCTCGGCTGCGGGTTTGTCCGCGGCCGGCGATGTGGACGTGGCCTCGGCCGCCGGTACTGCCGGGTTGGGGACTGCCGGCTCGGTCGTCGCCGGTGCTGGCGGCGGTTCCGGTGGCCGCAGGCTGGCGCGCAGGCTCTCGGCGCGCTGGCGCAGCAGCGAGGAGCAATCGGTGCAGGCGCTGCGCAGCGCCAGGGCATCGAGACTGGCGATGCGCGCCTCGGCGGGCGTAGTGCCCGCTTCCAGCGTCTGCTGGGCGATGCGCTCATAGGCCGGCAGCAGCATCTGCCTGAGCTGATTGGACAGGCTCAGCAGGCTTTCCAGACTCTGGCGGTCGAGGCCGCGCAGCTCGTCCAGCGCCAGCAGATGGTTGAGTCGGCCGAGTTCGTCCTCGGCCTCGCGCAGCACCGGCGCATCGGCGCCGCGCACTTCCGTGAGCGCGCTGCGCCAGCCCGGGTAGGCCGCGGTGCGGGCGAACACTGCGCCGCTGTCGTCCCAGAGCCCGGCGAGGCTGGACTGGCCCTTGATCGCGGTGCTGCGGATGCAGGCGTCGAGCTGCTTGGCGCGGTCGCGGAAGTGCTCGGCCCAGTAGGCGTCGTCGGGTTTGCCGAGCAGACTGGCTTGCTGGGAGAAATACAGCAGGCGGCCGACATAGGGTGTGGGCGTGCTGTCGGCCTGCGCGCGGCGGATCGCCAGCAGCAGTTCGCCGCGACTGAGCAGATGCCGTTCGTACTGGGTCTGCCGGCGCGCCAGCTGGCCGGAGGCGATCAGTGCCCGGTACTCGCCCCAGACCCGCTCGTCGGCCTCGCAGGAGACGGCGATGCCGAGAAAATCCTTCACCGAACGGTAGTCGCTGACATCCAGCTCGAAGCGCACATAGGCCTGCGCCGGCGCCCAGGGCTTGCCGTCGGCATTGCAGAGGCCGGTAGGGGACTGATCGACCGGGCAGCGGCGCAGATCCGGCGAGGGTGGCTCCAGCGTGGTGGTGCTGGGATTGAGCATCACCACGAACTGGCGGCCATCGAGGGCGGCCAGGCCCTGGTCGGAACGCAGGCCCAGCAGGGTCTTTTCCTCCCAGGGCTTGTTGCTGGACTTGATCTCCTCGCTGAGCAGGCTGCCGAGGCGGGTGCTGAGCAGGTTCACCGCACTGCCGCCGGGGATGAAGCCCAGGCCCAGCTTCATGATCGGCTCGTCGTTGGCGATCGCCAGCAGATTGCTCACCCAATGCGCCTTGTCGGCCGGCACGCCGCGCACGTAGATCTGCAGATGCGGCGACTTCGACAGCGACTCCGGGTCCACCAGCAGGCCTTCGGTGAGCAGGGCGTTGTTGACCACCGAGCTGACGGTCTTGCCGGCCTGCACGTCGTAGAGCAGCACCGGGATTTCCGGGTCGGTATCACTGGCGAAGCTGGCCACCGTGCCCTTGCCGAAGCGCGCCGAGATCAGCAGCATCGCCGGCCGTTGGCCCTCCTTGCCGAAGTCCAGCGCGCGGCCGTTGGTATCGAGGTTGGAGCTGACGAAGATGCGCAGATAGCCGTCGTCGTAGCGGGAACCGGCCCCGACCACGGTGTCGCCGGCCACCGGCGTCGCCACCGGTTTCACGAAGCGGTCGGAATCATGGCTGCAGGCGGCGAGGCTGGTGCTCAGCACGACGGCGCTGCACAGGCGGATCAGGGAAAGGCGCATGGCTCTTGGGGCGCGGCGCTTAAGGCCGGCGGGGAACAGACTCGAAAGGCGGAAAGACGATACGCCCTGGCGTCGCCCCTCACAATGGCGCCGGATCGACATCCTCGTAGGCGTCCCAGCGGAAGCGCGGCGTGCAGAGCGCCAGAAAGACCAGATCGCGAGTGCCGGAGTTCCGTATCCGCTGCCGCTCGCCGGGCGCGATCAGCACCACGTCGCCCGGTCTGACCGCCTGCGCCGCGTGCTCGCCGACCTCCACCAGACCCTCGCCTTCGAGTATCAGGTAGCGCTCGGTGATCCCGGCCAGCCGGTGCCAGCGGGTGCAGACGCCGGGCTCGACGCGGGCACGGGCGATCGACAGCGCCTCGTCGCCGGCGTGATTGGCGAGCTCCAGGATGTGGCAGCGCTCCTCGGTGAGCCGCTCGCTGGCGGGGTCGACGCGGTGGATGTGGCTCATGCCGGCTCCCGCAGCAGGCCCAGGCGCAGCAGCAGATTGGGATCGGGGCTCAGGCCCAGCCAGTGCGCCGCTTCCGAAGGTTTGCAGACGCCGGGATAGTCGCCGACCCGGCCGCCGAGATCGGCGATCACCTGGAAGTGCAGGTGCGGTGGCCAGCCCAGGTTCTCGTCCGGCTCGCCCAGCCAGCCGAGCAGTTCGCCGGCCTCCAGGCGCTGTCCAGGGCGCGTGCGCTCCAGCGTCGCCCGCGCCAAGTGGCCGTAGAGGGTATGGAAGCGCTGCCCCTCATATTCGTGCTCCAGGATCACGGTCGGCCCGTAGTCGCCGAACACGGCGTTGTCGCGAGTGCTGTGCACGCTGCCGGCGAGCACGCAGTGCACGGCGGTGCCGGCGGCCAGCCAGAGGTCGACGCCCAGGTGCAGGGTGCGTGGCTCGCCCAGGTCGCCATTGAAGTGCGGACTCAGGCGATAGAGGCCACGGTTCTCGCCGTAGCCGCCGATGGCGTAGTCGGCGCGGTGAGCGCGCAGTTGCGCGGCAAGCCAGGCCGAGAAGGCGGGCGTGTCGGCCGGATCGAAGCCCTGCAGCTCGGGGTTGCTCTCGCTCAAGTCCAGGTGCAGGCCGGCTCTTGCGTTCAGCGGCCAGGGCAGGGGACTGGCGGTGGGCAGGCGCGCCAGCAGTTCGGTCAAGCGATTCTTCATGGCCCGCAGCCTAGCGGCTGCGTCGCCAGGCCGCGAGCGCTGAGGCTCAGGCCGCCGCGGCTGTCGCGCTCGCCGGCTGGGCCGGTGCCGGTGCTGGCAGCGGCTCACGGGCGGCGGTAGCGCCGTCGGCGCGCACCAGATGATTGCTGCCGCTGGCACCGGCCTCGCCGTGCAGGACCTGCCAGGCGGCGTCGAGGCTGGCGTCGTCGCTGTCGCCGAACGCGGTCAGCACCGAGCCGACGTTCCAGTACTCGCCGACCACGCGCTCGCGGTCGATGTCGAGCAACACGAAGCCGTGGGCGGCGGCGTTGTGGTAGCGGATGTTGGGATTGGCCAACACCACGGCGGCGTTGTACAGCGGTGCCAGTGGCGCGGTCTGGCTGTCGTCGGCGAGGTTGTTGGAGCTGACGCTCATGCAGGTGAATTCCACCGCCACCGCACCCTCGCCGGTGAGGGCGTTGTAGCCGGGTACGCCGGTGAGCGCCGGGGTCAGCGGATTGAACGGTGTGTAGGCGTCCTCCACCACGTCGCAGGCCCAGGCGGTGTGGATGTCGCCGGCCAGCACGATGTTGTTCACCACGCCCTGCTCGCGCCAGGTCTTCATCAGCAGGTCGCGCTCGTAGGCGTAGGCGCCCCAGTTGTCGCCGCCCTCGTTGCCACCGCCCAGACGCAGACCCATGCCTTCGGCGATGTCCGGCGGCAGATAGGGCAGCGGCGAGTAGCGCGGATCGGGATCGTTGCGGTGCGGCGCCATCATGGTCTGCTGGCCCAGCAGCCGCCAGGGCACGCCGGCGGCGCTGGAGGCCTGCATGCCGCTCAGCAGCCACTCGCGTTGCTCGGTGCCGAGCATGGTTCGCTCGGGGTCATAGCTCTCGGTGCCGGTGATCGAGGTGTCGGTCGCCGCCGCGTTGCGCTGCAATCGCGTGTCGAGCATGAACAGGTCGAGTAGGTCGCCATAGGCGAAGCGGCGCCAGATCTTCAGGCGGTCCTGGGCGTCGGGCAGGCGGATCGGCAGCCATTCGTCGTAGGCCTGTGCCGCCCGCTGCTTGCGGCTGGTCCAGTCGCCCTCGCTGTCCGCCTGGTGATTGTCGGCGCCGCCGCTCCAGCTGTCGTTTGCGCTTTCGTGATCGTCCCAGACCGGAATCAGCGGATGCTGGCGCGTCAGCTCCTGTAGATCGGGGTCGCCGCGGTACTGGGCGTGGCGCTGGCGGTAGTCGGCGAGCGTGACGATCTCGTGCGGCGGATCGGCCGGCCGGCCGATGCTGCCGGCATTGCCGCTTTCATAGAGGTAGTCGCCGACGTGCAGCACCGCGTCCACGTCCCGCCGCGCCAGCACCTTGTAGGCATTGAAGTAGCCGGCGGGATAGTTGGAGCAGGACACCAGGCCTAGGCGCACCCGCTCGACGCCTACGGCCGGTGCGGTGCGGGTGCGGCCGACCGGCGAGTACAGCGCGTCGATGCGGAAGCGGTAGTAGTAGCTCTGTCCCGCCTGCAAGCCGCCGACATCCACCTTGATGGTGTAGTCGCGGCTGGCGTCGGTGTGGCGCGGCTGGCTGACGTCCAAGCCGTCGCCGCTGTGACGCACGATCTGCTGAAAGCCAGGGTCCAGCGCCAGTTCCCAGTCGAAGGCTACCTTGCCGTCGAGGCCGGATACCCGGGTCCAGAGCATCACCCGATCCTGCAGCGGATCGCCGGAGGCGACGCCGTGCTTGAAGGCCGCCGTGCCGGTGGCGGGGCCAGGAGTCGGCGCCGTGGTCGAGCTGCCGCAGGCCGGGATCAGCGGCAGGGCGGAGGCGGCCAGCAGACCACGCAACACCGCGCGGCGGTTGTAGCGGGCTGGCGCCAACAGTCGGCTGAGACGGCGGGAACGGCTCATGGCGATGCGCGGGGTTGAAAGGTGGCCGCGCAGCTTAGTCAGCGACTATGGCAGTGCCTTTGCAGAGGCCCAGGGCCTGTCACCAACTAGGACGCCGCTGCGATGTCACTAGTTGGTGACAGACCCTGAAGCCGGCAGGGTGAAATAGAAGATCGAGCCGGGATTGCCGGGCTCCACCCAGATGCGGCCGCCATGCAGGTCGACGATCTTCTTGCAGATGGTGAGACCGATGCCATTGCCCTCGTAGACATCGCGGGTGTGCAGGCGCTGGAACAGCTGGAACACCCGCTCGGCGCTGGCCGGATCGATGCCGATGCCGTTGTCGCGCACGGAGAACCACCAGTCGCCGTCGTGCCGCTCGGCGCGGATGCGTACCTCGGGCGGCGCCTCGCTGCGGAACTTCAAGGCGTTGCCGACCAGATTCTGGAACAGCTGCACCAGCTGCTGGCGGTCGGCGCGCAGGCTGGGCAGCGGGCCGGCGTCGATGCGGGCGCCGCTGCTGCTGATCGCCGCCTGCAAATTGGCCAGCGCCGTCTGCAGCACGGCGTTGAGGTCGACCTGGCTCAGTTCGGTGCGCTCGCGGCTGACCCGCGAGTAGCGCAGCAGATCCTCGATCAGGCTCTTCATCCGCCGGGTGCCGGCGGTGATGAAGCCGATGTACTCGTCGGCCTCCTCGCCCAGCTGGTTCTGATAGCGCTTGGCGAGCAGCTCGGCGAAGCCGGAAACGGTGCGCAGCGGCTCCTGCAGATCGTGGGAGGCGACGTAGGCGAACTGCTCCAGCTCGCGGTTGGAGCGCGCCAACTCCTCGGCGCGGTTGCGCAGCTCGGATTCGGCGCGCTTGCGCTCGGTGATGTCCTCGGCGGCGCCGACCGCGCCGAAGATCTGGCCGTCGCGCTCCATGGCCGCGGTGCTGAACATGATGATCACACTGACCCCGTCGCGGCGGGCCAGCGGCACTTCGTAGTGCAGGATCGGGCCCTCGCCGCGGATCATCGCCGCGTAGCGCTCGGCCAAGTCCTGGCGATAGGGCTCGGGGATCAACAGGGCGTAGTGCTGGCCCTGCAGCTCCTCGCGGCTGTAGCCGCTGATTTCGCAGGTGCGGCGGTTGACCAGGGTGAAGCGGCCCAGGCGATCCAGCGCGTAGATCGCGTTGGTGGCGTTTTCCATCACCTTGTCGCTGAACTCGTGGGCGGTGCTCAGCGAGTGTTCGGACTTGCGCCTGGCCGCGATCATGGCGTTGAACTCGCGGGTGAGTTTGCCGAGCTCGTCGTTGGAGCGCGCCGGGATCTCCACGCTGAGATCGCCATAGCGCACCTGCTGGGCGCCCAGGCGCAGGCCGAGGATGCTGGCGCGCAGCTCGCGGGAAATGCGCCAGCTGATCCACAGCACGAAGCTGGTCAGCAGCGCCGCCATCACCAGAACCAGGGTCAGCAGCAGGCCCTGGGTGGCGCGCGCGCCTTCGGCGAGGGTGGAGGAGAAGCGCTGCTCCAGCGGTGTCACCGCGGTGTTGATGTGGTCGATTCGGCGCCGGAAGGCTTCGGTCTGGGCCGCGCTCGGCGGCCCCTGGCTGATCAGCGCGTGCAATTCCTTGCCGCAGGCTTCGAGATCCAGCACATAGACCTCGGCCTGGCGCCAGATCGAGATGGCGTCGGAGAAGTAGGCGAAGTCGCGGAAGTGGCGGAACAGGAATTCCAGGGCCGGCACATCGGCGGCGTCAATGCCGCCGTCGATGAAGCCCTGCCTGACCAGGGCGGCGTCGTAGCTGGGCTTTTCCATTTCCAGCCGGGCGCGACGATCGCCCAGCGGCATGGCGATGGCCTGCTCGAAGGCGCGGTAGTCGGCGGAGTCGTGGCTGTCGAGATAGCGGTGCAGCGCATAGACCGCGTCCTTCTGGCCCTTGGACCACAGGCCTTCGCCGCCTACGTAGGCGCGCACGCCGGAGAGCACCTGGAAGATCAGCGTCACCGCCGCCAGCAGCACCGTGGTGGCGAGCAGAAAGGCCAGGAAGGAGGTCGCCAGCTTGGCGGCAATCGAGGCATTGCCCAGCCAGCGGGGGAGTGAGAGGTCGAGACGCACAGCGCTCCGCAAATGGGCAATCCGGGTGTCGGCAGCTTAGTCATCCGGCCACGGTGCGGCTATGCCGCGCCGGAAATCCGCCGCCGGAGGGTGGTGCCTGGCCCGGTAACCGGTGGCGGGTTCGTCAGGGCTTGGGGATTTGGTCTAACATGAGATCTGAGTCATTAAATACATAACCTCCGGGCGGCCGCGGTCAGGGCCGTCACGGCGGGGTTCCAGCGTGCAGGAGGCGTCATGGATTTCTCATCGGTGCAGTCGCCGGAGACGGCCGAGCAGCTCTGTCGGCAGGGCGCGCTAGAAAAACTGTGGTTGAGCCCGGCGCCGAGCGGCAGCCGGCCGGCGGCAGTGACGGCGGCCTATCTGCCGACCGCGCTGATCGAGACCTGGCAGCACCTGACCGGCGCGGTGGAGCGCTATCTGCATCGCGATCTGGTGAACCGGATCGAAGTGCGCCCCGAGTACCGCGAGGGCAGCCTGGTGCCCAGGGCCATCCACATCCGGGCCTGGCATTCGGAAAAGACCGGCCGCTTCGAGCCGACGCTGGAAGTCTGGTAGACGCCGCTGGGCTCAGTCGTCGTCCATCGCCACGATGTGGGGCTGGTCGATGGTCACCGAGTCCATATTGACCGTCAGCGAGCCCAGCTCCACCCCCAGCAGTTGCAGCAGGCCCTCCAGCACCGCGTCCAGCAGTTGCAGCAGCGGCGAGAGCAGGAAGTCGAGGATGCCGAGGATGCCAGTCAGCGCCGGCGTCACCACGTAGTTGAGCAGATCAGACAAGCCCTTGAGCAGCAGGGTGAGCAGGTTGGCCGAGTTCTTCTGCCATTCCGGCCCGGTGACGTAGAGATTGGGTGGGCTGTTGAGATTGCAGCTGCCGTTGAGGCTGCCGCAGGCCAGACCCGTCAGCAGACCGCCGGTGAGGCTGTCGAGCAGGCCTGAGCTGCTCAGGCTCTGCGGATTGTTGTCGCTCTCCGGCAGGCCGGGCTGACCATAGGCCAGGTAGCGCGGCGTGTCATGGCTGTTCTGCGGCGTTGCCAGCTGGAAGTCGTCGATGGGATCGAGATCCTGGAACGCCGGCGTGCTCAGCGGCACCTCCAGCGGCGCGTTGAGCGCTACCGAGGTGGTGAGATCGCCCAGCAGCCAGCCCAGCAGCCAGCCGATGCCGCCCAGCAGGCCCTGGTCCGGGAACAATTGCAGCAGATAAGGTCGGGTGGCGCTGGGGCCGCCGGGCAGGTTGTAGAGCGCCGGGGCGTTCTTGGCGTTCTGTGGTTCGCCGACATAGGGGCCGACGCCGAGCACGCCCAGCGAGGGCATGGCGGTGAGGTGCGCGACCGGCGCGGGGCGGTTGAGGCTGGGGCATTCCAGGCTGTCGAGATAGGCGACACCGGCGCCGACGTCGAGATCCACGCCCAGACGCAGCTTCAAGAGGCCCAGCACCAGATCGTTGATGCCGGCGCGCACCTTCAGGCGAATCTGGCTGGATTGCGCGCAGGTGTACTCGCCGCCGTAGGAGCAGTCGCTCATCGCCGCGCTGCCGTTCCAGGCCGGCGGGGTGCCGGTGGCGCGGCCCACAGCAAACTTCGGCGGCTGCAGGATCTGCACGAAAATGTAGACCTGCAGCAGATCGCCCAGCCCGACCTGCACCGGCAGTGCAATCGGCTGCACGGCACCGGTGGGGTCGGCTTTCGCTGCCTGGCCCAGGGCCAGCAACAGCTCCTGGCCGTTGACGATGGGCAAGGCGCCGAGCACGCCCGACACCGCCGGATTGAGCAGGTCGCCGGTGACATTGAGGATGGTGCGCAGGCTGAAGGTGCGTGTCGCGTCGGTGGAGCCGGCGAGGCCGCGGATCAGGCCACCGACGCCGCCGCCGACCTGGCCGACGGTGCCACCCACTGCTTCTTCCAGGCCGTAGCCGAGGATGCCCAGCCATTGCGGCAGGGTGAGGTCGAGATCGAGCAGATCGGAGACATCGCGCACGTCGAGGCCGACCCGCACCGCGCCCAGCAGCAGGTTGTCGAGCGAGACATTGAGGCTGGCCAGGCCCTTGTTGCTGTCGAGCAGCTTGAGGTTGAGCACCTGGCTGCGGCAGGTGTTGCCGACCGGCCCCAGCGGGCAGAGCAGGGCGCCGAGCAGTTCGTTGACCAGACCGCCCTGCAGCGAGGCCAGCGTGGTGCCGAGGTAGAAGCTGCCCAGCGCCTCCTGCACGGCGGTGGCACTGGCGCTCATCTGCCGGTTCTGGTTGCCGAACAGGAAGGGCAGCAGCGGCGTCGGGAACGGCCGGGTCAGCGTCACCCGCACTGCCTGGGCGGCGCCGATCGGAGTCGGCTCCAGCACACGGGTGTTGGAGTCGGCGTTGTTGCGGATCACGCCCGGCGTCACCTCGCTGGTGATGTTGCCTTCGCCGGCCTGGTTGGCCAGCAGGCTGGCCTGCACGGCCTGATTCAGCGCCGCCAGGCCGCCGCCGCTCTGGCCGTTTTCGTCGGCGCAACCGGAAACCACCCGCGCCGCATCGAGCGCCGCCATCACCGCCATCTTCTTCAGCTCGCGGTGGGCCTGGTAGACGCGGGCCACCTCGATGGCCAGGAACACCGCCGAGAGCAGGGCCAGCAGGCTGATCGCCACCATCACCGCCGCCGCGCCACGTTGTCGACGCGGACCTGAGAATGAGTGTTGGTGGTTCATGACCGAGCAGGCGGAAAAGTTGGCCTGCGCAGCCTGCCTGCCGGTGTCGGTTTTCCGTCGCCGCGACCGTCCAACGGTGCGGCTAGCCCGATGAAAAACCAGGTACTTTTCGTCTTGCTGGGCGACTCGGTTGGCAGGCGTTTACCGCCGTCAGGTTCAGTCGGCCGCCACGGTCAGCCGCGCTCCGCGCCGCTAGCGGATCGCCGGCCAAGTGGCTGGTCCGGCGCGCCGCCGATTTTCTAGAGCCCGGCTCGCTCCAGGCTGCCGAGAAAAGTCTCGGCGTCCTGAAAGCCGATCACCCGCGCATGCTGGCGTTCCGGCCCCGCGGGGTCGAAGAACAGCACGCCGGGCGGCCCGAACAAGCCGAAGCGCTTGAGCAGGGCGCGCGCGTCGGCGCCGTTGTCGGTGACGTCCACCCGCAGCAGCACCGCGCGCGCCGCGCGGCTCTGTACCCGCGGGTCGGCGAAGGTGCGGAGTTCCAGCTCCTTGCAGGCCACGCACCAGTCGGCATAGAAGTCCAGCATCACCGGCCGGCCCTGGGCCTCGCGCAGCGCCTGCTCCAGGGCGGAATTGCTGGTGAGCGAGCGGAACCGCAGATCGGCCGAGGCAGTGGCCGCGCCGACACTGCTGACCGCGCGGTTGGCGAAATGGCGCAGCGGCGTCCAGGGCGAGTCGCCACCGGAGAGCGCGCCGGCCAGCTGGGCCACCGCCACGCAGGCCAGCAGCCAGCCCATGGCCTTGGCGCTCAGCCGGCCCAGACCGGCCTGGGCGTCCAGATGCTGGAACGCGCCCAGCAGGGCCGCCACGAAGGCCAGCAGGGCGGCCAGCAGCAGCATCGCCGCCGGTGCCGGCAGCACTGGCGACAGCATCCACCAGGCCACACCCAGCAGCATCACGCCCATCACCCGCTTCACCGCCTCCATCCAGCGACCGGCGCGCGGCAGCAGGGCTCCGGCCGAAAGCCCGACCAGCAGCAGCGGTACGCTCATGCCGGCCGCCAGCGCGAACAGCGCGACGCCGCCGATCACCACGTCGCGGGTCTGGCTGATGTAGACCAGGGCGCCGGCCAGCGGCGCGGCGACGCAGGGACCGACGATCAGCGCCGACAGGCCACCCATGACGAACACGCCCAGATGATTGCCGCCGCGCATGCGGCCGGAGGCGAGGGTCAGGCGGGTCTGGATCGCACTCGGCATCTGCAGCTCGTAGACCCCGAACATCGACAGCGCCAGCACCGCCATCAGCAGGCCGAAGGCGCCCAGAACCCAGGGGTTTTGCAGCGAGGCCGCCAGGCCCTCGCCCAGCAGGCCGGCGACGACGCCGAAGGCGGTATAGACCAGGGCCATGCCCAGCGAATACGCCAGCGCCAGCGAGAAGCCACGGGCGCGGCTGGGCGTCTCCGACTGGCCGACGATGATCGAGGACAGGATCGGCACCATCGGCAGCACGCAGGGGGTGAACGACAGCAGCAGGCCGGCAAGCAGGAAGGCGCCGGCGATGGTCAGCAATTGCCGCGAGGCCAGCACCGACTGGATGCGCGAGTTGTCGTTGCCGGTCGCCGCGCTGGTGTCAGTTGCCGCGCTGGCCGCCGTTGCGGAGTCGGCGACGGTGGTCGCTTCCGACGCAGCACTTGCCACCGTCTCCGGCTCGGCCTGCAGGCTGGCCCTGCTGACGCGGCCATCGGCGCCGAATTGCAGCTTCCAGCTGCGCGACTGCGGCGGATAGCAGAGGCCGGCATCGGCGCAGCCCTGGTAGCCGACTCGCAGTAGCGCGCTGCCTTTGGTCGGCGTCGCGCCGGAAAACTGCAAGGGCAGCCGCACCTGACCGGCGTAGATCTCCATGTCGCGATCGAAGTTGGTGTCGTGCACCACGCGGCCCTCGGGCAGGTCGACCGCCATCGGTTGCAGGGACGCCGGCTCGGCTTCGAACGACAGCCGCTCCCGGTACAGGTGGTAGCCCGCCGGCATCTGGAAGCGCAGGGCCAGGCCCTGCTCCTCGGGCTGCACGCTCAGGACGAAGGCCTGGTCAACGTCGAGAAACTCCTCCGCCCAGGCAGGCCCCGCCAGCCACACCAGCGCAGCGAGCAGCAGCGCCGCGAACCGGCTGGCGCTTGAGAACCGGGAGAGTTTGTTCATGGCGGCTAGAGACCTTCGCGCAGCATTTGGCCGCGCTGATTGATGGCAAGAAACGGGACTTTCTGCTGGCGCAGGAAGGCCGGGCCTTCCTCCTCCAGCAGCATGGCGATGGTGGTCAGCGCGCCGGCGGCCAGGCATAGCGGCGCCAGTACGCTGACCGATTGCCAGCGGCGCACCGGCCAGCCGGTCAGTGGATTGAGGATGTGGCAGTAACGCTGGCCGCCGACTTCCAGATAGCGCTCGTAGTCGCCGCTGGTGGCGAGCGCGCCCTGGGCCAGCGCCAGGCCAGTGACGGTGGCGTCGAGCTGGCGCGGGTGCTGGATGCCCAGCAGCCAGGGGCGGCCATCCGGGCGCGGTCCGAGCAGGCGGATGTCACCGCCGAGATTCACATAGCCGGAGCAGAGGCCAGCCGCTTGCAGCACGGCGGCGGCGCGATCGGCGGCGTATTCCTTGCCGAAGCCGCCGAAGTCGATCTCCATGCCGACGCGCGGCAGCGCGATGTCGCGCGTGGTCGGTCGCCAGGAAATGTCGGCCCAGCCGATCAGCGGCAGCAGGGCGAGCAGATCCTGCTTGCTGGGCAGGCGCGCGCTGCGGAAGTTCCAGGCCCGGCGCAGCACGCCGCTGCTGATGTCGAACAGGCCGCCGCTCAAGCGGTGCAGCTTGCCGGCGAAGTCGAGCAGGCCGGCGGTCTCTTCATCGACGGTGACCGCCGCGCCGCTGCCGGCGGCGGCGTTGATGCGCGACACCACGCTGTCGCTCCGGTAGCGGGAATACTTGGCCTCGATGCGGCGCACCTCGGCGATGGCCGCCTCGATCAGTGGCCGCGCGCCGTCGGCGTTGGCACCGGCGACGCGAATCTCCGCCTGGCAGGCCATCGCCCCAAAGCGGGCGACCTGCTCCTCGCCGCTGTCCACCGCCGCGCTCATGCGCAGCGGCTCCGGGCGGCCGGCCCTAGAAGCGGCGGGTGAGGCCGAATTCGAGAGAGACATAGCGGAACGGCTCCAGGCCCGGCGAGCCGTCGCCGGTGAGGCGCCACTCGGAGCGCTGCTGGTAGTACTCGGCCTTGAAGTCGGTGCTCCACTCGGGACTCATCCTCCATTCCAGCTTGCCGGCCACCGCCAGGGCGCCGAACGCCGAGAGCCGCTGGTCCAGCGAGGAATAGGCGCCTTCCGGAATGTTCGGGAAGGGTGCCGAGGCCGGCGGGTCGATGTAGAAGTCTGCCGAACTTTGCGTGTAATAGCGCAGTGCAGGGGTGAGGCTGAAGTGGCGGCCGAGCGGCTGCACCCATTCCATCCCCAGCGTGTGGGCGGCAATGCCGTAGCTGTCGTTGTAGTAGCGATAGCTCAGCCGCAGCGTGGCGTCGGCGGCGACCACATGGTGGTTCCAGCGCAGCAGGGCGGTGCTCTGCTTGCGCTCGCGCGGCCGGTTGTCGAACAACTTGTAGGGGTCGCTGAAGTAGCCCCGGCCGCTGCTGTAGGCGAGTTGCAGCTGCACTAGGTCGAAGGCGGTGAGCGCGCGGGTGACGCCGACGATGCCCTGCACGCTGTTCTTGGTCTCGTCATCGACCAAGTCATTGGTGGGGTTGATCGAGTCGCGGGCGGCACCGACGCCGAGGTTGAAGGTGGTGTTGTTGTCGTCGCTGGAGAAGCGCGCATCCAGGGCGGCGGCATTGGAGATGTAGTCGTGCTCCTGCGAGCGGCTGAGCGAGACGCTGTAGGCGCTGCGCTCGCGGTAATAGGTCAGCTTGGCATCGCCGGCGGTGCGCAGATCGTCCATGTGCGAGGCGCCGGAGACGGTGCTGTAGTAGCGCGGCGAGGCGCCGGAAACCGAGTCCACCACCGCCGAGCCTTCCAGCGACCAGTGCTCGCCCATTGGCAGCAGGCCGTAGAGCGAGGGTGCGTTCACGGTGATGCGGTCGAGGCCGGGCTGGGAGTCCTGGTAGTAGAGCTGCTTGTAGGCCAGCACCGCCTGCTCCGGCGCGTTTTCCGCCGCCGCTTCCGCGGGCAGCAGGCCGGGCAGGGCGAGCGCGGCGAGCAGCACGCTGCCCAGGCGCTCACCGCCCTGGCGCGCGCGCCGGCGGCGGTGTCGCGACTTAGTTGCAGCCACAGCCGCCTCCTCCCACGCCGGAGCCGCCGGAAGCGGCCTCCTTGCTGGCGCGGATGTGCTCGTCGAAGCGCTGCTCCAGGCTGTCGCCGCCCATGCTCATCTCCGGACGGGCGAGAGTGCCTTTCTCCCAGGGCATCGGCGGGTCCAGCGCGCAGCCGCTCAGCGCCAGCACCGCGAGCAGGGCGGCCAGGCTGTGGCGGCGGCTCACGGCTGTTTGCCCTTGCCGTTGGCGGCCACGGCGGCGGCCAGCTGCGCTTGCAGGTCTTCGCGGTCGCTGTCCTTGAAGCTCTGGTGCACCAGCAGCACCTTGCCGTCAGGGCCGATCAGGAACGAGGTCGGCATGCCCTTGATCTGGTAGGTGCCGGGAGTCGCGCCCTTGCTGTCGAGGGCGATGCTGAAGCCCAGGTTGGGGAACTGCGCGAGGAAGGCTTCGGCATCGCTGCTCTTGCCATCGACGTTCACCGCCAGCACCCGCAGGCCCTGGGCGCCGTAACGCGCCTGCATGTCCTTCATCCAGGGAAAGCTCTGCCGGCAGGGGCCGCACCAGGAGGCCCAGAAGTCGAGATAGACCACCTGGCCCTGGTAGTCGGCGAGGCTGAGCGTGCCGCCGCCGACCTTGGGCAGGGTGAATGCGGGAGCAGTTTCGCCCGGCTTGACCGCCAGGGCCGGCGCGGCGAGACCGAGCGCCAGGCTGGCGATGGCCAGACCGCGCAGCAGGGGGGGGCGAATCGAGAGGGACATGGGTGGCTTCCTGGTCAATCGGGGTTTAGTGGTTCAGGACGGCTGGCGCTGGCGATAAGCCAGCACCGCCAGGGCGAGCAGCAGCATCAGCAGCCAGATCGGGTCGTAGGGCTGGTCGGGCGGGCCGATCGAGCAGCCACCGGCACCGGCGTTGCTCAGCGGCGCGCCCTGCACGCTGGCGCTGCTCTTGGCCGGGCTGGCATTGCTGTAGACGTCGACACTGCCGCTCACCGGCTGGTCGGACAGCGCCGCCACCATCACCGTGCAGGACAGCGCCGGCCCCAGATCGAAGGGCGGCGGCGGGCAGGTGCCGCCGGAGGGCGCGCTGGCGTCCAGCGCCTGCAAGCCGGCGGTCGCGGTGATCGCGGTGATGCGCAGCACCGCGTTGCCGTCGTTGCTGAGCACCAGCGCCTCGGGCTGCATCGGCTGGTTGGGCGCGCTGCTGGTGAGGGTGATGTAGCTGGGGGTGAGACTCAGCTGGGCGTTGCCGCTGCCGACGCCGTTGCCCGACAGCGGCAGGGCCGGCGGGGTACCGGCATCGGCCACCACGTTGAGGCTGGCGCTGCGGGCGCCGGCGCCATTGGGGACAAACACGTAGCCGAGCGTGCAGCTGGCCCCCGGCGCCAGACTCTGGCCGGCGCTGCAACTGGTGCCGGCGGCGTCCGGGCTGAAGTCGGCGCTGTTGGCGCCGGCGAGCTGGATCTGCTGGATCAGCACGCTGGCGCTGCCGCTGTTGCTCAGGCTTGCGGCCTGGCCGGCCGAGGTGCTGCCGACGGCGGTATCCGGATAGCTCAAGCCCGCGGCCGGCTGCCAGCCGAGCTGACCCGCCGCCGCCACGCCGGAGCCGCTGAGCGCCAGCTGGTCGGGCGAGGTGGCGGCATTCGATTGCAGCGTCAACACGCCGCTGATGCTGCCGCTGCGATCCGGGGTGAGAGTGACCGTCAGGCTGCAACTGGCGCCTGCCGCCAGACTGGCCGGGCAGTTGTGGCTGAGCGCATAGGCGGTTGGGCTGACGGCGAGCGCATTGAGGTTGAGCGTGCTGCTGCCGCTGTTGCTCAGGCTGAGGTTGCGACTGGCGCTGCTGCCCAGCGGCAGGCTGCCGAAGTCGAGGCTGGCTGGGCTCAAGCTCACCGCCGGCTGGCCGGCCGGCGCGGCGCTGCCGCTGAGGCTGACGGTGGCGCTGCTGCTGCCGGCGCTGATCTGCAGCGCGGCGCTGCGGCTGCCCGAAGACACCGTCGGCGCAAAGCTCAGGCCCAGGGTGCAGCTGGCGCCCACCGCCATGCTGGATGTGGTGTTGCAGTCGCTGAGCGCGTTGTCGATGGCGAAGTCGCCGGCATTGGCGCCATTGATGGCGATGCTGCTCAACTGCATCGGCGCCGAACCACTATTGCTGACGCTGACGGTCTGGCTGGCGCTGCGGCTGCCATTGGCCTGTGCCGGATAGCTGAGGCTGAGCTTGTTCACCGACACCTGTCCCGACGGCGCCGCCGTGCCATTGCCGTTGAGGCTGGCGCTGGAAGGACTGTGGGCGCTGTCGTTGTGAGTGATGGCCAGGCTGGCGTTGCGGCTACCGGTGCTGTTCGGAGTGAACACCACTCCTAGAGAGCAGGAGCTGCCGGCGGCGACGCTGGCGCCAGCGCTGCAACTGCTGCCGGCGCTGATGCGGTATTCCGAGGCGGCGGCGCCACTGATGGTGATCGCACTGATCGTGAGCGCAGCACTGCCGCTGTTGGACAGCGTCAAGGTCTGGGCGGTGGAGCTGGTGCCCACCGTCTGCGAGTAGGACAGGCTAGCGGGCGAGAGCTGGGCCACTGGCACCGCCGGCGTCGCGCCGGAGCCGGAGAGCGTCACCGTCAAGGGATTGGCCGAAGCGCTGTGGGCGATGTTGAGCGTGCCGCTGGCGGCGCCGGTGCTGCCAGGGGCAAAGCGCACCGACACCGTGCAGGAGCCGCCGCCGGCCGCCAGCGTGCTGCCGGCGGCGCAGGTGCCGCCGCTGAGGCTGAAGGCGTTGTTGGTGATGCTCAGGCTGCTGATCTGCATCGCCGCGGTGCCGGAATTGCTGACCGTCGCGGTCTGCGCCGCGCTCTGGCTGCCGACATTCACCGAGCCGAAGCTCAGCGCGCCGGGGCTGACCGCCGGATTGGCCGCCGCCGGCGTGGTCGCGGTGCCGGAGAGGCTGACGCTGCCGGGGCTGCCGCTGGCGTTGTGGCTGATGCTCAGCGAGCCGGTCTTGCTGCCCGCGGTCTGCGGCTTGAAGGCCAGGCCGATGGTGCAGCTGGAGCCCGCGGCGACGCTGCCGCCTGCCGCGCAGCTGCCGCCGGAGCGGAGAAAGTCGCTGCCATTGACGGTGATGGCACTGATCGACAAGGCGCCCGAGCCGCTGTTCGACAGGCTGACGGTCTGCGTCGCGCTGGTGGTGCCGGTGGCGGTGGAGGCAAAGCCCAGCGAGGTCGGCGACAGCGTCGCCGCCGGGGCGGCGGTGGCATTGGGGTTGGCGATGTAGGCGGCGATGTCGGCAATGTCGGTGGCGGTCAGGACATTGTTGCGGTAGATGCCCATGCCGCCGGTGTCGTTGTTGATCGCGCTCTGGATCAGCGACGGATTGTTGGCACCGCGCTGCACCTTGTTGCGGTTGGCCGAGACATTGGCGCTATGACAGGAGGAGTTGGCGCAGGAGGTGCCTCCCGGCGTGCTGTTGTAGAGCTGCTTGCCTCGCACCGGGTCGGCGGCCTGGGCCGAGTTGGCGAACAGCAGGGCGGCAGCAATCAAGAAAAACCGGCGATTCCGGCCGGATTCATTGTTTTGGTTATGCACTTCGGTCTCCTACGCCTGAAGGTAAGCGCGAGTCGAGTGTGCGAAACCGAAGATGGACGGAAGCTGTCCGCTAGATTAAATCCCTATTCCTGGCGACTGGCGGCGCTGCGTACCGGTTCGGACGGCGGGAGTGCCCCGGCAGCGGCGAGCAGCGCCTCAGCGCAAAAACCCGAAGGGCAGCCAGGGTGAGGCCAGCCACCAGATCGTATTGAGGGCGGCGTGCAACAGCACGCAGAGCCAGACGTTCCGTCGGCGCTCGTAGAGCCAGCCCAGGAGCAGCGCCGGAGCCAGGCTGGCGAGGCCCAGCCAGAGCGAGCGCAGCCAGGCATGGGCCGCCGCAAACAGCAGCGCGGTCAGCAGGTTCGCGGTGGAAAGGCCCAGCCAGCGTGGCGCCGGCGTCGCAGCCTGTGTCCGGCGCAGCAGGGCTTCCTGCAGGCCGGCGCGGAAGATCACCTCTTCCAGCAGCGCCGCCAGCAGCAGGCTCGCCAGCAGCCTGGGGTCTGCGGGTGGATTCATGGCCTGTTCGCCGTGCTTGCTAAGGCCAACCCGTGCACCTAGTCCCCCTTGCGTGTGGTGACCCAACAAAAAGGGGTCAACGAAAAACCGTTGACCCCTTGAATTGGTGGAGGTGGCGGGAATTGAACCCGCGTCCGACGATTCTCCGCCCTTCGATCTACATGCGTAGCCTAGTCATTGGTTTTCGATGCGGGCTGCCGGATAGGCACGGAACGCCAACACTTATCCCCTTAGGGTTTTAGCACTTACGCCAAGGGCGGACGTTTGCGCGAGTTGATGAGAGTCGACGGCTGCGTACGGGGCATCAACACCACCGAGGCAACCGCTCACCGGGATTAAGCGGCGAGGGCGTAGTTAGCGTCGTTCGCAACTAGCTTGTTTGCAGTAGAGATTAACGAGGACCACTGCACCTCGGCATGCACGTCAGGTTTCAACATCGCCGTCGAAGCCATGTCACCCCCGTGTAGCGAAGATGGTAGCACGCGGTCGTGGTTCAAGCCCCCGGGACTTCAATGTTGCAGCCCGGGGGGCTGGCTCCATGCGCAGGAGCCGAACGCCCCCACCCCGGCCCTCCCCCGCAGGCGGGGGAGGGAGAAGCTTGCTCGGTCGAATGGCGCGATGCCGGACTGGCGAGGGAAGCCTGGGTTCGGAGCTCTATGCGTGGTGCCGCATGATCCGGCCTTGTTCGCGCTGCCAGTCCCTCTCCTTGATGGTCTCGCGCTTGTCGTGCTGCTTCTTGCCCTTGGCGAGGCCGACGGCCAGCTTGGCGCGGCCATGGCTCCAGTGCAGGTCCAGCGGCGTCAGGGTGTAGCCGGCGCGCTCGACCTTGCCGACCAGGGCGCTGAGTTCCTTCTTGTTGAGCAGCAGCTTGCGGGTGCGGGTGGCATCAGCCAGCACGTGGGTGCAGGTCTGCTTGAGCGGGGTGATGTGGGCGCCGATCAGCCAGGCCTCGCCATTCTTGATGATGACGTAGGCCTCGGTGATCTGGGCGCGGCCTTCGCGCAGGCTTTTCACCTCCCAGCCTTCCAGCATCAGGCCGGCTTCGTAGCTGTCTTCGATGAAGTATTCGTAGCGCGCGCGCTTGTTCTGGGCGATGGTGCGCTCGGGCTCCTTGCCTTTCTCTTTGGGTTTGCTCATACGAGAATTATAGGTGCACCCTCACCACTCCCAAGATCACGAGCCCATGGCGCGCGTCGAACGCTCCGCTTTACTGGCCTTCGAACCCGCGCAGCTGCTGGCGCTGGTCGAGGATGTCGAGCGCTATCCGGAATTTCTGCCCGGCTGCACTTCCGCGGCCATCGAGCAGCGCCAGGGCGCGCTGGTGCATGCGCGCCTGGGTTTTCGCATCAGCGGCCTGAGCGACAGCTTCGCCACCGAAAACTTCAGCCAGATCGAAGACGGCGGCGCCCACGCGCTGCGCATGCGGCTGCTGCGCGGGCCGTTTCGCCAGCTGAGTGGCGAGTGGCGCTTCCTGCCGCTGGGCGAGGGCGCCAGCAAGGCCAGCCTGCTGGTGGAGTTGGACTTTGGCCCGCGCGCGCTGGAGAGCCTGTTCGGCAGCCAGATGGAGCGTGCGGTGGCCGGCGTGATCGCCGCCTTCAAGACGCGCGCCGAGGCGATCTATGGCCGGCACTGAAGCCCGTCTGCTGGAGGTGGAGGTGGTGTATGCCCGGCCGGAGCGGCAAAACCTGATCGCTCTGCAAGTGCCCGAGGGCTGCACCGCGGTAGAAGCCGTAGCGCGCTCCGGCCTGTTGCAGCAATACCCGGAGCTAGCGCTGGAGCTGCCGCCCTTGGCGATCTTTGGCCGGCTGGCGGCGGCCGATGCGGTGCTGCGGGCCGGCGATCGGGTGGAGCTGCTGCGGCCGTTGCAGGCCGATCCCAAGGAGCGGCGGCGCGCGCAGGTGCGAGCGGTGCGGGCGCGCCGTCGGCGCTGAGGTTCTTTTAAGGAGCCTGCGGAGCGTTTTCCGGAGTCAGCACCACGCCGGACTCGGTCGGCTCGGCGGCGCGCTCGGCGTCGACCTTGTCCTTCTTCTGCTGCTCGATCACCGACTTGGCGTCGGGAGTGTCGAGGCTGCTGGTGCCGGCGACCGGGGCGGCACCTTCGATGCGGGCCAGCTTGTCGGCTTCGAAATACAGGGTGACGGTGCGGGTGCTGACCTGGCCGCGCGGCGACTTGTAGTAGCCGAGGTAGTCCCAGCGGTCGGCGCGGAACGGGCTGGCGGCGATCGGCGTGCCGAGCAGGAACAGGGCCTGATCGTGGCTCATGCCAACCTTGAGCTGGTCGAGCTGCTTCTGTTCGATGACGTTGCCCTGGCGGGTGGGCAGCTTGTAAATCAGGTTACAGGCGGAGAGGGCGAGCCCTAGCACCGCAATCAGCAGCACACGCATGTCGTTGGCCGGAATGAAACGAGCAGCGATAATAGCGGAAAGCCCCCGTCCGGGAGCGCTACACAGACACGACGCCATGGAATCCCAAGACCTCCGCAACGCCGGCCTGAAAGTCACTCTTCCACGCCTGAAGATCCTCGAAATCCTCGAGGGCAACTCCATGCGCCACATGTCGGCGGAAGATGTCTACAAGCTGTTGCTCACCGAAGACGCCGACATCGGCCTGGCCACCATCTACCGGGTGCTGACCCAGTTCGAGCAGGCCGGCCTGGTCAAGCGCCACCACTTCGAGGGCGGCCACGCGGTGTTCGAGCTGGAGCGCGGCGACCATCACGACCATATGGTCGATGTCGATTCCGGCAAGGTGGTGGAGTTTGTCAGCCCGGAGATCGAGCGGCTGCAGCACGAGATCGCCGAGAAGAACGGCTACGAGATCATCGGCCACAGCCTGGTGATGTACGTGAAGGCCAAGGAAGGGCGCGGCGGCAAGACGCGCTGAGCCTGAAGTTTCCTTCCCCGCCTGCGGGGGAAGGATCAAGGCCGGGTGCGTTGTCCCCGGCGTGCCCACCGCAGTCCGCCCCCGCAAGCCGGAGAGGCGGCGACTAGCCGGCGCGCTTGAGCAGATCGCGGGCCAGGGCCTGGGTGGCGGTGGTGAGATCCTGGCCGCCGAGCATGCGTGCCAGCTCCAGCACCCGCGCATCTTTTTCCAGCGGCCGCACCCGGGTGTAGGTCTGGCCCTCGTGGACTTCCTTGCGGATGCCGAAGTGCTGGCGGCCTTGCACCGCGACCTGTGCCAGGTGGGTGACGCAGAGCACCTGGTGCTGGGCGCCCAGCTCGCGCAGCTTCTGGCCCACCACCTCGGCGACACCGCCGCCGATGCCGGCATCGACCTCGTCGAAGATCATGGTCGCCACACCGGCTCCGCGCGCAGTCTGGCTGCAAACCTGGATCGCCAGCGAGACGCGAGACAGCTCGCCGCCGCTGGCGACCTTGGCCAGCGGCCGCGGCGCCTGCCCGGCGTTGGCGGAAAAATCGAAGCGCACCTCGTCGTCGCCGTGGCTGCGCACGCGCTCGCCGCCGGTGGGCTCCACCGCCACCAGAAACTGGGCGTTGGCCATCCCCAACTGGCGCACCACCGCGGTGATCGCCTCAGCGAAGCCGCCCGCCGCCTTGCGCCTCGCCTGGCTGAGCTGGGCGGCGGCGGCGCGGTAGGCGGCGACGCGCTGCGCCTGCGCGGCCAGTAGGGCATCGAGATCGCCGGCGGCGTGCTCCAGACCGTCGAGTTCGGCACGCAGGCCGGCTTGATGCGCCGACAGCTCGGAGAGCCGCACCCGATGCTTGCGGGCCAGATCGTGCAGGGCCGACAGCCGCCGTTCGCTGCGCTCCAGGGCCGCGGGGTCGAGCTCCAGGCGATCCAGCAGGCGCTGAATCTGTTCGGCGGCCTCGCGCAGCTGCGCCTGGGCGCTGGCCGCCAGGGTCTCGGCTTCGGCGAAGCCGGGTTCCAGCTCGGCCAGGCCGGACAGCAGCGCCAGCGCGCCGGACAGCTGGTCGTAGATCGCCGCCTCGCCGCCGTAGAGCAGCTCCTGGGCGCGGCTGCCGTCCTCGATCAGCCGGCCGGCATTGGCCAGGCGCCGGTGCTCGGTTTCCAGCTCCTCTAGCTCGCCGTCGCGCAGGTTCAGCGCCTCCAGTTCCTGCACCTGGTGGCGCAGATAGTCGAGCTGGGCGGGGTCGCGGCTGGCGGCGGCGCGGGCGGCGGCAATCGCCTGCTCGCCCTGCTGGACCGCGCTGGCGGCGGCTTGCACCGCGGCCAGCTCGGTGCCGTGGCCGCCAAAGTCGTCGAGCAGGCCGCGCTGCACTTCGGGCTTAAGCAGGGTCTGCGATTCGTTCTGGCCGAACAGCTCCACCAGCCGCTCGCCCAGCTCGCGCAGCGGGCCGGCGTTGAGCGCCTGGCCGTTGACGTAGGCGCGGGTGCGGCCCTCGGCGTAGACCACACGGCGGATCAGACAGAGGCCGGCGTCGTCGGCATCGAGCAGCTCGTGTTCCGCCAGCCAGGCGCGCGCGGCGGCGGAGTCGGTGAGGTCGAACTCGGCGCTGATCTCGGCCTTGTCGCAACCCTGGCGCACCAGCGCCGGATCGGCGCGGGTGCCCAGCACCAGGCCCAGGGCGTCGAGCAGGATCGACTTGCCGGCGCCGGTTTCGCCGGTGAGCACGGTGAACCCGGCGGCGAAGTCCAGTTGCGCCTCGTCGATGATCGCGAGGTTCTTGATCTGCAACTGTCTGAGCATCGGGCGCGCGCGGCGTCGGCGAGAAGAGGGTTTGGAAAAGGATTTTAACCGCGCGCCGGACCACGTCCCCAGTGCAGCTTGTCGCGCAGCACGTCGAAGTAGTGGTAGCGGTGCGGATGCAGCAGCCGCAAGGGATGCGGTGCGCGGCTGATGATGACGGTATCGCCGGGGGCGAGCGGTTCGCTGACCTGGCCGTCGCAGGTGACCGTCGCCTTGCTGTTGTCGGCGCCGCGCAGCACCAGCTTCACCGGCCGGTCGGCGGGCACGACGATGGGGCGGTCGCTGAGCGTATGTGGGCAGATCGGCACCAGGGCGATGGCCGCCACCGCCGGGTGGATCACCGGGCCGCCGCCGGAAAGCGCATAGGCGGTGGAGCCGGTGGGGCTGGAGACGATCATGCCGTCGGCGCGGTGCTGGCTGATGAATTCCTCGCCCAGCCAGGTCTCGAACTCCAGCATGCGGATGCTGGCCAGGTTGCGTAGCACCACGTCGTTCACCGCCAGCACCGGCGCGGTCTCGGCGCCATCGGCGCGCTGGATATGGGTGAGCAGCAGCAGGCGGTCGTCGGTGATGTACTGGCCGGCCAGCACCGCCTGCAGGGCTTCGCGCAACTCCTCGGGATTGACGTCGACCATGAAGCCCAGGCGTCCCTGGTTGACGCCCAGCACCGGCACCCGCTGGGCGGCCAGGCTGCGGCCGGCGTCGAGCAGGGTGCCGTCGCCGCCGGCCACCACCACCAGCTGGCAGCGGGCGGCCAGCTCGGCGCGGCTCACCGCCGGCACTCCGGCCTTGCGGGCGGTGTCGGCGTGGATGTCGTCGACCAGCACCTCGCGGCCCAGCTCGCGGAGCAGGGCGCAGATCGCCAGCAAGGTACCTTTCACGGAGGGATCGGTGCGCTTGCCGATGACGCCCACGGTCTGGAACACGGGGCTGGCGGGGAGGCTGGTCTGGGACATGGGCCGATTGTAGGGGGAGGCCGCGGCAAAATAAGCTGCGGTGTGAATCTTGACAGCCGTGCCGGCCGTTCCCACATTGCCGTTATGACCGCCCGCCTAGACCCTCGTGCCGCCGACCTGCTCAAGCTCTTGGTCGAGCGCTATATCCAGGACGGTGAGCCGGTCGGGTCGCGCACCCTGTCGAGGGCGGCGGCGCTGGGCATCTCGCCGGCCACCATCCGCAATGTCATGGCCGACCTCGACCAGCTCGGCCTGGTTGCCTCGCCGCACACCTCGGCGGGACGCATCCCCACCACCCGCGGCTACCGCTACTTCATCGACCAGCTGCTCTCGCCCGAGCATCTGGACGAACAGGAACGGGTGCAGATCGCCGAGGAGCTGGCGCCCGGCTACCGCGCCGCCGACGATCTGGTGCAAGCGGCTAGCCAGCTGCTCTCGCAGCTCTCGCGCATGGCCTGCGTGGTCACCGTTCCCAAGCGCAATCTGGCGGTGCTGCGGCGCATCCAGTTTCTGCCGCTGTCCGACAACCGGGTGCTGGTGATCCTGGTGGTCAACCAGCACGAGGTGCAGAACCGCGTCATCCACACCAGCCGGCCCTATGGCACCGACGAGCTGGAGCGCTTCGCCAATGCCGTCAACGAACACTTCGCCGGCCGCGATCTGGTCAGCCTGCGGCGGGCGATGGTGGACGAGGTCTCCGACGCCCAGGGCCGGGTCAATCTGATCCTGCGCGAGGCCGCCGCCATGGCCGAGGCGGCCCTGCGCGGCGATGATCATCCGCAGGGCAGCTATGTGCTCACCGGCGGCTCCAACCTGCTCGGCTTCCAGGAAATGACCGACCTCGGCCGCCTGCGCGGCCTGTTCGACGCGCTCGACCGCAAGCGCGACCTCCTGGGCCTGTTCGACCAGTGTCTGGCCGCCGACGGCGTGCAGATTTTCATCGGCGAGGAGTCCGGCTACCGGGTGCTGGACGAGTGCAGCGTGGTGTCGGCGCCCTATACGGTGAACGGCAAGGTGGCCGGGGTTCTGGGCGTGATCGGCCCCACCCGCATGGCCTACAATCGCATCATCCCGCTGGTTGCCGAGACAGCCAAAGCCCTGTCCCAGGGCTTGAAAGCGGACGTCTGAGCCCCAGTTGAATCCCTGAGAGCGTGCCGCCGGCGCGCCGCCACACTGTTATCCCGAAACCATGACCGACGCCCAACATCCGACGCCGGAGTCGACCGCCGCGCCCGAGCAGGGCCTGAGCCCGGAAGCCGAGCTGGCGCGCTTGCGCGACCAGCTCGCCGAGGCCCAGCTGGCGCTGGCTGCCGCCCGCGAGGCGCAGCTGCGTGCCGCCGCCGAAGCCGAAAACCGCATCCGCCGAGCCGAGAACGAGGCCGCCAAGGCCCGCAAGTTCGCTTCCGAGGAAGTGCTCAAGGACTTTCTCCATATCACTGACTCGCTGGAGCTGGGCCTGAAGGCTGCCGGCACGGTGCCGGACGGCGTCGCCAAGGCGCTGGTCGATGGCGTGCAGATGACCTTGAAGCAGCTGCTGTCGGCGCTGGAAAAGCACGGCGTGCGCCAGATCGACCCCCACGGGCAGCCGTTCAACGCCGAGCATCACCAGGCGATGAGCATGGCGCCCAGCGGCGAGCTGCCGGCCAATCATGTGCTGAGCGTGATGCAGAAGGGCTACAGCCTGCACGACCGCCTGCTGCGCCCGGCGCTGGTGGTGGTGAGCCAGGGTGGTGGTTGAATCGTCGAACCGCGCCACTTGAAAACGGCGACAGTCCACCTACTTACAGAGCAGTCAACGAAATAACGCGGAGCTAGCAAACATCATGGGCAAGATCATCGGCATCGACCTCGGCACCACCAATTCTTGTGTGGCGATCCTCGAAGGCAACACCGTCAAAGTCATCGAAAACAGCGAGGGCGAGCGCACCACGCCGTCCATCGTCGCCTACACCGACGACGGCCAGATCCTGGTCGGCCGCTCGGCCAAGCGCCAGAGCGTAATGAACCCGAAGGCGACGATCTTCGCCGCCAAGCGCCTGATCGGTCGTCGCTTCGACGACAAGGAAGTGCAGAAGGCGATCCAGCACTCGCCCTTCGCCATCGTCAAGAACGAAAACGGCGACGCTTGGGTGGAAGTGCGCGGCAAGAAGATGGCGCCCCCGCAGATCAGCGCCGAAGTGCTGATGAAGATGAAGAAGACCGCCGAGGACTATCTCGGCGAGCCGGTGACCGAAGCGGTGGTGACCGTGCCGGCCTACTTCAACGACAGCCAGCGCCAGGCCACCAAGGACGCCGGCCGCATCGCCGGCCTCGACGTCAAGCGCATCATCAACGAGCCCACCGCCGCGGCGCTGGCCTTTGGTGTCGACAAGGTCAAGGGCGACAAGAAGGTCGCCGTGTACGACCTGGGCGGCGGTACCTTCGACATCTCGATCATCGAGATCGCCGACATGGACGGCGAGAAGCAGTTCGAGGTGCTGGCCACCAATGGCGATACCTTCCTGGGTGGTGAAGACTTCGACCAGCGGGTGATCGACTACATCGCCGCCGAGTTCCAGAAGGAGCACGGCCAGGATCTGCGCAAGGATCCGCTGGCCATGCAGCGCCTGAAGCAGACCGCCGAAAAGGCCAAGATCGAGCTGTCGTCCTCGACCCAGACCGAGATCAACGAGCCCTACATCACCGCCGTCAACGGCGTGCCGCAGCACCTCAACCTGAAGCTGACCCGCGCCAAGCTGGAGTCGCTGGTGGAGGACTACATCAGCAAGTCGCTGGAGCCCTGCCGCATCGCGCTCAAGGACGCCGGCTTGAAGGCCAGCGACATCGACGAGGTGATCCTGGTCGGTGGTCAGACCCGCATGCCCAAGGTGCAGGATGCGGTGAAGGAGTTCTTCGGCAAGGAGCCGCGCAAGGACGTCAACCCCGACGAGGCGGTCGCCGCTGGTGCCGCGATCCAGGGTTCGGTGCTGTCCGGTGACCGTAAGGACGTGCTGCTGCTCGACGTCACCCCGCTGTCCCTGGGCATCGAGACCCTGGGCGGCAAGATGACCAAGCTGATCGAGAAGAACACCACCATCCCGACCAAGAAGTCCGAGACCTTCACCACCGCCGACGACAACCAGACGGCGGTGACCATCCAGGTCTACCAGGGCGAGCGCGAGATCGCCGCGGCCAACAAGAGCCTGGGCCGCTTCGACCTCACCGGCATTGCGCCAGCGCCGCGCGGCATGCCGCAGGTCGAGGTGATCTTCGACATCGACGCCAACGGCATCCTGCACGTCACCGCCAAGGACAAGGCCACCGGCAAGGAGCAGTCGATCCGCATCACCGCCAACTCCGGTCTCTCGGAAGAAGAGATCAAGAAGATGGTGCGCGACGCCGAGCTCAACGCCGAAGAGGACAAGAAGTTCGCCGAGCTGGTGGCCGCCCGCAACCAGGCCGACCAGCTGGCCGGCGCGGTCGAGAAGTCGGTGAAGGATCTCGGCGAGCAGGTGTCCGCCGACGAGAAGTCGGCCATCGAGAAGGCGGTCAACGAGCTGCGCGAAGCCGCCAAGGGCAACGACAAGGCCGACATCGACGCCAAGACCCAGGCGCTGATGGCGGTGTCCAACCCGGTGGTGCAGCGCGCCTACGAGAAGGCCGGCGCCGCTGGCGGCGAGCCGGGTGCTGCTGGCGCGGCCGGTGGCGCCAAGTCCGAAGACGTGGTGGACGCCGAGTTCACCGAGGTCAAGGACGACAAGAAGTAAGGGCGCTCGCTGCGCTCGCTGTGAGGTCGCAGAAGCGGGGCTTTAGCCCCGCTTCTGCTGTGAGGGCGCTCGCCGCTGCGCGGCTTGCTGAGAGGGAGAAGCATCGGTCATGACGGGGCGCAGACACCACGACTTGCGGGTCTGGCAAGACGGGATCGCCCTGGTGAAGGCGATCTACCTGCTCTCGGGCCGCTTGCCGAGGGACGAACAGTTCGGCCTGACCTCGCAGTTGCGTCGCGCCGCCGTCAGTGTGCCCACCAATATCGCCGAGGGCGCGGCCCGCTCCACCCGCAATGAGTTTCTGCAGTTCCTGACCATCGCCCGCGGCTCCCTGTCCGAAATCGATACGCTCTTGATCGTCTGTGCCGAAGTTGGCCATCTGAGCCCGGCGGAACTTGAGCCTGTTCAGAAGCAGGTCCACTCCTTGCTGGGTGGATTGGGTTCCCTCATCAAGCAGCAGCGCGAGCAGTCCTGATGTCTTCACGCTTTTCCCTTACAGCAAGCCGCGCCGCGGCGAGCGACCTCACAGGCGGCGCAGCCGCCGCCCTCACAGGGCGCAAAGCGCCCGTCCTCACGCCATGAGTAAACGCGACTATTACGAAGTTCTCTGCGTCGTCAGAACCGTCAGCGAGGAGGAGCTGAAGAAGTCCTACCGCAAGCTCGCCATGAAGCACCACCCGGACCGCAATCCGGGGGACAAGGCGGCCGAGGAGGCGTTCAAGGAGATCAGCGAGGCCTACGAGGTTCTGAGCGACGCCGAGAAGCGCAAGATCTACGACCAGTACGGCCACGAAGGTCTGCAGCGCGGTGGCGCCGGCGGTGGGGGCTTCGGTGGCGGTGGTGGCTTCTCCGACATCTTCGGCGATGTCTTCGCGGACATCTTTGGCGGCGGCGGTGGCGGTAGCCGTGGCGGGCCGCGGCGCGGCTCTGATCTGCGCTATCTCCTGGAGCTGACGCTGGAACAGGCGGTGTTCGGCGTCACCGAGACCATCAAGATCCCCACCTGGGACGATTGCGAGGCCTGCAACGGCCACGGCACCGCCGACGGCAAGAAGCCGCGCGAATGCCCCACCTGCCAGGGCTCTGGCCAGGTGCAGGTGCGCCAGGGCTTCTTCGTGCTGCAGCAGACCTGCCCGCATTGCCGCGGGCGTGGCGTCAGCGTCACCGATCCCTGCAAGAGCTGCCGCGGCGTCGGCAAGCTCAAGCGCGACAAGACCCTGGAAGTGAAGATTCCACCCGGCGTCGATACTGGCGACCGCATCCGCCTGAGCGGCGAGGGCGAGCCCGGCGACCGTGGCGCGCAGAGCGGGGATCTCTACGTACAGATCAACGTCAAGCCGCACGAGTTCTTCGAGCGCGACGGCAGCGATCTGTACTGCACGGTGCCGGTATCCATCGTCACCGCCAGCTTGGGCGGCGAGCTGGAAGTCCCCACGCTCAAGGGCAAGGCCAGCCTCAAGGTGCCGGAAGGCACCCAGAGCGGCAAGACCTTCAAGCTGCGTGGCATGGGCGTGAAGTCGGTGCGCGGTGGTCCGCAGGGCGATCTGATCTGCAATCTGGTGGTGGAGGTGCCGGTGGCCCTCAACCGCAAGCAGAAAGACCTGCTGCGCGCTTTCGGCGAGGCGGTGGATGGCGACAGCGGCAAGCACACGCCGGAGTCGGCCAGCTGGCTCAGCAAGGCCAAGCAGTTCTTCGACAAGATCGCGTAAGGCGACGTGTCGGCACCGCTGCGGCTGTCGCTCAAGGTCGCGCCCAAGGCCTCGCGCAATGCCGTGAGCGGCTGGATGGGCGAGACGCTCAAGCTGTCGGTGACCGTGGCCCCGGAGAAGGGCAAGGCCAATCAGGCGGTGATCGAACTGCTCGCCGAGGTGCTGCACCTGCCCAAGTCGGCGGTGCGCATCGTCCGCGGCGAAACCTCCACCAGCAAGCTGGCCGAGATCAGCGGCATCGGCGAGGCCGAACTGCGCTCCCGTCTGCCGCCGACTTAGTCGGCGACTAGAACAGCGCCGGGTACTGCGGACAGTCAGCCACTGGGCCATCGACCGCGAAGCTGGCGCTGACGCCCTCGTACTCGATGCGCGTGCCGGCATCCGACTGATCCAGCGATGCCACGGCGGTACCGGTATGGCGGATGCGGTAGCGGCCAGCGGGGCTATTGGCGGGCACATGCCATACCGCCTCGATCTGCGATTGCCGCCAGGGTAACGACTGACCCAGTACCGGTGCCTCGGGCTGCGGATGCCAGTACAGGATCAGTTCGGGGTCGCGGTCGCGCGCGACGATTTCCCAACTTCCATCGCCGCGTTCGCGCTCCGCGTACAAGTAGCTGCCGTTGAGCTTTTCCAGTGTGTCGTTGCGAGGATGAGCACCGGCAAACACCACCCGCACCGTTTCGCCCGCCCGGTACTGGTCGTTGGCGTCGCTGAGCACATCGCCAAACTCGCCGCCCTGCGGCCGAGCGTCTCCAGCCAGGTAGGGCGCGCGATTGGGAGGCGCCGGCTGGCTGCGGGGCGGTTCGGAGCCAACCGGTGGGGGCAGGCCGTCGCGCAGGCTGATCGCCAGCTTCCGCAGTTCCTGTTGCACCGCGGCCAGTGTCCAGGGGCCGAAGTGTGTGGAGGCGCCCTCGTACTGCTGCGAGGCGTATTCCTCGCGGGTGGTTAGGTACTGAACGAAGTCGTTGGAGAGGCTGGCCACCACCGCGTAATCGATGCCGGCGCCGCGCAATTCCGCCATCACCGTGTCGCTGATGCGCCGCGCCGAGGTGGTGGTGACCTCCCAAGGCAGGGCGACGATGGCGAGATTGCCCAGGCTGATGATCTGCAGGGGCAGGGTGGCGTTGCTGATCAGCTCGGTGCTGCCGATCGGGAACAGGATGGGCTTCTCAGCGTGGCAACTGTAGTCCACGTCTGGCAGAGGGGGCAGCGTGCCCAGTGCCTCGGTGTAGCCGCAGCCCAGCAGACCTCCGGCAGTGGAAGCCGGAATTGCCGGATAGCCGCTCGCGGTCGCATTCGCCGCCAGCGTGGCGAGCAGCACCTCCAGGTCGGCGAGCAGGCTGGCGCTGGGGTCCAGGGTCTCGCAACTGATGCCCTCCTGGCTGGGGCCACGATTGTCCTCGGCACCTGCGGCCATGCTGTAACCGAGAGCGGCGGTGCAGGTGCGCTTCTCGGCGCTGTCCAGTTCTGCCGGGTGCCGGAGGCTTGCTAGCACCACCGGGTCGCTGACTTCGATGGCGTCCATCTGGGCGTGGAACAGGCGGCTGTCGATGCCCCCGCGCAGCGGGGCGCCTCCGGTGTCGAACAACTCGATGCTACGCGCCAGTTGCTTGACCGCGTGAGCGGCAGTGCTGTGCAGGGTGTCGTCGCCGCAGCCGATGCGGATGTCCGGGAAAGGGAACTCGCGGTAGCAAAGGTTGGGCGAGCTGTCGCCCTCATCGGCCTGGGCATAGGCGGCGACGAAGCGGTCCTCACCATCTGGCGCCAGATAGTCGGTGCCCATGATCCGTTCGAAGCTGACCGCTGCTAGCCCCTTGTTGTCGCTGCTGACCAAGGGCTCGTGGGTGCCGACCGAGGTGGTGTGCACACCAAACCAGTTGAGCAGTCCCACCGGCTTGCCGTCGGCGCGTTCGAAGCGCAACTGCACCATGCGCTTGTTGACCCGCACTTCCTCGCCCTCGCGGTTCAGCCACTGGCCGCGCTCGGACTCGGGATTGCGTGCGTAGGCTGGCTCCGAGCGGTTGGTGTTGGCGTCGAGCAATTCGCCCATCTCCAGACGGATGTGCCCGGCCTGCGGGTTTGCCTCCAGGTTCAGGTGTGCCTGGCGGATCGCTCGGTACAGCCCCTGGGTATAGACCTGGTGCACCAGCGCGTCGTAACCGAGTCGGAACAGGTTGTAAGCAGCGTGATGGGCCTCGCCACCGGGACCAGAGTGAGTGTGGGTCGCCGACAGCATCAGGTTCTGCGAGCCGTAGTGCGGCGCTAGTAAGGGGTCGGCGGCGATCAGGTCGAGAACGGTCTGGCGGGTACCCTGGGTCATGAAGCCGGTCTCTGCGACCGCGATCAGTACTCGCTGACCATTGCAGGGCGAGCGCAGCGCGAAAGCGCGGGCGAACTGTCGTAGGTGGATGCCGCGCAACACATGCGTGGGGTCCTCGTAGCCGGCCGAGATGCTGTCTCCGGCGGGGCCGGTCATGTCCTGCACGCCGGTGCCGATCTGGAAAGCCTCGTTGTCCGCGCAGGTTCCGCCGTTGAGGCGGGCGCTGTCCGGGCGCGGCTGTGCTGGCGGCGGCAGCAGATCTACCCGACCGGGCGCGTCGCGGCCGGAGCCAAGGCCGCGGAGTGGACTGGCTAGCGCGCAAGCGCCGAGGGGGGTCTTGCTGACCGGTGTCAGCTCGGCGGTGCCGCCTCCTACCGCGCTCGGGGGCGCGCTGCGTCCACAGGCGGCGAGCAGCAGGCAGGCAAGAAGGTGAGCGGTAGCGCGCATGGCGGATTCGGCGTTAAGGGGACTCTCCCCAGGGTAACGACGCGGACGGCGCCCGGCTGACAGGCGCGGCCGCTGTAGCGGCCGGTGACACTTCAGCGATAAGTCAGCAGCTTGCCCTGAGGCCCTTCGAAATGGCCATGCTCATTGAAGCTCGATAGCGTCTGCCCGCGCGCGCTGTAGAGCAGCTTGCTGACGCTGGCGTTGGCGATGTTCCAGTTCAGCGCCAGCAGATTGGAGTCGGGGATCTGCAGCAGGCGCTGGGCCAGCGCGCTGATGACGCCGCCGGAGGTGAACACCAATGCGGTCTTCGAAGAGCCCAGCTGGCTCAGGGTTTCCTCCAGCGTCGCCACACAGCGCTGCTTGAACGCCGGCCAGGACTCGGTGTAGTCGGCATCGGCCTCGCCACCCACCCAGCGGTCGATGGCCTTGGCAAACATGGCCTGGAAGGCGCGCTTGGGATCGCCGGTCTGCGCCAGCTCCACCTGCATCACCCGCTTGTCGGCATAGCGTGGTTCGTGGCGGGTGATGACTTCCTCGTGGTCGTACTCGTTGTAGCCGGGGTGCTCGGCCGGCGTCAGCGTCTGGCCCATGGCGGCGAGGCAGGTTTCGGCGGTCTCGCGATGGCGGCGCATGCTGCCCAGGTAGACCGCGTCGATCTCCGGCAGGCGGCTGCGCAGGTGCTCGCCCAGCACCCGGGCCTGCTCGAAGCCGGTCTTCGACAGCTGGTCGTAATTGCTGTGGCCGAAGCTCGCCTGGCCGTGACGGATGAGGTAGATCGCGCCCATTAGATTTTCGATTCCTTGATGACCCGGCGCGCGCGCCAGCCCAGGTAGTTGGCCATGATCCAGAAGTTCTTGAACGCCGGGTTGCGGGTCTGCTTGTGGTGATAGCGGTAGTAGATCTGCTGGATGATCACCGCCAGTCGGAACAGGCCGTAGGCCTCGTAGAAGGCCCAGTTCTCGCACTTGAAGCCGGTCTTGGCCAGGTAGTACTCGACCACTTCCTTGCGGTTGAACATGCCGGGCAGGTGGGTGGGCTGGCGGCGCATGTACTGGGCAAAGCGGTCGTCGCCGGCCTCCGACCAGTAGGCGATGATGCAGCCCAGTTCCATCAGCGGATCGCCGAGGGTCGCCATCTCCCAGTCGAGCACGCCGATCACGCGGGTCGGGTCCTCGCTGGACAGCACCAGGTTGTCGAAGCGCCAGTCGTTGTGGATCAGCACATTGGCGACGTCCTTCGGGGCATTGGCCTTGAGCCAGGCCTGCACGCCCTTGAAGGCGCTGACGTTCCAGGTCGGCACCTTGTTGTAGCGGTCGCACCAGCCCTCGATCTGCCGCTGCACATAGCCGGAGCCCTTGCCCAGGCTGCTGAGGCCGGCGGCCTGCACGTCGACGCGGTGCAGCTCGATCAGCTTGTCGAGCATGTTGGTGCACAGCTGACGGGTCTGCTGTGGGCTGAGCGTCAGGCCGCGCGGCAGGTTCTTGCGCGGGATGATGCCGGCGATGCGGTCCATCACGTAGAACTCGCTGCCGATCACCGATTCGTCTTTGCACAGCCCGACCATGTTCGGCACATAGGGGTAGATCGGTTTCAAGGCCGACTGCACGGTGTACTCGCGGCCCATGTCGTGCGCGCCCTTGGCCTTGGTGCCGGACGGCGGCCGGCGCAGGATCAGGTCGCGGTTGGCGTACTGCAGTCGGTAGGTCCAGTTGGAGGCGCCGCCGGCGAACTGCGTGACCTGCGGTTCGCCCTGCAAGTCCACGCCCTGGGCGCGCAGCCAGGCGCTGACCTTGGCGGCCGGCAGTTCCTCGCCCTCGCGCACCGCGCCGCCACGGTCTTCGGCACTGGCCTGGGTCATTTGGAAAATCCGCGCTTGGCCATTTCGATGCGGGCGATCACGCCCTTGTGCACCTCGTCCGGGCCGTCGGCGAGGCGCAGCGAGCGCGCCTGCGCGAAGAAGCCGGACAGCGGGGTATCGCGCGAGACACCAGCGCCGCCATGAATCTGCATGGCCATGTCGGTGACCTGCTGCAGCACATTGGGGGCGACCACCTTGATGGCGCTGATCTCGGTCATCGCCTGCAGCGGGCCGACCTTGTCGATCTTCCAGGCCGCGTAGAGCGTCAGCAGCCGCGCCTGGTCGATGGCGATGCGGGCGTCGGCGATGCGCTCGCGGTTGCCGCCCAGATTGAGCAGGGGCTTGCCGAAGGCGGTGCGCGACATGCCGCGGGCGATGGCCAGGTCCAGGCCCTGTTCGGCCGCACCCAGGCAGCGCATGCAGTGGTGGATACGGCCCGGGCCCAGCCGGCCCTGGGCGATCTCGAAGCCGCGGCCGGGGCCGGCGATGACATTGCCCACCGGCAGTCGCACGTTCTTGAAGTGCACCTCGCCGTGACCGTGCGGCTCGTCGTAGTCGCCGAACACCGGCAGCATCCGCTCGATGCTGACGCCGGGGGTGTTCATCGGTACCAGCACCATGCTGTGCTGGCTGTGGCGGCCGAGCTTCTCGTTGGGGGTGAGCGCCATGAAGATGCCGATCTTGCAGCGCGGATCGCCGACGCCTGAGCTCCACCACTTCTTGCCATTGAGCACGATCTCGTCGCCCTCGATGATCGCCGTGGCCTGCATGTTGGTGGCGTCGGAGGAGGCGACATCGGGCTCGGTCATGAAGAACACGCTGCGGATCTCGCCGGCCAAGAGCGGCTTTAGCCACTGCTCCTTCTGCTCGGCGTTGCCGTACTTCCAGAGCACTTCCATGTTGCCGGTGTCGGGGGCGTTGCAGTTGAAGATTTCCGGCGCCATCAGGCTGCGGCCGGTCTCCTCGGCGATCGGCGCGTAGTCGAGCACCGACAGGCCGGCGCCGAGTTCCGGGTCGGGCAGGAACAGATTCCACAGGCCCTGGGCCTTGGCCATGTCCTTGAGCTTCTCGACGTGGTCGGGGATGCGCCAGCTCGTCCAGTCGCCGCCGTGGCGCTGGTTGTGGATCTCGTCCCAGTGCTGCTTCTCGATCGGTGCGATGTGCTCCTTGATGAAGCTGCGCACGCGCTTCGTGTAGTCGCGACTCTTGGCGGTGGGTTCAAAGTCCATGGCGTCTTCTCCTCGGTGGTGCGGCCATCCTAAGGCCGCATCTACAATTCATGAACTGATTTGTTTGAATGAAGAGCCATGCAGAACATGAATGAATCGGGGCGACTGGGGCGGGTCGATCTCAACCTGCTGCGGATCTTCGACACCGTCTACCGCGAGCGTCATCTGACCCGCGCCGCCGCCGCGCTCAACCTCAGCCAGCCGGCGGTCAGCCATGCCCTGGCGCGCTTGCGCAGGCAGCTGGACGATCCCTTGTTTAGGCGCCAGGGCCGGCTGCTGGCGCCAACTCCGCGTGCCGACCGGCTCGCCCCCGGCATCGCCGAGGCGCTGGCCGGTCTGGCGGCGCTGCTGCTGCCGGAGGCGGGCTTCAATCCGGCGGTGCACCTGCGCCGGGCGCGGCTGGCCATGCCCGACGAACTGGAGCCCTCGCTGCTGCCGCCGCTGGTGGCCCGACTCGCCGAGGCGGCGCCGGAGGCGGTGCTGAGCAGCGTGCGCATCGACCGCAGCACGCTGAAGACCGATCTCGCCGCCGGCCGCATCGACCTCGCGGTCGACATCGCCCAGCAGGGCCTGGGCCTGCGTCACGCGCCTCTGTTCGAGGACCGCTACTGCATCGCCAGCGCCAGTCCGGCGCGGATCAGCGCGGCGCAGTACCGAAAGGCCGCGCACGTGGCGGTGTCCTCCCGACGCTCCGGCCCGGCGATGGAGGAATACGAACTGGGCCGCCTGGGCATCGAACGCGAGGTGCGGCTGCGCTGCCAGAGTCACGAGGCGGCCGGCCGGGCGGTGCTGGCCTCCGGCCTGCTGCTGACCCTGCCACGCCGCCAGGGCGAGTGGCTGCGCGAGCGCCTGGACCTGCATCTGCTGCCGCTGCCGCTGCGCATGCCAGCGATGCAGATGCACCTGTACTGGCACCCGGCGCAGGAGCACGAGCCGGCCAATCTCTGGTTGCGCGAGGAGTTGCTGGCGCTGGCGGCGTCAACGACCTAGGGGGTAGTTGCGCGGATGGATGACGAAAAATGATAATCGTCACATGCGCAGCGCCTCCCTGACCCAGCCTGAAGTCCGTGCCCACATCCTGAGCGTGGCGGAGCGGCTGTTCCGCGCCTGGGGTTACGGCAAGACCACGGTCGCCGACATCGCCCGCGAGTGTGGGATGTCGCCGGCCAACATCTACCGCTTCTTCGAGAGCAAGGCGGCGATCAACGAGGCGATCACCGAGGTGCTGCTGACCGAGGTCGAGCAGAAGGCCGAGGCTGTGGTGGCCGAGCAGCGGCCGGCGGCGGATCGCCTGCGCAAGCTGCTCCTGGAGATGCACACCTTCTCCTGTGAACGCTTCCTGAAGGACACCGAGGTGCACGAACTGTGCGCCAAGGCCATGCGCGAGCAGTGGGGGGTGATCGACGCCCATATCCGCAGGATCCGTTCCATCGTCCGCGGCCTGATTGCCGAGGGCATCAAATCGGGCGAGTTCGCCAAGGCCGATCTCGATTTCGTCGAAACCTGCGTCAACAACGCCATGCTGCCGTTCTGCCATCCGCAGATCGTCGCCGAGCAGTTCGCCAAGGATCACAAGCGCCAGGCGGTGGCCATGGGCGAGTTTCTGGTGCGTGCCCTGAAGGGCTGATTTTTTTGTCTGTTCATGACGATTGCCAAAAATCGTCACTGTTAATTGGTGGCCCGGCCTAGCCGGGATCACCATCGCAAGGAGAGGGGCATGCAGATGGGAACGAAGCTGACGCTGGCGGTGATTGGCTTACTGCTGGCCGCCTGCGGCAAGGCACCGGAACCGGTGGAGGACATCCGCCCGGTGCGCACGCTCACCGTCGGCGCCAGCCAGACCTCGGCCGAGCACCGCTATTCCGGCGAGGTGCGTGCCCGCTATGAGTCGACGCTGGGTTTCCGGGTGTCGGGCAAGATCGTCAGCCGCAAGGTGGATGTCGGCATGAGCGTGAAGGCCGGGCAGCTGCTGGCCCAGCTGGACCCCAAGGATCTGGTGCTCAGCGAGTCCGCCGCCCAGGCGCAGGTCGCCGCCGCGCGCGCGCAGGCCGAGGTAGCCGAGCTGGACTACCGCCGGGTCAAGGAGCTGCTGGCCAAGGGCTTCATCAGCAAGTCGGAATACGACCGCCAGGAAACCCAGCTGAAAGCCACCAAGGCCCAGGCCGAGGCGGTGGTGGCGCAGGCGGCGGTACAGACCAACCAGACCGGCTATTCGCGCCTGCTCGCCGATAGCGATGGCGTGGTGACCGCGGTGCTGGCCGAGGCCGGCCAGGTGGTGGCCGCCGGTCAGCCGGTGATCCAGATCGCCCGCCAGGGCGAGATCGAGATCGCAGTGGCGATCCCGGAAGACCGCGTGAGCAGCCTGAGTGTGGGCATGCCGGTGACGGTCTCGCTATGGACGCAGGCGGGCAAGAGCTATGCGGGCCGCATCCGCGAGCTGTCTTCCGCCGCCGACCCTTACGCCCGCACCTACGCGGTGCGGATCAGCGTCGCCGAGCCGCCGCCGGAAATGAAGCTGCGGATGACCGCGACGGTGAGCATTCCACTGCCGGGCCAGCCTGATCTGATCCACCTGCCGGCACCGGCCATGGTTACCCAGGATGGCAAGGCCGGGGTCTGGGTGGTGGATGCCAAGACCTCCAGCGTGCAGTTCAAGCCGGTGCAGTTCGCCGGGGTGGAGGGCAATCAGGTGCTGGTGGGGTCCGGCCTGAACCCCGGCGAGGTGGTGGTCACCGCCGGTGCCGCCTACCTGCATGCCGGCCAGAAGGTGAAGCTGTTGGGCGCACCGCCGGCAGCGGCTGCGGTGCCGAAGCCGGCGGCGGGCTGAGCCGGAGCCGGGCATGGAGACCTCCGACCGCTTCAATCTGTCGCGCTGGGCCATCGAGCACGCCAACTTCACCCGCTTCCTGATCGTGCTGCTGCTGATCGCTGGCGGCGTTTCCTATCTGAAGCTGGGGCAGAAGGAAGATCCCGACTTCACCTTCCGGGTGATGGTGGTGCGCGCCTACTGGCCGGGCGCGACCGCCATCGAGATGGCGCAGCAGGTGGTGGATCCGCTGGAAGCCAAGCTGCAGGAGACCCCCTACCTCGACAAGCTGCAGAGCTATGCCAAGCCCGGCGAGGCGGCGGTGATGGTGTACCTGCGCGAGGAAACGCCGGTCAAGGAGGTCAAGAACATCTGGTACCAGGTGCGCAAGAAGGCCGGCGACGTGCGCAGCGCGCTGCCGAGCAACCTGATCGGGCCGTTCTTCAACGACGAATTCGGCGATACCTACATCGCCATGTATTCCTTCACCACCGACGGCTTCAGCTACGCCGAGCTGCGCGACTACGTGGACCAGGCGCGCAACGGCCTGCTGCGGGTGCCGGGGGTGGAGAAGGTCGAGGTGCTGGGTCAGCAGGAGGAGAAGGTTTATGTGGAATTCTCCTACCGCAAGTTCGCCCAGTTGGGCATCAGCTTCCAGCAGTTGCAGGCGGCGCTGACCGGCTACAACGCGATGACGCCGGCCGGCGTGCTCAATACCGCCGACCAGGCCATCTTCGTGCGTGTCGATGGCCACTACGACAGCATCCAGGAGATCGAGAACAGCCGCTTCCGGGTTGGCGAGAACAGTTTCCGGCTCGGCGACTTCGCCAAGGTCTATCGCGGCTACCAGGATCCGCCTCAGAGCAAGATCCGCCATCGCGGCCGCGAGGCCATCGCGCTGGGTGTGGTGATGCGCAACGACGCCAACGTGTTGCATGTCGGCAAGGGCCTGGAGATCGGCATCGCGCAGTTGCGCAGCGCCTTTCCGGTCGGCGTCGAGATCGAGCAGTACACCGACCAGCCGAAGGTGGTGCAGGAGGCGGTCGGCGGCTTCGTGCGCTCGCTGGTGGAGGCGGTGGTGATCGTGATGGCGGTCAGCTTCCTCTCGCTGGGTTTCCGCACCGGCCTGGTGGTGGCGCTGACCATCCCGCTGGTGCTGGGCGTCACCTTCATGGTGATGGACGCCATCGGCCTGCAGTTGCAGAAGGTTTCCCTCGGCGCTCTGGTGCTGGCGCTGGGCCTGTTGGTGGACGACGCGATGATTGCGGTGGAGATGATGGCCCGTAAGCTGGAGGAGGGCTACGACAAGCTCAAGGCCGCCTCCTTCGCCTACACCTCCACGGCGTTCCCGATGCTCACCGGCACGCTCATCACCGCTGCGGGCTTCCTGCCGGTGGGTCTGGCCAAGTCGGCCTCCGGCGAGTACACGCAGTCCATGTTCCAGGTGATCGGCATCGCGCTGATCGTGTCCTGGTTCGCTTCGGTCTACGTCACCCCCTACATCGGCTACCTGCTGCTCAAGGAGCACCGCGCGCCGGATGGCGAACTGCACGAGCTGTTCAACGGCCCCTGGTTCCAGCGCCTGCGCCGGTTGATCGACTGGTGCGTGGAGCATCGCTGGAAGGTCATCGTCTTCACCATCGTGCTGTTCCTGGCCGGTGTGTTCAGCTTCCGCTTCATCCCCAAGCAGTTCTTCCCGGATTCCACCCGTCTGGAGCTGATGGTGGAACTCTGGCTGCCGGAAGGTTCGAGCTTCGCCGCCAGCGAGGACGTCACCAAGCGCATGGAGGCGAAGTTCGCCAGCGATCCCGACGTGGCCGACTACGTGGCCTATGTCGGCGTCGGTAGCCCGCGTTTCTACCTGCCGCTGGACCAGCAGCTCAACCACAGCAACTTCGCGCAGTTCATGGTGCTGTCGAAGGATCTCGAAGGCCGCGAGCGGCTGCGCAAGAAGGTCCGCGACTGGGTCGACAACGAGTTCCCCGAGGTGCGCACCAAGATCGACCGCCTGCCCAACGGGCCGCCCACCGGTTGGCCGGTGCAGTTCCGCGTCGAAGGGCCGGACCCGCAGCAGGTGCGCGCGTTCACCGAAGAGGTGAAGGCCCTGGTGCGCCAGAACCCGATGACGATCAATGTCCACGACAACTGGCACGAGCCGACTGCGGTGATGCGGATCGACGTTGATCAGGAGAAGCTGCGGGTGCTCGGCATCAGCTCCAACGACGTGCGCGGCGCCAGCAATACCATCCTCTCGGGTACGCCGATCGGCACCTATCGCGAGCGCAATCGCGATGTCGAGATCATTGCCCGCCAGCCCCTGGAGGAGCGCGACCAGCTCGGCAGCCTCAAGGATGCCTACATGCCGACCGCCACCGGCCAGTCGGTGCCGTTCTCGCACTTCGGCAAGGCGGTGCCCAGCTTCGAGCCGGGGGTGCTCTGGCGCCGTGACCGGCTCTGGGCCATCACCATCCAGGCCGCGGTCGTCGACGGCGTCCAGGCCCCGGACGTGGCTTACGCCATCGACGCCAAGCTGGGCGACATCAAGTCGCGGCTGCCGGCCGGCTACAGCATCGGGATCGCCGGACCGCTGGAAGCCAGCAAGGTCGCCAACGACTCGATCAACGCCGAAATGCCGAAGATGCTGGTGGCCATCCTGCTGCTGCTGATGATCCAGTTGCAGCATTTCGGCCGCACCGTGCTGGTGTTGCTGACTGCGCCGCTGGGCATCATCGGCGCCGCCTTCGCGCTGCTCATCACTCAGACCGCCTTCGGTTTCGTGGCGTTGCTCGGCGTGATCGCGCTGGCCGGCATCATCATGCGCAACTCGGTGATTCTGGTGGACCAGATCGAGCAGGACATCAAGGCCGGCCATGATCCCTGGACCGCCATCGTCGAATCGGCCGTGCGCCGTGCCCGGCCGATCATGCTCACCGCCGCGGCGGCGGTGCTGGCGCTGATCCCGCTGGTGCGCAGCGTGTTCTTCGGGCCGGCGGCGGTGGCGTTGATGGGCGGTTTGATCGTCGCGACGCTCCTGACGCTGACCTTCCTGCCGGCGCTCTACGCCGCCTGGTTCAAGGTGCAACCGGCCAATCCCTTCCTCCGGCGCTAAGCCGGCTCCGCCCGCCCGCCGCCCAGGCGGGCGGGGCGGCCAAACCGGGCTGACTCGGTGACTCAGGGCTCGGTTCACCCGGGTGAGCGATGACGTAGGGGGCGGCTGCGGGTAAAATCCCGCCGGTTTTCAGTGCCCTAAAGACAATCCGAACGAGGTTTTTACGTGAACGAACAGATTCTCAACGCCACCGCCAAAGCCATGGTTGCCCCCGGCAAGGGCATTCTTGCCGCCGACGAGTCCACCGGCACCATCAAGAAGCGCTTCGACAAGATCGGCGTGGAGAACATCGAGGCCAACCGTCAGGCCTACCGCGACATGCTGTTCACCACCCCCGGCTTCGAGCAGCACACCTCCGGCGTGATCCTGTTCGAGGAGACCCTGTTCCAGAAGAGCCTGGCCGGCGTGCCGTTCCCGGAACTCCTGGCCTCCAAGGGCGTGATCCCCGGCATTAAGGTCGACAAGGGTGCCCAGCCCCTGGCCGGCGGCGGCCTGGAAGAAACCATCACCGAAGGCCTCGACGGCCTGCGCGAGCGTCTGCAGAAGTACAAGGCCGCCGGCGCCCGCTTCGCCAAGTGGCGCGCGGTCATCACCATCAACGAAGAAGCCCCGAGCGACTACGCCATCCACGTCAACGCCCACGCCCTGGCCCGCTACGCCGCGCTCTGCCAGGAAGCCGACATCGTGCCGATCGTCGAGCCGGAAGTGCTGATGGATGGCGACAACAGCATCGAGGTCTGTGAGGAAGTCACCGACATCGTGCTCGACGCCGTGTTCGCCGAGCTGTCCGCCCAGCAGGTGCTGCTGGAAGGCATCGTGCTCAAGCCCAACATGGTGGTGCCCGGCATCAAGTGCCCCGAGCAGGCCAGCGTGCAGGAAGTCGCCGAAGCCACGCTGCGCGTGCTCAAGCGCCGCGTGCCGATCGCCGTCCCCGGTATCGCCTTCCTCTCCGGCGGCCAGAGCGACGAACTCGCCACTGCCCACCTGGATGCCATGAACAAGATCGGCGGCTTCACCTGGGGCCTGACCTTCAGCTACGGCCGCGCCCTGCAGGCCGCCGCGCTCAAGGCCTGGGGTGGCAGCAACGTGGAAGCCGGCAAGGCCGCCCACCTGCACCGCGCCAAGATGAACGGCCTCGCCGCGCTGGGTAAGTGGGACAAGTCGCTGGAGAAGGCGGCCTAAAGCTGGTCTCCTGCGCCGCACTGCGGCGACCATGACCTCGTAGGTCAAGCCCGCTGGTATCGGAAGATGCCGGCGGGTTTTATCGTTGGGGCGATGAAAAACCTGCTCTTCCTGCTTGGCTTCGGCTTTCTGGCCAGCCACGAACTCGATGCCGTGACCCAGTCGGAGTGGCGTCTGCTCTACGTATTGCGCAGTCTGCCGGACCGGTTTGCAGAGACCTTGTTCGTGGCACTGCATGTGCCGTTGTTCGCGCTGATTGTCTGGCTCTGCCATCACCCGCGAGAGCGCCTTCGCGAGGGTAGTCGTCTGGCGCTGGCGATGTTCCTGATGATCCATGTCGGTCTGCATCTGCGCTTGCAGGCCGACCCGCTTTATAGCTTCCACGATCTGCTGTCGAAGTGCCTGATCTTGGGTGGCGGCATCTGCGGTCTGCTCTACTTGTTGCGGTTCCGTAGCGAACGCCGGTCAGCATGACGGCGGCGTCATCGGGTAGTCAGATCCGCAGGAATCGTTTCTAAGACCATGAAAGTCATCGAATACGACCGCTACGGCGGCCCCGAGGTCATCGAGCTGCGTGACAGGCCGGAGCCGCAGCCGGCGGCTGGCGAGGTGCTGGTGCGCATCCACGCCGCCGCGCTCAACCCCAAGGACGCCTTGGTACGCGCCGGCAAGTTCAAGCTGCTGTCGGGTGCGGACTTTCCCAAGCGCATGGGCTACGACTTTGCCGGTGTCGTGGCGGCACTGGGCGCCGGGGTGACCGGGCTGGAAGTCGGGCAGGGCGTCTACGGCATGATCAATAGCTGGAAGGCCGGCGCCTTTGCCCAGTACGCGGCGGTTCCGCAGGACGAGCTGGCGGTCCTTCCGCAGGGGCTGGACTACGCCCAGGCGGTGGCGATTCCGCTGTCGGCGCAGACGGCCCTGCAGGCGCTGCGTGATCTGGGCGGTGTCGGGCCGGGTGCGGAGGTGCTGATCCACGGCGCTTCCGGTGGCGTCGGCACGCTGGCGGTGCAGATCGCCAAGGCCCTGGGTGCCAGGGTGAGCGCGCTCTGCGGCGCGTATTCGGCGGAGCTGGTGCGCGGCCTGGGGGCCGATCAGGTCTATGACTACCGGCAGACGCCACCGTCCCAGGTGCCGGGGCGCTATGAAGTGTTCTTCGACGTGTTCGGCAACCAGAGCTTCGCGGCGATCAAGCCGCTGTTGACTGCGCGCGGTCGCTACGTCACCACCGTGCCCAACGCGCGCAACTTCCGCGACCATCTGCTCAGCCGGCTGTCGCCGCTGAAGCAGGCGCGGCTGGTGATCGTGCGCTCCAGGCGCGCCGACCTCGAACAACTGTCGGCCTGGGTGGCGCAGGGCCGGCTCCGGCCGCTGATCGCGGCGCGTTTGCCGCTCGCGGAAACCGCGCGGGCGCATGCGATGATTCAGGGCAAGAACACGCACGGCAAGATCGTGCTCGACATCCCCTGAGGAGCCCATGAGGCAATTGCAAGACAAGGTGGTCTGGATCACCGGCGCCAGCAGTGGCATCGGCGAGGCGCTGGCGATCAGCGCCGCCGAGCAGGGCGCCAAGCTGGTGCTGAGCGCCCGCCGCGAGACGGAGTTGCAGCGGGTGCGCGCGGCCTGCGTGAATCCGCAGAACGTCGCGCTGCTGCCGGTGGATCTCACCGCGTTCGATGCCGAGGCGCTGGCCGCCAAGGCCGCCGCCTTCTTCGGCCCGGTGGACGTGCTGGTCAACAACGCCGGCATCAGCCAGCGCAGCACCGTGCTGGAGACCAAGATGGAGGTCTACCGGCGCATCTTCGAGCTGGACTTCTTCGCCTGCGTCGCGCTGACCAAGGCGCTGCTGCCGGGCATGGTGGCGCGCAAGCGCGGCACGCTGGTGGTGATTTCCAGCGTGGTCGGCTACGTCGGAACGCCGCTGCGTTCCGGCTACGCCGCCGCCAAGCACGCGCTGCACGGCTTCTACGACGCGCTGCGTGCCGAGGTCTGGCGCGAAAACGTGCAGGTCACGCTGATCTGCCCCGGCTTCATCAAGACCAATGTCTCGCTCAACGCCATCACCGCCGACGGCGGCCAGCACGGCGTGATGGACGCCGGCCAGTTGCACGGCATGGAGCCGGCCGAATGCGCGCGGCAGATCTGGGCGGCGGTCGCTGCCGGCAGGGAGGAGGCCCTGATCGGCCGCAAGGAGGCGATCTTCGTGCGCCTCAAGCGCCATCTGCCTGCCCTGCTCAGCTACGCGATCAAGCGCGCCAAGGTGACCTGATGGCGGCTTCGCTGGCCGGCAAGCTGGTGGTCGCGCTGTCCTCGCGGGCGCTGTTCGACTTCGAGGAGGAGAACCGCGTCTTCGAGCAGACCGACGACCGCGCCTACATGCGCCTGCAGTTCGACCGCCTCGACACGCCGGCCAAGCCGGGTGTGGCGTTTCCGCTGGTGCAGAAGCTACTGGCCTTCAACAGCGCCGAGCAGCAGCGCGTCGAGGTGGTGATCCTCTCGCGCAACGATCCGGTCTCCGGCCTGCGGGTGCTGCGCTCGACCAAGGCGCATGGCCTGGCCATCGAGCGCTGCGTGTTCACCCGTGGGCGCTCGCCGTTCGGCTACCTGCGCTCGCTGCACGCGCATCTGTTCCTGTCGATGAACGAGGCCGACGTGCGCGATGCGCTCAATGCCGGCTTTCCCGCCGCGCGGGTCTATGCCGAGTCGGCGCGGGCGGCGGTGGCGCATCCGCACGAGATCCGCATCGCCTTCGACGGTGACGCCGTGCTGTTCTCCGACGAGGCCGAGCGGGTATTCCAGGCCAATGGCCTTGACGCCTTCCAGGCCCACGAGGCCGAGCGTTTCGCCACGCCGCTGCCGCCAGGGCCGTTCAAGCCGCTGCTGGAGGCCTTGCACCGTCTGCAAAGGGCGGGCGAGGGCGAGACCGTGGAGCCGGTGCCGCCGATGCGCCTGCGCACCGCCCTGGTCACCGCCCGCAGCGCGCCCGCGCACGAACGCGCCATCCGCACTCTGCTGGACTGGGGTCTGGAGGTGGACGAGGCGATGTTCCTGGGTGGGCTGGAGAAGAGCGCCTTCTTGCAGGAATTCGAGCCGGATTTCTTCTTCGACGACCAGACCCGCCATTGCGACGCCGCTGCCTTGGTGGTGCCTACCGGCCATGTCGCGGCCGGCGTCGTCAACGACTAGGGTGTGTTGGCATTTATTTCGTCGCTGCGGCCGAAGGCTGTTTTGGCGCAGTGCAAGGAAGCCAGAGAGGGGCATAGCGGTTCTATGGTCCTCTCTGGCTGACGCCGCAATGCGCCAAAACAGTCCGGCCCCGAAGGGTTGCGGCCAAAACCACGTCATGCTGCGTTGCCGGCCTAGCCAAGGCTTCAGCCTTGGCGTCGTTCGGCGCCTTACCTGACGCGGTTTTGACTCGCAACGCAGCGACGAAATAAATGCCAACACACCCTAGGAGCAGCGCATGCCCTTCGTATTGCTGATCAACGAGCCGCGCGGCCAGCGCGCCAGCCGCAGCGAGGCCGAGGGCCGCGCCGCCTACCAGCGCATGGTGGATTTCGGCGCCGGCCTGAAGGCGCGTGGCCTGCTGCTGGCGGTGGAGTCGCTGAAGTCGGACGAGGAGGGCGTGCGCCTGCAAAGGCGCGAGGGCCGCGACCACCTGCTCGATGGCCCGTTCTCCGAGGCCAGGGAGATGGTCGGCGGCTTCTTCCTGCTCAGTTGTAAGAGCCGCGAGGAAGCGCTGGCGATCGCCGCCGAATGCCCGGCGGCGGAATGGGCGACCGTCGAAGTGCGCGAAACCGGGCCTTGCTTTCTGTAGCGAGGCCGCGCCCGACGCCAGCGCGTTGGGAAAGCGCGGCTAGGCCGCGAGCTGTTGCGCCAGCAATTCCAGCACCCGCTGCTCGGCCCAGCTATCCAGCTTCCAGTTTTCGATGAAGCCGCAGTGGCCGCCGCGTTCGGTGGCGGCGTAGGCGACGACCTTGCCGCCGGCCTTGAGCCCCTCGAAGTCGGCCGGCGGGCACACCGAATCGTCTCTGGCGGTGAGGATCGCCAGCGGCTGCGGGCTGGCCATCAGCATCACCGGCGTCAGGGTGTACTGCTCCAGATAGTGATCGAGCGTCTCGAACTCGGTGTGGTCCTCGACGAAGGCGCGGGTGATCTCGGTGAAGTCGTCGATGGCGCGGTGGCGGCTGAAGTCGTAACGGCCCGGGAAGGCGGCGGCCTTGGCGTCCATGGTCTTGCGCCACTTGTCGAGGAAGTAGCGGTTGACCAGCTTGGGCCCCTGGTTGATGCCGATCAGCGTCGAGCGCGGATTGATCGCCGGCGAGATGCCGATGCTGAGTCGCGGCCGCACGCCGTAGTCGCCACCGCGCAGCGCCATGCGCAGGGCGAAGTTGCCGCCCAGCGAGAAGCCGACCACGAACAGCGGCAGGCCGGGTTCCAGCGCCTGCGCCGCCAGCACGCCTTCGGCGACCTCGCGCAGGCGGGCGGAGTGGAACATCTGCTCGTTGAGGCCGTGGTGGGTGCTGCCGTGGTCGCGCATGCACAGCCGCACCAGGGCGTAGCCGGCGCGGTGCAGCGTGCAGGCGAGCCCGTAGAGGTAGCTGGAATCCTGACCACCTTCCCAGCCGTGGATCAGTACCACCAGCGCCTTCGCGCCGGGGCTGGGTGTGTGCCAGCCGGTGAGGGTGACGGGCGAGCCTTGCTCGTCCTGAACCTGGAAGTGGTGCAGGCTCGACAGCGCATTGAGATCCAGGCCGCGCCTACGCCACAGCCAGCGCACCGGGCGCTTGCTGGCCAGTACCGATTGCAGGAAGGCGGAACGCAGGCCCGGGGCGGGCGAGAACGAAGGGACCACGGGCTGGCTTGAGTGCAGGACGATGGCCGATGGTAGAGCGGCGCGGGCGCCGCGGCTATCAGGCGCCGGCGCGGACCTCACTGACCAACTGCGGCAGTTCCGCGAGCGCCTCGCGGTTGTCGTGCTGCCAGGGATGGAAGCCGGGCTTGAAGTAGGCGAACCAGGCCGGCGCCAGCGCCAGCCAGGCGGCGGGCTTCACGAACAGGAAACAGAACAGGCGCAGATAGCCGCGCAGATGGCCTTCCTTCGGGTGAGCGGCGCGGGCCATGCGGGCGTGGAAGATGGCGGTGAACAGCCAGAAGAACCAACTCGTCTGGATCAGACCCCAGCAGCGCTTCAGGTAGCTGCCGAGGGTGTTGGGCATCACCGCCTTCCAGACATCGAAAGCCACCGCCTTGTGCTCGGTTTCCTCCAGCGCGTGCCAGCGCCAGAGGCGGACGTAGTCGGGCGCCGAGGCCGAGCCGCCCAGCACCTCCGGCGTGCGCAGCAGGTGCGCGGCCATGATCGCGGTGAGGTGCTCCAGGGCGATAGTCATCGACAACTGCATCGACGGCGGAAAGATCTTGTGCGCCATCTTCAGGCGGTTGAGCGAGAAGGTCTCGATGCTCTCCGCGGGCAGGCCGGCCTCCTGCATGAGCTGGTTGTAGACCCGGTGCTCGCGGCCGTGCATGGCCTCCTGGCCGATGAAGCCGGCAACCGCCTCCTGCAAGACAGGATCGCGGACGCGGTCACGGTAGTGGCGCACGGCCTGGATGAAGAACTTCTCGCCCTCGGGGAAGTACAGCGACATGGTGTTGAAGAACTGGCTGACATGCACGCCCCGGCTGTGCCAGTCGTTGATGCGGCTGGCGTCGAGCGGAAAATGCAGGTCACGGCGCTGCGGCTGGGGGTTGCTCATGGCGGGCTCCTCGTCATGCACGGCGATGATGGCACGCTACGCCCGCGCTGGCTGCCGACCTATGGCCTTGGTGACATTCGCCGATGGCGATGTGGCCCTGCGTAATCTGGCTGACCGGGCCGTTGCCGCCGGGTGTCGTTGGGGAGGCGGTGAGCCAAGGCCCGGAGATGGAGCGCCTTGGAAAGCCCCCGGAAACGCAGTACCGTCACTTGCAGAGCATCGCGAGTCGGGAAATCGCCACCATGAAACAGCGAACGGCTCACTGCCGAAACGAATCTCGAAAAGTCACCTGCCAAGTTCACTGGCTTCGGCAGAGGCAGTTTTCTAAAGCAACGTTAGGCGACTAATGAGGCGCCAATGGAAGGCCTAAATAATCGACGCAATTGGAACATCGCTGATCCGAATGAAGGCATTTCGCTAGAGTCAATTCAGCCGCTGTCGTCCCGAGCTGAATCGCTTATTGCTCGGTCGACATCGTCGCTCCTGCGCGAGCACTTCATCCAGATCCATGGCGTCGCCTCGATCCTGTCGGGCCTTACATATCACCATGACCGCTTCGCATTGCTACGCGCGGCGTTGAAGCCACGGTTCGGAAATGACTACGGCCCAATTCGGCATGAGGCGGTAGCCTGGGTAAATCGAGTTGGCCAGCTCTATTACTTCGTCAATTCGCAATTGGTGCGATCAAGGCTTGGTGGCGTCTCCATTCCTACCGTGGAAAACATGATGCCATTCCGCCACAAGCACACAGCGCACAGGTCCTTTGATGCACCGCGAGATGAGGACAGCGCCGGCACAAAGGTACTGCACGCGATGTCCATGTCCGACACCGGCGGAATTCTTTGGACACCAAAGAGTATGGGGACCAAGCCGGGCGACATCTCAACCCCTCCCGTCGACACACACTACCTGTCCTTCCAGATTCGCGGCAAGGACAATCGGGTTCACAATTTCGCACTGGAACGGGATCATCCACTCGTGCTGGGGGAAGGCTATGACGTCCTCTCAAGACTGCTTGCAAGCGATACCGCCTAACCACACGCGGCACCGGGCGCGTTGAGCCTGAAAAGGCAGATGCGACCAAGAGCGGCCCACCAGCTGGCGGACCGAGCTACCGCATCAGCCGCAGCAACGTTCCCTCATAAATCGCCGACAGCCGGTCGAGGTCGGCGACGATCACGTGCTCGTTGATCTTGTGGATGGAGTCGTTCACCGGCCCGATCTCCAGCGTCTGCGCGCCCCAGGGGCTGATGAAGCGGGCGTCGCTGGTGCCGCCGCCGGTGAACAGCTCGGGGCTCAGGCCGGTGACTTCGGCGATCGCGGCCTGGGCGGCGGCGATGGCCGCGCCCTGCGCGGTCAGGAAGGGTTCGCCCGAGAGCTGCCACTGCAACTCGTAGCGCAGGCAGTGCTTATCGAGAATGGCGTGCACGCGTTCGCGCAGGCTGGCCTCGGTCGACTCGGTGCAGTAGCGGAAGTTGAATACCGCCACGCACTCGCCCGGCACCACGTTGTTGGCGCCGGTGCCGGCGTTGAGGTTGGAGACCTGGAACGAGGTCGGCGGGAAGTGGGCATTGCCGGCATCCCAGACCGTTGCCGCGAGTTCGGCCAGCGCCGGGGCGAAGCGGTGGATGGGGTTCTCGACCTTGTGCGGATAGGCAACATGCCCCTGCTTGCCGAACACCTTCAGCACGCCGTTCAGCGAGCCACGGCGGCCGATCATGATGCGGTCGCCCAACTGCTGGTTGCTGCTGGCCTCGCCGACGAGGGCGTAGTCCGGCTTGATCCCTCGCGCCGCCAGCACTTTCACCACATGGCGGGTGCCGTACTGCGCCAGGCCTTCCTCGTCGCTGGTGATGAGAAAGGCGAGCGTCCCTTGCACCGGTCCGGCGGCGAGCAGGCGCTCCACCGCGCAGATCATCGCCGCCAGGCCCGACTTCATGTCGGCGGCGCCACGGCCGTAGAGCACGCCCTCGCGGATTTCCGGCTGGAAGGGGTCGCTCTGCCACTGCTCCAGCGGGCCGGTGGGCACCACGTCGGTATGGCCGGCGAGGATGCTCAAGGGCGCGCCGCTGCCGTAGGTGGCCCAGAGATTGGTGACGCCGCCCTCGTCGATCCACTCGATGGCGAAGCCCAGCCGGCGCAGGCGCTCGGCAATCAAGGCGCAGCAGCCAGCGTCGTCGGGCGTCAGCGAGCGGCGGGCGATGAGCTGGGTGGTGAGTTCGAGGACGGGTGAGTCGTAGGGCATTGCGGTGGCAGCAGGGAGAATGATTTAGAGACCGATCAGGCGGCGCAGGCCGCCCGCGGTTTTGTCGCGCAGGGCGGCGCCCTGCTCGGTGAGTCGTATCGCCAGCGGGTCGCCCAGGCGCAGTTCGATCAGCCCGGCCTTCCAGAGCAGATCGAGGCTGTGCAGCAGGCTGTCGCGGCTATGCCGCCAGTCGGTCTCCAGACCGGTGAACGAATGCCATTCGACCGCCGTGCCGCGGAACAGGGCCAGACCCTTGCGGCGCAGGTCCTCATCGTTGTGGCCGTGGTCTTCCAGCTCGGTGAGCGGCTCGGCGAGTTCCAGCAGGGCGGCCGGCGTCAGCGGCGCGCTGGCATAGGCGTAGCCGGCTTCGGTCAGCCGCCAGTGCGGCTCGAAGCGCAGGCTGCTGTAGATCAGATAGCCGTCGCGCACCAGCACGTCGATGGCGGTGCGCAGATCGCCGGCGCGCAGGCCCATCTCCTGCCAGTAGCGCGACAGGGTCATGGCGATGATCTGGCTGCCCGGCTTGAGCTTGAGGTCGCGGTAGATGTCCAGCAGCTGGTTGCGCAGGCCGATCTCGGTGGGCGGCTGGCCGTGGGTGACGAAGCGCAGTGGCGGCGGCAGCTCGGCCGGCGGCGTGTGGGCCTGGCTGGCCGGCTCGGGCGCTGGTGCTGTTGCTGGTGCCGCCCGCGCGGCTGCACTGGACTGAGCCGGTGGTGCGGGTGTTGTCGCGCCTGCAGCCTGTTGCGGCACCCGCGCCGCGTCGAAGCAGCTCAACAGCTGGCTGTAGCCGCTGGCGGTGAAGCGCACATGCGGCGGCTCCAGATTGGGCGTGAGCGCGATCCGCTGGTGCTGGAACAGCCATTCCAGGCCATCGCGCAGGCCTGCCGGATCGCGGCCGCTGGTCTGCCACTTCTGCTGCAGCAGACTGGCGGGAACGCCATCGGAAACCCGCACGCTGTGCGCGTTCAGCCAGAGCAGGATGTCTTCGACGTCGTCGCTGGGTCGGTCGGCCATGGCGGAGGAACCGGGGGCAGGTGCCGCGACTATGGCGAGCCTCCGGGTGGCGGGCAAGCCGGGCGCGGATCGCTGGCGAGCAGGGCGTAGATGTGGCTGTCCAGATAGCGGTCGTGGAAGCGGTAGTTTTCGCGAAAGCGCGCCTCCAGCTGAAAGCCCAGGCGCTCCAGCACCGCGCGCGAGCGCTGGTTCTCGGGGTTGATGTTGGCCTCGACGCGGTGCAGGCCCAGGCCCTGGAAGGCGTGGTCCAGCATCGGCGCCAGCGCCCGGCTCAGATAGCCGCGCCCCCAGAACTCCGGCAGCAGGGTGTAGCCCAGCTCGGCAAGATTGTTGGCGCGATCAAAGCGCCAGAAGCCGGCGCTGCCCGCCGGCAAGCCGCTGGCGGCGTCGCGGATCAGCCAGATCGCCGCCGCGCCGCTGCGGTTGTCGTCGACCAGGCGTTGGGCAAAGGCCTGCGCCTCCTCGCGGCTCGTCAGCGGCTCGCGGTCGAGGTAGCGCAAAATCTCGGGGTCGCTGCGGCTGCGCAGCACGAAGTCGATCTCGGTCAGCCCCATCGGTTCGATGGCGACCCTGCCGTCACTCCAGCTGGGTAGGCGCGGCGCTGTGTCGCTCACGCTCAGTCGTCGCGCAGCAGGGCGTTGATGCCGGTCTTGGCGCGGGTCTGGGCGTCGACGCGCTTGACGATCACCGCGCAGGTGAGGCTGTAGCGGCCGCCGTCACGGGGCAGCGAACCCGGCACTACCACGCTGTAGGCCGGCACCCGGCCATAGCTGATCTCGCCGCTGGCGCGGTCGTAGATCGGGGTGGACTGGCCGATGAACACGCCCATCGACAGCACCGAACCCTTCTCCACCACCACGCCTTCCACCACCTCGGAGCGCGCGCCAATGAAGCAGTCGTCCTCGATGATGGTGGGGCTGGCCTGCAAGGGCTCCAGCACGCCGCCGATGCCGACGCCGCCGGAGAGATGCACGTTGGCGCCGATCTGGGCGCAGGAGCCGACGGTCGCCCAGGTGTCGACCATGGTGCCCTTGCCGACATAGGCGCCGATGTTGACGAAGCTGGGTGTCAGCACCACGCCGGGCGCGATGTAGGCGCCCTTGCGCACCATGGCCGGCGGCACCACGCGCGCGCCCTGGGCCCTGAACTGCTCCTCGGTCCAGTTGGCGAACTTCAGCGGCACCTTGTCGTAGCCCATCAAGGCGCCCATGGCCACCGGCGCGTTGTCGTGCAGGCGGAAGTACAGCAGCACCGCCTTCTTCAGCCACTCGTTCACCTTCCAGCCGTCGGCGCTGGGCTCGGCGACCCGGCCCCGGCCGCTGTCGAGCAGCTCGATGGCGGCGGCGACGGCGTCGCGGACACCGGTGTTGCTCTTGTCCAGGGTGTCGCGGCTGTCCCAGGCGGCTTCGATGGTGGTCTGCAGTGTGCTGTCGGTCATGAGTTCTGGAAGTTTTGGTATCGGGAAAATGCGTCACTCACCCCCCGGCCCCGCTCGCGCGGGTGGGAGCTGGTGCCGGTTAAGCCTCGGCGGGCCGGTCGAGCGTGCGGATCAGCACCTCGCGCAAGGCCTCCAGCGCGGTCTCGTCGGTGATCGCCTGGTGCTCACGGTCGGTGATGTAGAAGACGTCTTCGGCGCGCTCGCCGATGGTGGCGATCTTGGCGGCGTCGAGCAGGATGCCGCGCTTGTGGAACACCCGGCCGATCAAGGACAGCAGACCCGGCTGGTCGGCCGCCACCAGCTCCAGCACGGTGCGGTTGCGGGCGCTGTCCTGGCTGATGTGGACGCTGGTCGGGGTATTGAAGTGCTTGAGCTTGGCCGGCAGCCGGCGGTTGACGTCGACCACGGTCATGCTCGGGTCGGCGATCACCTTCACCAGCCGCTCGGCGATCTCGGCGAAGCGGTGCGGATTGTTGATCTGCGAACCGTCGGCCTCCAGCACCACGTAGCTGTCGAGCACATGGCCGTCGGCGGTGGTGTGCAGGCGGGCGTCCAGAATGTTGAGACCCAGGCGCGCCAGCACGCCGGTGGTCAGGCCGAACAGATGGTCACGGTCGCGGCAGTAGAGAAACACCGTGGTGCCGCGGTCCTCGAAGTTCTTCGCCACCACCACCGGCGCCTCGCCGGCACGCAGGATCTCCGGCAGATGCCAGGCCAGCTCATCCGGCGTGTGGCGCAGGAAGTAGTCGGTGTCGAAGCGCGCCCAGACCGCCTTCGCGACCTCGCTTTCGATGCCCTGCTGCGCCAGCCGCGCCAGCGCCTGGGCGCGATGGATGCCGGCGCGCTCTTCTAGGGTGTAGACGCTGCCGATGCCTTTTTCCAGCGCCCGCGCGGTGGCCTTGTAGAGCTCCTTGAGCAGCGAGTCGCGCCAGCTGTTCCAGAGCTTGGGATTGGTGCCGCGGATGTCGGAGACGGTGAGTAGGTAGAGGTAGTCCAGGCGCTCGCGGGTCTGCACGCGCTCGCTGAAGTGCGCGACCACCTGCGGATCCTGCACGTCCTGCTTCTGCGCGGTGAGCGACATGAGGAGGTGGTTCTGCACCAGCCAGCCAACCAGTTCGGCGTTGGCGTGGGAGAGGCCGTGCTCGATACAGAACTTCTCGGCATCGACCGCGCCCAGCTCGGAGTGGTCGCCACCGCGGCCCTTGGCGAGGTCGTGATGGAAGGCGGCGAGGTAGAGCAGCTCGGGCTTGGACAGGCGCTCCAGCACCTCAGAGGCGAACGGCAGCTCGTGGCGGAACATCGGCATCGCCAGCCGGCGGGCGTTGCGCACCACGTAGAGGATGTGTTCGTCCACCGTCAGGGTGTGGAACAGGTCGTACTGCATGTGGCCGACGATCTTGCCGAAGGCCGGCAGGTAGCGGCCCAGGACGCCGTAGCGGTTCATCCGCCGCAGGCCGTGTGTGAGGCCGTCGCCGACCCGGAACAGGTCGATGAACAGGCCGCGCGCGCGCCGGTCCTGGCGCACGTTGTCATCGAGCAGGCGCAGGTCGCGGCGGATCATCCGCAGGGTTTCGGCGCGCACGCTCTCGACCTCGGGATGCGTCTGCATCAGATGAAAGATCTCGATCAGCGCCCAGGGCTGGCTCTTGAACACCTGGTCGTCGCGCGCCTCGATGACACCATTGCGTAGCTGGAAGCGGGCGTTGAGCAGGTTCACTTCCGCCGGGTCGTCGTGCTTGCCGAGGATGGCCTCCTCGAACAGCTGCAGCAGCATGTCGTTGAGGCAGCTCAGCGACTTGATGGTGCGGTAGTAGAGCTGCATGAACTGCTCGACCGCGCGATTGTCCTGGCGCTGTCCTTCCTCGGGCGGCAGGTCGACGTAGCCGAACAGGCTGGCGATGCGGATCTGGTGGTCGAACAGCAGCCGGTCTTCATGGCGGCCGGTGACCATGTGCAGGGCGAAGCGCACCCGCCAGAGAAAGTCCTGGCCGGCAAACAGCTCGTCGCATTCCTGCTTGGTGAGAAAGCCGACGTCGCGCAGCTCGGCGAGCGAGGTGGCGCCGAAATGGCGCTTGGCCACCCAGGCGATGGTGTGGATGTCGCGCAGGCCGCCAGGCGATTCCTTGACGTTGGGCTCCAGCTTGTAGCCGCTGTCGTCGTACTTGGCGTGGCGGCGCCGCTGCTCGTCGAGCTTGGCGTGGAAGAACTTCGCCACCGGCCACATGTGCTCAGGCCCGATCTGCTCGGCCAGCTCCTGGGCCAGCCGCGGGTCGCCGGTGAGCAGGCGCGACTCCAGCAGGTTGGTGATGACGGTGAGGTCTTCGGCGGCGATCCGCGCGCAGTCGGCGACGGTGCGCACGCTGGAGCCGACTTCCAGGCCGATGTCCCAGAGAAAGGCGAAGAAGGGTTCCAGCTTGCTCTTGTAGGTGTCGAGCGCGTCGGCGTCGTGCAGCAGCAGGAGGTCGATGTCGGAATGCGGCAGCAGCTCGCCGCGGCCGTAGCCGCCGACTGCCAGCAAAGCCAGACCGGGGGCGGACTTGCCGACGTGGCGCTCCCAGGCCTCGCGCAGCAGCTCGTCGATCAGCAGCGCGCGGGCGCGCACCAGTACATCAGCCGGCGCGCCGTCGTGGAACAGCCCGTAGAGCCGCTCCTTGCCCCAGGCCAGGGTGTCCTTGAACACCGCGACCGGCGACTTGCCGGGCGCGCGCAGGCGGCCGCGCACCTTGCGCGTCGAAAACACCTCGGCGGCGGTGTCTTCGGCGAGGTCGAGTTCGGCGCTCATGCGGAGGCGCCGGCGGGGCAGGGCGCGCGGCGCGCTGGGGTCACAGGGTCTCCCCCTCGCGCAGCGTCAGCACTTCCACCCCGGTGTTGGTGACCAGCACGGTGTGCTCCCACTGGGCGGACAGCGAGTGGTCCTTGGTGACTACGGTCCAGCCGTCCGGCAGCAGCCGGGTTTCGTGGCGGCCGGCGTTGACCATGGGCTCGATGGTGAAGGTCATACCCGCCTGCAATTCAATTCCCGTGCCGGGACGGCCGTGGTGCAGCACCTGCGGGTCTTCGTGGAAGACCCGGCCGATGCCGTGGCCGCAGTAGTCGCGCACCACCGAAAAGCCATTGGCCTCGATCACCCGCTGCACCGCGTAGCCGATGTCGCCCAGCCGGGCGCCCGGCTTGACCACCCGGATGCCGGCCAGCATCGATTCGCGGGCGACCTGCACCAGGCGTTTGGCCAGCACCGGCGGCTCGCCGACGCAGAACATATAGCTGGTGTCGCCGTGGAAGCCGTCCTTGATGACGGTGACGTCGATGTTGACGATGTCGCCGCGCTTGAGCGGCTTTTCGCCCGGGATGCCATGGCAGACCACATGGTTGATCGAGGTGCAGACCGACTTCGGGAACGGCGGTCGGCTGCCCGAGCCGCCATAACCCAGGGGCGCCGGGATGCTGCCCAGCTCGCCGGTGATGAACTCGTTGCAGAGCCGGTCGAGCTCCCCGGTGGTGACCCCGGACTTGACGTGGGGGGCGATGAATTCCAGCACGCGGGCGGCGGCGCGACCGGCGACGCGCATGGCGTCCTGTTCGGCGGGGGTTTTGATAGTTATGGTCATAGAACCCTGGTCTTGCGCTGCAACTCGTTGTTCCAAAAGGCCGCGCATGGTATAAAGCGCGCCCTCTGGAGGCAATCCCGCCGCTGGAGGCCCTAAAAATTGTTTCGGCAATCGAAGGGATCTCAAACCATTCGCGCGGCCTTTGGGTGCATCGATTTTTCGGTGTGCACCGCGCGATTAGCCATAACCCATAGGAGCTTGAAAATGTCGAATCTCACTATGCGCCAGTTGCTCGAGGCCGGTGCCCACTTCGGTCACCGCACGCGCTACTGGTCCCCGAAGATGGAAGCCTACATCTTCGGTGCCCGCAACCGTATCCACATCATCAACCTCGAGCAGACGCTGCCGCTGCTCAAGGACGCCTGCAATTTTGCCGGCAAGCTGGCCGCCAACGGTGGCCGCGTCCTGTTCGTCGGCACCAAGCGCGCCGCCCGCGACGTGGTGCAGGAAGAAGCCACCCGCGCCGGTATGCCCTACGTCAGCCAGCGCTGGCTGGGCGGCATGCTCACCAACTTCAAGACCGTCAAGCTTTCGATCAAGCGTCTGAAGGAAATGGAGAAGCAGGTCGAGGACGGCACCATCGGCCGCCTCAACAAGAAGGAACAGCTCAACTTCACCCGCGAGATCGAGAAGCTGCGCAAGTCCCTGGGCGGTATCAAGGACATGCCGAGTCTCCCCGACTGCCTGTTCATCATCGACACCGGCTACGAGAAGAACGCCGTCGCTGAGGCCAAGAAGCTGGGCATCCCGGTGATCGCGGTGGTCGACTCCAACAACGACCCGTCCGGCATCGAGTGCGTGATCCCCGGCAACGACGACGCCACCCGCGCGATCAAGGTGTACACCACCGCCATCGCCGAAGCGATCATCGAAGGCAAGGGCACCATCACCACCGCCCCGCGTCCGGAGCCCGTCGAGGGCGCCGACGAGGACAAGGCTGCCCGCAAGCCGCCGCGCCGTGACGACCGTGGCGCGCCGCGCCGTGGCGCCGCCCCCGGCCGTGGTGGCAAGCCCGCCGCTCGCACGGAGGCCTAAGCAACATGGCTGACATTACTGCCAAGCTGGTGGCTGAACTGCGCGAGCGCACTGGCGCCGGCATGATGGACTGCAAGAAGGCGCTGGTCGCGACCGAGGGCAACATTGATGCCGCGGCCGAGAAGATGCGCATGGAAGGCATGGTCAAGGCCGACAAGAAGGCCAGCCGCGTCGCCGCCGAGGGCCGTATCGCGGTTGCCGTCGGCGCCGATGCCATCGCGCTGGTCGAGGTCAACTGCGAAACCGACTTCGTCGCCAAGGGCGAGGATTTCGTGGCGCTCGCCGATGCCGCCGCCGCGCTGGCGCTGGCGCAGCGTCCGGCCAGCGTCGAAGAGCTGGTGGCGCTGAAGAACGGCGCCGAAACCCTCGACGAGCAGCGCCGCACGCTGATCGCCAAGCTCGGCGAGAACCTGACCATCCGCCGTTTCGAGGTGGTGGCCAAGGCCGCCGGTCCGATCGTGCATTACCTGCACGGCAGCAAGATCGGCGTGGTGGTGGCGATGGCCGCCGGCGACGAGACCCTGGCGAAGGATCTGGCGCTGCATGCGGCGGCGATGGCGCCCAAGGTGCTGTCGGCCGCCGATGTTCCGGCCGAAGTCGTGGCCGCCGAGCGCAAGGTGATCGAGGCCCAGGTGGCGACCGAGCAGGCGGAGGCCAAGGCCGACGCCGAGGCTGCCGGCAAGACCTACAAGGAAAAGCCGGCCGAGATCGTTGCCAAGATGATCGACGGCAAGATCAACAAGTTCACCTCGGAAATCTCGCTGCTCGGCCAGCCGTTCGTGAAGAACGACGCCTACGGCGCCAAGGCGGATGAGCCGGTCGAAAAGACTCTCAAGGCCAAGGGTGCCGTGGTGGCCCGTTTCGTCCGCCTGGCGGTGGGCGAGGGCATCGAGAAGAAGGTCACCGACTACGCCGCCGAGGTTGCCGAGGCAGCCAAGGGTTAAGGTCGAAGCGGTACAATTGCTGCATCCTGCAAGGCCCCGGTAACGGGGCCTTGTTTTAACCGCCATTCGGACCCTCCCTCATGCCGTCTGACTCCGCTCCCGCCCCGGTATACCAACGCATCCTCCTCAAACTGTCCGGCGAGGCGCAGCCACGACACGGTGTTTCACTGCCTGGCGCCAGCCGGGCAGTGAATGGGTGCGGGAGTGGCTGCCGTAGCGTCTCGCGGGGAGGAGTCTGAGATGGAGAATACGGCCCCGGTCTACAGGCGCATCCTGCTCAAGCTGTCGGGCGAGGCGCTGATGGGTTCGCTGAACTTCGGGATCTCTCCCGACGTGATGAATTTCGTCGCCGGTGAGATCAAGACGGTGGTCGAGGCGGGTGTGCAGGTGGCGGTGGTGGTGGGCGGCGGCAACATTTTTCGCGGCGAAGGCCTGGCCCGCGGCGGCATGGACCGCGTAACCGGCGACCAGATGGGCATGCTGGCGACGGTCATCAACGCCCTGGCGATCCAGGATTCGGTCGAGCGCCTGGGCCTGGAAGTGCGGGTGCAGTCGGCGATCCGCATCAACGAGGTCTGCGAGGACTTCATCCGCCGCCGGGCAGTCAGCCATCTGGAAAACGGCCGGGTGGTGGTGTTCGCCGCCGGTACCGGCAATCCCTTCTTCACCACCGATTCCGCCGCCGCCCTGCGCGCGGTCGAGATCGGCGCCGACCTGATGCTGAAGGCGACCAAGGTGGATGGCGTTTACACCGCCGATCCGTTCAAGGACAAGACCGCCACCAAGTACGAGCATCTGAGCTATGACGAGGCGCTGCACAAGCGCCTGGGCGTCATGGACCAGACTGCCATGGTCATGTGCCGCGACCAGAAGATGAAACTGCGGGTTTACGATATGGATCGCCCGGGGGCGCTGATGCGCATCGTCAACGGCGAGCCGATCGGCACCCTGGTCACGGTCTAGCCCGCAGCAGACCCAAACCCATACTCCGCCGGCCCCAGGGCTGGCCGCTCCGAGGACTCCGCCATGATCGACCCCATCAAGAAAGACGCCACCCAGCGCATGCTCAAGTGCCTGGACGCGCTCAAGACCGCCTTCAGCAAACTGCGTACCGGCCGCGCCAACGCCGGCCTGCTCGACCATGTGCTGGTCGACTACTACGGCTCCGACGTGCCGCTCTCGCAGGTCGCCAGCGTGGTGGTGGAAGACGCCCGCACCATCGCCATCACTCCCTGGGAGAAGCAGATGACCGGGCCGATCGAGAAGGCGATCCTGAAGTCCGACCTGGGGCTGACGCCGAACACCGCCGGCCAGAGCATCCGCATCATCCTGCCGCCGCTCACCGAGGAGCGCCGCAAGGATCTGGTGAAAGTGGTGAAGAACGAGACCGAGGGCGCCCGCGTCGCCATCCGTGGCGCCCGTCGCGACGCCATGCAGGCGGTCAAGGATCTGCTCAAGAGCAAGCAGATCTCCGAGAACGACGAGAAGCGCGCCGAAGCCGACATCCAGAAGCTCACCGATCTGCACATCGCCAAGGCCGAAGAGCTGATGGCGGTCAAGGAAAAAGAACTGATGTCGATGTAAAAGCCGTAAGCCATGACCGCCGCCGTTCCCCAACTACCTGCCGACCGCGTCCCACGCCACGTTGCCATCATCATGGACGGCAACGGCCGCTGGGCGAAGCAACAGATGCGTCCGCGCGCCTTCGGCCATCACGCCGGCGTGCGCTCGGCGCGGCGGGTGGTGCGTGCTGCCTCCGCCGCCGGCGTCGAGGTGCTGACCATGTTCGCCTTCTCGCAGGAGAACTGGCACCGCCCGGAGGAGGAAGTCAGCCTGCTGATGCGGCTGTTCGTGCAGACGCTCAAGCGCGAGATCCGCTCGCTGATGAAGAATCAGGTGCGCTGGCGCTTCATCGGTGAACACAGCGCCTTCCCGCCCGAGTTGCAGCAATTGATGCGCGAGACCGAGGCGATGTCCAAGGACAACAAGGGCCTGACCCTGCTGATCGCGGTCGGCTACGGCGGCCAATGGGACATCGCCCAGGCTGCCGCCCGCGCCGCCGCCGAGGGTGTGGCGATCACGCCGGCGGCCATCGAGCAGCGGCTGGCCACCGCCGGCCTGCCGGCGGTGGATCTGATGATCCGCACCGGCGGCGAGATCCGCATCAGCAATTTCCTGCTCTGGCAGCTCTCCTACGCCGAGCTGTATTTCTGCGACACCCTGTGGCCGGATTTCGGCGCCGACGAGCTGCTCCAGTCCTTCAGCTGGTTCGCTGGCCGCCAGCGCCGCTTCGGCCGCGTGCCCGAGGCCGTCTGAGGAGCCTACCCATGCTGATCCAGCGTGTACTCACCGCCCTGGTGCTGCTGCCGCTGCTGCTGGCGGCGATCTTTCTGTTGCCCACGCCCAAGCTCTACGCGCTGTTCTGCCTGGTGGGCCTGGCCGCCGCCTGGGAATGGACCGCGCTGATGGGGCTGAACGCCCTGGGCCAGCGCCTGGCCTATCTGCTGGCCATCGCGCTGGCACTGGCCGCCGCCTGGCGGCTCAATGCCCTGAGCTGGGGCGTGCCGGCCTTGTGCGGCCTGGCCCTGGTCTGGTGGCTGTACGCCTTCCGGCTGGTGCGCGGCTTCCCGGCCAATTTTCCGGACGGCCCCTGGCCGCCGGCGCGGATGGCGCCGCTGGGCTTGCTGCTGATTCCCTCCACCCTGCTGGCTCTCTCCGCCCTGCATGCGCAGGACCAGGGCGCCTGGCGGCTGATGTTCATGCTGTTCATCGTCTTTGCCGCCGACATCGGCGCCTTTCTGGTTGGCCGCAACTACGGCAAGCGCAAGCTGGCGCCGGCGGTGTCGCCGGGCAAGAGCATCGAAGGCGCGGTGGGTGGTCTGGTGCTGGTCGCGCTCTGGGCCCTGGCCGCCGGCCCCTATGTGTTCCGCTTCGAGCAGCCGACCCAGCTGGGCCTGCTGGCGCTGATCGCGGTGCTGACCGCTGCGATCTCCATCGTTGGTGACCTGTTCGAGAGCCTGCTCAAGCGCCTGCGCGGGGTGAAGGACAGCGGCAAGCTGCTGCCCGGCCACGGTGGCGTGCTCGACCGCATCGACAGCATCCTCGCCGCCGCTCCGGTGTTCTATCTCGGCCTGCGCCTGTCCGGCCTATGAGTGGCCGCCAGCGTCTGGTGGTTCTGGGCGCCACCGGTTCGGTGGGACGCAGCACCCTGGATGTCGCCAGCCGGCATCCCGACAAGCTGCAAGTCTGGGCGCTGAGCGCCCACCGCGACGCCGAGGGCCTGCTGGCCCTGTGCCGGCAGTTCCGCCCGGCGCGGGCGGTGCTGGTGGATGCCGCCGCCGCCGCGCGGCTGAGCCAGGCGTTGCGCGCCGAAGGAATCCCTACCGAGGTGGAGGCCGGCAGCGCCGCGCTCGACGCCATCGCCTCCGCGCCGGAAGCCGACCAGGTGATGGCCGCCATCGCCGGCAGCCCTGGTCTCGCTTCCACCCTGGCGGCGCTCAAGGCCGGCAAGCGGGTGCTGATCGCCAACAAGGAGCCCTTGGTGATGGCCGGCGCGCTGATGATGCGCGCCGCTGCCGCCAGCGGCGCCACCGTGCTGCCGATCGACAGCGAGCACAACGCCATCTTCCAGTGCCTGCCGGCCAGCGCCCGCTGTGGCGAGACGGTTCCGCCGGGCATTCGTCGCATCCTGCTGACGGCCTCCGGAGGCCCGTTCCGGGAAACACCGCTGACGGAGCTGGCGGCGGTTACGCCCGAGCAGGCGGTGCGGCATCCCAACTGGAGCATGGGCCGGAAGATCTCGGTGGACTCCGCGACCATGATGAACAAGGGTCTGGAGCTGATCGAGGCGGCGGTGCTCTACGGCGTCGACGAGGCCCGGATCGAGGTGCTGATCCACCCCGAGAGCATCATCCACTCGATGGTCGAGTACGACGACGGTTCGACCCTGGCCCAGCTGGGACGGCCGGACATGCGTACCCCCATCGCCCACGCCCTGGCCTGGCCGGGCCGTTGGGAGTCCGGAGTGGAGGGCCTGGACTGGCGGCAGCTGGCGCAGCTGCGCTTCCAGACGGCTGATCTGGCGCGCTTCCCGGCGCTGCGTCTGGCGCGCGCGGCCTTGCGCGCCGCCGGCCCGGCCCCCAATGTGTTCAATGCCAGCAACGAGGTGGCGGTGGCGCGCTTCCTGGATGGCAAGCTGCGCTTCACCGCCATCGCCGAACTGGTCGAGCGGGTGCTGGAGGCCGCGCCGTCGGCCGGCCTGCCCGCCGGTGACGAACTTGAGGCCGTGCTTGCGGTCGATGCCTGGGCGCGCGGCGAAGCGGAACGCTTGCTAGCGCAGGACGCTTAAGAGGGATACCCGATGAACGATGTGCTGAGCAGTGCCCTGTGGTTCGTGGTCGCCATCGGCGTGCTCGTGGCCTTCCACGAGTTCGGCCATTTCTGGGTGGCGCGCCGCCTGGGCGTGAAGGTGCTGCGTTTCTCGATCGGCTTTGGCCGCCCGCTGTGGATGCGCCGCGGCGCCGACGGCTGCGAATACGTGCTGGCCGCCATTCCGCTCGGTGGCTACGTGAAGATGCTCGACGAGCGCGAAGGCGAGGTGGCGGCCGACGAGGCACCGCAGGCCTTCAATCGCCAGCCGCCCTGGAAGCGCTTCCTGATCGTCGCCGCCGGCCCGGTGGCCAATCTGCTGCTGGCGGTGGCCTTCTTCTGGCTGGTGCTGGTACTCGGCCAGCCGGGCCTGAAGCCGGTGCTGCAGACGCCGCCGTCCGCCTCGGTCGCCGCCCGCGCCGGGGTACAGGGCGGTGAAGTCATTTTGAGCGTCAATGGCGAGACGGTCGCCACCTGGACCCAGCTGCGCACCCTGCTGCTGGAGCAGGTGGTGGAGCGGCAGGCGCTGCGGCTGGAGTTGCAGCGTTCGGTCGACGCGCCGGAGCAGGTGCGCAGCCTCAGCCTGGGCCTCGAAGGCGTGCGCATCGACCCCGAACTGCTGTTCGACGATCTTGGCTTGGCGCCGTTCCAGCCGGTGGTGGAACCGGTGCTGTCGGCGGTGGAGTCGGGCGGAGCGGCGGAGCAGGCCGGCTTCAAGGCCGGGGATCGCCTGCTGAGCCACGACGGCGAGCCGATCAGCGACTGGCAGGCCTGGGCGACCTGGGTGCGGGCGCATCCCGGGCTGGTGACCGAGATCGTCTTCCAGCGCGGTGACCAGACCCTGAGCAAGGCGGTGCTGCTGGGCCAGGTGGAAGAAGGCGGCAAGCGCCTGGGCCGCTTCGGCGCGCGGATCAATATCGACAGTGCCCGCTGGGACGCGCTGCGTGCCGAGGACCGTCTGCCGCCGCTGGCGGCGATCCCGGCGGCCATCGACCAGACCTGGCGGATGTCGGTGCTGACCCTGAAGATGTTCGGCCGCATGTTCACCGGCGAAGTGTCGGTGAAGAATGTCAGCGGGCCCCTGCAGATCGCCGAGGCGGCGGGCTTCTCGGCCAGCATCGGCCCGGCGGCCTTCTTCGGCTTTCTGGCCCTGGTCAGCGTCAGTCTGGCGGTGCTCAACCTGCTGCCGGTGCCGGTGCTGGACGGCGGGCACCTGCTGTTCACCCTGATCGAGATGGTCCGTGGCGCGCCGCTGTCGGACCGCACCCAGCTGCTGGGCCAAAAGTTTGGTCTGACCTTCCTCGCGCTTTTGATGGGCCTTGCCTTCTATAATGACCTTTCACGCTTGATTGGCTGAACCCTTTCTCAAGCCAAGACTTCAGGGCCCACTTTGACCATCTCGCTCCGAAAGCGCGCGCTCGCCGCGTGCGCCTCACTGCTCTTCATCCCGGCCAGCTGGGCACTAGAACCATTCACGGTGCGCGAGATTCGCGCCGAGGGTCTGCAGCGTCTGGATGAGGGCACGATCCTCACCTACCTGCCGCTGACCACCGGCGACGAGATCAACGACATCACCTCGCGGCAGGCGATCCGGGCGCTGTACGCCTCCGGCCTGTTCCAGGACGTGCAGCTGCTGCGCGACGGCAATGCCTTGGTGATCCGGGTCGAGGAGCGGCCCCAGATCGTCAAGTTCGAGATCGAGGGCAACGAGAAGATCGGTGGCGACGAGCTGAAGAAATCGCTGGCCGACCTGGGCCTCGCCAATGGCGAAACCTACAAGCGCGCGCTGCTCGACCAGGTGGAGCAGGAGCTGCGTCGCCAGTACTACGCCAACGGCTATTACGACGTCGGCATCGACACCACGGTCACCGACCTCGCCAACAACCGCGTCGACATCAAGATCAAGGTCACCGAGGGCAAGGTCACCAAGATCAAGGACATCAACATCCTCGGCGCCACCGCCTTCCCGGTGCAGGAGCTCAAGGACCAGTTGCAGCTCAAGCCGACCAACTGGGTGCCGTTCCAGAAGTCCGACCGCTATTCCAAGCAATCACTGGGCGGCGATCTGGAAACCTTGCAGTCCTACTACCAGGACCGCGGTTACCTGAAGTTCAATGTCTCCTCCGTGCAGGTGGCGCTGTCGCCGGAGAAGAAGGACATCTTCATCACCGTCAACATCGAAGAGGGTGAGAAGTACTCGGTGAAGGACCGCCGCTTCAGCGGCGAGACCATCCTCAACGAAGAGTTCCTGTTCCGCCTGCTGTCGACCAAGCCGGGCGACACCTTCTCGCGCAAGGAGGCCACCGAGTCGGCCAACCGCATCGAGGCGGCGCTGTCCGACGTCGGCTACGCCTTCGCCAAGGTCACGCCGCTGCCGGAGGTGGACGAAGAGAAGAAGCAGGTCAGCCTCAATTACCTGATCGAGCCGGGCAAGCGCGCCTACGTACGCCGCATCAACTTCAGCGGTCACGGCGACACCAACGACGAGACCCTGCGCCGCGAAATGCGCCAGCTGGAAGCCTCGCCGTTCTCCAAGTCCTCGGTGGAACGCTCGCGTGTGCGCCTGACCCGTCTGCCGTTCATCGAGGAGGCCGAGGTCGATACCAAACCGGTGCCGGGCTCAGACGACCTGGTGGACGTCAATTTCAAGATCAAGGAGCGCGCGCCGGGTTCGGTGCAGTTCGGTGTCGGTTACTCCGGCGCCCAGGGCTTCCTGGTCAATGCCAGTCTCACCCACACCAACTTCCTGGGTACCGGCAACCGCGTCGAGGTGTCGATCGACAACTCGCAGTACTCGCGGCAGCTCAATTTCAGCTGGACCAACCCCTACTTCACCGAAGACGGCGTCAGCCAGACCATCTCCACCTACTACCGCAAGGCGGAGTCGGTGATCCGTTACAGCTCCGGCTTCAACTCCAACACCCTGGGCGCCGATCTCACCTATGGCATCCCGCTGTCGGAGTTCGTCGCCCTGCGCGTCGGCGGCGGCGTGGCGCAGACCGCCATCGAGACTTTCCCGGCCTATTCCGCCGACGAGGTGCTGCGCTTCGTGCGCGAGAACGGCTCGGACTTCACCGACTACTCCCTGCGTACCGGCATCACCCGCGACACCCGCAACCGCACCTTCTTCGCCAGTCGCGGTGCCCTCAACCGCTTCAACATCGACGTGACCGTGCCGGGCAGCGGGGTCGAGTTCTTCAACCTGTTCTACCAGCACCAGCAGTACATCCCGCTGTTCTACAAGTTCTTCGTCGAGTTCGACGGCACGGTCGGCTACGTCGATACCTATGGCGACAGCAGCACGGTGCCGCCGTACGAGAACTACTTCGCCGGCGGCCCGCGCACCGTGCGCGGTTACAAGGACGGCACCCTGGGGCCGCGCGACACGCCGTTCAACAACCCCTACGGTGGCAAGCTGCGCACCACCGCTCAGACCGAGCTGATCATCCCGACGCCGCTGGATTCCGACGGCAAGAGCAGCCGCGTGTCCTTGTTCTACGATGTCGGTAACATCTTCGCCGAGCCGGGTCAGTTCGAGATCAACGAACTGCGTCAGTCGGTGGGTCTGGCGGTGTCCTACTTCACGCCCTTTCTGGGCCTGTTGCAGCTGTCCTACTCGTTCCCGCTCAACGCCAAACCGCAGGACGAAGTGGATCGCTTCCAGATCACCTTCGGCTCCGGCTTCTAAGGCTCAGTTCACGGCCGGCCCCTGTCGTCTCAACCACCGCAATCGATCACAGAGAATCTCTTATGCGTACCCGTACCGCCCTCGTTGCCCTCGCCCTGTTTGCCGCCGCCACCGCCGCCCAGGCGGAAACCAAGATCCTGGTCGTGCGTTCCGCCGACGTGGTGCGCGACTCCGTGCAGTTCAAGGCCGCCGAATCGAAGATGAAGGCGGAGTTCGAGAAGCGCCGCGCCGACATCGAATCCCAGGGCAAGGCCTTTGGCGAGGACGTCAAGAACTATCAGCGCGATGCCGACACCATGTCGGCCGACCAGCGCGCCAAGAAGGAGAAAGACCTCAATGCCCGCCAGGTCGACCTTAACTTCGCCCAGCGCAAGTTCCAGGAAGACCTGCAGAACCGCGATCGCGAACTGACCCAGGACATGATGGCCAAGATCAAGGACGTGATCGCCCAGGTCGCCAAGGAAAAGGGCGCCGATCTGATCATCCAGGACCCGGTGTTCGCCAGCCCGGCGGTTGATGTCACCGCCGACGTGCTGAAGCGCCTGAACGCCAGCGCCGGCAAGTAAGCCAGGCCTGCAGAAAAAGCCCGGCGCGCAGGCGGCCGGGCTTTTTTATGGCCGCAAGGCCGTGCGTCTGGGGCTAGCTCAGCGCGCGCCTGCTGGTCCGCTGCGGCAGCAGCAGCCAGCGCGCCAGCGCCGCCAGCAGCCAGGCCAGTAGCAGACCGATACCGCCCCAGACCAGACCCTCGGTGTTCAAGGGCAGGCCGGGCTGGAACTGCACCGCCTGGTGTATGCGGTGGTCGTAGTGGCGCCAGAGGCGCTCGGGTTTCTGCGCAGGGCTGGCGGAACTCAGATCCCGCCAGGCGGTATCGAACTGGCGGTAGCGGTTCAGGGTGTTGCGATGGATGCGGCCCGAGGCCTGGAAGGCCGGATCGCGGCTCGCCTCGTGGCGGGTGACGAAGGCCTCGACGCTCATGTGCAGCTGCTGCGCTTCCTTTTGCAGCTCCAGATAGCGCGCCTCGGCTTCCAGCCGCACGCCGGCCAGCACCTGGGTGTACTGGGCGTAGTAGAGCGGCGCCTGCGCGACGGTGATGGCCAGTACCACCGCGAGCATGCGATCCAACAGTCCGGCAATCAGCTGGGTGAGGCCGTGCATGGAGTCTTCCTGGTCTGGACGCTGGCCAGTGTAGCCGGCGGGGCGGCGGCGGAAAGATCGATCCCCACTTCCTTGTCGGGCGCGGATGTGGTTTTCTGCGCACCCCCTTGCCTCCGACCACCCCCATGCTCTACGCCCTCGACGACCACCGCCCGCAGCTCCTGGGCGAGGGCCATTACATCGCCGACAACGCCGCCGTGATCGGGCGGGTGGTGCTGCACGCCGGCAGCAGCGTTTGGTTTGGTGCCACCCTGCGTGGCGACTCCGAGCCGATCACCATCGGCGAAAACAGCAATGTTCAGGATGGCTCGGTGCTGCATACCGACCTCGGCGTGCCGCTGAGCATCGGCCGCGACTGCACCATCGGCCATCAGGTGATGCTGCATGGCTGCAGCATCGGCGATAACTGCGTGATCGGCATCCAGAGTGTGGTGCTCAACCGCGCGGTGATCGGCCGCAACAGCATAGTCGGCGCCGGCACGGTCATCACCGAGGGCAAGCGCTTTCCCGACGGCGTGCTGATACTCGGTAGCCCTGGCAAGGTGGTACGCGAGCTTCAGCCTCAGGAGATTGCCTACATCACCCTCTCCGCCCAGCACTATGTGCAGAACGGACGACGTTTCGCGCGGGGTTTGCGGGCGCTGCCGGCGGGTTGAGGTTCCAGCGTGCGCGCTGCTGCTAGTCCATCCCGTCTTTCGGGAACCAGTAGTGCAGGAGTTTGCCGCTGCCCGGGCCGACCTTGGCCCAGTGGCTGATGTCGAGCTGCAACTGCACCACTCCGCAGGTCGGCATATCGTCAAACGGACAATCGGCCAGGGTGTGCGCCAGCTCGCTCAGACCGGGGTTGTGCCCGAACAGCAGCACCTGGTGGTGGCGGTCGGGCAGGTCGGCGATCACTTCCAGCAAGGCCTTGCGGCTGGCTTCGTAGATGCGCGGCTCGATCTGCAGTGAGGCAAAGTCCACCGCCAGGGTCTCGGCGAACAGGCGCGCGGTGGTCACCGCCCGGGTGGCGGGGCTGCTCAGCAGCAACAACGGCGGCTTGCAGCTGCGCCCCAGCCGTTGGGCCATGCGCGGCGCGTCGCGGCGTCCGCGGTCGTTGAGCGGGCGCTCGAAGTCGGTCAGGCCGGGGTAGTCCCAGGACGATTTGGCGTGGCGGATCAGGGTCAACAGTCGCATGGCTTCAACGCTAGGCGAGTTATGTAACGATTTGATGGCGAATATGGCATCTTGCCGCGAGGCCAGCGACTCTGGTGCTGGCAGTGAATGACGTGGCGAAGACCGCCCGGGACATGCGACTCAACCTACACCAGAAAATCGTCCTTGGTGCCATCCTGCCCACCGCGCTGGTATTGGGGCTGCTGGGCCTGGTGACCCTGCTCAACCTGCTCGAGAGCGAGCGCCGGGTCGAGCGTGGCGAGGTGCGTCTGGAAGCCGGGCGCCGGGCCGGCGAACTGTCACTGGCGCTGCGCCTGGCGGCGGCCGATGCCGAGCACAGCGCGCAACTCGCCGGCCTGGGCCATGCCTTGCCCGAGGCGGAGTTGGCGCACTGGCTTGATGGCCTGCTGACGCCCGCCAGTGCCTTGCAGGGGCTAGGGTTGCGTTACGCCGATGGTCACGGTCTGTATCGCCGACGCCAGGGCAAGGCCACGGCCGGGGCGCCGGAGCCCGCCAGTGCGGAATGGTTCGAGCTGGTCGCCGCCGCCGGCAAGCCGCTGTGGACGCCACCCTACCTGGCTGCCCCGCTGGGGACTCCGGTCTGGATGCTGGCCTACGCGGTGCCGTTCTATCAGGACGGCAGGTTTGCCGGTGCGGTGCGCGCCGAGTTGCGGCTGGATGATTTGCCGCAGCTGCTGAGCGACCCGGAGTCGGCCCTCGGTGGCGACTGGCTGCTGCTGGATGCCGCCGGACGCATCCTGTATGCCCGCCAGCCAAGCCGGCTGGGGCGCCCTTACACCGATTTCGCGCCGGCCGGCAGCGCTGGCGCCAGACTGATCGCCGAGCAGCTGCGCCTGGGCAGCGCCGCGGAAGCCGACGCCGACTGGCCCGGACTGGGCGCCGCTTTCGTCGGCGCGGCCTCGGTAGCGCCCACCGGCTGGTACTTGTTTCATGCCCGCAGCCAGCGCGAGGTCGCCAACCGTACCCGCGCGCGCCAGGCCCTGCTGGCTGGCCTGGTACTGCTCGCGGTGCTGGCCGCCAGCGCCGCGCTCTACCGCATTGCCCGCCGCTACACGCGACCCTTGCAGGAGCTCTCGCTGGCGGTGCACAGGGTCGGGCAGGGCGGGGCGCCGCCGGCGGTGAACTACCGGGGTGACGACGAACTGGGCAGCCTGGTGCTCAGCATCGGTCGCCTGATCGAAGACCTGCGTGCCCGCGACAGCAGCGTCGCCGCCCGCCAGCGCGACCTTGCCGACCGCATACGCGAACAGCACGTGCTGTACCGGGTCGCCGACCTCCTGGGCTGGGTCGATGTCGACTTCGCCGAGATGCTGCGGCGGGTGACCTTGCTGCTGCCGGAAGCCTGGGCACAGGTGGAGCAGGTTTGCGCGCGGGTCGACCTCGACAACCACCGCTGTGTTTCCGAGCCGTTCCGCGAAACCGAGCGCGGGCTGTTCGCGCCGATTCATTCCGACGGCGTCACTGTCGGCGGCGTCTGGATGTTCGCGCTCGACGCCGAGGCGCCGCTGGAAGCCAGTCACCAGCAATTGCTGGAGGGTGTGGCGCAGCAGCTGGGCCTGGCTTTCCGCCGCGAGCGTGCGCAAAGCCAGCTGGAGACGCTCAACCACCAGCTGGAGCAGCGGGTGGAGGCGCGCACCGAGGCGCTGCGCCAGGCCGAGCGCCTGCTGCGCGACATCACCAATTCCATGCCCGGCGCGGTCTACCAGATCTTCCGACCGCAGCGGAAGCCGATGTCGCTGCGCTTCGTCAGCGCCGGTGTCGAGAAAGTGTTCGGGGTGCCGCGCGAGCAGGCGCTGGCCAATTTCGAGACCGTGCTGGACCGCGTCTACCCCGAGGACTATTCGGCGCTGATGGCCTCGATCAGCGACGCCGTGCTCAACGGTACCGAGCACACCCATGTGTTCCGGGTCGGCTTTGGCGATCAACTGCGTTGGCTGCGCTCCTCCGCCAACATTTTTCAGGAGGAGGGCGGTGCGCTGCTCAATGGCTACTGGATCGATGTCACCGACCAGAAGCAGCTGGAACTGGCGCTGGAGCAGGCGCGCCGCGAGGCCGACGCCGCCAACGAGGCCAAGAGCCGCTTCCTGGCCAACATGAGTCACGAGATCCGCACCCCGATGAACGCCATCATCGGCCTCACCCATCTCGCTCACGGCCAGACCGCCGAGCCCCGGGTGCGCGAGCAACTGAGCAAGGTGGAAGACGCCGCCCAGAGCCTGCTTGGTCTGCTCAACGACATTCTCGACTTCTCCAAGATCGAGGCCGGGAGGATGAGCCTGGAGCACATCCCCTTCGACCTCTGGAACGTGCTGGAGAGGGTCGAGGGCCTGATGGCCGAGCGAGCCTCCAGCAAGGGCCTGCGCCTGACCATGGAGCGACCGGCCGATCTGCCGCGCGATCTGGTCGGCGATCCCCTGCGTCTGGGCCAGGTGCTGCTCAACCTGATCAGCAATGCCATCAAGTTCACCGAGACCGGCGAGGTGCGGATCGTGGTGGAACTGCTGAGCCAGGACGCCGGCGGTGTCCGCCTGAGCTTCGCGGTGCACGACACCGGCATCGGCATCCAGCCGGCGCAGATGGCGCGCTTGTTCAAGGCCTTCACTCAGGCGGATAGCTCGACCACCCGCCGTTTTGGTGGCACCGGGCTGGGGCTGACCATCAGCAAGGAGCTGGTCAACCTGATGGGCGGCGAACTCGGGGCCGAGAGCGTGCCGGGCAAGGGCAGCTGCTTCTCCTTTGCCCTGCAGTTGCAGCGCGCCGACCCGGACTGGCGCAGCCCGCCGCAGGAGCCGGTGGACAGCAAGACCGCCCTGAAGGGCGCGCGGCTGCTGGTGGTGGACGACAACGTCATCAATCTCGAAGTGGCCAGCGAGATGCTGCGCCAGGCGGGAGCGCTGGTGGGCACCGCCGGCAACGGCCGCGAGGCGCTGGCGCAACTGGCGCTGGGGCAGTTCGACGCGGTGCTGATGGATTTGCAGATGCCGGTGATGGACGGCTACACCGCTACCCGGCGCATCCGCGAGCAGCCGCAGTTCCACGATCTGCCGGTGCTGGCGATGACCGCCAACGCCATGAGCGGCGACCGCGAGAGCTGCCTGGCGGCGGGCATGAACGATCACATTCCCAAGCCCATCGATCCCGAGGTGCTGCTGCGCACCGTCGCGCGCTGGCTGCGGGTGAAGCGTGCTTAGCCGAGCGTCCCGCCTTCAGGGTTTGGGGGCTGGCGGCAGGTAGATGTCGAAGCGCGCCTGGGTGCCCTTCAATTCCAGGCTGGGCTTGCGGCCGGCGAGCCAGGGCGCCTTGGCCGGGCGCTTGATCACCACCCGCTGACGGGCGCAGGCGAGGGCGAGATCGAGCAGGCTGTCGGCGTCGGCGTCGCCGCCGGTGAGGTCGCGCAGTACCTGCATCTCCTTCGAGGGCAGCGCGCTCTTGCCGTCTTCCGGATACATCGGGTCCAGATACACCACATCCCAGGCCACGCCCTCGTGGGCGGAGCTGGCGAGCAGTGCGTGGGTGCTGGCCTCGATCACGGTGATCCGGTCGGCGGCAGCGCGCAGCGCCTCGTCGGCCAGGGCGCGCGTCTGCGCATCGCGCAGTAGGCGCACCAGCGCGTGGCTGCGCTCGACCAGGGTCACGGTCGCGCCCAGCGCGGCCAACGTATAGCCGTCGCGGCCCAGGCCGGCGGTGCCGTCGAGTACATGCGGATTGGGGTGCTTGTGCAGGCCCACGGCCTTTGCCAGCAGCTGCTTCTTGCCGCCCTTGATACGACGGCGGACATCCTCGCTGCCCCAGTCAGCGCTGATTGCCCCGTAGCCGGCCAGATGCGGTGCCCGCAAGCACAGGCGTCCGTCGATGTCCCTAAGCTCAAACAAAAAGCCCCGAACTTTGAAGTTCAGGGCTTTCGCTTCCGCCACCGCAGTGGCGGCAGGATCAACCGAGCTTGGCGGGGTCAAAGAACGAACCCAGGCGCTGGGCCAGCATCAGGTCGCCGTCGATCTGCAGCTTGCCGGTCATGAACGCGGTCATGCCGTTGAGCTCGCCCTTCATCAGCGCGACCAGATCGTCGTCTTCCATCGTGATGCCGAGGTCGGCGTTTGCAGCGGTGCCTTCGGAGGCGGTGCAGGCGCCGCCGGCGATGGTCACGTACATCGGCTTGGAGATGTTGAACTGGATGATGCAATCCTGGCCGTCGCCAGTGAAGGCAGCAGGCATTTTGTTGATGAGTTCGACGGCGGCGGACATTGTGTCTCTCCAGAAAGGATGGTTTGGAGCGGGGATGGTAAGTCGCTGTGACAACGGGTGGCAACCATTCGGCGGATGAATAGTTGAGTGCCGGAAATGGCTCTTACTGCTGCGCCTGCGCGCCGGCGCCGCCATCTGTATTTGTTGCACTTCGTAGTATCGCGAGCAGTTCCGCAGCCCGCGTTGGTGCCAGCAGCACGACATTGGCGCTGCTGCGATAAACACGGCCGGAACGTTTCAATTCCGCGATCTCGGCGGCATCCACGTCCGCTTGCAGCAGCCGGTAGTCCTGACCCTGCCGCCACTGCCGCTCCAGGCGGCGGAAGGCGCGGAAGGCCTCACCCTTGGGCCGTGCCGCGGCCTCGTCGAGCTGCTTGAAACCGGGCCAGGCTTCGCTCATGGCGTGGCGAAGGTTTCGCGATGCAAGCCACTGGCATCGGCGCGCAGCCACTCCATGCGCTCCGGTCGCCAGTCGGCGAGCACGATGCGCTCGCAGTGCCGATCCTCGATCTGGTAGTGGTGATCGGCAGGGCGGTGGGTGTGGCCGTGGATCAAGCGCGGTACGCGGTGCTGGATGAAGGCCTCGCGGATCGCGGTCTCATTGACGTCCATGATCGCCTCCGGCTTGCGCTGCTTGTGGCTGTCGTCACGCAGGCCGCCGGCGATGCGCTGGCGCCGGGACAGCGGCAGCCGGTTGTATAGCCATTGCGCCATGGGGTTGCGCGAGAAGCGCCGCCAGCGCTGATAGGCGGCATCGTCGGTGCAGAACAGATCGCCATGCGCCAACAGGCAGGGTTGGCCAGCAATCTCGAACACCGCCAGATCGGGCAGCAGGCGCAGTCCGGTGGCACGCGCGAACGCCGGGCCGACGATGAAGTCGCGGTTGCCGTGCTGGAAGTAAACCTCGACGCCCGAGTCGACCAGACGCCGGAGTGCGGCAATGTCCTCGGCATGCTCGACCAGACCGGCGTCATCGCCGACCCAGACCTCGAACAGGTCGCCGAGGATGAACACCCGCTGGGCGCTACGCGCCGGGCCCTCGCAAAAGTGGCGGAACGCGGCGCTGAGTGGCTCCTGCGTACCGCCGCCGTTGCGCGGCGGCAGGTGCAGGTCGGCCAGCAGCAGATCAGTCGACAACGCTGGCTTTTTCAATGGTGACGGTGGTGGTCGGCACGTCCTGACCGAACGGCGGCGTGCGGCCGGTGGGGATGTTGGCGATCTTGTCGACCACGTCCATGCCATTCACCACCTTGCCGAACACTGCGTAGCCCCATTCGCCACGGGCGCCGGCATTCAGGAAGTCGTTGTCGCCGTGGTTGATGAAGAACTGCGCGCTGGCCGAGTGCGGCGCGCTGGTGCGCGCCATGGCGATGGTGCCACGCAGGTTGGAGAGGCCGTTCTTGGACTCGTTGGCGATCGACTCGCGGGTGTCCTTCTCGGCGAAGTTGGGGCCGGTGTAGCCGCCGCCCTGGATCATGAAGCCCTTGATGACGCGGTGGAACACGGTGCCGTCGTAGTGGCCGGCCTTCACGTAGGCGACGAAGTTGGCGACGGTCTTCGGGGCCTTTTCGGCGTTCAGTTCGAGGGTGATGTCGCCCTGGCTGGTCTTGAGCAGAACGGTGGTGGGCTTGGCTTCAGCAGTGGCGGTCATGGACAGTCCGAGCAGGGTGGAAAGCAGCAATGTCTTGAGGCGCATGGCGATCTCGACGGTGGGGACAACGTTGCAAGGTGCGGAATTCTAGCGGCAAGGCATCTAGGCGGCGTCGGACAGGCGCTGTTGCTCGCCACGGACTGCCGTCAGGGCCGCTTCCACCACTTCCCAGCCGGCGCCAGCGCGGTGGCCGCGCTCCGACAACACCCGGCGGAAGGCGCGACCACCCGGCTGGCCGCGGTACAGGCCCAGCACATGGCGGGTGATGGCAGCCAGCGGCGTGCCCTGTTCGGTGCGTTCGCGCTCGATGTAGGGCTGCAGGCGCCGCAGCGCTTGCTCGCGGCTGTCTACCGGTGCCGGGCTGCCGAATAGCGTCGGGTCCACCGCCGCCAGCATCCAGGGGTTCTCGTAGGGCTCGCGGCCCAGCATCACGCCATCCAGTTGCGTGAGCTGCTGCTGGCAGTCGTCTAGCGTCTTCAGGCCGCCATTGATGACGATGCGTAGCTGCGGAAATTCCTGCTTGAGCCGGTGCACGTGCTCGTAGGTGAGCGGCGGAATCTCGCGGTTCTCCTTCGGCGACAAGCCCTTCAGCCAGGCCTTGCGGGCGTGGACGATGAAGGTCTCGCAGCCGGCGGCGGCGACCGTGCTCACGAAGTGACGCAGAAAGGGGTAGTCCTCGCAGTCGTCGACGCCGATCCGGTGCTTGACCGTCACCGGCAGGCGCGTTGCGCGGCGCATGGCGGCGACTGCCGCGGCGACGGTATCCGGCTCCTTCATCAGGCAGGCGCCGAAGCGGCCCTCCTGCACCCGGTCGGAGGGGCAGCCGCAGTTGAGGTTGATCTCGTCATAGCCCCATTGCTCGCCCAGTGTCGCGCAGCGGGCGAGGGCATCGGCCTCGCTGCCGCCCAGTTGCAGGGCCAGCGGATGCTCACTGGCTTCGTAGCGCAGGTGGCGGGCGACATCGCCGTAGAGCAGCGCGCCGGTGGTGACCATTTCGGTGTAGAGCCGCGCATGGCGGCTCAGGCCGCGCCAGAAATAGCGGCAATGGCGGTCGCTCCAGTCCATCAGCGGGGCGGTGCAGAACAAGTGTGGCGACGAACTCATGCGGCATTTTCGCATGGTCGATCCTGGCTCCGGGCCTGCCGCTGCCCTGAGGTGGGCATCTGCAGCGGGCGGGCCGGCGTAAGCTGAGGCCGTTTTCCTGCCTGGCGAGACTGCAACGATGAAACGAGCTTTTGTCCTGGTCGGATTGTGCTTGCTGGCCGGCGTGGCGCAGGCGGTATCGCAGACCTACAGCATCGATCCCAGCCACACCTATCCCAGTTTCGAGACCTCGCACATGGACATCTCGGTCTGGCGTGGAAAGTTCAACCACAGCCAGGGGCGCATCGAGCTGGATCGCGAACGCCAGGAGGGCTCGGTGGACGTAAGGATCGACGCCAGCAGCATCGACTTCGGCCACGAGAAGATGAATGAGGTGGCGCGCGGCGAGCACTACTTCCAGGCCGAGCGCTTTCCGGAGATTCGCTACCGCGGTCCTCTGCGCTTTGAAGGCGGTCAGCCGGTGGCGGTGGACGGCGAGCTGCAGCTGCTGGGGGTCACCCGCCCGGTCCAGCTCCGCATCCAGCGTTTCCGCTGCCTGATCCACCCGCTGCTCAGGCGCGAGGTCTGCGGCGCCGACGCCACCGCGGAGTTTGATCGCCGGGATTTCGGCATGGACTACGCCGCACAGTACGGCAGCACCCAGGTGCGGTTGGCGATTCAGGTCGAAGCGGTGCTCGACCTCAAGCCGGGGCCACGCTGACCGGGGAGCGAGGGCAGCGCGGCAGACAAAAAAACCGCCGCTGAATCAGCGGCGGTTGTTGCGGCGTCCGAGGCGACGAGCCTGTGGTGGCGCAGATGGCGCCTAAAGGCTTCAGCGGTCGCGGAAGTGCGTCTCGACCTTCTCGTGCAGACCCTTCACATCGACGATCACCGTCGCGGTGGGGCGGGCCAGCAGGCGCGGAATGCCGATCGGTTCGCCGGTCTTCTCGCAGTAGCCGTATTCCTTCTCCTTGATGCGGCGCAGGGCGTCATCGACCTTGCGCAGCAGCATGGATTCGCGCTCGCGCAGACGCAGGTCGAGCCAGTGCTCTTCCTCGGCGGTGGCGCGGTCGGCGGGATCGGCGAAGACTTCACGTTCGTGGAGACGCTCCTTGGCGTCTACTTCACGGCGAAGCACCTCTTCTTTCATTTGAATCAGACGCTGGCGGAAGAATTCCAGCTGGGCGTCGTTCATGTACTCAGAGTCCGGCATATCCCGGACCTGCTGCTCCGTCAACACTGCGCCTCTCGGAAGTTGAACCGGTTTGGGTTTGGGTTTCGCGCTCGGCGCAATGATGACGGACTTTGGTGGCGTCAGGCTACGTCCAGCTTTTTTTTTTCCTCTTCTTCTTTCTTGTCGCTGGCCGGCGGCGGCAGCGGAGCGGCGGCAACCACCGGAGCGGCCTTCGGCGCGGCTGGCTTCTTGGCCGGAGCCTTCTTCACCACCGGCGCTTTCTTGGCGACCGGCTTGGCCGGTGCCGCCTTCTTGGCGACGGGCTTCTTAACCGGAGCCGCTTTCTTGGCAGGCGCCTTCTTCATCGGCGCTTTCTTGGCCACCGCCTTCTTGGCGACAGGCTTCTTTGCGGCCGGCTTCTTGGCAACGGGCTTCTTAGCCGCGGCCTTCTTCACGGGAGCTTTCTTGGCGACCGGCTTCTTAGCGGCAACTTTCTTTGCTGGCGCCTTCTTCGCTACGGGCTTCTTGGCAGCGACTTTCTTCGCCGGAGCTTTTTTCGCGGCGGGTTTGGCTTTCTTCTTTGTCACCAGGGTCTCCCTCGTAAGTCAAAATGGCCTCGGATGCCTCGCATCGTTCGAAAACACTAGGTGTTTTTTTAGCGATAGCGAGCCTTATATCACTCGTTTTTGCGCAACGTCAATGAAATCTTCCGGCAATGAATCGCTTCCGCTTTGGCCGCCTTCCGCGAGCCTGAAAAGCCTGCGCGCGCGGGCCGATCTGCTGCAGCGAATCCGTCAATTTTTTGCGGAGCGCGAGGTGCTGGAAGTGGAGACACCGCTGCTGTCGCGGCATGCCACCGTGGATCGTCACATCGAAAGTTTCCGCTGCAACGACGGCCGCTGGCTGCAGACCTCGCCGGAGTTCGCGATGAAGCGGCTGCTGTGCGCCGGCAGCGGTCCGATCTGGCAGCTGTGCAAGGTGTTCCGCCACGAGGAATCCGGACGCTGGCACAACCCGGAGTTCAGCCTGCTGGAATGGTATCGACCAGGCTATGACCACCATCGCCTGATGGACGAGATGGAGGCGCTGCTTGCCGCCTGCGGTGTGCGGCTGTCGCGGCCTTGCGACCGCCTGGCTTATCGCGAAGCCTTCCTGCGGCATGCCGGACTTGATCCCTGGACCGCCGAACTGGCTCTGTTGCAGACCGGCCTGGAGCAACGCGGACACAGTCTGCCGCGCAATCTCGAACCGAATGAGCTGGCGGATCGGGACTTCTGGTTGGACCTGTGGATGTCGCTGGTGGTCGGCCCGCAGCTGGGTGGTGACCAGCCCTGCTTTCTCTACGATTTTCCGGCCAGTCAGGCGGCGCTGGCGCGGGTGCGCGGCGAGGTGGCCGAGCGCTTCGAAGTGTTCTGGCGCGGTGTGGAACTGGCCAACGGCTTTCACGAGCTGGCCGATGCCGACGAGCAACAGCGGCGCTTCGAGGGCGACCAGGCCTGGCGCCGAGCACAGGCGCGCGCGGTGCCCGACTACGACCAGCATCTGATCGCCGCCCTGCGGCAGGGTCTGCCCGATTGCGCCGGGGTGGCGCTGGGCGTGGACCGTCTGCTGATGCTGTTGCTGGAGGCGCCGGAGCTGGCCGCGGTACTGGCCTTCGACGACGCCCGCGCCTGAGCGAGACGCCAGACGCGCTGCGCTTTAGGTCACCACGTCCGGCCCCTTGCGGCCGGTCAGTTCCTGCAGGCGCAGCAGCTGCTCGGCAATCGCCACCAGCGGCGCCAGCGCGGTGCTGTTGTCCTGCCCCAGCTCGCTCTCGGCGGTTTCGTAGCGTTCGAAGTACACGCGCAGGGTTGCGCCCTTGGTGCCGGTGCCGGAGAGCCGCACGATCAGTCGCGCCGCGTCGCCGAACACTACCCGCAGGCCCTGGGCGCTGGCATGGCTGCCGTCGATGGGATCGTCATAGCTGAATTCGTCGGCGAGGCTCACCTGCCAGTCGCCGAAACGACGGCCGAGCAATTCCGGGAACTGCCCCTTCAGACTGGCCATCACCGCCTGCGCGTCGGCGCTGGGCAGTTCGTCGTAGTCGTGGCGGCAGTAATAGTGGCGGCCGTGGCGGCGCCAGTGGGCCTGCGCCAGTTCGCGCACCGACAAGCCAGTGGTGGCGAGCAGGTTCATCCAGGCCAGCACCGCCCAGAGGCCGTCCTTTTCGCGGACATGGCTGGAGCCGGTGCCGAAGCTCTCCTCGCCGCAGATGGTGATGCGGCCGGCGTCGAGCAGATTGCAGAAGAACTTCCAGCCGGTCGGCGTCTCGTAGCAGGGAATGCCCAGGCTGGCGGCGACCACGTCGGCGGCGCGGCAGGTGGGCATCGAGCGGGCGATGCCGCGCAGGCCCTCGCGGTAGCCGGGCAGGAGGTGCAGGTGCGCGGCCAGCATCGCCAGCGAATCGCCGGGCGAGATGAACTGCCCCCGGCCGAGAATCATGTTGCGGTCGCCGTCGCCATCGCTGGCGGCCAAGAGGTCGGGTGCATTGTCGCCATTGGCGAGCTCGACCAGATGGCGGGCGTAGATCAGGTTGGGATCGGGATGGCCGCCGCCGAAGTCGGCCAAGGGGGTGGCATTGAGCAGGCTGGACTGCGGCGCGCCTAACAGGTCAACGAAGATCCGCTGGGCGTAGGGGCCGGTGACCGCGTGCATGGCGTCGAACACCAGGCGGCCACCGCGCTTGAGCCAGTCGCGCATCTTCGGAAAGTCGAACAGCTCCTGCATCAGCGCCGCGTAGTCGGCGACGCCGTCAATCACCTCCACCTGCATGCCGTCGAGCTGGCTGCTACCGCGACGGTCGAGATCGACGCGGCCGCCGTCGGCGATGCGGTAGTGGCTCACTGCCCTGGTGCGGGCGTAGATGGCGTCGGTGACGGTCTCGCCGGCCTGGCCGCCGTTGGCGATGTTGAACTTCACTCCGAAGTCGCCATCCGGCCCCGCCGGGTTGTGGCTGGCGCTGAACACGAAGCCACCGGACGCGCCCTTGAGCCGGATCAGATGCGAGGTGGCAGGCGTGGAGACAATGCCGCCCTGGCCGACGATGACTTTGGCGACGCCATTGGCGGCGGCCATGGCGATCGCGGTCTGGATCGCCTCGCGGTTGTGGTAGCGGCCGTCGCCGCCGATCACCAGGGTCTGGCCCTTGAGTTCCGGCACGCAGTCGAATACCGACTGCAACAGGTTTTCCAGGTAGTGCGGCTGCTGGAAGACCGCGACCTTCTTGCGCAGGCCGGCGGTGCCGAATTTCTGGTCGAGGTAGGGCTTGGTGGCGATTTCGCGGATGGGCATGGGCTTGGCTCGGTGCTTGCAGAGCCTGGTTGTCGCTGACGGGAGCGCAATCTTATAGTCCGGCCATGCAAACCACGAAGCTCACCAGCAGCCTGCTCGGGCGCCGCCGTCTGGCGCATCTCATCGACCTCTACGAGCGCAACTTCCTGTTGCTGGAGCGCCTGTTGCCTGAACTGGAGCTGCCTTTCGATCACGCAGTCTCGCATTCCGCCAGCGATCTGCCGCTGCACCTGATCACCGTCGAGCGATCGCCCTACACCGTGGAGCTGCGCCTGACCTACGAATTCCGCAGTGCCGAAGGCCTACGCCTGGCGCCGGACTTCTGGATCAAGGTTTATCGCGACGCGCGGGTCGCCGAGGCCCTGCATTGCACGCAGCGCCCGCCTTGGTTGGCCCAGGAGGGTGGGGCGCCGGAGGCCGAGCTGTATCTCAACGACCAGTGGAGTCGCAATCTGATGCTGGCGCGCTGGCTGGACTACCTGCTGCATCACGGTCACGGTTTCGCCCATGTCGAGCGGCCGCGGCACAGCGTGGCGCTCAGCTTGGTCTAAGGCGCCGAAGTCCGCTTTCCGCCAGCGGATTTTCAGAAGGTGTAGTTGAAGCTGAGCGCCAGATTGTCGCGGTCGGCGCGGGTGTTCTCGCCGGGGCGGCCGCCGAAGAAGCTCTGGTAGACGACGCGCCCGCTCAGCGCTGGCGTGAGGTTGACCTCGGTGCCGGCGAGGGCCTCCATGCGGCCTTCGACGAAGTTCTGGATCGGGTAGGGCGCCACACCTTCGATATCCCAGAAGAACCCGAAGGTGGGTTTGAAGCTCCAGCCGAACATCACGTCGTTGTATTCCATGCGGGTCAGCAGGCGGATTCCCCAGGCGATCTCGTCGGCGAAGTTGCTGGTCTGCTGGGTCGGATTCAGATGCTTGGTGCAATCCGCGACCGGCGTACCGGGGGCCTCGCCCGTGCAGTCGGCGCCAGGGCTGGCGTGGGTGCGGTTGGCGCCGCCACCCTCGATCTGCAGCACCTGGTGCGAGGGCAGGTTGAAGATCTGGGTCATGCCGGCCTCGGCGATCAGCAGCACCTGATCGGCGTTGAAGGGGTTCTTCGACCAGGCCTTGATCGCGGTCAGGTCGAGCTGCCCCACCGGAAAGCGCTCATAACCATTGATCAACTGGTTGCCGGCGATGCGGTCGATGCCACGGTAGTGCTTGAGGAAGCTAGGCACGCCGTGATCGGCGCTGGGCAGGGTGGCACGCAACAGGTCCACCACATCGCCGGTGAGGCCGGGCAGCAAGCTGGTGATCGCATTGGGGTCGATGTTGAGCGAGTTGGCGATCTGGGTGATCAGCGCATTGGCGCCGGTGGGGTCGGCGACGATGTCGTTGTCGGGGAAGGCCGGTTGCAGGCCGGTGAAGATCACGTCGGTGATGTGCACCTGCAAGGGCACGTTCGGGCGGAACGAGTATTCGCCGGCCAGTGACCAGCTACCGATGGTGGTGTTGAAGCTCAGCCCGTACATCTGGATGTCTTCGGGGTAGACCAGCTTGGCCTGCATGGTGTCGATCGGCAGCGGCTCCTTTTGCAGGCCGGGAATGCCGGGCAGGCTGCCGTTGAAGCCGCCGCAGGCGACGTAGGCGTCGATGGCATTGGTGGAACTGCGCGCGCAGGACTCGTCGGTGGCGATGATCGAGGCGTAGGGATAGCGGCTGTGGTAGTTGAGGAAGTAGAGGCCCAGCTCGGTGCCGTTGTTGAGCCAGTCGGCCAGGTAGTTGACGCGCAGGCCGTACTGGCCGTTGTCCCGGGCCTCAGTTTCTTGCAGATCAATGGTCAGCGAGGTGCTGGAGATCAGGCCCAGCACGCCGGCGGGCTTGGCCAGCTTGTTCGGGTCTTCGCCGAACTGACCCAGCGAGATATAGCCGTAACGGCCTCCGCCGGCGAGGTCGGTGTCGGCGAAGAAGCTGCCGCGCGGATCGGCCTGCACGGCCTTCCAGCCGAACTGGTAGATGAAGTCGGCCGACAGGCCCTCGCTGATGTCGGTGGAAACCAGCAGCAGAGGCACTGGCTGGAACACCTCGCTGATCTCGCTGCCCGGCATACGCAGCAGCGCGGCATTGGGCGGGTTGATCTCCGAGAGGCTGTTGATCGCGACCAGATTGGCCTCGCCCCAGCGCACGTACTGCTGGCCAATGGAAACAAGGCCGTTGCGCTCGCCGAAGCTGAAGTTGTATTGCAGGTAGGCGTCGTAAAGATTCACGCCCTTGGCGAAGTCGCGCGAGATATCGCTGGGGCGCTCGCTGCGCGCGGGCTGGTAACGGAGGTCGTAATGGTGCTCGTCGAAGCCGGCATTGACCGGGTCGTAGTAGCCGATGGCGCGCAGCTTGGCGACAAATTCGCCGTACTCGGCGGTGAACACCGAGTTGAGCTTGTTGGTGGCGGCGACGAGGTCGTACTTGTCGTAGTTGAGAGTGCCGTCGTCCTGGTTGACCCCGGAAAAGGCACCGCCGGCGCGCACCAGCCTGGCATTGGGCTCGGGATCGCCAGTGAAGGAGATGCAGTTGTCCGTCGCGCAGAGGTCTTGCTGGCCCGGCGTGTTGAGCTTGCCGACCAGCATGCCGTTGCGGTCCTGCATGCGGATCGCCGCGCCCACCGAATAGCTGTTCTTCAGCGAGAAGCGCGCCTCGTCCCATTCCCAGTCCAGGGCCAGCGCGGGGGTGCTGTTCCAGGCCAAGGCAATGAGCAGCAGTCTGCGTGCCGACTCCATCTTCATGCGGTCTCCTCCGTGCGGCTCCAAACCGAGTCCTGCACTGATTTATTGTTCGCCTCTATGCTGTGCCCCGGCCGTTGAATCGGCGGCCGGAGTCGCCCGGGCTATGCTCGGGAAAATATACATGGGTTTGGTGTTACGTTGTCCTTCGTCGATGGCAACGAGGACTTTGGCGAGGGACGATGCGAGATTCCGGACAGATGCTGCAGGTGGTGCATACGGGCATGGTGAACGCCGGTCTGGACGTGCAGCGCATCTACGCCCGTCTGGGCTATGACGCCGAGAAGCTGCCGCTGCGGGAGCTGCGCACTGCCCACCAGTTGCAGAGCTTTTTCTGGGAGACCGTCGAGGCGGTGACCGGCGACCCCGAGATCGGCCTGCATCTCTGCCCCCATCTGCCGCTCTACCGTGGCGAGGTGCTGGAGTACCTGCTGTTTTCCAGCCGCACCTTCGGCGAGGGCGTGAACCGCGCACTCAAATACCTGCGCCTGATCAGCGACGCCCTGAACGTGCGCCTGGTCAAGGACGGCAACAGTGTCTGCATCAATCTCACCAGCGCCGCGCTGTCCACTCCGGTGCAGAGGCATACCGAGATCTGCATGCTCTACGAATTGGTGCGTCTGGTCGGCGAGGTGACCGAGGGGCGTTTCCGTCCTCTGGCGGTGGCTTTGAGCTGCCAGCCGCGGGCGGCGCTGGCGGAATATGAGCAGGTCTTCGGTTGCCCCGTGAGCTTCGGCGCCAGCAGCGCCCAGGCGCGGTTCGATGCGGCGGTGCTCGACTACCGCTCCCCGCACTGGGACCCGGACCTGCTGCAACTGCACGAGGAGTTTGCCGCCAAGCGGCTGTCGAAGATCGAGCGCCAGGACTTGATCGAGCGCATCCGCGCGGTGTTCTCGCGGCGCCTGGAGATCGAGCAGTGCGAACTGGAGGACGTCGCCCGCGAGCTGCAACTGGCGCCGCGGCGACTGCGCTTCGAGCTGACTCGTGCCGGCACCAGCTTCAGCCAGTTGCGTACCGACTTCCGCTATGCGCTGGCGCGCCGGCTGCTGGCACATTCCGAGGAGCCGATCGAAAACATCGTCTACCTCACCGGCTTCTCCGAGCCCAGCACCTTCTACCGTGCCTTCCGCCGCTGGGCGGGCATGACGCCGTTGCAGTACCGCGAGCAGCGGCGCAAGCCGGCGAGCGCCGACGCCTAGTTCGGGTAGGCGCCAGACGGTCGTCGCGGATGGACGGCGATCTGCCTAAACTCGCCATTGCTTGCTGAAACAATACCGATCGTTGGAGGAGACCATGAGATCGCAGCTATGGCGCGTACGCGCGCTTGCAGGGGCCCTGCTGTTCACCGCGACCACCACGTCCGCGCTCGCCGCGGTCAGCGCCGAAGAAGCCGCCAAGCTTGGCAAGGAGCTGACGCCGGTGGGCGCCATCCGCGCTGGCAACAAGGATGGCTCGATTCCCGAGTTCACCGGCGAGAAGAACTTCCCCGAGGAGACCAAGCACTACACCCGGGCTCGGCTGGAGGAACTGCGCAAGAAGGACCCGGACAAGCTGGAGAACGACTTCAAGCAGAACGTTGATCCGGCGGCGGTCAATCCACTGTTCGAGATCAACAAGGCCAATATGGCCAAGTACGCCGACAAGCTCACCGAAGGGCAGAAGGCGATGCTGAGCAAGTACCCGACCTACAAGCTCAGGGTCTACAAGCCGGTGCGCGCCGCCTATTACCCGAAGGAGATCGAGGCCGCGACCATCGCCAACGCGACCACGGCGGTGCTCACCGGCACCGACGATCTCAAGGGCGCGAAGCTGGGTTTTCCCTTCCCGATCCCGAAGAACGGCGCCGAGGTGATCTGGAACCACAAGCTCAAGTTCCGTGGTTCCGCGGCCAAGCGCTACAACAACCAGGCCATCGTCAAGCCCGACGGCAGCTTCGTGCTGACCAAGCTGGTGGAAGACGTGAAGTTCAAGTACGCCAACCTCAAGGATCCGCCTGCGGCCGACAACAAGCTGTTTGCTTTCTATCTCAGCGAGGTGGTGTCGCCGCCGCGTGTCGCCGGCCAGATCACCCTGGTGCACGAGTTCGCCGGTACCGAGGGCGGCGGCCGCGCCGCCTGGCTGTATTCGCCGGGTCTGGCGCGGGTCACCCGCGCACCCGATGTCGGTTACGACAACCCGGCGCTGGGCACCGACAACGAGCAGTACAACGACCAGATCGACGTCTTCAATGGCGCGCTCGACCGTTACAACTGGAAGCTGGTGGGCAAGAAGGAGGTCTACATCCCCTACAACTCCTACCAGATCAACAGTCCCAAGCTGAAGTACAAGGATCTGCTCAAGCCCTTCCACCTCAATCCGGAATATCCCCGTTACGAGCTGCACCGCGTCTGGGTGGTGGAGGCGACGCTGAAACCCGGCACCCGCCACAACTTCGCCCGGCGCACGTTCTACGTCGACGAAGATTCCTGGTGCATTTCCAGCATCGACAACTACGATGCGCGTGGTTCGCTGTGGAAGGTGCAGGAGGCGCATCTGTTGACCGCGCCCTTCATCCCCACCACCACCGGCATTCCGGAGCTGATCTACGACTTGCAGTCCAACCGCTACTTCGCGACCACCATGGTCAACGAGGACGCGGTGACCGACTTCGAGGTGACTTACTCCGACAGCTACTTTGACCCCAGCAACTTGAAGCGCCGCGCACGCGGCAAATAGGACGGGGCGGCAGCAAACCGGCGGCGCCTTCGGGCGCCGCTTTTGTTTGCCGGCGGCCTATTTCAGCTCGGCCGAAGTCTTGCCAAGCAGACGCCTCGCCACGATCAGCAACTGTATCTGCTGGGTGCCCTCGAAGATGTCGAGGATCTTGGCGTCGCGCGCCCACTTCTCCAGTAGGCCGGGGCCTTCCTCGCCTTCGGCGTAACCCAGGCTGCCGGCCAGCTCCACGCACTTGAGCGCGACCGTTACGCAGCTGCGCCCGGCCTTGGCTTTCGCCATCGAAGCCTGCAGCGAATTGGGCTGGCGGTTGTCGGCCATCCAGGCGGCCTGCAGGGTCAGCAGCCGCGCCGCCTCGTAGTCGGCTTCCATGCGCAGGTAGTCGGCCACCGCTGAGGACTGGCTGTGCGCCGGCAGCGCGTAGTCGATCACCAGGCCGGCATTCTCGATCAGCTTGCGGGTCTCCTCCAGGCAGGCGCGGGTCAGGCCCACCGCCATGCCGGCGACCAGCGGCCGGGTGTTGTCGAAGGTCTGCATCACGCCGGCAAAGCCCTTCTGCACGTCCACGTCCGGCGAGCCGAGCAGATTTTCCTTCGGCACTCGCACGTCCTTCAGCAGAAAGGCGGCGGTGTCGCTAGCGCGGATGCCGAGCTTGTGTTCCAGGCGTACCAGCTCGAAGCCCGGCGTGCCCTTTTCGACCACGAAGGACTTGATCGCCGCGCGCCCCAGCTTGCGGTCGAGCGTTGCCCAGACCACTACCAGATCGGCGCGCTCGCCGCTGGTGACGTAGATCTTCTCGCCGTTGAGCACATAGTGGTCGCCGTCGAGCACGGCGGTAGTGCGGATGTTGGCGGAGTCGGAGCCGCAGCCCGGCTCGGTGATCGCCATCGCCGCCCAGCGGCCCTCGAAGCGCTTGAGCTGTTCTTCGTTGGCCACCGAGGCGATGGCGGAATTGCCCAGGCCCTGGCGCGGCATCGACAGCAGCAGGCCGACGTCGCCCCAGCACAGTTCCATGACCCCGAGCACGGTGGCGAGGTTGCTGCCGTTGCGGTTGCCGCTGTCCTGCACCGCGTCGCGGCGCACGCCGGCGGCTCCGGCGCCATCGGCACCGCCGGCGGCATTCAGGCCGTCGAGCAGCGAGGCGAGCATGTCCAGCTCCTTCGGGTAACTGTGCTCGGCGCGGTCGTACTTGCGGGAATTCGTGCGGAAGATGTTGGCCGCCACCTGATGCGCCTGGCTGACCAGCGCGCCGTACTTGCGGGGGACTTCGAGATTGATCATCAGAGGCTCCTAGACCAGCACGACGCCTTCCATGAATCCGGCCGCGCGCAGGTCGCGGTACCAGCGCTCCACCGGGTACTCCTTGGTGAAGCCGTGACCGCCGAGCAACTGCACGCCGTCGCTGGCGATGCGCGCGCCCTGCTCGGCGGTGAGCCGACGGGCGAGGGCGGTTTCGCGGGCGAAGTCGAGCCCGCGTTCGGCGCGCGAGGCGGCGCGCAGGGTGGTCAGTCGCAAACCTTCCAGCTCGATCGCGGTGTCGGCGACGCTGAAGGCCACTGCCTGGCGGTGGCTGATGGGTTCGCCGAAAGCGACGCGGCCGTTCACGTAAGGGATCAGATAATCGAGCACCGCCTGCCCGCAGCCGACCGTCAGCGCGCTCCAGGCCAGACGCGAGAGCTGGATGCAGTCCCGATAGATGGCGGCGTCGCCGCCGGCCAGCAAGGCCTCGGCGCCGACGCGCACCCGGTGCAGCTGCAGTTGCGCGGTGGCGGCGGCGCGCAGGCCCATCGCCGGCTCGGCGCGCACGCTCAAGCCGCGCGTGGAGCCTTCGACCAGAAACAGCGCCGGGCCGTGGTCTTCGAGCTGGGCAGCAACCAGGAACAGCTCGCAATCGGCGGCACGCGGCACCAGCGACTTCAGGCCTTCCAGCAGGTAGCTGCCGTCGCGCTCGCGGCGGGCGCTGGTCTTGAGTGCGAAGGGGTTGAACAGCGCGCGCGGCTCCTGCACCGCCAGCGCGGCGGCCGGCGCGTGGCTGGCGGCGAAGGCCGGCAGGTACTTGGCCTGCTGTGCTTCATCGCCCCAGAGCACCAGGGCATTGGCGACCGCACCGGGGGCGAGGATCGCCACCGCCAGGCCCAGGTCACCATGCGCCAGGGCCTCGGCGACCAGCACATTGCTGACCACCGAGCGTTCGCTGCCGGCGCCGCCGACTTCCTCGGGCAGGCCGATCAGGCCAATGCCGAGTTCGCCGGCGGCCTGCAGCAGTTCCTTGGGCGCTGCGCAGACGCTGTCGGCGGCCTGCGCCGCGCCGCGCAGCTCGCCATCGGCAAAGGCCGAAACGGCCTCGCGCAGCATCTGCTGCTCTTCGCTGGGCGTGAGGTCGAACAGCTCGCGCTCCCGGCCGGGTGTGAGTCGCGCCGGCCGCACCAGCTTGTTCACGGCCGCGAAGCTGCGGGCGGCGGCGCCGATGCCGACGAAGCCGGCCCGGGTGGCCTGGTAAAGCAGTTGCTCGGAGGGCTTGCGCAGCTTGAGCTTGTCGACCAGAGACAGGCCGGCGAAGCGATTCAGCACCTTGAGCCCGAAGCCCATGGTCTTCTCGGGGACGCTCATTGCTTCTTCTCCTCAGCCGGCGCGTAGGCCGGGGCTGCCGCTCAGCGGGCGGCTTTCTTTCGCGCCGGCTTCTTCGCGGCCGGGGCTTCCTGCAAGGCGCTGCGGGTGTGTTCCAGAAAGCGATCGACCAGGGCGGTGAACTTGCCCTGGATGAAGGCCGGCGCCACCAGGCGATACACCAGTGGCACCGGCACATCGTGCAACTCGCCACGCACCTGGAAGCTCAGCGTTGCGCCCTCGGCGGATTCACGTACCCGGAAGGCGCCCTCGATGCGGGCATTGCCGACATCCGGCAGCGCGGTCCAGCGCAGTTCGCCGGCCTCGCCATTGATGTGGTACTCGGCGCCGTAGCTGACGCTGTGCGCTATGTTGGCGATGCGCGAACCGATGATGTCCATGTCCCAGCGGTAGCGCTTGCCGCCGAGGTGGCTCAGCTTCTTGAGCTTGGGGAAGCGGCCGATGGTGGTTTCCAGGTCGTCGAACAGCGCCAGGACCTCGTCGGCGCTGGCCGGGACCGGCAGGCTGCGTTCGATGGAGAGTTGGACCTTCATACGGGATTCGCGGTGGTGGATCGGATTGCCGCGCAGACTCGCAGAGCCTCCGGTCGACGTGTATGGCCCGAGGACCGCGGCATCGGGCGCTGAGGTCAACGCCCGCCCTAGAGACGCAGTTGGCCGTCGAGGATGCGCTGGTAGAGCGCCGCGCTCAGCGGCTCGTAGCCGCGCGCCGGGTCGGCGAGCACGTAGAGGGGTTCGCGGATGTGTGCCGGGTCGCAGCCCTCGCGTTTCAGGTCCACCTTGCGGAACTTGAAGGTGCTGGTGGTCTCCTGCGTATCGCGCAGGCGCAGGAACAAGGGCACGGCATAGGCCGGCAGCCGCTCCAGCAGGTGTCGCGCGAGAGCAGCGCCGTCGATCTCGCGGAGTCCGGTCAAGGCCGCCATGCCGGCGCGGCCGTCGGCATTGGGCAGCTGCACGCCGTAGACCACGGTCTCCTCGATGCCGGGAAAGCCCTCGAAGGCGGCTTCGACTTCAGTGGTGGCGACGTTCTCGCCTTTCCAGCGGAAGGTGTCGCCGACCCGGTCGACAAATTGGATGTGACGCCAGCCCTGGTCGCGTACGAGATCGCCGCTGTTCACCCAGCAGTCTCCGGCGGCGAACACCTCGCGCAGCAGCTTGGCCTCGCTGGCCTTGCGGTCGGTGTAGCCATCGAAGGGAGTTTTGTTGCCGACCTCGGTGATCAGCAGGCCGACGCCGCCGCGCGCCACCCGCCGCATGCGGCCGTCGGCGTCGCGAACCGGGGTTTCGGTCTCGCCGTCGAACTCGACGACGGCGAAGGACAGCGGGCAGAAGCCGGCGGTCTTGGCCAGGCCAAAGGCGTTGATGAAGGCGGCGTTGGATTCGCTGGCGCCGTAGAACTCGCTGATCTGGTGGATGTTGAAGCGCTGCTCGAAGGCATCCCACAACTCGGCGCGCAGGCCGTTGCCGACGATCAGACGCACTCGGTGCTCACGGTCGCTGGCCGTTTCTGGCCGCAGCAGCAGGTAGCGCAACAGCTCGCCGATGTAGCAGAACGCGGTGATGTCGTAGCGGCGGATGTCGTCCCAGAAGCGCGAGGCGCTGAAGCGGCGCGCTAGCACCAGGCAGGAACCGCTGACCAGCACCGAACCCCAGCTCACCGTCAGCGCGTTGTTGTGATAGAGCGGCAGGCAGCAATAGAAGACGTCATCGGCTTTCAGGCGTAGTGCCATCTGGCCCAGACCGGCGGCGCCGCGCAGCCAACGGTAGTGGGTCATGCGGCTGGCCTTGGGCAGGCCGGTGGTGCCGGAGGTGAAGATGTAGAAGGCGGTCTGCTTTTGCAGCACCTTCTCGGTCTCGGGCGGATTGCTTTCGTCGCTGTCCCGGCTGAGGGTGCGCAGGTCCAGCCAGGGCGCGGGCGCGTGACGGTCGCCGTCCCAGAGCCAGGGCCGGTCACCGTCTTCGCCGGGCGTAAGGCCGGTGCTGAGGATCGCCTCCTCGCATTCCTCGCCAACGATCAACAGTCGCGCCTGGGTCAGCTTGAGGCTGTGCGCCAGCACCTCGCCGCGTTGCTGCGGGTTGAGCATGCCGGCGATGGCGCCCAGCTTCACCGTCGCAGCCACGCAGGCCAGGGTTTCCGGGCGGTTCTCCATCAGGATCGCCACTGCCTCTCCGGCCTGCACGCCCCTTGCCTTGAGCACTTGCGCGATGCGATTGACCCAGGCGTTGAAGCTGGCATAGGTCCAGGCACGATCCTCGAAGCGCAGCGCCAGGTTCTCGGGCTTGCGCTCGGCCTGCTCTTGCAGCAGCAGGCCGATGGAGCCGGGCTTTTCCGGGTTTGCGAGCGCCAGTCGCAGCAGTCCGCGATTGACGGTAAGGGCATCGCCCAGACCGGAGAGCGCGCCGCGCGCGATGTCGCGAAGGCGGACGCTGTTGTCGTTGCTCACTGCGGCCGACCGTTCACTTCGACCAGCGACTGGTCGAGGAAGTCGGCGACCATGATCCACTGCCGTTGATCGAGCTTGTGCAGGATCTTGCCCAGCCCGAAATGCACCGCGCGGACACTGCCGCTGACCCCCATCTCGGCCAGTCCGCGCATGGTGATGCCACCGCCGAAGTCCTTCACCGGCTTGACGAAGAAATGGGTCATGGCCGCCTCGGTCATCTCGCAGACCACCTTCACCACCTCGTCGGCCTGATGCGGCTTGATGGCGCCGCTACGGATCCGGTTGGCGATGGCCACGGCCTTCTCGGCCAGCTTGGCGTCAATGGGTGCGCCGACGTGATCGCGCATGCAATCTCCTCCAGATCTTTATTGGGATTCTTTGGTGCGGCAGTCTGCCCGCTGCACTGGCTCGCTGCCAATACAAAGCCGCCCCCGGGGTTTCCGGGGGCGGCGGGCTGGAGCTTGAAGGCTCAGGCTGCGGCGGCAAGCCGGTCGTGTTCTCGGACAAAGCCCTCGATCTCGGCCAGAAAGTGACGATTGTCGTGCTGCCAGGGATGGAAGCCGGGCTTGAAGTAGTCCAGCCAGGGACGGAAGGAGCGACGCAGGAAGCCCTCGCGGCCAAGCAGGAAGCTGGCCAGTTCGCGCCACTGCCTGAACCCGCGCGCCTTCGGGTTGGCCCGCGCCATGCGCACCGTGTAGATCGCCACCAGCAGCATGAACAGCGAGGTGGCGACCAGTTGCACCGCCGCGCGCTCGGCATAGGCGCGCGGTTTGTCCTTCATCACCGCCTGCCAGACATCGTAGGCGACGGCCTTGTGCTCGGTTTCCTCTAGGGCGTGCCAGCGCCAAAGCGAAATGTAATGGGGTTCGCCATCACGGGTCACCGAGTCCACCGACAGCACCCAGTCGGCCAGCAGCGCGGTGTAATGCTCCAGCGCGATGGTGATTGCGAGCTGGGTCGAGGGCGGCGCCGCCGCTTTGATCCGCTCCAACAGCCGGCGCACCTCTTCTTCCATAGCGGACGCAGGCATGCCGGCGGCCTGCATCAGGTTGTCGTACCCCTCGTGTTCACGGGTGTGCATGGCTTCCTGCCCGATGAAGGCGGTCACCGCTTTCTGCAGCTCGGGGTCGCGAATTTGGTCGCGGTAGTGGCGTACCGACTGGATGAAGAAGCGCTCGCCTGCCGGGAAGAACAGCGACAGGGTATTAATGAATTGCGTGACCAGCGGGCCACGGCCATGCCAGTCGCCGATGCGCTCGGCAGGTAACGTGAAGCGCAGATCGCGGCGGATGGGAAGCACGGACATGTTTGACTCCTTTGATGTCGGTGATACTGTTACATCAAACGATGTCATAACGAATGCCGCAGATCAACACAACAATGCCATTAGATGATGTAAACGAAGGATTGGGCTCGGATTTCCCCCGCGATTCCTGGGTGGTCTCCGGAGCCTTGCGTCTCGCGGTCCGGCAGCGCGGCCGGGCGGGGAGTCCGCCGGTGCTGCTGCTACACGGCTATCCCGACCAGCAGGCGATCTGGGACGAGGTGGCGGTCCGGCTGGCGAGCGAGTTCCACGTCATTACCTACGACGTGCGCGGCGCCGGTCGTTCGGATCGCCCGACCCGGGTCGCCGACTACCGGCTGGAACTGCTGGCCGAGGATATGCGCGCGGTCATCGAAGCCGTCTCCCCCGGGCGTCCGGTGCATCTGGTCGCGCACGACTGGGGTTCGATCCAGAGCTGGGAGGCCCTGGGAGTCGACAGCGCGCCGGGCTACTTCGCCAGCTTCACCTCGATCTCCGGCCCCTGCATCGACCATGTCGGCGAGTGGCTGCAGGCGCTGCGGCGCGGGCAGGCGAGGCTGAATGAGGCCGGCCCGCTGCTCAGGCAGTTGCTGCATTCCTGGTACATCGGCCTGTTCCAGTTGCCCGGGCTGGCGCCGCTGGTCTGGCGCGCGGGTCTGGGACGGGTCTGGCACCGGCTACTCAGCCGTCAGGAGCGGGTGACGGTGCCGGTCTCCGCGACGCAGACCGCGGACGGCGTTGCCGGCATCCGGATGTATCGCGCCAATTTTCCCGCGCGCCTGAGCCGGCCGCAGCCGCGCACGGTGAACCTGCCGGTGCAACTGCTGATCGCGCGTGACGACCCCTATGTCTCGGCGGAGTTCCTGCGCGCGCTGCTCGTGCGCGGCGCGGCGCGACTGCCGCAAGTGCAGATCCGGGAGCTGAGCGGTGGCCACTGGCAGCCACTGGCGCAGCCGGAAAAACTGGCCGACCTGGTGCGCGACTTTGTGCGAGCGCAGGAGGCTCGGCGTACCGGCTAGAGGCCGTTATGATGCGAACATGAAGCCGCTGAACAAGAAGAACAAAGCCGCCGCGGAAGCGGAAGAGCCGCGCAAGCCCGCGGAGTATTCCATCGACGATCTGGCGCGCGCTGCCAAGACCACGGTGCGCAATGTCCGTGCGTATCAGGACCGCGGTCTGATCCCGCCGCCGGAGCGGCGCGGCCGCACTGGGGTTTACGACGAAGCGCATCTGTCGCGCCTGCGCATCATCGGTCACCTGCTGCACCGGGGTTACACCCTGGCCAGCATCGGCGAGCTGATCGAGGCCTGGGAGCGCGGCCAGGACATCGCTGGCCTGATCGGCCTGGAGTCGGCGGTGTCTAGCCCCTGGACCGACGAGACGCCGGCCTATTACTCGTTGATCGACCTGGTGAAGCTGTTTGGTGGCCGCTTTGAGTTGTCCTGGATCGTCAAGGCCAATGAGTTGGGCATCATCAAGCAGCAGGGCGCCCGCTTCGTCGCGCCCTCGCCGCGCACCCTGCAGGCTGGAGCCGAGCTGGTCAGCGTCGGCATTCCGCTCGACGAGATGCTGGACGTGGTGGCGGGCCTGCGTGCCAACGTCGAGCGCGCCGCCGACGAGATGGTGCGTCTGGTCGAGCACTACATCTTCGACAAGTACGGCAGCGGCCTGCCGCCCAAGGAAGACGTGCCCAAGCTGGGCGAGATCATCTGGCGCCTGCGGCCGCTGGTGGAGATGGCGGTGCACGCGGAGGTCGCGCGGGCGATGGAGATCGCCGCCAACAAGCATCTCGGCGACCGCCTGGCGACGGTGCTGGAGCAGATGTCGAATAAGCAGCGTGGCGCTGGCTAGCCAGCGCCACGCGTTGCCAGCCGGCCTTACTTCTTCTTGCTCATCTGCAGCTTGGTGCCGAGGCTGATCAGCTTCTGGTAGCCGGTCGGCAGTAGGCGCTGCGTGAGGTCCACCACCACCGCGTCCGGCCCGATCAGTACCCGCCGGGAGTTGCGGCGCACGCCTCTGAGTATGGTCGCCGCCGCGGTTTCCGGCGTGGTGATGAACATCTTCTCGAACTGCGCCTTGCCCTGCTCGGCTTCCTGGCCGATCAGCGCCTTCATGTTGTCGTCGAAGCGCGCCGCGCGGGCGATGTTGGTCTTGATGCCGCCGGGATGCACGCAGGTGGTGGAGACCGGGCTCTTGGCCAGGTCCAGTTCCATGCGCAGCGCCTCGGTGAAGCCGCGCACCGCGAACTTGCTGGCGTTGTAGGCCGACTGGCTGGGCACGCCGATGATCCCGAAGATGCTGGAGATGTTGACGATGTGGCCATCGCCGGAGGCCTTCAGATGGGGCAGGAAGGCCTGGGTGCCGTGCACCACGCCCCAGAAGTTGATGTCCATGATCCAGCGGAAGTCCTCGAACTTCATGCCGTCCACCGCCGCGCCTAGGGCGACGCCGGCGTTGTTGAAGATCAGGTTGATCTGGCCGTGCGCCTTGGCGCTGGCCTCGGCCCAGGCGTAGATGGCATCGCGGTTGGCGACATCCACCTTGGTCTGCGTCACCTTCACGCCCTTGGCCTCGCAGGCCTTGGCGGTTTCGGCGAGGCCGGCGCTGTTGACGTCGGACAGCGCCAGCGCGCAGCCTTGGTCAGCGAGATTGATCGCCAGCGCGCGACCGATGCCGGATCCGGCGCCGGTGATCGCGGCGACCTTGTTCTGGAATGACTTCATGGACTCCTCAGGTTTCTATGGGGTTTGTAATCAGGCCGTTTCAGTAACGCGGCTCACGCGGTAGTCGCCCAGTTTGAAGTGCCTGGTCGCCTGACGGAAGCGGAAGGTGAAACCCGGCCAGAGTGTGGTGTTCTTGCCATTGGCATTCACGTACCAGCTCTTGCAGCCGCTGGCCCAGATGGCCTTGCCCAACTGCTTTTGCAGTCCTTGGTTGTAGCGGGCTTGCACGTGGTCCCTCACTTCGATTTCACGCAGGTTTTCGCGTTGCATCGTTTTGAGCGCGTCCAGGACGTAGGCGATCTGCGACTCGATCATGTAGACCATCGAGCTGTGGCCGAGGCCGGTGTTGGGGCCCACCAGCATGAACAGGTTGGGGAAGCCGTGGATGCTGGTGCCGAGGTAGGCCTCCGGCCCGTCCTTCCAGGCATCGAGCAGATCCAGTCCCTGGCGGCCGAAGATGGCGCCGCGCGGCAGTGGGTCCTGGGCCTTGAAGCCGGTGCCGTAGACGATGCAGTCCACCGGCCGCTCGGCCCCATCGCTGGTGACGATGCTGTGGGCCTTGACCTCGCGGATGCCGGTGCTGATGACCTCGACATTGGCCTGTGAGAGCGCCGGGTAGTAGTCGTCGGAGATCAGCACCCGCTTGCAGCCGAAGGCGAAGTCGGGGGTGACTTTCGCGCGCAGCGCCGGGTCCTTGATCTGCTTGCGGATATGCCGGCGGGCCAAGAGCTCCGGCAGCTTCATCGCCTTGGGGTTGAGTACGAAGCCCAGTACCCTGCCTTCCAGCGACCAGTAGATCGCCTCGCGGATCGCCCGCTGCGCCTGCGGCAGGCGCTTGAACAGCCGCTGCTCCAGGGCGCTGATGCGGCGGTCGGGCTTGGGCATGATCCAGGGTGGCGTCCGCTGGTAGAGGTCGACCTGGCCGGCGAGTTTCTGCAGCTGCGGCACGAACTGGATCGCCGAGGCGCCAGTGCCGATCACCGCCACCCGCTTGCCTCGGAAGTCGTAGTCGTGGTCCCACTCGGCGGAGTGGAAGGCCTTGCCCTTGAACGTGGCGATGCCCTTCAACTCGGGATAGGCGGGCGTGGACAGACCACCCAGGCCGGCGACCAGGGCGCGGGCCTGGAAGCGGCGGCCGTCGCGGGTCTTCACCTGCCAGAGCTGCGCGGCCTCGTCGTAGCGCGCTTCGACCACGTCGGCGCCGAAACGCAGATGCGGCGCCAGGCCGTACTTGTCGGCGCAGTGCTCCAGATAGCTCTTGATCTCCGGCTGCGGCGCGAACATCCGCGACCAGGCCGGGTTGGGCTCGAAGGAGAAGGAGTAGAGGTGCGACTGCACGTCACAGGCGCAGCCGGGGTAGGTGTTGTCGCGCCAGGTGCCGCCGACGCTCTGGGCGCGCTCCAGCACCAGGAAGTCGCTCCGGCCCTCCTGCTTGAGGCGGATCGCCATGCCGAGGCCGGCAAAGCCGGTGCCGATGATCAGGGTGGACAGCGGCGCGCCGTCGTCCGGGATCTGTGCGTCGAATGCCATTGGGGTCTCCGGGGGGTTGCTCGCGCCGTGCCGGTCTATGTCGGCGACGATTACAGCGAGTGATGGCAAGATACCATAATGTTGCGCTGCGGTACTGGCTGCCGCGAGCGCTGGACTGTCGGAACTGCCAAGCCGGTCAAACCCGGTGCCTTCGTGCGACAATAACCGCGATTCGCGCCGGCCCCCCGCAACGGTGAGCCGTGAACCCCGCCAGGCCCGGAAGGGAGCAACGGCAGCGGTGCAACTGGGTGCCGGGGCAAGTCGGCGCGAATCCCTCTTTTCGGCTTGCCTTGGCTACTGCGCTTGCGGATTCCGCACCGCGCCGTGCTCACGGCCACTAGGCCGCTCGGCGCGCCGCAGCGCGGACTCCGCAATGCTCGCTACGCCAATCCAGGCCGAAAAGGTCTCGCCTCTACTTTTGCGTGCTTCGGCGTTTGGCTTCCTCCCCTTGCGAGTGAGGAACGGAGTAGGGCGTTGGCGCTATTCCACTCGCACCAGCACGATGCCGCCGGCCTGGTATTCGATCGCCAGCGGGCGGGCGACTTCGTTTTGCAGGTCTGCCAGGCGGTCGGCGCGGGTGAAGGCGAGCTCGCCGCTGACCGGGGTGCGGTGCGGGGTCTCGGCTTCGCGGTAGACACTGAAGCTGGGCATGTGGATACGGTAGGCGACGGCGGGCAGGCCGAGTTCCTTGGCCTTGAGGCCGGCCAACTTCACCGGCCACTGCTGGCCGTTGGCGAGCAGGGGCAGCACGCCGCCCCAGGCGGCGATGGCGACCGCCAGGCCGGCGCGCAGGGTGGCCTGCCAGGCCGGCAGTTGCGGGCGGAAGGCGGTGACCAGCAGGAGCAGCAGCGCGCCGCCGCAGGCTAGGTAATAACTGGGAGTCACCGTGGCCTGGATCAGCGCCACCAGACCGCGCTCGTAGAGCCGGTGCTCGGGCGGCGGGAACAGCGGCAACAGGCTGGGCAGGGCCAGCAACAGGATCAGGAAGATCGCCGCCGGCAGCAGCGCCAACCAGCGCCGGCTGATGGCCTCGTGGTGCAGGCCGAACAGCACGAACAGCGGTGTGCAGCCGTACAGCAGGTAGTGCGGCAACTGGGTGGCGGAGGTGGAGAACAGCAGGAACACGCCGCCGAACCAGACCAGCAGATAGCTGGTGAGCGGTTCGCTCTTCCAGCGCCTGGCGCTGGCCAGCGCCGGCACCAGCCAGGCACTGAACGGCAGCACGATCAGCGGCAAAAAGGCGGCGTAGTACCAGAGGTTACCGCCGTGGCTCTCCATGGTGTCGGAGTAGCGGCTGACGTTATGGTCGAGCAGGAAGTGGCGGAAGAACTCGCCGCCGTCGCGCAGCGTCAGCAGCACCGCCCAGGGCAGGAACACCGCCAGCGCCAGCAGCCAGCCGGGCAGGTAGAAGGCGGCCTTCAGGCCCTCGCGCCAGCGGCCATGCAAGGCAGCGAACGGGACCATCACCATGATTGGCAGCGCCACCGCCACCGGCCCCTTGGTCAGCAGGCCCAGGCCGATCCAGAGGTAAACGCGCAGCAGCACGAGCCGACGCGGCTGATCGAGCCAGCGCCAGAGATCGAGCAGCGACAGCGCCAGCAACAGGTTGAGCAGGGCGTCGGCGGTGGCGGCATGGCCGATCAGTCCGGGGATCAGCGACAGCGCCAGGCTGCCGGCGGCGAACAGGCCTTTCTCGTGTGAACCGCCGCCGACCTCGCGGGTGAAGCGGTAGACCGCCCAGGCCCAGAGGCTGGCAGCGATCATCGAGGGCAGGCGCAGGGCGAACTCGCTCCAGCCGAGCAGGGCGACGCTGGCGGCCTGCAGCCAGTAGATCAGGATCGGCTTGTCGTAGCGCGGCTCGCCGTCCAGATGGGTCATCAGGAAGTCGCCGCGCGCGAACATCTCGCGGGTGGCCTCACTGAAGGCGCCCTCGTCGAGATCGAACAGCGGCACCGCCCAACTGTTGAGCCAGTAACCGCAGAACAGTGCGAGTGCGAACAGCAGCCAGTGCTGGCGCGACATCGCGACCTCAGACCGGCTGGCTGCTGGGGATCGTGCTGATCGCCGGAGCCGCCGAAGGCGAGTGCCAACTGGCCGGCTGGGCCTCGCCGGTTTCGCGCAGGAAGGCCACCCGTGGTTCGTTCTGGTAGAAGATGCGGGACAGCATTTCCGCCACCACGCCGGTGGTGATGAACTGGATCGAGAACACCAGCAGCAGGATCGAGACCAGGAGCAGCGGACGGCCACCGATGTTCTCGCCGAGCGCGAACTTCACGAACAGCAGCCAGCTCATCAGCAGGCTGCCGACCAGGCCGAAGCTCAGGCCGATGACGCCGAAGAAGTGGCCAGGCCGGGCCTGAAAGCGCATGAAGAAGAACACCGTCAACAAGTCGAGGATGACCCGGAAGGTGCGCGAGATGCCGTACTTGCTGGCGCCGAACTGGCGCGCGTAGTGGCGCACCGGCACTTCGTCGATGCGGTTGGGCGAGGTGACCATCGCCGCCCACACCGGGATGAAGCGGTGCATCTCGCCGTACAGGCGCACCTTCTTGATCACCTCGGAGCGGTAGATCTTCAGCGAGCAGCCGTAGTCGGTGAGGTTGACGCCGGTGACCTTGGCGATCAGCCGGTTGGCGATCTTGCTGGGCAGCTTGCGGCTGACCAGGGCGTCCTGGCGGTTGGCGCGCTTGCCAGCCAACAGGTCGAGATCGCGGGCCAGGAGCTCCTCGACCATCATCGGGATGTCGCCCGGGTCGTTCTGCAGATCGCCATCCAGGGTGGCGATGATCTCGCCACGGGCGGCGTCGATGCCGGCCTGCATGGCGGCGGTCTGGCCGTGGTTGCGGGCGAAGCGGATGACCCGGACATGCGGGCCGTATTCCTCGGCCGCCTTCATCAGGCGCGGGCCGGTCTGGTCGCTGGAGCCGTCGTCGACGACGATCAGCTCCCACTCGCCGGGATAGCTGGCCAGGCCGTCGTGGACGCCTTTCAGCATCGGGGCGACGTTGTCCTGTTCCTTGTACATCGGAATCACGACGGACAGGCGCGGTGCGGTCATTGCGGTCAGGAGGGCAGTTGGGAACGGCCTATTGTCTCACAGGGTCGCGGCGGCCCAGCCAGGCCAGGGCGCCGGCGGCGAGTGCGACGCCCAGCACCAGCAGATGCAGGTTCACCGCCGCCGCCAGCAGCGCCGGGCTGGGCGCGGCGAAGGGCGACACCATGGCGATCACGCCGGCCTCGTAGGTGCCGAAGCCGCCCGGTGTGTGGATCGGCAGCACGGTGGAGAGGTCACCGCCGATGGCGCCCAGCAGCGCCTGCGCGGCCGGCAGGCCGGCGAGCAGGGCGAACACCGCCGCCAGCGCCGCCAGCTTGAGGCCCCAGGCACTCCAGCTCAGCAGGAGATCCAGCGCGACCTGGCCGGTGCGCTGCGGCACGCCGCCCAGCAGCCGGCGCAGCAGCCGCGCGCCGCCGTTCTCGCGACCGGCCAACAGCCGCGCCAGGACGCGCTGCACCGCCGGAGCCAGCAGGGGCAGGCTGGCGATCAACAGCGCCAGTGCGTACCAGCCGTCCGGGCCGGGCGCCGCCCAGAGTCGCGGACCCAGGGTCGCGGCGGCGAGGGCCGCCAGCACATTGAGGTCGAGCAGGCGCAACCACAGCAGGGTGCCGGCGCCGTGGGCCAGATCGACCCCGAACCAGCGCTGCAGCAGCAGCGGAAAGCTGGCCTCGCCGGTGCGCGCCGGCAATATCAGGTTCAGCGCATTGTTGAGCAGGATCAGCCGCAAACAGTCCAGCCAGCGACCGCGCGGGATAGCCGGCTCGGCCAGGTAGACCCGCAGGGCGCGCAGCGAGTAGCTGGCGCACTGCGCCACTACCACCAGCAGCACCAGCGCCAGCGGCACTGCCGACCAGGGCGCCAGCAGACGGGCGAAACCCCACCAGTGCTCGATGGCCCAGGCGAATAGCAGCAGCACGGCGAGCTGCGCGAGATAGAGCAGGGGACGTTTCAAAAGTACGGGGCGGCGGCGGGCGAGCGCGCATCTTAGCCGCGCCTCCCGCGATAAACTGTGCAAATGAGCTACCTCGCCCTCGCCCGCAAATACCGTCCCCGCCGCTTCGAAGACGTGATGGGCCAGGGGCATGTCGTCAAGGCCCTGAGTCACGCGCTGGACCACGACCGCCTGCACCCGGCGATTCTGCTCACCGGCACCCGCGGCGTCGGCAAGACTACGCTGGCGCGCATCATCGCCAAGGGTCTCAATTGCGAGACCGGCGTCACCAGCCAGCCCTGCGGGCTGTGCGGTAGTTGCAAGGAGGTCGACCAGGGCCGTTTCGTCGATCTGCTGGAAATCGACGCCGCCTCCAACACCGGTGTCGATGACGTGCGCCAGGTGATCGAGAACGCCCAGTACGCGCCGGCACGCGGCCGCTACAAGGTCTATCTGATCGACGAAGTCCACATGCTCAGCAAGGCCGCCTTCAACGCCCTGCTGAAGACGCTGGAAGAGCCGCCGAAGCATGTGAAGTTCATCCTCGCCACCACCGACCCGCAGAAGCTCTTGGTTACGGTGCTGTCGCGCTGCCTGCAGTTCAATCTCAAGCGCCTGCCGCAATCGCTGATCCGCGAGCAGATCGCCAAGGTGCTGACCGAGGAAGGGCAGGGCTTCGAGCCCGGCGCCCTGGCCGAGCTGGCCCGCTCCGCCGACGGCTCCATGCGCGACGCGCTCTCGCTCACCGACCAGGCTATCGCCTTCGCCGGTGGCGGCACCCTGCAACGCGAGCCGGTGGAGGCCATGCTCGGCACCAGCGGCCGGCGCAGCCTGTTCGAGCTGCTGGCGGCGATTGCCGGCGATGACCGCGAGGCCCTGCTGAGCGGCATCCAGCGGCTGGAAGAACAGGCGCCGGACTACGCCGCCCTGCTCAGCGAGCTGGCCGCGCAGTTGCAGCGGCTGGCGGTGTTGCAGCTCCTGCCCAAGGCGCAGAACGAGGACGACGACCCGGCCCTGATCGAGCTGAAGAGCCGGTTCGCGGCGGAAGACCTGCAACTGCATTACCAGATCGCCGTGCTCGGCCGCCGCGACCTCGGCTGGGCTCCGGACCCGCGCATCGGCTTCGAGATGACGCTGCTGCGCATGCTCGCCTTCAGGCCCGAGGCGCCCGGCCCCGAAGGCCAGGGTCCACGCCGTGGTGAGACTTCGGTGGCTGGCGGCCCTGCCGCGCGCCCGGCCAGCACGCCCGCCGCCGCCGCGCCGCGCGCCCCGGTCGCCAGCCAGGCGCAGCCCGCGCCCCAGGCCCGCGCGCCGGAACCGGCGGCACCGGCCAAGCCCAAACTCAGCGTGCCGGCGGTGGTGGCTCCGGTGGCAGAGCCGCCGGTGGCCGTGCCGGAGCCGCTCGCCGCCGACTCCAGCTGGAGCGCGCGCATCGCCGCCCTGAGCCTGGACGCCATGGTCAAGCAGCTGGCCCTGAACTGCGCCTGGACCGCCCACGAGGGCGAGTCGCTGCGGCTGACGCTGGACTCCAAGGTGAAGCACCTGCTCACCGAGGAGCGGCGCCTGGCCCTGCAGAAGGCGCTGGCGGCGCAATTTGGTCAGAATCTCCAGCTCGCCATCGACCTCGGCATCGGCAGCCTCGACACCCCGGTGGCGCAGGCTCTGGCGCAGATCGACGCCCGCCAGAAGGCGGCCGAGGCCAGCATCGAGCAGGACCCGGCGATACGCGCCTTCCGCGAGCAGTTCGGCGCCCTGCTGCGTCCGGGTAGCATTCGCCCCCTTTGAACCCCTGCGGACCCGCTAAAGCGGTCCGCCAATTAGCCCCAGGAGTAACGACATGAAAGGCCCCATGGCCCAGATTCTGGCCCAAGCCCAGAAGATGCAGGAAAACGTCAAGCGTGCGCAGGACGAGATCGCCCGGCTGGAGATCACCGGCGAAGCCGGCGCCGGCATGGTCAAGGTCACGCTCACCGGCAAGCACCAGGCGAAGAAGGTCGAGATCAATGCCGAGGCCCTGACCGAGGACAAGGAATTCCTCGAAGACCTGATCGCCGCCGCCATCAACGACGCAGCCCAAAAGCTGGAAGCGGCGACCCAGGCGAAGATGTCGGCGGTCACTGCCGGCATGCCCATGCCGCCTGGGTTCGCCGGGTTTTAGGCGATTGCCTGGCATGGCAATCGACTCCGGCGAACGCCGCGACAGGGATGTCGCGGCCGGGGGTGAATCTGGGCGCGCAGTCGCGGCAGGGATGCCAGGGCTGGGATTGCTGGAGGCTGTCGCATGACCTCCTACTCGCCGCGCCTGGGCCGGCTGATCGAGGCGCTGCGCCGCTTGCCGGGCGTCGGCCCGAAGTCGGCTCAGCGCATGGCCCTGCATCTCTTGCAGCGCGACCGCGAGGGCGCGGAGTTTCTGGCGCGGGCGATCGGCGAGGCGCTGAGCGGCATCGAGCGCTGCCCGCGCACGCGGATGTTCTGCGAGCCGGCGCACTGTGGTTTCTGCAGCGCCTCGCGCGCCAAGGCCGGCCAGCTCTGCGTGGTGGAGAACCCGGCCGATCTCATCGCCATCGAGAACAGCACGCCCTACCGCGGCCGCTACTTCGTGTTGATGGGGCGGCTCTCGCCCTTGGACGGCGTCGGCCCTGAGGCCCTGGGCCTGGATCTGTTGGCCGAGCAACTGGGCGACGGGACGGTGCAGGAGCTGATCATCGCCACCAATCCCACCGTCGAGGGCGAGGCCACTGCCCACTACATCGCCGAACTGGCGCGCGCGCGCAACGTGAAGGTGACGCGCATCGCCCACGGCGTGCCCATGGGCGGCGAGCTGGAGTATGTGGACGGCGGCACGCTCAGCCACGCTTTCGCGGGCCGGCAACTGCTGTAGCTCGCCCGCCGTGGCGCTTAGATCGAAAGCTCGCGCAGATCGGCGGCCGGTTCGGATTCTTCCCAGAGCTGGATGAAATCCTCGCGCTCGCGCTTGGCCAGAGCCGGGGCGTCGGCCTGCCAGCGCGATACCAGTTCGCGCGCGTCCTGGCGCTGCAGCAGGTGACGGGCATCGACGATCAGCAACTCGTCCAGGCGGTCGCGGCGGCGCTCGTGGCTGAGCTGGCGGGTTTCGATGCGGCTGGGCACCCGGCGGGCGAGGGCGACCAGCGGGTGGCCGCGTCGGGCCAGCTCGGTGCGGTTCAGCAACAGCCGCACTTGCGCCCGCTCGCTGGACAGCACGAAGCGCTTCACCGCCTCGACGAACTCGGCGCTGCCGTAGAGACGCTGGTCCAGCTCCAGGCTCAGCAGCAACAGCTCGCGCTGCGCGCCGCCGACCGCGGCCAGGGCGGTGGCGGCAAAGCCCTCCAGGCCTTCAACCGCAACCGCCTCGCTCACGGCTTGCGCGCCTGGCTGGCGGCGTTGCCGATGTAGCTCGCCGGAGTCATCGCCAGCAGCCGCTCCTTGGCGTCGGCCGGTAGCTCCAGGCCCTTGACGAATTCGCGGATCGCCTCGCGGCCGATCTTCTGGCCACGGGTCAGGCGCTTGAGCTGCTCATAGGGTTCCGGCAGGCCGTAGCGGCGCATCACGGTCTGGATCGCCTCGCCCAGTACCTCCCAGTTTTCGTCGAGATCCTTGCCCAACTTCCAGGCATCGCCTTCCAGCTTGGAGATGCCCTTCTGCAGCGACTGATAGGCGATCAGCGAGTGCGCGGCGCCGACGCCGAGATTACGCAGCACGGTGGAGTCGGTGAGGTCACGCTGCCAGCGCGAGATCGGCAGCTTCTCGGCGAGGTGCTGCAACAGGGCGTTGGCGATGCCGAGATTGCCTTCGGCATTCTCGAAGTCGATGGGATTGACCTTGTGCGGCATGGTCGAGCTGCCGACTTCGCCGGCCACCGCGCGCTGCTTGAAATAGCCCACCGAGATATAGCTCCAGACATCGCGCGCGAAGTCGATCAGGATGGTGTTGTAGCGCGACAGTGCGTGGAAGTATTCGGCGATGTAGTCGTGCGGCTCGATCTGGGTGGTGGCCGGGCTCATTTCCAGGCCCAGGCTGGCGATGAAATCGGCAGCCATCGCCGGCCAATCGAGTTCCGGATAGGCGGCCAGATGCGCGTTCCAGTTACCGACCGCGCCATTGATCTTGCCCAGGCAAGGCACCGCCGCCAGCTGCTGGCGCTGGCGCTTGAGACGCGCCACGAACACCGCCATCTCCTTGCCCAGCGTGGTCGGCGAGGCCGGCTGGCCGTGGGTACGGCTGAGCATGGGCTGCTCGGCGTACTGCTGCGAGAGCGAGGAGATCGCGCCGATGGTCTTGTCGATGGCGGGCAGCAAGACCTTTTCGCGGGCGTCGCGCAGCATCAGCGCGTGGGCGAGGTTGTTCATGTCCTCGCTGGTGCAGGCGAAGTGGATGAACTCGGTGACCGCCGCCAGCTCCGGATGGCCCTGGGCCTTGTCCTTGAGGTAGTACTCGACCGCCTTCACATCGTGGTTGGTGGTCTGTTCCTTGACCTTGATCCACTGCGCCTCGTCGACGTTGAAGTTGGCGATGATCGCCTCCAGCCGGGCGTGGGCGGCATCCGACAGCGGCGGCACCTCCGGGATGCCCTGGTGGCGGCTCAGGGTCTGCAGCCAGCGGATCTCGGCGATCACGCGGTAGCGCATCAGCCCATACTCGGAGAAGAATTCGCGCAGGGCGACGGTCTTTTCGGCGTAGCGGCCGTCGATGGGGGAGATGGCGGAGAGCGAGGTCAGGTTCATCGGGCGGGCTTGGGTCGGTCCGCCGGGCTGCGGCGGTGGCTGCGAAGGACGCGCATTTTACGCGACGAGGTGCAATTGCCATGAACAAGTTCAGGATCGAGCGCGACAGCCTGGGGCCCATGCAGGTGCCGGCGCAGGCCTTGTGGGGTGCCCAAACCCAGCGGGCGGTGGAGAATTTTCCGGTTTCCGGCCTGCGCATGCCGCGTCCGTTCATCCGCGCCCTGGGGCTGATCAAGGCCACCGCCGCCGAGGCCAATGCCGGCCTGGGCCTGCTCGATGCCGCCCGCGCCGAGGCGATCGCCGCCGCCGCCAGCGAGGTGGCCGAAGGTGCCCACTACGAGCAGTTCCCGGTGGACGTGTTCCAGACCGGCTCCGGCACCTCCAGCAACATGAACGCCAACGAGGTGATCGCCCGCCTCGCCAGCCGCGCCGCCGGCTTGGTGGTGCATCCCAACGACCACGTCAACTACGGGCAGTCGTCCAACGACGTGATCCCCACCGCCCTGCACGTGGCGGCGGCGCTGCTGGTGCACGAGCAGCTGAAGCCGGCACTGGCGCACTTGCAGAAGGTGATCGAGGCCAAGGCGCGCAGCCTGCGCAGTCAGGTCAAGACCGGCCGCACCCATCTGATGGACGCCATGCCGCTGCGCTTCGACCAGGAACTGTCGGGCTGGGCGCAGCAGATCAAGAACGGCCAGGCGCGGCTGGACGCCGCTCTGCCGCGCCTGCTGGCCCTGGCCCAGGGCGGCACCGCAGTCGGCACCGGCATCAATGCCCATCCGCGCTTCGCGCGCAGCTTCGCGCGGCTCCTGGTGCGGCGCACCGGGCTCAAGTTTCTGCCCAGCCCCAATGCCTTTGAGAGCCTGGCGACGGTGGACGCGGCGGCCGAGCTGTCTGGCCAGCTGAAGGTGATCGCGGTCTCGCTGATGAAGATCGCCAACGACCTGCGCTGGATGAACTCCGGGCCGCTGGCCGGCCTGGGCGAGATCGCCCTGCCGACCCTGCAGCCGGGGAGTTCGATCATGCCGGGCAAGGTCAATCCGGTGATTCCGGAGGCGACCTGCATGGTCGCCGCCCAGGTGATCGGCAACGACGCGGCGATCACCATCGCCGCCCAGTCCGGCAACTTCCAGCTCAACGTCATGCTGCCGCTGGTGGCGCACAACCTCTTGCAGTCGCTGGAGCTGCTGGCCAATGTCAGCCGCCTGTTGGCCGACCGCGCCATCGCCGGCTTCGTGGTCAACCAGAGCCACATCGACGAGGCGCTGGCGAAGAACCCCATCCTGATCACCGCGCTCAACGAGAAGATCGGCTACGAGCGTGGCGCCGCCATCGCCAAACGCGCCTACGTCGAGCGGCGGCCGGTGCTGGAGGTGGCGCTGGAAGAAACCGGTCTGTCCGAGCGCAGCCTGCGGCGTCTGCTTGATCCGGCGGCTCTGACCGAGGGCGGTATCAAAGGTGGTTCCGGCGGCGCCGGCGGCTGAGCCACGACCATTGGTCGGAATGGCGGCTGATTCCATCGGCAGGCCGTCGGCGGCACCCCGTTTGCGAATAGGCTTGAATACAGAAGAACACGCCAGGAGGCTCTCCATGTTTCGCAGCTCCGCTCGCAAGTCCGAACCCGTTGCCGTTTCCCTGCCGCCTGCCTATCTGACCGTCTATGCCGCCGAGGCCGGCCGCCACGATCCGCACTTGGCGCCGGGCCTGGAATCGCTGCTGCCGCCGGGCACCCGCTACGAGCTGGCCGCGCCGCCGGAGCCGCAGCGCGAGGGCACGCCGCTGATCCCGGCCTCTTCCGAGTTCGTGGTCAGCCTGTTCCTCGACCCCGAGCAGCTCGATGGCATCGCCGACAAGGTGCTGGCAGCGCGGTCCGGCGGTCGCCACAGCAGCCTGGTGATCGTCATCCACGGCCGGCAGTTCGCGGCGCTGGGGCGTTGGCTGGAGCGGCGCAGCGCGGCAGGTCGGCTGGCCGGCGTGCACCTGATGCTGGCGCGGGATGTCTCCGACGCCCTGGCGCAGTTGCCGCGACGCCTGAGCCCGGTGGTCGAGGACAACCTGATCCGCATGCCGATCTCCACCGAGATCGATAACCCCGGCTACAAGAGCTTCTACATCTTCAGTCCGGAGCTGCACGCGGTGGTGGCGCGCATCCGCGCCTTCGCCAAGAACGGCGTCAGCCGCGCCTACCTGCTCGGCGGCCCCGGCAGCGGCAAGACCTCGCTGGCCTTCTACTACTTCCTGGTGCGCAACAAGGGCCGTTTCGTCTCGGTGAACCTGGCGGCGGAGAACACCGGTGACAAGGCGGCGATCAAGTCCCTGCTCTGCGGCCATGTGTCCGGCGCCTTCCCCGGTGCCGGCGGCCGTACCGGCGCCTTCTCGCATGCCCGCGACGGCGTCTGCTTCCTCGACGAGGCGCACGGTGTCACCGGTGCGGTGATGGAAACCCTGATGGAGGCCCTGGACAACGGTCAGTACCTGCCGTTCGGCGCCTCCGCCAAGCAGTCGCTGGATTGCGCCCTGCTGTTCGCCACCAACCGCAGTTGGGAGCACCTGCGCAACTCGGTGAACATCGACGAGTTCACCCGCCTGGGTGCTGCCACCATCTCGGTGCCGGAGCTGCACCGGCGCGAGGAGGACATGATCGCCGTGGTTGCCGCCAATCTCGCCAAGCTGGGTTCGCGCTGCACTAGCTGGCGGGCGCCGGAGGGTTTGTCGGAACCGGCCTGGCAGGCGATCCGCGATTGCCGCTGGCATGGCAACGTCCGCGCCCTGACCCGCGTGCTGGAGGCGGCCTTCGTCGATTCCGCCATGCGCGAGGACTCGCGCGGCCTGCTGGAGCTGGACGACATCCGCAACGGCATCGCGCTCTGGGAGCCGGCGGATCACCACAGCCACGCGGTGTACGCCTCCAACTGAGGTGAGGGCGGGCCTGGATAAACCGCCGCCTTGGCTTTTCCCTCACAGCGAGCGCGCAGCGCGAGTGCCCTCACAGCCGACCAGCGCAGCGAGGTCGGCGCCCTCACAGGGCCGCGCCGCGGCCCGCCCTCACGGCAGTGGAGTGCAGTGGGCCTGCGCGCGTAAGAGGCCCAGCCGCCGCCCGCACGCTGGTAGGATGCGCGCCTGCCGAAAACCAACCGCCAGACTCCCAGCCATGAGCACTATCCGCCAGGACGATTTCATCCAGTCCATCGCCGACGCCTTCCAGTACATCAGCTACTACCACCCGCTGGACTACATCCAGGCGCTGGGCGAGGCCTACGAGAAGGAAGAATCCCCGGCGGCGAAGGATGCGATCGCGCAGATCCTGACCAATTCACGCATGTGCGCCGAGGGCCATCGGCCGATCTGTCAGGACACCGGCATCTGCGTGGTCTTTCTCAAGGTCGGCATGAACGTGCGCTGGGACGCGACGATGTCGGTGCAGGAAATGGTCAACGAGGGGGTCCGCCGCGCCTACCTCAACCCCGAGAACAAGCTGCGCGCTTCGGTGCTGGCCGACCCGGCCGGCAAGCGCACCAATACCAAGGACAACACCCCGGCGGTGATCCATTACGAGATCGTCCCCGGCGATCACGTCGAGGTGACCTGCGCCGCCAAGGGCGGCGGCAGCGAGAACAAGTCCAAGCTGGTCTGCCTCAACCCCAGCGACTCCATCGTCGATTGGGTGCTGAAGACGGTGCCGACCATGGGCGCCGGCTGGTGCCCGCCGGGCATCCTCGGCCTCGGCATCGGCGGCACGCCGGAAAAGGCGGCGGTGATGGCCAAGGAAGCGATCATGGCGCCGGTGGACATCCATCTGGTCAAGGCCAAGAAGGCGCGCGGTGAGACCCTCACCAAGGTCGAGGAACTGCGCCTGGAGCTGCTGGAGAAGGTCAACGCGCTGGGCATCGGCGCGCAGGGTCTGGGCGGCCTCACCACCGTGCTCGACGTGAAGATCATCGACTACCCGACCCACGCCGCCAGCCTGCCGGTGGCGATGATCCCCAACTGCGCCGCCACCCGCCATGTGCACTTCGAGCTGGATGGCAGCGGCCCGGCCAAGCTGGAAGCGCCCAAGCTGGAAGACTGGCCGCAGGTGACCTGGGCGGCCGACACCAAGACCTCCACCCGCGTGAATCTCGACACCCTGACGCCGGCAGAAGTGGCGAGTTGGAAGCCGGGCCAGACTCTGCTGCTGAACGGCAAGATGCTCACCGGCCGCGATGCCGCCCACAAGCGCATCCAGGACATGCTGGCGAAGGGCGAGAAGCTGCCGGTGGACTTCACCAACCGCGTCATCTACTACGTCGGCCCGGTCGATCCGGTGCGCGACGAGGCGGTGGGCCCGGCCGGCCCGACCACGGCGACGCGCATGGACAAGTTCACCGAGATGATGCTGGCGAAGACCGGCCTGATCGCCATGATTGGCAAGGCCGAGCGCGGCCCGGTGGCCATCGAGGCGATCAAGAAGCACAAGAGCGCCTACCTGATGGCGGTGGGTGGCGCCGCCTATCTGGTGTCGAAGGCGATCAAGTCGGCCAAGGTGCTGGGCTTCGAGGACATCGGCATGGAGGCCATCTACGAGTTCGAGGTGGTCGATATGCCGGTGACGGTGGCGGTCGACGCGCAGGGAACTTCCGTGCACGAGACCGGGCCCAAGCTCTGGCAGGGCAAGCTCGCGGGCATCCCCGTGGTTTCGGCCTGATCCTCCCTTCGCTAGACCCCAGACCAGAACGCCATGAAGGCTTTGCTCAGCTACCGCGGTCTCAGTTTCCTCGGCTTTGCCGGCTGCGCCAGCGGCTTGCTGATGGCGATCTTCTTCTTCCAGAAGATTCTGGGGCTGGAACCCTGCCCGATGTGCATCTTCCAGCGCATCGCCATGCTCTCGGCCGGACTGGTGTTCCTGGTTGCCGCGCTGCACGGCCCCAAGGCCTGGGGGCGCTGGGTCTACAGCGGTCTGGCGACGCTGGCGAGCGCCATCGGTGCCGGCATCGCCTGGCGGCATGTCTGGCTGCAGGGCCTGCCGGAGGACCAGCGCCCAGCCTGCGGGCCGACGCTGAGCTATCTGATGGACATGATGCCGCTGCAGGAGGTGGTCACCACCATCCTCAAGGGCGACGGCAACTGCGCCAAGATCGACTGGACCTTCCTGGGCCAGAGCCTGCCGTTCTGGACCCTGATGGTGTTCGTCGCCCTGATCGCCTGGGCGCTGCTGACGCCCTGGCTGGCCCGCCGCTAGGGCCTATTTGCGCTGGGTGGTTTCGATCGAGGCCACCTTGCCGGCCTCGAACACCACGCGCAGTTTCTCCAGGGCGTCGCCGCCCGTGCCGATACCGACTCCAGCGCTGGTGCCGCCGCCGCTGTAGCCGCCCAAGCCGAAGCTGAGCGCTGGGCTGCGATCCTGGTAGGACCAGATTTCCGCTTCGCCCTGAACGGTCTGCCGCGTGTAGACCCGGCTGGGCTCGCCCAGGGCCATGCGCACCTGTTCCGGCGTAAAGCCGACCGCGATTTCGCCGGCGCGGATCTTTTCCCGCACCTCGGCGGGGTAGCTGTCGAACAGGCCCTGCTGCTCGCCAATGCGGGAGGCGGTGGTGCTGCAGGCGCTGAGCGCAGCGGCCAGGGCCAGGGTGAATGCGGTGACGATGCGGGTGGTCTTCATAGCAGGGTCCGGGGTGGCGGCGGAGCGGGCACAGCATGCCGCTTCAGACCCGGTGGCCGCCACCAAGTTGCCGGCGGCGATTCTCAGAGCGGCGGCGAAGGGATACCCTTGCAGCCCCTCGTAATCGCCGAAAGCCGCCATGAGCACCGCCACCACTGATCTTTCCGACGCCCACCCCGAAGCCCAGGTCGCCGAACCGCTGTTCGCCGACTACGGCGGTCGTCTGGCTTTTCATGGCCCGATCAAGACCCTGAAGGTTTTCGAGGACAACGCTCTGGTCCGCGCCACCCTGGAGACGCCCGGCGAGGGTCGCGTGTTGGTGGTGGACGGTGGTGGCTCCACCCGTTGCGCGCTGGTGGGTGGCTTGCTGGGCGAGTTGGCGGTGAAGAACAAGTGGGCCGGCATTGTGGTGTATGGCTACATCCGCGACGCCGCCGAGATCGCCGAGCAGGATTTCGGCCTCAAGGCGCTGGGCACCCATCCGCGCAAGAGCGAGAAGGGTTTGCACTCCGGGCATGTCGACAAGGTGGTGACGTTCGCCGGGGTTACCTTCAAGCCTGGGGCTTGGCTGTATGCGGACCTGGATGGGATCGTGGTTTCGGATTCTGCGATTCACAAGAAGTAGGCTTGTAGCTCCGGTACGGTTCGATGAGGCCCGCTTCGGCGGGCCTTTTGTTTGGGCGGCTTGGGTTTGGTGCTGCTGGGTTGTGGTTCGCGCGTTCGCGCTCTTTTTGCGGTGCAGGGCTTGATAGCTTTCTTTCGCCCCCTGGCGACTCACTTTTCTTTGCTCCTGCAAAGAAAAGTAAGCAAAAGAAAGCAGGCCCCTGCGTAGCGCCCCCTACGGGGTGCCCTGCGATGCTCGTGGCCGGGGGGACGCGCCCGAACTCGGCGCCCTATAGGCGCCTCAGACAGGCGGGCGCTTCCATACCCCCCGTCCACTGCGCTTCTCGGCGCTTACGAAGGGGAGGGCAAGTCAAAAGCCACA
>NZ_JBYSYF010000005.1:0-198337 GCF_058782965.1 Stagnimonas sp. FW305-C-60
TCTTTTGCTGTTGGCATGGCTTGCCATGCCAACCCATTAACTGTTTCTTTGCACAAGCAAAGAAAAGTGAGTCGCCAGGGGGCGAAAAAAAGCTATCAAGCCCTGCAAAGCTAGCAGAGCGCGAACGCGCGAACCACAGCGCTCAAGAGCGAAGACGCCCAGCCGCAATCACCCGCGCGGCTTGAACCCCGCAAACTTCTGCGCCATTTCCTCATAGAGCGCCCGCTGCTCGTCATTCTCCGCCGGCGGCGCCACCACCCGAATCTCCACCAGCTGATCGCCCGGCGTCGCCCCCGGCAAGCCGCGCCCCTTCAAGCGCAGCTTCTTGCCCGACTGACTGCCCGCCGGCAGCTTGAGCTGCACCGCGCCACCCAGGGTCGGTACATCGATACTCGCCCCCAGCGCCGCTTCCCAGGGAGCGACCGCCACCACGCAGCTCAGGTCGCGCTCCTTCACCTCGAATTGCGGGTGCGGGGCGAAGCGGATTTCCAGCAGCAGGTCGCCGCCGTAGCGGCCCTGGCCGTTGAGGCGGATGGTCTTGCCCTCGGTCACGCCCTTGGGAATCTTCACGTCCAGCGTGCGACCGCTGCTCAGCTGCACGCGCCGGCTGCCGCCGTGGAAGGATTCTTCCAGCGACACCGTCAGCACATCACGGGAGTCCTCGGCCTCGGGCGCGAAGCCACCCATGTTGCCGAAACCACCGCCGGCGCCGCCCGCCGCGCCGCCGAACAGCGAGGAGAAGAAGTCGGAAAAATCAGCTCCGCCGCTGAAGCCACCCGCGCGGCCAGCACGAGCACCGCGGCCGCCACCCATCTGGCCGTCCCAGCCCGGCGGTGGTTCGAAGCGCTGGCCGGCGCGCCAGTTGGCGCCCAAGGCGTCGTAGGCCTTGCGCTTCTCGGCATCGCTGAGTACCTCGTTGGCCTCGTTGATTTCCTTGAAGCGATCCTCGGCGCCCTTGGCCTTGTTCTTGTCGGGATGAAATTCGCGCGCCAGCTTGCGATAGGCCTTCTTGATCTCGTCGGCCGAGGCAGAGCGGGCAACGCCCAGAATCTTGTAGTAGTCCTTGTATTCCATAAGACGCCATTCTCTACGAAAAAAGCCGCGCACCCTAGAAGCACGCGGCTTTGCATCAGCAAGCTCCGCCGGCGGCGGAGGCGGCTCAGTGGGTCACGTTGATCCGTCGTGGCTGGCTGGCCGGCCGCTTGGGGATGACGATTTCCAGCACGCCGTGCTTGCCACTGGCGGAAACCGAGTCGCCGTCGATGGTGTCGGGCAGCGCGAAGCGGCGGAAGAAGCGGCCAGTCGCGCGTTCGATACGGCGACGTTCGACACCCGCGGCTTCCACCGCCTTCTCGCGGCTGCCGGCAAGCGTCAGTACGCCGTTTTCGAGCGTGACTTCGACACTGGAAGGATCGACGCCGGGGATGTCGGCGCTGAGCACGAACTTGTCGGCGTACTCGGCGATGTCCACCGACGGCGTCCAGTCGGCGGTGGCGCCGGTACTGGCGTCCTGGTTGTTGGCGTCCAGGGCACGGGTGAATTCATTCAACAGCGCGCGGTGCAAGGACCACGGCTCGTAACGGGTCAGACTCATGTTGGTTCTCCTACATCGGGTTCAGAAGATGGGCTTCTGTGCGCACGACGCAAAACTGGTGTCGCGCATCCTGCTTTCAAGAGCCCGAAATTGGCTGTCAACCAACCGACGCCTGCCGGACTTTAATCACCACAGTTCACCCTCCGGAGATCCCCATGCTACGCAAGCTGATGTTGTCCCTGCCCCTGTCCATCGCCCTGCTGGGCGCGGTCCATGCCGCCGAGTTGACGCCCGAGCAGCAGGACAAGGTGGCCCAGCGCTGTGCCGAAAACCCGGCCCAATGTGAGCAGATGCGCGCCCGCGCTCAGGAGATGAAGGCCAAGTGCGATGCCGATCCAGCCAAGTGCGAGGAGATGAAGCAGAAGATGCAGGAGCGCCGGGCCGAGCTGAAAGCCAAGTGCGAGGCCGATCCCAAGGCCTGCGAGGAGCGCAAGGCGAAGTGGAAGGAGCGCATGGAAAAGCGCCGCGGCGAATAGTCGGGCGCGAGCCCGCCCGAGGTTTTCTGGCCTCGGGCGGGTCCAGACCTAGAGCATCGACCGGATCGCCCAGAGATCCGGAAACAGCGGCTTGAACAGGGTCGCCCGCAGATAGTCGGCGCCGGCCGAGCCGCCGGTGCCGGGCTTGGCGCCCAGGGTGCGCTCGACCATCTTCACGTGGCGGTAACGCCACTCCTGCAAGCCCTCGTCGAGATCGACCAGGCGCTCGCAGACTTGGGCGGCGAAGTCATTGCGGCGGTAGATGTCGATCAGCAAGGCCTGAACCGCGGCATCCGGCGCCAGCGGCGCCTGTGGATCGCGCGCCAGCGCGGCAGCCGGCACCGCCCAGCCCAGCGCCCGCAGATAGCGCAGAAAGCCATCCCAGGCGCAGGGCGCGAGCAGCGCCGCCTGTAGCCGCTCGCGCTCGCCGCTGCCCTCGGGGTAGTGCGCCAACAGCGCCGGCCGCTTGTGGCCGAGGCGGAATTCCAGCAGGCGGAACTGCGCCGACTGAAAACCGGAGCTGGCCTCCAGCCGTGCCCGGAAGGCATTGAAGGAGAGCGGGGTCATCGTCTCGATCACATCCACCTGCTGCACCAGGGTCTTGAGGATGGTGAGCATGCGCTTGAGCGCCGCCAGCGCCTTGGGACTGTCGGCGGCGGCAAAAGCGCGCTCCAGGCCGTCCAGCTCGTGCAGCAACTGCTTGAACCAGAGCTCGTAGACCTGGTGGATAATGATGAACAGGGTTTCGTCGTGCTCCGGGCCTTCCGACAGAGGCTTCTGCAAGGCCAGCAGCGCGTCGATCTGCAGATACGACGAATAGGTGACGGGTTTGGGCGTGGTCATGGCCACATGCTAGCGCCCCCGTACACCCGGACAAGGTGCATGGACGGAGCAAACCTGGGCTTTCCCCGCGGCGGCAACGCCGTTTCGCGATTCATTGGTCGCGCCGTGCTGCGCGCTTTCGGCTGGCGGCTGGAAGTGCAGCTGCCAGCGCTGCCGCAGGCGGTCATCACCGCCATTCCTCACACCTCCAACTGGGATTTCGTGTTCGGCATGGCCGCGATTCTGGCCCTGGGCCTACGGGTGCGCTGGTTCGGCAAGCACACGCTGTTCTCCGGGCCGCTGGCGCCGCTGATGCGCACCCTGGGCGGCATTCCCATCGACCGCAGCGTCTCCGGCGGCGTGGTGGCGCAGACCACCGCCGCCTTCCGCCAGCACCCGCAACTGGTGCTGGGCCTGGCGCCCGAGGGGACCCGCCACTACAACCCACGCTGGAAAAGCGGCTGGCAGCAGATCGCCCATGCCGCCGGCGTACCGGTGCTTCCGGCCTATATCGACCATGGCCGCAAGTGCATCGGCCTGGCGCCGGCGTTCCGCACCAGTGGCGACTACGAGGCCGACCTCGCCCGCCTGAAGAGCTGCTACCGGCGCGACATGGCCAGAAACCCCGAGCTGTTCGCGCTCTAGTACCCCGTGCGGGCTCAGGCCTGCTGCGGCCGTACCCGCGCCAGCAGCAGCATGCCGGCGGCGAAGAAGAACACCAGCACGAAGATCGCCAGCCGGGGATTGCCGGTGAGGCTGGCGGTGAGGCCCACCACCAGGGGCCCCAGCACCGCCGCGAACTTGCCGAGCATGTTGTAGAAGCCGAAGAATTGCCCGGCGGATTCCTTCGGGATGAGGCTGGAATAGAAGCTGCGCGACAGTGACTGCACGCCGCCCTGCACCAGCCCAACCGCAGCCGCCATCAGGTAGAAGTCGGCCTCGGTCTGCATGCTCAGCGCCCAGAGGGTGACGCCGATATAGATGCTCAAGCCCAGGTAGAGCCCGCGCTGGGCACCGAAGCGCTCGCCGATGCGGCCGAAGGCGATGGCGGCCGGGAAGCTGACGAACTGCACGATCAGCAGCGCCTTGATCAGCGCGCCGGGCTCGAAGCCGAGCTTGATGCCGAAGTCCACCGCCATGTTGGCGACGGTGTTCACCGCATCGATGTAGAGCCAGTAGGCGAACAGAAACAGGTACACCGGGCGGTAGCGGGCGATCTGCTTCATGGTTGCCCAGATCGCGGCCCAGCCGAGGACGCCGACATCGTGCACGGCGCGCGATTCGCGGACGTTGCGGAACAAGGGCCAGGAAAACAGCAGCCACCAGATCGCGACGCTGACGAAGGCCCATTTGCCGGCTTCGGCGGCATTGGCAAGCGCGAACCATTCCGGCTTCTGCACCATGCTGACGTTGAGCACGAACAGCAGGCCGCCGCCGAGATAGCCGAGGCCATAGCCAAGCGCGGAAACCCGGTCGCGCTCGGCCGGCGCGGCGACGTTGACCAGCAGCGAATCGTAGAAGCCCAGGCCGCCGAAGAAACCGACTCCGCCCAGGGCAAACAGGGCGATGGCCAGCTGCCACTGCCCCTCGCCGACCAGCATCAGGCTAGCGGTGGCACTGGCGCCCAGCAGGGTGAAGAACAGCAGCAGGCGCTTCTTCCAACCGTGCTTGTCGGCGAGTACGCCCAGCCAGGGCGCCATCAGCATCACCAGGAAGCTGGGCAGGGAGTTGCCGTAGGCGCCCAGGTAGAACGTGCTGATGCCGGGCTCGACGCCAGCGGCGTAGTACTTGTTGAACAGAATAGGAAACAGGCCGACCAGCACGGTGGTGGCAAATGCCGAATTGGCCCAGTCGTAGAAGGCCCAGCTGAGTTGCTGCTTGCGGTCCGGCGCCATCGGCGGGTCTCGGTCAGAGGATTTCGTAGCCCAGCACCAAGGCATCTTCGCGGCTGTTCTCGGCCGCCGGATAGTAGCCCTTGCGGATGCCCAGGGTGTTGAACCCGAGGCTCTCGTAGAGCCGGCGCGCCGCGTTGTTGGAGCGCCGCACTTCCAGCAGCACCACGGTGCACAGCTCCTCGCGCGCCAGCGCCAGCAGGTGCTGCATGAGGTAGCGGCCGATGCCCTGCCCCTGCTGCGCCGGGTCGACGCAGATGTTGAGCACATGCGCCTCGCCCACCGCCATGCTGAAGAAGGCATAGGCCAGCAGCTGGTCGGCCGGATTCAGCACGCCCCAGCAGGCAGTGCCGTGGCGCAGGCTGTCGCGGACGATCTGCTCGGTCCAGGGAAAGGGATAGCCGCGTCGCTCGATGTCGAGAATTTCCGGCACGCGGCCGGCGTCGAGCCGCTGCAGGCGCCAGAGCTCCGCCATCATTGGCTGGCGTGGAGGTGCTGCCAGACCTTCTTCAAGTCTTCCCAGCTCTTGGCTTTTTCCTTGGGGCTGCGCAGCAGGTAGGCCGGGTGGTAGGTGACGAACACCGGCGTCTGGAACTTGCCGTACTGGTGCAAGGGGCCGCGCAGACGCGACAGCGGCTGGTCGGTGGAGAGCAAGCGCTGCGCCGCGATGCGTCCCAGGGCGACGATCAGCTTCGGCTGCAACAGCTGGATCTGCATGTCCAGATACGGCCGGCAGCCTTCCACCTCGTCGGGCTCGGGGTCGCGGTTGCCGGGTGGTCGGCATTTCACGACGTTGGCGATATAGGTGTTGTCGGCGCGCGAGCGGCCGATGGAGCGCAGCATCTCGTCGAGTAGCTTGCCGGCGCGGCCGACGAAGGGCTCGCCCTGGGCGTCCTCGTCGGCGCCCGGCCCCTCGCCCACCACCATCAGCGGCGCACTGGTGTTGCCGACCCCAAACACGGTCTGCGTGCGGGTCTTGCAGAGCTTGCAGCGCTGGCAGCCGCTGACCAGCTCGCGCAGCGCGTTCCAGTCGGCCGGGACTTCGAGCGCGCTGGCGCCGTTCATGGTGCTTATCACTGGGCTGTTTCCCGACACCGGCGCGGGCACCGCCGCAGGTCGCGGGCCGGAGACGGCCGGGGTGCTGGCGGCGGCGATCACCGCTGGCGGTGGCGGCGCGACAGACGGCATTTCCGGAATCGCGAGGCCGGAGGTGCTGGCGCCCTTGGCCTGCCAAGTCTCGATGCCGAGGGCGTCGAGCACCTTTTTTCGTTTGCCGTTCATGCCGCTATTGTCGGGGCGCGGCGAGCGCGATGCCAGCCGCCAGAAGGCGGCCGGTATCGCTGCCCAGCCATTGCCGCGGACTAGCCGCGGCGGGCAACGCGATTGAGCGCCGAGAGGATGGCCTTCAGCGAGGCGGTGACGATGTTGCCGTCGATACCGACGCCGAACACCGGCCGACCTTCGCCGACCTTGAGCTCGATATAGCTCACCGCCTTGGCATCGCTGCCGGCGGTGACCGCGTGCTCCTGGTAGTCGGCCACCGACAGCTTGCGGCCGCTCAGCGCCGCGAGCGCGTTGACGAAGGCGTCGATGGGGCCATTGCCCTGGCCGTCCAGGCGTTGCTTCTCGCCGTTGACCGCAACCTCGGTGACCAGCTTGACCTGATCCAGCGTGGAGTCCTCGACCAAGTGATGCGCCAGATAGCTGTAGGGTTCATTGGCGCTCAGATACTCGCGCTGGAACAGCGCCCAGATGTCGGCGGCGCTCACCTCCTTGCCGGACTCGTCGGTCACCGCCTGCACGGCGGTGCTGAACTCGATCTGCAGGCGGCGCGGCAGGGTCAGGCCGTACTCGGACTCCAGCAGATAGGCGATGCCGCCCTTGCCGGACTGCGAGTTGACGCGGATCACCGCCTCGTAGCTGCGGCCCAGATCCAGCGGGTCGATCGGCAGGTAGGGCATCTCCCAGATGTCGTCCGGCTTGCGCAGGGAGAAGGCCTTCTTGATCGCGTCCTGGTGGCTGCCGGAGAAGCTGGTGAACACCAGGTCGCCGACATAGGGATGGCGCGGATGCACCGGCAGCTGGTTGCAGTACTCCACGCACTGGCGGACTTCGTCGATATCGCCGAAATCCAGGCCGGGATGGACGCCCTGGGTGTAGAGGTTCAGCGCGATGTTGACCAGATCGACATTGCCGGTGCGCTCGCCGTTGCCGAACAGGCAGCCTTCGATGCGATCGGCGCCGGCCATCAGGGCGAACTCGCCGGCGGCGGTGCCGGTGCCGCGGTCATTGTGGGGATGCACGCTGATGACGATGGACTCGCGGCGCGCCAGATTGCGATGCATCCACTCGACCATGTCCGCGAAGATGTTGGGCGTGCTGTGCTCGACGGTGGCTGGCAGGTTGATGATGCAGGGCTTTGCCGGCGTCGGCTGCCAGACCTCGGTGACGGCATCGACGATGCGCTTGGCGAAGTCCAGCTCGGTGCCGGAGAACATCTCCGGCGAGTACTCGAAGGTCCAGTCGGTGTCCGGGTGCTCGGCGGCCAGCTGCTTGATCAGCCGCGCGTGCTGCACCGCCAACTGGTCGATCACCTCGTCCTGGCTGAGGTTGAACACCACCCTGCGCATCACCGGCGCGGTGGCGTTGTAGTAGTGCAGGATCACCTTCTTCGCGCCCTTCAGGGCCTCGAAGGTCCGGCGGATCAGGTGCTCGCGCGCCTGGGTCAGCACCTGGATGCTGACGTCGTCGGGGATCAGATCGTTTTCGATCAGGTGGCGGATGAAATCGAACTCGGTCTGCGAGGCGGAAGGAAAGCCGACCTCGATTTCCTTGAAGCCCAGCTTCACCAAGAGCTGGAACATGCGCAGCTTGCGCTCTCGGTTCATCGGCTCGATCAGCGCCTGGTTGCCGTCGCGCAGGTCGACGCTGCACCAGATCGGCGCCTGGCTGAGCACGGCGTCCGGCCAGCGCCGGTCGCGCAGGTGGACGGGGGCGAAGGAACGGTATTTGGTGGCGGGGTTTTTCAGCATGGCCATGTGACAGCACTCCGGCCCGCAGGCAGCGGACCTTATCAATCAATAGGGGGATGGTGAGTAGAGTCTCATCACGGTTTATCCCCCGTGCGGGCGCGTGCCGGTGTCCTGGCCTTCAAGCCAGGACGAGCACGCAGTTGCTAAGTCGCGCAGGCAGCCTCAGGCGCGCCGAGTCGGCACGGGGGGCGGTAATGATGGCGCGGCAAGTAAACATGGCGAGGCAGGATAGCCGCGAACCGTGGGAAATCAAGTGCCCGGGGTTTGAGCGGTAGGTTTGCGCAGTCGGCGCCAGAGCGTGCTGACCGGGCCGGACAGGGCATAGCCCAGGAACACCAGGAACAACACCTGCGGCGGATTGATCGCCACCAGGGTCAGCAGGCCGACCACCGCGGCAAAGGGCAGAAACTTCATCCGCCCGGCCAGGTTGAGCTTCTTGAAACTGTTGTAGCGGATGCTGCTGACCATAGCCAGCGCGGTCAGCAGGGTGAGTGGCGCGGCCACCAACAGCACCTCGCTACCGGCGACGCCCCAGACATCCACCGCGCTCCAGACGAAGAAGGTCACCAGCGCCGCCGCCGCCGGGCTGGGCAGCCCGAAGAAATCCTTGCTGCCACCGGCGATATTGGCCAGCACGTTGAAGCGCGCCAGCCGCAGCGCCGCGCAGGCGGCGTAGGTGAAGGCGATCACCCAGCCGAGCTTGCCGCCCAGCCAGCGGTATTCAGCCAGGCCCGAGAGGCTGTAGGCATAGACGACGATGGCCGGAGCAACGCCGAAGGCGACCATGTCGCAGAGCGAGTCGTATTCCTTGCCGAAGTCGGTGGAGGTATTGGTGAGCCGGGCGATGCGGCCGTCGAGACCGTCGGCGACCATCGCCACCAGGATGCCGATGCAGGCGTGGTCGAAGCGCCCACCCATCGCCATGACGATGGCGTAGAAGCCGCCGAACAGGGTGCCGGTGGTGAACAGGTTGGGCAGCAGGTAGATGCCCTTGGTCGGCCCCTTGCGGCGCGGTGTTGCGGTGTCGCTCATCGTTCGGTTCTCCGCAGCAGCGTGGCGAGGACGGTCTCGCCGCATCTTATCGTTTGCCCGAGCGCGACTTCCACGCGCGAACTGGCCGGCAGGTATACATCAACGACCCGTGCCAAGCGCCGCACCCCGCAAGGCCGCCCCTGCCCCACCCGCTCACCAAACGGAATCCACACTGGACGCGCACCGAGCAGCCAGCCGCGTGCAGCCACCACCAGCACGTCCTCGCCTTCGTCGGTCTGGATGCGACTGACCCGGCGCGAGGCGCCCGGTACCGCCAGCACCTCGCCTTCCACCGGCGCGCGCAGCAGGTAGTTGCCCCAGACCGAAACCCGGATGCCGAGACGGATCGCCTCGCGCCCCAGATAGGGGTCGTGGCATTCGCGCCTGAAGCTCACCACGCCGTCCACCGGCGCCAGCACGCCCAGGGGCTTGGCCGGGCTGCGGCGGGTGCGGTCCTGAAACCAGAGCAGTGCCACCGGCACCAGCAGGGCTGGGATCAGCGCCAGCTGCCAGAGGCCCAGGCCCCAGAGCAGCAAGGCCAGCAGCGCCAACAGGGCGCAGCTGATCCAGCCTTCGGGGACGATGCGAAGGATCGGAACGTAGGCGCTACGCATGGCGGAACTTTCGCTGCGGTGAAAACAGAACGGCGCGATTCATCTTAAGGATGAATCGCGCCGTGCCTGTAGCTCGCTTAGTTCTTGGTCTTGTCGACCAGCTTGTTCTTGGCGATCCAGGGCATCATCGAGCGCAGGCGGGCGCCCACTTCCTCGATCTGATGCTCGGCGCCAATGCGGCGGCGGGCCTTGAGCATGGGCTGGCCGGCCTGGTTCTCGAGCACGAAGTCGCGCGCGAACTTGCCGGTCTGGATGTCGGTGAGGACGCGCTTCATCTCCTTCTTGGTCTCTTCGGTGACGATGCGCGGGCCGGTCACGTAGTCGCCGTACTCGGCGGTGTTGGAGATCGAGTAGCGCATGGTGGAGATGCCGCCCTCGTACATCAGGTCGACGATCAGCTTGAGCTCGTGCAGGCACTCGAAGTAGGCCATCTCCGGCGCGTAGCCGGCTTCCACCAGGGTTTCGAAGCCGGCCTGCACCAGCGCCGAGGCGCCGCCACAGAGCACCGCCTGCTCGCCGAACAGATCGGTTTCGGTTTCCTCGCGGAAGTTGGTCTCGATGATGCCGGCGCGGCCGCCACCGTTGGCGCTGGCGTAGCTCAGGGCAATCGCCTTGGCATTGCCGGTGGCGTTCTGGTGGATGGCGATCAGGCTGGGCACGCCGCCGCCCTGGGTATAGGTCGAACGCACCGTGTGGCCGGGGCCCTTGGGCGCGACCATGATCACGTCGAGGTCGGCGCGCGGCTCGATCAGCTGGAAGTGGATGTTGAAGCCATGGGCAAAAGCCAGGGTGGCGCCCTTCTTCAGATTGGGGGCGACCGACTCTTCGTAGATCTTGCGCTGGTCCTGGTCGGGGGCGAGGATCATCACCAGGTCGGCAGCCTTAACGGCGTCGGCGACTTCGGCGACCTTGAGGCCGGCGTTGGTGGCCTTCTCCCAGCTCTTGGAGCTCTTGCGCAACGCCACGGTGACATCGACGCCGGAGTCCTTGAGGTTCAGCGCGTGGGCATGGCCCTGCGAACCGTAGCCGACGATGGCGACCTTCTTGCCCTGGATGATGGAAAGGTCTGCGTCTTTGTCGTAGTAGATGGAGATGCTCACGGTCGTGGCTCCGATGGGGCGTGGATGAAGGGAAAAATGCTTTGAAAAAAACTCTCAGGCTTTGTGCAGCACGCTCTGGCCCAGCGCCAGCGCGGCGACGCCGGAGCGCACCAGTTCCAGCACGTTCGAGATCTTCGCCAGATCGGCGATGAAGGCCTCGACCTGCGCGGCGGTGCCGGCCAGCTGCGCGGTGCGGGTGTTTTCGCTGCCATCCAGGGCGGTGGCGTGGTGGTCGCGCACGCAATGGATGAAGGCATTGGCCTGCTGCGGCAGCAGTTCGATCTTGATGATCAAGAGCTCGCACTCGACATGGTCGGTCGCCGAGAGATCGGCGATATCGACGACATCGACCAGCTTGCGGGTCTGACCGACGATCTGCTCGATCACCGCGTCGGAGCCGGTGGTGACCAGGGTCAGCCGGGAAACCGCCGAGTCGTGGGTCGGCGCTACGCAGAGCGACTCGATGTTGTAGCCACGGGCGGAAAACATGTTGGCCACCCGCGCAAGCGCGCCGGCCTCGTTCTGCAGGAGGATCGAAACGATATGTCGCATTGACCGTGGAACCGTACACCCGGTCTTTCGGGGACGCGAACCTTAGCGTCGCACCGCAGCAAACGCAATGATTCCGCGACCAAAGGCGGCCAAAAATCAGCTGCCGGGGCTAGCCGCGGCCGTACTGCTTGTGCACCCACTCCACCAGCTGCGCCCGGCGACGGATGCCCAGCTTGTCGTAGAGGTTATAGGCGTGGGTGGAGACGGTGGAAGGAGCCAGACCCAGATCGCGGGCGATCTCCTTGAAGGTCATGCCTCCGGCCAGCTTGCGCGCCACCTGCAACTCACGGCCACTGACACTGGGCGCGCGGCGGTCACGGCGGACCCGCACATGGCATTTCTCGCCGAAAGGATCGAGCCGGTAGAACAGGCCGCCGTGGGGGATGCCCTGGGTATAGGCCTTGGCTTCCAGTGACAGCGGAAACGGCAGGTGCCTGCCGTCCCAGTCCTCGTTGGCCCGGCGCAGGTAATCCTCGAAGACCCGGTCAGCGGACTCGATGCGCCCCTCGGCGTTGACGATGGCGAAGCCCACCGGCTCAGGATCACCACCCCGCGCCTGACGCAGCAAGCCCTGCAAGCGGCGCGACAGCCGTTCGGCATTGACCAGGTGCTCAAGGTTTTCCTGCAAAAAACGCCGCTCTTCGTCGACGAAGCTGGACGGCAGCGCCCGCTGCCAGGTGAACTCGTGGCGGGTGTTTTCCACCGGCTCCAGCACCTCGATGCGCAGTGTCGAGAATTCGGCCTCGGGAGCGCTCGAGGCCAGACCGGCCATGCAGATCTCGCGGATGCCGGAAGGGGTAAGCAGACACCAGCGCGCCTGTGACATCGGCAGGCGCTCGACCAGGCAGGACAGCCCCCAGCTGGCGAACTGCTCCTGCTGCTCGAAAACCCCGGAATACAGTGTGGCTGCAAGACTAGGCATCGCGACTCTCCCCAGGGGATTTCCGCCGGAAACAAGCACAAGGTTGTTGCTGTATTCGGTATTCTCGGCGCAGCCCGGCGACCTAGCTATCGTATTTATTAAGTAACACTCCCTGTTTATACGAGGCCTAGTAAGTAATCGGCAGGCAGGGTGCCTAGTGGCGCCGCTGGCCGCACCCAAGGCACTGAGGGCGCGGGACCCACAGCTTTCCAAGTCTCCCCGGCCCCCCCAATAATGGCCGCCTGCCAGCCCGCTCCCATGCCCGTCGACCTTCCCCTACCCGCTCCGCCCGAGCCCACGCTGGTTGCGCCCGCGCGCCGCGCCGCCGGCCGCGAGTTGGCGGTGCGGCTAGACGGCCGGAGCATGAAGATTCAGGCCCCGGCCGATGTCGACCTGAGCGAGCTGCGCGCCAACCTGCTGCAGGCCAGCAGCGCCGATGACGCCTTGCGGCGCCTTCCCTACCTGATGGTCGCGGCCGGCTATCTGAGTTCGCGCACCTACTACCTTGAGGAAGCCGACGGCAGCCTCCGGGTGTGGCTGGTCCCGGTCAAGCTGACCCGCGTCGAGGGCCAGCCACCGTTGCTGGACTACTTCCAGCCGCTGGCTACGGTCAAGCAGCCGCTGCGGGCCGCCGACCTGGAGCCGGCACGCACCCTCGCCGGCCTGCATGCCGACCGCGCCGGCCTGCATGCCGGTGCCCGCCTGCTGCCGGACGGTGAAGGCCTGTTGATGGATGTCTACAGCTACCCACAGGGCAACCGCGGCAAGGTTCGAGTGGCGGTGGGCAATCCCGGCAATCGCTACGTCGGCCGGCGCTTCATCGATCTCGAGGTCAAACTCGACAGCCGCTCCGGCGCCGAGCTGGGCCTGTTCTGGCGCGAATCGGACCGGCTGTTTCAGGGCAGCAGCGCCGACTACCACGAGCAGGGGCTGTCGGCCAGCCTGTTCCGGCCGCAGGGCGCGTTCACGCTGAGCGGCCGCCGCTTCGACTACCGTGTCCACGATCCGGCCGGGCTGCTGGACGGCGAGCAGAACTACTTCGAGCTGAGCTGGCTGGCGGTGCCCAGGGCCGATTTCCGCGCTCGCTGGACCACCGAGCTGAAGCTCGATCTGACCCAGCAGTCGCTCTATCGCAACTCCGACCAGCAGCTGTTGCGCCGCGAGCACTACCCCTCGCTGGCCGCCACCGTGCAGCGCACCGCCACCGCCACGGCGCTGGGCAAGCGCCTGGACTACGACGGCAGCCTGCTGTTGCGGCAGGGCCTGGGCGGTGAGCCAACCCCGGCCGGTGCCTCCAGCCTGGACTACCAGCTGACCCGCCTGGGTTTCGGCGCCCGCTGGCGCCTGCTGCCCTCACTTGCCCTGGAAACCCAGCTGGCCGGCCAGTGGAGCGACGACCGCCTGCCCGACGCCCAGCTCTGGGCCCTCGGCGGCCCGCAGTTCGTCCGCGCCTATTACCCCGGCGCGGCGCTGGGCGACCGTGGCGCCTACGCCCGGCTGTCCAGCCTGTTCCCGCTGCCCGCCTACCGCGACCTGCAACTGACGCCGGCGCTGCACGTTGAATGGGGACGCAGCGACCGCGAGGACAGCCCGGACGGCACCCTGGCCGACATCGCGCTGTCGCTGGACCTGCGCTTTCGCCGCGGCTGGTCGGCCAGCCTGAGCAGCGGCCTGCCGTTCGTGGAGCGTGGCGACCCGCGCCTGATCGAGGGCGCCCGCGCCGGCCTGTTCTTCCGGCTGCTGGCCGACCTCTGAGACGGTCGGCCGCAGCCGCCGAGGGCCCGGCATTTTTGCCGCCGACCCGGCGCCGCCGGTCGCCAGGCCCACTGCGGCAACAGCCCGGAAATGCTATAAACCGCGCCCCCAAGCAAGCAGCCTGATCCGCTGCAGATCCGGCCCGGGTCTGCGGCAAACACCGAGACCGTCATGAACGCCGCCACCCCGCTCTCCCAGCACCCCAAATCCGGTCAGACCATGACGGGTGCCGAGATCGTCGTCCAGATTCTGGCCGACGAGGGCGTCGGTGCCATCTTCGGCTATTCCGGTGGCGCCATCCTGCCCACCTACGACGCGGTGTTCCGCTACAACCAGCAGAACCTCGACGCCGATGGCCGCGAGACCATGCCGCTGATCGTGCCGGCCAACGAACAGGCCGCCGGCTTCATGGCCGCCGGCTATGCCCGCGCCTCCGGCAAGGTCGGTGTCTGCCTGGTCACCAGCGGCCCCGGCGCCACCAACACCGTGACACCGGTGCGCGACTGCATGGCCGACTCGATTCCGATCGTCGTGCTCTGTGGTCAGGTGCCCACCGCGGCGATCGGCTCCGACGGCTTCCAGGAGGCGCCGATCAGCTCGATCATGGGCCCCTGCGCCAAGCATGTGTTCCTGGTCACCGACGCCAGCCAGCTCGAAGCCACGGTGCGTACTGCCTTCGAGATCGCCCGCAGCGGCCGCCCCGGCCCGGTGGTGGTGGATATCCCCAAGGACGTGCAGAACTGGAGCGGCAGCTTCCGCGGCCAGGGCGTGCTGGCCATCCCCGGTTATCGTCAGCGGCTGGCGGCGGTGACCGAGAGCCGGCTCTCGGAAACCAAGAAGGCGCAACTGGCCGAGCTGCTCAGCGAGGCCCGCAAGCCGCTGATCTACGCCGGCGGCGGCGTCATCCACGGCGAGGCCAGCGCCGCGCTCACCGCCTTCGCCGACGCCTATGGCATCCCGGTGACCACCACACTGATGGGCATCGGCGTCTACGACACCACCGCGCCGCGCGCCCTGCACATGCTCGGCATGCACGGCACTGCGTTTGCCAACTACGCGGTGGACGATTGCGATGCCCTGATCGCCATCGGCGCCCGTTTCGACGACCGCGTCGCCGGCGTGCCTTCGAAGTTCGCGCCCAACGCGAAGTGGATTGCCCACTTCGACGTCGACCCCAGTGAGATCAACAAGGTCAAGCGCGTGCAGTGGCACCACGTCGGCGAGCTGAACAACGCGCTTGACGAGCTGCGCGCCTATCTCGATGCCCACGGCTTTCAGCCGGACTACAGCGACTGGCACCGCCACATCGCCATGCTCAAGCAGACCCATGCGCTCAACTACGAGCGCGGCGGCGACTACATCCAGCCGCATGCGGTGATCGAGGCCCTGAACGCGATCACCCAGGGCGAGGCGGTGGTGGCTACCGGCGTCGGTCAGCACCAGATGTGGGCGGCGCAGTACTTCGACTTCAAGCACCCGCGGCTCTGGCTCACCTCCGGCTCGATGGGCACCATGGGCTTTGGCCTGCCGGCCGCCATCGGCGCCGCCTTCGCGCGTCCTGACAAGGTGGTGATCGACATCGACGGCGATGCCTCGATCCGCATGAACCTGGGCGAGCTGGAAACCGCCACCACCTACAACCTGCCGGTGAAGGTGGTGGTACTCAACAACAACGGCGACGGCATGGTCAAGCAGTGGCAGCGCTTGTTCTTCGAGAGCCGCTACTCGGGCTCCGACAAGTCGCTGCACCGCAAGGACTTCATCAAGGCGGTGCAGGCCGATGGCTACGAGTTCGCCCGCCGGGTCGAGAAAAAAGAAGACCTCGCGCCCGCTGTCGCCGAGTTCCTGGCCTTTCCCGGCCCGGCGTTCCTGGAAGTGGTGATCGATCCCATGGCCAGCGTCTACCCGATGGTCGGCCCCGGCATGAGCTACGGGCAGATGATCACCGGCCCCTGGATTACTGCCCGCACCAGCAGCGCACAGCCGGAAAAGCAGGACAAGGCCGATCTGTTCTGAACCATCGGCAACACCTGGGCCGCCTAGCGCGGCCTTTTTGTTGCCCCGAACGGATCAGGTGCCGCACAGTCGCCTCGGCCAAAATCCCGTCATCCACACACCCACCTGAGGAAACCCATGTCCGAGGCCCATATCGTCACCACGCTGGCAGACCGAGTCCTGACGGTCCGCTTCAACCGCGCGGACAAGAAGAACGCCCTGACCGGCGCGATGTACTCGGCGCTGGCCGAGGCCTTCACCGCCGCCAACAGCAACCCCGAAGTGCGGGTGGTGCTGATCCTCGGACAAGCCGACTGCTTCACCGCCGGCAACGACTTGGCCGACTTCCTGGCGGTGCCGCCGAAAGGCCCGGACAGCCCGGTGATGCGCTTCATGCACTCGCTGGCCAATCTGGAGAAGCCGGCGGTTGCCGGCGCCAGCGGCATTGCCGTCGGCGTTGGCGTCACCCTGCTGCTGCATTGCGACCTGGTCTATTGCGGCGAGCAGACCAAGCTCAACATGCCCTTCGTCAGCCTGGGCATCTGCCCCGAGTTCGCCTCCAGTTACCTGCTGCCGCGTCTGCTCGGTCATGCCCGCGCCGCCGAGTTGCTGCTGCTGGGCGAAGGGTTCAGCGCCAAGAAGGCCTTGGAGTACGGCCTGGTCAACGCGCTGCTGCCCAACGCCGAGGTCGAGGCCACCGCGCTCGCCAAGGCCCGGCAGATCGCCGCCATGCCGCCGCGCTCCAGCCGCATCGCCAAGATGCTGCTCAAGAAATGGAGCCGGGCAAGGGTCGACGAGGCCATTGACTTCGAGGCCGAGCATTTCATGGCGATGCTGCACGACCCCGAGGCGCGCGAGGCGCTCACCGCCTTCACGCAGAAGCGCAAGCCGGATTTCTCCGCCTTCAGCTAACCGTCTGCAAGCTTTTTGCTGCGCCGCGGCAGCCACCGCCACGGCGCAGCAAAGAGGCCCGAATCCTCCTTGACGATGGCGCGCTCCAAAGCGCAGCATCTGCCCCATGCAAGCGCTGCGGAGGAGCCTGAAATCGCATGAGTCACAGGGTGCTGGTTCTAGCCTCGCGCAAGCGCATCGCCCAAGGCGGGCCGAGCCGCCTCGGTCAGCCTGCCGAGGTCAGCCTCAGCCACCTTGGTGCGTTTGAGTTGGCCACGCCACCCGCTCCTGCCAAGCCCCTTTGATGGCCAAGAAAGCCGCAGCCACTGCCAGCCCGCCCCAGGAGCCGCAGGCCGTTATCAACGGCGTCGGCAAGCGTGAGCGCAACAAGCTGGCAAACCGCGAAGCCATCCTCGAAGCCGCACGCAAGTGCTTTTTGAAACAAGGCTACGACGCGGTCACGGTGCGCGACGTGATCCGCATGACCGGCCTCGCCGCCGGTACTTTCTACAACTACTTTCCGGACAAGGACACGCTGTTCCGGGCGGTGCTGGAAACCCGCATGAACGGGCTCAATGCCGCCATGCACGCGGTGCGTGGCGAGGCCTACACCATCGACAGCTTCATCCGCGGCGCCTTCCTGACCCTGTTCACCCGCATCGCCGACGATCCCGGCTTCTTCCGTCTGATCATGCGCAACGAGCACGCAGTGCGCACCCTGTTCCAGGACAGCGTGGTGGGCATCCCGATGCGGGCGCTGAAGGCCGATCTGAGCGACGCCATCGAGCGCGGCATCTTCCCGCCGCTGGACGTCGACCTGATGACTTCGGCCTTCTTCGGCGTCGGCTTCGAGATCGGCCGCACCCTGTCGGTCGCCAAGCGTCCCGACCCGGAGGCCGCCGCCGCCTTCGCCTCTCAACTGATGACTGCCGGCGTGCAGGCCTTCGGCATCCAGCAGGGCTCTTCGGCGCGGCGCAAGAAGGGCGAGGTGGCGATTCGCGGCTCCTTGCCCTAGCCCACGCATCCGGAGCGCTGCCCAAGAAAAAGGCCGGGAAGACCCGGCCTTTTCTTTAATGCTTAATGACCGACTCAGTGCACGCGCTGCAGCACGGTCGCGACGCCCTGGCCCATGCCGATGCACATGGTCGCCAGGCCGTACTCGCCGCCGTTTTCCTTCAGCACATGCGCCAGCGCGCCGGTGATGCGCGCGCCGGAGCAGCCCAGCGGGTGGCCGAGGGCGATGGCGCCGCCCTTGAGGTTCACCTTGTCGATGCGGTCGATGATCTTGAGATCCTTCATCACCGCCAGGGACTGCGCGGCGAAGGCCTCGTTCAGCTCGAAGAAGTCGATCTGGTTGATGTCCAGACCGGCGCGCTTGAGCGCCTTCTGGCTGGCCGGCACCGGACCGATGCCCATGATCGAGGGGTTGCAGCCGGCGGCGGCCACCGAAACGATCTTCGCCATCGGCGTCAGGCCCAGTTCCTTGGCCTTGTCGGCGGACATCACCAGCACGCAGGAAGCGCCGTCGGAAATCGCCGAGGAGGTGCCGGCGGTGACGCTGCCCTTGGGGTTGAAGGCCGGCTTGAGCTTGGCGAGATCGGCGAGGTTGGCATCGGGACGCACCACCTCATCGTGCTCGACCAGGATCGGCGTGCCGTCGGCGTCGTGGCCCGGCGTCGGCACCACTTCGTTCTTGGTCTTGCCTTCCTGGATCGCGGCGTAGGCCTTCTGATGGCTGCGCAGGGCGAACTCGTCCTGCTGCTCACGCGTGATCTGATGGGTCTGGGTCAGCATTTCCGCGGTCAGGCCCATCATCGCCGCCGCCTTGGCGGTGTTCATGCTCATCGCCGGCGCGCCATCGAAGCCGTGGGTCATCGGCACATGGCCCATGTGCTCGACGCCGCCGCAGATGTAGACGTCGCCAATGCCAGCCTGGATGTTGGCGAAGGCGGTGTGGATAGCGGACATCGACGAACCGCAAAGGCGGTTGACGGTCTGGGCGGAAACGCTGTGCGGCAGGCCGGCCATCAGGCTGGCGTTGCGGGCAATGTTGAAGCCCTGCTCCAGGGTCTGACCGACGCAGCCCCAGATCACGTCTTCGACATCGGCCGGCTTGAGCGCGGCATTGCGGGCGAGGATGGCCTTGATCACGTGCGCCGAGAGCTCCTCGGCGCGGACATTGCGGTAGACGCCACCCCGGCTGCGGCCCATGGGGGTACGGACGGCATCAACAATCACGACATCAGTCATGGAAAATCTCCTAAACGGTAATTCGGCAGTTCGTGTGGTGACTTACTTCGTGTAGTAGGTCTTGCCTTCGGCGGCCAGTTTCTTCATCGACTCGGTGGGCTGGTAGATCTTGCCCAGGTGCGCGTACTTGGCGCACTTCTCGATGATGGTGGCGAGGCCGACGGTGTCGGCGTACTTGAGCGCGCCGCCACGGAACGGCGGGAAGCCGATGCCCAGGATCAGGCCCATGTCGGCCTCCTGCACGGTCTCGACGATGCCCTCGTCGAGGCAGCGCACGGTCTCGATGATCATCGGCAGCATCAGACGGTCGACGATCTCCTCGTCGCTGAAGTCCTTCTGGCCTTCCGGCTGCACGGCCTTGAGCAGCTCGTAGGTGTCGGCGCTGACTTCCTTCTTCGGCTTGCCCTTGGGGTCGGTCGAGTACTTGTAGAAGCCGATGCCGTTCTTCTGGCCGTAGCGCTTGGCCTCGTACATCACATCCATGGCGGTGCGGAAGGTCTTGGCCATGCGGTCCGGATAGCCCTCGGCCAGCACGTCGCCGACGTGGTGGCCGGTGTCGATGCCGACCACGTCCTGCAGATAGGCCGGGCCCATCGGCCAGCCGAAGGTTTCCATTACCTTGTCGATCTTCTGGAAATCGGCACCGTCGCGCATCAGCGCGGCCCAGCCGCCGAAGTAGGGCGAGAGGATGCGGTTGACCAGGAAGCCCGGGCAGTTCTTCACCACCACCGCGCTCTTGCCCATGGCGGTGGCGTAGGCCACCACGGTGGCAATCGCCTCCTTGCTGGTCTTCTCGCCGTAGATCACTTCCACCAGCGGCATCTTGTGCACCGGGTTGAAGAAGTGCATGCCGAGGAAGTTCTCCGGCTTCTTCAGCGCGGTGGCCAGCTCGTCGATGGAAATCGAGGAGGTGTTGGAGGCGATGATGGTGCCTTCCTTGACGATGCCCTCCACCTCGGCCAGCACGCTCTTCTTGATCTTGGGATTTTCGACCACGGCCTCGACGACGATGTCGACGCCGCCGAAATCACCGTAGTTCAGGGTCGGACGGATGGTGCCGAGGATCTCGCCAGCCTTGGCCGGAGTGAGCTTCTTGCGGTCGACCTGGGTGGACAGCAGCTTGTTGGCCTCGCCCATGCCGAGTTCCAGCGACTTCTCGGCGATGTCCTTCATGATGATCGGCGTGCCGCGGGAGGCGCTCTGGTAGGCGATGCCGCCGCCCATGATGCCGGCGCCCAGCACCGCCGCGTGCTTGACCGGACGGGCGATCTTGCCGGCGGCCTTGGCCTTCTTCTTCAGCAACTGGTCGTTCAGGAACAGCGCGATCAGCGCGTCGGAAACCGTGGTCTTGGCCAGCTTGGCGAAAGCCGCGGCTTCGATCTTCAGCGCATCGTCACGACCCTTGGTCGCGGCCTTCTCGATGGCGGACACCGCGGCGACCGGCGCCGGGTAGTTCTTGCCCGCCTTGCCGGCGATGAAGCCCTTGGCGGTGGAGAACACCATCATGCCGCTGAGGTTGTCGAGGTTGAGCTTGCTCTTCTTCTGCTCGCGGCGCGCCTTCCAGTCGAACTGACCGGCCTGGGCGGCCTTGAGCAGCTTGAGCGCGGCGGCCTTGAGCTTGTCACCCGCCACCACGCCGTCCACGGCGTGCACCTTGAGCGCGGCGGCAGCCTTCTGTTGCTCGCCGCCGGCGATCCATTCGATCGCGTTGTCAGCGCCAATCAGGCGCGGCAGGCGCACGGTGCCGCCGAAGCCGGGGATGATGCCCAGCTTGGTCTCCGGCAGGCCGATCTGGGCCTTGTCGCTCATCACGCGGTAGTCCACCGCCAGGGCCATTTCCAGGCCGCCGCCGAGGGCGATGCCGTTGATGGCGGCCACCGAAGGCACCGGCAGGTCTTCGATGGTGTTGAAGATCTGGTTGGCTTCCAGCGCCCACTTGGCGATCTCTTCCTCGGACTGCTGGAAGTTCTTGCCGAATTCGGTGATGTCGGCGCCGACGATGAACACATCCTTGCCGGAGCTGACCAGCAGGCCGGTCAGGCTGCTGTCGGCGGCCAGCACCTTGGCCGCTTCGGAAAGCTCGGTGACGGTGCGCAGGTCGAACTTGTTGACGGAGTCCGTCTTGTTGTCGAAGCAGAGTTCGGCGATCCCGCCGTCCAGCTTCGTGACCTGGATTGATTGGCCTTGATACATGGGCACCTCGGGTGGTTTAGAGAAATCGTTGCCGGCGAGACCGCCCCATTTGCAGGGCATGCCGCCATGAAGGTGCGCGACTTTAACGCGCAGCCTGCTCCCCGGCAATGCGGTAACCAACCGTGCGGTATGCGAGAAAACTGGGCCATCCAGGGAGAAAAACCGTCGCTTTGACGATAACTTAGCCAATTCTCTAGAATGCGCGGCGAAGGTCCAACTAGACGTCTTTCTACAAGGGGAGTTCGACATGACCAAGCCGTTTGACCAAATCAAGACTTCGCTCGACAAACTGCGCCGCGAGTCGCTCGATGTCGTCGGTCAAGCCAATCGCATCGTCAGTCAGGGCGTGCACCGCCTGGCCGAGCATGAGTTGAAGGCGCTCAACGACACCTACCGCACGGTGTTGTCTGCCCTCAAGGACGCCAAGAAAGGCGATTCCATCAAGGACGTCGCCGGCAAGCAGCTCGATGTCATGCAGGACAGCGTCAACCGCCTGATCGCCAGCACCCGCGAATCGCTGGCGATCCTCTCCGACACCCGCCAGGAGCTGAGCGGCCTGGTCAGCGGCGGCCTGAAGACTGGCGCGGTCGCCGAAGCCGAACTGGCCAAGGTCGCCGACAAGGCCAAGAAGGCAGTGGCCGGCGTCAAGACCGCCGCCGCCGACGCCCAGAAGAAGGCGGGTCAGGTGACCGCTCAGGCCAAGGCCTCGGCCGACAAGGTGGCCGCCAGCGTCAAATCCGATGCCAAGAAGGTCGCCGCGGCGGTCAAGAAGGACGTCAGCGTCGCCCGCCAGCGCGTCGGCTCGGTGCTCGACATCAAGCACAAGGGTGCGCCGGTGAAAAAGCCGGTGGTGGCGGTAAAACCTTCCGCCAATTCCCGCGCCAACCGCGCCACCAGCAAGGCCAAGAAGGCGGCCTCCTCGGTGGTCGAGACGGTCAAGAAGATGGGCTAAACCGCCCAGCGCTGCACCCGAAGCCCGCCACCCGGCGGGCTTTTTGTTGAACGTCGCGGCACACTTTGAAACCTATGCTCAGTCTTCAGGAAAGTACCGACATCTGCCGCCTATTGGCCGACTCCAGCCGCCAGCGCCTGCTGCTGCTGCTGGAAGCGCATGCCCTGTCGGCGGCGGAACTCAACGAGATCACCGGTCTCGCCCAGAGCCGGGTCTCCACCCATCTCGCCAAGCTCAAGCAGGCCGGACTGATCCAGCCCGAGCGTGGCGAAGGCGCAGCGCTCTACTCCGCCCGCCAGCCGGAGGGCGCGGCGGCCGAGTTGTGGCGTTCGCTGCGTCCGCAGCTGGACGATGCGCAGACCCGGGTCGATCTGGAACGCGCCGAGCAGGTGCTGCGCACCCGCCACAGCGGACAGACTTGGGCGGAGTCGGTGGCCGGCCGCATGGAGCGGCATTACTCGCCGGGCCGCACTTGGGAAACCACCGCCCATGCTCTGATCGGCCTGGTGCGCCTGGGCCGGGTGCTGGACCTCGCTTCCGGCGACGGCGTACTCGCGGAGTTGCTGGCGCCGCGCTCGGAGCAGGTCACCTGCCTGGACATCAGCGAGACCGTGCTGGCGGCAGCCCAGCGGCGGCTCGCCGGTTTCGCCAATATCGATCTCAAGCGCGGCGACATGCACGAGCTGCCCTTCGCCGATGCCAGCAGTACCAGCGGCTTCGACGTGGTGTTCGCCCTGCATGCCCTGGCCTATTCCAGCCAGCCGGAAAAAGTGCTTGCCGAGGCGGCGCGGGTGCTCAAGCCCGGCGGCCAACTGGTGGTCGCGGCGCTGCGCCAACATCCGCATGCAGAGACCATGCGCGCCTACGACCACGTCAACCTGGGCTTCGAGCCCGAGGCCTTGCGCACATTGATGCAGGCCGCCGGCCTGCGGGTGGAGAGCTGCCAGGTCACCTCGCAGGAAACCCGCCCCCCTTATTTCGAGGTGATCACCGCAGTGGCGCGGCGCTGAGCACAGGGCTCAGTGCTCGGGCAGCTCAGCCGCCCACAGGCATTTGCCGCCGGTTTTCTTGGCGATGCCCTTGAGCCGCTCCTGGTGCGCGGCCAATTCCGCCTCGCTGGCGCGTGGCACCGACAGCGGCAGGCCAGCGGCGTCGACCCGCAACTGCTCCAGCAGACGCGAGCGCCGCGGCTGGTTGCTGCCGTCGCCGGGGCCGTCCAGCACCAGACGCGACTGTCCGCCGGTCATCGCCAGGTAGACATCGGACAGCAGGCGGGCGTCGAGCAGCGCGCCGTGGAATTCGCGGCTGGAGTTGTCGACACCGTAGCGGCGGCACAGCGCGTCCAGGTTCACCTTCTGGCCTGGGTGCAGCTTGCGCGCCATGCTCACCGTGTCGGTGACGGTGCAGACCTCGGCCAGCGGGGTGTCGATACCGCAGCGCTGAAACTCGCGATTAAGAAAGCCGACGTCGAAGGCGGCGTTGTGGATGATCAGTTCCGCGCCGCTGAGGTAATCCCAAAGTTCCCGCGCCAGTTCGTGAAAACGCGGCTTGTCGGCCAGGAAGGCGTTGGTGATGCCATGCACCTGCACCGCGCCGGCGTCGATCTCACGGTCCGGGTTCAAGTACTTCCAGTAGTTGTTGCCGCTGGGCCGGCGGTTGATCAGCTCCAGGCAGCCGATCTCGATGATGCGATGGCCCTGGTCGGCTTCCAGGCCGGTGGTTTCGGTGTCGAGGACGATCTGGCGCAGGCTCATGCCGACAGGCTCCGGTCCAGCCCCAGGTTGGCCAGGCGGTCGGCGGCCTCGTTGCCGGGATCGCCGGCATGGCCCTTCACCCAGCGCCAATCGACCTCGTGCGCGGCGGCGGCGGCATCGAGCCGCTGCCAGAGATCCTGATTCTTCACCGGCTTCTTGTCAGCGGTGCGCCAGCCCTTGGCCTTCCAGCCCTTGAGCCATTCGGAAATGCCGGAGCGCACGTAGTTGGAGTCGGTGTAGAGCGTCACCCGGCAGGGCTCCTTCAAGGCTTCCAGCGCCTGGATCGCCGCCATCAGTTCCATGCGGTTATTGGTGGTGTCGTCTTCGCCGCCGCAAAGCTCCTTGACCTTGCCCTTAAACTCCAGCCGCGCGCCCCAGCCGCCTGGCCCGGGGTTGCCGCGACAGGCGCCATCGGTGTGGATCAGCACCGTCTTGCGTGCCGCTCTCACTGGCCGCCGTCCCGATGGGCGGCGACACCGGACAGGCCGATCAGCGGTTTGACCTGCGCACGACTGCGTTGCCCCACCAGGGTCAGCGGCGTCACCCGCTTCTTGGCCGCGACCAGATAGGCCTCCGAGAACGGCTGCAACAGCGCCGCCGGGGTGAACGGACTGCCATCATTGCGTGCCGGCAGCCAGGGGAAGCCGATGCCAAACCGGCGAACCTCCACCACCTCGAAGTCGAGCAGGCTCAGCCAGTCACAGACCCGGCCCGGCGAGTAGTAGCGCGCGAACGGCGGCAGCGCGCGCGGCGCCAGGCCCAGGCGGCGGCGCCAGGCCAGGCTGCCCCAGGGGCTGAAGCCGACCAGCAGCAGACGGCCACGGTCGCTGAGCACCCGCGAGGTCTCGCGCAGCAGCTGGTGCGGCGAGGCGACCGATTCCAGGGTGTGTGGCAACAGCACCGCATCCACCGACTTGCTGGCCAGCGGCAGGTGCTGGGCATCGACCCGCGCCTGCGCGCCGCCCTGCTTGCCGACCGCGAGCACCGCCCGGTGCAACATCTCCGAGCCCTGCAGCCAGTCGCCCTCGCCGCCCCAGGCGCCGATCTGCAGGAAGTGGCGGCCGAACAGCTCCGGCAGATGCCGGGCCACCTCCTCGCGCTCCAGCGTGGTGAGACGGCGGCCGTGCGTGGACTCGGCCCAGCGCAGCGCCGGGTCGATCTTGCTCGGGTGGGGGGAAGAGGCTAGAGGCATGATTGACGGCCTGGAATTCGCACGCGACCATCGGCCGCTATGGGCACAATATCTGCCATTCCGGCCTTTGAGGACAACTACATCTGGGCCTGGCGGCGCGGTGCCGAGGCCCTGATCGTCGATCCGGGCGATGCCGCGCCGGTGCTGGCCTGGTTGCAGTCCGAAGGCCTGAGCCTGAACAGCATCCTGCTCACCCATCACCACCCCGACCACATCGGTGGCGTCGCCGAGTTGGTCCAGCAGACCGGCGCCTGCGTCTACGGCCACGCCGGGGATCGCCACCGCCTGCCGGCACTCGATGTCGCACTCACCGAGGACGATCGTATCGAGGTGCTGGGCGGAGATTTCCAGGTGCTGGTCACCCCCGGCCACACGCTAGGCCACATCTGCTATCACGGCGCAGGCCTGCTGTTTTGCGGCGACACCCTGTTCTCGGCCGGCTGCGGGCGCATGTTCGAGGGCAGTCCGGCGCAGTATCTGCACTCGCTGCAAATGCTCGCCGCTCTGCCCGGCGACCCGGCAGTCTGCTGCGCGCACGAGTACACCCTGGTCAATCTGGCCTTCGCCGCCCAGCTGAGCCCGGCCGATGCCGAACTGGCCGGAGAGCTGGAAAGAGTGCAGGCGTTGCGCGCCGCCGGCGAGATCAGCCTGCCTTCACGGCTGAGCTGGGAACGCCGCTACAACCCCTTCCTGCGTTGCCATGACGCCGCGCTGGCCGCCGCGCTGGACTGCTCCGGCGCCGACCCGATCAGCGTCTTCGCCGCCATGCGCAAGGCCAGAAATCACTTCCGCCTGCACTGATGCGCCTCTCCCACCTACTGCTGATGCTGGTCTTGGCACTGTGCTGCGGTCGGGCCTTCGCCAACCTCGACCCCGCCGACGACAGCATCTGGCCGCGCATCGCCCAGGGCATGCGCCTGGGCGGCGAGCAGCGGCCGGAGGTTCAGCGCTGCATCGCCAGCTATACCGAGAACCCAGCCTTTCTCAGCCTGATGCTGGAACGCGCGGCCCCCTTCCTCTGGTTCATCGTCGAGTCCGCCGAGATCCGCGAGCTGCCGCTGGAACTGGCGCTCCTGCCGGCGGTGGAAAGCGGTTTTAATGCCCATGCCCGCTCGGCCTCGGCGGCACTGGGGCTCTGGCAGTTCATTGCGCCCACCGGTCGCGCCTATGGCCTGGGCGAGAACCCCGGCTACGACGCCCGCCGCGATCCGGTCGCATCCACCCGCGCCGCGTTCTCCTATCTGTTGGAACTGCATCGCGAGTTCGACGACTGGCTGTTGGCGCTGGCTGCCTACAACGGCGGCGGCGTGCGTCTGCGCGCCGCCATCAGCGCCGCCGGTGGCAGTCGCGACTTCTGGCAGCTGCCGCTGCGCACCGAGACCCGCGACTACGTGCCGCGCCTGCTGGCGCTGGCCGCCATCGTCCGCGAGCCCGAGCGCTACCGGGTGCGGCTTCCGACCATCAGCAACCGCCACGCCGCCGAGATGGTGGCGATCGACGCCCTGCCAGCGCGAGCCCTCCAAGCGCTAGGCAAGGTCGATCAGGAGCTGCTGCACCGCTACAACCCCGGCCTGAAGAAGCTCAATGCCCAGGCCCGCCTGCCGACCCTGCTGCTGCCACCGAGCGAGGCGCTGCTGCTGCGTGCGGAGCTGGCCGATGGCGAGGCCAGGCTGAACACGCGCAGTCCGGCGCTCAGCGAAAACTGGCTGCTGAGCAGTCCCGAGGTCACCGACTCTCTGCGGCTAGCGACGATTTCCGTCGGCTTCCCTCAGGACCCTCTGCCGAAGCATCAGCAGGAACCATTGCCGGCGACGCCCGGTCTGCATCGGGTGCGTCAGGGCGAAACGCTGTACTCGGTGGCACAGCAGTACGGCCTGAGTGTGCAGCGTCTGCGCCAATACAACCGTCTGAAGGCCAACGCGGTGCTCGAAGCAGGACGCAACCTGAAAATCCCCTCAGTTCAATGAGCCGACGATGCGCAGTTTTCATTTGCTACACTCGGCCCCCGCTCGATTTCTTCCTGGCATCCACCACTGCATGCGCCTAAGACTGACCGTCCTCTCGCGGCCAAGCTGGCTGTTGGCTGCGTTCCTCTGGACGCAGGTCGCGCTGGCGGCTGAGCCGCCGCAGCCCACGGCGGAAGCTATTGCCCTCGACGAAGCGATCCAGGGCCTCAAGGACGAAACCCTGGAGCTCAACCGCGAGCTCCAGCAGTTGGAAGACAACTACGCCTACCCGCCGCACAGTGCGCTGTCGGTGTACGTGGGCTCGGTGGCACCGAGCAGCTTCCTCGGCGATATCGCGGTCAGCATCGACGACGGCCCCTACACCCGCTACGCCTACACCGAGCGCGAGGCGCGGGCCTTGTTCGACAAGGGCCTGCACCGGGTGCTGCGCGCCAATCTAGAGCCGGGCCCGCACCGCATCCGCGTGGAGATGAACGGCCGCTCCTTCAAGGACAGCGCCGCGCCGCCGTTCAGCGAGCGCGCCGAAGGCGTGTTCGAGAAGGGCGAGCGCGAGGCCGAGATCGAGATCAGCTTCGGTCGCGGCGGCAAGGTGCAGGCCCTGCGCAACTACAAGCCGGGCAGCAAGGACGACCCGCGGGTGCGGGCCGCCGATTTCCTCAACGGTGACGAGCGTCACTTTTCGGCGGCGACGACGCTCCTGCAGCTGCGCCAGGAGCAGGAGGGCCAGAAGCTGCCCGCCGACTACCAGTGGCGGCTGGCCGAGAGCTATCTCGCCTTCGGCATGCGCAGCCGCGCCGAGGCGCTGTACCGCGAGCTGGCGGTGACCACCACCGATCACCTCGCGCTGGGCCGTGCCCGGCTGCGATTGGCGGAATTCCTTTACGAGCGCGGTTTCCTGCAGGAATCGGCGACCTCGCTGCTACGCATGCGCGAGAAGTTGCCCGAGCCCTTGCAGCTGCCCTGGCAGGATCTGCTATCCCGTGCGCTGATGTCGCAGGGCCGCTACGGCGATGCCGTGGAAGTGCTCACCGAGATGAAGAACGGCGACAAGCAGTCGCCCTACACCCGCTACAACCTCGGCGTGGCGATGATCAACGACGGCCGGGTGACCGATGGCGAAACCCTGCTTGATCGCGTTGGCCGCCTACCACCCACCGATACCGAGAACCTGGCACTGCGTGACAAGGCCAATCTCACGCTGGGCTTCCACTTTCTGCGCAAGCAGCAGGGCGGCACCGCCAAGCCGCTGTTCAGCCGCGTGCGGATCACTGGCCCCTACTCCAACCGCGCGCTGCTGGGCCTGGGCTGGGCGGAGCTGGCACCACAGGGCGAGAAGCAGAAGAAAACCGCCATCGCCGACCCCGAGCCGGAGGACAACCCGCTCAAGGGCCTGGCGACGCTGGGCATCCTGATCAACCCGGCGCGACTGGAAGGCGACGTCTACAAGCGCGTCGGCCTGCGCAGCTTCAAGCTGGAAAAGGTCAAGAAGGAAGACGAGGACGCCCTGCGCAAGGCTCTGGTGCCCTGGGCCGAGCTGATCAACCGCGACCCCATGGACCCGGCGGTGCAGGAGGGCATGCTCGCCATCCCCTTTGCACTGGAGCGCATCGGCGCGCACATCCAGGCACAGCAGTTCTATGAGAAGTCGGTGGAGCTGCTGGAGGAAAGCCGGCGCCGCATCGACAGCGCCAGCCAGCAGATTCGCCAGGCGCGCATGGTGGAAACCATCGTCCGCCGCGACATCGACTCCGAAGCCGGCTGGAACTGGCGCCTGCGCGATCTGCCCGACGCGCCGGAAACCTTCTACCTGCAGAGCATCATCGCCGAGAACCGTTATCAGGAGGCGCTGAAGAACTACCGCGATGTGCGCTTCCTGGCGCGCAATCTCGACGGCGTGAAGGCGCGCATCGCGGCGGTGGAAGCGCTCAGCCAGAGCCGCCCGGAAGCCAGCGTCTCAGCGACCCAGCTGATCGAACGCGCCCGCGGCATCCGCAAGCAGGACAAGCCACAGATCAAGCTGAAGCTGCGCATGGACGTGCTGCTCACCGCGCCCTACACGCCGCCCAGCGTCCCCGGCACGCTGCCGCCGCTGCAACTGCGCCTGGCCAGCGCGCCGCCGCGCTTCAATGGCGTGCGTGAGCGCTCCGAGCAGCTGCGCCAGCGGTTGTCGGCGCTACGCGGCCTGATCGACGACGCCGGCAACGAGCAGTCCGAGGTGCTCAAGGACATCGCGCTGAAAGAGCTGGCCGGCCAGAAGAAGACGGTGGAGAAGTATCTGGTCGAATCGCGCTTCGCCCTCGCCCGCATCTACGAAGACCGCCTGAAGGGAGACGCCCCGTGAACCGCCTCCAGCTCAGCAGTCTGGCGATCGGTGTCGCCGCCTTTCTCGCCGCCTGCGGCTCGCCAGCCAACCTGCGTCCGCAGGACAAGAGTCCGCAGATCCGCAGCCTGGCCAAGCAGAAGGCGCCGGACCAGAACAAGCTGCCGATCATCCTCAGCGATCCACTGACCCCGGACCCCGAGAAGGCACTCGACAACTACCGCAAGATCCTCGAGCTGGCGCCCGACGAGGCGATGCGCGCCGAGACCATGCGCCGCATGGCCGACCTGCAGGTGCAGGTGGACGATGCCACCGGTGGCACCGGCGAGAGCGAGAAGCTCCTGGCCGAGTCGATCAAGCTGTATCGCCAGCTGATCGAAGAACGCCCCGACGATCCCAACAACGACCGTGTGCTCTACCAGCTGGCACGTGCCTACCAGAACGCCGGCAAGCCCGAGCTGTCGGTGGCGACACTCACCGAGCTGACCGCGCGCTATCCGGACTCGCCGCTCAATGGCGATGCGCACTTCCGCCGCGCCGAGCTGCTGTTCCGCCTGGGCAACTACGCCGAGGCGGAGAAGGAATACCACTACGTCATGGGCCTGGCGGCGGCGACGCCGTTCTTCGAGCCCTCGCAGTACAAGTACGGCTGGTCGCTGTTCAAGCAGTCGAAGTTCGACGACGCCCTGCCGGTGTTCTTCGCCATCCTCGACCGCGAGCTGCCGCCCGGCGAGTTGCAGGATGTCGAGGCCTCGCTCAACGCGGTATCGCAGGGCAAGGCCGATCTCGCTAAGGATTCGCTGCGGGTCACCAGCCTGACCTTCGCGGTGATGGGCGGCGGTCCGGCGATGAACCAGTATTTCGCCAGCCATCCGGAACCGCGCTTCTACCCGCTGCTGTACACCGCGCTGGGCGAGATGTTCCTCGACAAGCTGCGCTACACCGACGCCGCCGGCGCCTTCGCCGCCTTCAACGAGCGCCACCCCGGCCATCCGACCGCGCCGCAGTTCCAGGCGCGGGTGATCGAGGTCTACAAGCAGGGTGGCTTCAACGATCTGGTGGCGCGCGAGAAGGAGCGTTACGTCAACGCCTACGCGCCCGGCGCGCCCTACTGGGCCGGTGCCACTCCCAGCGCCGAGGTGATGACCGCGCTGCGCGGCCATCTCGAAGACCTCGCCAAGCATCACCACGCCTTTGCCCAGCAGGATCCGCAGGCCAACCAGGCGGCCTATCTGGTCGCCGCCGGCTGGTATCGCCGCATCCTCGACATCTTCCCCAGCGACCCGCGCGCGCCGGAGATCAATTTCCTGCAGGCCGAGGCGCTGGAAGACGGCGGCAAGCTGTTCGACGCCGCCCGCGAGTTCAGCCGCACCGCCTACGACTACCCGCCGCATGCGCGCGCGCCGGACGCCGCCTACGCCGCGGTGCTGGCCTACCACCGCAACGTCGAGACCATCCCGGCGGCGCAGAAGAACGACGCCCTGCGCGTCGCCATCGACGCCAGCCTGAAGATGGTCGATACCTTCCCTGCACATCCGCAGGCGCTGGCAGTGCTCACCCGCACCGCCCGCGATCTCTACGACATCGGCGCGCAAGCCGAGGCGGTGAGCACCGCCCAGCGGGTGCTGGCCTACACGCCGCCGCCGACGCCGGAGCAGCGCCGCATCGTCCAGGGCGTGCTCGGCGACAGCTACTTCGCGCAGAAGGACTATCCGAAGGCGGAAGTCGCCTATGCCGACCTGCTCAAGCTGACGCCGGCGGCCGACCCGCTGCGCGCCAATGTCATCGAGCAGCTCGCCGCCTCCATCTACAAGCAGGCCGAGGCGGCGCGCGCCGCCGGCGATCTCAAGACCGCGGCGCAGGGCTTCCTGCGCGTCGGCCAGGTCACGCCGCAGGCGAGCATCCGCGACACCGCCGACTACGACGCCGCCGCCGCCCTCATCGGTCTGCAGGACTGGGGCAGCGCCGCGGTGGTGCTGGAAGGCCTGCGCAACCGCAACAGCGTCCGTGGCAGCGGCTGGCCGCTGGAGACTGACGTCGACAAGAAGCTGGCGCTGGTCTACGTGAAGGACAACAAGCCGGTCGACGCCGCCGCTGCCTACCGTCGCATCGCCGCCCGTGTCACCGAGGCGCCGGAAGTGCGCCGCGAGGCCGGCTGGCAGGCCGCCAAGCTGTTCGACGACGCCAAGCGTCCCGCCGATGCGATCAGGGCCTACGAGTTCTACGTCGGCGCCTTCCCCAGCCCGCTGGAGCCGGCCGTCGAGGCACGCCGTCGCCTGGCCGATCTCTACCGCGCCAAGCCCGATCCCTACCGCGCCCTGTTCTGGCTGCGTGATCTGGTGGCCGCCGACGACCGCGCCGGCAGCCAGCGCACCGAGCGCACCCGGGTACTCGCCGCGCAGGCGGCGCTGGACATCGGCCGTGCCGCCGCCGCCGATGCCGCGCGCATCCGCCTGAGCCTGCCGGTGGAACGCAGCCTGCCGATGCGCAAGGACGCGGTGGAAAACGCCATCCAGGCGCTGGAGAAGGCGGCGAGCTACAACTACGCCGAGACCACCACCGCCGCCGCTTACGAACTGGGCATGGTCTACCAGTCCTTCGCCAAGGCGCTGATGGACTCCGAGCGGCCGCGCAATCTCGCCGGCGAGGAGCTGGAGCAGTACAACCTGCTGTTGGAGGAGCAGTCCCTGCCCTTCGAGGAAAAAGCCATCCAGGCGCACGAGACCAATCTCAAGCGCGTCGGCCAGGGCCTCTGGGACCCGGCCATCGCTGGCAGCGTCGCCGCCCTGGGGGCACTGTCGCCGGCCAAGTACGGCAAGCGCGAAACCGGAGCCGAAGTCTATGAAAGCCTCAAGTAAGCGCCTGCTGCTGGCCGCGCTGGCCTTGAGCCTGGCCGCCTGCGCGGGGCCGAAGCGGCGCGAGCCGCTGCCCGAGCGGCCGGTCGAAGAAGCCCCCACGACGCCGGCCCAGGCTGCTGCTGCTGCGGCACCGGTGAAAGACCCGCAGACCCGTTTCGACGAAGCCCTGGCCGCCTACAAGGCCAAAAACTTCAAGCTGGCGCGCGAGGGCTTCACCTCGTTGGCCAAGGAGCATCCGGAACTGTCGGGGCCGCTCACCAATCTCGGCATCCTCGACGCCAAGGCCAACAACCGCCCGGCCGCCATCGCGCAGTTCGCCCGTGCGGTGGCCGCCAACCCGGAAAACGCCATTGCCTACAACTGGCTGGGCATCCTCTATCGCGAGTCGCGCGACTATGCGCGCGCCGAGCAGGCCTATCTGCGCTCACTGACGCTCAAGCCGAACGAGCCGGCGGTGGTGCTCAACCTCGGCATCCTCTACGACGTCTACCTGAAGCGCCCGGCGCAGGCGCTGGAGCGCTACCGCGAATACCAGCAGCTGACCGGCGGCAAGGAGTTGAAGGTGACGGCCTGGATCAAGGCGCTGGAAGCCACGCAGGCGCCGGCCGGCGCCGAGGTGAAATCATGAGCCGCCTGACCATCTTCGCCTGCGCCAGCTTGCTGCTGGCCGGCACTGCCTACGCCCAGTCGACCGCGGAAGAGCCGCAGGCCCTGGTGCGCCCCAGCGGTGAGCGCGAGGGCACCACCATCGTCGGCGAACGCGAATCGCCGATCGGCCTCTACATCACGCCCTGGCGCAATGCCGCGCCGGAGAAAGAGCTGGACCGCCCCGCCCGTTTCCTCGACGAGGCACTGATGCCGCTGGACCCGGAAGTGTTCCGCCGCCAGCTTGAGTACTACAACACCATCACCGATCACCTGCGGTCGCGCACCGCTCAACCGGCGGCCGCTGCTCCTCGCTGAGCGGCGACGGCTATCCTTTTTAACTTTCCAGCACAGATAGAGAAACCAGATGGACTTCTTCGGCTCAATCGCCCATTTCTTCCAGGCGGGTGGACACTTCATGTATCCCATCCTCGCCGTGGCCGTGGTTGGTCTTTCGATCACCATCGAGCGCGTGCTTTATCTGCGCAAGGCCAAAGCGGAAAACCGCAAGCTCTGGTCGGAGCTGATCCCCCTGGTCAACAAGGGTGATCTGGCTGGCGCCGAGTCGCTGGCGATGGCCTCCGACTCCGCCATCGCCCGCATCTTCGGCTACGGCATCGCCCGCTCGCGCACCTCCAACAAACGCGAAGACGTGGAGATGTCGATGGAGGAAAGCCTGATGGAGGTGTCGCCGCTGCTCGAGCGCCGCACCCACTATCTCGCCACCTTCGCCAACGTCGCCACCCTGCTCGGCCTGTTGGGCACCATCATCGGCCTGATCAACGGCTTCGCAGCCGTGGGCACCGTCAACCCAGCGGAAAAGGCCGACCTGCTTTCGGCAGCCGTCTCCGAGGCGATGAACTGCACCGCCTTTGGCCTCTTGGTCGCGGTGCCGCTGCTGGTCATCCACGCCTGGCTGTCCTCGCAGACCAACGAGCTGATCGACAGCCTGGAAATGGCCTCGGTGAAATTCCTCAACGCGCTCGGCCTGAAGGGCTGAACTCGACGCCCGCCGCCAAGACGAGAGGCCTATGAGAGGTTTATCCCGTTCGGCCCGGTTGGCCCTGCGTCGCGAGCGACGCAGGAAGGAAGCCGGCGAACTCAATCTGGTGTCGATGATCGACATCCTGACCGTGCTGGTGTTCTTCCTGCTGGTGAACTCCACCGGCGTGTCGATCCTGGGCCTGAACCTGCCCGACGCCAGCAAGCTCGCCGAACCCGATCCCAATCGCCGGCCGCTGACGGTCGTGATCCGCAACGACGGCATGCTGCTCAACGAAGGCGGCAGCGAGCTGGGCCGTTACGGCAACGCCGCCGAGGGCTACGACTACAAGGGTCTGACCCAGCGCCTGTTGCAGGTGAAGGACGCCCACCCCGACGAAACCCGTATCACCCTGCTGCTGGAGCCCAGCGTCAGCCACGACACCCTGGTGCAGACCATGGACGCGGTGCGCATCACCCCCGCCGAAGGTGGCCGTGTGCTGCGTGATCTGTTCCCGTCGATCTCGCTGGGCGACGCGCCCAAGCGCGCGGATGCGGCGCCAACCGCGCCGGCGGGAGACGCGCCATGAGCCTGCGACTCTCGCGTCGCGCCAAGCGCATCCTGCGCCGCCACGCCCGCAAGCCCAGTGTGGTGCCGCTGAATCTGGTGTCGATGATCGACGTCTTCACCGTGCTGGTGTTCTTCCTCTTGGTGACCACCGCCAGCGTCGACAACCTGCGCAATCCGCGCGAGCTGTCGCTGCCCGCCTCGCTGTCACTGGACCAGCCACCGACCGCAGCGCCGGTGATCACCCTCACCAAGCAGGCGGTACTGATCCAGGGTGAGCAGGTGATGACTCTGGAAGAAGCCGTGGCGGCACCGGAAGGCAAGCCGATCCCGCAGCTGCGCGCGGAGCTGCTGAAGGTGACCCTGCTGCAGGTGCAGGGCGCCACGCCCGGCGCCACCACCCGCGGCGAGATCAATGTGATGGCCGACAAGGACATCCCCTACTCGGTGCTGAAGAAGGTGCTGGCCACCTGCGGCGAGCTGAAGTTCGCGCGCATCGCGGTCTCGGTGGCGCATGCCTCCAAGCGGGGTGGGCAATGAGCGCCTACGCCATCCGCTGGGACGGCTATGACTACGCCGAGGAATCCGACCGGCGCTTCCGCAAACTGCTGCTCGGCGTCGCGGTTCCCTTCCTGCTGCTGGTGATCCTGAGCCTGGTCTACAAGGTCGAAGGCCAGAAGCAGGGCGGCGGCACCTACAGCGCGCCAGCCACTGTCGAGTTGCTGCCGGCCGAGGTCGCGCCGCTGGCTGAACAGGTCGAAGAGCCGGCTCCCGCCAAGGAAGACTCCAAGGAAGAGCCGCAGGAAGCGGCACCGAAGAAATCCGAGACGCCGGTGCCCAAGCCAGTCCCGAACGCCGAGCCGGTACCCGATCCGGTGGAGACCGCGCGGGAGGTGGCCAAGCGCTCCGGCGTGCTGGCCTTCTCGCAGGCCTTGAGCGAGATGCGCAGCAAGGGTGATTCGCTGAATTCCGACCAGCCGCTGCTGTCCTCCAAGGGCGCGGCCAGTACTGCTAGCGGCGGCGCCTCCGGTGGCGGGGCCAACGACGCCGATGTGGCCGCTGCGGCAGCCGGCTCCAGCGGCATCGGCGGCGCCGGTGCCGCCGGCGTGACCCGCACCCAGAGTGGCAGCGGCTTGGGCAAGCGCCGGACCACCACGGTGCAGTCGCCGGTGGGCTTCGGCCGCGATGCCAGCAAGGCCGGTGAAGGTGGCAACAAGCGCAATGCCTCGCGCACGCTGGAAGAAATCCAGCTCACCTTCGACCGCGCCCAGGGCTCGTTCTACGCGATGTACATCCGCGCCCTGCGCGAGTCGCCAGGCTTGTCCGGCAAGGTGGTGATCAGCCTCACCATCGCCCCCAGCGGCAAGGTGACCTCGGCGGAGATCGCTTCCAGCGAACTGGGCGACCCGGAGCTGGAGAAGAAGATCATCGCCCGGGTCATGCTGCTCGACTTCGGCGCCAAGGATGTTCCGCCCTTCACCTATCCCAATTATCCGATCCGCTTCAAGCCACCGGCTTAACGCGGGCATCCAGGGCATCACCAGGAGGAGTACAGAACATGGGCTTTTTGTCCGGCAAGAAGGCGCTCATCACCGGCGTCGCCAGCGAGCGTTCCATCGCCACCGGCATCACCGAGGCCTTCGCCCGCGAAGGTGCGGAGCTGGCCTTCACCTATCAGGGCGACAAGCTCAAGCCGCGGGTGGAGGAGCTGGCGCATACGCACGGCTCGGAGCTGGTGCTACCGCTGGATGTCACCCGCGACAACGAGATCGAGGCGGTGTTCAGCTCGCTCAAGGAAGTCTGGGGCGGCATCGACATCGTCATCCATTCCATCGGCTTCGCGCCGCGCGAGCTCTTGCAGGGTGGCTATCTGGAAAGCGTGACCCGCGAGGGCTACGCCCTGGCCCATGACATCAGCGCCTATTCCTTCGCCGCGCTCGGCAAGGCTGCCCGGCCATTGATGCAGGGTCGCGATGCCAGCCTGCTCACCCTCACCTACCTGGGCGCGGTGCGCGCGGTGCCGATGTACAACGTGATGGGCCCGGCCAAGGCCTCGCTGGAAGCCAATGTGCGCTTCATGGCGGCGGAACTCGGCGCCGAGGGCATCCGCGTCAACGGCATTTCCGCCGGCCCGATCAAAACGCTGGCCGCCGCCGGCATCAAGGGCTTCCGTGGCATGCTTGGCGCCGCCGAGAAGATGAGCGCGCTGCGCCGTAACGTCACCATCGAGGAAGTCGGCAACACCGCCGCTTTTCTCAGCTCCGACCTGGCTTCGGGCATCACCGGCGAAATCCTCTATGTGGATGCCGGCTACAACATCATGGGCATGAGCCTGCCGGAGTAAACCGGGAACTCCGCGAGCCTAGCCGGCGCTCTTCAACGCCGGCTGGCCCAGAACCCCGTCCTCGCCGGAGAGACGCGCCACCACCACCGTGGCGGAGGCGTCGCCGAGCACGTTGAGCGCGGTTCGGCACATGTCCAGCACCCGATCCACCGCCAGGATCAGGCCCACGCCTTCCAGCGGCAGGCCGATGGCCGAGAGGATGACGGTGATCGCCACCAGGCTGGCCGAAGGGATGCCGGCGACGCCGATAGCGGTGATCAGCGCCAGCGCCACCACCGTGAACTGCGCGCCGAAACTGAGATCGAGGCCGTAGGCCTGGGCGATGAAGATCGCCGCGACGCACTCGTAAAGCGCCGAGCCATCGGTATTGACGTTGGCGCCGATCGGCAGCACGAAGCCACTCACCCGGCGCGGCACCTTGGCCTTGTTCTCGATGCAGTCCATGGTCAGCGGCAGCGTGGCGTTGGACGACGACGTCGAGAACGCGGTGAGCAGAGCCGGGGCCATGGCCCGGTGCAGGCCGTAGGCCGGCACCCTGGCGACAAATTTCAGCACTAGAGGCAGCACCACGAAGGCGTGGGTAAGCAGACCGGCGATCACCACCAGCATGAACACCGCCAGCGGCTGCAGGGCGGCGATGCCGGTCTTGGCCACGGTGCCGGTGACAATGGCGAACACACCGATGGGCGCTGCCTGCATCACCAACGCAGCAATCCGCGTCATCGCCTCGTAAACACCCCGCCAAAACGCCGCCTGGGTATCACGCAGATTGCCCGGCAGCTGCGACAAGGCCCAGCCGAACAGCAGGCCGAAAGTCACCAGGCCCAGCATGTCGCCGGTGGCGGCGGCGCCGATCGGGTTGGTCGGCACCAGACGCAGGATCACGCCCCAGAGATCCTGCGCGCCCTTTTCCTGAACTTGGGCGACGATGGCGTTGGCATCGCCGGACAAGCCCAGCAGCGGCGCCGCCGGGGCGCCATCGACGATGCCCGGCGTCAGCAGGTTGGCCCAGGCCAAGCCCGTGAGGATCGCCAGCAGGCCGGTGCCGACGTAGAAGCCAAAGGTGAGCGCCCCCAGCCGGCCCAGGCCGCCTTGCTCGGCGCCACCGATCAGGCCGTTCATCAGGGCCGCCAGGATCAGCGGCACGATCAACATCTTCAGCGCATTGAGAAACAGCGCGCCGACCATGCCGCAGGCCTTGAGGAAGGCTTCAGAGTCGCCGAATACGACTCCCGCCACCACTGCCGCCACAAGGGCGATCAACATGCGCCAATGCAGCGGTAGCTTCATAGCCTGCGGCCTTTAGGGTTTTTCGGCGATGGTCTCGACCGGCGGTAGTGCCTTGCGGTCCACGCCCAGATCTTTCTCGACGCTGGCGCGGAAGCCCGCAAACTCCGCTCCGGAAAGCGCGTCACGCAGCTGCGCGCCTTGACGCTGGAACTCCGGGTCCTCCGGCATCGGAGTGCCATCGCGAACCCCCGACAGTGCCAACACCACGATGTCGCCGTTGTCGAGCTGGGTCTTGCCGATCTGCAGCTTGCTGGCGGCTGGCCGCGGCAGCTTGAACAGCGCGGAAAGGATCTGACGGTCCAGACCCTCGGCATCCCTGCGCACCGAGCCCGGGCTGGTGGCAGCGAGCTGACGCTCGCTAAGGGCAGTCTCGAACACCGCGCCTTCGGAGAGCTGCTTCACCAGAGCATCGGCGTCTGCCGACGCCTTGGCGCGGGCCGCCTGCAGCTTGAGTTCAGTACGGATGGTCTCCGCTACCTCCTCGAACTTGCGTGGGCGTGCCGACTCGTACTCGGCCTTGCGGAACACCACCTGACGGTTCTCCCCGGCGGCCAGCGGCTTGCTGTTTTCGCCGTCGCGGATGATCTCCGGCTCAAAGGCTGCCTTCAGCACCTCCGGATTGGCGGCGATACCGGTGCCGCCGGTGCGGCCGAACCAGTCGCTGGTCTTGAGCTCCAGCTTCAGTTCCTTGGCCACAGGCTCCAGCGAGGTCGCGTTTTCGAAAGCCAGCTGCCCGAGCTTATCTGCCAACTCTTGGTAGCGCTGCTGGGCATCGCGCTGACGATAGGTTTCCAGCAGTTCGGCCTGCACCGCGGGATCGGTGAACGGCTTGGTCTGCGCGGCCTTGATCTCGGAGAGCTTGATCAGGTGCCAGCCAAACTCGGTTTCCACCGGCGCAGAAACCGCGCCCGGCTTGAGTTCGAACAGAGCCTGCTCAAACTTGGGTGTCATCAGACCGTGGCGCACCCAGCCTAGATCGCCGCCGGCAGTCTTGGACCCCGGGTCGTCCGAAGCCTCACGCGCCAGCGCCGCGAAATCGGCACCGCTGTCGAGACGCGCCTTCAGAGCCAGCGCTTTCTTTTCCGCGGCGTCCTTGTCGGCGCCAAAATTCACCAGGATATGACTAGCGCGCCGCTCTTCGGGCGTGGAGAAACGAGCAACATCGGCGTCGTACACCGCCTTAAGCACGGCCGTTTCCGGCTCCGCGGCTGGTGGCAACTCGTCCAGAGCCAGCTCCAGGTACTGCAGTTTCAGGCGCTCTGGCGCGCTGTAGCGGGCACTGTTGTCGGCAAAATACTTCTGCACTGCGTCGTCGCTGACGGTCACCGTCGGCTCGTAGCTGGCCGCCTTGAAGCTCACATAGGAAAAAGTGCGCTCCTGGCGAGCCAGGCGCCAAGCGGCCGCGGATTCCGCCGAGGTGACAAAGCCGCTCCCCAGCACGCTCTCGCGCACCTGGTCGATGGTCAGCCCGTCGCGCAACTGCGCTTCAAAGCTCTGCGGCGTCATGCCCTGGCGGGCCAGCGCTTCCTTGTAGGTCTCGGCGGAGAACTTGCCATCCTTCTGAAACGCCGGAATGGTGTTCAGCGTGGTCAGCAACGCCGCATCGGTGGCGGTATAGCCGGCCATCTTGGCATGCTGACGCAGAGTGGTCTCCTGGATCATTTCCTGCAGCACGCCTTCGCGGAAGCGTTGCGGCTCGATCATGTCGGCACGAAAGCTCTCGCCCAGCATCTGCTGAAGCTGGCGCATGCGCTGGTCGTAGGCGGCCTGCAGCTGCGCCTCGGTAATCTTCTGATCGCCCACCTTGGCGACGGTGGGGTCGCCACCGCTGCTCTGGAACGATTCCACGCCCCAGAATGCGAAGGGGATGGCAATCAGCGCCACGATGACCCAGACGATGGGGCCGGACAGACGATCACGGATGGATTGCAACATGCTGGGGCTGCGTGCCTGGTTGAACGGATGATTAAGTACCGCCGAAACGGCAAAACAAAAAAGGCGCTCACGTGGAGCGCCCTTTCAACTTAAAGTGGCGGAGCGGACGGGGCTCGAACCCGCGACCCCCGGCGTGACAGGCCGGTATTCTAACCAACTGAACTACCGCTCCGCGCGGTTGACTCTTGGTGGGTGCTGACGGGCTCGAACCGCCGACCTGCGCCTTGTAAGGGCGACGCTCTACCAACTGAGCTAAGCACCCGGCCTTGATCGAAGTTCGCTAAACCTTAAAGCGTCCCAGCGAGTCAGCTACTTTATCGCATCCTTGAGCGCTTTGCCAGCCTTGAATGTCGGATTTTTGCTGGCGGCGATCTTCAAAGGAGCACCGGTCTTCGGGTTGCGGCCAGTGCGTGCGGCACGCTTGCGGACGGCGAAGGTACCGAAGCCGACCAGAGAAACTTTGTCATTCTTCTTGAGCGCCTTGGCGATGACTTCCACCAGGGAGTCGAGCGCGCGGCCGGCGTCGGCCTTGGAGATCTCGGCCTTGTCAGCAACGGCGTTGATCAGATCAGACTTGTTCATTAAAAAAAATCCCCTCTTCAGTGGCTACGCGATATAGCCGGGTGGCGGTCCCTAGAATCGATTCCAACTCGGCATTTGGCTGGCAGTCCAAGCACCCGCACGCGCACTGTTGGTACGAGGTGCTTTATAGCAAGCGATTTTGGCGAGCGTCAACAAATTTACGACCCCAACGCCCGCCAAGGCTGCGTCATCAAAACGCAGGCTCGACGGCAGCACCGCTCACATCAGACAGCCGCGGCTTCAGTGCGCGCGCGCGGGCTCTTCGCTCCCCGCCTTGGCAGCCGCCGCCGCGGATTCAGGCAGTGCCTCCGGCATGCGTTCAAGCGCGTGCCGGAGCACGTCTTCGATCCAGCGCACCGGTTCTATATTCAGCTGCGCCTTGATGTTGTCGGGAATGTCGGCCAGATCCTTAACGTTCTCGTGCGGAATCACCACAGTTTTGATGCCACCGCGCTGCGCCGCCAGCAACTTCTCCTTGAGGCCACCGATCGGCAGTACCTCGCCACGCAGGGTGATCTCACCGGTCATCGCGACATCAGCCCGCACCGGAATGCCGGTCAGCACCGAGACCAACGCAGTGCACATGGCAATACCTGCGGAGGGTCCGTCCTTGGGCGTCGCGCCCTCGGGCACATGCACGTGAAAGTCGTATTTCTCGTGGAATCCCGGCTCGATGCCCAAGCTCCTAGCACGCGAGCGGACCACGGTGAACGCCGCCTTGATCGACTCCTGCATGACATTGCCGAGGCTGCCGGTCAGCGTCATTGCGCCCTTGCCGGGCGCAGACGCGGCCTCAATGGTCAGCAACTCGCCGCCCACCTCGGTCCAGGCCAGGCCAGTGATCTGGCCGACCTGGTTTTTCTCTTCGGCGCGTCCGTAGCGGAACTTCTGCACGCCCAGATACTGATCCAGATTGTCGGCATCGACCGTCACTGCATGCTGCTTGGGATCCAGGAGCAACTGCTTGACCACCTTGCGGGCGATCTTGCTGATCTCGCGCTCCAGATTGCGGACGCCGGCTTCTCGGGTGTAATGCCGGATCATCCCGGTGATCGCCGCATCCTGCAGCTCCATTTCACCCAGCTTGAGGCCGTTGTTCTTGAGCTGCTTGGGTAGCAGGTACTTCTTGGCGATGTTGAGCTTTTCGTCTTCGGTATAGCCGGGAATCCGGATCACCTCCATGCGGTCCAGCAAGGGACCGGGGATGTTCAGGGTATTCGCGGTGGCGATGAACATGACGTCGGACAGATCCACCTCCACTTCCAGGTAGTGATCCTGGAAGGTCGAGTTCTGCTCCGGATCCAACACCTCCAGGAGCGCCGAAGATGGATCGCCACGGAAGTCCTGGCTCATCTTGTCGATCTCATCGAGCAGGAACAGCGGATTCTTCACCTTCACCTTCGCGAGGTTCTGCACCAGCTTGCCGGGCATGGAGCCGATATAGGTGCGGCGATGACCGCGAATCTCCGCCTCGTCACGCACGCCGCCCAGCGACATCCGCACAAACTTGCGGTTGAGCGCCTCGGCGATCGAGCGCCCCAGACTGGTCTTGCCCACGCCCGGAGGGCCGACCAGGCAGAGAATGGGGCCGTTGAGCTTCTTCACCCGTGATTGCACAGCGAGATACTCGACAATGCGTTCCTTCACCTTGTCCAGACCATAGTGGTCTTCGTCGAGCTTGGCCTGCGCCAGAGGCAGGTCGATTCTGGACTTGGTATGCGCCTTCCAAGGGACCTGAGTCAGCCAGTCCAGGTAAGTGCGCACTACCGTCGCCTCGGCGGACATCGGCGGCATCATCTTCAGCTTGTTCAGCTCGTGACAGGCCTTGTCCTTGGCTGCCTTGGGCATGCCGGACTTCTCAATCTTGCGCGCCAGCTCGTCCTGCTCATTGGGAGCTTCGTCTCCCTCGCCGAGCTCCTTCTGGATCGCCTTCATCTGCTCGTTGAGGTAGTACTCGCGCTGGTTCTTCTCCATCTGCTGCTTGACCCGGCTGCGGATCTTTTTCTCGATCTGCAGCACGTCGATCTCGCCTTCCATCAGCGCCAGCACCAACTCCAGTCGCGCCTTGGCATCCAGCGCCTCCAGCACCCGCTGCTTGTCTTCCAGCTTCAACGACAGATGCGCGGCAATGGTGTCGGCAAGGCGGCCGGCAGAATCCATTGCCGTCAGTGAAGGCAGAAGCTCCGCCGGCACCTTCTTGTTGAGCTTGGCGTACTGCTCGAACGTCGAGACTGTCGAACGCATCAAGGCGTCGAGTTCGTGCTCAGAGCCCGGATTCTCCGGCTCGGCGACCGGTTCGTAGCTGGCCGTCAGAAATTCGCCAACCTCGTTGATCTCGGTGACCGCCGCACGCTGACCGCCCTCGACCAGCACCTTCACGGTGCCGTCCGGCAGCCTCAACATCTGCAGCACGCTGGCCAGAGTCCCTACGGCATAGAGGTCGCTGATCGCCGGCTCGTCAGTATCGGCCGACTTCTGCGCCACCAGCAGGATGCGCTTGTCATCCTGCATGGCCGCCGACAGGGCCTTGACCGATTTTTCCCGGCCGACAAATAGGGGGATAGCCATGTGCGGATAGACGACGACATCACGCAGAGGCAGCACGGGGGCGGTATTGGTAGCGCTCATCGAAACGTCCGTTGGTAGCTGTAAAGGAGTATGCCTTAAGCACTAGGTGGTGATGTACCGGCGCCATTCAAGCTGCAAGCATCACCGATCAGGCAAACGAAAAGGCCCCGCAATGCGGGGCCTCTCGAATCCACCAATCGACTTCGTCTCAAGCAGACTGTTTGGCCGCAACTTCCTTGTTCTCGTAGACGATGATCGGCTTGGCATCGCCTTTCGCCACCGCCTCGTCGACCACAACCTTGCCGACGTTCTGCATCGACGGCAGGTCGTACATGGTGTCGATCAGGATCTTTTCCAGGATGGTGCGCAGGCCACGGGCGCCGGTCTTGCGTTCCCGGGCCCGCTTGGCCACCGCCATCAGGGCATCCTCGCGGAACTCCAGGGTGACACCCTCCATCTGGAACAGCTTCTGGTACTGCTTGATCAGCGCGTTCTTGGGGTCACGCAGGATCGCGATCAGCGCCTTCTCATCCAACTCGTCCAGCACAGCCACCACCGGCAACCGACCGATGAATTCTGGGATCAGGCCAAAGCGCACCAGATCATCAGGCTCCAGCTGCCTGTAGGTATCGTTCAGCGCCTTGGAGTCCGACTTGCTCTTGACCTCGGCACCAAAGCCGATGCCCCCCTTGTCGAGGCGCTGGTGAATTACCCGATCCAGACCCGCAAAGGCGCCACCGCAGATGAACAGGATGTTGGCGGTGTTGACCTGCAAAAACTCCTGCTGTGGATGCTTGCGGCCGCCCTGCGGAGGCACCTGGGCGATGGTGCCCTCGATCAGCTTCAGCAGCGCCTGCTGCACACCCTCGCCGGACACATCGCGGGTTATGGAGGGGTTCTCGCTCTTGCGGGCGATCTTGTCGATTTCGTCGATATAAACGATGCCGCGCTGGGCCTTTTCGACGTCGTAATCGCACTTCTGCAACAGCCGGGCAATGATGTTCTCGACGTCCTCGCCCACGTAACCGGCCTCGGTCAGCGTAGTCGCGTCGGCAATCGCGAAAGGCACGTCCAGCAGGCGCGCCAGCGTTTCGGCGAGCAGAGTCTTGCCGGAGCCGGTGGGGCCGATCAGGAGGATGTTGCTCTTGGCCAGTTCGACGTCGCCATTGCCCTGGGCCTTGGTCGAAAGACGCTTGTAGTGGTTGTAGACCGCCACCGACAACACCTTCTTGGCCTGCTCCTGGCCGATCACGTACTCGTCGAGCACGGCACGAATCTCGTGCGGCTTGGGCAGCCCCTTGACCTGTGGCTTGGCGTGAATTTCCTCGCGAATGATGTCGTTGCAGAGATCGACGCACTCGTCACAGATATAAACCGAGGGGCCCGCAATCAGCTTGCGCACCTCGTGCTCGCTTTTGCCGCAAAACGAGCAATAAAGCACGCGGCCATTGTTCGAACTGCGCGTATCGGAACTCATCGTCGTCCTTCTATTACGTCCAAAACCACTGCAACAGCCTTATAACACGCTGTCACGACACCGCAAAACCGCCCCCAAGGCCCTGCAAGCGGCATGCGAGCAAACCATCCAGTCGCCTTTAGGGCTGCGGGTTGGCAGCTGCCACCCGACGGCTGGAGATCACCGAGTCGATGAGACCATAGTCACGCGCGGCATCGGCCGACATGAAATTGTCGCGCTCCATATCGCGCTCGATCTTTTCCAGCGGCTGCCCGGTGAACTCGACGTAGAGCTTGTTCAGCAGCTCGCGCGTCTTCAGGATTTCGCGCGCATGAATCTCGATGTCGGTGGCCTGGCCCTGGGTACCGCCGGAAGGCTGGTGAATCATCACCCGCGCATTGGGCAGAGCAAAGCGCTTGCCCTTGGCGCCTGCCGCCAGCAGGAATGAACCCATGCTGCAGGCCTGACCGATGCATAGCGTGGAGACATCGGGCTTGATGAAGCGCATGGTGTCGAAAATCGCCATGCCGCTGGTGATCACGCCGCCCGGCGAGTTGATGTAGAGGCTGATGTCCTTGTCCGGATTCTCCGACTCCAGGAACAGCAGCTGCGCCACGATCAGATTCGCCATGTGGTCATCAACCGGACCCACCAGAAAGATCACCCGCTCCTTCAGCAGACGCGAATAGATATCGAAGGCGCGTTCGCCACGGGCGGTCTGCTCGACCACCATGGGCACCAGATTGGCTTGCGGACGGAAATTCAAGGCACTCTCTCCAGAAAATAATAAGGGGTGACGGCCGCTGTCGGTCGCCACCCCGGGAACAGCATCCGATTTGATCAGGCCTGCGCCTGAGGATTCAAGAGCTGCTCCAGCGTCTGGCTGACCTCACTGATGGCGGCGTCGGCCGCCAGCACATCGACGACCTGGTCTTCCAGCACCACTGCGCGCAGGCCCTGCATCATGTCCGGGCGGGAGCGATAGAACTGCTGAACCTGTTCGGGCTGCTCGTAGTCGGCGGCCATCTCGGCCAGAGCCTGCTCAACGCGGGCGCTGTCCAGTGTGATGCTCTTGGTCTTGATCACTTCACCGATCAACAGGCCCAATGCCACACGGCGCTTGGCAGTAGCCTCGAACAGCTGATCGGGCAGCAGTTCCTTGGCCTTGTCGGCCTTGATCTTGCCCATGTTCATGCGCGCGGTCGCCTCCTCGCGCAGGCGCGGCAGCTCCTGCTCGATCAGGCTGGCGGGCACTTCGATCGGGTGGGCGGCAAGCAGCTGATCCAGCACCTGGCTCTTCAGCCGCGCCTTCACCGCCTTGTTGCGCTCGTTCTCAAGCGCCTGACGGGCCTTGGCACGCAGCGCCTCGGCGCCCTGCTCGGGTGTCAGGCCATGCGCCGCCAGAAACTCGGCGTCGTCGGCGGCCGGCAGCTGCACTTCCTTGACCGCCTTGATGGTGACCGTGAACTGAGCGGTCTTGCCCTTGAGGTTTTCGGCACGGTAATCGGCGGGGAAGGCGACATCGACCGTGAAGGTCTCGCCCGCAGCGTGGCCGATGATGCCGTTTTCGAGGTCAGGCAGGAACTGGCCGGCGCCGATCTCGAACTCGACGTCCTCACCCTTGCCGCCGGCGAAAGTCTCGCCATCGAGCTTGCCTTCGAAATCGACCTTGACCGAATCGCCGTTGGCGGCGGCGCGGCTCACGTCCTGGAAGCTACGACGCGCCTTGCGCAGGTTGTCCACCAGCTTGTCGATATCCGACTCGCTGATCTCGACCACCGGCTTACTGACCTGCAGGCTGTTGAGCTTGTCGAGCACGATGATCGGATAGACCTCGAAACTGGCCACGTACTCGAAGCCGTCGCCCTCGGCGCCGGTGATCTCGAACTGCGGATAGCCGGCGGGTTGCACCTGGGCCTGATCCACCGCTTCGGGATAGGTCTCGCGCACCAGGTCGTTGATCGCCTCGTAGCGGGCGGAGTCCTTGTACTGGGCCTCGATCACCTTCATCGGTGCCTTGCCCGGACGGAAGCCCGGCAGCTTGGCGCGACTGGCAATGGTCTTCAGGCGCTTGGCGACAGCGTTGTCGATACGCTCGGCCGGGATCTGCACGCGGAGGCGGCGGGCCAGGGCGCCGGTGGTTTCGAGGTGGACTTGCATGGTTTGGGGGGGCTGTATCGTGAGATTTCTGAAAACACGGACTCCAGAATCTGGAGGCCACGCCTGCGCTGCGCTTCGGAACCTGCCGACACCGCGATCCTTGGAAAGGATTGCGGCGACCGTCTAGCAGGCTGGTGCGAAAGGCGAGACTCGAACTCGCACGCCTTGCGGCGCTGGAACCTAAATCCAGTGCGTCTACCAATTCCGCCACATTCGCCCGAAACGGGTCGCGCAGTATACCAGCGTGCGCAGGCTCGGCTGGCGCTGGACGACTGGAGCGGGCTCAGGCCGATCAGAGTTGCGTTTTAAATGCGAATGATTATTATTTGTTGGCGATTGCCAACCCACCGGAGTTTCCCGCCATGAGCACGCTCACCCTGCCGCAGCTCGCCGCGCCCGCGCTCACGCCGCGCAGAGAACCCGCCAAGCCGCGGCTGCGCAGCGAAGACCTGTTTCGCAATAACCACGAGTTGATCATCGAACATCGCGGCGAGGAATACCGCCTGAAGCTCACCCGCAACGACAAGCTGATCCTCAATAAATAATCGCCGGCAAGGATTCAGCGGAAAGGCAACCCGCAGGCTTGCGGCCGCGCATAATCGGCAGCTCGCCTTCCTGACTGCCGTGTTGATGCGCCGCCTTCCGCGCCCCCTGCTGCTGCCCCTGCTTGCCATATTTCTGGGGATGGCCGTCGTTCAGGCTCTGCTGGCAGGGCCACTGGCCTTGAACCTCGGTGATTTGATTTCCGCCGGCGGACTGGGCGCCCGGCCCCTGCCCGACTACGCCGGCGCCGTGCTGATAGAGATTCGCCTGCCGCGCATAGCCAGCGCGCTGCTGATTGGCGCGGCGCTGGCAGTTTCCGGCGCCGCCATGCAGGGGCTGTTTCGCAATCCGCTGGCCGACCCAGGGCTGATCGGCGTATCCGCCGGCGCCGCGCTGGCAGCCACCCTCTGGCTGGCGTTCAAGACCACCTTGCTGCCCGGCTTGTCTGCGGCCTGGGTGCTGCCGCTGGCCGCTTTCGGTGGCGGCGCCCTTGCCGCCCTGCTCGCCCTGCGCCTTGGTCAGCGCGAAGGGCAGACCAGCGTTGCCAGCCTCTTGCTGGCCGGCCTGTCGATCAACGCCATCGCGCTGGCCGGCATCGGGCTGCTGCAGCAGCTCACCGACGACGCCACCCTGCGCGACATCACCCGCTGGATGCTGGGCAGCCTGGGCAAGTCCGGCTGGACCGAGATCGCTGCCGCGACGCCCCTGCTGCTGCTGCCGGTGATCTTGCTGCCGCGCGAAGGCCGGGCACTGGATGCCCTGCTGCTGGGCGAAGCCGAAGCCGGCCATCTGGGTGTGGATGTCGAGGCGCTGAAGCGCCGTGTCCTGCTGCTGGCGGTTCTAGCAGTCGGGGCCAGCGTCGCACTGGCCGGCATGATCGGCTTTGTCGGCCTGCTGGCACCGCATCTGGTGCGCCTGCTGATCGGCCCTGGGCACCGTCTGCTGCTTCCCGCCTCGGCCCTGCTGGGCGCGCTGCTGCTGCTGCTTGCGGACACGCTGGCACGCACGGTGGCAGCACCGATCGAGTTACCGGTGGGAGCCCTGACCGCCCTGCTCGGGGGGCCGTTCTTCCTTTGGCTGCTGGCCCGCCTGGGCGGCCGCGCCGGCCTGCTCTGATGCTGACCGGCCACGATCTGCATTGGCAGGCTGGCGGGCGCCAGCTGCTCGGCGGCGTTTCCATCGAAGTCCGCCCGGGTGAGCTGCACGCGGTGCTCGGCGTCAATGGCGCCGGCAAGTCGACACTGCTGAAGCTGTTGGCCGGCGACCTCCGCCCCAGCCTGGGCGAGGTGCGCTTGAACGGCCGCGAGATTCGGTCCTGGCCCTTGCGCCCAAGAGCGCGCCTGCGCGCCGTGCTCCCCCAGGGCGACAACCTGCGTTTTGCCTTCAGCGCCCGTGAAGTAGTCGCGCTGGGGCGGCAGGCCGCGTTCAGCGGCTCGCCGGAGCAGGAGTCCGCGGTGGTGGCCGCCGCGATGGCCGAAGCCGATGTGCTGCCGCTGGCGGAGCGCAGCTACCTGCAGCTGTCGGGCGGCGAGCGGCAGCGGGTGCAGTTGGCGCGGGTACTGGCGCAGCTGACCCTGCTCCCTGGTCAGTCGCCGACGCCCCGCTATCTGCTGCTCGACGAGCCCACCGCCGCACTCGACCTCGCGCATCAACATGCCTGCATGGCCCTGCTGCGGCGCGGCCTGGGCAGTGGCTTGGGAGTGCTGGCGGTACTGCACGACATCAACCTCGCCAGCAGCTACGCCGATACCATCAGCCTGCTGCATCAGGGCCGCCTGTTGGTCCAGGGTCCGCCCGCGGTAGCGCTGACGCCGGAGCTGCTGGGCCAGGCTTATGGCGGCAGTCTCAGATTCCTGCCCCTGGGCGATCGCATGCGTCCCCACTTCGACATCTCGGCGGTTGAAACCCCGGCGGGCGTCTAGCCGAAGCCGGCCGGCGGTCGGGCCGATCCGTTCATCAAGGCTTTGTCACCTGAAAGTGACCGCTAGCCTTGAGGTCACCCGCGGCCCATACTCCGGCCATTCAACCCACTGATTTCTGCCGCTTTCCAACGCAAAAGCATGGCTGTGCCCAAGACGACCAAGGCCATCCGCCCCGGCAGCGCCGATCACCTCGGTCTGGAATGGCACCAGGGCCTGCAGTTCAAGCTGGCGGTGCTGTTTCTGCTGCTGTTCGTCCTGCTGTCGGTGGGCGCGCTGTGGAGCAGCCGCACGCTGGTACAGCAAAACCTGCTGGTCGACAGCTACCGCTACGACGAGGCCTCCGGTCAGCAGCTCGCCAGCGGCCTGCGCGCGCTCAGCGACGACGCCCAGACCCTGGCCGGCAGCCTGGCGCAGCTGGCCGCCACGCCCGGCCTCAGCCAGGAGGCCCTGCGTAGCGCCGCGCCACGTCTGCTGCGCGGCCGCCCCTATGCCGCGCTGATCGCCGATTTCGGCATCTGGCCGGAGCCCAATGCGCTCTACCCGGGGCAGGAGCGGGCCAGCCTGTTCTGGACCCGCCACGACGGCAAGTCGGAGCTGCGCAGCGACTACAACGACCCGCGCAGCGTCCCCTACTACCACGAGAAGTGGTACACGCCGGGCCGCTATGCCAGCGAGGAGCGCGGCTACTGGACCGGCATCCGGACCGAGACTCTCAGCAAGCAGACGGTGCTCACCGTCGGCATTCCCATCCGCGACAGCCGTGGTTTTCTCGGCGTGGCGACCGTCTCGCTGGCGCTCGAGGCCCTGTCCAGCTACGTCGCCGGGCCGGCCAGCCTGGGTAGCGGCTACAGCCTGCTGCTGGACGAGAACAACCGCCTGCTCGCCGCCAGCGGCACCCCGGCGCCACTGACGCCGGGTACGCCGCTGGCCGAAATCGCCCAACGCCAGGCCAACTACTCCGCCCTGGCGTTGGCGCTGCACAAGCTCGACGAACAGCGGCACAGCGAAATCAGCAAGGCCTCGCTCTACGACGCCAGCCAGGTGTCGGCCCTGCGTGACGGCAGTCGCGAACTGTCTCGCCAGGAGGCCGAGGAGATCCTCGGCGGGATCTGGCGCGGACTGCTGCCCGGCGCCGATCACGCCAAGGCGCCGCTGCGCCTGGATCTGGCGCAGGCGCCGCCGGACGGCGAACCGGCCTACAGCATCCTGTTCGAACTGGCGGGCACCAACTGGAAACTGCTGCGCATCACCTCCACCGTCGAGGGCTTCGCCGGCGCCAATCACCTGTTCCAGACCTCGCTCTTGGTCAGCCTGGCCCTGGTCGCGATGGCGCTGTTGGCGGTGCTGCTGGTGGTGCGCATCCTGCTGGTGCTGCCGCTGCAACGCATGACCCGACAGCTCGCCAACAGCGCGACGCTGGACGAGGCGCTGAATCTGGTGCTGGATGAGTCCCCGCGCAACGAGGTTGGACTGCTCGCGCACTGGCAGAACGAGCGGGTGCGCCAGCTGCGCGAATCCATCGACAACGCCCGCAGCGCGCGGGTGCAACTCAGCGCCGAGTCCAACGAGCGCAAGAGCATGCAAGAGCAGCTGCTACGGGCGCACGAACGCACCGCGCTGGCCTTGCAGGCGGTATCGGACGCGATCATCACCACCGACGAACGCGGCGTGGTCGACGACATGAACCCGGTCGCCGAACTGCTCACCGGCATGTCCCTGCGCGAGGCTCGTGGCCGGCGCCTGGAGGAAGTGCTGCGCTTGCAGCAGGCCGGTGCCGCTGAAACCTCCGAGAACCTCGCTGAGCAGACCATGCGCCGCGGCACCCGCCTGGATCTCGGCGAGGGCCTGCGGATGAAGCCGCACAACGCCGCCGAGCGCGACCTGGTGCTGAGGGCGGCGCCGATCCGCGCGCGCGGCCGCCTGATGGGCGCGGTGCTGGTGTTCCACGAACGCCTGCGCCGCGAGCTCTCCGCTGGCGACAGCTTCGGCATCGGCCAGGAACTGCTCGACCCCTTGACCGGCTTGCGCACCCACGCTGCCTGCAAGCGCCGGGTATCCAGCCTCATCGAGCAATCGACGCAGAACAACCAGGGCCACGCCCTGCTCTACCTCGATCTTGATCACCTCAAGCGCATCAACGATCTCGGCGGCGTGCCCGCCGGCGACGACGTGCTGATCCGGGTTGCCGAGACCCTCGCCAACGCCGCGCCGGTCAGCCACGACGTCTACCGGCTGGCCGCCGATCAGTTCGCGGTGGTGTTGGAAGCGGTGGACGAGGCCAGCGCGATGGCGGTGGCCGAACAGCTGCGCGCCAGCCTGCTCAGCGCCCGCTTCTACTGGGAATCGCAGCCGCTGGCGATCACCACCAGCATTGGCGTCTGCTGCTTTGACCGCCAGCTCACCGCCCTGGAAGTGCTGCGCCGCGCCGACGACGCCTGCGTCGCCGCCAAGCGCGCCGGCCGCAACCGGGTGATGAACTACAACAACGCCATGGACCGCGACGTGCGCGCGGTGGACGACGATGCCTGGGTGCGCTGCATCCAGCGCGGGCTGGACGAAGACCTGTTCCATCTGCGCTCGCAATGGATCGTCGCCAGCAGCGACTACGCCGCCGAGGGCCATGCCTACGAGATGCTGCTGGCCCTGGAGGACGACGAAGGATTCTGGGCCGGGCCGGCGGCCTTCATGCCCACCGCCGAGCGCCACCAGCTCACCCCCACCATCGACCGCTGGGTGATCTCGCAGACCCTGCGGCATTTGCAGGAGCGGCCGGAACTGGTCGAGAGCCTGGCTTTTGTCAGCATCAATCTGTCGGCGCTGAGCCTGGTGGACCACGGCTTCCTGGAATTCCTGGCGCTGAAGCTGGAGCCCTTGCCACAGCTGGCCGGCAAGCTCTGCTTCGAAGTGCGGGAACAAGGCTTGAGCGAGCACCCGCAGGCGGCCATGCTCACCTGCGAGGTGCTGCACCGCCTGGGTTGCAAGATCGCCGTCGATCACTACTTCGGCCGGCACATGGCCGAGCTGGAGCTGCTGCGCAAACTGCCGGTGGACTTCGCCAAGGTCGACGCGCAGACCTTCAAGAACCTTGGCAGCGACCCGGTCGAGCAGATCCTCGCCGAATCAACCCTGCGCATGGTGCGCCAGCTGCGCCGCCGAGTGGTGGTCTACAACATCGACGACCTGAAGATGACTGAAACCTGGCGCAAGCTGGGTGCCGATTACTTCCAGGGCTACGCCTTTGCCAAGCCCTCGCCGGTGCTCTTCCTGCCGCCGGGCTGAGCCTTACGAAGGCTTTAGGCCGGCTCCAGGTGCACCAGCCTCAGTTGCAGCGCCTCGCTGCCGTTCCAGCGGTTGACGCTGAGCTGGTAGACCGCTTGCAGCCAGACACCCGCCGCCAGCGCCCGCTCGGCGCCACCGAAGTCCACCGCCTCCAGCTGCACGCTGCCGGCCTCCAGGCGATAACGCACATGCTGCTGTTCGCTGCCCATCAGCCGCAGCGAGGCGACGCGGAAGGCGCCCGAAAATTGCGGCTCGGGAAAGCCCGCGCCCCAGGGGCCAGCCTGCTCCAGCAGCTTGGCGGTGGCCAGACTCAACTCGCTGGCGGACAAGGCCCCGTCGGTTTCGATCACCCGCTCCAACTCCACCGGGCTCAGCCGCTCGCGGCAGGCCTGATCGAAGGCGGCGGCGAATTCCGGATAGCGCGCCTCGCTCAAGCTCAGGCCGGCCGCCATGGCATGGCCGCCAAAGCGCTCGATCAGCCCCGGATGCGCGGCATCGACCGCCGCCAGCACATCGCGGATGTGCAGACCGGGAATGCTGCGCGCCGAGCCTTTCAGCACTCCGGCCTCCTGGGCGCGGGCGAAGGCGATGGCGGGCCGGTGGTGGGACTCCTTCAGCCGCGCCGCCACCAGGCCGACCACGCCCTCGTGCCAGCTCTCGTCGAAGGCGCACAGGCCGACCGCGCCGTCGTCCTCGACCAGCAGCTGCGCCTCCTCGCTCATCTGGCTGGTGAGGGCGCGGCGCTCGCGGTTGAGCCGGTCCAGCTCCTGCGCCAGCGGTCGCGCCATCTCCAGGCTGTCCGCCAACAGGCATTCGATGCCGGCGCGCATATCGTCCAGGCGGCCGGCGGCATTCAGGCGCGGCCCCAGCACGAAGCCAAGATCGGTGGCACTGAGCGCCGCCAGCGGCCGGCCGGCGGCTTCCAGCAGCGCCAGCAGACCGGGCCGGCCACGGCCGCCGCGCAAGCGGCGTAAACCCTGCTCGACCAATACCCGGTTGTTGGCGTCCAGCCGCGCGACGTCGGCGACCGTGCCCAGCGCGACCAGATCCAGCCAGTTGGCCAGATTCGGTTCGCTGGCAAGCTGGCCGCGACGACGCAGTTCGGCGCGCAATGCCATCAGCAGATAGAACATCACCCCGACGCCGGCCAGCGCCTTACTGGCAAAGCCGCAGCCCGGCTGGTTGGGATTGACGATGGCATCGGCCGCCGGCAGCTCGGCGCCGGGCAAGTGGTGGTCGGTGACGATCACCCCCAGGCCCAGTGCCTTGGCGTGGGCGACGCCGGCCAGGCTGGCGATGCCGTTGTCGACGGTCACCAGCAGCTGCGCACCCCGCTCGACGGCAAGATCCACCAGCGCCGGCGACAGCCCATAGCCCATGCGGAAGCGGTCCGGCACCACGTAATCGACGCGGCTTGCACCCAGGGCGCGCAGGCCCAGCACCGCCAGTGCGGTGCCGGTGGCACCGTCGGCGTCGTAGTCACCGGCGATCACGATCTGCCGCTGGCTGGCGATGGCATCGGCCAGCAGCGCGGCCGCCCGGTCCAGGCCGAGCAGTCCATCGGGTGGCAGTAGGTTCTTCAGCTCCAGCGTCAGCTCGGCGGGAGCGACACCACGCGCCGCGTAGACACGGCGCAGCACCGGGTGCAGTTCGGCCGGCAACAGCTCCGGCTGGCCGGCCGCGCGTGCCTGGATACGCGGCGCGGTGTTCATCGTGAGCCGTTCAGCGCAGCTGCGAAACGATGGCCTGCTCGACCGCGCCGCGCTCCGCCGCCACCTGCACCAGGCCCTTGAGGCCAGCCTGGATGACGATGTCCGGGTCCTTGAGACCATTGCCGGTCAGCGTGCAGACCACGGTGGCGCCCTGGGCGATCTTGCCGCTCTTGATGTCGCGCAGCGCGCCGCACAGCGAGGCCGCCGAGGCCGGCTCGCACCAGACGCCTTCCTGCTCGGCGAGCAGGCGCTGGGTGGCGAGGATCTCGGCGTCGGTGCACTCGTCGAACCAGCCGCCGGACTCCTTCTGCGCCGCCCAGGCGTGATCCCAGGACTGCGGATCGCCGATGCGGATGGCGGTGGCGACGGTCTCGGGATTGGCGACGCGGCCGCCGCGCAGGAAGGGCGCGGCGCCAGCGGCCTGGTAGCCGGCCATCTTCGGCAGATTGTTGCTGAAGGCCTCCAGCGAATAGCCGCCCATGCTGGCGGTGGCGCGCTGGCCGGTCGCTTCCTTGTAGCCCATCCAGTAGGCGCTGATGTTGCCGGCGTTGCCCACCGGCAGACAGTGGTAGTCGGGAGCGCGGCCCAGGGCCTCGATGATCTCGAAGGCGGCGGTCTTCTGGCCCTGCAGGCGATAGGGATTGATGCTGTTGACGATCGCCACCGGCGTGGTCTGCGCGACCTCCTTCACCAGCCGCATACCGTCGTCGAAATTGCCCTGGATCTGCACCACTACCGCCCCATGCACCACCGCCTGGGCGAGCTTGCCGAGCGCGATCTTGCCGTCCGGAATCAGCACGAAGGCGGTGATGCCGGCGCGCGCCGCATAGGCCGCCGCCGCCGCGCTGGTGTTGCCGGTGGAGGCGCAGATGATCGCCTTGCTGCCCTCGTGCACCGCCTGCGTGACGGCGGCGGTCATGCCGCGGTCCTTGAACGAGCCCGTGGGGTTGAGGCCCTCGAACTTGACCAGAATGCGCCCCTCGAAGCCGGCCCGCTTGGGGATGTTCACCAGCTCGATCAGCGGCGTGTTGCCCTCGTTGAGAGTCACCGCCTTCACTTCGGGAGCGAAGGGCAGACGCGAGCGGTAGCGATTGACGAGACCGGTGTAGTGCATGGGATCAGACCTGTACGGGTGCGGCGGGATGAAAGGGTTGCGCCAGTAGGACGTCGAGGTGCGTGCGCACCCGTGGCCATTCCTCGCGGATGATGCTGAACCACACCGAGTGCCGGATCGAGCCGTCGGGCATCAGCATGTGGTTGCGGAAAGTACCTTCTTCGGTGGCGCCGATGCGGACTAGCGCGGCGCGCGAGGCGGCGTTGCGGGAGTCGGTCTTGAACTCGATGCGATTGAGTCCGAGCCGTTCGAACCCATGCGCCAGCAGCAGCCGCTTGCACTCGGTATTGACCGGTGTGCGACGCGCCGAGGCCTGGAGCCAGGTCCAGCCGATCTCGGCGCGTTTGTGTGCTGGGTCGAAGGCAGCGAAACGGGTGGCGCCGACGATGCGGTCGTCGGCCACATCGCGGATCACGAACGGCAGCGCACGACCGGCGGCCAGATCGGTGAGACCGCTCTCGATGTAGTCGCGCATGCCCTGCTGTCCGGCCACCGCGCTGGGAAACCAGCGGAAGGTCGCCGGATCGCTGCCGGCCTCGCACAGAGCGGCATGGTGCCCGGCCAACAGCGGCTCCAGCCGCACATGGCGGCCTTCCAGAGTCACTGGCGCGAGCATCAGTCCTTGAAGTGTTCGACGCGGATCCGGGCCGCGCCCTCGCGCACGAAGGGCAAGGCCTCGATCGCCGCCAGCGCGTCGTTGAAGCGCTGCTCGGCGACGCGGTCGGTGATCAGCGCCACCGTGGCGTCTTCGTCGCCGCGCGGCTCCTTCTGCAGGATCGCCTCGATGCTGATGTCATGCTCGGCGAGGATACCGGTGAGTCCCTTGAGCACGCCCGGTTCATCGGCCACCCGCAGGCGCAGGTAGTAGCAGGACTCGATGGCACTGATCGGCAGCAGGTTCAGCACCTGCACCGCTCCCGGCTGGAAGGCCAGCGCCGGCACATGGCGGTGCGCCTCCGCGCCCAGGCCGCGCGCGACGTCGACCAGATCGGCCACCACCGCGCTGGCGGTGGCGTCGCCACCGGCGCCACGGCCGTAGAAACCCACCTGGCCGACGGCATTGCCCTGCACCAGCACCGAGTTCAGCACGCCATCGACCTTCGCCAGCAACTGGTCATCGGGGATCAGCGTCGGATGCACGCGCAGTTCGACGCCAGCCGCGGCGCGCTTGGCGATGCCCAGCAGCTTTATGCGATAGCCCAGCGTCTGGGCGATCTGGATGTCCTGCGCGGTGACCTTGGTGATGCCCTCGCAGGCCACTGCCGGGAACGACAGCGGCATGCCGAAGGCGATGCTGGCCAGGATGCTGAGCTTGTGAGCGGCGTCCACGCCCTCGACGTCGAAGGTCGGATCGGCCTCGGCATAGCCCAGCTTCTGCGCGTCGGCGAGCGCATCGGCAAAACTCTGCCCCTTCACCGTCATCTGGCTGAGGATGTAGTTGCAGGTGCCGTTGATGATGCCGGCGAGGCCATCGATGCGGTTGCCGGCCAGGCCCTCGCGGATCGCCTTGATGATCGGAATGCCACCGGCGACGCTTGCCTCGAAGGCTACCGGCACACCAGCCTTGGCGGCGGCGGCGAAGATGGCATTGCCGTTCTCGGCCAGCAGCGCCTTGTTGGCGGTAACTACCGGCTTGCCACGAGCCAGTGCCGCCAGGATCGCGTCCTTGGCGACACCCTGCCCGCCGATCACCTCCACCAGCACATCGATGTCGGCCTCGCGCGCCACGCTCATGGCATCGCTGACCACGGTGATGCCGTTGAGGTCGATCTCGCGCTTGCGTCCCAGATCGCGGGCGCTGGCATGGGTAATCAGCACCGGGCGACCGACCCGACGGGCGATCTCCTCGGCGTTGTTCTTGAGGACGCGGACCACACCCTGGCCGACGGTGCCCAGGCCGATCAGGCCGACTCTTACCGGACTATTGCTCACTGCTTCACTCTCGACGTGAAGCGTGAGGAGTGAGGAGTGAGGCGAGGCTGGCAAGGCCTCGCCCCTAGCGCCTCACGCCTCACGCAGGAATTTCTTGATGTTGCGGATGGCCTGCCGGGTCCGGTGCTCGTTCTCGATCAGGGCGAAGCGCACATGGGTGTCGCCCTCGTGGCCAAAGCCGATGCCCGGGCTGACCGCGACATGGGCCTGCTCCAGCAGCAGCTTGGAGAACTCGATGGAACCCAGCGCCCTGTATTTCTCCGGAATCTCGGCCCAGACGAACATCGTCGCCTTCGGCTTTTCGACCTTCCAGCCGGCGGCGTTGAGGCCTTCGCAGAGCACATCGCGGCGCAGCCGGTACATCTCGCAGATCTCGGCGACGCAGTCCTGCGGGCCTTCCAGCGCGGCGATCGCGGCGACCTGGATCGGCGTGAACATGCCGTAGTCGAGATAGCTCTTGATGCGCGCCAGCGCCGCCACCAGGATCGGGTTGCCGACCATGAAGCCGACCCGCCAGCCCGGCATGTTGTAGCTCTTCGAGAGCGTGAAGAATTCCACCGCCACGTCCTTGGCACCCGGCACCTGCATCACGCTCGGCGCCTTGTAGCCGTCGAAAACGATGTCGGCATAGGCGAGATCGTGGATCAGCCACATCTCGTGTTCCTTGCAGATCGCCACCGCCTTCTCGAAGAAGTCCAGCTCCACGCACTGCGTGGTCGGATTGCCCGGGAAGTTGAGGATCAGCATCTTCGGCTTCGGCCAGCTGTCCTTGATGGCCTTAACCAGCTCCTCGAAGAAGTCGACGTCGGGCGTCATCTTCACATGGCGCACGTCGGCGCCGGCCAGCACCACGCCATAGGGGTGGATCGGGTAGGCCGGATTCGGGCACATCACCACATCACCCGGCGCCAGCGTGGCGAAGGCCAGGTGCGCGAGACCTTCCTTGGAGCCGATGGTGGCGATCACCTCGGTCTCGGGGTTGAGATCGACGGCGTAACGGTTCTTGTACCAGTTGGCCATCGCCCGGCGCAGGCGCGGAATGCCCTTGCTGACGCTATAGCGATGGGTATGGGTGCCGTCCTCGTCGTGGACTTCCGGCTTGACGTAGTCGCTCTCGGTGCCGCGCACCGAGGCTTCCACCAGCTTGTCGACGATGTGCTTCGGCGTCGGTTGGTCGGGGTTGCCCATGCTGAAATCGATGACATCGTCCCCGCGAGCTCGGGCCGCCTTCTTCATATCACCGACGATGTTGAAGACGTAGGGCGGCAAGCGCTGGATGCGCGGGAAATTGGTGTTCATCGTGAACGCAACAGGGGTCTGTCCTCGTGGTAGTGGGCTGCAATGCCGCCTGGGCGGCGACCGCCGCGGGCGCGGCGGCGCGCAATTAGACTCCCAGTCGCTACGCGCTGCAACAAAATTGCGGACTTGAGCTGGCCGTCAGCGCGCAGGAAGGAAGCGCAAGGGGTCCACTGGCTTGCCGTGCTCGCGGATCTCGAAGTGCAGCGCGGGCTTCTGCTCGGGGCCGATGCCCAACTCGGCGATGGTCTGGCCGGCACGCACCTCGTCGCCCTCCTTCACCAGGCGCCGCTGGTTGTAGCCGTAGGCGGAGAGATAGGTGTCGTCGTGCTTGACGATCACCAACTCGCCATAGCCCTTGAGCGCGCTGCCGCTGTAGACCACCTTGCCGGCGGCGGTGGCGGTCACTGGCTGGCCGATGTCGCCGCCGATGTCGACGCCCTTGGCGCCGGCTGCCAGGCTGTAGCCGCGCAGTACCGCGCCGTTGGTAGGCCAGGACCAGCGCAGACCAGAGCTGCTTGCAGGCGGCAGGCTCACGACCGGCGCTGGCAGGCTGGCTACCGCCGGCAGCGTGGCGGCCGGCACAGGCGCGGGTCCGGTCGCCGCAATCGGCTTGGGCCCCGCCGGCTGCGGTGCCGGTGGCAGCGCGGTCGGCGCCAACGGCCGGGTCTCGACCACCTCGCTGCCCAGCGGTGCCGCCGGTGCGGTCAGCCGCAGGCCCTGGCCAGCACGGATCAGGTAGTCAGGGCCGGCAATGCCGTTCCAGGCCGCCAGATCCTTCCAGTCGAGCTGATTCTTGAAGCCAATGGCGTACAGGGTGTCGCCCGGCTGCACCAGGTAGTCAGCAGCCGAAATCCCTGCGCCTGGGCCCTGCCCGCGCACGCCATTGGCGGCCGAGGGCGGGTAGATGCGGGGCTCTTCCTTCCAACCGTAACCGCAGGCGGCCAGCAGCAGGGCGGGGGCGAGGACCAAGACGAGACGCGGCGACGACATGGCGATCAACCTCCGGGTTCAAGGGCGTGGGCGGAGCAGGAACCACAGGCCGAACAGCGCCGTCAGCGCCACCGCGGCATAGCCGAACAGATGGCTGTACTCGGCCACCAGGCGGATGGTCGGCTCGCCCAGGTAATAGCCCAGCGTCACCAACACTCCGCACCAGAGCGTCGCGCCCAGCGTGGTCAGCAGCGCGAACGGCAGCAGCCCCATGCCGAACACGCCGGCCGGCAGCGAGATCAGGTGCCGGATCACCGGAATGAAACGGCCGACGAAGGTGGCCAGCCGGGCGTTCTTCAGAAACAAGGCCTCCGCCTCGTGGTACTTGGCCTCGTTGATCAGAAACCACTTGCCATAGCGCAGCAGAACCGCACGGCCCACATAGCGGCCCAGCGCATAGTTGGCGGAGGCGCCGAGCAGCGAGCCCAAGCCGCCGGTGAGCGTCGCCAGCCAGGGATTGAGATCGCCCTGCGCGGCGCGGAAGCCGGCGGGGATCATCACCAGCTCCGAGGGCACCGGAAACAGGCTGGACTCCAGCGCCATCAGGAAGAAGATTTCGGTGTAGCCCAGATGCTGGACCACGGACTGCACCCACTCGGCGAATCCAGCCATCACTGCTTACCGGGCAATAGGGGAACGAAACTGACCGTGGCCACGTCCTGCACCTGGGTCTTGCCGGCGGCATCGCGGCTGATCAGCTTGAGCAGCTGCCGCCCGGAAGGCCCCACCGGCACAACCAGACGTCCGCCCGGCGCCAGCTGCTCGACCAGGGTCGGCGACAGCGCCTCGGCGCCGGCGGTGACCAGGATGCCGTCGTAGGGCGCGAAGCTGGCCCAGCCATCGGTGCCATCGGCGTAGCCGAAATGCACGTTCTTGATGCCCATCGCCGCCAATCGCCGGCGCGCGGTCTCGCTCAGGGCCTTGATGCGCTCGACGGTGAATACGGTGTCGCAGAGGCTGGCCAGCACCGCGGTCTGGTAGCCGGAGCCGGTGCCGATCTCCAGCACCCGGCCAAACTTGCCGCTGGGCTTGCCGGCCAGCAGGGCCTCGGTCATCACCGCCACCACCCGCGCCTGCGACAGCGTCTGGGCGTGGCCGATCGGCAATGTCAGATCGGCCTTGTAGGCCTGGGCCTGGAACGCCGGATCGACGAATTCGTGGCGCGGCAGCTTGCCGATGGCGGCCAGTACCCGTTCATCCTTGACGCCCAGGCCGCGCAACTCCTCGACCAGTTTGGCGCGGCTGCCGGGCGAGGTCAGCCCACGGCCCTGGGCATGGCTGTGGCTCTCGCGCATCAGGCCGCGAGCCAGCCGCGGAGGCTGTCCAACGCGCTGTGCTTGGTGAGATCCACCAGCAGCGGCGTGATCGAAACCTTGCGGTTGTTGACGGCGTGGAAGTCGGTGCCGGGACCGCAGTCTTCCTCCGGACCGGCGGCACCCACCCACCAGATGGTCTTGCCGCGCGGATCGGCGCTGCGGATCGCCGACTCGGCGGTATAGCGATGCCCCAGGCGTGTCACTTCGATCCCCTGCAGCTCTTCGTAGGGGATGTCCGGCACATTGACGTTGAGGATGGTGTCGCGCGGCAGCGGCACCCGCTGCAGGCGCTCGATCAGCTCCACCGTCACCCGCGCAGCGGTGGCGTAGTGGTGCGGCGCATGGGCCACGCAGGAGACCGCGATCGCCGCCGCCGCCAGCCGGCGGCCTTCCATGGCGGCGGCGACGGTGCCCGAGTACAGGGTGTCGTCGCCGAGGTTGGCGCCGGCATTGATGCCCGAGACCACCATGTCGGGCACCTCGTCCAACAGGCCGGTGAGCGCCAAATGCACGCAGTCGGTGGGGGTACCGTCGACGCACCAGCCGGGGATTTCCCCGTGGTCGTGCCGCTGCGGCCGCAGCGGATGCAGGATGGTCAGCGAGTTGGAGGCGCCGCTGCGATTGCGATCCGGCGCCACGACCTGCACCGCGTGCTGCTCGGCCAGCTTGGCAGCGAGCACACGCAGCCCGAGCGCGGTGCAGCCATCGTCGTTGGAAACAAGAATTTTCATCGGCCCGCCGCGGTGTTCAACCGCGTGCGTTTACTTGAGGTCTGTGGGAAGGCGGTATTGTATCGCCACCCCTCGCAGCGAGCGCCGCCGATGACGCGCGACGATGACAGCCCGGTCGATTTGCTGGCGGCCCTGCCCGGCCTGGTGCGGCTGCCGCCCTCCGACCGCCTGCCCCCTGCGCTGAAACCCCTGCCGCCACCGCACCCGCGCCAGCAGGAACTGGACGAGCGCGCGGTTCTGGTCGAGATGCTTCAAGACCCGCTACACCCGGAAGACTTCGAGAGCGGCGACACCCTCGCCTACCGCGCTCAGGGCATCCAGGACAGCGTCTGGCGCAAGCTACGCCGCGGCCAGTTTCGCATCCAGTCGGAGCTCGACCTGCACGGTCTCAACCGCGACGGTGCCCGCAGCGAGGTCGCCCTGTTCCTCGCCCACTGCCAAGACCAGGCCTACCGCTGCGTGCGCATCGTCCACGGCAAGGGCAATGGCTCCCCCAACAGCGGGCCGGTGATCAAGCGCTACCTCGACGGCTGGCTGCGCAAGCGCCGCGACGTGCTGGCGTTTTGCTCGGCGCGCGCCTGCGATGGCGGCACCGGCGCGGTGTACGTGCTGCTGCGCGCCAACGGCGCCGCCTAGCGCCCAAGCGCCACAGGCATCCACACCCTGCCGCCTTGACTTGGCGCGCCCGCAAGCTGCACAGTTGTTCAGCTTACAAACTTGTAAGTTGAATGCAGAACGCCTCCGCCGACCTCGCTGTCTGCGGAGCACACCATCAGCACCAGAAGGCTGCCGCCAAGACGGTGGCCTCGACCATTCGGAGGAGTGGTTATGTCGCAGTTTCGTCTACGCCCGGCGCAGGTCGCCGGTGCCCTCGCCGTGGCCCTGGCCGCATTCGCACTGTCTGCCTGCGGCGAAAGCAGCAAGCCCACAGGCAGTGGCAATCCAGGCAGCGGTGATCCGGTGATCCCCGCCCCGCCGGCGCCGGTGGACAACAGTCCGCCACCGCCGGCCGCGAGCCTGGACAGCAGCGTGCTGCAAGACCTGCTGAGCTTCGACCGCTGCGATTTCCTCAATCGCGAGTACTGCATGTTCCCCTGGCCGAACAACTGGTTCACCACGACGGACAGCAGCACCGACACCGGCCTGCGGATCAACCTCAACCCGCTGTCGATGCCCAGCAACGTGCTGGCCAAGCCGCTGGACCCCAGCGACTGGAATCGCAACGACGGCTTCTCGCCGGGCCAGGCCATCCTGATTCGAATTCCCGGCCTGGATCTCGGCAAGACCGGCGCGGTGCCGCTCACCGACATCGCCAAGAGCTATGCGCATGACGCGCCGATTGAGGTGATCGACGCCGACACCGGCGAGCGCCAGCTGATCTGGGCAGAGATGGACGCCAACATCACCAAGTTCGAGGGCTGCGACACGCTGGGTATCGTCGCCACCCTGGGCAGTCTGCTGGGTGAAGTCGGCTTGCCGGGCGTCGACAGCGTCGAAACCCTGGCCAACACCCTGCGCGGCTACTGCGGGCAACTGCCAGCAATCAGCAACCCGCTGGTCGACCCGGGCCCGGCGCTGATCATCCGTCCAGCCAAGAACTTCACCCCCGGCCACCGCTACATCGTGGTGCTGCGCAACCTCAAGGACACTGACGGCGCCGCCATCGAGGCGCCCGCGGCGTTCCGCATCTACCGCGACAATCACAGCAGCAGCCTGCCGATGGTCGAAGGCCGGCGCGCGCACTTCGAGGACTTGTTCACCAGCCTGGGCAAGGCCGGCATCCCGCGCAGCGAGCTGTTCCTCACCTGGGACTTCACGGTTGCCAGCGAGCGCAACCTCACCGAGCGGGCGCTGCACATCCGCGACGATGCACTGGCGGCGCTGGGCGACGACACCCCGGCCGATGGCATCGTCCAGGGCGAGGCACCGACCATCTCCGACATCACGGTCAGCGACCGCGTCGGCGACGCGAACATCGCCCGCGAGGTGCGCGGCGTGATCACCGTGCCGAGCTATCTGAACATCCCCAACGGCCCCGCCGGCTCGCGCTTCTACTACGCGCCGGGCAATGGCAGCCTCTACGGCGACGGCCTGCCCGACCGCAACCCGATCAAGGGCACGCAGACCTTCGACTTCCTCTGCCGCATCCCGCGCCGCGCCTTCGATGGCGCGCAGGATCCGGCGACCGCGACCAAGGGCGTCCCGCAGCGGCCGGCGCTCTACGGCCACGGCCTGCTGGGTTCGCAGAGCGAGGGCAGCGGCCAGGTCGGCGCCATCATCCAGGAAGTCGGCATGGTCTATTGCTCCACCGACTGGATCGGCATGGCCAGCCACAACTTCGACCCCACCCAGCCCATCGACACCGTCTATTACGACCCGCCGCTGGGCGATGTACTGAACGTGCTGACGCTGCTGATCGACATGAGCAACTTCACCACGCTTACCGACCGTGTGCAGCAGAGCCTGATCAACTTCAGCTATCTGGGCCGGGCGGTGCTGCACCCGGATGGCTTCTGCAAACTCGACGCCTTCAAGGTCGGCGATCAATGCCTGCTCGACCGCAGCGAGCTTTACTACGACGGCAATTCCCAGGGCGGCATCATCGGCGGCGCCTTGCTGGCGGTGAGCCCGGATATCAAGGCCGGCGTGCTGGGTGTGCCGGGCATGAACTACTCGACCCTGTTGTCGCGCAGCGTCGATTTCGACCTCTACGCCACCTTCTTCTACGCCAGCTACCAGGCCAGCCTGGACCAGCAGTTCGTGCTGTCGCTGATCCAGATGCTCTGGGACCGCGCCGAGAACAACGGCTATGCCTGGAGTCTGGCCGCCGGCAAGAACCTGCCCGGCGCCACGCCGAAGCGGGCGCTGCTGCATCCGGCCTTCGGAGATCACCAGGTGACCATGACCACCGCGGAAGTGATGGCCCGCACCATCGGCGCGGGGGTGCACTGCCCGGCGGTGGCGCGCGGCAGCAGTCCGCAGCGTGGCCGCGGGGTCTATGACCTGGTGAACGCCGCCATCGGCCTGGACCCGCTGGACCTCAATCGCCGTCACCCGGACGACGAGCCCTATTACGCGATTCCCTGCCTCAGCAATCCGCATGTCGGCAATGCCCTGGTGGTCTGGGACTCCGGCCCCACCCTGCGCGCCGATGGCACGCCGCGCAACGACGCCGACGACAGCGGCGAGAAGCTCTCCGGCGTCGCCCCACCGCCGGTCACCAACACGCCCCCAAGACCGGAGCTGGGCTACGGCGCCGACCCGCACGAATACCCGCGCTCCACCGCCGCCAGCCGCCAGCAGAAGGACGCCTTCTTCCGCCCCAATGGCGCGGTGGTGGACACCTGCGGCGGCAAGCCCTGCGCCACCCGCAAGTTCGAGCCATGACGCGCCGAAGCATCGCGCTGGCCATCGCGGCCGGCTTGCTGCTGGCCGCCTGTGGCAACTCCTCGCGTCCGGAACCGGGCGCCGGCGACGGGGTCATCGGCGATCCCGCTCTGCCGGACCTGGAAGTGCTGGCCGGCCCGCCGATCCGCGAAGGCGAATCCGGCGCGGCGGCCCTGCGCTTCGAACTACGGCTGAGCCGAACCAGCGACCGGCCAGTGCAGGTCCGCTACCAAACCCGCGACGGGGAAGCCCAGGCCGGCGAGGACTATCAGGAAACCGCCGGCAGCCTGAGCATTGCGGCCGGAGAACGCCGCGCCTACGTCGTCGTGCCGCTGATCGACGACGCACGCCCGGAACATGACGAGCGGTTCGCGCTAGCGGTCAGCGAGGCCAGCGGCAGCAATCTCCGCGGCGCCAGCGCCCAGGGCCTGATCGTCAACGACGATCTGGTCAGCGACTGCGCGCAACCGGCGCCCGGACTGTTCTGCGCCGGCGCCGCCGAAGGTGCACTGCGGGTGCCGGTGGGCGTGCCCCTGGGCGGCTATCTGCGGCCGCCGCTAGGCGGCGAGTACGCGCCGCAGCTGGAGGAGCTGGCGGGGGGCAATCCGCTGCCCTTCTTCCAGGCTCTGCTTGGTTTCATCCCGGCGATCAGCGAGGGTGGCGGCCTCAATGTCGTGCCGCCCAACGAGCTGCGCCGTTCGCCCTACTCGACCATCTCGCCGTCTTCGCGCGGCTATTACGACTCACTGATGACCAAGGCCATCGCGCTCAGCCGCGACGGCAAGACCCTGGTGCTGGTGAAGACCGACACCGTCGGCATGCTCGACGAGCTGGTGGTTGGCGTCGCCGCCGAGGTGAAGGCGCGTACCGGCATCGATCTCGGCGACGGCCTGATCATGTCGGCCACCCATACCCACGATGGTCCCGGCGCGATCGGCAACCTCTCGATCAAGTACTTCTGGGCGGCGCTCGATGTCTATCACCCCGATCTCTTCGAGCAGATGGTGCACAGCGTCAGCGATGTCGTGGTGCAGGCGCTCGCCAACCGGGTGCCGGCGCGCTTCGGCTTCACCGAAGGTCTGGAACAGGGCCGCGGCGAGGACCGCTACCTGAATTCCTTCCGCCGGTCCCGCGAGCCCTACAGCGAGGAGCGGGTCGCCGAACAGACGCTGCTGCGCCGGCGCATCGGCGTGTTTCGTATCGATGAGGTCGACGCCCGGGGAGCGCCGGTGCGCCCGCTGGCGGTGATGGTCAACTACGCCGCGCACGGCATCATGTTCGACATCGAGAACCTGTACTTCTCCGGCGATTGCCTGGCCGGCCTGGAGCGCAGTGTGCAGGCGCGCTTCGAGACGCCGGTGGTGACCATGCTGATCCAGGCCGCGACCGGCGATGTCAGTCCGCGCGCCGACGGCGACCCCACGCGCCAGCGCATCGAACGCTTCGGCGAGCTGATCGCGCCACAAGTCCTCGACCTCTGGCGCAAGATCGACAACTTCAACCGCGCGCCGGAACTCCGGCTGCTCAGCCAGCGCGTCATCCTCAGCCTAGACAAGCTCGGCTACGCGCCCGACGAATACCCCTACCCATTCGGCGCCGTGCAGTGCAACGCCCTGGCGCCGTTGCCGCTGTGCCTGCCGGCCACACCTTCCGGGCCGGAGGACCTGCTCGACAACGGCGTCGCCGAGAACGATGCCTTCGTGCCCCAGGACACCCGCCTGGGCGTCGCCCAGATCGGCGACGCGGTGCTGATCCTGCAACCGGGCGAGCCACTGACCGAGCAGGGACTACGGTTACTGGAAGCCAGCCCGTTCCCACGCGAGCACAGCTTCATCTGGGGTTATTCGCAGGACCACGTCGGCTACATCCTCCCTGATCTGAAGGCCGATTGGGACCTGGGCGGCACCGAGGGCACCACCACCTTCTGGGGCTGGAAGCAGGGCGGCCTGATCCTGGACCGCACCGTGGCTCTGCTAAATGCGCTCAAGAACCACAGCGAGCCGCCGCCGGACGAGTTCCAGGTCAACTACTTCTCGCTCTTGCCGTCCCTGCCGCCGCCGGCCTTGCCTTCGCTGGCTCCGGGCAGCGTGCTGGTGCAGCCGGCGAGCATTGCGCGCTTCGGCAGCAACCATCTGCGCTTCGAGGGCGGTGATCCGGTGATCGACCTGCCGGTGGTGACCCTGGAAGAAAAGGTCGGCGAGAACTGGCAGCCGATGCGGCGCAGCGACGGCCGGGTGCTGCAGCCCTACTACGAGTTCTGGCTGGAGTATCTGATGACCAATGGCCAGCACGGCTGGAACGTCCGCTTCGAGCCGACAAAGGATTTTCCGGTCGGCGAGTACCGCTTCCACGTCCGCGGGCTCGCGCAGCAGTTGCCGGTGCAGGCGCCCTACGAATTCAGCTCTGAACCGTTCACCGTTTCCGAAGCCGGCAATTTGCTGGTGGAAGACCTGCGGCGCGAAGGCGACTGGCTGAGCGCCACGCTGGCCTACACCCCGGTGCCGGACAACTATCGGAACATCGAGCCGGAAGGCGACGCCGATCAGCCGGCGCCGGTGCGCCAGGGCCGGGTGCGCTTCCAGTCCGGCAAGCGGGTAGCGGTGGCCAGCCAGCCGGAGATTGAAGAGATTGAGGGTCGGGTCTACGCCCGCTATCGGGTGCGTCTGCCCGCCGCCGGAGCCGACAGCGCCAGCGGCGAGGACCGCTGGGGCAATCGCACGCCGGAGCCCAGCGACTAGGGCAGGTTCGGACTAAACCTTCGCCAGCAGCACCACCGCGTGGGCTGCGATGCCCTCGCGGCGGCCGATGTGGCCCATGGTCTCGTTGGTGGTGGCCTTGACGTTGATGGCGTCCAGCCCCAGCCCCATCACCGCGCCCAGGGCCTCGCGCATCGCCGGCACATGCTTGGCAACGCGCGGCACCTCGGCGATCAGGGTCAGGTCGGCGTTTGCCGGTGCGTAGCCGGCGGCACGCACGCGCTCCATCACCACCGCCAGCAGTTTCCGGCTGTCGATGCCCTTGAACTGCGGATCGTTGTCGGGAAACAGCTTGCCGATGTCGCCGCCGGCGATGGCGCCCAGCAGGGCATCGCAGAGCGCATGGATCAGCACATCGCCGTCGGAGTGGGCAATGATCCGCCAGTCGCAGGCGATGAATACGCCGCCCAGGCTGACGCCTTCCCCCGCTTCGATGCGATGGGCATCGAAGCCATGACCGATGCGGATAGGCAGGCTGCTCATGGGTGGCGCTCTCGCCGCGACAGCCAGAACTCGGCCAGCGGCAGGTCTTCGGGATAGGTCACTTTCAGATTGCTCTCGTGGCCGCGGACCAGCCGCGGCTTGTAGCCGGCGCGTTCCATCGCACTGGCCTCGTCGGTCACTTCCAGATCGCGCGCGCGGCACTCCTGCAAGGCCGCGCTCAGCAGCCTGAGCGGGAACAGCTGCGGCGTCTGTGCCCGCCAGTAGAAGGCGCGGTCAACGGTCTCCACCACCTTGCTGCCCTTGGCACGCTTGAGCGTGTCGGTACAGGGCAAGGCCAGCAGGCCGCCGTGCGGCTCACCGCATTCCTCACGCAGGCGCTCCAGCGCCGAAGCGTCCAGACAGGGACGCGCGGCATCGTGCACCAGCACGCGGACGTCCTCGAAGGCGGCGGCACGGCTGGCAACGGTGGCGAGGCCGGCCAGCACCGAGTCGGCACGCGCGGCGCCACCGGTGGTGACCACGATCTTGGGATGACCGGCGAGCGCCAGACCGGCGAACTCGTTGTCGCTCTTGGCCAGCACCACCACGATGCCGTCGATCCAGCCGGCCTCCAGCAGCGGTTGCAGACTCCATTCCAGGAGGCTGCGGCCACGCAGCGGCAGGTACTGCTTGGGCCGGTTGAGGCCCATGCGGGTGCCGCCGCCGGCGGCCGGCACCACCGCCCAGTAGCGGCAGGCGACGCGCGGGGAGCTGGAACCGCTCACGGTTTGGGAGTCATCAGGTAGAAGGTTTCGCCGGGCAGGATCATGCCGAGATCGGCGCGGGCACGGGCTTCGACCGCCGCCACGCCGGCTTTGAGGTCATCGACTTCGGCTTGCAGCGCCGCGTTGCGGGCACGCAGGCGTTCGACCTCGACGCGCTGCGCCTCCACCTGCGCCGCCAGCCGGCGCTTGTCGGCATAGCCGCCATCGCCGAGCCAGAGCCGGTACTGCAACACCAGCACCAGAGCCAGCAGCAGCCAGGTCATCAGACGACGTGGCACGACTGACTCCGGGAGTGCGTGCCTGGCTTAGCCAATCTTCACCGGGAAGGCGCCGGCGCCGGGGTAGCGCGCCTGGCTGCCGAGGATCTTCTCGATGCGCAGCAGCTGGTTGTACTTGGCCATGCGGTCGCTGCGACACAGAGAGCCGGTCTTGATCTGGGTGGCATTGGTGCCCACCGCGATGTCGGCGATGGTGGCGTCCTCGGTCTCGCCGGAGCGATGGCTGACCACGCTCGAATAGCCGGCATCGGTCGCCATCTGGATCGCCTGCAAAGTCTCGGTGAGGGTGCCGATCTGGTTGGGCTTGATCAGGATGGAGTTGGCGATGCCCTTGGCGATGCCTTCCTTGAGGATCTTGGTGTTGGTGACGAACAGGTCGTCGCCGACCAGCTGCACCTTCTTGCCGAGCTTGTCGCTCAAGTACTTCCAGCCCTTCCAGTCGCCCTCGGCCATGCCGTCCTCGATGGAGATCACCGGGTAGTTGGCGACGATGCCGGCCAGGAAATCGCCGAACTGCTCGGGAGTAAAGCTCTTGCCCTCACCGTGCAGCACGTACTTGCCCTTCTCGAAGAATTCCGAGGAGGCGACGTCGAGGCCCAGGTAGATGTCCTTGCCCGGCTTGAAGCCGGCCTTCTCGATGGCTTCCAAGAGGCAGTCCAGCGCCGCGACATTGCTGGCGAGGTCGGGGGCGAAGCCACCCTCGTCGCCGACCGCGGTGTTGAGCTTGCGGCCCTTGAGCACTGCCTTGAGGCTGTGGAAGGTCTCGGCACCCCAGCGCAGCGCTTCCGAGAAGCTCGGCGCGCCCACCGGCAGGATCATGAATTCCTGGATGTCGACATTGTTGTCGGCATGGGCGCCGCCGTTGATGACGTTCATCATCGGCACCGGCAGGGTGACGCTGCTGATGCCGCCCAGGTGGCGGAACAGCGGCAGGTAGTTTTCGTCGGCGGCGGCCTTGGCGTTGGCCAGCGACACCGCCAGGATGGCGTTGGCGCCCAGGCGGGCCTTGTTCTCGGTGCCGTCGAGCGCGCACATCGCGGCATCGACCAGGGCCTGCTCCTGCCCTTCCATGCCGACCACCTTCTTGGCGATCTCGGTCTCGACGTTCTTCACCGCCTGCAGCACGCCCTTGCCGCCGTAACGAGGGCTGGTGCGCGACTTGGTCTTGCCCTTGGGCGCGCCATCACGCAGTTCCACCGCCTCGCGGCTGCCGGTCGAGGCACCCGAGGGCGAAGCCGCCCGCCCGATCGCGCCAGACTCCAGCTCCACCACCGCTTCGATGGTCGGGTTGCCACGGGAGTCAATGATTTCGAGGGCGGTAACTTTGGCGATCTTGGACATAGTGTCTGGCGCTGGCTTCAGGTGTGGGTGGGAAAGGTCTGTGAGTGGCGCGCATTTTAGGGCCAGTTGCTCCGCCTGGCATCGCCGCGGCCAGCAACAGGCGCGTCCTGCCGCAAACTTCGGCGGTGGCAGGCACCAGGCCCAAGATGGCTTGAACGCCGGACAGGCGAACTCGGCCTGAGCCCGAACCAGCCCCAGGCCACCCGAGCCAGTGGCGAACCCCGCGTATTGCTTAGGCGCAGCCGGCCGGCTTCAGGGCGCTGTCCAGCGCCTCGCTGGTGCAGCTCCAGGTCACATTGCCGCTGGCATCCTGGCGCGGCGTGTAGCGCAGCACCGCACCGGGCAGCGACGAGCCCTCGCGGAACCAGATGCTGATCATGCCGCCTTCGCTGACGCCATAGGTCACCCCGGGCAGGGGATCGCCACCGACCTTCAGGTCTTCGATCTTCGAAGGCCAGCGCTGCTGGCTGGTGGCGAACTCGACCACGCCTTCTTGCAGGCGGGTGGCCGACTCAGTGGCGATCTTGATGTGCTCGGCCTTCTTCTGGCCGCTGCAGGCGACCAGAACCAGGAGCGGAACCGCGGCCAGAAAGCGCAGCGGGGGACGGGCGTACTTCGCGCCTTTCATCATAGTTCTCCTCCTGCCGACACCAGGACGGTTCGGCTGCGGGGAGTGTAACGCGCGGACCTGACAGCTGTTGTCAGCCGAACGGCCTAGGCCTCAGGCCAGTGCGGTTTCCAGCAAGGGCCGCTTCTTGACCACACTGTCCAGCTCGACCAGGGTCTCCAGCAGCTCCGCGATCTTGGCCAGCGGCAGGGAATTGGGGCCGTCGCAGAGCGCGGAATCCGGGTCGGGATGGGTTTCCATGAACAGGCCGGAAATGCCGGCACCGACCGCCGCGCGCGCCAGCACCGGGATCATCTCGCGCATACCGCCGCTGGCGGTGCCCTGCCCGCCCGGCAGCTGCACGGTGTGGGTGCCGTCGAACACCACCGGGGCGTACTGACGCATGATCGCCAGGCCGCGCATGTCGGCCACCAGATTGTTGTAGCCGAAGCTGAAGCCACGCTCGCAGAGCATGAACTGATGCGGCGCCACCGCCTTCATCTTCTCGATCACATTGCCCATTTCCCAGGGCGACATGAACTGGCCTTTCTTGACGTTGATCGGCCGGCCGGTCTTGGCCACGTTCTGCATGAAATTGGTCTGCCGGCACAGGAAGGCCGGGGTCTGGATCACGTCGATCACGCTGGCCACCTCGGCCAACGGAGTGTCTTCGTGCACGTCGGTGAGCACCGGCACGCCGATCTGGCGCTTGACCTCTTCCATGATCTTCAGGCCGCCTTCCAGGCCCGGGCCGCGGTAGCTCTTGTGGCTGCTGCGGTTGGCCTTGTCGAAGCTGCCCTTGAAGATGTACAGGATGCCCAGCTTCTCGGCGATCGGCTTGATGTAGCCGGCGACATCCAGCGCCAGCTGTTGGGATTCCAGGGTATCCGGGCCGGCAATCAGGAACAGGGGCTGGTCGATACCGATTTCGCGGCCGCAGAGTTTCATGGTTAGTCCTTAGGCCTTGGCCTGATGAGCAAGGTGGTGCTCGCGGGCGACGCTGACAAAGCCCTTGAACAGCGGATGACCTTCCCGCGGCGTGGAGGTGAACTCCGGGTGAAACTGCACGGCGATGAAGAACGGGTGGTCGGGCAGCTCGATGATCTCCACCAGCTCCTCGTTTTCCGACACGCCGGCAAACTGCATGCCCTTGGCGGCCAGCGGTTCGCGGTAGTTGTTGTTGAACTCGTAGCGGTGCCGGTGACGCTCGTGGATCACCTCGGCGTTGTAGAGCTCGCGTGACTTGCTGCCGGCCTTGAGCTTGCAGGCCTGCGCACCGAGTCGCATGGTGCCGCCCTTGTCGGACTTGGCCGAGCGCTTCTCGACCTTGCCGGAAGCGTCCTTCCACTCGGTGATCATGGCGATCACCGGATTCGCCGACTTGGGCGAAAACTCGGTGGAGTGCGCGTCCTTCAGGCCAACCACATTGCGCGCGTACTCGATGCAGGCCACCTGCATGCCCAGGCAGATGCCCAGGTAGGGAATCTGGTTCTCACGGGCGTGGCGGGCGGCGATGATCTTGCCCTCGACCCCGCGCTCGCCGAAGCCGCCCGGCACCAGGATGGCGTCGGCGCCCTGCAGCACCCGCGCGCCCTGGCTCTCGACCTGTTCGGAGTCGATGTAGCGGATCTTGACCTTGGTGCCGGTGTGCAGACCGGCATGGATCAGCGCCTCGTTGAGGCTCTTGTAGGCGTCGGCGAGATCGACGTACTTGCCGACCATGGCCACCGTCACCTCGGTATCGGCAGCCAGGCGCTTCTCGACCAGATCGTCCCACTCGCGCAGATCGGCCTTGTGGCAGTCGGTAAGCCCGAAGTGCTCGATCACCAGCTCGTCCAGGCCCTGCTGGTGCAGCCAGCCCGGAATCTTGTAGATGTCGTCGAGATCCACCGCCGAGATCACCGCGCGGATCGGCACATTGGTGAACATCGCGATCTTGCGACGCTCGCTCTCCGGCAGCGCGCGGTCGGTGCGGCAGAGCAGCACGTCGGGCTGGATGCCAATCGTGCGCAGCTCCTTGACGCTGTGCTGGGTCGGCTTGGTCTTCATCTCGCCGGCGGCCTTGATGTAGGGCACCAGGGTGAGATGCATGAACATGGTGTGCTTGCGGCCCAACTCGACCTGCATCTGGCGGATCGACTCCAGAAACGGCAGGCCCTCGATGTCACCGACCGTGCCGCCGATCTCCACCAGGCAGATGTCGCAGCCGGCGCCGCCGCGCTTGATCGCGGTCTGGATCTCGTCGGTGATGTGCGGGATCACCTGCACGGTCTTGCCCAGATAGTCGCCGCGACGCTCCTTGTCGAGCACGTTGCGGTAGATCTGGCCGGTGGTGACGTTGCTGTTCTTGCTGGTCTTGGCGCGCAGGTAGCGCTCGTAATGCCCCAGGTCGAGGTCGGTCTCGGCGCCGTCCTCGGTGACGAATACCTCGCCATGCTGGAACGGCGACATGGTGCCGGCATCGACGTTGATGTAGGGATCGAGCTTGATCATGTGGACCTTGAGTCCACGCGATTCCAGGATCGCACCCAGGGAGGCGGCGGCGATGCCCTTGCCGAGGGCCGAAACCACACCGCCAGTGACGAAGATATAGCGAGTCTGATGGTCCGGCATGAGGTCTTGAGTATCCCGTTCGTCTAATCCCCCATTTTACGGCAGCGGGGCACCGACCCGGAAGCCGTCAGGCCTCCGGGTCGGGTTTTGGATACCCCCGTTCAGGCGGTCGGCAGCTTGTATTCCTTGTACTGCTGACGCAGCTGTAGCTTGCTGATCTTGCCGGTGGCGGTGTGGGGGATGTCCTCGACGAACACCACGTCGTCCGGCGTCCACCATTTGGCGATCTTGCCCTCGAAGTGCGCAATCAGCTCGGCCGCGCTGAGCTCGGCACCAGCCTTCTTCACCACCACCAGCAGCGGTCGCTCGTCCCATTTCGGGTGGTAGACGCCAATGACCGCCGCCTCCTGTACCGCCGGATGGGAGACCGCGACATTCTCCAGGTCGATGCTGCTGATCCACTCGCCACCGGACTTGATCACGTCCTTGCTCCGGTCGGTGATCTGCAGATAGCCGTCGGGGTCGATGGTGCCGACATCGCCGGTCGGGAACCAGCCGTCCTGCAAGGGATCCTTGTCCAGCTTGAAGTAGTTCTTTACTACCCAGGGGCCACGCACCTGCAGGTCGCCAAAGGCCTTGCCATCGTGCGGCAGTGCCTGGCCGTTCTGGTCGACGATGCGCATGTCGACGCCGAATACCGGCCGCCCCTGCTTCAGCTCGATGGCGAACTGTTCCTCGGGTGACAGCTTCAGATGCTTTTCCTTGAGCGTGCAGACCGTACCCAGCGGCGACATCTCGCTCATGCCCCAGGCGTGGCGGATCTTCACGCCGTAGCCATCACGGTAGGCGCGCATCAGCGCCGGCGGGCAGGCGGAACCGCCAACGATGGAGTGCCAGGGCCGGCTGAAATGCAGATTGTTCTTCTGCAGATGCTGGAGCAGGCCCAGCCAGACCGTCGGCACGCCGGCCGAGAAGCTGACCTTCTCGCTCTCGAACAGCTCGTAGAGGCTGGGGCCGTCCAGACCGGCGCCGGGCATGACCAGCTTGGCGCCGATGGCGGCGGCGGAGTACGGGATGCCCCAGGCGTTGACGTGGAACATCGGCACCACCGGCAGCACCACGTCGCGCGCCGAGAGGCCCATGACGTCCGGCATGCAGGTGCCGTAGGCGTGCAGGATGGTCGAGCGGTGCGAGTACAGCACGCCCTTGGGGTTGCCGGTGGTGCCGCTGGTGTAGCAGAGCGAGCCGGCTTCGCGCTCGTCGAAGCTCGGCCACTGGTAGTCCGGCGAGGCGGCGGCCAGCAGTTCCTCGTAGGCCAGCGGCTGGACGTTCTTCATCGCCGGCAGCCGGTCGGCGCTGGTCAGCGCCACCCAGTGCTTGACGCTTGGGCAGCCGCCCGCCACCAGGCCATCAACGAGCGGCGCAAACGTCACGTCGAAGAACACCACCGCGTCTTCGGCGTGATTGATGATCCAGCAGATCTGCTCCGCGAACAGCCGCGGATTGATGGTGTGCAGCACCCGCTGGCTACCCGACACACCGTAGTACAGCTCCAGATGCCGATGCGTATTCCAGGCCAGGGTGCCGACCATGGCCTGCGGGCCTAGGCCCAGGCCGCCAAGGGCGTTGGCGAGCTGGCGGGAGCGCCGCGCCACCTCGCCCCAGCTAGTGCGATGAATGGCCCCGGCCGCGTCGGGCAGCCGCGAGACGATCTCGGTGTCTCCGTGGTAGCGCTCGGCGTGACGTATCAGTTCGGAGATCAGCAGGGGCTGATCCATCATGAGGCCGTGCATCTAGGTTCTCCTCCTGGGCAGGCGATGGTTGGTTACCGCTTTATCGACGCCAGCTTAACGGCAGGCCGGGCAGTTCGGCATTAGACCAAGTTTGGATGTATTCACAACGCGGCTTGTGATCGGCATGCCAACGCCCGGCGATGGACTGCAATTCCCCATCGACATAAATCAGCGCCAAGCGCTGTCGCACCCAGGGTGGCAGTCCCTCGCGCTGTGCCAGCGCGCGCAGGCTGCGGTGATGGGCTTCGCCGGCCAGGCGCAGGCGCTCGCCGCCGTGGGGCAGACGCACGGTGGCCCGCAGCGGACCGCCGGCTTCCAGGCGCCCACAGCCGGCCGGCAGCCGGAGTTCGCTTAAGCCATCCCACTCCAGCGCGTAGTCCTCGGGCGGAGGTGGCAGACGCGCACTGGCGTAGAGACCGTCGCGGTAGCGCCGAAACTCACCACCCGGCCAGGCCAGCAGGGGCTCGGCGTCCGGGCGCACCGCCAGCACCTCGCGGTCGAGATGCCGCAGGGTTTCATCGTAGGTCGCCGGCAGCCCCAACTGCTCCAGCCAGTGTCGCAGCAGCAGGTGACGGCGCGCCGGACTCAAGGCCAGCAGGCCAGAAACCGAGAGGCCACCGTCCTCCCGCTGTACCGCCGGCAAGCCCTCGGCGGCCAATTCCGCCAGCAACTCCGCCGCCTCGGCGCAGCGCGCGGCGGTGGCGGCGAGCTGCTGCTCGGCCTCCGGCCAGCGCAGCCGCAGCCGCGGGATCAGCTCCTGACGCAGCCAGGAGCGGGCGTAACGTGGCGACCGGTTGTGCGGGTCCTCGATCCAGTCGCTCCCGCGCTCGCGCAGGTAGTCGCGCAGCGCCGCACCCGGCACCGCCAGCAGCGGCCGCCACAGCCAGCCGGGGTCGAAGCGGGTGAAAGACCGGATCGCGGCCAGACCGTCGACGCCGCTGCCACGCAGCAGGCGCAGCAGCACGGTCTCGGCCTGGTCGTCGCGGTGATGCGCGGTCAGCAGCAGCCCGCCTGCCGGCAGGCGACTGCGCAGCGCGGCATAGCGGGCGCTGCGGGCGGCGGACTCCGGCCCCGCCGGATCGTCGGCCGCCACCTGCACGCGCAGCACCTCCAGCGGCACGCCCAGGCCAGCGCAGACCTGCTGGCAGTGCGCGGCCCAGTCATCGGCGGCGGCCTGCAGGCCGTGGTGGACATGTACCGCGCGCAGACCCGGCAGGGCCTGCTCTACGGCCAGATGCAGGAGAGCGGTGGAATCGGCGCCGCCGCTATAGGCCAGCAGGCAGGGCGCCTGGCCGTGACCAGCAGGCGCCTGTAGATGGCCGGCCCAGGAGCTGGCTCTGGATTTAGCCAACGGCCTTCAGATGGGTGACGACCTGCGGCTCCTCGTAGGCGCCGAAGTTCATCAGGCGCTGATAGCGGTCGTGCAGCAGCACGGTCATCGGCCGTTGCAGCAGGCGGTCCAGATGCTCCACCAGACGGCCCTTGACGCTGGCGATCATGGTCGCCGGATCACGGTGGGCGCCGCCCAGGGGCTCGGGGATGACTTCGTGGATCAGCTTCAGGTTGTAGATGTCCTGCGCGCCGACGCGCATGGCGGCGGCGGCTTCCGGCGCGCGGCTGGCGGACTTGAACAGGATGCTGGCGCAGCCTTCGGGCGAGATCACCGAGTAGATGCTGTACTGGAGCATCATCACCACGTCGGCGACGCCGATCGCCAGCGCGCCACCGGAGCCGCCCTCGCCGGTCACCGTGGCGATCACCGGCGTGCGCAGGCGCGACAGCTCAAAGAGATTGCGGGCGATGGCCTCGGACTGGTTGCGCTCCTCGGCACCGATGCCGGGATAGGCGCCGGGGGTGTCGATGAAGGTCAGCACCGGCAGCTGGAACTTCTCCGCCATCTTCATCAGCCGCAGCGCCTTGCGGTAACCCTCGGGGCGCGGCATGCCGAAGTTGCGCAGCACCCGCTCCTTGGCGTCGCGGCCCTTCTGCTGGCCGATCACCACGCAGGCGCGGCCTTCCAGGCGGGCAACGCCGCAGACAATGGCGGCATCGTCGGCGTAGTGGCGGTCGCCGTGCAGCTCTTCCCACTCGGTGAAGATGCCGTTGATGTAGTCCAGCGCGTAGGGGCGCTGCGGGTGGCGGGCCAGCTGGGCGACCTGCCAGGGCGTGAGATTGGCGAAGATCTGCTCGGTGAGCTGGACGATCTTGCCCTCCAGCGCCGCGATCTCGGCGGTCAGGTTGACTTCGCTGCCCTGGGTGGCGAAACGCAGCTCTTCAATCTTCTGCTGCAGGTCAGCAATGGGCTGTTCGAAGTCGAGATAGTTCAGGTTCATTCATCGTCTCCACCGCCGCCGGCGAAGGAGCGCTCGAAGCGTCGCTCCTGGACCGGTGGCACGTACCGTCGATATTGCACTTTAACGCAGTCGCCGGGAAGGAATTGTTGCAATGCCGCAAGACACTGGCCGTCGGCCTTCAGGCGCCAGTCCGGAGGGAATTCCAGCACCGCGCTGGCGCCCGCGCCCAGGTATTCCACCGTCACCGGCACGCCCAGTGGGTCCTTGTAGGGCTGCAGCAGGGTTTTCAGCGCCTGCACCTCGGCGGCCGGCCGGCGCAGCCAGCGCAGGCTGATGCGCTGGGCGTACTCGTTCATCACCGTGCCGGGGGCGAAGAAATCGGCATTGAACAACCGCTGCTCCTCCGGGCGGTCGTCCTTGGGCTGGGTCCAGCCCAGCTCGGAGAGCACGAACACCAGGCTGTCGGCCTTCAGAAAACCCGCGTACTTGGGCCATTTGTCGGCGTCGATCCAGACCGCGATGCTGCGGTCGGCATCGCTCAAGCTGACCTTGTAGCTGGCCCGTCCGCCTTCTTCCTTGGGCTTGAAGAAGCGGATCTCGGTGACCCAGGCGGCGAACAGCTGCTTGGTCCGCGGCTGCCATTTGGGCTTGCCGTCATTGCCCTTGACCGGCTTGGGCAGATTGGCCAGCAGATCGGCCAGCCGGGCGCTGCAGATCTGGTCGATCAGCTCCCGGGAGGTATCCATGGGATGCCCGGAGAGGTAGAAGCCCAGCGTCTCGATCTCGTGCTGCAGGCGCTCGCCCAGGCCCCAGTCCTGCACCTGGTCGGCCTGTACCCGCTCGCTGATCTTCGGCTGCGGCGAACCGAGGCCGAACAGCTCGTTCTGGCCGCTGCTGGCCGAGGCCGCGGCCCGCTCGGCCAGTTGCAGGGCCTTGGGCAGGGTCTTGATCAGCGAGGCGCGATTGAGGCCGAAGCCGTCCAGCGCGCCGGAATACACCAGCGCCTCCATCACCTTCTTGTTGCAGCGCTTGGTGTCGATGCGCCGGCAGAAGTCGAACAGGTCCTTGTAGGGGCCGTTGGCGTCGCGTTCGGCGACGATGCCCTCCACCGCGCCCTCGCCCACGCCCTTGATCGCCCCCAGCCCGTAGAGCACGGCGTTCGTCCCCGGCACGGTGAAGCGGTAGCGCGAGCGGTTGACGTCCGGCGGCAGCACCTTGAGGCCCATGCGCAGGGCCTCCTCGCGCATCACCACGACGGTCTCGGTATGCGCCATTTCGCAGGACATCACCGCCGCCATGAACTCGGCCGGGTAATGCGCCTTCAGCCAGGCGGTGTGGTAGCTCACCAGCGCATAGGCGGCGGCGTGCGACTTGTTGAAGCCGTAGTCGGCGAACTTCGCCATCAGGTCAAAGACCTTGCTCGCCACCTCGGTATCGACACCGCGGCCAATGGCGCCGGTGGTGAAGATCTCGCGCTGCTTTTCCATCTCGGCGCGGATCTTCTTGCCCATCGCCCGGCGCAAGAGGTCGGCGCCGCCCAGGCTGTAGCCGGCCAGGCGCTGCGACATCTGCATCACCTGCTCCTGGTAGACGAAGATGCCGTAGGTGGGCTTCAAGACCGGCTCCATCTCCGGATGCAGGTACTCCACCTTGATCTCGCCGCGCTTGCGGGCGCAGAACTCCGGGATGTTCTCCATCGGCCCGGGCCGGTACAGCGAGACGAGCGCGATGATGTCCTCGAAGCAGTCGGGCTTGAGGTCGCGGCTGGCCTTCTGCATGCCCGGCGATTCCATCTGGAACACCGCCGAGGAATCGCCGGACTGGTAGACCTTGCGGTAGGTGATCTGGTCGTCCAGCGGCAGCGCCAGCATGTCGAGCTGCTTGCCGTGCAGGCGGGCGATGGTATCGACCGCTTCCTGGATGATGGTCAGCGTCTTCAGACCGAGGAAGTCGAACTTCACCAGTCCGATGGTTTCCAGGTCCTTCATGTCGAACTGGGTGCGCACGCCGCTGCCGTCGGCTTCGCAGTACAGCGGCGTGTAGCAGGACAAGGGCTTGGGCGCGATCACCACGCCACCGGCGTGTACGCCGACGCCGCGGGTGACGCCTTCCAGCGCCAGCGCCAGGTCGAGCACCGCGCGGACGTCCTCCTCCTCTTCGTAGGCCTTTTTCAGCTCCGGGTTTTCCTCGATGGCGTCGGCCAGGGTGGCGCCGGGGATGCCGGGGATGAGCTTGGCCAGGCGGTCGCCGAAGCCGAAGCCGTGGCCCATGATGCGGGTGACATCGCGCACCACGCCGCGCGCCGCCATGGTCGCGTAGGTGACGATCTGGCCGACGTACTCGCGGCCGTACTTCTCGGCGACGTACTTGATGACGCGGTCACGGTTGTCCATGCAGAAATCGACATCAAAGTCGGGCATGGACACGCGCTCCGGGTTGAGGAAGCGCTCGAACAGCAGGTCGTAGGGTAAGGGATCGAGGTCGGTGATCTTCAGCGAATAGGCCACCAGCGAGCCGGCGCCGGAGCCACGCCCCGGCCCCACCGGACAGCCGTTGTCCTTGGCCCACTGGATGAAGTCCGACACGGTAAGGAAGTAACCGGCGAAGCCCATCTTCTTGATGATGCCGATCTCGAAATCGAGGCGGTCCCGGTACTCCTGCAGCGGTCGGGCCGGCTGGATCTGCGAAAGGCGCCACTCCAGGCCCTTCTTCGCCTCCTGTTCCAGGAAGCTGTCCGGCGTGTGGCCTTCCGGCACCGGGAAGTTGGGCAGGTGGTAGGTGCCGAACTTGAGGCTGAGCGTGCAGCGGCGGGCGATCTCCAGACTGTTCTCGATTGCCTCCGGCAAGTCGGCGAACAGTGCCTGCATCTCCTCGGCCGACTTCAGGTACTGCTCCTCGCTGTAGTCGCGCGGCCGCTTGTCGTCGGCCAGCATGCGGCCGGTGGCGATGCAGACCCGCGCCTCGTGCGCCTCGAAATCCTCGCGTTTGAGGAAGCGCACGTCGTTGGTCGCCACCAACGGCAGGCCGCTGTAGCGGCTGTAGAGCGCGGCCAGTTCCACCCAATCCTCCTCGCCGGGCCGACCGCAGCGGGTGACCTCCAGGTACAGCCGGCCGGGGAAGCGCGCCAGCCATTCGGCGCGGATCGCCTCGGCGGTTTCCAGGGCGTCGCCGAGCAGGGCCTTGGCCAGGCTGCCGTCGCGGCCGGTGAGCGCAATCAGGCCCTCGCTGCGTTCGTCCAGCCAGGCGCGCTTGATCACCGCGCCTTCGCGCCCCTGCCCCTCGGCATAGGCGCGCGACAGCAGGGCCGCGAGGTTGAGATAGCCGGCCTCGCTCTGCACCAGGAGCGTCAGGCGCTCGGCGCCCTCGTCCTTGAGCCGCTCCTCGATCAGCACATCGGCGCCGGCGATGGGCTTGATGCCCGCGCCCTCGGCGGCCTTGTAGAACTTCACCATCGCAAAGAGATTGTTGCGGTCGGTGATCGCCAGCGCCGGCAGTTGCAGGTCCTTGGCGGCCGAGGTCAGCGTCGCGCCCTGGCCGCCGCCCTTGCGCTTGGGTGGCTCGACCCGGACGATGCCGTCGGTGAGCGAGTACTCGGTGTGGACCCGCAGGTGCACGAAGCTCATGCGCCCGCTCCCTCGCCGGCCAGCGGCACCGCCACCGCACCCGCCTCCAGCAGCGAACGCTGCGCGCAGGGTGCGAAGCTCATCCGATGCTCGGCGCAGGGGCCGAGCCGGCGCAGCGCGGCGAGGTGCACGGCGGTGCCATAGCCCTTGTGCTGGGCGAATCCGTAACCGGGGTATTGGACGTCGAGTTCACGTAGTAGCCGGTCGCGGGCGACCTTGGCGAGGATGCTCGCCGCCATGATCTCCTCATGCAGGGCGTCGCCGCCGACCACCAGCGCAGTGGGCAGGCCCAGGCGCGGGTCCTGATTGCCATCGACCCGGCATAGCGCCGGTTGCAGGCCCAGCGCCGTGACCGCGCGGCGCATCGCCAGGAAGTTCGCCTGCAGGATGTTCAGCCGGTCGATCTCGGCCACGCTGGCGCTGGCGATGGCCCAGGCCAGGGCGCGCTGCTGGATCTGCGGAAAGAGTTTCTCCCGCGCAGGCGCCGACAGCTGCTTGGAATCGTTCAGACCGACCAGGCCGTGGTCGGCGGGCAGGATCACCGCCGCCGCGACCACCGGCCCGGCCAGACAGCCGCGCCCGGCCTCGTCGATGCCGGCAATCAGCCGGCAGGAGTCAGGGAGGGGGGCGGCGCTCATGGCGACAGCTTGCCTGCGCACGCGAAGGATTTCACGACTTGACGGATGCCGATTCGGCGCTCAAGCCCGTACTGACGGCGTTTCCAGCAGTTCGGCGATGGCGGCGGCGGCCTGGGTGGCGGCGTCCCGGCGCAATTCCGCGCGCACGGCGGCGAATCCGGCGGTCTGCCGGTCGGCCGCCTCGCCACCCTGCAACAGCGGCTGCAGGGCCTGCGCCAGTCGTTCCGGCGTGCAGTCCTCCTGCAGCAGCTCGGGCACCAGGTTCTGGCCGCTGAGCAGATTCGGCAGGCTGACGCTGCTGACCTTCAGCAGGCGCCGCAGCAGCCAGGCGCTGAGGCCGCTGAGCCGGTAGCCGACCACCATCGGCCGGCCCAGCAGCAGGCATTCCAGGGTGGCGGTGCCGCTGGCCAGCAGCACCGCGTCGGCGGCGCGCATGGCCTCGCGCGATTGGCCGTCGAGCAGCCGCCAGTCCAGGCCCGGTGCGTAATGCTGGCGCGCCTGTTCCAGCAGCGGCCGCAGGCCGGGCTTGGCCACCGGAGTGAGCACTTGCAGGCCGGGGATCTGCTCGGCCAGGCGTGCCGCCGCCTGCGCGAACAGCTCCGCCAGCCGGCTCACCTCGCCGCCGCGACTGCCGGGCAGCAGCGCCAGCACCGGGCGCGCCGGGTCCAGGCCCAGCGCGGCCTTGCCGACGGCGGGGCTGACCGCGTCGTCCAGCTCGTCGGCCAGCGGATGGCCGATATAGGCGGCGGCGACGCCGTGCTTGGCGTAGACCGCCGGCTCGAAGGGGAATAGGCAGAGGATGCGCTCCACCGCCTTGGCGATGGTCCGCACCCGACCTTCACGCCAGGCCCAGACCGTGGGGCTGACCAGATGCACGGTCCTGAGGCCGCGCTGCCTCAGACGGGTTTCCAGGCCGAGGTTAAAGTCGGGCGCGTCAATGCCGATCAGCACCTCCGGGCGCTCGCGGCTGTAGTGGCTGACCAGCATGCGGCGCAGCTTAAGCAGACGCGGAATCGCCGGCAGCACCTCGGCCAGCCCCATCACCGACAGGGTTTCGATGCTGGCCACCGCCTCGCAGCCCTCGGCCAGCATGCGCGGGCCGGCGACGCCGCTGAAGCGCGCCTGCGGATAGCGCCGGCGCAGGGCGCGGATCAGCGCGGCGCCCAGGAGATCACCGGAGAGTTCACCAGCGATCAGGGCGAAATGGGGAGCGTCGGTCATTAGTAGTGGTCCATACCCCGGAGCAGAGCCACTGGCTGGCACTGCTGAATCAGACCGATCGCCCGCCATCCCTGGCGCAGGCGTGCAGATACTCCCTCCCCCGGCCCGGCCATCCATGGCCGGGCGTTCGCCGGGCGAACAGCCACTGGCTGGCACTGCCGAATCGGACGGATCGCCTGCCATCCCTGGCGCAGGCGCGCAGATACTCCCACCCCCGGCCCGGCCATCCATGGCCGGGCGTTCGCCGGGCGAACAGCCACTGGCTGTTCACTACAGATCCGGCTCACCCACGCGCCAGCGGCCGCTTGCCCGAGTTGATGAACTCGGACATCAGCCGGACGTGCTCGGAGGTCTTCGCCATTTCGGCCAGCTCGGCCTTGACCTCGGCCATCACCTTGCCGGAGCGGTAGATCAGCTTGAAGGCCTCTTCGATGGGCGCCATTTCCTCCGGCGTGAAGCCGCGGCGGCGCAGACCTTCCTTGTTGATGGCCCGGGCATCGGCCGGGCTGCCCTGCACCATCACGAACGGCGGCACGTCGCCGGAGAGGCCGGCGGCGTAGGCGGTGAAGGCATGCGGGCCGATACGGCAGAACTGGTAGACCAGGGTGTAGCCGCCCAGGATCACCCAATCGCCGATCTCGACATGGCCGGCCAGGCTGGCGTTGTTGGCAAAGATGGTGTCGCTGCCAACCACGCAGTCGTGCGCGATGTGGCAGTAGTTCATGATCAGGTTGCGATCACCGATGCGGGTTTCGCCGCGCTTGGTCTCGTACTCCTTCATCGTGCCGCGCTGGATGCTGACGTACTCGCGGATGATGTTGTCGTCGCCGATCACCGTGCTGGTCGGCTGGTCCGGTGTCGCGGTCTTGTCCTGAGACAGCTCGCCGACGCTGGCGAACTGGTAGACCTTGTTGCGCTTGCCCAGCTTGAGCGGGCCGGTGAGCACCGCGTGCGGGCCGATCCAACTGTCCTCGCCGATCTCGACGCCGGCGCCGATGATCGAATAGGGGCCGACTTCCACCGAGCCATGCAGCTCGGCCTTGGCATCGATGATGGCGGTGGGATGGATGCGCGCCAGACTCATGCCGGCACCTCCAACGCCGTGCGGCCCTCGTCCGGATGCTTGAGCACGCAGGTGAGCAGGGCCTCGCAGGCCAGCTCCTCGCCGACCCGCGCGTAGGTCTTGAAGCGCCAGACATGGCGCTTCTGCTTGTCCAGCTCCACATGCAGGGTCAGCTGGTCGCCCGGCACCACCGGCCGCTTGAAGCGCGCCTCGTCGACGCCGGCGAAATACAGCAGATAACCGGAGTCCGGACGGATGCCGGAGTCGAGCACCGCCAAGAGGCCGCAGGTCTGCGCCAGCGCCTCCAGCATCAGCACTCCGGGCATGGTCGGCACCAGCGGAAAGTGACCGGTGAAGTAAGGCTCGTTGTAGGTGACGTTCTTGATCGCGGTGAGCGTCTTGTGCTTTTCGTAGGCGATCACCCGATCCACCAGCAGAAAGGGAGAGCGATGGGTCAGCAGACCCATGATGTCGCGGATGTCGAGGTTGATCTGGCTCATGCTTTAGTGGTCGTTTCCTTCAGAGGCATCGGCGCTCTCCTGCGCCTTTACGTTGAGCAAGCCTTCCAGGTGCTTCACCCGCTCAATTAGTTTGTCGAGGCGGCGGATGCGCGCCACCGACTTGCGCCAGTCGCGGGCCGGCGACGCCGGCAGGCCGGAGCCATAGATGCCGGGCTGGTCGATGGACGCCGTGACCATGCCCATGCCCAGCACCACGACATCGTCGCAGATGCTGACGTGGCCGTTGATCGCGGTCGCTCCGGCGATCAGGCAGCGCTTGCCGATCTTGGCGGAGCCGGCGATGCCGGTGCAGGCGGCGACGGCGGTGTTGGCGCCGATCAGGCAGTTGTGGGCGATCTGGATGAGATTGTCGAGACGCACCCCGTTTTCGATCACGGTATTGCCCAGGGCGCCACGGTCGATGGTGGTGTTGGCGCCGATCTCGACGTCGTCGCCGATCACCACCGTGCCCAGCTGCGGCATCGACTCCCAGCTGCCGTCCGGCAGGCGCACATTGCCGAAGCCGCGCGAGCCGATCACCGCACCGGGCTGCACCAGGATACGGGCGCCGATGCGCACGTCTTCGGCGATGGTCACCGCCGCTTCCAGGCGCGCGCCTGCACCCAGGCTGGCGCCGCGGCGCAGCACGCAGCGCGGGCCTATGTAGGAGCCCTCGCCGATCACCACGCCAGCCTCGACGACGGCACCGGCGCCGAGGTAGACGCCCTCGCCCACTCGCGCGCCAGGATCGACCACGGCGGTCTCGTGCACGCCGGGCTGGAAGTCGAGGCTACGGTCGTAGAGCTTGGCGATGCGGGCAAAGGCCAGGCCGATATCGCGCGCCACCAGGCCCGGCGTGGTCAGGCCGGCGACATCGCGCTTACCGACGATCACCGCCGCCGCGCGGGTGGTGGCCAGGCCAGCGCGGTAGGCCGCGCCGCTCATGAAGCCGAGCTTGCCCGGCTCGCCCGGCAGCAGTTCGCACAGGCCTTCAATCGAGGTACTGCCGTCGCCGACCACTTCCAGGTCGAAACGGGCAGCCAGTTCAGCAAGGGTGTAGGCAGTCATAACCGGCAACATTAACGGGACTTGGCAGCGCTGGCGAACCAGCGCTAGGCAATCAGGGCTCGAATTTTCGCGACATCCGGCCGCTCGATCACGCCGCGTTCGCAGACGATGGCGTCGATCAGCGCCGCCGGCGTGACGTCGAACACCGGGTTGTAAGCGGCGTAGCCCACCGGCGCCACCGGCGCGCCGCGGAACTCGGTCAGCTCGGCGGCGCCGCGCTCCTCGATGGGGATGTGGCCGCCGTCCGGGCAGTGCAGGTCGAAGGTGCCGCTGGGCGCCACCACCATGAACTTCGCGCCATGCGCCTTCGCGGCCAGCGCCAGCGCATAGGTGCCGATCTTGTTGGCAGTATCGCCATTGGCGGCGATGCGGTCGGCGCCGACGATCACCCAGTCGATCTTCTCGCTCTTCATCAGGTGCGCGGCGGCGCCGTCGGCCAGCAGCTTGCCGGGAATACCCTCCTGCGCCAGCTCGAAGGCGGTGAGGCGCGCGCCCTGCAGCCAGGGCCGGGTCTCGGTGTTGTAGGCGAACTTCAGCTTGCCGGCGGCATGGGCGCTGCGGATCACCCCCAGCGCAGTGCCGTGGCCGCCGGTGGCGAGCGCGCCGGTGTTGCAGTGGGTGAGCACGGTGGCGTCGTCGGGCAGCAGCGCCGCGCCCAGTTCGCCCATGCGCAGGTTCTGCGCCAGGTCTTCCTGATGGATGGCCTGGGCCTCGGCCAGCAGCGCGGCAGCGCGGCGCGGGGCGACCGCGCGCATGCGCTCCAGCGCCCAGCGCAGGTTGACGGCGGTGGGCCGCGATTCGGCGAGCAGCTTCTCCGCCGCGGCGTAGTCGCGACCCTCTTGGGCGTCGAGCACCAGGCCGTAGGCAGCGGCGATGCCGATGGCCGGCGCGCCCCGCACCGCCATGTCGTGGATCGCGCCGGCGACCTCGGCGGCGCTGCGGCAGGCGAGCATCCGCACCTCCTGCGGCAAGAGGCGCTGATCGAGCAATTGCAGGTGGTCGGCGGCCCAGACGATCGGCTGTACAACAGAAGACATGGAGCTTGCCCTTAAAATGGACGGGTGACGAAAAGGGCGCGAATTGTCGGTCATCCGCTTCGCGCCGTCATGACAAACCCTCACCACGACCCTGGCGCCGCCATGCAGCCCATCGATCTGCTCGTCTTTCCCCGCTGGCTGGTGCCGGTGGAACCCGCCGGCCTGGTGCTGGAGCAGCACGCCCTGGCCGTCGACGGCGGCCGCATCCTGGAGCTGCTGCCCGCCGCCGAGGCGGCGCAGCGCTACCAGGCCCGGGAAACCCTGCGGCTGGACCGTCACGCCCTGATGCCCGGCCTGGTCAATGCCCATAGCCACGCGGCGATGAGCCTGTTGCGCGGCATCGCCGACGACCTGCCGCTGATGACCTGGCTGCAGGAGCACATCTGGCCGGCCGAGGGCGCGCATGTCTCGCCCGAGTTCTGCCGCGACGGCGTCTCGCTGGCCGCCGCCGAGCTGATCCGCGGTGGCGTCACCTGCGTCAACGACATGTACTTCTTCCCCGACGCCAGCGCCACCGCCTTCAGCGCCGCCGGAATGCGCGCGGTGGTCAACCTGATCGTGCTGGACTTCCCCACCGCCTGGGCCGCCAACGCCGACGAGTACATCCACAAGGGCCTGGCGCTGCACGACGCGCTCAAGGGCGACAGCAAATATGGTGGGCTGGTGACCACCATCTTCGGCCCGCACGCGCCCTACACGGTGAGCGACGCGCCGCTGACCAAGATCCGCGCCTATGCCAACGAGCTTTCCATCGGCATCCACATGCACGTGCACGAGACCGCCGGCGAAGTGGCGATGGCGGTGCAGGCCAGCGGCAAGCGGCCCTGGCAGCGGCTGAAGGAGCTGGACCTGCTCGGCCCCGACTTCGTCGCCGTGCACATGACCCAGCTCACCGACGAGGAGATTGCCGAGGCCGCCGAGTTCGGCGTGCATGTCGCCCACTGCCCGGAGAGCAATCTCAAGCTCGCCAGCGGCTTCTGCCCGGTCGGCAAGCTGCTCAAGGCCGGCGTCAACGTCGCGCTCGGCACCGATGGCGCCGCCAGCAACAACGATCTCGACCTGTTCGGCGAGCTGAAGACCGCCGCCCTGCTGGCCAAGGCGGTGGCCGGCGATGCCGAAGCCCTGCCGGCGCAGGCTGCCCTGCACATGGCGACCCTGGCCGGCGCCAGGGCTCTGGGCCTGGACGAGCAGATCGGCTCGCTGAAGGCCGGCAAGCAGGCCGATTTCATCGCCGTCGACCTCGATGCGCTCAACACCCAGCCGGTCTACAACGTGCTCTCCCAGCTCGCCTATGCGGTCAACAGTCGCCAGGTGTCTGAGGTCTACGTCGCCGGCAAGCCGCTGCTGCGCGGCGGGCTGCTGACCACCCTGGACGAGCAGACCCTGCGCGCCAAGGCGCGCGAGTGGGCGGCGAAGATCCGGCCATGAGCGATCCCCGTTTCGCGCGCACGCCGAAGCCGCCCTATTACGCGGTGATCTTCAGCTCCACCCGCGCGTCCGACGATGGTGCCGCCTATGACGAGACCGCCGAGCGGATGGTGCAACTGGCGCAGCAGCAGCCGGGCTATCTGGGGGTGGAGAGCACGCGTGGCGCCGACGGCTTCGGCATCACCGTCTCCTACTGGGAAAGCGAGGCCGCGATCCTGGCCTGGAAGCAGCAACTGGAACACAGCGAGGCCCGCCGTCAGGGCCGTGAGCGCTGGTACCAGCACTACGAATTGCGCGTCGCCAAGGTCGAACGCGCCTACGGGAAACCATGAACCACAGCTCCAGCAGCAACGTCGATCCCGGCGAAATCGCCAACTTCCAGAAGCAGGCCGCAACCTGGTGGGACCCGAACGGGCCGATGCGCGCCCTGCACCACATCAACGGCCCGCGCGTGGCCTACATCGAGGCCTGTGCTGGCGGCGGCTTGAAGGGTAAGACCGTGCTGGACGTCGGCTGCGGCGGCGGCCTGCTCACCGAGGCGCTGGCGGCGCGGGGCGCGAACGCCACCGGCATCGACCTCGCCGACGAGGCGCTGGAAGTCGCCCGCCTGCACGGACTCGAACAGGAGCTGGCCGGCCACTGGGCCGGCGGTGCAAAACCCAGCTACCGCGCGATCAGCGCCGAGGCCCTGGCGGCCGAAACCCCGGCCGCCTACGACCTGGTCTGCTGCCTGGAAATGCTCGAACACGTCCCCGACCCGGCCAGCGTGCTGCGCGCCATCGCCAGTCTGGTGAAGCCGGGCGGCAACGTGGTGCTGTCCACCATCAACCGCAATCCCAAGGCCTACGCGCTGGCGGTGCTGGGCGCCGAGTACGTGCTGAATCTGGTGCCGCGCGGCACGCACGACTACGGCAAGTTCATCCGCCCTTCCGAGCTGACGAGCTGGGCGCGCGCCGCCGGCCTGGAGCCGGTGGAGCTGAAAGGCCTGAGCTACAACCCGGTGAGCAAGCAGGCGCGGCTGGGCAGCGACATCGACGTCAATTACTTCCTGCACTGCCGGAAGCCGGCATGAGCTCCGCCAACGCCGGGCAAGCCGCACGCGCCTTCTTCTTCGACCTCGACGGCACCCTGGTCGATACCGCACCGGACCTCGGCGGCGCCGCCAACCACGTCCGCGTCTCGCTGGGCCTGCCAGCCCTGCCGCTGCTCGACTACCGTCCGGTGGCCTCGGCCGGCGCGCGCGGCCTCTTGGGCAAGGCGCTGGGGATCACGCCCGAGCACGCGGACTTTCCCCGCCACCGCGACGCCTTTCTGGCCCACTACGCCGAGCATCTGGCCGACCACTCGCCGCTGTTCGAGGGTTTTGAAACGGTCCTGGCCGCCTATGCCGAGCGGGGCCTGGCCTGGGGCGTGATGACCAACAAGCCCAAGCGCTATACCAATGCCCTGATGGCGGTGCTGGGCCTGGACCGCCGCGCCGCAGCGGTGGTCAGCGCCGACGAAGTCGCCAATGCCAAACCGGCGCCGGACGGCCTGCTACTGGCCTGCCAGCGCGCCGGCCTCAAGCCCGGCGACTGCTGGTACGTCGGTGACGACCAGCGCGATATCGTCGCCGGTCGCGCCGCCGGCATGCGCACCGTTGCCGCCGCCTGGGGCTACGAAGGCCCCCATCCCATCCACACCTGGGGCGCCGACCTGACCCTGGCCCGCCCCATCGACCTGCTGGAACTGATCGCATGAGCACCCTGCCCGCCGACTACCAGCCGCAGCCCGGCAGCCTCAAGGACCGGGTGATCCTGATCACCGGCGCCGGCGATGGCCTGGGCAAGGCCACCGCGCTCGCCGCCGCCCAGGCCGGCGCCACGGTGATCCTGCTTGGCCGCACCATCAAGAAGCTGGAAGCGACCTACGACGCCATCGAAAAGGCCGGCGGCCCGCAGCCGGGCATCGTGCCGCTCAACCTCAATGGCGCCACCTGGAACGATCATCTGGCCCTGGCCGAGACCCTGGAAGCGGAGTTCGGCCGCCTCGACGGTCTGGTGCACTGCGCCGCGCACTTCACCGGCTTCGCGCGGCTGGCGGAGCTGGCGCCCAAGGACTGGATGGACAGCGTGCAGACCAATCTCACCGCCGCCTACGTGCTCAGCCGCTGCTGCCTGCCGCTGCTGGAGAAGTCGCCGGACGCCAGCCTGGTGTTCATCAGCGACGCCGGCGGCCGTCAGCCCAAGGCCTATCACGGCGCCTACGGCATCACCAAGGCGGCGGTGGAGGCCATGTCGGCAACCTGGGCGCAGGAATGCGCCAGCACCCATCCCAAGCTCCGTATCAACAGCTATTACCCGGGGCCGATGCGCACCGCGATCCGGGTCAAGGGCTATGCCGGCGAAGGCGTGCAGGAAACCCCGCCGCCAGACCTGGCGGCGCGGCGTCTGCTCTGGTTGCTGGGTCCGGACAGCCGGGGTGTCAGCGGCCAGGCGCTGTAGGCGCTAGCTGCGGGCGTTGCTATCGGCGGCGACGCTTTGCTCGGCGCGGCCGGCGCGCAGCGTGTTGACCCCGGCCAGCAGCCGATTGCCCCAGCCCAGCCCGGCGGCACCCAGACGGCGTGCCAGGCGCGCCGGCGCGGACAGACGCTCGAAGCGCGCCTGCGCGTAGGCGTAGAGCTCCAGATCCAACTGGTTCTCGGCGCTGATCGCCGCCGCCGCGGCGCTGTCCAGCAGACTGCCGCTGTCCACCCGGCTGACGTTGCGCTTCTGGTAGTAAATCCGCGTCCAGCCCAGGCTCGCGGCCAGTTGCACCAGGCTCTCGTCGAAGCGCTCGGCCAGTCCCAGCCAGGCGAAGTGCTGTTCGACGTTGGCGATGGCCCGCTGCAGATCGTCCTCGGTCAGATCGCGGTCGCCCCAGACGCCGGCCAGCATGCGGGTCTGACCATTGCTCAGCTCCTGGCACATCCGGCTGGAGGCGTAGCCGGCGAGGTCATAGCCGCGCGCCATCAACTCGGCATGCAGATCGTGGCCGGGGTTGGACTTCACATAGTTGTAGTGCGAGGCAACGCGCGGCAGCGGATGCCGCAGCATGCCCAGATAGCGCGCGCCCGGGGCCAGGAATTCGTGCAGGCCAAAGGCCTGATGACCCCGCAGAAGACGGATACCGGCGCGTTGCTCCGCCGGCATGGCCTTGAGCCGCTCGACGCTGCCGGCGATGTCGGCACTGCGGATCGCATAGGACTGCCCCGGCCCGAACTGGCGGTTGATCACCGTATTGAGGGTGGTGCCGCCGGTCTTCGGCACGTGCAGGAAGATCAACGGCGCAGCGGCGGCGGATGGTTTCATGATCGGGCCGGACCTCGTAAGAGACTTACGCGGGGGCTTCAAGCCCCGGGCCTGAGATCAATAGGTTCCATCCCTAGATCGAATTGACATTCAGTTGAGAAACCAACGGGTGGCCGGCGCGGAGGTTTACAGCGGGCATAAAAAACCCGGCGACCAGCGCCGGGTTTGGAGACTGCCCAGAACCCGAGCTGGGTCTAGTCCTCGTCACCCTTCTTCTTGCCGCGCAAGCCCAGCTTGGGCTTGCCGTTGCCGCTGGCGGCCTGGCCGTCACGCACGGTGTAGCGCTGCAAAGTCTTCTTGGGCGCCGCCCGCGCCGCCTCCGGCTTGCTGCCCCGGTAGCCACCGCCTTCGCCAGCCGGTTTGCCAAAGGGACGAGCACCCGCCGGGCGCTCACCGTAGGGCTTCTTGGCATAGGCCGGACGCGCGGCGCCTTCTTCACGCGGCGCGCGCGGCTTGTAGGCCGGACGCTCTCCACCAGCGGCAGCCCGCTCGCCATAGGGCTTCTTGCCATAGGCCGGGCGGGCGCCGGCGGCTTCGCCGGAGAAGCGCGGCTTGAACGCGGGGCGCTCGCCCTCGCCGGCACGGGCCGGGCGTTCACCGTAGGTTTTCTTGGCGTAGGCCGGACGCGCCGCGCCGTCCTCGCGCGCGGCGCGCGGCTTGTAAGCCGGACGTTCGCCGCCGGTCGCGGCACGCTCGCCGTAAGGCTTCTTGCCGTAGGCCGGACGGGCGCCGGACTCCTCGCGCGCAAAGCGCGGCTTGAACGCGGGGCGCTCGCCCTCGCCGGCACGGGCCGGCCGATCACCGTAGGGCTTCTTGGCATAGGCGGGACGGGCGGCGCCGTCTTCGCGCGCGGCGCGCGGCTTGTAGGCCGGGCGTTCGCCGCCGGTGGCCGCACGCTCGCCATAGGGCTTCTTGCCATAGGCCGGACGCGCGGCGCCTTCGCCGCGCGGCGCGTAGGGGCGCTCAGTGGCTGCCTCGCGACGGCGTGGCGCCGGCGCGCTGTCGCCACGCTCGGCATAGCTGCGCTCGGACTTGGCGCCAAAGCCGCGCGCCTTGAACTGCTGCGGCTCGCCACCGGTACTGGCCGGTGCGGCGCTGGCGGCGTCCTTGCGCCAGGGGCTGGGCTTGCCGGCCTTGGGCTTGGCGCTGGCTTCGTAGGCGCTGGGCGGACGAGCCGGGACGGCGGCATCGCGCTTCATCTCGAAGCGCTCGGTGCGTTCGATCTGCTTGCGCTCGTCGCGGCTGGCCTTGCTCCAGCCCTCGGCTCCGGACTTGAACTGCGGCTTGGGACCGGCGGCCTTGGGCTTGCCGCCCTGCGGAAACTCGCTCTTAGCGCGGTGCGATTCCCGCACCCGCTCCGGCAGCGCCTCGCTGTGGTCCATGCCGACGGCGTCGAGCAGCTTGTGGATCTCGTCGCGGGTGGCCTCGCGGTAGCTGCCACTCTTGATGCCGCGGCCGAGCTTGATCGGCCCATAGGCGGTGCGGATCAGGCGGTTGACGGTGAGGCCCTGCGACTCAAACAGCCGCCGCACCTCGCGGTGGCGGCCCTCGGCGATGGTGACGATGAACCAGTGGTTGGCGCGGCCACCGCTGCCCTCGCCCTCCGACTCGTCGTCCTCGATCTCGTTGTCGCCGAAGCGGATCGACTCGAAATGCGCCGGGCCGTCTTCCAGTTGCACGCCAGCCTGCAGGCGCTGCATGAAGCCTTCCGGCAGCTCGCCCAGCGCGCGCACCGCGTACTCGCGCTTCTGCTCAAAGCTGGGGTGCATCAACCGCCGCGCCAGCTCGCCGTGATTGGTCATCAGCAAGAGGCCGGAGGTATTGACGTCCAGACGGCCGACCGCGATCCAGCGCCCGGTTTCCAGGTCAGGCAGCTTGCGGAACACCGTGCGCCGGCCTTCCGGGTCTTCGCGGGTGACCATCTCCCCGGTGCGCTTCTTGTAGATCAGCACCTTGAGGGGCTCGTTGCCGCCCTTGAGCGAGAGCCGCTTGCCGTCGAGCTTGACGGCATCGCTCTCGTCGATCTTCTGGCCGATTTCGGCCGGCTGGCCGTTGACCACCAGGCGGCCTTCGACGATCCAGTCCTCGACCTCCCGGCGCGAGCCGTAGCCAAGATTGGAGAGGTACTTCTGGATGCGTTCGGACATGGGGTGTATCCCGGTTGACGCCTCTCGGCGTGTAAAGAAATGGGTGGACGCGGACGGCGCCGCGTCTACGCCGGTGCCGCGTTCAGTGAATGGTGACGTCGGCGGGCGGATCGGTCTCGATCACCGGTGCCGGCTCCTCGGCCTCAGCCACCGCGATCTCCAGCGGCTGGCCGGCGAGGCGGCTGAGCGCGGCTTCCAACTGCTCCATGTCCTTGATCTCGGGCAGTGAGGGCAGCTGGTCCAGCGAGCGCAGGCCAAGATCGTCGAGCAACTGCGGCGCGGTGCCGAACAGGCTGGGCCGGCCCGGGGTTTCGCGTACGCCGACCTCGCGGATCCAGCCGCGCTCGATCAGGGTCTTGAGGATGTTGGGCGACACCGCGACGCCACGAATCTCCTCGATCTCGCCGCGGGTGATCGGCTGGCGGTAGCAGATCAGCGCCAGGGTTTCGAGCAGGGCGCGGGTGAGCTTGGGCGGCTTTTCCTGCCAGAGCCGCGCCACCACTTCCGCGTAGTCGGCCTTGACCTGGATGCGCCAGCCGCTTGCCACCTCGCGCAGCTCGGCGGCGCTGTCGGCCAGGCGCTGTTCCAGACGCTCCAGCGCCAGCCGCAGTTCGCGGCGGCCGATGGGCGCATCCGGCGCCAGCAGCTTCACCAGCGCGTCCAGGCTCAGCGGCTGGTCGGCCGCCAGCAACAGGGCCTCGACCAAGCGCGACAGGCGCTCGAGATCGTGGCTGGGCGCGGCGACCTGGGCTTCCGCCGTCTCGGCCGCTTCGAGTTCCGGTTGATCTTCCATCTCGTTCATTCGTAGCTCGCCTCTTCGGTCCACTCGCCATCGGCATCCATACCCTCGCGCGGACGGCCAACGTCGATCAGCACCGGCGCGAACGGGGCATCCTGCACCAGGTCGATCAGCGCCAGCTTGGTCAGTTCCAGGATCGCCAGCAACACCACCACCACGCCGGCCTTGCCCTCGGAGAGATCGACCAGATCGCGCAGCTCGCAGGCGCCGTGGTTCTTCACATGCTCCAGCACCCGGCTCATGCGCTCGCGCACCGACAGCGGCTCGCGCGCCACCTGGTGGCGGCTGAACAGCTCGGCGCGCTGCAGGACATCCCGCAGCGCCAGCAGCAGCTCGCGCAGATGCGGCGTCGGCAGCGGCCGTTCCAGCTTGATCTCTTCCGGCTTGGCCGAGGCCAGGTGCCAGTCGCGGCCCAGGCGCGGCAGGCCGTCGAGGTTCTCGGCGGCGGTCTTGAAGCGCTCGTACTCCTGCAGCCGGCGCACCAGCTCCATACGCGGGTCGCCGCCCTCGTCGGTCTCGGCGACCGGCTTGGGCAGCAGCATGCGGCTCTTGATCTCGGCCAGCAGCGCGGCCATCACCAGGTACTCGGCAGCCAGCTCCAGGCGCAGACCCTGCATCAGCTGGATGTACTGCACGTACTGCTTGGTGATGGTCAGCACCGGGATGTCGAGGATGTCGAGGTTCTGCCGGCGGATCAGGTACAGCAGCAAGTCCAGCGGACCCTCGAAGGCCTCCAGCACCACCTCCAGCGCATCCGGCGGGATGTAGAGGTCGTCCGGCATCTTCTCCAGCAACTGGCCGTGCACCTTGACCGGATGCGCGGCCAGCACCTCCGGAGCAGGCTCGATCAGGCTGGCTTCGGTCTCGCTCATTCCGGGATGAACCCCAGCGCCTCGTGCACGCGCTTGAGCGTGGCGTCGGCCTGAGCGGCGGCGGCATCGGCGCCGGTGCGCAGCACCTTGCGCAGGCCGGGCACGTCTTCGCGGATGCTGGCGTAGTGGGCCTGGATGGGTTTCAGACATTCCACCACCGCCTCGGCGACCTCGGCCTTGAAGTGGCCATAGCCCTTGCCGACATAGCGCGCGGCGATGCTGTCGAAGCTCTCGCCCTTGATCGCGCCGAGGATGGACATCAGGTTGGAGACGCCCGGCTTCTCGGCGATGTCAAAGCGGATCTCGCTGCCCAGGTCGGTGACCGCGCGCTTGATCTTGCGGGTGACCACGTCGGGTGCGTCGAGCAGATAGATGGCGTCGGTCTCGGCGTCGCCGGACTTGCTCATTTTCGCGGTCGGGTTCTGCAGGCCCATCACCCGCGCACCCACTGGCGGGATCATCGGCTCCGGCACGGTGAACACCTCGCCGTAGAGGCCATTGAAGCGCTGGGCGATGTCGCGGGCCAGCTCCAGATGCTGCTTCTGGTCGTCGCCCACCGGCACCTGATGGGCCTGGTAGAGCAGGATGTCGGCCGCCATCAGCACCGGGTAGTCGAACAGGCCCGCGTTGATGTTGTCGGCGTGCTTTGCGGATTTGTCCTTGAACTGGGTCATGCGGTTGAGCTCGCCCATCTGCGTGTAGCAGTTGAGGATCCAGCCCAGGCGCGCGTGGGCGCCGACATGGCTCTGCACGAACAGGGTGTTCTTCGCCGGGTCCAGGCCACAGGCGATGTACAGCGCCAGGAATTCGTAGCAGCGCTCGCGCAGCACCACCGGGTCCTGGCGCACGGTGATCGCGTGCAGGTCCACCAGCATGTAGTAGCAGGAGTACAGCTCCGACAGCGGCACCCAGTTCTTGAGCGCGCCCAGGTAGTTGCCGATGGTGAGCTTGCCGGAAGGCTGGATGCCGGAGAGGACGATGGGTTTGCTGTTGGACATGATGAAGCGCGCTAGGCCTGGATGCCGAACAGGCCCAGGATGAGGGTTTGGCTGATGCCCACCAGGGGGCCAAGAATCTTGCTGAGGATGCCGGTGGCCATCAGCACAATGAGAATCACCAGGCCGTAGGGCTCCAGCTTGGAGAGTGCGATGGCCTGCTTCATCGGCAGCAGGCCGACCGCCACCCGGCCACCGTCCAGCGGCGGCATCGGCAGCAGGTTGAGCACCATCAGCACCAGGTTGATGCTGATGCCGGCGATGCTCATTTGCGCCACACCCAGCCAGATGCCGGCGCTGACGTCCTGGCTCAGGGCGATTTTCAGCAGCAGCGCCCAGCCCAGGGCCATCACCAGATTCACCGCCGGACCGGCGACGGCGACGATGGCCATGTCGCGCTTGGGGTTCTTCAGGTTGCGGTAATTGACCGGCACCGCCTTGGCCCAGCCGAACAGGAAGCCGCCCAGGAGCAACAGCAGCGCCGGCACCAGCAAGGTGCCGATCGGGTCGATGTGCTTGATCGGATTGAGCGACAGCCGCCCCTGCGCGGCGGCGGTGTTGTCGCCCAGGTGACGCGCAACATAGCCATGCGCCACCTCGTGCAGGGTGATGGCGAACAGCACGGGCAGCGCCCAGACGGCGATCTTCTGGGCGAGGGGAATTAGTTCAGGCATGGCCGCATTATACGGGCTGAGGGCGGCGGCTCCGCCGCCTGTGAGGGCGCGGGTTCGCTACGCTCCCCGCTGTGAGGGCGGGCCGCTGCGCGTCCCTGTGAGGGACAAGCACGGATAGACCACTCGTTTGAGCTTTTCCCTCACAGCGAGGCGCAGCCGAGCGACCTCACAGCCGACCAGCGCAGCGCAGTCGGCGCCCTCACAGGGTCGCGCTGCGACCCGCCCTTACCGAACTCAGAGCCCGAGCATAGAAACGTCGCCACGCCCCTGGCGCACCAGCACCGGCGCGTCGCCGGAGAGGTCGATCACCGTGGTCGGCGTGAGACCGCAGTTGCCGGCATCCAGCACCAGATCCACCGAGTGCAGCAACTGCTTCTCGGCGTCCTGCGGCTCGCTCACCGGCTGATCCTCGCCGGGAAACTGCAGGGTGCAGGAGATCAGCGGCCCGCCCAAGGCTTCCAGCAGCGACTGCGCCACCACATGCTCGGGCACGCGGATGCCGATGGTCTTGCGCTTTTCATGGCTCAGGCGCTTGGGCAGCTCCTTGGAGGCTGGCAGGATGAAGGTGTAGGGGCCGGGCGTGAGCAGCTTGAGGATGCGGAACTGCCAGTTGTCGACGCGCGCGTAGTGGGAAATCTCCGAGAGGTCGCGGCAGACCAGGGTGAACTGGTGGTGCTTGTCGAAGTCGCGGATGCGCCGCAGCCGCTCGGCAGCGGCCTTGTCGTCGAGCTGGCAGCCGAGGGCGTAGCAGGAGTCGGTGGGATAGGCGATCACCGCGCCACGGCGCAGCTGCTCGGCGGCCTGGGCGAGCAGGCGCTTCTGCGGGTTGACCGGATGCAGTTCTAGGAATTCGGCAGGCATCCCACATTGTAGGCCCAGCTACAATCGCGGGATGAAAACCCTGCTCGATCTGCTGCCCGCCATCGCCTTCATCGGCGCCTATTATTTCGGCGACATCTACCTCGCCACCGGCGTACTGATTGCCGCGATGTTCGTCACCGTCGCCGGCCACTGGCTGATCAGCCGCAAGCTGCACAAGGCGCATTTCATCGGCGCCCTGGTCGCCCTGGTTCTGGGCGGCATCACCCTCGCCTTCCGCGATCCCGATTTCATCAAGCTCAAGCCCAGCGTGGTCTACACGCTGTTCGCCGCTGCCCTGCTGGGCAGCCATCTGGTCGGCGACAAGGTGCTGCTGCAGCGCATCCCGCAGAAGATGCTGGTGATGCCGGACGCGGTCTGGAAGCGGGTGAACCTGGCCTGGGCCGCGTTCTTCCTGTTCTGCGCGGTGCTCAACTACTACGTCGCCCATCATTTCGACGAGGCCACCTGGGTCAAGCTCAAGGCCTTTGGCTTCTCGCTGATCATGATGGCCTTCATGTTTGCCCACCTGCCCTTCCTCAGCCGCTATCTGGTGCAGGAACAGGACGGCGCGGAGAAGAAGTGATGCTCTACATGATTCTCGGCCAGGACGCTCCCGACGCCCTGCCCAGGCGCAAGCTGGCCCGCCCCGCGCACGTCGAGCGCTTGCGCGTGCTGCAAGCGCAGGGCCGCCTGCTGCTGGCTGGCCCGCGTCCCAAGATCGACGCCAGCGCCGCCAACGAGGCCGGCTTCAACGGCAGCCTGATCGTCGCCGAGTTCGCCAGCCTCGCCGAGGCCGAAGCCTGGGCAGCCGCCGACCCCTACGCGCTGGAAGGCGTGTTCGAGCAGGTGCTGGTGCAGCCCTTCGTCAAGACTTTTCCGGAATGAGCGCGAGCCGCGTCGCGCGCATCGAGGCGGCGCTACGGGAGGCATTCCCCGACGCCGACATCGAGGTGCAGGACGACAGCGCGCAGCACCTCGGCCATGCCGGCGCCGCCAGTGGTCGCGGGCATTTCCGGGTGCGCCTGGTTTCCGCGACTTTCAGTGGCCAGCCGCTCTTGGCGCGCCACCGCGCGGTCTACGCGGCGCTGGGCGAGCTGATGCAGACCGACATCCACGCCCTGGCCATCGAGGCGCGGCCGCCGGGCTGATCCGGCGCAGGTGCCTCAGCCCGCGCTTGCCAGCAACGTCTGCAAGGCCGCCCAGTCCAGCACCGGCACGCCGAGCTTCTCCGCCTTCGCGAGCTTGGAGCCGGCCGCCTCGCCGGCGAGCAGGAAGTCGGTGTTCTTCGACACGCTGCCCGAGACCTTGCCACCCTGGGCCTCGATCAGGGCGGTGGCCTGTTCGCGTGACACCCCGCCGGGCAAGCTGCCGGTGATCACCAGGGTCTTGCCCGTGAGCACGCCTTGCGCCGCCGCTTTCGGGGCCGGCCATTCGATGCCGGCGGCGACCAGGGCGGCGATCACCGCGCGGTTGCGCGGCTCGGTGAAGAAATGCACCACGTGCGCAGCGACGGTCGGGCCGACGTCCGGCACCGCGCGCAGCAGCGGGAAGCGGTCCTTGTCCTTCAGCGCCGCATCGTGTTCGGTGGGCGCATCGGCCTCGGCGGCGGCGTAGAGCGCCTCCAAGCTACCGAAGTGACGGGCCAGATCGCGCGCCGTGGTCTCGCCGATCTGCGGACAGCCGAGCGCGAACAGGAAGCGCTGGAAGCTGCTCTGCTTGCTGCGGGCGATGGCCTCGACGACGTTGGCGGCGGACTTCTCGCCCATCCGCTCCAACCCGGCCAGTTCCTCGACGGTCAGCGTGTAGATGTCGGCCGCCGAGGCGACGCGGCCGGTGTCGATCAACTGGGCCAGCAGCTTTTCGCCCAGGCCCTCGATGTCCATCGCCTTGCGGCCGACGAAGTGGATCAGCGCGCCGTGCAGCTGGGCGCGGCAGGACAGCCCATTGGTGCAGCGGGCGATGACCTCGCCCTCGACGCGCTCGACCTTGCCACCGCAGACCGGGCAGGCCGGCACTAGCTCGATCCTGGGCCTCGCCTCGTGGGCCAACCGCGCGGCCTCATCCGGCAGTCGCACGCCCAGCACCTCCGGAATCACGTCGCCGGCGCGGCGGACGATGACGGTATCGCCCACCCGCACGTCCTTGCGCTCGACCTCGTCCATGTTGTGCAGCGTGGCATTGGAGACGGTCGCGCCGCCGACGAACACCGGCTTGAGCCGCGCCACCGGCGTCAGCGCGCCGGTGCGGCCGACCTGGAATTCGACTTTTTCCAGCAGCGTCTCGGCCTCTTCCGCCGCGAACTTGTAGGCGCAGGCCCAGCGCGGCTCACGGGTTACCGAACCCAGTTCCTCGCGGCCGGCGAGATCGTCGAGCTTGAACACCACGCCGTCGATGTCGAAACCGAGCTGCGCGCGCCGCGCACCGATCTTCTCGAAGTAGCGCAGGCAGCCCTCGACCCCGACCAGCCGCTCGACCAGCCGCGACACCGGGAAACCCCAGGTGCGCAACTGCTCCAGCGCTTCCGAATGCAGGCGTGGCGCCTGCCAGCCCTCGCTGTAGCCGACGGCATAGGCGGTGAAGGCCAGTGGCCGCTGGGCGGTAATGCGCGGATCGAGCTGGCGCAGGCTGCCGGCGGCGGCGTTGCGCGGATTCACCGGCACCTTCTCGCCGCGCGCCGTGGCCTCTTCGACCATGCGCCGGAACCCGTCCCAGGGCAGATAGACCTCGCCACGCACCTCCAGCAGCGGCGGCACGGCGCCACGCAACTGCAAGGGGATGCTGCGGATCGTGCGCAGGTTCTCGGTGATGTCCTCGCCGGTCTCGCCGTCGCCACGGGTGGCGCCGCGGATCAGCCGCCCCTGTTCGTAGATCAGCGACACCGCCAGGCCATCGAGCTTGGGTTCGCCGGTGTAGCCGGCCTCCGAGATGGCCAGAGTCTCGCAGACACGGCGGTCGAAGTCGCGCAACTCCTCTTCGTCGTTGCACTTGCGCAGCGACTGCATCGGCAGGCGGTGCCGTACCTCGGCGAATTCCCGCAGCGGCGCGCCGCCCACCCGCTGGGTCGGCGAGTCCGGCCTCAGCAGCTCGGGATGCGCGGCCTCAATGGCCTGCAATTCAGCGAACAGGCGGTCGTACTCGGCGTCCGAAATGCTCGGATCGTCGAGGACGTAGTAACGGTGGTTGTGCTCGTTGAGCTGCGCCCGCAGCACCTCGGCACGGGCGGCTGGCGTACTCATGATTGAGCTTGCGAAGAAATCGTAGCGAGCATGGCCTGATGCAAGGAATAGCAGCGCAGCAACCGCAGCGTACTCAAGTACGTGAGGATTGCGAGCAGCGCATGACGCCGCAGCAGGTCAGCGCAGTAGATTTATTCACAAGCTCAAGCCGTGGGGTGCTGGCGAGCCCAGTGCTCGACATCGTGTTCGAGCTTCAGCAGCGCCTCCGGCGTCAGCGGCTTGCGGCGCATGTCGTAGACCTCGGCATTGAGCGCCTGGGCCAGGGCATGGGCGGTCTGCAACATCTCGCGGAAGGCGGTGACCGGCGGCAGCGGTCCCGGCAGCACCAGGAACATCGACAGTCCCGGCGTGCTGAAGCCGGCCGCCTCGGCCGGGTCGAGATAACCAGGCTTGAGCAGGCTGGCGACGCTGAACACCGGCTCGCCGCCGGCCAGGTGGTGGTAGATCTGCTTGTCGCCAAAGGCCAGGCCCTGGGCCTTGAGCGCGGCGTGGATCTTCGGGCCGTTGATGTGGGTGCCATCGCGTTCGGCGATCAGCAGGGCGACGATCTTCTGCTGCACCGGCGGGCGGCTCGCGGCCTCCGAGGCGGTGGGCGCGCCATCCAGACGCGGCGCGACCTTGCGCGGCTTGCCGACGCCGAATTCATCAAACTGGCCGGTGCTGTTGAACATGTCGAGCTGGGCATCGGCTGGACGCCGCGGCACCCCCAGCGTAGGCTCGCCGCCGCCGCCCGGCTGCCAGTCACGCAGTCCGCTGCCGCGTCGACGCGACACCCACCAGACCGCAATCGCGGCTCCCAACCCCACAACCAACAGCGCCCACTGGAGTGGCGTCATCGTGCGTTCTCTTGTGGCAACTCGGAGCCGGTCAATTCCACTGCCTGCGCCACGTCCACACTCACCAGGCGCGACACGCCCGGCTCCTGCATGGTGACGCCGTGCAACTGGTTGGCCAGCTCCATGGTGATCTTGTTGTGCGTAATGATAATGAATTGAACGCCTTGCGACATTTCCCGGACGATCTCGCAAAACCGGCCGACATTGGCGTCGTCCAGAGGCGCATCGACCTCGTCCATCAGGCAGAACGGCGCCGGGTTGAGCTGGAACAGCGCCAGCAGCAGCGCCACCGCGGTCATCGCCTTCTCACCACCCGACAGCAGCTGGATAGTCGAGTTGCGCTTGCCCGGCGGCCGCGCCATCACCCGCACGCCGGTGTCGAGCAGATTGTCGCCGGTCAGCTCCAGATAGGCCTCGCCGCCGCCGAACAGCTTGGGGAAGCGGTCCATGAACACGGTGTTGACGGTGTCGAAGGTCTGCTTGAAGAGATCGCGGGTCTCGGCGTCGATCTTGCGCATCGCCTCTTCCAGCGTGTCCAGCGCGCCGGTGAGGTCCTGGTTCTGCTCGTCGAGGTAGGTGGCGCGGGTCTGCGCCTCTTCCAGCTCCTGAATCGCCGCCAGATTGATCGCGCCCAGGCGTTCGATACGGCGCAGCATCGAGGCCAGCTTTTCCTCCCAGGGCTCGGCGGCGGCGTCGGCCGGCAGGCCGGCGCGCAGGGGTTCCAGCTCGAAGCCGGTCTCGGTCACCTGCTCCAGCAGCGAGGCCTCGCGGGCCTTATCGCCCTCGGCTTCCAGGCGCGACTGCTGTAGCGCGTCGCGCGCCGCGTCCTGGCCGAATTCGGCGGTGCGCGCGGCCTCCTGCGCCTGCCCCAGCGCCCGCTCGGCGGCGCTCAGGCGCTCGCGGGCGCCACGCAACTGTTCGCGCTTGGCCGCGACCAGGGTGCGGGCGGCTTCGACTTCGCCCGCGGTCTCGGTGACCGGCGCATCCAGCTCGCCGGCCTGGGCCTCGTACTCGGCCTTGGCCTCGGCCTGCGCGGTGATCCGCGCGGCGAGGTCCTGCAAAGCCTGTTGCAGGGCGGTGACCGCGCTCTTCTGCCCGGCCAGGCGCAGTTGCACGGCATTGCGCGCCTGCGCCGCCTGGTTGAGCAGGGCGCGCACGCGGTTGACCTGGTCGCGGGCGCGCGCCTGCGACTGCTGCAATTCGACGCGCTCCTGGCGCAGGCGGGCGGCGGTGGCCTCCAACTGCACCAGTTGCTCGCGGGAAGCGGCCAGCTCCTGGCTCTGCTGCTCCTGCTGGCCATGCAGGGCCTGCAATTCCTGGCTCAACTGATTCTGCCGGTTGAGCACCTGCTCCAGGCGCACCGCCTGCGCCTGCCGGAAGGCCTGACGCTGCGACTGCCGCTGACGACGCTGCTCGACCCGCGCGGCCTGCTCGCGGCGCTCGGCCTCCAGGCTCTGCGCCTGGTTGCGCAGGCCACCCAGGCTCTGCTCCTGCTCGGCGACCTTCGCGGCCAGGGCATCGACCTGGGTCTTGAGCTGCTTGAGCAACTGGGCGCGCGCCAGCACGCCGCTCTGGGCGTCGCCGGTCTTGGGGTGACGCACCCAGCCACGGCCGCGCCAGACGCCGTCCGGGGTCACCACCGACTCGCCGGCGAGCAGGGTTTCGGCGCGCCCGCGCGCGGCTTCGGTGCTCGGCGCGACGAACACGCCGTGCAGGAACTCCAGCACCGCCGCCGGCCCGCGTACGTGGTGCGAGAGGCGGTCGGCATCGCCGGGCGGCACGCCGGGCGTGGCATCAAGCAGGGCGATGCCGGCCTTAGGCGCGCCGGTAGCATCGGCGTAGGTCGGAGTCAGCGGAGCTTGCAGGAGGCCGCCGAGCACGTGCTCCACCGCCGCCTCCCAGCCGCCTTCGACACTCAGCTGCGAGGCCAGCCGTGGCGCCTCGGTGAGGTTCTGCGCCCGCAGCCACTGGTTCAGCTCGGCGTCGTCCTGGCGCAGGGCGGCCTGTTGCAGGGTTTCCAGCGAGGCCAGGCGACCGCGCGCCGACTGCAAGGTCTGGCGGTCCTCGTGCAGGTTCTTTTCCAGGTTGGCGCGGATGTCGCGCTGGCTGGCCAGCTCCTGATCGACCTGCTGCAGGCGGGCACTAGCCTCGGCCAGCTCGGTTTGCAGGCTCGCCAGCTCGGCATCGCAATCGCTCAGGCTGGTCTGGATCGGCGCCGCGTCCAGCGTCGCCTGCTCGCCGGCCAGGCGCTTGACCCGCTCGTCCAGCATCAGGCGGGCGCGGTCGAGCTGCTGCACGCGCACGCGCTCGGCCTCGACCTGGGTCAGCGGCGCCTCGGCGCGCGCCAGATGCTCGTTCCACTTCTGCTGCTCGGCCTGCGACTCGGCCTCGGCCTTGCTGACCGCCGCCAGGGCCTCGCCCTCGGCGGTTTCGGCGTCCTGCGCCTGCTGCTCCAGCGCGGCGACGTCGGCGTTCAGCGACAGCAGGCGCTGCTGCTCGCGCTGTTCGCGCTGCTGCAGTTCGAGGAGCTGGCGGCTGAGCTGTTCCAGCTCGCGCGCCTTCAGGCTTTGCAGCTCGCGGGCGTGCTTGAGTGCCTGCTCGTGGCGCGCCAGCGCCGCCTCGGCCTCGTAGACCTGGGCTTGCTCGCCGTTGAGCAGCTCCTGCTCGGCCTTGAATGCCGCCTCGGCCTGCTGGCGGCCGGCGTAGCTCTCGATCACCGCCCGCTTGGCGGCCTCGAAGGCCTGCTCCTGGGCCGCGATCTGCGCCAGGGTGGCGCTGCGCTGCTGCTCCAGGGCGGCCAGGCGCAGCACCAGAATCTCGGCACGAAGTTGTCGCTCCTGTGCCTTGAATTCCTTGAACTTCTCGGCGTTGGACGCCTGCTTGGCCAAAACCTCCAGCCGGGTCCCAAGTTCGCTGCGCAAGTCATTGAGCCGGGAGAGATTTTCCCGCGTCTGCTTGATCCGCGACTCGGTTTCGCGCCGGCGCTCCTTGTACTTGCTGATGCCGGCCGCTTCTTCCAGCCACTGGCGCAACTCATCGGGCTTGGCCTCGACCATGCGGCTGACCATGCCCTGCTCGATGATCGCGTACTGGTTCTTGCCGCCCAGGCCGGTGCCGAGAAAGAGATCGGTGACGTCGCGCTTCAGGCACTTCTTGCCGTTCAGGTAGTACTGCGAGTTGCCGTCGCGGGTCAGCTCGCGCTTCACCGAGATATCGGTGTAGGCGGCGTAGGGGCCGACGATCTGCTGGTCGGAGTTGTCGAACACCAGCTCCACCGAGGCGCGGCCGACCGGCTTGCGCGACTTCGAGCCGTTGAAGATCACGTCCTCGGAGTCGGCGCCGCGCAGGTTCTTGATGCTGGTTTCGCCCAGCACCCAGCGCACCGCGTCGATGAGGTTGGACTTGCCGCAGCCATTGGGGCCGACAATGCCGGTGAGATTCGACGGCAGCGGCAGTGCCGTGGGATCGACAAAAGACTTGAAGCCCGCGAGCTTGATGGCGGTAAGACGCATTGACGGTTTGGCTTGGAGCCGCGTGGGCGCGGTCTAGATGGGCGGATGGGCGTCTAGTGTACTAATTCGGGCCGCCGCACTCGAACCGCCGGCTGCCGCCGGACCTGCCGCGCTTTCAAGTTTGCCGGGGCGCATCAATAATTCACGCCCTGTCCGGCCCCCCTACGCCGACCCAACATCCCCGCCTTGCCTCCGCAGACCATGTCCACTCAGCCGTCGAAGTCGCTGGAAACCTTCCCCAACCCGAACCCGGCGCGCGACTTCCTGATCCGCATGCGGATGCCGGAATTCACCTGCCTGTGTCCGAAGACCGGCCAGCCCGACTTCGCGACCTTCTACCTGGAGTACATCCCGGGCGAACTCTGCGTGGAACTGAAGTCCCTGAAGCTGTACATGTGGAGCTATCGCAACGAAGGCGCCTTCCACGAGGCGGTGACCAACCAGATCCTGGACGATCTGGTGGCCGCCACCCAGCCCAAGTTCATGCGCCTGACCGCCGACTGGTACGTGCGCGGTGGCATCTATACCCACGTCACCGTCGAGCACCGCCAACCCGGCTACGCGCCGGCCTTCGCCGACCCCAGCGGCCTACCGCCGGCGAAGTGGGAGGGCTATCAGAACCACTAGCCCCGAACAGACCCTAGAAACGCCACTTCAGGCGCATCTGCAGCACCGGCTCGTCCTGCTGGCCAGTGCTGCTCTTCCAGCAGGCCTGCTGAAGGGTGATGACCGCCTTGCCACGCAGGCCAAACAGGCGGTCGGCGTCGATGATCAGCTGTGGCGCCACCTGCAGGCGACGCTCGCGGTCGCGTATCTGGAACGAGGCGTCGAAGCGGTCGACGCTGACCAGATCCACCGCCGCACCCAGCGACCAGAGCTCGGAGGGCTCGGCGCTCTCGTTCTCGCCTTCACCCAGCACCCAGCGGGCGCCGCGGTCGATCTCGTCGCCACGCGGATGCAGCATGAAGTGCAGCTTGCCGGCGTCTGGCAGATCGAAGTCGACACCGATGCCATTGCGGATATCGCGCACCTGCTCGACCACCTCGTGGTTGCGCAGTTGCAGCAGACGGGCGAGACGATTGAAGGCCCCGCTCAGCCGCGGGTCATTGGTCGAAAAGCCGATGCGGTAAACACTGAGCGCGTCGCCCGAATACCCCTTCTGAGCTTCGATGCTCAGGTTCACGTTCAAGGGAATATTGCCGAACAGCTCCTGCTCCTGGCCGGCGGCGGCGAGTTGCTGGCCGCTCACCCAGAGCATCAGTCCGTAGGCGCCACGCCGAAAGGCCCCGATCAGCCCTCTCCGCCGCCGCTCTCGACCTTCCTTTGACATGGTTGCCTCCGCCGGTGCACCTGCCGCCTGGCGAGTTGCCCCGGCCTATTGCCCGAGTAACCCTGATGGCGGAACTATCGGCGCCTCAGACAAGGTGGACAGATAATGTCCAACAGCCGCGTGCATCAGGCCGACAGACGGCGGAAACGACAAAGCCCGCCGAAGCGGGCTTTGTTGCGGGGGAGAATGAAGTTGGTCGGCGCGAGAGGATTTGAACCTCCGACCACTACCACCCCAAGGTAGTGCGCTACCAGGCTGCGCTACGCGCCGAACCAGACCGCAAGTGTAGCCGAAGTGGTGGCTCAGCCGATAGCTTTTAGACTGGCCAACGCTTCAACAAATCTTCAAGCTCGGTGCGGATGTCGTGCAGCTTCTCTTTGCGGCTGGGCAGCGAGGACGACGCGGCCTTGGCCGGATTGGGCGGAGCCGCTCCATTCAACGACAGACTCGCCGCCTCGATGCGCTCGGCGCGCGCCTCGCGCAGACGCTGACGGGCCCCGCCGATGGTGAAACCCTGTTCGTAGAGCAGGCTGCGGATGCGGCGCACCATTTCGACGTCATCGAACTGGTAGTAGCGACGGTTGCCACGGCGCTTGACCGGCTTGAGCTGGGGGAACTCCTGCTCCCAGTAACGCAGCACATGCGGCTTGATGCCACAGATCTCGCTCACCTCGCCAATGGCGAAATAGCGCTTGCGCGGAATCTCTGTCTGCGCGACCGGCAGCGGCTCAACCTTCGGTTTCATCGATGCTGACCCTCAGGCGGAGCTTCTGACCCGGACGGAAAGTGACCACGCGGCGAGCGGAGATCGGGATTTCCTGACCGGTCTTGGGATTGCGACCGGGGCGCTGGTTCTTGGTACGCAATTCGAAGTTGCCAAAGCCGGAGAGTTTGACCTCCTCCCCAGCTTCCAGGCGCGTGCGCATCTCCTCGAAGAAGAGATCCACGAATTCCTTGGCTTCACGCTTGTTCAAACCCAGCTCTTCGAACAAAGCGTCGGCCAGCTCCGCCTTCGTCAACGTCACCGCCACCGGCTCCCAAAGTTGCGAAAAATGTCGTTATTCCCTCAACACGGCGCCGAGGTCGCGGGCCAAAGCCGACGTTACCCTGGCAATGGCCGCATCGATATCCTCGACAGTTAGGGTGCGGGAATAATCTTGGAAAATCAATCCCAAAGCGACACTCTTTGATCCTTCACGCAAACCCTGGCCACGGTACACGTCGAACAGCCTCAGGGCGCTGAGGCCAGGGCCGGCGGCTTGGCGCACGGCGTCGATCAGGGCCTGGGCAGGGACGGCCTCATCGATCACCACCGCCAGGTCGCGGCGCGAAGCCGGGAACTCCGACACCGGCCGGGCGACCGGAACGGTCGCCTGCGAGAGTAGCGACCAGTCCAGTTCAAACAGCAGAGGTGCAGCCGGCAGGTCGAGTTCGCGGGTCAGCACCGGGTGCAGCTCGCCATACACGCCGACCTCGACGCCGTCCCGCAGCACCCGCGCGGTGCGGCCTGGATGCAGGGCCGGATGGCTGCCGGCCTCGAAGCGGAAGCGCGCCGCCTCGCCGCCGAACACCGCACAGACCGCCTCGATGTCGGCCTTGATGTCGTAGAAATCGACGCCGCGAGCGGTATGGCCCCACTGCTCGTCCAGCGCCGGGCCGGCGGCGAGACCGGCCAGACGCGGGGTTTCGATGATGCCTTCGGCGTTTTCGGCGAAGGTGGAGGCCAGCTCGAAGAAGCGCGCGCGCTTGTTCTGGCGCTGGTGGTTGTGCAGCCAGGCGCCGATCAAGCCGCTCCAGAGACTGGTGCGCATCACCCCCATGGTCTCGGCGATCGGATTGTCGAGCGGTATGCCGACGAAGTCCGGCGTCAGCCGCGCCTGCAACTTGGCGTCGACGAAGCTGTAGGTGACCGCTTCCTGCCAGCCACGGGCCACCAGGGCATCCTTCACCCGTGTCGGTGGACGCCGGGTCTCGGACTGCGCGGCCGGCGACAGCGTGGCGGCATAGGGCCGTACCGGGATGTTCTCGTAGCCGTGGAGTCGCGCCACTTCCTCGATCAGATCCTGCTCAATGGCAAGGTCGAAGCGCCAGCTCGGCGGCGTGCACAACCACTCGCCCGTCCCGGCGGCGGTCAGCTCAATGCCGAGACGGCGCAGCAGGCCTTCGACCTCGGCCACTGGCACCTCGCAGCCGAGCAGCGCCAGCAGGCGCGCGTGGCGCAGGCGGATGGCCTGCGGCAGCGGCCGCTCGCTGCCAGCGAAGCAGATGGGCCCGACCTGCCCACCGCAGATCGCCAGGGTCAGCGCGGTGGCGCGCTCCAGCGCCTCGCGATGCAGGACTGGGTCGACGCCACGCTCGAAGCGGTAGGCGGCATCGGAACTGAGCTTGTGACGGCGAGCCACGCCCGCGACCGCCGCCGGAGTGAAGGCGGCCGACTCGAAGAAGATCGCGGTGGTGCCCGCGCCCACGCCGGACTCGGCACCACCCATGACGCCAGCCAGCGCCACCGGCGTTTCCCCACTGGCGATCAGCAGCTCGTCGCGCAGCTCGATGGTTTCATCGTTGAGCAGCTTGAGCGTCTCGCCGGCACGAGCGCGGCGCACCCGGATCGGGCCGGACAGCTTGGCGAGATCGAAGGCATGCAGCGGCTGGCCCAGTTCGATCAGCACGTAGTTGGTGATGTCCACCACCGGGTGGATGCTGCGGATGCCGGAACGGCGCAGCTTCTCGCGCATCCAGTCCGGCGTGCGCGCGGCCGGGTTCAGGCCGACGATGACACGCCCGGAGTAGGCCGTGCAGTCGGCGGCGCTGTCGATGGCCACCGCCAGCGTCTGTTCGATGCTGACCGCCGCCGCGCTCACCGCCGGACGGCGAACGTCGAGTCCGTAGAGAGCCGCCGTCTCGCGCGCCAGACCGGCCACCGACAGACAGTCACCACGGTTCGGGGTCAGCTCCAGGGTCAGCAGACCGTCATCGAGTTGCAGATAGCTCTCGATGGGCGTGCCCGGCACCGCGCTGTCGTCCAGCTCCAGCAGGCCTTCGGACTTGTCCGACAGCGCCAGTTCCTTGGCCGAGCAGAGCATGCCGCTGGAAGCGACGCCGCGCAGCTTGGCGTCCTTGATCTCCATGCCACCCGGCAGCTTGGCGCCCGGCAGCGCGCAGGGCACGCACAGGCCGGCGCGGGCATTGGGCGCACCGCAGACGATCTGGCGCGGCGTGCCATCACCGACATCGACGCTGCAAACCTGCAGGCGGTCGGCCTGGGGGTGACGCTCGGCGCTGAGGATGCGCCCGACCACCACGCCGCTGGCGCGCTCGTCGAGCAGGGGTGCTGCCTCGCATTCGAGGCCGGCGAGGTTGAGCTTGTGGGCGAGCTCGGCGGCGGTAACAGGCGGATTCGCCCATTCGCGCAGCCAGCGTTCGGAGACTTGCATGGCTGGTTCCTACTTGAACTGTTCGAGGAAGCGGACGTCGTTCTGGAAGAAGTCGCGCAGATCGCTGACGCCGTAGCGCAGCATGGCCATGCGCTCCACGCCCATGCCGAAGGCATAGCCGGTGTAGCGCTCGGGGTCGATGTTCACCGCCTTCAGCACATTGGGGTGGACCATGCCGCAGCCCATCACCTCCAGCCAGCGCGGCCCCTTCTCGGGATCGTCCCACTTGATGTGCACGTCGGCGCCCGGCTCCACGAAGGGGAAATAGCTGGGGCGGAACAGGGCCTCGACCTCGCGCTCGAAGAAGCGCGACAGGAAGGTGGTGATGTCGTACTTCAAGTCGGCGAAGCTGACCTTCTCGGCCACGTACAGACCCTCGACCTGATGGAACATCGGGCTGTGAGTGCGATCGTAGTCGACGCGGTAGACGCGGCCCGGGCAGATGATGCGGATCGGCGGCGCGCGCGACAGCATGGTGCGCACCTGCACCGGGCTGGTGTGGGTGCGCAGCAGACGGCTGCCGTTCTTGAGATAGAAGGTGTCCTGCATCGCCCGCGCCGGATGGCTTTCGGGGATGTTCAGCGCCTGGAAATTGTGGAAGTCGTCCTCGATCTCCGGGCCCTCGACGGTCTCGAAGCCGAGATCGTTGAACAGCCGCGAGATGCGGGCGATGGTGCGGCTGATCGGGTGCAGCCCCCCCACCCCTTCACCACGACCCGGCAGCGTCACGTCCAGGGTTTCCGAGGCGAGCTTGCGCGCCAGCTCCACCTCGGCCAGCGTCTGGCCGCGGGCGTCCAGCGCCTGGTTCACCGCGTCGCGCAGGCGGTTGACGCGCTCGCCAAAGGCCTTGCGCTCGTCGGGCGCCATGGCCCCCAGACTCTTGAGCAGCTCGGTCACCCGGCCTTTCTTGCCGAGCAGGTCTACCCGCAGCGCTTCCAGCGCGCGGGCGTCGGCGCTGGCGGCGATGTCCGCCTGCGCCTGGGTTTGCAGTTCGAGGAGTGGGTCGCTCATTTCGCTAAGGTCCACAAACAAAAAGGGGGAACGGCAGACCTGCCGCTCCCCCGCTTGATGCTAGTCGCGCGATCAGGCGGCGAGCTTGGCCTTGGCCTGCTCCACCAGACCCGCAAACGCCGGCTTGTCGCTGACAGCCAGTTCGGCCAGAACCTTGCGGTCCAGCTCGATCCCGGCCAGCTTCAGGCCGTGGATGAACTTGCTGTACGACAGACCGCTCTCGCGGGCAGCCGCATTGATGCGCTGGGCCCAGAGGGCGCGGAACTCGCGCTTCTTGACGCGGCGGTCGCGGAAGGCGTACTGGCCGGCCTTGATGACCGCCTGCTTGGCGACGCGGAAGACGCGCGAACGGGCGCCGTAATAGCCCTTCGCCGCGTTGAGGATTTTCTTGTGACGGGCCTTGGCGGTAACGCCACGCTTGACACGAGCCATGGTGATTCTCCTTTAGATGGGGGTGGCGTTAGGCGTAGGGAAGCATCTGCTTCACTTCCGCCACGTCCGAGGCGTGGACCTGGGTCTCGCCACGCAGGTGGCGAATGGTCTTGCCCGACATCTTGGTGAGAATGTGGCGCTTGAACGCGTGACCACGCTTGAAACCACCCTTGCCGGTGGCCGAAAAGCGCTTGGCGGCGCCCTTCTTGGTTTTCAACTTCGGCATCTTGATGCTCCTGATGTCTGCATTTTTTAACCGGCTTCACATCCCACGACATCAAAACGGGAGCTGACCGGGCTTGCTGAAAAATCCAGCAAGGCTTCGGGTGCTGCTGAAAACCGCGCCGGCTTGCCTGAGCAACCGACCCATCTGGCCGATCCCCGCCGTGCGGGGAACCGCCCTACTTCTTCTTCGGCCCCATCACCATCACGGCTTGGCGACCTTCCATCCTCGGGTGCTGCTCGACCACCGCAAGCTCGATCAGATCGGACTTGATGCGTTCGATCATCTGCAGGCCGATCTCCTGGTGGGCCATTTCGCGCCCCTTGTAGCGCAGGTTGATCTTGACCTTGTCACCCTCTTCCAAAAAGCTTCTGATCTGCCGCAACTTGGTGTTGTAGTCCGCCTCTTCGGTACCGGGGCGAAACTTCATTTCCTTGATCTGGATCTGCTTCTGCTTCTTGCGCGCGGCCTGTTGCTGCTTGTCCTTCTGATACAGGAACTTGCCGTAATCCATGATCTTGCAGACTGGCGGCTCGGCGTTGGGGGAGATTTCCACCAACTCCAAACCCTCGGCGACCGCCATGGCGATCGCTTCGCGGGTGGGGATCACACCAATCTGTGCACCGTCTGAGCCGATCACGCGTACCCGCGGTACGTTGATCTCCTCGTTGCGACGATCCTGCTTTTCTGTCGAGATAACTAAATCCTCCAGCCGAAACCCGGACGGGCGGCCAAAAATAAAGGTCGCGGATGATATTCGAGCTGCCTGCCCCAAGACAAGCGGCCCGCGCCGCGCGCGGCTAAACCTCCTGCGGCGGCAACAAATCCGCCAAGGGCGCGGGCCGCGCAAAATGGTAGCCCTGCGCGAAATCGACCCCCAGCTCGCTGGCTTGCTGCGCCTGATCGGCGGTTTCTACTCCCTCGGCCACCACCTCCAGACCCAGCTCGTGGGCCATGGCGACAATGCCGCGCACCACCTTCTCGCTGGCCTGGCTCACCGAGATACCGCGCACGAAGGAGCGGTCCAGCTTCATCGCCTGCACATCAAACAGATGCAGGTAGGAGAGCGAGCAATAGCCGGTGCCGAAGTCGTCCAGCACCACCGGCACCCCCAGTTCGCGGCAACGGATGATGAACGCCTGCATCAGCGCCACGTTGCCGATCATCAGCGACTCGGTAACCTCCAGCTTCAGCCGGCAATGCCGCCCCCGCAGACGGGCCGCCTGGGTCGCCAACGCCGGCAGAAACTGCGGATCGTGCAACTGCCTGGCAGAGAGATTGACGTTCATGAACAAGGGCGCCGGAGTCGTGGCCGCGACCCCGGCCGCGACCAACTGCAGCAGGCCGTCGACTGCGGTCTCCAGTACCCAACGGCCAATCGGCCAGATCAGGTCCGAGCTCTCGGCCACCGGGATGAACTCCGCGGGCGGCACCCGGCTACCGTCCGGCTTGAGCCAGCGGATCAGCGCCTCGTAGCCGGCGACCTCGCCGTCTGGCAGCCGCAGCACCGGCTGGAAGTAGAGCTGAAACTCGCGGTTTTGCAGAGCCAGCTCCATCGCCCGCTCGATGCGCACCCGGCCAAAGGCCAGGCGACGGTCATTGGCGGCGAGCTCGGCCTCAATCGGGTCGGTGGCGCTGACCAGCAGCGGCCCAGGACGGTTGCGTTGCAACAGCTCGCGGCTGCGCAGCACCAGCGTCCGCAGCAGATGGCGGGTCAAAGGGTCGGCGCTTTCCAGGCGTTCGCGCAGATGCTCGGCGGTGACCACCAGCAAGCGGGTCGGCTCCAGGGCCATCGCCGAGGCGCTGCGTCGGCTGTCGCCCAGCAGGGCCATCTCGCCGAACAGCTCGTTTTCGCTCAGCCGGGCGATGGTCTGCCGGCCATCATCGGTTTCGGAATAGATCTCGATGCTGCCGGCGTCGACCACATAGGCGGAGTCGCCATGCTCACCCTGGCGGAACAGCACCTCGCCGGCCTCGACCAGACGGCAGTAGCGCTCTTCGATTGACTCCCGACGGCGCGGAGCTTCCATCCGCCACACCTACCCTCGCCTGTTTCGGCATGATGGCATCGGCCGAGAAGGCCTGGCAAACCAGGCAGTGGAGACCAGAAACGAAGAACCCCGCCGTAGCGGGGTTTTCGTATTTTGGTAGGCGCGATTGGACTCGAACCAACGACCCCCACCATGTCAAGGTGGTGCTCTAACCAGCTGAGCTACGCGCCCAAAAGTTCGTTCGAGGGCGCGAAGAATACTGTCCCGACTCGCAAACGGCAAATCGGCCCTAGACCACTGCCGAACGCAGTGCCGCCTCGCGCAGCTGGCGCACCTGGTCGCGCAGCCGGGCCGCCTTCTCGAACTCCAGGTTCAGCGCCGCCTGCTTCATCTCCTTCTCCAGGCGGACGATGGCGCGCCCGAGCTTGGCCGGGTCTTCGTAGTTCGGTAGCGGCTCTATGGCCTTGGCCTGGTCGCGGCCGCCGCCCTTGCGGCGCTCCTCCGGCAGGGTTTCGTAGCCCAGGCGCATGACGTCCTGCACCTTTTTCTTGACCCCGCGCGGCGTGATGCCGTTGGCGAGGTTGAAGGCGACCTGCTTTACCCGGCGCCGGTTGGTCTCGCCGATGGCCCGCTTCATCGACTCGGTCATCTGATCGGCATAGAGGATGGCCCTGCCGTTGAGGTTGCGCGCCGCGCGGCCGATGGTCTGGATCAGCGAGCGCTCGGAGCGCAGGAAGCCCTCCTTGTCGGCGTCGAGGATCGCCACCAGGGAAACCTCGGGGATATCCAGGCCCTCGCGCAGCAGGTTGATGCCAACCAGCACGTCGAACACGCCCAGGCGCAGGTCGCGGATGATCTCGGCGCGCTCGACGGTGTCGATGTCGGAATGCAGATAGCGCACCTTCACCCCGTGCTCGTCGAGGTAATCGGTGAGATCCTCTGCCATGCGCTTGGTCAGCACGGTGATCAGCACCCGCTCCTGCAGTTCCACGCGCAGGCGAATCTCACCCAGAACGTCGTCGACCTGGCTGAGCGCCGGCCGCACCTCCACCTGGGGATCGACCAGGCCGGTGGGCCGTACCAACTGCTCGACCACCTGCCCGTCCGATTTTTTCAGCTCGTAGGGGCCGGGTGTCGCCGAGACATAGATGGTCTGCGGGCAGATGCGCTCGAACTCCTCGAACTTCAGCGGCCGGTTGTCCAGCGCCGAAGGCAGGCGAAAGCCGTATTCGACCAGGGTCTCCTTGCGCGCCCGGTCGCCCTTGTACATGCCGCCGATCTGCGGCACGGTCACGTGCGACTCGTCGAGCACCACCAGGGCATCCGGCGGCAGGTAGTCGAACAAGCAGGGCGGCGGCTCGCCGGCCTTCTTGCCGGACAGATAGCGGCTGTAGTTCTCGATGCCCTTGCAGTAGCCGATCTCCTGGATCATCTCCAGGTCGAAGTGGGTGCGCTGCTCGATGCGCTGCGCCTCCACCAGCTTGTTCACCGAGCGGAAGTAGGCGATGCGCTCCTGCAACTCGGTCTTGATGGTTTCCATCATCCCCAGCGTGCGCTCACGCGGCGTCACGTAGTGGCTGCCGGCGTAGACGCTGACCCGCGGCACCCGGCGCAGCACCGCGCCGGTGAGCGGGTCGAAGTAGGCGATGCCGTCGACCTCGCCGTCGAACAGCTCGATGCGCACCGCCTCGTCGTCGGATTCCGCCGCGAAGATGTCGATGACCTCGCCGCGCACCCGGAACTGCCCGCGCTCCAGCACCGTCTCGTTGCGGGTGTACTGCATGGCGGTGAGCTGCAGGATGATGTCGCGCTGGCTGATGCGGTCGCCCTTGACCACGTGCAGCACCATCTTGAAATAGCTCTCGGGATCACCCAGGCCGTAGATGGCGGAGACGCTGGCGATGATGATGGCATCGCGCCGCTCGATCAGCGCCTTGGTCGCCGACAGCCGCATCTGCTCGATGTGCTCGTTCACCGCCGAATCCTTCTCGATGAAGGTGTCGGAGGACGGCACATAGGCTTCCGGCTGGTAGTAGTCGTAATAGGAGACGAAGTACTCGACCGCGTTGTTGGGGAAGAACTCCTTGAACTCGCCGTAGAGCTGCGCCGCCAGGGTCTTGTTCGGCGCCATGACCAGGCAGGGCCGCTGCACCTCTTGGATGACGTTGGCGATGGTGTAGGTCTTGCCCGAGCCGGTCACGCCCAGCAGGGTCTGGTGCGCCAGACCGTCGTTGAGGCCACGTACCAGGCTGGCGATGGCGGCCGGCTGGTCACCGGCCGGCGGCCACTCCTGATTGATCTGGAACTGCAGATCCTGGCGACGCTCGAGTCGGACCAGCTTGTCGGAGACGGGTTCAGCAACCAGATCAGACATGGGGAGCACACCACAGTAGCGGACCGCCTAGTTTGCCTTAAAGCCGGGGTGTGGCTGGCCTGCTCGCCTGCCCGCGCTAGGCGCCCGACGGTCCAAGGGGTAGACTCCGCGGCCATTTTTTTGGCCCGCGGCCTCGTTCCGCTTCCCCATGACCGCCTACGCCGCCATCGACTTCGGAACCTCCAACTCGGCCGTCTGCCTGGGCATCAAGCAGAAACGCCGGCTGGTGCCGCTGGAGCAGGGCAAGGACACCCTGCCCACCGCGGTGTTCTTCAACGCCGACGAGCACCACACCGCTTTCGGCCGCCAGGCCCTGGCCGAATACCAGTCCGGCTACGGCGGCCGACTGATGCGCTCGCTGAAGAGCCTGCTCGGCAGCGAGCTGCTCGGCGAAACCACCCTGGTCAACGGCCGGCCGCTGGCCTACCGGGAAATCATTGGCCAGTTCCTCGCCCATCTGAAGGCCGCCGCCGAGGTGCAGGCCAAGGGTCCGGTGGGGCCGGTGGTGCTGGGCCGCCCGGTGCATTTCGTCGATGACAATCCGGAGCGCGACCAGCTCGCCGAGGCCACCCTGGCCGACATCGCCCGCGAAGTCGGCTTCACCGAGGTGCGCTTCCAGTACGAGCCGATCGCCGCCGCGCTCGACTACGAGTCCAAGCTGGAACGCGAAGCCCTGGTGCTGGTCGCCGACATCGGCGGCGGCACTTCCGACTTCTCGCTGGTGCGGCTCGGCCCCGGCCGCGCCGGCCGCGAGGACCGCAGCACCGACGTGCTGGCCAGCGCCGGCGTGCACCTCGCGGGTACCGACTTCGACCAGCAGCTGAGCCTGGTCACCGCCATGCCCTGCCTGGGCCTGGGCAGCCTGGGGGAAACCGGAAAGCCGGTACCGGCGCATACCTATTTCGAGCTGGCGACCTGGCACAAGATCAATTTTCTGTACACGCCGCGCGAGCTGGCGCAGGCCGAGACCCTGCGCCCCTTCTACGCCGACGAGCGCCTGCACGCGCGGCTGATGCGGGTGCTGCGCGAGCGCGAGGGCCATCGCATCGCCGGCCTGGTGGAAGACGCCAAGGTCGCGGTCGCCAACGGCGGCAGCACCCGGATTCCGCTCGACTTCATCGAAATGGCGCTGTCGGCCGAAGTCGACGAAGCCCGCCTGAACGGCGCCATCGGCAAGGCAGTGGGCAGCATCGCCGAGACCGCCCGCGAAACCCTGCGGCTGGCCGGCGTCGCACCCGGCGGGCTGGACGCGATCTACTTCACCGGCGGCTCCACCGGCGTGCGCGCGCTGCGCGCCGCCATCGCCACCGCGGTAGGCGAAGCCGAGACCGTGATGGGCGACCCTTTTGCCAGCGTCGCCCGCGGTCTCGGCGTCTATGCCGGCATGCTGTTCGGCGGCAAGAAAGCCTCAGTGCGGTAGCGTCGCACCCTCCGCATCCGGCGGCGCGCCAAACCAGCGCTTGGCGCGCTCACCGAAGGCATAGAGATAGGTGTAGAGCACCGGCACCACCACCAGAGTCAGCAGGGTGGAGGTGATGATGCCGCCAATCACCGCGCGCCCCATCGGCGCCATGGTGGAGCCGCCGCTGCCACCGCCAATGGCCATCGGCATCATGCCGAAGATCATCGCCAGGGTGGTCATCAGGATCGGCCGCAGGCGCACCTGCCCGGCCCTGAGCAGCGACTCGTGCAAGCTCAAGCCGGCCCGGATGCCGTGGTTGGCGAAGTCCACCAGCAGAATGGCGTTCTTGGTGACCAGGCCCATCAGCATGATGAAGCCGATCATCGAGAACAGGTTCAGCGTGGTGTTGGTCACCAGCAGCGCGATGAACACGCCGGCCAGGGACAGCGGCAGCGAGGCCATGATCGCCACCGGCTGCATGAAGCTGCCGAACTGCGAGGCGAGGATGATATAGATGAAGATCACCGCCAGCCCCAGGGCCGCCATCGCCGCCGCGAAGGACTCGTTCATGTCCTGCTGCTGGCCGCCGACGTCGAAGCGGTAGCCGGGAGGCAGCTTGGTATCCGCCATCAGCTTCTCGACATCCTTGCCGACGTCGCCAGACGGTCGCCCCACCGCGCCAGCGTAGAGCGAGACGCGACGTTGCAGATCCTGGCGCTTGATCTGCTGCGGGCTGGCGGTCTGCACGAACTCTGCGACCTGGCGCAAAGGCACCAGCAGCGGCAGGCCGTTGGCGTCGAGACGGTTGCTGGTCAGCGACAGCTCGCCGAGATCGCTGGCGATGCGGCGCTGATCCTGCGGCAGACGCACGATCACGTCGTAGTCCTGACCATCCGGCCCCAGCCAGTGGCTGATCTGGTCGCCGGCCACCAGCGGCCGCAGGGCGCTGCCGATGCGGGCATTGGTGAGGCCGAGATCGTTGGCCAGCTCGTTGTTGATGCGCACCGCCAGGGTCGGGTTGGCGCCCTTCTCGCTGCTTTCAAGATCGGCGATGCCGGGGATCTTCGCCATCTTCGCCATCAGCTCCTGCGAGATTTCGCTCAGCCGGGTGGCGTCGGGCCCCAGCACCGATACAAAGATCGGCTTGTCGAAGCCGACCGAGAGCTTGATGCCGGCGATGCGGGCGATGCGCTCGCGCAGGTTGGCCTCGATGTCCTTCTGCGGGCGTCGATGCGTCTGATTGAGGTCGGTGAGCTTGAGGTTGATGCGCGCGTAGTTCTTGCCCTCGTCGGTGCCGACCTGGGTGTCGACCAGCTCGATTTCCGGAAAGTCCTTGAGCAGCGCCTCCACCTGCCGGGTCTTGGCGTCGGTGTATTCCAGGCTGGAGCCGAGCGGGGTTTCCAGACGCAGGGAAGTGAAGCCCTGGTCCTCTTCCGGTATGAACTCCGAACCCAGCATTGGCACGATCAGGAAGCTGCCGAAGAAGATCGCCGCCGCCAGCCATAGCGTGATGCCACGGTTGCTGATGGTGCCGATCTGCCGCCAGTCGAGGCTACGCGCCGCGTGCACCAGGCCGAAGATCGGCAGCCAGACCCGCCGGCGCCGCTCCGACAAGGCGGCCTCCAGCAGGCGGCCATAGACGCGGTGGGTGGCTTCGATGAGATGTTCGATGCCCGCCATCAGCCGGCCCAGCCAGGGCAGGTACTTGAAGCGGTTGCCGGGTGGATCGCGCCAGACCGAGGACAGCATGGGATCGAGCGTGAAGCTGACGAACAGCGACACCAGCACCGCCACCGCCACGGTGATGCCGAACTGGAAGAAGTACTTGCCGATGATGCCGCTCATGAACGCGACCGGCACGAACACCGCCAGGATCGCGAAGGTGGTCGCCATCACCGCCAGGCCGATCTCCTCGGTACCCTCGCTCGCCGCCTGCCGATGGCTCTTGCCCATGCCCAGATGGCGGACGATGTTCTCGCGCACCACGATGGCATCGTCAATCAAAAGACCTATGCAAAGGCTCAAGGCCATCAGGGTGAGGAAGTTGAGGGTGAACCCCAGCGCGTAGACGACGATGAAGGTGGCCAGTACCGAGATCGGCAGGGTCAGGCCGGTAATCACCGTCGAGCGCCAGGAGTGCAGGAACAGGAAGACGATGAACACCGTCAGCAGCGCGCCCTCGAAGATGGTCTCCTTGACGCTGTTCAGCGAGTCACGGATCGAGTCGGCATTGGAATAGACGGTGACCACATGCACGTCTTCCGGCAGCCGCTTCTTCAAGTCCTCCAGCGCCTGCTTCACGCCCTCGCCCATCTCGACGATGTTGGCGTTCTGCACCTTGTAGAGATTGATGCCGATGGAGCGCTTGCCGTTGACGCGGGCGATGGAGGTCTCCTCCGCCTCGCCGTCGACGATCTCGGCCACCTGGTCGAGGTGGATCGGCACGCCGCCCTGCTGCAGATAGACCGCGCCGCCACGGGTGGCGACGATGATCCGCCCGAACTCGGCCGGGGTCTTGATGCGACCCTCGATGCGCACCAATTGCTCGGTGGAGCCCCGGGTGATGCTACCGGCGGGCAGATCCTGGTTGGCGGCCTGGATCGCCGCCACCACCTCGTCCACGCCGACGCCATAGCTGCGCAGCGCCTCCGGTTTGAGGAAGACCTGCACCTGCCGGACCACGCTGCCGCTCAGCTGCACATTGCCGACGCCGGGCGAGCTTTGCAGGCGCTTGGCGATGATCTGTTCGGTCAGCGTCGAAACCTCGCGCAGGGTGCGGCTGTCGGAATACACCGCCAGATTGATCACCGGCTGCTGGTTGGGATCGCCATTGGTGCGGCTCACCAGCGGCGTCTTCGCCTCGCGCGGGAAACTCGGCTGGATGTCGGCGATCTTGTCGCGCACTTCCTGCGCGGTGGCGGCGACGTCGACATCGAGGCGGAACTCGATGCTGAGAAAGCCGACACCTTCGCGCGCGGTGCCGTAGATGCGCTTGATGCCGCTGACCGTATTCACCACGTTTTCGATCGGACGGATCAGGTCGTTTTCGATCGCCTCCGGCGAGGCGCCGGGATAGGTCAGCGCGACAAACACCATCGGGTTGGCGACATCCGGCATCTGCTCCACCGGCAGCCGGTTGTACGAGAACACCCCCAGAACCAGCAGGGCGAGCATCACCATGGTCGCGAAGACCGGCTGGTTGATGCTGGTTTTAGTGATCCACATGGGCAGCCTCCCTGGCGCGCGGTCTTAGTGGCCGCCCGCCGCAGCTGCTCCGGCCGTGGCGGCCTTGAGCAGCACAGCAGCACCGGGCTTGAGATTTTCCGCCTTGGTGACCAGCACCTGGGCGCCCACCGCCAAGCCTTCACGCACCTCCACCAGGGCCGCGTCCTCGCTGCGCAGACCCAGCTTCACCGGGGTCTGCACCAGCTTGCCGTCGACGATGGCGAGCACGTAGTCCAGCCCCGCCTCGCTGCGCACCGCCGCCAAGGGGATCGCCGGCGCCGGCGCCGACTGCTCGATCACCAGCTCGCCCTGCGCAAACATGCCGCCCTTGAGCAGGCCCTCGGCGTTGTCCAGCGAGAGGTAGAGCATGATCGAGCGCGAGCCCTGCTCGGCCGCTGGATTGATGCGCTCCACCCGCGCCTTGAAGCGGCGGTCGCCGAAGCCATCCACGCGCACCTCGGCGATCTGTCCCGGTTTCACCAGCGGCACCTCGGTAGCGGGTGCCGCCGCCTGCAACTCGAGATGAGCGAGGTCCACCAGGCCCAGCAGCGGGCTGTCCACCGATACCTTCTCGCCCGGCTCGGCCAGGCGCCGCGACACCACCGCCGCGAACGGTGCCCGCACCACCGCGTCGTGCAGGCCGATCTCGGCCAGCTGCAACTGCGCCTCCGCCAGCTTCACATTGGCCACCGCCGACTCGTAGGTGCTCTGCGAGGTGTCGAGCACGTTCTGAGCGATGAAGTTCTTTTCCAACAGGCGCTGGTTGTTCTCCAGATTGAGCTTGGCCAGGGCCAGGTCGGCCTTGGCTTTTTCCAGACCCGCGCGCTGGCTGGCGACCTGGGCCTGCTGATTACGGGTGTCGATGCGCGCCAGCATCTGGCCGCGCTGCACCGCCATGCCCTCGCGCACCTCCACCGACAGCAGCTCGCCAGACACCCTGGCCTTGATCGTGGTCTGCACCAGCGGCGTCAGCGAACCAGACAAGGGCAGACGCCGCACCAGAGGCCGAGGCTCCACCGTGGCGTAGTCGCTGGGCGAGAGTTCCAGCGGCAGGGCGGCGGCGTCCGCCTTGGTCTTTGCCTCGGCCTCGGCCGTGGGCGTGGCCGTCGAGGGCTTGAAGAGGAAGAACCCGATCACTACCGCCGCCACCAGCAGCAGCAAAATCCATTTAATCGGCGAGGCGCGCCGTGGGCTGCGCGAAAAATCCGGAGTCATCTTGGGTCGTCCCTGTCTCGTTCGCCGTTACGGCGGGTTAATGCCTTGTAATTGATGCGTCGCGTCGTGCAGCCATCCGCGATCGAACCCTACGATGCTCGGGATCATCCCGGCGTTTGAAAACATTTTCATGTCCGCCCGAAAGCCGTCGCCAGTCGCCGACCGGGGCAGCCGCGCGGGCCGGGTTTGCGTATCATTGCGCGCTTTTTCCCGCAGCAGCCCTGGAGACCCCCGTGGAACTGAGCCTCGCCCAGCGCGTCGGCCGCATCAAGCCGTCCCCCACCCTTGCCGTCACCGCCAAGGCGGCCGAGCTGAAAGCACAGGGCAAGGATGTGCTTTCCCTAGGTGCCGGCGAACCCGATTTTGACACCCCTGCCCATATCAAGGCGGCGGCGCAGAAGGCGATCGAGGCAGGCTTCACCAAGTACACCGCGGTGGGCGGCACGCCCAGCCTGAAGAAGGCCATCATCGACAAGATGAAGCGCGACAACGGCCTGGACTACAAGCCCAACCAGGTGCTGGTGTCCTGCGGCGGCAAACAGAGCTGCTACAACCTCTGCATGGCGTATCTGAACGCCACCGACGAGGTGATCATCCCGGCGCCCTACTGGGTGAGCTACCCGGACATGGTGCTGCTCGCCGACGCCACCCCGGTGATCCTGGAAACCCACGCCTCCACCCGCTTCAAGATCACTCCGGCCCAGCTGGAGCGCGCGATCACCCCGCGCACCCGCATGATCTTCCTGAACAGCCCCTCTAACCCCAGCGGCATGGCCTACACCAAGGCCGAGCTGGTGGCGCTGGGTGAAGTGCTGCGCCGGCACCCGCAGGTGCTGATCGCCAGCGACGATATGTACGAGAAGATCCTCTGGACCGACGAGCCCTACAGCAACATCGTCAACGCCTGCCCGGACCTCTACGACCGCACCGTGGTGATCCACGCGGTGAGCAAGACCTATTCGATGACCGGCTGGCGCATCGGCTGGGCCTGCGGCCCGGCCAAGCTGATCACCGCGATGACCGACATCCAGAGCCAGTCCACCAGCAACCCCAACTCCATCGCCCAGGTGGCGGCGGAAGCGGCGCTGGCCGGCGACCAGTCCTGCGTCGAGGAGATGCGCCTGGTGTTCAAGGCCCGTCACGACAAGCTGGTGGCCGACCTCAACAGCATCCCCGGCGTGAGCTGCCTGCCCGGCGACGGCACCTTCTACGTGTTCCCCAACGTCGAAGGCCTGATGGCCAGGCTCGGCTGCGCCACCGATCTGGAACTGTCTGACAAGCTGCTCAACGAAGCCCTGGTTGCGCTGGTTCCCGGCTCCGCCTTTGGCGCGCCGGGCCATGTGCGGCTGTCCTTTGCCACCAGCGACAAGGTGCTGACGGGCAGCGTCGCGCGGATCAAGGCGCTGGCCGGCTAGAGCCGGGTTTTATGGCTTGCAGCCGTGTGGGGCGCTCACTACAATGCGCGCCCTTACCGAGTCATTCCGTGATAGCTCAGTCGGTAGAGCAAGTGACTGTTAATCACTGGGTCCCAGGTTCGAGTCCTGGTCACGGAGCCATATTGCAGACCTCAGCCGCGGCTGGGGTCTTTTTGTTTTCGGCGCTGCCATGAGCGCGCTTGAGCTGCCGGCGCTGCGCGCCGACCGCCAGCTGGCGGCTTGGCCGCCGGAGCTGGTTTCGCCGGTGCAGCCACGGCCGGTGCCGGAGCCGCAGCTGGTGGCCTACAGCCCGGAAGCAGCTGCCATGCTGGGCCTGGACCCGGCGCTGCCGGAGCAGGCCGACTTCATCGCGACCCTGGCCGGCAACCAGGCCTGGCCCGGTGCCGAGCCGGCCGCTACGGCCTATGCCGGTCACCAGTTCGGGGTCTGGGCCGGCCGCCTGGGCGATGGCCGGGCGATGCTGCTGGGGGAGCTGGCCAGCGCGGATGGTGCGCGCTACGAGATACAGCTGAAAGGCGCCGGCCCCACGCCCTACTCGCGCCATGCCGACGGCCGCGCGGTGCTGCGCTCCAGCCTGCGCGAGTTTCTGGCCTCGGAAGCCATGCACGGGCTGGGCATCCCCACCACCCGTGCGCTGGCGGTGGTCGCCAGCCCCTTGCCGGTGCGCCGCGAAACCCTGGAGCCGGCGGCGATCCTCACCCGCCTGGCGCCCAGCCATCTGCGCTTCGGGCACTTCGAATGGTGCCGCTCGCAGGAGCGCGAGGACTGGCTGCGCCTGCTCGCCGACGCCGCCATCGCCCACCATCACCCCGAGCTGGCCGAGCAACCCGAGCGCTATCGCCTATGGCTGACCGAAGTGGTGCAGCGCACCGCCCGGCTGATGGCGCGCTGGCAGTGCGTGGGCTTCTGCCACGGGGTGATGAATACCGACAATTTTTCGATTCTGGGGCTGACCCTGGACTACGGCCCCTTCGGATTCATCGACGCCTTCGACGCCGGGCACATCTGCAATCACTCCGACGAGGGCGGCCGTTACGCCTACCAGCAGCAGCCCAGCATCGGCCAGTGGAACTGCGCGCAGCTGCTCAACGCCTGCCTGCCGCTGCTCTCTGAACGCAGCGAGACGGCGGTGGAGATCGCCACCGGCATCCTCGACCACTACGGCCCCGCCTACGCCGAGGCCGCCGTTGCCGGCTGGCGCGCCAAGCTGGGGCTGGTCGAGGCGCGCGAGGGCGATCCGGAGCTCATCAACCGCTATCTGAGCCTGTTGCACCGCAGCCGCGCCGATTTCAGTCTGAGCTTCCGCCGGCTAGCTGCGCTGGACAGCCAGGCCGAGACTCCCGACCCCGGCCGCGATCACCTCGCCGATCCCACCGGCTACGACGCCTGGGTGATCGGCTACCGGCAGAGATTGCGCGCCGAGAACTCGGATGACGCCGCGCGGGCGTTGCGAATGAATGCGGTGAACCCGCTGTACCTGTTGCGCAACCATCTGGCGCAGACCGCGATCGAGCGCGCCGAGGCGGGCGACTACGGCTATACCGAACGGCTGCGCAGGGTGCTGACCCGGCCCTACACCGAGCAAACGGGAGCGGAGGACCTGGCGGCCGAGCCGCCAGCGGAGCTCCGGCAGATCGCGGTCAGCTGTTCATCCTGAGCTGCCGGCGGCCGGCGGCGGGAGGCCCTGCGGGCTAGACCCGCAGCCGGACCGCAGCGGCCGCAGCGGCGGCGGTCGGCAGCTCCGCCTCGGGCTCCTGCAACTGGCTCCAGTTGATCACCCCGCGGCCGCGTTCCTTGCCGCCGTAGAGCTGCTGGTCGGCGGCCGATAGGGCGTCCTGCAGGCTCACCCGGGGATTCGGCCAGCAGCGCACACCGCCACCGGTCACACTCAGGCGCTCCACCTGCGCCGACAGGCCCTGGCGCAGGTCCAGCTGCTGACGCAGCGCCAGCTCCAGTTGCTCGATCCACTGCGGGTCGGCGTCGTACCAGAGCGCCACGAACTCGTCGCCGCCAAAGCGGCTGGCGACGTCCATCGGCCGGCGGGTGAGGCCGCGCAGCGCTTCCGCCACCTCGCGTAGGCAGTCGTCGCCGGTGAGATGGCCGTGCTGATCGTTGATGCGCTTGAGGAAATCGAGGTCGAGAATCAGCAGCGACACCGACTTGTGCTCGCGGGCGGCCAGGGACCAGGCCATCTGCGCGCGGTGCCCGAAGGCACGGCGGTTGCGCAGTCCGGTAAGCGCGTCGTACTCGGCGAGCTGGCGCAATTCCAGGCGCATCAGAAACTGCCGGCGGTCCTGGTATTCGGCCAGATAGCGCCCCACCACGCCGACGGCGTTGCCCAGCAACAGGTAGAAGGCCTCGTAGACCAGCCTCTGCTCCGACGCCCCACCCTGCAAGGCCAGCGGCAGGAAGAACGCCACCCAAACCAGGGCACCGCAAAATACCGCCTGCGCCCATAGCAGGCCGGACAGGAAATACAGGTAAGCGGTCACCACCAGCAGCGCCTGCATCGGATAGTCGGGCACCTGCTGGCGTCCGTACCAGATGGTCCAGGCCACCGACAGTCCCAGAACCAGCGCGGAAACGAAGGCCGCGCGCTGCTGCTGGATCGAGCCCTGCTCCTGGTAGGTGGTAAGCAAGGGCACCAGCAGGGCCGGCACCGAGACCAGGCACAGCACCTGATACACCAGTGGCGGCGACAGCCGCAGGCTCAGGTAGTCGATGACGATGAAGGCGAGGATGGCGGCAATGCCCAGCACCTGGGCGGCACGCAGGCCGCTGGCATTGAGCTGCACGAAGCTGCGTTGGTAGTCGTGCTCGAGGTCATCGACGAAGCGCAGCAGCACGAAACCACGCGCGCGCTGCTCGGCGTAGCGCCCGGCCGGCACCTGAAACTCGTCGACAACGACCGACGGCTGTCTCCAGATTCGCGAGAACCACGACCCCATAAACCCCCCTTTCACATCCTTGCAGCCGGCCTCCGCACTCTTGTTGGCTTGGATGGCTGACAACGTCCCTTGCCTCCCTTGTACCTTGCCCATCAGGGCCGGGCAAGGCTTGAAGACCGACTATGCGACAACCGGCGTCCCAGTTCTGAGACCGGAGTCAGACTGGCTGTAGGCCTTTTGGATGAAGAGTCGGGGCGGCCCGATTCGTATACTGCGCACCCTCGAGGAGACGCCCAGAAATGCACGCCAAAGTAGAACCGCAGCCCGAGGCGGCTGCCAGCACCACGCCACTGCGCTTTGTCACCGCCGCCAGCCTGTTCGACGGCCACGACGCCGCCATCAACGTGATGCGCCGGCTGATCCAGGCCAAGGGTGCCGAGGTGATCCACCTGGGCCATAACCGCAGCGTCGAGGACATCGTCCGCGCCGCCCTGCAGGAAGACGCCGACGGCATCGCGCTCTCCAGCTACCAGGGCGGCCACAACGAGTTCTTCAAGTACATGGTGGACATGCTGGCCGAGCGCGGCGCCAGCCATATCCGCGTCTACGGCGGCGGCGGCGGCACCATCACCCCGGAGGAGATCGCGGTGCTGCACAGCCAGGGCGTGGAGCGCATCTACCACCCCAACGATGGCGCCAAGCTGGGCCTCACCGGCATGATCGACGACCTGATCGAGCGTGCCCATCAGCAGCGCCTCGAAACCCGGGTGCCGGGCAAGATCAGCGTCGACGACGAGATCAGCGTCGGCCAGATGCTCTCCACCATCGAGGAAGGCCTGCTTGGCGAAGCTGAGCTGGCCAAGCTGCGCAAAACTTGGGAGCTGGCCGGCAAGGGCACGCCGGTCATCGGCTTCACCGGCACCGGCGGCGCCGGCAAGTCCAGCGTGGTGGACGAGCTGCTGCTGCGCTTTCTGGAAGCCTTCCCGACCATGCGCATCGCCGTGCTGGCGGTCGACCCCACCCGCCGCCGCAGCGGCGGTGCCTTGCTGGGCGACCGCATCCGCATGAACTCGCTGCGTAATAAACGAGTCTTCATGCGCTCGATGGCGACCCGCCGCCAGCACGCGGCGACCAACACCGTGCTCAAGGACTGCGTGGGCTTCCTGCGCGGCCAGGGCTATGACCTGGTGATCGTCGAGACTGCCGGCATCGGCCAGTCCGACTCCGAGATCGTCGATCTGGTGGACTTTCCGGTCTATGTGATGACCAGCGAGTACGGCGCCGCCAGCCAGCTCGAAAAGATCGACATGATCGATTACGCCGAGCTGGTGATCATCAACAAGTACGACAAGCGCGGTGCCGAAGACGCGCTGCGCGATGTGCGCAAGCAGTGGAAGCGCAACCGCGTCGCCTTCCAGCTGCGCGATGAGGAGGTGCCGGTTTACCCGACCATCGCCAGCCAGTTCAACGATCCGGGCGTGACCTGGATGTTTGCCAACCTCTGCCGCCTGCTGCGCGCCAAGCTGCACCTGCCGGAGGCGAAGTGGACACCGGAGCTGGACACCAGCCTGAAGGAACCGCGCGCCACGGTACTGATCCCCGGCAACCGCACCCGCTACTTGGCCGAAATCGCCGAGCAGGGCCGGCAGATCAACCAGGCCGCCGAATCGCAGGACGAAGCCGCCAACAAGGCGCAGTCGATGTGGGAGGCCCTGAGCGAACTGGCCGACCCCAAGCTGCCGAAGCCGCTCGACCTCTACGCGCAAGAGGATCTCGTAGGGTGGGCTTCAGCCCACGCGCCTGAAGACGGTGGGCTGAAGCCCACCCTACAGTCCGCCCAGCCCGACCGCTCCCTGCTCACCCTGCGACAGCGCTACCAGAGCGCGCTGCAACAACTCAGCAAGGACTCCATCGAGCTGCTGCGCGAATGGCCGGAGCGGCTCAAGGGCGTCACCGATACGCACTACACCTACGAAGTGCGCGGCAAGGCGGTAAAGGGCGAGAACTATGTCGAGTCGCTCTCGCACTCGAAGATTCCCAAGGTCGCCGCGCCGCATTTCGAGAGCTGGGGCGAGCTGTTGCGCTTCCTCTTGAAGGAAAACCTGCCGGGCGGCTATCCCTACACCGCCGGCATCTATCCCTACCGCCGCGTCGGCGAAGACCCGATCCGCATGTTCGCCGGCGAAGGCACGCCGGAGCGCACCAACCGCCGCTTCCACTACCTCTCGCAGTCCGGTTCGGCGACCCGCCTCTCCACCGCCTTCGACTCGGTGACGCTCTACGGCGAAGACCCGGAAACCCGCCCCGACATCTACGGCAAGATCGGCAACTCGGGCGTGAGCATCGCCACCCTCGACGACATGAAGAAGCTCTATTCGGGCTTCGACCTCTGCGCGCCGAGCACCTCGGTGTCGATGACCATCAACGGTCCGGCGCCGATGATTCTGGCGATGTTCATGAACTGCGCCATCGACCAGCAGGTGGAGAAGTACCTCAAGGCCGACGCCGCCCGCTGGGCCGAAGCCGAGAAGAAGATCGCCGCGCTGTTCCAGGGCAAGACCCGCCCGGTCTACTCCGGCGAGCTGCCGCCGACCAATAACGGTCTGGGCCTGGGCCTGCTCGGCGTCACCGGCGACCAGCTCGTGGACGCCGAGACCTATGCCAGGATCAAGGCCGAGACCATGTCGACGGTGCGCGGCACCGTGCAGGCCGACATCCTCAAGGAAGACCAGGCGCAGAACACCTGCATCTTCTCGACCGAATTCGCGCTGCGGATGATGGGCGACATCCAGCAGTCCTTCGTCGAACGCAAGGTCCGCAACTTCTACTCGGTGTCGATCTCGGGCTATCACATCGCCGAAGCCGGGGCGAACCCGATCAGCCAGCTCGCCTTCACGCTGGCCAACGGCTTCACCTTTGTCGAGTACTACCTCGCGCGCGGCATGCGGATCGACGACTTCGCGCCCAACCTGAGCTTCTTCTTCAGCAACGGCATGGACCCGGAGTACAGCGTCATCGGCCGCGTCGCCCGCCGCATCTGGGCGCGCGCCATGAAGGAGCGCTACGGCGGCTCGGCGCGCAGCCAGATGATGAAGTACCACATCCAGACTTCCGGCCGTTCGCTGCACGCGCAGGAGATCCAGTTCAACGACATCCGCACCACGTTGCAGGCGCTCTACGCGCTGTTCGACAACTGCAACTCGCTGCACACCAATGCGTTTGATGAGGCGATCACCACGCCCACCGAGGACTCGGTGCGTCGCGCGGTGGCGATCCAGCTCATCATCAACCGCGAGCTGGGCCTCAACTTCTGCGAAAACCCCTGGCAGGGCAGCTTCATCATCGACCAGCTCACCGATCTGGTCGAAGAGGCCGTCTACAAGGAGTTCGAGGCGATCAGCGAGCGCGGCGGCGTGCTCGGTGCGATGGACACCATGTACCAGCGCGGCAAGATCCAGGAAGAGTCGCTGTACTACGAGCACAAGAAGTACGACGGCTCGTTGCCCCTGATCGGCGTCAACACCTTCCTGCCCAAGGACCACGGTGGCGAGATCGCCACCACCATCGAGCTGATCCGCTCGACCGAGGAGGAGAAGGCGCAGCAGATCAACAACGTCGCCAGCTACCGCGCCAACCGCAACGGCATCGCGCCGGACAGCCTCAAGCAGCTGCAGAAGACCGCCCGCGAGCGCCGGAACATCTTCGAGTCGCTGCTGGAGGCGGTGAAGACCAACAGCCTCGGCCAGATCAGCCACGCGCTCTACGAGGTGGGCGGCGAGTACCGGCGCAATATGTAGGGCGCAGGCAGGAGCAAGACCAGCCCGTGAGTGCGAGTGCGATGCCGACCGGGCGGTGGCTGCATTGAGCGCGCAGCTCGGGCTCGATCTCGGCGGTGCGCCGGAACCACAGAGCGTCTTCTTCGCGCTTTGGCCAGACCTGGCGACCCGCGAGCGACTGAGCGCGCTGGCGCAGCAATTGCGGACCACGCTGCCGTCCGCTGGACGCTGGGTGAGCCCGGTCCGCTACCACGCCACCCTGCACCACTACGCCCTGGCACCGGAGGCGTTGGCGACCTTCGAGTTGGCGGCCCGGCGCGCCGTTGCCAGACTGCCGCTGCGGCCCTTCATCTGGAGCCCGGACCGCATCGACAGCTTCCACGGCCGCGGCCAGCACCCCTGCATCCTGCGCGGCGCCACGGACCCGCCGGAACTGCGCGCCCTGTGGGAGAGCCTGCGCGAGGCGCTGATTCTCGAAGGCCTGGGCAAGCAACTCGGCCGCCAGGCTTTCACTCCGCACATCACCCTCGCCTATCTGCCACGGCCACTCGCGGAGCCGAGGCCGGTCGAGCCCTTGAACTGGAGCGTCGACCGTCTGGCGCTGTTGCACAGCGTTCCCGGTCGGCCGGACTACGAATGCCTGGCGGAGTGGCGGTTCGACTAGCTGAGCTGCGTCAGCCGGTTGCTGCCGTGGTCGCAGCGGAACACCGCGCCCAGTGACTCTTCATCCGTGGGCTGGCTCACCAGCGGCACAAACCAGAATTCCGCCTGCACCCGCTCGGCGTCGATATCGAGCACGGTGTAGCCGTTGAGGGAGTTGTTGTAGTACTTGAGGTGCGGATTGGTCAGTCGCAGCAACTGCTCGACATTGTCCGGCAGCCGCTGCAACTGGGCGCTCAGCGAATCGCCGACCACGCCGTCGCCACGCGTGCTGGTGGAGGTGACCACGAACTCCACCGCCTTCGAGCCCTCGCCGGTCAGTGGGTTGTAGGCGAGCGGGTTGTTCGGGTCGTCGCTCACATCGAAGGCGTAGGCCTCGTGCGCGTCGCCGGTGAGGATCACGACATTGCCGGCCTCGGCGATGGCGGCCAGCACCCGGTCGCGGGCCGGCTCGTAGCCGTCCCATTTGTCATTGCTGAGAAACAGGCTGAGACCGCTGGCACGAGGAAAGCCCAGCAGCTTCAGCGGTGAGAAGTAGACCTGGTTGCCGAGCAGCTTCCAGCGCGCCGTGCTCGCGCCCAGGGCGCCGACCAGCCATTGCTCCTGCTCGGCGCCAAGGAGATGGCGCGACTCGTCGGCGAAATCGCCGCTCTGGGTGAACACCGGCACCGTCTCGCCGAACAGGGTGTTGGGCGCCGCCGGTTGGTCGCGGCCGACCTGGCGGGCGTCGATCATCAACAGGTCGACCAGATCACCAAACACGAAGCGGCGGTAGATGCGCGCCAGGTCGGTGCGGTCCGGCGTGCGGATCGGCATCCACTCGTGGGCCGCCTGGAAAGCCGCGGCGCGGCGGGCGAAGAAATCACCCTGCGTCGTCGGGTCGTGCGCATCGGCGCCGCCCTTCCAGGCATTGTTCGCGAGTTCGTGATCGTCCCAGACCCAGATCATCGGATGCTGGCGGTGCAGTTCCTGAAGATCGGCATCGCCGCGCAGCGTGGCGTAACGCAGGCGGTAGTCGGCCAGACTGACGATCTCGTAGGGCGGCACCTGGGGCCGCACGTCCTCCAGGCGGCCGTTCTCGTAGATGTAGTCGCCCAGGTGCAGCACCGCCTGCAAGTCCTCGCGTTCGGCCACCCGCCGGTAGGCATTGAACAGGCCGCGCGCGTAGTCGCCGCAGGTCACCACCCCCAGTCGCAGGCCCTCAACCGGCCCTTGGGGCGCAGTACGGGTGCGGCCCAAGGGCGAGCGCTGCGCGCCGCTTCGAAACCGGTAGTAATAGGTCTGCCCCGGCGACAAGCCCCGCAGGTCCAGCTTCAGCGTGTAGTCGCTGCTGGCGCTGGCCAGGCCGGTTCCGCGCTGCACCACCTGGCTCAGCTCCGGATCCAGGGCCAGCAACCAATCCACTGGCAGCTCCTGTGCCGTCGGATCGTCCGGCGTCAGACGCGTCCAGAGGATCACCGCATCACTCAGAGGGTCGCCGCTGGCCACCCCGTGCAGGAACTGGCCGCCGGAGGTGGGCACCTCGGCGGGCGGCGAGTCGCTCTCGCCACAGGCCGACAGCAGCGGCGCCAGACTGGCGGCGGCAGCGGCCTTGAGGAGGTCGCGGCGGGAGACGGGCGGCATGGCGACGGCGGGTGGATCAGAGAGCTACGCAGTCTCGTCGTTGCAGATGGCAGCTCCGTGACGGAGCGCCCGAACCGATCAGCTACACGCGTGGAGTCGGGCACGCCCTTGAGCCGGCGACGGAAACGCTTGTAGCCCCGCCAGTACTACACCGGCGCACCCAGCTCCCGCACGAGCCACCCGAACCGATTCCGGGTGTGCAGCGGCCGACCTCGGAAGGACACGAACATACCGCTGCCCTCGCGCGGATCCTGGTCCGGCATGTGGTACACGCCGTAGCACGCAGCAAAAACGCGCCCCCCTTCAGCGACAGCGCATTCACCGCACCCCCTCCACGGTGTCCGTGGCCGCATTACCGGATGAATCGGCCCCTGAAGGGAGATACGACGTCCACCATTGGGCCTTTATTGCGTTGACGCTTGTGCGGCATTCGATGCGGCTTGGGAGCCGTATCACACGAACAATCAAAGGGAAATTCACTGATGAAATGCTTACTCCGAGGCTGCCTCGCCATTGCAGCCATGCTGTGTGTCCAGCAATCCGCCAACGCGCTGCCCGACCGACCAACACTGCCGCCTACCGCAGTGGCCTCGCGACTGAACTCCACCGTTCTGGCGGCACCTGGCCAGACCATAGAGCTCGACTTGCCCGGCAGCGCCCCGACTTCGCTGTCTGACGCCCGCCGCGAGACATTCGCTAACGGCCTGGTCGGCACGGTGGCACGTACAACGAGCGGTAACGTCCGCTTCTACGCCATGGTCAGCGGCGACCGCATTCTGAGCGCCGACGCCTACCGTGGCGGACAACACTACCAACTGGTCAGCCATCAGGGCCGCAGTTACTGGGTGCCTGCCAGTGGATCGACGAGCCGTGGCGACGCCTTGCGCACGCCGACTGCGCCCGGCGCCATCGAGGCACCGGCTCGGGGCGAGGCTGGGGTCGACGGCAACTACGAGGTCAGCGTGCTGGTCCTGTACACGCCGCAGTATGAGCAGCGGATCGCCCCAAGCATGGTCGATGAGGAAGCCCAGCGCCTGGTCTTCCTCGCCAGCGCCTACATGGAAACCAGCGCCGTCCCCGTGCGTTACTCGCTTGCCGGAACAGCGGTCTTCACCGACACCCACGAGGACAGCGGCTTCTACGACAATCTCGCCGCTCTCGCCGCCAGCAAGAGCGCCGCCAATCTCCGTGATCGCTACGCCGCTGACCTCGTGGTGCTGATGCGTTCTCAGGACGGCAACGCCGATCTCTGCGGGCTAAGCTCCGGATTCAACAACTTCCAGCGCAGCGACCCGCCCACCGACATCGACACCGCGCGCGATGCCTTCAATGTCGTCGGTATCGCGCCCGATGCCAGCGGCGGCAGCGCCTGCTTCGACGACACCTTCGCGCACGAACTGGGGCACTCCCTGGGAGGCGGGCATGATTATGTCGGCTCCACCGGATTCGCCTACTGGAAGCCCTATTCCCATGCGGCGCCCTGCTTGGACGCGAATGGGGTGCGCTATTTCTCGATGATGTGGTCCCTCGGAGTCGGACCCGGCGGCGGGCGCAGTGAACTGATCACGAATCCGCGCCGGTCTCTGGACGGAGTCCCTTGCGGCATCGTGGGGCTGGAAGGCGTGGAAGCTAGTCAGGCCGACAACGCACGCGCCATGGCCGAGGCAGCCCCTTACGTCGCCGCCTACCGTAGCAAGTCCGGCACCGGCGCGGCCATGGGAGGCGATGCAGCGAACAGCGGCTCCGGCGGCGCGTGGACCATCTGCAGCTCACTGCTGCTCGGCTTGGTCGCGTGGCGGCGGGGTCGGCGGGATCGGCGGGGCTGAGTCCAGTCGATGGCGGCCTTATCATGCAGCCCCGTATCGCCGCCGCCAGCCACCATGACCCGCTTCCGCTACGACATCGAGACCGAAGGCCTGGAGGAAGAGAACCTCGGCCCCAGCAAGACCTCGGTGAAGATCGAGATGCTCGACCTGCAGGAGCTGGGTCTGGCCCTGCTGGAACTGCCGGCCGACCGCTTTGCCCGCATCGAGATGGACGAGCGCCTGCGCGAGGCCTTTCAGGAACTGCAGCGCATCACCAATCTGAGCGCGCGCAAGCGCCAGGCCTCGTTCATCGGCAAGCTGCTGCGCGATGAAGACAGCGTCGCCTTCCGCAAGCTGCTCAGCGACTATCAGCACGGCAAGGAACAAGCCGCGCGCGGCTTTCCGGAAATCGCCCGCTGGCGCGACCGCTTGCTGAGCGACGACGGCGCGATCACCGAGTGGTTCAGCCGCTATCCCACCGGCGACACGCGCACCCTGCGCGCCCTGGTGCGCAATGCCCGCAAGGAAGAGGCCGCCGCCCTGGCCGAGGCCGAGCTCAGCGGCAAGCCGGCCAGCAAGGGCCGCTACTACAAGGAACTGTTCCAGCACCTGCGCGCGGTGGTGGACGCGGCGGCGCTGCCGCCGGACTGAAGCGCTCAGCCGCGCGCGAGGAGCAGGCCCAGGGACAGCAGCAGGAAGATCAGTTCGCCTAGCGCCAGGCCCAGCACCATCGGCACGCGTATCCGGTAACGCCACAGGCTGTAGGCGCGAAAGGGGACGATGCCACCGTAGAGCATCACGCCCAGCCACAGCCCCAGGTGGTGCAGCTCCGGATGCCATGCGAGCGCGGCGAAGATCGTCGCCAGCCCCAGTTCCAGCCCGCCATATATGCTCAGAAACTCACCGCGCCCTGCCGCCGAGAGCTGCGCATAGCCCAGCGCTTGCGAGGTTTGTCCCGACCGCGCCGCGCACCAAAGGCCGAAGCCGAGATAGGTCGCGGCATTGCCCCAGAGGTAGGCCGCCGCCAGCCAACTCATGCCGCCGAGCCGCGCAGACCCTGAACCAGCCGAAGCAAAGCCAGCGCCAAGGCCCCCGCCAGTACGCCTACCAGCGCGTTCAGCAGGGTCGGCAGCACCGGCGCCAGCCAGCCCGGCGCCGGCAGCGCTTCCAGGACGTGATGCAGCCAGGGCAGACCGTGCACGAGGATGCCGCCGCCGACCAGAAACATCGCCGCGGTGCCGAGCACCGAGAGCAGCTTCATCAGCCAGGGCGCCAGCCGCAGCAGGCCGCGCCCCAGGGCCTGCGCGAACGCATTGGCGCGGCGGCTGAGGTGCAGGCCGGCGTCATCCAACTTGACGATGCCGGCGACCAGGCCGTACACGCCCACGGTCATGATCGCGGCGATGCCGGCCAGCACCGCCAGTTGCTGCCAGAAGCCGGCGCCGGCCACCGTGCCCAACGAGATCACCACGATCTCGGCGGAGAGGATGAAGTCGGTCCGCACCGCACCCTTGATCTTGTCGCGCTCGTAGGCGACCAGATCCACCGCCGGATCGGCCACCGCCTGCACCAGTTCCTGGTGGTGCTGAGCCTCCTCGGCACGGCTGTGCAGAAACTTGTGCGCCAGCTTTTCAAAACCCTCGTAGCAGAGAAAGGCGCCGCCCAGCATCAGCAGCGGGGTGATCAGCCAGGGCAGCAGCGCGCTGATCGCCAGCGCCGCCGGCACCAGAATCAGCTTGTTCAGCGCCGAGCCCTTGGCTACCGCCCAGACCACCGGCAACTCGCGGTCGGCGCTGACACCGGCCACTTGCTGGGCATTGAGCGCGAGATCGTCGCCCAGCACTCCGGCGGTCTTCTTGGTGGCGAGCTTGGTCATCGCCGCCACGTCGTCGAGGACGCTGGCGATGTCGTCTAGCAGGAGCAACAGGCTGGAGGCCATAGTCGTATCCGGAAAGCGAGCTACAACCTCAAGGCAGCACTTCGAAACGCAGCCCGGCGTGCAGTTGCAGGCGCTCGATCAGCGCGTCGCCCAGTGCCGTGGCCGGAGTCCAGAAGCCGCCGGCGAGCGCCGACTTGGGACGATCCAGCGCCAGGCAGGCGGCGGCCTCGCCGAGCATTTTGCCGGTGGAGCCGTAGCCGGGATCGCGGTCGCCGGTCACTTTCACCTTCAGGGTCTGGCCGGCGGCGGTGCGGCCGTAGAAGCGGAAGTCGTAGCCGCCCTTCTCCTGCTGTTCCGGCGTCGGGCCCTCGCCCGGCTTGGGCACCACATAGCTTTCCAGCAGCCAGCGGCTGGGCGGCAGAGCGGCGGCGGCGACGAAGCCGCCCAGCCCCAGCGCGACGCCGGTGGCGGTCAGGCGGCCCTTGAAGCCGGGGCCGGTCATCATCGCCTCGTCGTACTGGAAGCTCTGGCCGTAGGCATCACCCTTGAGCGCGTTGGAGCGCTGCACCACGCGGGTATTGATGCCCGCCATCACGAAGGGCGCGAGCCAGCTACCGGCTTCGTCGTCGTACTGCGCGAACATCACCTCCGGCTGGCGCGGCTTGCCGGCACCGCCACCGGGCACGATGGAATACGGGTCGGCCATGATCTTGCGCAGTGCCGGATCCTCGCCGATCTCCCGCATCACGTTCATCAGACTGGCGACGGTGCCGCCGGAGAAGCCGCCGCGCAGCTTGCGGATGCGCAGCTTCACCCGCGTGCAGGGCGCACCAAAGCGGCGCTGCGCCTCGGCTTGCAGGTAGTGCACGCCGAGATCGGAGGGGATGGAGTCGAAGCCGCAGCAGTGGACGATGCGCGCGCCACTCTTGCGGGCGGCGGGCTCGTAGGCCTCGATCATGCGGCGTATCCACTGCACCTCGCCGGTGAGGTCGCAGTAGTCGGTGCCGGTTTCGGCACAGACCTTCACCAGCGGCGAGCCGTAGAGCGCGTAAGGGCCGACGGTGGAAACCACCACTCGGGTGCTGTCGCACATCGCCTTTAGCGCCACCTCGTCACTGGCCTCGGCGAGCAGGATCGGCAACTCCGCCGCGCCCTCACCCAGGCTGCTGCGCAGCGCCTGGAGCTTGGCGCTGGAGCGGCCGGCGATGGCCCATTGCACCGCGCCACCGACGCCGTGCCGACCGTAGAGATAGCGGCTCAGAATCTGGCCGACGAAGCTGGTGGCGCCGTAGACCACGAAGTGAAAGCGGGGGCTGCTCATAGGGGACTCGCTCAATTGCGGAATGCGGAATGCGGAATGCGGAATGCGGAATGCGGAATGCGGAATGCCGGCAAGCATAGCGGCGGCCGGTGCCGACGCGGGGCTCAGCCGGCCTGGCTCTGCCGCCACACGGCCGGCGTGCACCCGGTCCAGCGCCGGAAGGCCCGCTGAAAGGCGCTCTGCTCGGAAAATCCGCAGGCCTGGGCGATCTCGGCCAGGTCGGCCTGGCCGTGCCGCAGCCACCAGCAGGCGGCGTCACGGCGCACCTCGTCCTGCAAGGCGCGCAGGTTAAGGTTCTGCGCCTGCAGGCGCTCGCGCAAGCCGCGCGCGCTCAGGCCCACGGCATCTGCCAGCGCCGCCGCCTCCGGTAGCTCGCCCGGCAGCGCGGCAAAGCTGGCGGCCCGCAGGCGCAGTTCCAGCCGCCAGCTCAACGGCCCCTCGGCCAGGCGGCGCCGGGCCTCGGCGAGCACCCAGTCGGCGGCGGAGGGGTCGGCCAGCTTCAGCTCGCGGCGCAGCCACTCGGCTGGGAAGTGCAGCGCGGTCTCGGTCTGGTCGAACAGCGGTTCGCAGCCGAGCAGCTCGCGGTAAGCCGGCAGCGGCGCCCGCGCCGCGTGCGCGAAGCCCAGACGCAGCTCGCCAGCCGGCACTCCGGCCAGCGCCGGCGCCAGCAACACCCAGCCGGCCAGGGCCAGCTCCATCACTGCCGGTGGGATCGGGTACAGCGGCAGCCAGCGCAGGCTGGCCGAGGTGCCGTTGACGCTCAGCTCGATGCGGCTACCGTCCCAGACCAGGGGCTCCAGTTCGATCAGCCGTGCCAGGCCGGTGCCCAGGTCGGTGCTGGCCAAGAGGCTCAGCCCCAGCCAGGGATAGGCCTTGAGGCTCAGTTGCCGCGCCTGCCGCAGCGCCAGCAGCGGGTCGGCCTGCGCCGCCAGCGCCTGATCCAGCAGCGCATAGGCCTGGTACAGCGGCACCCGATAGTGCTCGTCCGCGCGGAGACGAGCAGCATCGATGCCGGCATCGGCCAGCAGCGACGGCGGCGGATCGGCCGGCAACAGCTCCCGCAGGTAGCGGGCGCTGATACCCGCCGGAGCGCACATCAGGGCCGGGAGCGGCGGGAGCAATGACTCGACTGCCATGCGTCGGGGGTGGCTGCGATCAAGATTGGGGAGCGGGCTAGCGCTATGGTCAACGGCGAGGAGTCATCACCACAAGAGCCATCGCCATGATCGGGATCCCCCTAGGCCTCATCACCGCCAACGCCGTCGAATGGGGCATGCACAAGTACGTGCTGCACGAGGCCGGGCGCAACAAGAACAGCTTCTGGGCCTTCCACTTCCACGAGCATCATCGGGTAGTGCGCCAGAACGCCTTTCACGACCCCAACTACCGGCGCTTTGCGCTGGGCTGGCATGCGCAGGGCAAGGAAGCCTGGTCGCTGATCGCCGCCGCCGTCGCGGTGGCGCCGCTGTTCCCGATTGCGCCCTTCTACGTCGCCACGCTCTGGTACTGCGCCGGCAACTACTACCACCTGCACAAGAAGGCGCACGACAACCCCGAGTGGGCGCGCGAGCACCTGCCCTGGCACTACGACCACCACCTGGGCCGCAACGCCGACGCAAATTGGTGCGTCACCAAACCCTGGTTCGACTACGTGATGGGCACCCGCGAGTTCATGCCGGACGCGCCGCGGGAGAGCAATGTGCTGGGCCTGCAATACCTGCCCGGCTGGTTGGCGCGGCGGCTACCGGACCCGATGAAGTACGGACGAGTCGTTGGGAAGCGGACCGCGAAAGCCTGAGCCGTAGGGTGGGCTTCAGCCCACGTACCACTTTTTCGCGTGGCCTACGTGGGCACGCTTCGCTTTGCCCACCCTACGCTTGCTTCAGCCCACGTACCATTTGTTCGCGCGGTCTAGGTGGGCACGCTTCGCTTCGCCTAGAGGCGCCTACTTCTGGTGCCCACCCTACGCTTGCTACCGAGGGCCCGCGCGACTGTCCATACGCGAGCCCATCGGCCAGATCAGCCCGGCAACACCTGGCCGCCCGGCCCTTCCAGCGTCACCGACAGCGCGATCAGCCCAATCGCCAGCCAATAGGTCGAGAGGATCAACGGCTGCGCGCCGCGATAGGCGCCGTTGAACTGGCGCACCGCCAGAGCGGAGTCGGAAATCATGAAGATGAAGGCGCCGAGCATCGCCAGTTCGGTGCCGAGATTGGGGTTGGCCTGCCAGCGGGCGCTGGCGGCCAGCACCATGCCCATCAGGGCCAGACCGTAGACCAGCACCGGGCCTTTCAGCGAGCCGGTCTTGGGCAGCAGCCAGGCGAAGAAGCCCAGGCCGTAGACGACGCCAGCCCAGCACCAGACCGGCACGCCGTAGCTGCTCAGGCCCTCGGCATAGGCCCACACGAACAGGAAGTGCGCGATCAAAAAGCTGCCCAGGCCGCCGAGAAACCAGGCGTTGCCGGCGAACATCAGGCAGATGTCGCCGAGCATCGACAGCACCAGGCCGATGGCGACCGCCGTGCGGTAGTCGCCCTCCGGTCCGCACAGCGCCATGCCGAGGATCAGCAGGGTGGTCAGCGGCTTGAGCACATAGAAAGCCTTGTGGCGCTGGGCGCCGGCGCTCTCGGCAGTGATGGCGAGCAGAGCGGAGACAGCGGCGGCGATGGTGAGTGCGGTGAGCATGGGCGAGGAGTCTTGTTAGAGGAATTTGGGGATGCCCAGCTTCAGACCCTTGCCAGGCAGGGCCATGAGCGTGGAGGTGCCGTGCGCGATCAGCTCGCCGGCTTCGTCGTAGACGCTGGCCTCGGTGTAGCTGATCTGCCGGCCGGGGCGCAGGCAGTGGCCCTCGGCGCGCAGCTTGCCGCGGCTCACCGCCTTCAGGTAGTTGAGCTTGAGATCGACGTTGACCAGCCCGGCGTCCTCCGGCAGGCGCAGGAAGCCGGCCCAGAAGGTGGCGGTGTCGATGAGTGTGGCCAGCACGCCGCCGTGGATGATCCCGAACGGCTGTAGATGCCGCTCGGCCAGCTCCAGCTCGATGCGGCAGCTGTCGAAATCCATCGCCGCCAGACGCATGCCGATCAGGCTCGGGTAGGGCGCGGTGCGCACGCTCTCCTGCACGGCGGCGATGTAGGCCGGGTTCGGGTTCAGCGCCGGCAGCTCACTGGGCTTGGTCATGGTGACCTCGGGAATAGAGTTCGGGAGGCAGCGGCTGGCCGGTCATCCGCAGCGCCAGGGCCTCGGCGACGCGGATGCCGTCGATGCCGGCGGAAAGAATGCCACCGGCGTAACCGGCGCCCTCGCCGGCCGGGTAGAGGCCACGGGTGTTGAGGCTCTGGTAGTCCGGGCCACGGGTGATGCGCAGCGGCGCCGAGGTGCGGGTTTCCACACCGGTGAGCACCGCATCGGCCATCGAGAAGCCGCGAATCTGCTTCTCGAACGCCGGCAGCGCCTCGCGGATCGCGGCGATGGCGTAGTCCGGCAGCGAGGGCGCAAGATCGGTCCAGGTCACGCCCGGCTTGTAGCTGGGCTCGACGCTGCCCGGCCCGGTGGACGGCGTGGCGGCGAGGAAATCCCCTACCCGCTGCGCCGGCGCCCGGTAGCTGCTGCCGCCCAGCAGGTAAGCGCCGGATTCAAGCTGCTCCTGCAAGGCGATGCCGGCCAGCGGGCCGGCGGCGACGCCGCCCGGATAGTCCGCCGGGGTAATGCCAACCACGATTCCGGCATTGGCATTGCGCTCGTTGCGCGAGTACTGGCTCATGCCATTGGTGACGACGCGCTGCGGCTCGGAGGTGGCCGCCACCACGGTGCCGCCCGGACACATGCAGAAGCTGTACACCGCTCGGCCGTTGCTGGCGTGATGCACCAGCTTGTAGTCGGCCGCACCCAGCAGCGGATGCCCGGCGTAGGGGCCGAGCCGCGCGCGGTCAATCAGGCTTTGCGGGTGCTCGATGCGAAAGCCGATGGAGAAGGGCTTGGCCTCCAGGTAGACGCCGCGCCGGTGCAGCAGGCGGAAGGTGTCACGGGCACTGTGGCCCACCGCCAGCACGACGTGCTCGGCCTCGATCTGCTGACCGTCGGCGAGCATCAGGCCACGCAACTGACCGTCCTCGATCAGCAGATCGGTGACGTGCTGCTGAAAGCGGATCTCGCCGCCCAAGGCGATGATCTCGGCACGCATCTTCATCACCATGCTGGCGAGGCGGAAGGTGCCGATGTGCGGCTTGTTGACGTAGAGGATTTCCTCCGGCGCGCCGGCCTTCACGAACTCGCTCAGCACCTTGCGGCCGAGGTAGCGCGGGTCTTTGACCTGGCTGTAGAGCTTGCCGTCGCTGAAGGTGCCCGCCCCGCCCTCGCCGAACTGCACGTTGGATTCCGGGTTGAGGATGCTCTTGCGCCACAGGCCCCAGGTGTCCTTGGTGCGCTCGCGGATGCCCTTGCCGCGCTCCAGCACGATGGGCCTGAAGCCGGCCTGCGCCAGGATCAGCGCCGCGAAGATGCCGCAGGGGCCAAAGCCGATCACCACCGGCCGCTGACTGAAGCCGGCGGGCGCGTGAGCGACCGGGTGATAGCCGGTATCCGGCGAGGGGCCGATGTGACGGTCGCCGGCATGGCGCGCCAGCAGCGCCGCCTCGTCGGCCACCGTGCAGTCGAGGATGTAGACGAAGCTGAGCTGGCTGTTTTTTTGGCGCGCGTCGTAGCTGCGCTTGTAGACGCTGAACTCCAGCGCCTCGGAGGGCCGCAAGCCCAGCCGCAGGCGGATGGCGGCTTCCAGGGCTTCGGGCGGGTGTTCGAGCGGCAGGCTCAGTTCGGTGATTCGCAACATTCGCTGGGAAGGCCGGTGATGATCCGGCAGAGGCGGGCGGACGCGCATTTTCCATCATTCGGCCCGGCTCGTCCGATAAGACGGCGATGCGCCGGGTACGCCTGCTTAGCCTGCGCGGACCCGATGCAGGAGGAGCACCGCATGGAACGGCAACGGAATCGCCTGCTGGCCCTGATCGTCCGCGACGGACTGCTGCTGGCCTTGAGCCTGCTGCTCTGGCACTGGACCCTGGAAGCCGGCCCGGCGCAGTCGGCCGGCGGCTACGCCCTGCACCTGGGCAGCGCGCTGATGACCGCGCTCTGCGGTTACCTGCTGCACGAATGGGGGCATCTGATCGGCGCCCTGCTGGTGCGCGCGAACGTGGTGCTGCCGCGGATGTTCGAGTCGCCCTTCCTGTTCCGCTTCGACCTGCACCGCAACAGCCGCCGGCAGTTCACCGGGATGGCCCTGGGCGGTTTCGTCTCCAGCCTGCTGTTCGTGGGCTTGCTGCCGCTGGTACTGCCACTGGGCCTGCTCGCCAGCCAGGTGGCGCTGGGCCTCACCGCGCTGGGCCTGCTCGCCACCCTGGTGATCGAAGTGCCGGAATTCTGGGGCGTGGTGGTCAAGGGCGGGCCGCTGCCCAGCGGCGCGGCGTTTGTCACCACCGCGAGCGGCCGGGTGGAGCGCCCTGCCCCGCGCTGAGCGAGAGGGCTGGCACGAATGTAGCCTCCCAGCGCGCTCAGGCGCTCATACTGCGCGCCGCCCGCAATGCCGCCTCCTTCGATGTCCGAACACGTTCCCGAACCTCGCCCTCTGCTACCGGCCCTGAACGAGGAACCGGAAGCCATCGTCCCCGAGCCCCACAGCCTGCTCGACGACGTCCAGGGCTTCCTGATGGGCGGCATGCTCAGCGCCATGGGCGTGGTGCTGCTCAGCGCCTGCGGGCTGATGACCGGCGGCACCGCCGGGCTGGCGTTTTTCCTGCACTACCTGACCGGCTGGGGTATCGGCCTGGTGTTCTTCCTCATCAACCTGCCGTTCTTCCTGCTGGCGATACGCCGCATGGGCTGGCTGTTCACCTTCAAGTCTTTCCTGTCGGTGAGCCTGCTCAGCCTGCTGGTGGATCTCATGCCGCGCTACCTGAGCTTCGCCCACGTGAATACCGCCTTCGGCGCGGTGGCCGGCGGCATGCTGCTGGGCATGGGCGTGCTCGCCTTCGTGCGCCACGGCTCCAGCCTGGGCGGCATCAACATCCTGGCGGTCTATCTCCAGAAGAGCCGTGGCCTGCGCGCCGGCCATATCCAGATCGCGGTGGATGCCGGGCTCACCATCGGCGCGCTGTTCGTGCTGGAGCCCCGGCAAGTCCTCTACTCCGGGCTCGGTGCGTTGGTGCTGGGAGCGGTACTGGCCTTCAACCACAAACCCGGGCGCTACATGGGCGTCTGAGGGACTTGGGCGAGAGCCAGCCGCGCTGACGCGGCGCCCCGTCCCGGGGGGCCGCCCACACCGGGGCTCGTCCGCCATGCGCCATCGCTGCAAGCTGCTGCTCGCCGTCCTGCTGCTCGGCCTCGCTCCCTGGGCCCGCGCCGCCATCCCCTTGCTGGAGATGCCGGCGGTGGACATCGCCGCCACGCTCGCCGCCGACGCCCGCAAGGCCGGCCCGCAGCCCTACCGCTTCGCGCTGCCGATGCCGCTCACCGCGGCGATCAGCCCCGACAGCGCTGGCGAATGGCAGACCCTGGCCGACGGCAGTGCCAACTGGCGGCTGCGCATCCGCTCGGCGGGCGCGACCTCGCTCAACTTCGGCTTCACCCGCTACCACCTGCCGGCGGGTGCGACGCTGTACCTGCAGACCGCCGATGGCCGCGAGCGGCGCGGGCCCTATACCGACAGCCACAACAAGCTCGGCCAGCTCTGGACGCCGGTGCTGCGCGCCGAGGAGGCGCTGATCGAACTGCATCTGCCGGCGGGCAGCCGGCCGCAACTGAGCCTGCTGCTGGGCGTGGTCAACCACGGTTTCAGGGGCTTCGGCGCCAAGGACGGGGTCAGCGCCAAGTCCGGCAGTTGCAACGTCGACGTGGTCTGCTCCGACGGCGACGGCTGGGGCAACGAGATCCGCAGTGTGGCGCGCTACACCATCGCCGGCGCCCTGCTCTGCACCGGGCAAATGGTCAACAACACGGCGCAGGACTTCACGCCCTACTTTCTCACCGCCAATCACTGCGTCAGCACCGCCGCCGAGGCGCCAACCACGGTGTTCTACTGGAACTACCAGACCAGCCGTTGTGGCGGCGCACCCGACGGCAGTCTGGAACAGACCCAGAGCGGCGCGCTGTACATGGCGGGCTCGGCGGGCATGACCGTGGCCGGCCCGGACTTCAGCCTGCTGCGCCTGCTCGCGGCGCCGGACCCCAGCTACAAGGTCTACTACTCGGGCTGGGACCGGCGCGACCTGGCGCCCGTGGGCGTGGTCGGCATCCACCACCCGAATGGCGACGAGAAGCGCATCAGCAAGGACTTTGACCAGACCTACATCGCCGCCTATGGCGAACTGCCGGACTCGACACTCTCCGGCCTGCAGCCCACGCATCTGATGATCCAGAGCTGGGATCGCGGCGTCACCGAGGGCGGCTCCTCCGGTTCCGGCATCTGGAACTTCCAGCACCGTCTGGTCGGCCAGCTCTCCGGCGGTAGTTCGTCCTGCGACGCGCCCAAGGAGCCCGACTGGTACGGACGCATGTACCAGAACTTCAGCTACCTCAACACGCCGCTGACCAGCCTGAGCTTCTGGCTGGACCCGACCAGCAGCGGCGTCGAGACCCTGGACGGCGCCGATCCCAACAGCCCCACCGGCGGCGGAGGTGGTGGCAGCAGCGGCGGCAACAGTGCCGGTGAAAGCGGCGATGGTGGTGGCGGCTCGCCCGGTCTGGGCCTGCTCGCCGGCCTGCTGCTGGCCTCGCTGCGGCGCGGGGCGAAGCCGGCGCGCTGAAGCCGGCGCAACCGCGTCTCGGGCTGGGCCGGTTTATGCTGCCGGCTCCGCAATAACGAGAACCTGGCCATGCCCAACTGGCTGAGGCGGCTGCTGCAAACCCTGATCCTGCTGTCGGCCATCGGTGGCCCGGCCTACTACCTTCTGGTGGTGCACAGCCCGGTGGCGAGGAGCGAGTTCCCGCTCGACCTCGCCCAGGTGCGGGCGCTGGCCGACTCGCTGCCGGGCGAGAAGCCCGGCGAGATCCGCTACGAGCGGGTCATGGACTTCAAGTTCGCCGAGGCGATGGTGATGGCCGGCGAGCCCTGGAAGGCGACGCCCATCCCGGTCTACTCCTACCAGTTGGTCTACCCGGACCGCACGCTGATCGTCGATACCGCGATGAACCAGGCCATCGCCAAGCCGGAGTTCCTGGTGCCGATGTACGACCCTGGCGCCTACCAGCGGATGAGCCAGGGGCTGGCGGCGGCCTCGCTGATCGTGCTCACCCACGAGCACATGGACCACATCGGCGGACTCGCGGCGCAGCCCAATCTCGCCGCCCTGCTGCCGGCGCTGCGGCTCACCGAGGAGCAGCTCGCCAACCCCAAGGGCATGGCCCCGGCGGAGCTGCCGGCGGCGCTGATGCAGGGCTATCAGCCGCTACGCTACCAGGGCCTGTATGCGCTGGCGCCCGGCGTGGTGCTGATCCAGTCGCCCGGCCACACGCCCGGCAGCCAGATGGTCTATGTGCGTCTGGCCGACGGCCGCGAGCTGCTGTTCCTCGGCGATGTGAGCTGGCAGATGCGCAATCTCGAACGGGTGCGCGAGCGGCCGCTGTTCATGACCCTGATGATCGGTGAGCAGCGCGACGCGGTGCTCGCCGAGTTCAAGACCCTCAACCGGCTGATGCAGACCGAGCCCGGCCTCAACCTGCTGCCCGGCCACGATGGCGCGGTGGTCGAGCGCCTGCGCGCCGCCGGCCTGCTGACGCCCGGCTTCAAGCTCTGAGGCGGCGCCCTTCATGAACCGCAAGATCCTCATCACCGGCGGCAACAGCGGCATCGGCTACGAGATGGCGCTGGCCTTCGCCGCCCAGGGCGACGAGGTGCTGATCGCGGCGCGCGATGCGGCCAAGTCGGCCGCCGCCATCGCCCGCATCCGCGCCCTGCATCCGCAGGCGCAAATCGAGAGCCTGAGCCTGGATCTCGGCGACTGGCCGGGCGTGGACCGCTGCGCCGACGCGGTGCTGCAACGCTGGCCGCGGATCGACGTGCTGATCCTCAACGCCGGGCTCTACACCATGAAGCTCTCGCGCCTCGCCAATGGCTACGAGACCATGATGGGCACCATGCACTTCGGGCACTTCCGTCTGGCGCAGCGCCTGCTGCCGGCGGTGCAGGCCGCGGAGCAGGGCCGCATCGTGGTGACCAGCTCGATGATCCACCGGCTGGGGCGCATCGACGAGGCCAGCTTCACCAACCCGGGTCGCCACAAGTCCGGCCTGCACGCCTACGGCCAGGCCAAGCTCGCCAACCTCTTGTTCACCCGCGAGCTGGCGCGCCGCCTGCAAGGCAGCCGCGTCACCGTCAACGCCTTCCACCCGGGCGCGGTCGCCACCGACATCTACCGCCAGGTGCCGGCGGCGCTGAGGCCGCTGGTCACCCGCTTCATGCTCAGCCCGCGCCAGGGTGCGGATACCGCCATCTGGCTGGCCACCGCGCCGGAGCTGGCCGGCACCAGCGGCGAATACTTCATCAAACGCCAGCGCAATGCCGGCAGCGCGCTCAGCCGCAAGCCCGAGGAAACGGCGCGGCTGTGGGCGCTCAGCGAGCAACTCTTCCCGGCGTCCGCGCCATCCCCCTGACGGATTCCTGCCATGCCCCGTTCACAACCGCTGCGCGTCGCCGCCACCGCCCTGGGTCTGTTGTTGAGCCTGCCCGCTTCGGCGACGGTGCTGGATGTCGCCGCCAATGGCTTCACCATCGAGAACAGCCTCACCGTACCGACCGACGCGATGACCGCCTACCGCGCCCTGGTCAACGACGTCGGTCGCTGGTGGCCGGCCGATCACACCTGGTGGGGCAAGGCGGAGAACCTGAGCATCCAGGCCAGGGCCGGCGGCTGCTTCTGCGAGTTGAACGGCGAGCAGCAGGCCCAGCACATGACGGTGAGCTTCGCCGACCCCGGCAAGCTGCTGCGCATGCTCGGCGGACTCGGTCCCTTGCAGGGCATGGGCCTGAGCGGCACGCTGGAATGGCGCTTTGCGCCTGCCGACAAGGACAAGCCGGAGGCCGGCACCCGCATCACACTCTGGTACCGCGCCGGCGGCTACGCGCCCAAGGACATCAGCGGTTTCGTGCCGGTGGTCGATCGGGTACAGGCCCAGCAGCTTGGCGGCCTCGGCGACTTCCTGCGCAAAGCCGAGCACTAGCCGCCGCTGCGGGTAGGTGCAGTCGCCAAAAAATTTTGGCGACGGGTTTAAACCCTGCGGCCGTTTGCGCTGTCCACTGTGGTCATCCTTTTCCCTTTCGAGCCCGCCATGAGCCCCGCCCAACCGCGCCGCCTCGCCCTGCTGCTGCTGATCGCCCTGGCCAGCAGCGCCTGCGGCAAAAAGACCGAACCCGCCGCCGCTCCCGCTCCGGCCACCGCCAGCACGCCGGCAGAGAACGCCGAGTGGCGGGGCTTCCTGAAGCAGTATCAGGAGGACTACTTCGTCGCCAATCCCGCCTTCGCGGTGGTGCAGGGCCGCCACGAGTTCGACGGCAAGCTGCCGGACTGGAGCCGTGAAGGCATCGGCCGCGAGATCGCCCGCCTGGAAGCGGCGCGCGCCAAGGCCCTCGCCTTTAGCGGCCTGTCGCCGCAGCAGACTTACGAGCGCGACTATCTGCTGGCGCGCATCGACGGCGATCTGTTCTGGGCACGCGACTCCGGCGCGCCCTGGAAGAACCCGGCCTACTACAGCGGCAGCCTGGAACCCAGCGTCTATCTGACCCGCCCCTACGCGCCGCTCGATCAGCGCATGAAGGCCTTCATCGCCTACGCCAAGGCCATCCCCACCGCGACCGCGCAGATCCGCGCCAACCTGAAGACGCCGCTGCCGAAGACCTTCGTGCAACTGGGCATCAACGGCTTTGGCGGCTTTCCCGACTTCTACCGCAAGGACGTGCCGACCATCTTCGCCGAGGTGAAGGACGAGGCCCTGCAGAAGGAGCTCGCCGCCGCCATCGAGCCGGCCGCCAAGGCCATGCAGGAACTCGCCGACTGGCTCAAGAGCGAGCAGCCCAAGGCCAATGACGACTACGCGCTCGGCGCCGAGAAGTTCGCGGCCATGCTGAAGATGACCGAAGGCGTCGATACCCCGCTGGCGGAGCTGGAGGCCATCGGCAAGGCCGACCTCGCCCGCAACCAGGCGGCGCTGAAGGAGGCCTGCGCGGCCTTTGCGCCCAAGGCCAGCATCGTCGCCTGCATCGCCAAGGTCGGCGCCAACAAGCCCAAGGGCGGCGCTGTCGAAGGCGCGCGGGCGCAGCTCGCCGGCCTGAAGCAGTTCCTCATCGACAAGGATCTGGTCAGCATCCCCGGCACCGAGGAGGCCCTGGTCAACGAGGCGCCGCCCTACCAGCGCTGGAACTTTGCCTACATCGACATCGCCGGCCCTTACGACAAGGGCATGCCCAGCACCTACTACATTGCTCCGCCCGACCCGACCTGGTCGAAGGCCGACCAGGACGCCTACGTGCCCGGTCAGGCCGACCTGCTGTTCACCTCGGCGCACGAGGTCTGGCCCGGCCACTTCCTGCAGTTCCTGCACGCCAACCGCTCGCCTTTCGAGTTCGGCCAGTTGTTCGTCGGCTACGCCTTTGCCGAAGGCTGGGCGCATTACACCGAGGAGATGATGTGGGAAGCCGGCCTGGGCGAGGGCTCGCCGGAAATCCACATCGGCCAGCTCTCCAACGCCCTGCTGCGCGACGTGCGCTACCTCTGCGCCATCGGCCTGCACACCCAGGGCATGAGCGTGCAGACCTGCGAGACGATGTTCGGCGAACAGGGTTACCAGGACCCGGGCAACTCCCGCCAGCAGGCGTCGCGCGGCACCTACGACCCGGCCTACCTCAACTACACCATGGGCAAGCTGATGATCCTGAAGCTGCGCGAGGACTGGACCGCCAGCCGTGGCGGCCGCAGCGCCTGGAAGGCCTTCCACGACCAGTTCCTGTCCTACGGCGGCCCGCCGATCCCGCTGGTGCGCGCGCAGATGCTGGGCAAGACCGAGGGTGGCTTGTTCCCCGCCCTGGCCACCGCCGCCAAGGAGTGAGCCGGCCTTGAGTCCGCTAGAACAGTTCCTGCCCTTCGTCACCAACCACCCGCTGCATCGTGCGATGGGTGTCGAGCGCATCGCCGCCGCCGAGGGTCAGGCCTCGACCGAGATCCTGGTCGGGCCTGACCTGGTCAATCCCGCTGGCATGTTTCACGGCGGGGTGGTCTACACGGTCTGCGACATGGTCTGCTTCGCCGCCCTGCTCAGCCGCCTGCAGCCGGGCGAGACCGCCGCCACCCACGACATCCACGTCTCGGTGATGAAGGCGGCGCGCCTGGGCGAGCGGGTGCTGTTCACCGGCCGGGTGCTCAAGCACGGCCGCTCGCTGGCCTTCATGGAGGCCGAGGCGCATTGCGGAGACACGCTGCTGGCGCGGGCGACGGTGACCAAGTCGATCCTGAAGATGCCGGCCAGCTAAGGCGAGCCGGCCCAAACTGATGGCGGCATATTTCGCCGGCCTGTAACGGCCGGCCGCTAGCCTGCGCGGCGCGCCACCGCCCTGCACTGCCATGCCCATCGCCACCCGTCTTCTGTCTTCGCTGTTGTTGCTCTCCCTGCTCGCCGCCTGCGATGGCGGCAGTGCCACCGACAACACCGCGATTTCACCGCCGCCCGCAGGGAACGACCTCTACGGCCGCTTTGAAGGTGGCAGCGGCGGCGCCGGCCTGGGCATCGCCGGCCTGCATTACCAGGGCAGTGGCTACGCGGCTTACACCGAGGCCGACGGCAGCTACCGCTATCGCGCCGGGGATCGCCTGCGCTGGCAGATCGGCGATGTGCTGTTGGGCGAGACCACCGCCGGAGCGCTGACCAGCCCCTACGCGCTGGCCGGCAACTGCGACTTCGATGCCACGCTGGTGCGGCTGGCGCGCCTGCTGCTGAGCCTGGACCGCGACGCCGACCCCGACAACGGCCTGCAAATGCCGGCTATCCCGGCGGCTTCAGTGCCCCGCCCGCTCGCCGACTTCAGCGAGGCCGAGCTGAGCGCGCGCCTGCGGAGCTGGCTCGGCGCCGGGCGCAGCCTGGCGGAGGAACGCGCGGCGGTGGACGCCTTCGTGCGCGTGCTCGACGACGAGCGCTGGGAACAGACCAGCCGCGAGGAATTCCGCCTGAGCGCGATCGTCCGCTCCCAGGGCCTGTCCACCGACGGCAGCGGCTGGGTGTTTTCCTGGCAGAACGGCCTGCAACGCACCGGCGACTCCCCGCTGTACCTGGCCAGCGCGACCGTGCTCGACGCCATCCCCGCCGAGCTGCGCGACGCCGGCAGCGATCACATCGGCGATACCGACATCCTCGACGGCCGCCTCTACGCGCCGGTGGAGAATGCCGGCTACACCAACCCACTGATCCTGGTCTACGACCCGGTGACGCTGGAGTATCTCGGCGAGGCCTATCCGCTGGCGCCGCACCAGGCCCATGTCGCCTGGATCGCCCTCGACGGCGCCCGCCGCCTGGCCTACAGCGGCGACTGGGACCCGATGCCGGTGGTCAATGTCTACGCGCTCGACCAGGGCTTTGCGCTGCTCCGCCAGATTCCGCTGAGCGAGCCGCTGAGCCGGGTGCAGGGCGGCAAGGTCTACCAGGGCGCGCTGTACCTGAGCCGCGACGACGAGGCCAACAGCGTCTACAAGATCAACCTCGACACCGGCACGGTGCTGCCGCTGTTCAGCCTGGAGCCCGACCTCAGCGGCCTGCTGGGTGAGATGGAGGGCCTGGCCTTCCGCGACCTCGCCGACGGCAGCCAGATGCACACTCTGGAGCTCAAGGCCACATACCTGGGCGCCAACTTCCGCCATCACCGCCGCAGCCTCGCGCCAGCCCGGCAGCGCTGGTGCGCCACGCCCGGCTCCTGAATACTGCGGGCATGCCCGCCGAGCCTCCTCCGCTACCACCCCGCCCACTCGCGCCCAGCGAGGACGACTGCTGCCATCAGGGCTGCGCGCCCTGCGTGTTCGACCTCTACGAACGCGCGCTGGAGCGCTGGGAAGAGCGAGTGGCTGCCGCGCAGAAGGCAGCGACGCCAGCGCCATCCCGTGACTAGCTGAACGCCACCTACAATCGGCCGGCGCAGCCCGCGCCCACCAACGCCACCATGACTCCTGCCCAGACCCTCGCCCAGCCGCTGCGCCTCGCCTGCGGCGTCAGCCTCAAGAACCGCCTCGCCAAGTCGGCGATGAGCGAGGCCCTGGCCAGCCTCGACAACCGCCCCGGCGAGAAGCTGGAGCGCCTCTACGGCGTCTGGGCGCAGGGCGGCGTCGGCCTTTGCATCACCGGCAATGTGATGATCGACCGCAATGCCCTGGGCGAGCCCGGCAATGTGGTGGTGGAAGACGAGCGCGACCTCGACGCCCTGCGCCGCTGGGCCCAGGCCGGCAGCGCCAACGGCACCGCGCTGTGGATGCAGATCAACCATCCCGGCAAGCAGTCCCCCAAGGGCCTCAACCGCGAAACCGTGGCGCCCTCGGCGATCCCCTTCGGGCCGGAGATGTCGAGCTTTTTCGCCACTCCGCGCGAGCTGCGCGTCGACGAGATCGAAGCCCTGGTGCTGCGCTACGGCCGCGCCGCCGGCATCGCCAAGAAGGCCGGCTGCGGCGGCGTGCAGATTCACGGCGCGCACGGCTATCTGGTCAGCCAGTTCCTGTCGCCGCGCCACAACCAGCGCAGCGATGCCTGGGGCGGCAGCGCCGACCGGCGTCGCCGCTTCGTGCTGGCGGTGCTGGCGGAGATGCGCCGGCAGGTGGGCGCGGGTTTTCCCATCGGCATCAAGCTCAACTCCGCGGACTTCCAGCGCGGCGGCTTCACCGAGGAGGAGTCGCTGGACACCGTGCGGGCGCTGGCCGAGGCCGGCATCGACCTGATCGAGATTTCCGGCGGCACCTACGAGGCCCCGGTGATGACCGGCGTGAAGAAGGTGAAGGACAGCACCCGCGTACGCGAGGCCTACTTCCTGGAGTTTGCCGAGAAGGCGCGCGCGGCGGTGTCGGTGCCGCTGATGCTCACCGGCGGCTTCCGCAGCGCCGAGGGCATGGCGGAGGCCATCGCCAGCGGCGCGGTGGATCTGGTCGGCCTCGCCCGCTCGATGGCGATGGAACCCGATCTGCCCGCGCGCCTGCTCGCCGGCGAAGCTCCACGCCATCAGGTGCGGCCGATCAGCACCGGCATCGCCATGGTCGACCGCATGGCACTGATGGAGGTGGCCTGGTACACCCGCCAGCTCCGCCGCATCGGCGAAGGCCGGGCGCCACGCCCGACCGAATCCGGTCTCGCCGCCTTCGCCGTCGGTCTGGTCGAGAACGGCTGGCGCACCTTCCAGACCCGCCGCCTGCGCGCCTGAGGCGCCGCCTCGCCATGCGCCGCCATTCCGCGCTCCGCTGGTTTGCCGTCTGCACACTGAGCCTGGCGTTGCTGCTGGGCTTGGGCGCCTGCGGCGACAAGCCGCCGCGCATGGCGCGCCTGCCTGGCGATGCGGTGATCCTCGCCTTTGGCGACAGTCTCACCTTCGGCACCGGCACCAGCCGCGAGCTGGCCTACCCGGCGCAGTTGGCGGAGCTGGTGCAGCGCCGCGTGATCAATGCCGGCGTGCCGGGCGAGACCAGCGCCGAGGGTCTGGAACGCCTGCCGGCGGCGCTCGACGAGCATCAGCCGCAACTGGTGATCCTCTGCCTGGGCGGCAACGACATGCTGCGCCAGCAGAACCGCGCGGCCATGCGCGACAACCTGGCGGCGATGATCCGCGAGATCCGTGGACGCGGCATCGCCGTGCTGCTGCTGGGCGTGCCCGAGCCCAAGCTGCTCAGCCTCAAGGCCGAGCCCAGCTACGCCGCGCTGGCGCAGGAATTCGGCCTGCCGCTGGAGGCCGAGGCGATCCCGGAAGCGCTCGGCGACCGCGACACCAAGTCCGACCCCATACACCCCAATGCCGCCGGCTACCGACAGATCGCCGTGGCGATCGCCAAGCTGCTGAAGAAGGCCGGCGCGGTCTGAGCGCCGCCAGACCTGCGCCGGCCTGCCCCTATCGGCCAGCTCGCCCGCGCGCGTAGGATGCGAGGCACAACAACACCCTGGGGAGGGTAAGAAATGATCCGCAACAATTTCGTCCGCGCGGCGCTACTGCTGCTGTTGGTCAGCGGGCTAAGCGCCTGCATGCAGAGTGTGGGCCCGGGTGGTGTGCAGCAGAGCGCCGGCCCGTTTCAGCAGAGCGTAGGCCCCGGCGGCGTCAGCCAGAATGCCGGGCCTTTCGGCTCGCAGACCGTCGGACCTGGCGGCGTGCAGCAGAGCATGGGTCCGTTCAAGCAGAGCGTCGGCCCCGGTGGCGTCCAGCAAAGCGCCGGCCCCTTCGGCTCGCAATCGGTGGGCGCCAACGGCGTACAGCAGACCGCCGGCCCGGCTTCGGCCAGCAGTACCAGCGGCAACACCTGCCGCATCAGTTGCTCCGGCCGTAGCTACAGCGCCAGTTGCCCGGCACGGGAAAACCCGCTCTGCCAATGCAGCCACGCCCCCTACGCCAGTTGCGTAGGCAGCGTGCAGCCGCGTCAGTAGAGCCCAAGGCCGGCGCCCCACTCGCCGCCCTCAAACCCCACAAGCCAAAGTCCCCTCCCCCGCAAGCGGGGGAGGGTTAGGGAGGGGGCGTTCGGCGTCGGCCATCAGACCCAAGCCCTACTCCTCTCAGGGTAGGCCCCAGCCCTGACGCTCCCCTCATAGTCGCAGCACTCAAGCCCGATAACGCCTACCCATCCTGAGGGGGATGAACCATGGCTACCCGCAGCGACTTCGCACCCATCGTGGCGTCCTATCTGCTGTGCGTCGCCGCCGGCGCCGCCCTGCTGTTCGGCGGCAGCGGCCTGCCGCAACCCTGGGACGCCCTCGCCGCCGATGTGCTCGCCACCGTGGTGATCTTTGGCTTTAGTTACGCCTACAAGAACTCCAGCTTCTACGACGCCTATTGGAGCGTGATACCGCCGCTGCTGGCGGTGTACTGGTACTGGGCCAACCCCGGCAGCTTCGAACCCACTCGCGCGGCCCTGGTGATCGGTCTGGTGTGGCTGTGGGCGATCCGGCTCACCACCAACTGGTCGGTGTACTGGGGCGGCCTGCACCACGAAGACTGGCGCTACCCCATCGTCCGCGCCCGCGCCGGCCGCTTTGCCACCCTGGCCGACTTCGGTGGCATCCACCTGTTCCCCACCCTGCAGGTGTTCGCCGGCTGCCTGCCGATCTACGCCGTGCTGAGCCAGGGCAGCACGCCGCTGGGCTGGCTGGATGCGCTGGCCTTCATCGTGACCCTGGGCGCGATCAGCCTCGAACTGATCGCCGACCTGCAATTGCACGCCTTCATCGCCCGCCGCCAGCCCGGCGAGTTCATCAGGACCGGCCTCTGGGCCTGGTCTCGCCACCCCAACTACCTGGGCGAACTGAGCTTCTGGTGGGGCCTGGCCCTGTTCGGCCTCGCCGCCGCGCCGCAGGCCTGGTGGTGGGTGCTGCCCGGCGCGCTGACCATGAACCTGATGTTCGTGTTCGTCAGCGTGCCCTTCATGGACGAACGCAGTTGCGAGCGCCGCCCCGCCTACCGCGAGCACATGCGCAAGGTCTCGGCGCTGATGCTGCTGCCGCCGCGCAAGGGCTGACCCGCTTCAGCGGCACCGCGCGCGGCTAGCGCGCATCGCGACCTGCCCTCTTGCGGAAAACCGGGGCAGGCGGCGCATACTTCAGACACAAAGGCCGGTGACGGGAATCCCGGCCCCTAGAACCATTGGGAGCCAAGAGCGTGTCCAGCCTCTGTTCTGTTATCCAGAGAAAGATGGACATTTACTCCGGCCTCATTTTTTCACGACTCCAGTTTTCCGATTCGTGTTTCATCTAATTGTATTTTGACTTCATAAGGAGGGAGTCCAAATGTCGAATCGCGGTCTTTCGATGCGAGCAGGAAACAAAGGCCTAACAGTCAGAGTAAATTTGTGGGCCTTGAATGATTTTGATGGCTTTGATTCCGAGTCGGCACGACTCTGGATCAAGGGATCGGTAACCAATGCCGATACAAGTGAGGAAAAGAAATTCAACGATGCTGGAGAGCTAATTTCCATTCTTGGAAAATGGAATTCAACCAAACTTCGGAATTTGAAAAAGCAATGATTTTTTCCACACCGAAAATCGCAAGAAAAAGATAGCACATGAAAATCAAAACACTTATTTTCTCTATTGTTCTTACAAGCTGTGCTGGCTCACCCTTTTTTGGGGAACGGTTCAACACTATTGGGCCTGGCATGTCAGGCGAGGAGCTCAAAGCCAAGCTGGGAAATCCGGACAGCTATGAGAAAAGCGGCGATTACGAGCTGTATCAGTACACAGATCGCATGGTCAGTGGTTGGGGCTGGGACAAAGGCAACTATTTTGTTGTTTTGAATGGCAACAAAGTTGAAAAATACGGTATCGGCAGCATGCGCTACAGAGAGTGGGTGCCGGCGACGCCGCCGAGCCGAACCGACGTCTACATTTACAAGCCGTAGGCAAAGAGGAGAAAAGCAAGCGTAGCCCGGATGCAATCCGGGACTTTGCCAGGTTGGCAGTTCGATCCCGGATTTCATCCGGGCTACCAGCCAGCCACCGCGAGCCGCCTCCTCCCGCCTCACAACGGGTCCGTAGAAAAAAGGGGTCGAGAGAAAAGGGGGCGGAGTAATTTAGACCTACTGGAGAACTCGACCCGTTCTCGCCTCACAAAGGGTCTGTCGTCCCAACCACATCGTCGGTATAGGTATTAAGCCGGGCGATCACCTCGTAACGGTCGGCGTCGGAAAGCCCGTAGCCCTCCAGTGTCTCGAACAGATGGGCAACGAAGCGCTGGAATTCCTGGGTGGAGATGTTGAGGCCGGCGTGCGCGTGGCGTACCGGGCGGCCGCTGTAGAGGCTGGGGCCATCCAGGGCGGCGCTGAAGAACTCGGTCTGCATGTGTTGCAGCTTGTTCATCGGCGTGTGGCGGAAATGCGGTGCCAGCACTTCGTCGGCCAGCACGCGCTGGTAGAACTGCTCCACCATGCTGCGGACGGCCTCTGCGCCACCGATACGCTCGTAGAGTGAGGTTGCAGGTTGCATCGACTGCGCTCCGAAAGTGCCGCCACGGCCCGTCGCCTGCCGCCGTGCAGGGAACCATTGCCATGAGGCCAAGCTAGAGAGCCCGGCATGGCGCTGCATTGACGCCGGTCAACTTCCAGCGTGGGCAAAAGCACCTAGGCATTCCACGGGGCTACTTGCGTAGCGATGCCGCGACCAAGCGCGGTGGGGAAGACCCACCGCCCGCCTCGCTCAAAAACCTTCGCGCGGGTTCAGCGACAACTTGGCGTCGGTGACGGCCTGCTTGCAGCCGGCGACGAACTCGGCCGGATAGCCGGCGCAGGCCTTGGCGTCGAGCAGGCTGGCACGCTGCGCCCACTGGTAGCCGTCTTCCTGGCTCTGGCAGTAGGTCTTGCAGGGAGCGGCCTCGTCCTTGCCGGGCGTGCCGCTACAGGCGTTGAGCAGCAGCAAGGCGGCAGTCGCGGCCAGGCACAGTGGGTGCAGGGCGTGGGTGCGGAAAGGCGGGTTGATCATGGGGCCACTATCTCATCAGATGCCGGGGGCGGTTTGGAGGCGACCTTGCATCGTGTGTCGCTGGGGGCGACAAGTTCAGTTGCTAGGGGGATCGTTCAGCAGGCATTGCGCTGAAACGCCCCCACCCTGGCCCTCCCCCGCTTGCGGGGGAGGGAACTCAAGGCAGGGGCAAGGCTTTAGGCCGGGCTAGAACTTGACGCCGACCACGGCGAACAACTGCCGGCCGGGCGCCTGCTGGGCGAAGTAGGTGCCGGGGAAGAAAGTGGCGTCGGTCACCTGGTTGAGCACGCGCTCGTCGCTCAGGTTGGTGCCGCCCACCGACAGGCTCCAGCGCTCGCGCACGTCGGCCACGATGAAGCGCGCGGCGTACTGGTAGTAAGGGTCGACATGGGTCGCGGGGTCGAGATCGACGTCGGTGTACTGGTCGCCCTGATAGATGATGTCGCCGGCGAGGGTGAAGGCGACTTCGCCAAACTCGTAGGTGAGCGAGGGCGTGAGCGTGCCGGTGGCCTTGGGGGCGAAGGCGATGCGCTGGCCTCCGAGGTTCTGCTTGGCGCCGATACCCTGCGAGATCGGCGCGGGCGCGCCGGGGTAGTCGAGGTACTTGGCGTCGAGCAGGCCCAGCGAACCGACGATGCGCAGCGGCCGGTAGGGCGTGAGCCACTGGAAGTCCGCCTCCAGGCCGCGCGAGCGCGCGGTGCCGGCATTGCTCACGTCGAACAGCACGCCGTTGAAGGCCAGCACCTGCAGGTTGTCGAAGTCGGTCTGGTAGAGCGTGAGGCTGGTGTTGAGCGTCTTGTTGAAGAAGCGGCCCTTGGCGCCGATCTCGTAGGTCTGCGCGGTTTCGGCGTTGTACTCCAGCTTGTCACCGGTGAGCGAGATGGCGTTGATGCCGCCGCTCTTGTCGCCGCGCGCGTAGGAGACGTAGTAGTTGACGCCGTGGTCGGCGAAGTACTGCATCGAGATCTTCGGCGAGATGTCGTATTCCTTGCGCTTCTTGTCCGGGTAGTCGTAGTCGGAGCTTTGCAGCAGCAGCTCCATCACGCAGGGCGGTGGCGGCACGCCGGGGGGCAGCGCGTCCTTGATCTGGCAATGGCTCTGGCCCTTGGTGCTGATCTTCTTTTCCTCCATGCCCAGGCGCACGCCGGGGGTGATGGCGAAGTGCTTGCTCCAGTTCCAGGTGAACTGTCCGAACAGAGCGTTGGCGGCAACCTTCTGGTTGTAGTCGAACTGGTAGTAGTCGCCATCGGAGATCAGCGGCCCGGTGAGCAGGCCCAGATTGGCGAGGTTGATCGCGCCCAGAAAGCCGACCGGCGAGGAACCCAGCGCGCCGCCGCTGGCAAGCTGGGCAGCGTCGTCGGTGAGCAGGTAGGAGGTCAGGTCCTGACCGGCCAGGATGCGCGCCAGCAGGGTGTAGTCGGAGTCGTAGCGGAACAGGCCGCCGACGAATTCCAGACCGGTGCCCAGGCCGAACAAGCTGTCGGCCTTGCCGGTGAAGCGCAGCTCGGCGGTGAACTGCTGGTGGTCCTCGTGGTTGTCGAGCCGGGCGATGTCGGAGGGCGAGACATCCAGCTCGTTGAGCTGGTCGATGCGGAAGCGCGAGCCGCCCAGCACCAGCACGGTGTTGAAGTCCTTGAGGCCGGCGACCGGACCCATCGCCCATTCGTTCTTCAGCGCAACGGTGTCGGAGCCCTTCTCGATCCAGCCCGGGGTGTCGAAGGAGGTGCGGAAGTTGTAGGGGTCGTCTTCGATGTTGGCGTCGAAGTTTTCGAGGTAGGTGCGGGTGTCGTCGTCCAGCTTCATGAGCTGGAAGGGCCAGAACGGCGCGGTGGTTTCGGAGGTGACGAGCATCAGCTCGCTGCTCCAGATTCCCGACGCGAGCTTGAGCTTGCCGCGCAGGGCCTGCTGTTGCAGCGCGTCTTCGTAGCGGTCGAGGAACTGGTTGTAGGTCTGGCCGTCCTGCTCGCGGTAGAGAAAGCCGACGCGACCACCGAAGTGCTCGCCGAACATGCCACCCATGCCGCCTTCCAGGCGCTGCTCGCCCTGGCCGCCGTAAAAGTAGCGGGCGTCGGCGCTGGGCTCGCTGGTGGGACCTTTGCTGATGACGTTGAAGACGCCGGCGATGGTGTTCTTGCCGAACAGCGTGCCCTGCGGCCCGCGCAGGATCTCGACCCGGTCGATGTCGAACATCGACTCGGTGAAGTAGCCGGGGCGGCCGAAGTAGAGGTCGTCCTGCACGAAGCCCACCGAGCTTTCAAAGCTGGGGTTGAAGGCATTGGTGCCGAAGCCGCGGATGAACACCTGCGGCGAACCAATGTCGTCGGCATCGACGCGGGCATTGGGCACGTACAGCGAGACATCGGCGAGGTCGGCGGCGCCGGTCTCCTTGATGAAATCGCCCGACAGCGCGGTAACCGAGGCCGGCACCCGGCGCAGGGACTGCTTGGTCTTCTGCGCGGTGACCACCACCTCACCGAGCTGGCGCGGCCCGGCCTTGGACTCCTCGGCCGGAGCCGGTGGCGGCGCGGACTCGGCCAGCGGCTGCACCGGGATGCTGCCGACCTCGGCGCTGCCTTCCGGCGGCACCGGCGTCGGCGCATCCGACTGGGCAAGTGCCACGACCGGGAGCAAAAGGGCCGCGCTGGCGGCGAGCAGCAGAGCTTTCATGAAGATGTGGACCTAGTCAGGTTTGTGCCTATGCGCTAGCAATACACGGTCCAGGCCGGCGATCAAGAGCGCGCCGAACCGGCAGGGTCATTTTTACCAAGCCCCGGCTGCCCGCCGGGCTTTAGTCGTCCAGCGCCGCCGCAGCCTCTTCGCGCCCGCGCTGGCGCCGCTCGGCCTCGCGGCGCGCCTCCTCGATCTGCGCCAGCACACCGTCGACGTCGGGAGCGCCTGGCGGGTGCTCGTAGCGGCCGGTGAGCGGGCTGTCCGGCCGCAGCTCGCTGGCCTGGTAGAGCTGCCAGATCTCGTAGGCGTACTCGGTGTCGAGCAGCTCCGGCGCGTAACGGCCGCAATAGGCGCGGATGTTCTCGACATCGCGCACCAGCATGCGGAAGGCGTTGTTGTTGCCGGCGGCGTCCACCGCCTGCGGCAGGTCGATGATGGTCGGGCCGTCGGCGGCCAGCAGCACGTTGAATTCCGAGAGGTCGCCGTGGATCAACCCGGCGCAGAGCATGCGCACCACCTGCTTGATCAGCAGCGCGTGCCAGGCGCGCGCCTGCTCGGCGTCGGGGTGTACGTCGTTGAGGCGCGGCGCCGGCTGGCCCTGCTCATCGACCACCACCTCCATCACCAGCACGCCCTCGTAATAGCCCTGCGGCTTGGGCACCCGCACACCGGCGGCGGCGAGGCGGTAGAGGGCATCGACCTCGGCGTTCTTCCAGGCCGCCTCCTGTTCCTTGCGGCCGTGGCGGCTGCCCTTGCCCATGGCGCGGGCATCGCGGCTACCGCGCGCCTTGCGGCCCTCCTGGTACTCGGCGAGCTTCTGGAAGCCGCGCTGCTGCGCGTCCTTGTAGACCTTGGCGCAGCGGATGTGGGGGCCGCAGCGGACCAGGAACACCGAGGCTTCCTTGCCGCTCTTCAATTGGCGCAACACGGAATCGACGATGCCATCGTCGATCAGCGGCTGCAGGCTGTTGGGGATTTTCATGCGGCATTGTGAGGGATAGCCGGCAAAACCTGCCAAACCCTCACTGCCAAATGTTTCCCGCTAGAGCTGCGCGACCACCTCCGTCGCCGCGCGTTCGCCGGAGCGGATGGCGCCGTCGAAGTAGCCGTTCCAGATCTCGGCGGTCTCGGTGCCGGCCCAGTGCAGGCGGCCGATCGGCTTGCGCAGGGCCTCGCCGTAATCGCTCCAGACGCCGGGCGGAAAGTAGCTGGCGTAGCAGCCGCGCGACCATTCCTCATCGGCCCAGCTCTGCTCGATGTACTCCAGCGGTTGCAGCGCCTCGGGGCCGAAGTAGCGGGCGAAGCATTCCAGCGCCAGTGCCCGGCGGCGCTCCGGCGCCTCGCGCAGCAGGCGGCGGCCCTCGCTGGCCTCGATGAAGCCCATGAGGATGCCGAGATGGCCGTCCTGCGGCGAGTTGTCGTAGACCAGCTTGATCGGCCCGGTGTCGCTGGTGACCTGGCCGTTGATGCCGGCGCGGCGCCAGAACGGGGTGGCATACACCGCGTTGACCTTGGTGACGGTGCCCATCGGCAGGCGCTGGGTGAGCTGGTCGCGCAGGCCGTCAAGCAGCGGGAAATAGCGGATGCGCGCCGCCAGCGGCGGCGGCACGGCAACGATCACCCGCTGGCCACGCAGCTCGAAGCCGGCGCCGGAAACTTTCACGCCCTGCCCGTCCTGCTCGATGCGCTCGACCGCGGCATTCAGCCACACCGCCTCGCCAAGCCGTTCGGCCATCGCCAGCGAGATGCGCTGCGAGCCGCCGACGATGCGCGCCTCCTGGGCGCCGCCTTCGGTATTGATGAGCAGATCCAGCGAGCCGGCGCTGTGGATGTAGAACAGCACATGCAGCAGCGAGAGATCGCGCGGCTCGGCCGAGAACACCGCCTCGATGCACAGCTCGATCAGCTCCTTGGCGCCGCGGCTGAAGATGCAGCGGTCCATCCAGCTCTGGAAGGTCTGGCCGTCCCACTCGGCGGCGCGCGGGGCGGTCCAGGGCGCGGCCAGCGGCACCTCCTTGGCCATGCGGTTGAGGCGGTTGATGGCCAGTTGCGCCTCCACCGAACCGAGCAGATTGCCGGGCGGAATGCGGCCGGAGTACTGGCGCAGGCGGCCGCGCCGGTAATCGGTAAAGCGGCCCTCGCCCCAGGTCTTGAAGGTGGAAAGCCCTAGCTCCTCGATCAGCGCCAGCACGCGGTCCTGCGTCGGTCCCACCCATTGGCCGCCGATTTCCACCACGGTGCCCGGCTTGGCACCGGGCGCGGTGAGGTTGTGGTTGAGCGTGCGGCCACCGACGCGGTCGCGCGCCTCCAGCACCAGCACCTGCCGCCCCGCGGCCTGCAACTGACGGGCGGCGGCGAGGCCGGCGAGACCGGCGCCGACGACGATGACTTCGGTGCTTGCACTGCGCATGAGGATTCCTGGGGAGGGTTGACTGGCGGTACGGGCGACGCTGAGGCAATATTCCGTACGCGTTATCGAAAAATAGAAAACCATGCCCCGAAAGTCAACGCTCGCCCCGCTCGCCGCCACGCCGCCCGGTGCGGAAGCAGCGCGCCCGCGCGGCCGGCCACGGCGCAGCGCCGAGCACGAGCAGGAGACCCGCCGGCGGATCAGCGAGGTCGCCAGCCGGCTGTTCGCCGAGGAGGGCTTCGAAGCAGTGAGCATGCGCCGGCTGGCGCAGGAGGCCGGCTGCGGCACCATGAGCCTGTACGGCTACTTCCCGAGCAAGAACGCGATCCTGCGCAGCCTGTGGAAAGACTGCTTCGCCGAGCTGTTCCCGCGCATCCAGGCGGCCAGCCGGCGCGGCACGCCGCGGCAGCGGCTGGAGCGCGCCGCCACCGCCTTCGTCGACTACTGGTGCACGCAGCCGCAGCATTACCGCTTGGTGTTCCTCAACCAGGACCAGCGTAGCGGCGAGGAGCGCTACTACGTGGAGAGCCCCGCAGTGATCGAGCGCTTTGCCTTGTTCCGCGAACTGATCGCGCAGTTGCAGGCCACGGGTCAGGGTCGTGCCGGCGAGCCGCAGTTGCTCAGCGAAGCCCTGATCTGCGCGCTGATCGGCCTCTGCCACGCGCTCATCACCATCCCGGAATTCCAGTGGCAGCCGCGCGCGGCGCTAATCGCCGCCAGTCTCGGGATCGTGCTCGCCTAGCTGCGGTAGAGCTGCCCGACCGCAGCCGCGTGCAGCCAGCGCAGGCAGTGGTCGGCCTCAGCGCTGCCCTCGACCGGCGCCCAGGGCGCGAAGTCCTTGTCGCTGGCCGCCTCGTAGGGGCCCTGCTTCACTTCCAGCAGCACCGCAAAGCCCTCGCGCACGATCAGCGAATGCCAGGTGTTGGGTGGAATCTGCACCAGACTCAGCCCGGCGCCCTCGGCACCAAGCACCTGGCGCTCGCGCAACGCGCCCTGGTCGTCGAACAGCAGCAGTTCGAAGACACCGGCCAGGCAGGCGGTCAGCTCCAGCTTGTGGGCCTGCACATGGCGGTGGGGACGCACGTAGGAGCCGGGCAGCATGCCGACCAGGAAGCGTTGCAGGGGATCGGCAGCGCTGCCCGCGTGCAGCTCCAGGTGCGCACGCCGGCGCGGGCTGCTCTCGGCGGCCGCGCGCAGGGTGGCGAGTTCAGCCGCGCCTACCGCCAGCTTCAAGGGCGGCCCTGCAGACTCAGATTCAGCTTGGCCTCGCCATCCTCGACCTGTTCGACCTTTACCGGCATGTAGTCCTTCTCCGGCGCCAGCCAGAAGCGCAAGGTGGTCTTGGGGTCATCGATGCGCTCGAAGCGCACCGCCTCGAACTTGCCGGCGGCGGTTTCCACCGTGCCGCGCCCGGCGATGGCGAAGGTGTAGCTCTTCACCCGCTTGTGGTCGGCGATGGCGATCACCAGCGGCTCGGGCTTCTTGTCGGCAACGTGGTTCTGCACCCAGAGCCGCGCCGCCTGCTGCACGCTGAGCCGATCCAGCGTGCCGGGCGCGATGGGCAGCGGGCCGTTGCGGCCGCCGAGCACCAGGCCCTGCTTCCAGTCGAAGTGGATGACGAAGCCATCCTTGCTGCGCTTGGGGTTGTTGAACTCCATGCGGCTGGGCACCACCACGCCATCGACCACGCAGAACTCGCTGGTCTCGCGCGGGCTGCCGTAGAGCCAGCGCACCAGGCCGATGGGATGGGTGCTGAGCTCGTAGCGGTAGCAGTCCTCGCCGGCCTCGGCGCTGAGGGTGAGCGTGCCCTCGCCCAGCGGCGTGTCGCCCCAGGAGACGTCGTAGCGCAGCGACATCGGCTTCAAGGCCGGCGCCGCCAGCGCCAGGCCCGGCAGCAGGCTCAGCGCGGCAAGCAGACGACGCAGCGATTGCGGTTTCATCGGAACGGCTCCTCAAGATCGGCCAGCGTGCGGGGTGTCGTCAGCGGTGCGCCCTGCAACCAGGGCTGGCCCGCACGCAACTGCAAGTCGCCGCGCGCCAGCCAAGCCACCGCCTGAGGATAGATCTTCAGCTCGACTTCGTTCATGACCCGCTCGGCCAGGGATTCGGCTGAATCCTCCGGCGCGACGGTGAACGCGCCCTGAAGTACCAGCGGCCCGCCATCCAGCGCCTCGGTGACGAAGTGCACGCTGGCGCCGTGCTCGGCATCGCCAGCGGCCAGCGCCGCCGCGTGGGTCTTCAGGCCCGGATGGCGCGGCAACAGCGAGGGATGGATGTTGAGCGCGCGGCCCAGGTAGTGGCGGGTGAAGCCAGGCGTGAGGATGCGCATGAAGCCGGCCATGGCCAGCAGGTCGGGCGCATGGCGGTCGATGGCGGCAGCGAGCGCGGCGTCGAAGGCCTCGCGGCTGGGGTAGTCGCCGTGCGGCACCAGCTCGGTGGCGATGCCGGCGCGGCGGGCGCGTTCCAGACCATAGGCCTCGGCCTTGTTGCTGATCACGGCGGCGATGCGCGCCGGAATGTGGCCGGCGGCGCAATGCTCGATCAGCGCTTGCAGATTGCGGCCGCTGCCGGAGATCAGGACGACGAGGTTTTTCATGACCTGACTCCTCCCCCCCGCGCGAGGAGGAGGAAGCACATCGCGCGGGGATCGAGGCACCGCTAGACGAACCGCACTTCCTGCTTGCTCTTGACCATCTCGCCGAGCACGAAGGGCTTGAGCTTGCTTTTCTTGAGCTGGGCCAGCGCGGCATCGAGCTTCAGGCGCGGCACCACCAGCACGAAACCGACGCCGCAGTTGAACACCCGCCACATCTCGTCCTGCTCGACATTGCCCTTTTCCTGCAACCAGTCGAACACCGCCGGCCGCTGCCAGCTCTTGGTATCGACCACCGCGCCCAGGCCCTTGGGGAAGCAGCGCGGCAGATTGCCGACGATGCCGCCGCCGGTGATGTGGCTCATGCCACGCACCGGGATGCCGGCATCCAGCAGCTTGAGCACCGGCTTGACGTAGATGGTGGTCGGCGCCAGCAGCGCCTCCTCCAAGGTCTGGCCGCTGAACAGCGGCGCGTCCAGGCGGGTCTTGCTGACTTCCAGGATCTTGCGGATCAGCGAATAGCCGTTGGAATGCGGGCCGCTGGAAGGCAGGCCGATCAGCACATCGCCGGCCTTGATGCCGCTGCCGTCGATGATCTTTTTCTTCTCGACCACCGCGACGGTGAAGCCAGCCAAGTCGAAGTCGCCCTTGGCGTAGAGGCCGGGCATCTCGGCGGTTTCGCCGCCGACCAGGGCGCAGCCGGCCAGCTTGCAGCCGGTGGCGATGCCCTTGATGACCTTGGCGGCAACCTTCTGGTCGAGCTTGCCGGTGGCGTAGTAGTCGAGGAAGAACAGCGGCTCGGCGCCGTTGACCAGCACGTCGTTGACGCACATGGCGACCAGATCCTGGCCCAGGCCCTCGACGCGGCCGGTGTCGATGCCGAGCTTGAGCTTGGTGCCGACGCCGTCGGTGCCGGAAACCAGCACCGGGTTCTTGTACTTCTTGGGCAGGCTGACCAGCGCGCCGAAGCCGCCGACACCGCCCAGCACCTCGGGCCGCTGGGTGGACTTGACGATTTTCTTGATGTCGTCGACGAGGGCATCGCCGGCGTCGATATCCACACCGGCGTCGCGGTAGGACAGGGAAGCGCGCTTTTTCATGGCTAATCGCGTGGGGGAACGCTGCTATTTTACCGGTCGCACACTCATAATTCCGACCCGACCCGCGATCCGCCCTCATGCAAGCCGAGCCCCACACCCGTCTGCACTGGCGCGAATTCTGGCCCTGGCTCTTGGCCGTGCTGGGCCTGGCGGCCCTGATCGGTGCGCTGGGACCGATCCTGATGCCCTTCGTGGTCGGCGCCATCTTCGCCTACCTGGGCGACCCGCTGGTCGATGCCCTGGAACGCCGCCGGCTGTCGCGCACCTGGGGCGTGAGCCTGGTGTTTCTGCTCATCACCCTGTCGCTGGTGCTGCTGATCCTCCTGATCGCGCCGATGCTGCAGCAGCAGGCGGTGACCCTGGCGCAGAACATCCCCGAGGGCCTGCGCTGGTTGCAGGACGTGGGCCTCGCCAAGCTCGGCATCCAGTTGCCGGACAATCTGCGGCTGGACTCCAACTACCTGCGCGACTGGGTCAGCAGCCACTGGAAGGAGGCGCGCGGCGCCGCCGGCCTGGTCGCCGAATCCGGGCTGAAGGTGATGGCCACCATCGCCAACATCGCGCTGATCCCGGTAGTGAGCTTCTACCTGTTGCGCGACTGGGACAATCTGATCGGCTGGTTCGATACCGTCACCCCGCCCCGCCACCGGCCGCTGGTGCGGCGCCTGGCGAGCGAGTGCGACGAGGTGCTGGGCAGCTTCGTGCGCGGCCAGGGCCTGGTGATGCTGGCACTGGCGCTCTACTACGCGCTGGCGCTGTGGGCGGCCGGGCTCAAGCTGGCGCTGCTGGTGGCGCTGATCGCCGGTCTGCTCAGCTTCGTGCCCTACCTCGGCTTCGCGATCGGCTTCGCCACCGCGATGATCGCCATGCTGGTGCAGTCGCCGGAACTCTGGCCGCTGCTCTGGGTGGTGGCGATCTTCGCTTTTGGCCAGGTGCTGGAAGGCAATGTGCTCACCCCGCTCCTGGTCGGCGACAAGATCGGCGTGCATCCGGTGGCGGTGATCTTCGCGATCATGGCCGGCGGCCAGTTGTTCGGCTTTACCGGCGTGCTGGTGGCCCTGCCCTGCGCGGCGATCCTGGCGGTGGGCCTGCGCGAGGTGCAGAGGCGCTGGCTGGATAGCAATGTCTACCGCTGGGGCGAACAAGTGCCTGCGCCGGAGGCGCTGCCAGCGCCTCCGGCCGCCAGCCAGGGCGAGGAGCCGCCGGCGGCATGAAGGGTCAGCAACTGCCGCTGGCGGTGGCGCTACGGGAAACCTCCAGCTTCGCCAGCTTCCACGCCGGCCCCAACACCCAGGCGGTGAGCACCCTGCGCGGCCTGCTCAGCCCCGGCGGCAGCTTGGCGCTGCTGCTGCACGGCCCGGCCGGCAGCGGCAAGACGCACTTGTTGCAGGCTCTGGGCCGCGAGGCCGCCGGCCTGGGCCTCAGCCACGCCTATGTGCACCTGCCCAGCCATCTTGCGGAGCTGCCGGAAGCCCTGGCCGGGCTGGAGACACTGAAGCTGGTCTGCCTGGACGGCCTCGATGAAGCACCGCTGCCCGAGGCCGGGGTGCTGGCGCTGGCGCGGCTGATCGACGCGATCAAGAGCCGGGGCGGCAATCTGGTGCTGGCGGCGCGCAAGCCGGGGCACCTGCTGCAGTTCGTGCGGCCCGACCTCGCCACCCGGATCAGCGCCTGCGCCAGTTTCGGCCTGCGCCCGCTCAGCGACGAGGACCGCGCACGCCTCCTGATGCTGCGTGCCCATGCCCGCGGCCTGCATCTGCCGGACGATGTCGCCCACTATCTGCTCAAGCGGCTGGCGCGCGACATCGGCTCGCTGCTGGAAGCGGTCGAGACCCTGGACCGCGCCTCGCTCAGCGCCCAGCGGCGGCTGACCATCCCTTTCGTGCAGTCGGTGCTGCTGCGCTAGTTCGCGGTACGGGCCAGCGCCTTGGCGCCCTTGGCGTAGAGCATCAGCGCCACGAAGTCGGCGGCCGCCGCCACCGCCAGCAGCAGCAAGGGCAGCTTGTAGGCCGGCTGCATATAGGCCTCGGACAGCAGCAGGGCGCAGTAGAAGGCCACCAGCATGCTGGTCCAGGACGCAGTGTAGGCACGGCCACGCAGCAAACCGGGCAGCGGCAACAGCAGCGGCAGTACCGCCAAAGTCGCCAGCACCAGGGCCGACTCGCGACCACTGCCGGCGATCAGCGCATATAGGCCGGACGCGAGCCCGAAATGCGCGGCCCAGACCAGCCACTTCAGGCGTTTCACCAGCGCGGGAAACTTCATGAGGCGAGCCTCGTTGCCGCCCAGGCCAGGCGCCGGCCCAGGGCCTCACAAAGGGCAATCTCCTGGGCGTCCAGCTTGCGCGGTGCGCCGGCGGTGCCGGCGACATGGCTGGCGCCGTAGGGCGTACCGCCGTACTGGGTGCTGGATAGCGCCGGCTCGGTATAGGGCAGACCAACCAGCAGCATGCCCTGGTGCAGCAGCGGCAGCATCATGCTCAGCAGGGTGCTCTCCTGACCGCCGTGCATGGTGCTGGTGGAAGTGAACACCGCCGCCGGCTTGCCGGCCAGGGCGCCGGAGAGCCAGAGGCCGGAGGTGCCGTCGAGAAAGTATTTGAGCGGCGCCGCCATGTTGCCGAAGCGGGTCGGCGAACCCAGAGCGAGACCGGCGCAGTCGCGCAGGTCGGCCAGCTCGCAATAGGGCGCGCCGGACTCCGGCACCGCCGGCGCCAGGGCTTCGGTTTCCGCCGACACCGGCGGTACCGTGCGCAGGCGCGCGCTACAACCTTCCACCGCGGCGACGCCACGGGCGATGTGGCGGGCCATGGCGGCGGTGGAACCGTTGCGCGAGTAGTAGAGGATCAGGATCTCGGTCATGGCGCGCAGGGTAGCCGATGCCGTCTGCGGATTGCGGATTGCGGATTGCGGATTGCGGATTGCGCGCAGATTGTTCAGCCTGCGGGCATGAGCGCGAGCATTTCCCCTGCCCTGGCACAGAACGGCCATCAGCCGCACCCGAGCGCGAGCACGCCTCGCGTGCTGCTGCTCGCCCTGCGCGACGACTGGCTGGGGCCGCCGCGTCTGGCCGGCGCCTTGCGCGAGGCAGGGCTCGCGGTAGCGGCGGTTTGCCCCAGCGAGGGGCCGATGGCGGTCAGCGCCGCGCTGGAGCAGCGCTACCTGTTCAGCCGCCAGCAGCCGCCAACCCTGCCGCTGCTGCAACAGGCCTTCGAGGCCTGGCAGCCGGCGCGGGTCTTGCCCATGGACGATGCGGCAGTGCTGCTGCTGCGGCGCCTGGTGCAGATGCAGCCGCCGCTGCCCGCCGCGCAACAGGCGCTGCTCACCGCCGGCGGCGCAAGGCCGGTCGAGCAGTCCGACTGGCTGGACAAGCACTGCGGCAATACCCGCGCCCGTGATCTCGGCCTGGCGGTGCCGGACTGGCTGTTGCTGCCGCCGGGCAGCACGCAGCTGGAGCCTCTGCGGCGGCTCGGGTTGCCGCTGCTGGCCAAGCCGGCCATCGGCTATGGCGGCATCGGTCTGCGCCTGATCGAGCGCGCCGAACAGCTGGAGGACCTGCGTGGCAGCCCGCGCGCCTTGCTGCTGCAACGCGAGGTCTCCGGCAGCACCTGGGCCTGTGGCTTCTACGCCGAGCAGGGCCGCCTGCTGGCGGCGCTCTGCGCGGAGAAGGAACGCGTGCATCCGGCACCCTACGGCCCCAGTTCCCGACTGCGAATCACCGCGCAGCCGGCCCTGCGCGCCGCCACCGCCCGCCTGCTGGCAGCCAATCACTACACCGGCTTCGGCAGCCTGGACGCCCAGATCGACGACCAGGGTCAGGTCTGGTTTCTGGAGCTGAATCCGCGCCCCTCGCCCTTCCTGCACCTGGGCGCGCACGCTGGCCCCGACCTGGCGGCGGCTCTGACAGCAGTGTTGCGCGGCGAGGACTACCTCGAGCCAGCGCTGCGCCAGCCCAGCTGGTCGGTGGCGCTGTATCCGCAGGAGCGTCTGCGCGACCCGCTAGGACAGGAGGCCGGCATGGCCGACTGGGATCTGCCCGAGCACGACCCGCCGCTCAAGGCCTGGCTGGAGCGCTGGCTGAAGGCGCAGGCCGGCTAATCGAAGGCCCAGTAATTCCGCAGCGCGCCCAGCACCTTGTTGGGATATTCGGAACGGCCATAACTGCCGTTGTAGCGCGCCAGGGCGTTGAAGAGGTTGCCGCGCTCCTTGTCCAGATAGAAACGCAGGATGGTGCAGCCCATGCGCAGATTGGTGTGCGCCTGGAACAGGTTGGAGCCCTTCTCGCCCAGTTCCTCCAGCCAGAACGGCATGATCTGCATGTAGCCCAACGCCCCGGCGTGGGAGATCGCGTAGCGGTCGAAGCGGCTCTCGATATGGATCACCGACAGCACCCATTCCGGCTTCAGTCCGGCGCGCTTGGCCTCGGAATGCACCAGGCGCAGAAACTCCAGGCGCTGCGCCTCATCCGGCTGGTAGCGCTGCAGGCGGGTGGACATGTCCAGCAGCCAGACCTGGGCCTCGTACTTGTCCTCGAAACTGTCGGCGGCGCGGATCGCCGCCATCAGCCGCGCACGCAGCTCCGGCTCCGGCTCGCCCACCGGGCCGGCCAGGGCGGCGGAGGCGGACAGCAACAGGCAGAGGGCGAGCAGCGGCTTCATGTCGAGTGCGGAATGCGGAGTGGAACAATTGTAGTCAAAGCCCCATCGGCCTCGGCGGCGCCAGGCGGCGTCTGGCTGCGTGTGGCTCCGCACAGACGGCGGCTGGCGCCGGGCTCATGGTCGCCTAGGCCCTTGGTCTGCATTCATGGCCGCCGCGAGGTTTCACGGCGCGCCGCAGCCACTCGCAAGCGAACCAGCCACCCACTTCCACTTCAAGGATTTCGCCATGTCTAACGAACCCGGTTTTTCCAAGACCACGGCCAATGGTCAGGGCATCGGCACCGCGCGCGGCGCCGGTGGCAGCCAGAGCAATGCCGGCCTCTCCGGCGAGGTGCACAGCTTTCTGGACGACGTCGAAGACCTCATCAAGGAAGCCAGCGCGCTCAGCGGCGACGATCTGGCCCGCGCCAAGACCAACATCAGCCAGCGGCTGAATTCGGCGCGGGAGGCGGTGGAGGCCTTCGGAGGCGAAATGGCCAGCCGGGCGCGGAGCACCGTCGACGCCACCGATAGCTATGTGCATCGTCAGCCCTGGCAGGCCATCGGCATCGGCACCGCGTTCGGGGTGCTGCTAGGCATGGTGCTCGCCCGCCGGCACTGAACCCGCCTGGAGCGTCTCATGGCCGAGCCTCGTCCTGCCGACAGCGCGCTGACTGCCGACCCGGCGCCGTTCAAGCCTGCCGAGGTCTTGCGCATCCTCCGCTATGCCGGCTCGGCCCTGTACACCCAGGCCGGGCTGCACGCGCAGCTGCTCGAAGTGGAATGGGCCGAGGAAAAACAACGCCTGCTAGGCCTGCTGCTGGCCACGCTCCTGGGCTATGCCGGCCTGCTCGGCGTGCTGTGGTCGGCCGGCGCCCTGCTACTGGCGCTGAGCTGGAACACGCCCTACCGCGGCGCAGCCGCCCTGGGCCTGATCGCGATCAACGGCCTCTTGGCCCTCTGGGGCTGGCATCGCTTTCAGACCCTGGCAAGGCGCGGCAGCCAGAGCTTTGCCGCCAGCCGTGAAGAGCTGGCAGCCGATCTCGCCGCCCTGCGGAGCGGCCGTTGAGCCCGCTCCCGCCGTCCGCCGACGCGCCGACACTGGCCGAGCAACAGGCGGCCCTGCGTGCTCGTCTGCACCAGCAACGGCAAAAGATCCGAGCGCAGCTGGCGCCAAGCCGCGCGCTGACGCCGCTGTATCCGCGCAGCTTCACCATGCGCTTGCTGCTGCGAAGGCGGGCCTTGGTGGTAAGCCTGCTCAGCAGCGCCGGCGCGCTGCTCTTGGCTCGGCGGCTGCTGCGTGGCCTGGGTTTGACGCTGCTGCTGATCCGGCTGCTGCGCAGCCTATGGCTGAGCCGCGGCCAACTGCGGTCGACCCAGCCCAGCTTGGCGCTGACCGCTGCCGAGCGACTAGAGCAATACCAGCTTTTCGTCGGAAGCTCTGCGCGGGCCAACCCGCTCGCGGCCACTGTGCCGCCTCTCCAGCAGCGCTAGGCAGACGCGGCACGGCTTGTGGGTCGGCACAAAGCCGGCTGGCAACTCGCCAATGGCGCCCTTATCGCCAGGCCCGCAAACTGCGCCCAGCAGTACATACCTAGATAAGAAGAGCGCTGGAGGAGAAAGTCATGAGCATCACGACCGCGAGGTTCGTGCGGCGGAGCCGTACCCGCATTGTTTCGATGCTGCAGGCATCGGCCCTGAGCCTGCTCGCCGCCTGTGGCAACAGCAGCCCACGCGGCACACCGGGCGTCGACCCCAGCCGCGAAGTCGATGCCGCCTTCCTGCCCAGCGAGGCGCAGTTGCGTGGCTGGCAGGCGGAGATCGACGAGTTCAACGGCGGCTTCCGCCCGGCCGGCAGCATTCACGAGATCGCCTACGCCCAGCGGCTGGCCGGACAGTTGCGCGAGATGGGCGTGCCGGAAGTGAGCCTGGAGCCCTACACGGTCAGTCGCTGGAGTGCGAAAACCGCCCGCCTGGAGTTGCTGGATGGCGATAAGGGCGAGGACGTGCCGCTGGTGTCCTACATTCCCTTTTCCGGCAACACCGGCCCGGCAGGCCTGGAGGGCTCGTTGCTCTACCTGCCCGGTCTGGCGGCGGTGGACCTGAGCGAGGTGCTGGTGCAACTGCTCGCCAGCGGCGCCGCTACCGGCGGAGCCACCGATCTCTTGCGCAACCTCACCGAACTGCTGGGCGACACTACCAGTGGCCTGTCCTCGATCCTCGCGGTGGTCGCCGGCTTGGACGTACGCGGCAAGATCGTGGTCTACGACCTGCCGCGCCTGACCATCCCCATCGGCGTGCTCAGCAGCCTCGCGCTGCACATCACCGACGAGGCCGGCACCATGGGCTTCACCACGCCGTACTCGCGACCCTTCCTGGACATGGTGGTGGCGCAGGTGGTGACCACCGCGCTGAAGGCCGCGGGTGCTGCGGGCGCGGTCGGCATCATCGACTACCCGCGGGAGGCCGCACTAGGCTCCTACTACCCCTTCTTCGCGCGCTTTCTTCCGGCCTCACCGACGGTCTATCTGGACCGCGACGAGGGCCGCGCGCTCAAGCAGCGGCTGAGCAGCCAGCCGCTCTCGCCCCTGAAGGCCAGGCTGACACTGGATGCGCTGGAGGAGGAGGTCGAGGCCTATAACGTCGTCGCCCGCCTGCCCGGGGTGAGCCCGCTGGAGATTGTGCTCAGCTCGCACACCGACGGCACCAATTCCATCGAGGACAACGGCACCGCCGCCATCCTCGGGATGATGCGCTACTACACCCGGGTGCCGGCGACGCAGCGTCCGCGCAGCCTGCGGGTGGTGTTCAGCGGCGGCCACTTCGGCGGCGGCGGGCTCGCCAGCTATCTGGAAGCGCACCACGACGAGCTGCAGGCGCGAGTACTGGCGGCGGTCGAGATCGAGCATGTCGGCGCCCGCGAATGGCTGGAGGTGGTGCCCGGCGTGATGGCGCTGACCGGCCTCAACGAGCCGCAGGTGATCGTCAGCCCGCTCGGCGCGGTGTTCGAGCGCGAAAGCGCACTGCTCTCCAGCCAGATGGACCGCAGCATCGTGCTGCCGCCGGTGCTGCCGTTTGGCGAGGGCCAGGGCTACCGCAACGACACCGGGCTGCCGATGATCCAGTACATCACCGGACCGGTGTACCTGCTCAACTTCGGCATCCCCAAGGTCACCAGCGAGTACACCGATTACGCGCTGATGCACCGGCAGGTGCGCGCCTTCATCCGACTGGTGACCAACCTCGCAGCGGAACCGGCCGGGCAATTGCGGCCGGGCCTGGCGGAGACGTGATTCCACCCGACGTCATGTCGAAAACACCAGCAACTCGACAACCTGACTGGCCGTTATTAGTCTCGCAACAACAAGGCGTGTTTGGGGAAACCGCCGAGAAGAGAAACTAGGGAGGGGCTCATGGCGACGGAAAGTGAATCCGGCAGTCAGCGCGACGATGCTGTGTTGTGGGTTGTAATCGGCTTCTGCCTGCTCGTACCTGTGGTTCTGACCAGCCTTTGGGCTTACAGCAATCGGTTTTATCCACCGATGCTGTTGGCTGTTTTACTAGGGATCGCCATAGCCGCCCTAACCTATCGATATCTTGGAGGCACCACTGGTGCAAGTTTGTCTTTTGGCGCGATGAAACTTGCTGGGTCAGCGGCTCTTCTTTTGGGGACTGCTTATATGACGAACAGTGGCCTCTCCGCTCAGATGGAAGCGGAAAATCTCCCCAACAAACTAGCCACCCTGCGAGGGTTGCTTACAGACGAGATAGCAAAGAAAGAAGAGGCACATAAGAAAATCGCCTCCATGCAAGACCAGCTTGAGAGCGCACTCGCGAATAGAGCCGCCGTGTCGCTGAGCGAGATCGAAAAGTTGTCTCCCACTTCACTGCTCGGCTCCAGACTCGCCGAAATGGCAAGAAAGCGGCAAGGTCCGTTCTCTGAGGTAGAGAAGGTGCTGGATGTAAACGTCACTGTTATTGATGCGATCAAAGACAAGGACAGCTTCTCCGCTTGCTCCAATTTCGCCTTGGATGGCGAGGATGTGCGTCTTTCCAGAGAACTCAATGAAGAGCCGAAATCCATTCGAGCCAGACAAACCGGAACCATTGAATCTGTGGTCTGTGAACGTCGCCCACGAAAATTCGATCTTCAACTAAGTTGCGCGGCCGGGCACATCCTGTTCCCGGACCATATTGCCGGTTGCTCCGACAAGGGCGAAGTGAAGTGGAAAATTGCCAAGGGAACGCGTTACTTCCCTGTCAGTCTTGAAGTTCTGGCGCGCTAAAAAGCGCCCGTCTCTAACGTTCAGACGTACGCCACCTAAGCAGGCTGCGTGACTTCCTCCGGCGGCACGACTTCCCGGCGGCGGATCAGCTCGCGTACCGTCTCGGGAATCGGTGCCGGCTTCTGCTGACGGTAGTCGAACCAGACCAGGGTGCCGCGGGTGATCGCCACCAGCCGCTCGCCCTCGAACATCGCCGCCTCGGTATCCAGACTGCTGCGGCCCAGGCGGCTGATGCGCAGACCGATGTCGAGCGTCGCCGGGTAGCGCAGCTGCTGCACAAAATCGCAGCCGAGTTTCGCCAGGATGATGCCGGAGCCCTGCCAGAAGTCGGTCTGGATGGCGGCGATGGCGTCGAAATACTGCAGCCGCGCCTGCTCGTCGTAGGTGAAGAACTTGACGTTGTTGACGTGGCCCAGAGCGTCCATGTCACCCCAGCGCACCGCCAGTTGGACGCGGTGGCTGTAGTCGGCGAGGCTGGGCAGCGCGGGCTTCGCGCTCATGCCGCCGCGGCCGCCTGGACGCGCTCCCAGAGCGCCAGCTCCTTGCGATGACGGTAGAGGTTCCAGACGATGCCGGCGGCGCAGACCGCCAGGTGCGCGGCGCAGAAGAAATTCGCCTGTAGCGAAAAGTAGAAGGCGTACAGGCCGGCATACAGCAGCACGCCGGCGAACAGCACATGAAACAGCATCACCGGCGAGAAATAGCCCTTGAGCGATTGCCGGGCGATCACCGTCACCAGCAGCAGGCCATATGGGATGCCGGTGGCCGCCACGTAGCGATAGGTCGGCTGCGGCAGGAGGTCGATGTTGACCGCGAAGAAGTTGGGCATCCACCAGGCAAAAATGCCGAAGCAGGCCAACACATAGGCGAGAAGCACCACCGAACCCAGCAGACGATTCATGAGGAAACTGGCCTGGTTGCAGGGCTTGCGATTATAGCCAGCCGCTCGGCGGCGGCCGCGACGATGCGAGCTTTTCTCCCGGGGCTGGCGCCGCTCCACTCGGCGATCTCGCCGAGTTCGCGACCGCAGCCTATGCACAGCTGACCCTGCAGCTGGCAGACGCCGACACAGGGCGAGGCCGGCGCTTGCTGCGTGTTGGCGAGAGCAGTCGGCATGGAATCGGGAGGTCAAACAGCCTTGCAGTAAGATGGCTGCAGAATGCCACAAGCCCCGCGCGGATACCCGACCATCATGCCGGCCAATACCTCCGTCCATAGGTTCGCCACCCTGGTCCTGCTCCTGGGCTTGAGCGGCTGCGCCAGCCGGCAGGTCGCCGAGCAGCTGCCGTTCAGCGACTCGCTGAGCCAGGACTACGGCCTGAGCGAGCCGCACAAGCAGCGCCTGCAGTACTACGTCTCACGGCCGATCACGCTCGCCCGCAGTTCCGCCAGCGCGCAGCGCGGCATTGCCGCGGGCCGCCTGGTAGACCGCGGCCAGCGCCGGGTGCAGAAGCTGCATGTGCCGGCCAATGCCCCGGGCGTGGTGGTGGGCTCCGGCAGTCACTGGCTGGCGGTGAGCTTCGAGGCGGGCAGCTATCTCTACTTCGTCTCCGACCAGCCGGCGCTCGAATCACCCTACCGCAGCGAGAGCCGCGAACCGGGTCGCTATTACCTGTATGCGCCGGACTGGGACGGCCGCTCCGGTACGGTGAAAGTCGGCGACATCAGCTATCAGGCGCTGGACCAGAGCATGGACGCCTATCTGCTGGTGGACCGCGAGTCTCTCTACGAGACCGACAGCCAGGGCCGGGTGCTCTCGGGGCGGCTGCTGGAGCGCGACTAGCGCGTAGCACCGGGCAGTAAAAAGCCGCCTGAACCGGTTTCGGTTCAGGCGGCTTTTTGTTGCCTTGCGGCCAGAGCAGCTTAGCGGCGGATCACCCGGAACTGCACCGAACGGTTGGCGCGACGGCCGTCTTCGGTCTCGTTGCTGGCCACCGGCTTGAATTCACCGATCGACAGGGTGGTCAGGCGCGCGGCTTCGGCGCCCTTGGCCAGCAGGTACTGGCGTACCGCCTCGGCGCGCTGGGCGCCGAGCACGATGTTGTAGGCCTCGGTGCCACGGTTGTCGGTGCGGCCTTCGATCTCCACGCGCAGCGAGGGATCGGAAGCCAGCAGCGCCGCGACGTTGTCGAGCTTGGTCTTGGAGGCCTCGTCGATCTCGAAGGAGTTCAGCTCGAAGCTGACCGCCTGCGGCTCGCCGATCGGCACCACCGGGTCGGCCGGAGCCGGCACCGGCTCGGCGACCGCCGGGCAACCGACGGCATTGACCAGGGCACCCGGCTCGCTGGCCGGGCACTGATCGACGCCATCGGCAACGCCGTCATGGTCGGAGTCGGAGGCGCAGTCGCTACGGCCAGTGGCCGGGTCGACCACCGACAGCTGGCAGGCTTCCACCGGCTGCGGCGCCGTGGCCGGCGCTTCCGAGCCAGCGGTGGCCAGCATCAGCGGCACCTGCAGACCGAGCAGCAGGCGGTAGTCGATCAGGTAGTCCTGATCCGGCACGGATTCATCGTTGATCTGGCTCAGCACGCGGGCTTCGGTGCGCACGGCCAGGCCGTACCAGGGCAGACCGATGAGGGTGCCAGCACCGATATCGACACCGACATGGGTGTGCTTCTCACCGAGCACGTCTTCCTGCACGCCGCCCAGACCGGCGAGCACGAAGGGCTTCAGCGCGAAGCCCTTGTCGCTCCAGCCATAGGTGCCGAGGTCGTGCACGTAGTTGACCAGCAGCGAGGTCTGGTAGTCGCTCTTGCCGTCGATACCGCGGTCGCGGCCAACATCGTAGAAGGAGACTTCGACCGCGCCGTTCTTGATCGGCAGCGGCACGCCGAAGCTGAGCTGGTAGCCCAGGCCGGTATCGGCATCACGGCTGCTGTCGCTGATTTCGGCGGCGACCGAGGCGGCGGCGTAGTTGCCGCTGGTGCCGTCGGCATTGACGGCCAGCGCCGGCGCCGAGCAGCTCAGGGCAAACAGAGCAGCCCAGGCGGAGGCTTGGTGAGTGTTGCGCATGAAAATACCCCTTGGATCGGTCTATTTTTGGAAGTGGTCAGGACGCGGGAGACGGGCCGTCCGGCAAAGCTACCGAACTGTAACCTCCGGTCTGGGGCCAGGCAACGGAGGAGTAAGAAATTTCACACAAGATTCAAGCAAGTGCGCGTGCACACTCGGTGACCAGCGCCGGCCCGCGGTAGATGAAGCCGGTGTAGACCTGCACCAGATCGGCACCGGCGGCACGACGCGCCAGGGCGTCGTCGCCGGAGTCGATGCCGCCGACGCCGATCAGGGGGAAGTCCGCCCCGGCGGCGGCACGCAGCTGGCGCAGCACCTGTTCGGCGCGCAGGCGCAGCGGCGCGCCCGAGAGGCCACCCGCCTCCGCCGCATGGCGATGGCCGGCCACCCCACTGCGCGACAGCGTGGTGTTGGTGGCGATCAAGCCGTCCATGCCGTGCTTGCGGACCAGCTCGACCATGCCCGGCAGCTGCTCGTCGGCGACATCGGGGGCGATCTTCACCAGCACCGGCGCCTGCCGGCCCTCGGCCTCGGCCAGCTCGCGGCGGGCGCCGGCGATCGCCGACAGCAGGCCGTCGAGCGCGGCGTCGTTCTGCAGCTCACGCAGGTTCTTGGTGTTGGGGCTGGAGATGTTCACCGTGATGTAGTCGGCGTGACGGTGCAGGCGGCGCAGGCAGAGCAGGTAGTCGTCGGCGGCGCGCTCGATCGGCGTCACCGCGTTCTTGCCGATATTGATGCCGAGCACGCCGGAATAGTCGCGGCGGGTTTCCTCCAGCTTTTGCGCCAGCGCCTCCATGCCGAGGTTGTTGAAACCCAGGCGGTTGATCAGGGCGCCGTGCTCGGGCAGGCGGAACATGCGCGGCCGTGGATTGCCCGGCTGCGCTCGCGGAGTCACCGTGCCGACTTCGACAAAGCCGAAGCCGAAGCGCTCCCAGGCGGCGAGGCAGAGCCCGTTCTTGTCGAGACCGGCGGCGAGACCGACGCGGTTGGGAAACCGCAGGCCCAGCACTTGCGCCGGCGCGTCCACCCTACGCTCCCCCATCCCCAGTCCAGCCAGCCGGGGTGCGTGCTGCAAGAGCTCCAGCGTCAGTTCGTGGGCACGCTCGGCATCGAGCGCGAACAAGGCGGGGCGGACCAGGTGATACAGCATGGGCGGGTGCGGGAGTCGGTGGATGGGGAGCGAAGGATGCGGCCCACGCAGCCTGGGCCAGCAATCGGTGCGATCAGGATAGTGCCGGCGCGGTCCGCGCCAGCCGCCGCGCTGGCGGCGGCGGCGCGATGCGCAGGCGCAGGAACTTCGGCAGCGGCAGGCTCTGCGCCAGCTTGCTGCGGATGGTGGCGATTTCGCGGTGGAAGACATCCTGGGTAGCGGTCAGCGGCAGCCGCGCCAGCGACCAGCCAAGATCGCGCAGCAGCAGGCGCTTGGGATCGCCCTCGTAGAGCGAACCAAAGCTACCGGCGGCGGCGAACAGCGCCCGCGACAGGTGCAGATAGTCCTTCTGCACCACCAGGCCGACCTGCTGGGTGTTGCTCATCAGCTGCAGCACGGTCTGTCCACGCGCATGCAGACCGGCCAGGCCGCCACGCCGCAGCTGGCGGATGAAATTGCGGCGGGTCAGCGGCTGCACGCCCTTCTTCGCCAGGGTTTCGCTCAGCATCGCCTCGATCTCGGCGCGGCGGCCGGCGTTTTCCTGCGGCTGGGTGCTGATGCGGATCATCGCGTCGGCGAGCAGCTTCACGTCGGCCAGCATGGCGCCGGCCAGGTAGTCCCAGACCAGGGACCATTTGCCGTCCAGCGGCACCACATTGCCCCAGTCGATCAGGTAGAGGGCGCCGTCGGTGCCGATCATCACATTGCCGGGATGCAGGTCGCCGTGCATCTCGCGGTAGATCACGATGTGGTGCAGCACGGTGTAGAGCAGGCGCTCGGTCACCTGGCTCTGGAACTGCCGGCGCTGCGAGCGCGGCATCTGCGCCAGCGCGCGATTGAGGCCGCTGGCGTCGGCGAGGTATTCCATCTCCAGGATGCGGCGGGCGTGGCCGTAGAGCTGCGGCACCCGCCACACCTGCGAGCGCTGGGCGCGCTCGTGGAACCGCAGGTGGTGGCGCGCCTCGGAGTCGAAATCGATCTCCTCCATGAAGCCGGCGACGAATTCGTCGGCCTGCTCCTGCAAGGCGCGCAAAAACGGCGCGAGCTTGGAATGCGGCGCCCAGTACTGGCTGGACATGATGGCGAGCCCGATCACCAGCTTGCCGATCACGAACTCGCGGTCAATGTTGTGGCGACCGACCTTGATGACCACCGGCCGCAGCACCTCGACGCCGTTCTCGACGAAGGGCTTCTTGGCGAAATAGACGCTGCCGATCGAGCCGGACTTCACCGGCCGCTCGGCGTCGAAGTCCATGTAGAGCTTGTCCGGCGGCTTGCCGAAGCACTCGATGAAGGCCTGATTGACCTCCTCGGCGCTCATTGCCGGCACGTCCTCGTGGAATACCGCCAGCTCCCTGGCAATCTCCTCGGGCAGGAAGTCGGCGTTGGCGGCGGCGACCTGGGCCATCTTGATGAAGAACGGCCCGAACTCACGCACCATCTGCGCGACGATCTCGGCCTGGGCGGTGAAGTCCTTGGGATCGGCGGCGAAGAAGGGCTTGATGTAGCGGATCGCGCGGATCTGGCGGCGGACGATGGCGATGTCGTTGCGCACCAGCGTGGCGCGGCGCAGCACCTCGCGCAACTGCCACTCGTTGAAGCGGCGCCCAGCCTTCAGGAGGTTCACCACCTCGGTGAGCAAGGGCTCGTAGGTCTTCAGGACCAGCCGCACCATGTCCAGCGACAGCTCGCCCAGACCTTTCAGCTCCGGCGCCCGGAACAGCTCCTCGAAGAAGTTCCAGAACTCCTGGACCAGCGCCTCCGGCACCGGTACCGGCGAACGCTGCAACGACTGGTCCACCACAAACCGGATGAGATTCTCGGTGGACTGCTCGTTGGGAATCAGCCCGCGCGAGCGCAGCCGCTCGGTGAGATGGCGCGACTGGTGGACGATGGGGTGTTCGTAGAGCTTCTCGAACAGCGCGTCGATGGCCTCCGCCAGCTGTGCCGAGGTGACATCGTCGGCCGAGGCCAGTAGGCGCCCCAGCGGCACGAAGCCGCGCGAGACCTGGACGGTGGAAACCGTCAGCGAACCCAGTTCACGCAGCAGGCTGCGCGGCCCGGCGGCGGCACGCAGGCGTTCTGCCTCGTCCTGCAGCTCGGTCACGGCGGCAGGAAATGCCCCAGCCGCTTGCGCTTGGTGGCGAGATAGGCCGCGTTGTGCGGATTCTCCCCCACCTGCAGCGGCACCCGGTCCACCACCTCGATGCCGTCGGCGGCCAGCGAGGCCACCTTGCGCGGATTGTTGGTCAAGAGGCGCAGCCGGCAGACCCCCATCTCGCAGAGCAGGGCCACCGCCAGCCGGTAGTCGCGGGCGTCGTCGGGGAAGCCCAGCTGGTGATTGGCGTCGACGGTATCGACACCCTGATCCTGCAAGGCATAGGCGCGGATCTTGTTGCCCAGGCCGATGCCCCGCCCTTCCTGGCGCAGGTAGAGGATGGCGCCGCGACCCTCGACGGCGATGCGGTGCATCGCCTCCTGCAACTGCGGGCCGCAGTCGCAGCGCAGCGAGCCGAGCGCATCGCCGGTAAGGCATTCGCTGTGGATGCGCACCAAGGGCGGCGGCTCGGCCTTGAGATCGCCGAGCGAGAGCACCATGTGCTCCTTGCCGTCTTCAGCCCGGAACACGGTCATGGTGAAGGTCGCCTCGGCGGTCGGCAGCTTGGCCGAGGCGATCTTCTCCAGCGGTGGCACGGAAGCGTCCGCCAAGTGCTTACGCCCCCATCCAGTTCTGGCCGCAAACGCGCAGGGTGCGGCCGTTGATGCCGGCCGCCAGCGGCGAGGCCAGGAAGGTCACCGCCTCGGCGATGTCCTGCGGTAGGCCGCCCTGGGCCAGCGAGTTGATGCGGCGGCCGACCTCGCGGTTGGCGGCCGGCATGGCGGCGGTCATCTGGGTTTCGATGAAGCCCGGAGCGACGGCATTGATCGCCATGCCCCGCTTCGCGAGTACCGCCGACAGCGCCTCGGCATAGCCGATCACGCCGGCCTTGGTGGCGGCGTAGTTGGTCTGGCCGGCGTTGCCGCCGATACCGCCGATAGAGCTGATGCAGACCAGACGCGCCTGATCCTTGAGCGCGCCCTGCAGCAGGCGGTCGTTGATGCGCAGGATCGCGCCGAGGTTGATGTCCAGCACCATGTCCCAGAGATGCGGCGCCATGTTGCGCAGCATCTTGTCGCGGGTGACGCCGGCGTTGTGGACGACGATGTCGGCACCGCCGAAGCGGCTCATCAGCTCGCTGGCCAGGCGCTCCGGCGCGCTCGGGTCGGTGACGTCCAGCGCCAGGCCGACGCCATTGAGCGGCGCCAGGGTGGCGCCGAGCGCGCCTTCCTCGGCCGGGCGGTCCATGCCGACCACGGTGGCGCCTTCGCGCGCCAGCACCTGGGCGATGGCCGCACCGATGCCGCGCGCCGCACCGGTGACCACCGCCACCTTGCCGGCCAGCGAGGCCTCGGGACTGGCGATGGCCTTCACACCCTTGGGCGCGCCGTCGACGGCCAGCACCTGGCCGGTGACATAGGCGGAATTGACGCCGGTGAAGAAGGCCAGCGCGCCCTTCACCCAGGCGTCGCCGTTCTTGCCCAGCACCAGCAGATTGGCGGTGGAGCCGTTCTTGCCGATTTCCTTGGCCAGCGAGCGCACGAAGCCGGTCAGCGCCATCGAGGCGGTGGCGCCCTCGACGCTGCCGGTATCGGCCGGCGCGCGCGCCAGCACCACCACCCGGCTGTGCTTGGGCAGGCGGCGCAGGCGCGGCTGGAACAGCTCGTAGACCTGCTTGAGGCTGGCGGCACCAGAAACACCGGTGGCGTCGAAGACGATGACCGGAGCCACCGGCTCGCTGTCGCCGCCTTCGCTCTTCAGCGCGATGCCGGCCTTCTGCGCCGCCGCCTTGAGCGGGGCCAGGCCCGGGTGCGCGGGCGCGATCTGCACCGTCGCACCCAGCTCGACCAGGGCGGTCAGAACCTGGTCGGTGGCCGTGGCGTTGGCGTCGGCCGCCAGCAAGGCGGTGGCGCCCGCCAGCGGTTGGGCGGCATAGCCGGCAGTAGCGCGCTTCAGGCGCACCGGCATGGGCAGACCCAGCGAGCTGGCAATGCTCTTGCCGAAGGGGGAGTTGATGAAGTCGAGGTAGCGGTCCTGCATGTCGGCCTGATCGGAAGAGGGCAAAGGGGCGCGTATTATGCCGCCCGCACCGGCAAGGCACCTTGACCGCAACGACGCGAGCACTCTGCTATGCGGCGGTTTACATGACTAGAATACGGCGGCTGACGATCAACAGCCGGCGGCACTTATAGCAATACATACCGGATCGCAAACAACGTCTTAAGAGGGGAGTTTTGGAATGAGCAGCCGTTTTCTGCCGCTGGCCGGCATCACCTTGGTACTCGCCATCGGCAGCTATTTTGCCCTGGGCCTGATCTTCCCCCATCAGAAGGAAGCTCCGCCGGCCACCGGCATCCAGGCCGAACAGGTGCTCAGCGCCGGCCTGAATGAAAGCGAGGCCGCCGCCATCGCCGACAGCGCCGCCCCCAGCCAGGCGCCGACGCCGAGCGAAGAAGTCGCCACCACGGCGGCCACTGAGGAAAGCAGCACAGCGACCGCCGCCGAAGCCAGCGCCGAGAGTTCGGCCCCCGAAGCGCCGACTGAGCCGGTCGTCAGCGAGCCGGTCAGCACCGAGACCGCGACCAGCGAGCCGGCCCCGGCTCCCGAGCCAGCCCCGGCTGCGACCAGCAGCAGCGCCCCGGCCACTACTCTCAGCCGCGACGAGCTGGCGCGCATCGTCGCCGAGGCCGCTGCCAAGGCCGCCGCGGAAACCGCCAAGTCCATCGCCGAACAGGCCGCGCGCGACGCGGCCCAGCGCTGATCGCGGCCCGGTCGGTTCGCATCCCAGCACGCCCAGACCATGAACCAGAATTCACAGACCAATCTCACCATTGGCATTCTCGTCGCCACCTTGGTGGCGGCCGGCGGCACTTACTTCGCCTTCGATTTCCTCACTGGCGACAAGAGCAAGCCCCAGGCCCAGGCCGAAACCAGCACCACCGCCCCGGAAGCAGCCGCCACTGCCGACACCACCAGCCTTGAGGGCAGCGCCAGCGAAGACCCGATTGCCGCCGCCACCGCCGCCGCAGTGGCAGCCGTCGGTGAGGGCTCGGCCGGTGCCGGACTCAGTGAGGCCGAGGCCCGGCGCATCGGCGAGGAGGTGGCGCGTCAGGTGGCCGCCCAGGTGGCCCAGGCCATCGTCGACCAGCAGCTTTCCAAGGCCCCGGTCAGCAGCACGACCGGCGGCCTGAGCGCCGAGGAAGCCCGTCGCATCGGTGAAGAAGAAGGCCGCCGGGTCGCACAGGAAGTCGTGCAAACCGCCCTCGCCGCCCAGTCCGGCAAATCGAGCGGTGGCCTGAGTGCCGCCGAAGCCGAGGAGATCGGCTACGCCGCTGGCCGCCGCGCCGCGCAGCAGGTGGCCGCCAGCACTGCCCGCCGCGTGGTGCGTGACGAGTTCGGGGGCCAGGTGGCGAGCAGCAGCCACGCCCCGGCGGCGGCGGCAGCCGAGCCGATGGTGGCCAATGCCGAGGAAGCCACGCCCGCTGCTCGCCCGACGACGCCGCGTGCGAAGCCGGCCAAGACCGCGCCCAAGGCCGTCGTCGCCGCCTCCGATGCCCTCAAGGCCTGGTGGCCGGCGCCGACTGGCAGCTTTGGCCTGGTCTACGCCGGCCAACCCAAGGGCGAGGCAGCGATTGCCCTGCTGTTTTCCGGTCAGCCGGCCGAGGGGGCCCTGAACCAGTCGGTGAAGGTCTACGACCGGCATGGCGAGCTGGTCAGCGGCAGCTGGGAAGCCGCCGCCAATCCGCGCCTGGCGATCTTCCGCGGCCTCAAGCCGGGGCGCTACACCGTGGTCGTGGATGCGAACCTCGCCGACGCCCAGGGCCAGAGCCTGGGCCAGAGCCTGCACGGCCCGGTCTATGTGATTTGATCCGGGCGCCGTTCGCGGCGTCCGCCTTGATGCCCCACCGGCCGCTGTCGCGGCCGGTTTCTTTTTCGCCCCCAGGAAAGAGGAGTTTCCGATGAGCACCCAGCTATTCAATCTCAGCGGCAAGGTCGCGCTGATCACCGGCGCCTCGCGCGGCATTGGCGCCGCCACCGCCCGCTTGCTCGCCGAGCAGGGCGCCCATGTGGTGATCTCCAGCCGCAAGCAGGCTGACCTCGACGTAATCGCCGACCAGATCATCGCCAGCGGCGGCCAGGCCACCGCCATTGCCGCCCACCAGGGCGAGTCGGCGGCACTCAAGCACCTGATCACCGAGATCGAGCAGCGCTTCGGCAAGCTCGACATCCTGGTCAACAACGCCGCCACCAATCCCTACTTCGGCCATGTCACCGATACCGGCATGGACATGGTGGAAAAAACCCTGCAAGTGAACATCAAGGGCTATTTCGAGCTCTCCTCGCTGGCCGCTAAGCTGATGAAGAAGGGCGGTGGTGGTGCGATCGTCAACATCGCCAGCGTCAACGGCATCAAGCCGGGCATGTTCCAGGCGATCTATTCCATCACCAAGGCCGGCGTCATCAACATGACCCAGGCCTTCGCCAAGGAATGCGCACCCTGGGGCATCCGCTGCAATGCCGTGCTGCCCGGCCTCACCGACACCAAGTTCGCCTCGGCGCTGACCAAGAACGACCAGATCCTGAAAACCGTGCTGCCGCAGATTCCGCTGCAGCGCATGGCGCAGCCGGAAGAGATCGCGCCCGGCATCCTGTTCCTGGTCAGCCCGGCCAGCAGCTATGTCACCGGCACCACGCTGACCATCGACGGCGGCATGATCGGCTGCGGCGGCCTGTAGAGATGGGTTTCGACGCCGGTCGCGACGGCCTGCGTAGCGCGCGGCTGCAATTGCGCCGCTTTGACCTGGCCGACCTGCCGCTGCTGCAAAGGCTGAACTCCGACCCCGAGGTGATGCGCTATCTCGGCGGTCCGGAGGCGGCGGAAGACACCCGCAACATGCTGGAGAGCCGCATCCTCAGCTACTACGAGGAGCAACCCGGCCTCGGTGTCTGGGCCAGCATCGAGCGGCAGAGCGGAGAGTGCATCGGCTTTCACCTGCTCAACCACATCCGTGGCGAGACGCTGATCCAGGTCGGCTACCGTCTGTTCCCACAGTACTGGGGCAGCGGCTACGCCACCGAGATGAGCCTGACGCTGCTGCGCTATGGCTACACCCAACTCGGCCTGCCCAGCCTCTGCGCGATCACCCATCCGGACAACGCCGGCTCGCAACGCGTGCTGTTGAAAAGCGGCCTGGAGCGACAGGGCGAGCGCGCTTTCAGCCACCCGGCCTACGCACCCTATGGCGCCATGCCGTTCTTTCAGCGCAGCGCCGAAGACTGGCTGCGCGCGGCTCCCACGACCTGATCGCGCGCGGCTAGCCGCCATTACCACCGATTCAGGTCTGTGCCGGCCCAAACAAAAAAGCGAGCGACAACCCATGAGGGTCATCGCTCGCTTCGAGCCTGCTTCGCGGAACGGATCTGCAATCCGCCCCGCGACCCGATGGCGGATTACTCCGCGCGGGCGCTCAGCTTTTCCTTGATGCGGGCAGCCTTGCCGGCCAGATCGCGGAGGTAGTAGAGCTTGGCGCGGCGGACGTCGCCACGGCGCTTCACGGCGATCTCGGCAACCTGCGGGCTGTAGGTCTGGAAGGTGCGCTCGACGCCTTCGCCGTGGGCGACCTTGCGCACGGTGAACGCGGAGTTCAGGCCGCGGTTGCGGACCGCGATCACCACGCCTTCATAGGCCTGGAGACGCTCACGGTCGCCTTCCTTGACCTTGACCTTGACCTCGATGGTGTCGCCGGGGCCGAATTCGGGAATCTTCTTGGCCTGGGCGGCGATCGCCTCGGCTTCCAGCTGCTGAATCAAGTTCATGGTTAAAACCTCTTTAAAAACGTACTGCGCTATTTATCAGGCCACTGCGAGGCGTACTCAGAGAGATACTCCCGCAGCAACATATGGTGTGCCGCCTTCAACTCCAACCCGGCCAATAAATCCGGCCGCTTCAACCAGGTTTGACCCAATGCGTTTGCCAGCCTCCACTGCGCAATCGCCTTGTGATCTCCTGACAACAACACGTCCGGCACCGGCATCCCACGCCAGTTGACCGGCCGCGTGTAGTGCGGGTGGTCGAGATGCCCGGCGCTGAAGGAGTCGCTGACCGCCGACTCCGCATCACCGAGTACGCCCGGCAGCAGACGCGTCACCGCGTCCACCATCGCCATCACGGCAATTTCGCCACCGGAGAGCACGAAGTCGCCCAGGGACAACTCCGCCGTCACCTCGCTCGCCAGAAAGCGTTCATCCATGCCTTCGTAGCGACCGCATACCACAATCCATGCTGGCTCCTTGGCCAGCCGCTCCGCCCATCGCTGGTCGAAACGTTCACCCTGCGGCGACATCACCAGGACCGGCGCTCCCGCACCGCACTCCTGTCGAGCCGCCGCCACCGCCTGGGCCAGCGGCTCGGGCTGCATCACCATGCCCGGACCACCGCCAAACGGTCGCTCATCGACGCGGTTCCAGCGATTGCCGCTGAAATCGCGCAACTGCCGCGTGACCAGGGTCAGCGCGCCAGATTCCGCCGCGATGCGTGGGATCCCGACGCTGGTGAGCTGCTCCACCAGTTCTGGGAACAGCGTCAGCACTTCGACCCGCACCGCCTTACATCCTCACCAGTCGGGCTGCCAGTGCGCGACGATCTCGTTTGCTTCCAGGCTCACCGATTCGATGATCGGGCCTCTGACGAACGGGATCAGCCTCCGCATCGGCTCACCGGCTTCATCCAATACCGCCGCGTCGCGCACCACCAGCACATCCTGCGCGCCGTTGCTGGTCACCGACTCGACCACGCCGAGCGGCTCGCCAGCGACCGACTTGACGGAGAGCCCCACCAGGTCGATCAGATACACTTCGCCGGGTTTGGTGGGCGGCAGTGCCGAACGCGGCACCGCGATCTCCAAACCCACCATGCGGGCGGCGCTGTCGCGATCTTCGATGGCGCTGCCGTCCGGCCTGGACAGCTGGGCTACCAGACCGGCGCCATGGACCCGCCCTTCCAGCAACTTCGCTTCGTAGCCTTCCGTGGAACCCGGGCGGCTGAGCCACCAGTGGGGATAGCGGAGGATTCCGTCGGCAGGCCGGGTGGAGGAAACCAGCTTCACCCAGCCCTTGATGCCGTAGACACCGGCGATGCGCCCCAGCGTCACCCGCTTTTCAGCGCGGGGCGCTTCGGCGCTCATCGTCTTAGGCCGCAGCGACTTCCGCCTTGGGGGCGGACTTGACCAGAAACGCCACGCGCTCGGAGATCTGGGCGCCGTTCTTGGCCCAGCCTTCGATCTTGGCGAGGTCAAGCTTGAGCTTGACTTCCTGGCCGCGGGCGCTGGGGTTGTAGTAGCCCAGACGCTCGATGAACTTGCCATCGCGCGAGCTGCGGCTGTCGGTGGCAACGACGTTGTAGTACGGGGCCTTCTTGGCGCCGGACCGGGCGAGACGAATCTTGACCATGCTGTTTTTCCTGCCTGTGACGGTTATCTGGACCGGGACGGACCAGCATCAGCACTGGCTCCCGGCCCAAAAAAGGTCGCGTAGTTTAACGACTTTCTGCCGAAAATAAAGCCAGAACCGCTATTTAGCGCAACTGCCCCTACTCTCCGGCGGTGCCTTCGGTCGGCGGCTCGCTGGCGTTGCCGCCTTCGGCCTCCGCTTCCGGCTCGAAGCGGTCGACGCCGACGATGCGATCGCCCGGCTCCGGACGCATGATCCGCACGCCCTGGGTGTTGCGACCGGCCACCCGCACCTCGTGCGAGCGGGTGCGGATCAGGTTGCCGCCCTCGGTGATGAGCATCAGCTCGTGACGGTCGTTGACGGCAATGGCTGCGACCAGATCGCCGGTCTTGTCGGTGACCGCCTGAGCGATCACACCCATGCCGCCACGACCACGCACCGGGAATTGCTCGATCGGCGTGCGCTTGCCATAGCCCTGCTCGGTGATGCTGAGAATGTCCACCCCGGCCTCGAGCACGATCATGCTGATGATGCAGGCGGCGGCCGGCAGCAGGGCACTGCCCTCCTCGCCCGCCTCCTCCGCCGACTCACCCGCTTCGTCCTCCGCCGCCTCGGCGACCCGCACCAGGCGCATGCCGCGCACACCGGTGGCGCCGCGCCCCATCGGCCGGACATGGCTTTCGTTGAAGCGGATGACCCGGCCGGCGTCGCTGAACAGCAGCACATCGTCGCTGCCGGTGGTCAGCGCCACCGAGATCAGCTCGTCGTCGGCGCGCAGGTCGACCGCGATCAGGCCGTTGGAGCGGATGTTGGCGTAGGCGGCGAGCGCGGTCTTCTTCACCGTGCCGCGGCGGGTGACCATGAAGATGAAGGGGCCGGTTTCGGAGGCCTCGCTCTGTTCCGCGCCGAAGGACTTGATCGGCAACACCGCATTGATCTTCTCGCCCTCTTCCAGCGGCAGCAGGTTGTTGAACGGGCGGCCACGGCCGCCGCGCGAGCCTTCCGGCAGCTCGAACACCCGCAGCTTGTAGACCTTGCCGTGGCTGCTGAAGCACAGCAGGGTGTCGTGGGTGTGGCTGACCCAGAGCTTTTCCAGGAAGTCCTCGTCCTTGGTGGTGGCGGCGATCTTGCCGCGGCCGCCACGGCGCTGGGCCTGGTACTCGTTCAGGGCCACGGTCTTGACGTAGCCGGCGTGCGAGAGCGTCACCACCATGTCCTGCGGCTGCACCAGATCTTCGTGCGCCATGTTCAGCGCGGCGCCGGTGATCTCGGTGCGGCGGTTGTCGCCGAAGTTGTCGCGAATATCGACGAGTTCGTCTCGCACCACCGACAGCAGCCGGGTTTCGCTGCCGAGAATGTCGAGCAGGTCGATGATCTTGGCGATATAGCCCTTGAACTCCTCGCGGATGGCGTCCTGCTCCAGGCCGGTGAGCTTCTGCAGGCGCATTTCCAGAATGGCGGTGGCCTGCGCCTCGCTGAGCTTGTAGCCAGTGCCGTCCTCGGTCAGGCCTAAGCCCGCCGGCAGGTCCACCGGCCGGGTGCTGGCGAGATCGACCCGCTCCAGCATCGCGTTCACCAGGCCGGGATTCCAGGCCTTTTCCATCAGGCCGAGCTTGGCGGCGGCGGTGTTGGCGCTGCGCTTGATCAGCTCGATCATCTCGTCGATGTTGGCCAGCGCGATCGCCAGGCCCTCGGCGATGTGCGCCTTCTTGCGCGCCTCCTGCAGGCGGTAGCGGCTGCGGCGGGTGACCACCTCGCGGCGGTGACGCAGGAAGATGTCGAGCAGCGCCTTCAGGCCCAGACGCTTGGGCTGGCCGTTGTCCAGCGCCACCATGTTCAGCGAGAACGCGGTCTGCATCTGGGTGAGCTGGAACAGATTGTTCAGCACCACCTCGGCGTTCTCGTCGCGCTTGAGCTCGATCACCAAGCGCATGCCGTCCTTGTCGGACTCATCGCGGATGCCGCTGATGCCCTCCAGCCGCTTCTCCTTGACCAGCTCGGCCATCGTCTCCTGCAGCGTCTTCTTGTTGACCTGGTAGGGCAGCTCGGTGACGACGATGGACTGCCGGTTCTGGCCGTACTCCTCGAAATGGGTGCGCGAGCGCAGCACGATGCGGCCGCGGCCGGTCTCGTAGGCGTTGACCAGTTCGTGGGCGTCGAGCAAAAGGCCGGCGGTGGGAAAGTCGGGCGCCGGAATCAGCTTCATCAGGCCGGCCAGATCCAGCGCCGGGTTCTCGATCAGCGCCAGGCAGCCTTCGATGATCTCGGTGAGATTGTGCGGCGGGATGTTGGTGGCCATGCCCACCGCGATGCCGGAGGAACCGTTCACCAGCAGGTTGGGGATCTTGGCCGGCAGCACCACCGGCTCGTGCTCGGAGCCGTCGTAGTTGTCCTGGAAGTCCACGGTGTCTTCGCCGATGTCGGCGACCATCTCGTGGGCAATCTTGGCCATGCGGATTTCGGTGTAGCGCATGGCGGCGGGGTTATCGCCGTCGATGGAACCGAAATTGCCCTGACCGTCGACCAGCGGGTAGCGCAGCGAGAACGGCTGGGCCATGCGGACGATGGAGTCATAGATCGCCGAGTCGCCATGCGGGTGGTACTTACCCATGACGTCGCCGACGATACGCGCCGATTTCTTGAACGGCTTGTTGTAGTCGTTGTTCTGCTCCTTCATGCCCCAGAGGATGCGGCGGTGCACCGGCTTCAGGCCGTCACGGGCATCCGGCAGGGCGCGACCGACGATCACGCTCATGGCGTAATCGAGGTAGCTGCGCCGCATCTCGTCTTCGAGATTGATATGCAAAACTTCTTTGGCGAAATCCGTCATGTTGCGCACCAGCAAGCGTGATTTTTTCGGGGCTTCTGCACAGGCGTTTTTTTGATCGTTTCCGGTGCCCTGCAAAAGACGTCGAAGTGTAACACGCCAGAGGCGGTAAGACCTTGACCGCACTTGGATTTAGCAGCCATTTACGGGCCTGCCAAGAGAGCCTTCCAAACGCCTGTCGCGGCCGCTCTCAAAGTGAGAGGCTTTTCGCCCGTAATGCGGCCTGTTCGACGAGAGTGAGCGCAATCCGGTTGCGCAGATAAATCGGCGCCAGCAAACCGGCATCGCCAGCCGCCCTGGACTGGAAGCCCGGCAGCGCCAGACGGAGGGCATCGCCGGCCCGAGGCAGGGCCTCGCCATCCACCATCAGCAACTCGCTGCCCGAGACCGCGCGCAGTACCGATTCATACCGCCCCCAACCGGTTCCGGCCGCGTGCCAAGGCCCTGAATCCTCCGGCACCAGCTCGGGCCGGCAGACCCTGGCCTCGCCTTGCGGCACTGCCAGTCCGGCGGCGTCACGCAGATAGGCGGCGTAATAGACCTCGTCCATGCGAGCGTCGATGGCCGCCAGCACTCGCTCGGCGCCATGGGCGCGGATCGCGCCCTGAGCCAGCATCGCCAGGGACGAGACGCCCAGGGCAGGCTGATCGTGGGCCAGCGCGAGGCCCTGGAGGTAAGCCACGCCGATGCGCACGCCGGCGAAGCTGCCCGGCCCCAGCCCGCAGACGAGACCATCAAGCTGGGAGTATCCCAGGCCCGCCTCGGCCATCAGGGCATGCAGCATGGCCGGCAGCCGTTGGGTATGGTCGCGCCCGGCCAGCTCGAAATGCTCAAGCAGGGCACCGTCGATCCAGAGCGCGACGGAACAGGCCTCAGTGGCAGTGTCTAGAGCGAGTAATTTCATGGTCCAGGGCAGTCTAGCCGCCCGGCAAACCTGCCATGCGGAAAAGACAAAGGGCGCTGCTTTTGGCAGCGCCCTCTGGGTGTTGCTTGCCAGTATCCAGTCTGGCGACTCCGGCGCGGAGGTCGACCTGAACCGACCTCCGCCCTGGGGAATCGCTTAGTGGAACTGCTCTTCTTCGGTCGAACCGGCCAGCGCCTTGACCGAGGACGAACCGCCCTGGATCACGGTGGTGACGTCGTCGAAGTAGCCAGCGCCCACTTCCTGCTGGTGCGACACGAAGGTGTAACCCTTCTCGCGGGCAGCGAATTCCGGCTCCTGCACCATGTTGGTGTAGTGCTTCATGCCTTCGCCGCGGGCGTAGGCGTGAGCAAACTGGAAGGTGTTGAACCAGTTGATGTGGATACCGGCCAGGGTGATGAACTGGTACTTGTAGCCCAGCGCGCTCAGCTCTTCCTGGAAGGAAGCGATCTGGCTGTCGTTGAGGTTCTTCTTCCAGTTGAAAGACGGCGAGCAGTTGTAGCTGAGCAGCTTGCCCGGGCAGGCCTTCTGCACGGCCTGGGCGAACTCGCGGGCGAAGCCGATGTCTGGCACGCCGGTCTCGCACCACACCAGGTCGGCGTAGGGCGCGTAGGCAACGCCACGGCTGATCGCCTGCTCCAGACCGTTCTTGACGCGGTAGAAGCCTTCCTGGGTGCGCTCACCGGTGAGGAAGGGCTTGTCGTTGGCGTCGTGGTCGCTGGTCAGCAGGTTGGCGGCTTCGGCGTCGGTACGGGCCAGCACGATGGTCGGCACACCCATGACGTCGGCGGCGAAGCGGGCGGCGATCAGCTTCTCGATCGCTTCCTGGGTCGGCACCAGCACCTTGCCGCCCATGTGGCCGCACTTCTTGACCGCAGCGAGCTGGTCTTCGAAGTGCACACCGGCGGCGCCGGCGGCGATCATGTTCTTCATCAGCTCGAAGGCGTTCAGCACGCCACCGAAGCCGGCTTCGGCGTCGGCCACGATCGGCAGGAAGTAGTCAACGAAGTCCTTGTGACCGGCCTCGATGCCACGGCTCCACTGGATCTCGTCGGCGCGCTTGAAGGTGTTGTTGATGCGGCGAACCATGGTCGGCACCGAGTCGTACGCGTAGAGCGACTGGTCGGGGTACATGGTTTCGGAGGTGTTGCCGTCGGCGGCAACCTGCCAGCCGGACAGATACACGGCTTCCAGGCCGGCCTTGGCCTGCTGCATCGCCTGGCCGGCGGTGATGGCACCGAAGGCGTTGACGTAGCCCTTCTTGGCGCCGCCGTTGACCTTGGCCCAGAGCTTCTCGGCGCCCTGCTTGGCGAGGGTGTACTCGATCTGCATGTTGCCGCGCAGGCGGACGACATCGGCCGCGGAATAGCCGCGCTTGACCAGCTTCCAGCGGGGGTTGGTCGCCCAATCGGTTTCGAGGGCCTTGATCTGCTCTTCGCGAGTCGACATCGGTGAAGTCCTTGCGGTGGGAAAGAAAACGTTGAATCCGGCGCCCTGAAGCCCCGCCCCAAAATGTCAGAACGGTGAAGCCGGATTCGCGGGCGCGAATTATACAGGTGACTTTTTTGCACCGCACAACATCTTCGCCGGCCCGCCTGACCGGAATGGACTAGACCTTGGTCGGCAGGCCGCCCTCGCCTCGCCCCTGTCCGCAGCCCTTATACATATAAAGGGCCGATGCCCCGCTTCACGAAAGCCTGGACAGCCTCAGCAGCCCAACAAAAAGGGGCGCCTCGGCGCCCCTCTTGCCCAAAGGACAGCCGGCTCAATCGAGGTAGCGATAGCCCGGCAGGGTCAGGAACTCCTCGCACTTGGGCGCGGTGGACATGCGGGCGACGATGCCAGCGGCCTCGACAAAGCGACCCTGGTAGAACTTCTCTACACCCAGCTGCTTCTTGTAGGCCTCCAGCTCCTCGTCGACGATCTTCAGCACCAGCTCGCGGGTGACCGGGCGGCCATCGGCCAGCACCGCACCGTACTTCAGCCACTGCCAGACCTGGGTGCGGCTGATCTCGGCGGTGGCGGCGTCTTCCATCAGGTTGTGCAGGGGCACGCAGCCGGTACCGCGAATCCAGGCTTCCATGTAGCCGATGCCGACATTGATGTTGTTGCGCAGGCCGCCCTCTGTGATCTGGCCTTCCGGCTTGGCCAGCAGGTCGGCGGCCTTGATCTTGTAGTTGAACTGCTTGTGCAACTGGTTCGGCGTCGGCATGTGCTCGTTGAACACTTCCATGGCGACCGGCACCAGGCCCGGGTGGGCGACCCAGGTGCCGTCGTGGCCGTTCTTCACCTCGCGCAGCTTGTCGGCGCGCACCTTGGCGAACACTTCCTCGTTCTTCGCCGCGTCCTTGGTCGGGATGAAGGCGGCCATGCCACCCATCGCGAAGGCACCGCGCTTGTGGGTGGTCTCGCACAGCAGCTTCGAGTAGCTGTCCAGGAAGTGCTTGTCCATCGTCACCTGCAGACGGTCCGGCACCACCCAGTCGCCATGGGCATTGAGGGTCTTGATGCAGCTGAAGATGTAGTCCCAGCGGCCGCAGTTGAGGGCGACGATGTGGTTGCGCAGTTCGTAGAGAATCTCGTCCATCTCGAAGGCCGCCCACAGGGTCTCGATCAGCACCGTGGCCTTGATGGTCTTCTGCGGGATCTTCAGCTCGTTCTGGGCGTCAACGAAGATCGCGTTCCAGAGCTTCGCTTCCAGATGCGACTGCATCTTCGGCAGGTAGAAGTACGGGCCGCTACCGCGCTTCAGCAGCTCCTTGGCGTTGTGGAAGAAGTACAGCGCGAAGTCGAAGATGCCGCCGGGGACCGGCTTGCCGTCGATCAGCACGTGCTTCTCGTCCAGATGCCAGCCGCGAGGACGCACGATCAGGGTCGCGATGTCCTTGTTGAGCTTGTATTCCTTGCCGTCCGGGTTCTTGAAGCTGATCTTGCGGCGCACCGCGTCGGCGAGGTTGATCTGGCCATCCATCATCAACTGCCAGGTCGGCGAGGCGGAATCCTCGAAGTCGGCCATGAAGCACTTCGCACCCGAGTTGAGCGCGTTGATGATCATCTTGCGGTCGACCGGACCGGTGATCTCGACGCGGCGGTCGAGCAGATCCTTGGGGATGCCGGCGATCTTCCACTTGCCGTCACGGATCTTCTTGGTCTCCTTGAGGAAACCCGGCTTCTTGCCGGCGTCGATCAGCTTCTGGCGGTCGGCGCGCTTGGCGAGCAGCTTCTCGCGGGTCGGGCCGTGCTTGCGGACCAGCTTGGCGAGGAACTTCAGCGCTTCCGGCGTCAGGACCTTCTTGTAGGCCGGGGACAGCGGGCCCGTGATTTCGATGCCGGCAGGCAGGGTCATGGTGCAACTCCTGAGGTTCAAGGGAAACCGGAAGACCGCGAACCACTCGCGCGGCCGTAAGAAAAGTGGCGCGAATTATAGCGGCGCGCCTACGCGCCTTGTGATCTGAAGCCGGCCTCGGGATGATGCGGACACAAATTCCGATAAAGCCAACCAGAGGAGAGACCATGACCGGTGCCGGCTTCACAGGCGCGCTGTTGCCCTTGTCCCTGTTCGTGATCATGACCAGCCTGGGACTGGCACTGACGCTCGCCGACTTCCGGCGCGTGGTGCTGTTTCCCAAGGGCGTGGCCATCGGCCTCGCCAACCTGCTGCTGCTGTCACCGCTGCTGGGCTTCGCTCTGGCCAAGCTGTTCGCCCTGCCGCCGGAACTCGCCATCGGCATGGTTCTGCTGGGCGCCGCCCCCGGCGGCACCACCGCCAACATGCTCACCCACCTGGCCCGCGGCGACACCGCGCTGTCGGTGACCATGACCGCGATCAGCAGCCTGGCGGCGGTGTTCACGGTTCCCCTGTACCTGGGTCTGGCCAGCGCCCATTTCGCGGCGGATGGAGTGGCGCCTAACCTGGACATGATCGGCATCGTCAAGAAAGTACTGCTGATCACCCTGGTGCCCCTGGCCTTCGGCATGGCGATCCGCGCCGCCCTGCCCGTCTTCGCGCAACGGGTGGAAAAGCCGGCCAAGAACCTGGCGATGATCTTCTTCGTGCTGGTGGTGGCGGTGGTGATCTGGGCGGAATGGCACAACCTCGGCGGCGCCATCGGCAAGGTCGGCCCGGCGGTGCTGGCGCTGAATGTGCTGGCCATGGGCCTGAGTTTTCAGATCGCCCGCCTGGCGCGGCTGGACAGCAGGCAGTCCACTGCCATCGCCATCGAACTGGGCGTGCACAACACCACCCTGGCGATGGCGGTCGGCGCCCTGGTGTCGCCGGTGATGGTGATACCAGCGGCGGTCTACGGCGTGTTCATGTTCTTCACCGCGGGCGCCTTCGCCAAGTTTATGCACGGCCGCAACGCCGCCTGAGCAAGGTTCAGCCTGTGGCCGAGGCCGCCAGCTTGTGGCGGAATTCCCGGCGCAGCAGCGACAAGCTCAAGACCATCTGCAGAGCGACCGAGGTGGCCGAGACTATCCAGACCTGGTGCAACTGAAAGCCCTCCCGCCCGGCCAGCCACAGCACCGGCAGCACGAAGCTCAGCAGCCGCGAGGCGGAGGCCAGCAGCGAGGGCAAGGTATTGCCCAGGCCCTGGAACAGGCCGGCCGCGACCATGATCAGGCCGGAGGCTACGTAGTTCCAGGAGATAAAGCGCAGGTAGTCGGCGCCGACCACCACCACGGCGGGCTCGCTGGAGAACCAGCCCATCATCGCCGCCGGCGCCAGCTGGCAGACCAGGGTGAACAGCAGCATGAAGCCGATATTGAGCTTGGCGCTCTCGGCGAAGCTCTGTCGCACCCGCTGGTGATGTCCGGCGCCATAGTTCTGCCCGGCCACCGCCGCCACCGCGAAGCTGAGCGCCACCGCCGGCATGAAGCCGGCCTGCATGATCCGCATGCCGATGCCGAAGCCTGCCTGCGCCTCGGCGCCGAACGGCCGGATCACCCAGTAGATCAGGCCCAGGATCAGCGACATGATCAGGAACTCGGCCCCGGAAGGCAGGCCGATGGCCAGCATGCGCCGCCACAGCGCCCAGTCCGGCCGCCATTGCGCCCAGTCGATCCTCAGATAGGTACTGGCGCGCCCGAGGTACCAGACCAGGCCCAGCACCGCCGCCAGGGTGGCGAGGAAGGTGGCGAGCGCCGCGCCGGCCACGCCCAGGGCGGGAGCGCCCAGCCAGCCGAAGATCAGGAACGGCGCCAGCAGCATGTTGAGCAGCACCGAGCCGACCTGGGCGATCAGACCCGGCTTCATGGCGCCGATGCCGCGCAGGGCCGAGCCCAGGCCGGTCATCAGGAACAACAGACTCTGGGCCGGAATGAACCAGGCCAGGAACCGGCTCGCCAGTGCGGCGGTTACGGCGTCGCCCGCCAGCCGGGCGGCGTAGTAGTCCTTGCCGGCGTAGCCGATCAACAGGAACAGCAGCGCGGCGGCGATGGATTGCGCCTGCGCCTGATTGAACAGGTATTGCACCTGCCGCTCGTTCTTGGCGCCGAAGGCCTGCGACACCAGGGCCACCACGCCGACGCCGAGGGTTTGCGAGACCGCCAGCACCACGAACATCAGGTTGCTGGCGACGCTGACGGCGGCGATGGCTTCCTTGCCGAGCCTGCTCACCCACCAGATGTCCACCAGGGCGTAGAGGGTCTGGGTGAGCATGCCGACCAGCATGAAGCTCATCATCCGCAGGACGTGGCCGCGGATGGGGCCGGTGGTCATGTCTTGCACGGGGGCGTCTGGTCTTGAGGTGGAGGGCGCGCAGTTTACTGGACGGGTGTTTATGCTTTTGTCCGCTTGCTAGGTTGTGGGTTCGCGCGTTCGCGCTCTTATAGCTGCGCTGTTGGTGCGAGCTTTTTTTCGCCTCTTGGCGACTCACTTTTCTTTGCTTGTGCAAAGAAAAGTAAGCAA
>NZ_JBYSYF010000006.1:0-148582 GCF_058782965.1 Stagnimonas sp. FW305-C-60
AGAAAAGTGAGTCGCCAAGAGGCGAAAGAAAGCTATCAGGCCCTGCGAAGTCAGCAGAGCGCGAACGCGCGAACCACACACCCGTAAACCAACGCGAAGGCCAAGCACTCCGCCACGGCATTCCCCCTCCCCTAGCCCCTCCCCGCAAGGGGGAGGGGGACTTTGGATGGCGCAGGGGCAACAGCGGCGCTCGTCGCGACGAACCGCGCTCGCTCAGAGCTGCATTGCCAGCCGCCCGAAGGCCTCCGGCGGCAAGGTCTCCGCGCGCAGGCCGGGATCAATGCTCGCGGCGCGGATCGCGTCGGCCGGCATCAGGCTCTTGAGCGCGTTCGAGAGCGTCTTGCGCCGCTGCGAGAAGGCGGCGGTCACCACCCGGTCGTAGCGGGCGAGATCACCAAGCGGGAAGGGCGCCGGGCGCGGAGTCACCCGCACCACCGCGGAATCGACCTTGGGCGGCGGATTGAAGCTGCCGGGGCCGACCTTGAACAGCCAGTCGCAGTCGGCGCGCGCCGCCAGCGTCACGGTCAGCCGGCCGTAGTCGTCGGTATCGGGATCGGCGCACATGCGGTCGACCACTTCCTTCTGCAGCATGAAGTGCATGTCGCGGATGCGGTCGGCGTACTGCAGCAGGTGGAACAGCAGCGGCGTGGAGATGTTGTAGGGCAGGTTGCCGACCAGCCGCAGCTGGCCTTCGGCCGGCGCCAGCGCGCCGAAGTCGACGGTCAGCGCGTCGGCCTCGATCACCGTCAGCTTGCCGGCGTGCTCGCCGCAGGCGGCGCGCAGCGGTGCCAGCACGTCGCGGTCGAGCTCCACCACGGTCAGCGCCGGCACCCGCGCGATCAGCGGCACGGTGAGCGCGCCCAGGCCGGGGCCGATCTCCACCAGGGTGTCGCCGGGCTGCGGGTTGAGCGCCTGGATGATCCGCTCGATCACCCGGCCGTCGTGCAGGAAGTGCTGGCCGAAATGCTTCTTGGCCTTGTGGCTGCTCATGTGCGGGCCTTGAGGGCGAGATCGCGGGCCAGCTCCACCGCCGCCCGCAGCGAGCCCAGCTCGGCCTGGCCGCTGCCGACCAGATCCAGGGCGACGCCGTGATCGACGCTGGTGCGGATGATCGGCAGGCCCAGGGTGATGTTCACCGCCTGGCCGAAGCCGGCGTGCTTGAGCACCGGCAGGCCCTGGTCGTGGTACATCGCCAGCACCGCGTCGCCGCGCGCCAGCACCTTGGGCGTGAACAGGGTGTCGGCGGGCAGCGGGCCTTCCAGCCGCCAGCCCTGGGCGCGCAGGCGCGCCAGCACCGGTTCGATCACCTCGATCTCCTCGCGGCCGAGATGGCCGCCTTCGCCGGCATGCGGGTTGAGGCCGCAGACCAGGATGCGCGGCTGCCGGAGGCCGAACTTGCGTTCAAGGTCGGCGTGCAGCACCCGCAGGGTCTGCTCCAGGCGCTCGGCGGTGATCGCCGCCGGCACGGCTGACAAGGGCAGATGGGTGGTGACCAGGGCCACGCGCAGCTCACCGGCCGCCAGCAGCATCACCGGAAGCGGCGCGCCGCTGCGCTCGGCGAGAAATTCGGTATGGCCGCTGAAAGGCACGCCGGCCTCGTTGATGATGCCCTTGTGCACCGGGCCGGTGACCAGGGCGTCGGCGCTGCCGGCGAGGCAGGCGTCGCAGGCCAGGCGCAGGGCCTCCAGCACATGGGCGGCGTTGCGGCGGTCGAGCTGGCCCGGTGTTTCCGGCACCGCCAGCGGCAGCGGCCAGTTCCACAGCTCGCCAGCGGGCAGCTCGCCAGTCGCGGTGCCCGCTTGCCAGGGCCGCAATTGCAGTGGCAGGCCCAGGCGCTGGGCGGCGCGCTGCAGGGCGGCAGGGTCGGCGAGGGCGATCAGCGCGGCGCCGGGCACCGGGGCCTGCGCCAGTCGCACCGCCAGTTCCGGACCGATGCCGGCGGGCTCGCCCGGCGTCAGCAGCAGGCGCGCGGCGGCGGTCACCGACTCAGGACTGCTCGTCGGTGCCGGCCGTCTTGCCGTCGGCGCGCCGCAGCTCGATGTAGGCCTCGTCGCGCAGGCGGCGCACCCAGAGCTCGTACTCCTCGGCGCTCTTGCGGGCGATGATCGCCTGCCGCGCCTTGAGCCGGCGGGTCTCTTCGGTGATGTCGCGGGTGCGGCGCTCGGTCAGCCGGACGATGTGCCAGCCGAACTGGCTGTGGAACGGCGCCGAGGTCTCGCCCGGCTGCAACTGGTCCAAGCGGATCTGGAACTCCGGTACGAACACGCCCACCGGCTGAAAGCCGAGATCGCCGCCGGCGTTCTTGGAGCCGGGATCGTCGGAATACTGCTTGGCCAGGGCGTCGAAGTTTTCGCCGGCCTTGAGGCGCTTGGCGAGATCCTGCGCCTGCGCCAGGGTGGCGTCCTCGTCGCGGATGGCATTGGCCTGCAGCAGGATGTGCTGGGCGCGGGTTTCGGTGACGCTCTGCGCCTCACCGCCGCCGCGCTTGCCGGCCAGCTTGATCAGGTGATAGCCGCCGGCGGATTCCAGCACCTCGCTCATCTCGCCCTGCTTGAGCTTGCCGACCACGCCGGCGAACAGGCTGGGCAGGTCCGAGCCCTTACGCCAGTCGAGGTCGCCGCCCTGCAGCGCCTGCTGACCGTCGGATTCCGCCGCCGCCAGCTGGGCAAAGTCCTCGCCCTTGTTGAGCCGCTCGACCAGCTTCTGGATCTTGGCGCGCGCGGCTTCGCGCTGCTCGGCCGTGGCGCCTTCCGGCAGCGCCACCAGGATGTGCGAGAGGCGGTATTCGGTGTCGTCCACCGCGCTGCGGTTGGCGAGGAACAGGTCGATGTCCTGGTCGGTGACCACCACCCGGCTCTCGACCTCCTTCTGGCGCACGCGGGCGATCAGCACCTCGTCGCGCACCTGCTCGCGCACGGCGAGAAAGTCCAGGCCGTCCTTGCGCACCGCGTCGGCGAAGGCGGCCAGGGTCAGGCCGTTCTGCGCGGCGATGTTGTTGAGCACCTCGTTGAGCTCGCGGTCGTCGATGCGGATGCCGGCTTCGGCCGCCTTCTGCGTCTGCAGGCGGTTGGTGACCAGCCGCTCCATCACCTGGGTGCGCAGCACGTCCTCGCGCGGCGGAGTGATGCCGCGCTCGCGCAGCTGGGCGGTGCTCATGCCCAGCGCGCGGTCCAGCTCGCTTTGCAGGATCACGCCGTCGTTGACCACCGCGATGATGCGGTCCAGGGGTTGCGGCGCTGCCTGGGCGCTGGCGGCCAGCAGCAACAGGGAGCCTAGGAGCGGGCGCAGGCGGAGCAGGAGCGGAGCGGACATTGCGCGGATTACGTGGTGAAACCAGGGGGCGGGAAGGGTAGCACGAAGGTCCGGAACGGCCGGACCCGCGGACGTCAGAGACTTCAGTCGTCTCCCAGTGGACGGTCATCACCAGGCAGAAGTTCATCGAAGCCGGCGCCGAAGCGGCTTAAGCCCTTCAGCTCCAGCTGCAGGTAGACGCCGCTGTTGAACTCGCCGGCACTGTTGACCAGATAGCGGCGGTAGGAGCCACGCAGCGCCCAGCAGCAGGTTTCGTACTCGACGCCGGCCAGGGCGTCGAGCGTGCGGTCGTCGCGCAGCGAGTGGCGCAGCCGCCCGGCGAGACGCCAGGCGCTGCTGACCGGCGCCGACAGGCTCAGGTCGGTCTGCTCCAACAGGCCTTCGCGGAAACGGTAGGCGAGGTCGCTGCGCAGGCCGTTGTTGCGGTAGCGCAGGGCCATGCCGGTGCGGTTGAAGCGGCCGCTGTCCGGCGACCATTGCAGGGTGCTGGTGGCCGACAGGCCCTGCATCAGACGCATTTCCAGGCCGGCCAGGTAGTCGCTGCTGCCGGCGTCCAGGCTGCTGGCGTCGGGCAGGGTCACCCGCGATTCGGTGAAGCGGTAGATCTGCCCGAAGCTGGCCGCCAGGCGGGTGGCGCCGGTGCCGGCATCGAGCTTGCGCCAGGTCAGCGCGGTGGTCAGCTGGTTGGCGTCGGCGATGCGGTCGAGGCCAGAGAAGCGGTTGCGGGCGAACAGCCTGGGCACGTCGTAGTCGGTCTCGCCGGTGTCGAACACCGGCAGCGCGCTCTGCTCGCGGTAGGGCACGTACAGATAGAACAGCCTTGGCTCCAGCAGCTGCAGGCCGCCGCTGCCGTCGAACTTGTAGAAGCGCAGGCCGGCGTCGGCCGAAAAGATCGGCAGCGTGCGCTCCGGGTTGTCGTCGCCGCTGCTGTTGTTGCTGAGCTGATAGCGGGTGTGGTTGAGATCGAGCTGGGTGCGGCCGAACATCGCGCCGAGATCGCGGCTGTAGCGCACATAGGGTTGCAGGGTCTGGCGCAGGCCCTCCACCGAATCCGGACGGGTGAAGTTGACCGCCTGGGCGGTGATGCCGGCGCGGGTGTCGTGCCAGTCCTCGCGGGTCAGGGCTTCAAAGCGCAGCTCCGGCAGGCGGCGATAGGGATCGTCCACCGCGGTGAAGGCCGAGGCCAGGGGCTGGAAGTCCTGCACCAGCGCCTGGATGCTGTAGGCCCCAGGCGACTGGTAGGTGAGGCGGGCGCTGCGCTCCAGGTGGGTGAGCGAGGAGAAATCCACCACCCGGCTCAAGTCTTCGAAGTAGTTGGGGTCGCTGACTTCGGCGTAGTTGATCTCCAGCGCCAGCCGGCTGCTGAGCAGGCCGTTGTGCACGAACTCACTGCTGCCGCGCGAGCGGCCGAACTGCTGATCGTTCGCCAGGTATTCGAAGCGGCTACGGCCCTCGGCCCTGGGCAGCAGGTAACGGCCGGCCAGCGCCACCTGATTGCCGCGGTCGCTCATCAACCGAGGCGTGAGAATGGCGTCGTAGTTGGGTGCCAGGTTCAGATAGATCGGCCAACTGAAGTCGATGCCAGTCCGGCTGTCGCTGCCCAGCGAGGGGAACAGCATGCCGCTGCGGCGGCGGTCGTCGATCGGGAATTGCAGATAGGGCGTGTAGAGCACCGGCACGCCGGCGATGCGGATGGTGGCGTTGCGGGCGGTGCCCAGGCCTTCCTCGCGGTTCAGGTGCAGCCGGCCGGCGGTGATGGTCCAGCTATCGTCGCCGGGCGAGCAGGAGGTGTAGCTGATCTCCTGGGCGCTGGCCTCGCCGGCGCGGCTGAGCTGGATGCTGCGTGCACTGCCGCGCGCGCCGACCTTGCCGAGGGTGAATTCGCTGTTCTCGAACAGGCCGGTCTCGCTGCCGAGGTCGAACTGCGCGCGCTCGGCCTGGATCAGGTAGTCCTCGTTGCGGAACTGCGAGGCCTTGTTGATCTGGATGCGGCGCAGCTCGTCGTTGTATTGCAGCGCGTCGGAGACGAACTCCTTGTCGCCCAGGCGCAGCCGCACCGAGCCGGCGAGATCGGCCAGGCCCTCGCGCTCGGCGCGCAGGCTGTCGGCGGTGAGCACCAGCTTGTCCAGCGGCGAACTCGGCAGCGCGCCCAGCTCCAGCTGTTTGCACATGGCCGGCTCGGGAGCTTCGGTCTGGGCCGGCGCCAGGGTCGGCAGGCCGAGCAGCAGCAGGAGCGGAAGGCGGCGGAGCAGGGCCAAGGGAGGCAAGCCAGACGGCGGGAAGGGCGCGCAGTATCCCGCCTCGCCACCTCCGGCGGCAACGGCGCGGGGCAGACTCGCGATGAAGGCTTCAATACACTGCCCGCCTTTACGCACCACCGCCGCACCGCCAGTGACCGCCAATCCGCCCGATGCCCGCGCCGCCGCCGCGCGCCAGTTCGCCCTCGCCAGTCTGGGCCTGGACGACGCCCGCTTCGCGCCGGCCTCCGCCGACGCCAGCTTCCGCCGCTACTTCCGTCTGGAAGCCCAGGGCCAGAGCTGGGTGGTGATGGACGCGCCACCGGAGCGCGAGGACTGCCGGCCGTTTGTGCAGGTCGCACAGCTGATGCTCGACGCCGGCCTCAACGCGCCGCGCATCCTCGGCCAGGATCTCGAGCAGGGCTATCTGCTGCTTTCCGACCTCGGCCGCCAGACCTTTCTGCACGTCATCACCGACGACAATGCCGACGCCCTGTTCGCCGACGCCATCGCCGCCCTGGTGCAATGGCAGGCGGCCAGCCGCGAGGGCGTGCTGCCGCCTTACGACGCGGCGCTGCTGGAGCGCGAGCTGGCGCTGTTCCCCGATTGGTACGTGGCCCGACACCTGGGCCGTGAGCTGAGCGCCGAGCAGAAGGACTGGTGGCGCCAGAGCTGCCAGGTGCTGGTCGATGCCGCGCTGGCGCAGGCGCGGGTCTATGTGCACCGCGACTACATGCCGCGCAACCTCATGGTCTCGGCGCCCAGCCCCGGCGTGCTGGACTTCCAGGACGCGGTGCACGGCCCGATCAGCTACGACGTGGTGAGCCTGTTCAAGGACGCCTTCCGCTCCTGGCCGGAGCCCCGCGTCGAGGCCTGGCGTAGGCAGTACTGGCAGGCCGCGCGCGCCGCCGGCCTGCCGGTGCCGGCCGAGCTGACCGCCTTCGAGCGCGACTTCGACCTGATGGGCCTGCAACGCCATCTCAAGGTGCTGGGCATTTTCGCCCGCATCAACTACCGCGACGGCAAGCCGCACTACCTCGCCGACACCCCGCGCTTCATCGCCTACGTGCGTCCGGTGGCGGCGCGCTATCCGGAGCTGGCGCCGCTGCTCAAGCTGTTCGACTCGCTGGGTCTGGAGGCCTGAGCGGGTGAAAGCCTTCGTACTCGCGGCGGGGAGGGGCGAACGCATGCGCCCGCTCACCGACCAGCACCCCAAGCCGCTGCTGCCGGTGGCCGGCAAGCCGCTGATCGAATGGCATCTGGAAAAGCTGGCGGCGGCCGGGCTGCGCGAGGTGGTCATCAACCTCGGCTGGCTGGGCGCGCAGATTCCGGCGGCGCTGGGCGATGGCTCCCGCCTGGGCCTGCGGCTGGCCTATTCGGACGAAGGCTGGCCGGCGCTGGAGACCGGCGGCGGTATCTTCCGCGCGCTGCCGCTCCTGGGCGAGGCGCCCTTCCTGCTGGTCAATGGCGATGTCTGGACCGACTACGACTTCGCCGCACTGCGCGCGCGCGGCCTGGTGGCCGGCGAGCTGGCGCATCTGGTGCTGGTGCCCAACCCGCCTCAGCACCCCGGCGGTGACTTCTCGCTGGTCGATGGCCGGGTCGGCGAGGGCGAGCCGAAGCTCACCTACAGCGGCATCGCCCTGCTGCATCCGCAGTTGTTCGCCGGCTGCGCCGACGGCGCCTTTCCACTGGCGCCGCTGCTGCGGCGGGCGATGGCGCAGGGCCGGGTTTCGGGGGCGCTGCATACCGGGCAATGGGCGGACATCGGCACGCCCGAGCGCCTGGCCGCAATCGGCGCCTGAGGCCGCCAGGGCGATAAGCTCTGAGCCCCGTCTATCCCATCCCCCGGAGTTTCGATGATCAGCGTACGCAAGGCGCCGCAAGGCAAGCTCGCCCACCAGATCAGTGTCGGCAGTCACCAGTTCATCACCGACGTCGGCCTGGCCGAGGGTGGCGATGGCCTGGGCCCGGACCCGCACGATCTGCTCGACTCCGCGCTGGGCGCCTGCACCGCGCTGACGGTGATGATGGTGGCGCGGCGCAAGCAGATGCCGCTGGAAGACGTGCAGGTGAGCATCAGCCATGTCGACGCCGACGGCCTGTACCGGCTCAACCGCCAGATCCGCTTCGTCGGCGCGCTCAGCGCCGAGCAGCGCGACTACCTCTTGGCCATCGCCAACAAATGCCCGATCCACCGGGCCCTGCACGGGCGCTTCGAGGTGGAGACGGTGCTGGCTGCCGGTTAGCCACGCCGGGTTCATCTGCGCCGCCCTAAGATGCGCGGGCAGGGAAGCGGCGAACCAGGGAGAGCGCAATGCGCGTGCTGACGGCGGTGTGGACGGTGGTGCTGGGGATCTTCGCGGGCCTCAAGGATTTTCTCGGCACCGTGCTCGGAGGCTTTCTCGGCGAGCTGGCCTGGCAGCCGCCGGCCTGGCTGCAAACCCTGCTCGACGCGCTGCTGCCCCGGCTGCGCGCCGCTCGTGACTGGCTGCACGCCCACCCGCGCGAATCCGGCCTCGCCCTGGCGGTGGCGCTGCTGCTGCTCGCCGCCGGCCTGGGCGGCTGGCGTTGGTGGCAGTCGCGGCCGCAGCCACAGACCCTGACGTTCAGCGTCGAGGCGCCGGCGCTCACCTGCTATGCCTGCGAGGCCCCCAACGACGCGCCCAAGCCGCTGGTGTTGCGCTTCAGCGCCTCGGCGGCGGCGCTGGATCTGGTCGAGAAGGAGATCGCTCCCGCCAGTGATCTGATCCGGATGAGCCCGGCCCAGCCCGGCCAGTGGCGCTGGAGCGACGACAAGACCCTGCAATTCACCCCCAGCCAGGACTGGCCGGTGGGCGCCCACTACCAGGTTGATCTCAACCGCAAGGGCCTGGTCGCCGCACATCTCACGCTGCAGGACTACGGCTTCGAGTTCGACAGCAAGCCCTTCACCGTCAGCATCGCCGAGGCGAGCTTCGACCAGGACCCGGTGAACCCCGCCAACAAGACCGCGATCCTGGGCCTGCGCTTCAGCCATCCGGTGAATCCGGACTCGCTGCAAGACCGCATCAGCCTCGCCTATTTCGACCGCCTCACCGATGAAAAGGAGGTCGAGCGCGAGCGGCCGCTGACCACGCTCAACTTCGACGCCAAGCGCCTCAACGCCTATGTACGCACCGCCGCGCTGGCGACACCGGCCAAGTCCGGTCGCCTGCACTTCGTGGTCGCGCCCGGCATCGCCAGCAGCCTGCCGGGGCCGGCGGCGCAGGCCGAGCTGGCGGCGGATGTCAGCGTGCCTGGCCGCTACGCCTTGCAGGTCGGCGAGCTGGCGACGCGCATTGCCCGCGATGTCGATGACAACCCGGTGCAGTTGCTGACCCTCTCGCTTTCGCATTCCAGCACCGAGGCCGAGGTGCAGAGCCATGTCCAGGCCTGGCTGCTGCCGCTGCGGCACCCGGATGCGGGCAAGCAGAAGGAGTGGGAGAAGAATTTCGAGAGCTTCAATGGCCAGCCCTATCCCTGGGGGCAGGAAAACATCGGCACCACGCCGCCGGCCGGCACTGAGCCCTTGAAGCTCGACCACAATCCGCTGGAGACCGAGCACGCGCAGGAGCACAGCTTCGGCCACGCCGCCGAGCCCGGCCGCTGGCTGCTGGTGCGGGTGGCGGCGGGGATGAAGTCCTTCGGCGGCTACGAACTGGAGAAGTCCAGCCAGCTCGCCTTGCAGGTGCCGGACTATCCGCCGGAGCTGCGGGTGATGGGCAAGGGCGCGCTGCTGGCGATGGGCGGTCCGAAGAAGCTCAGCGTGTTCAGCCGCGACCTGCCCGGGCTGCGGGTGGAAGTCGGCCGCCTGCTGCCGCGCCAGTTGCAGCATCTGGTCACCCAGTCCGGTGGCGAGCTGGCCACGCCCTACTGGAACAACTGGCAGTTCGACGAGAGCAACATCAGCGAGCGCCTGGAAAAGGTGCTGACGCTGCCGGCGCTGCCGCACGGCACGCCGCAGTACACCGCGCTCGACCTCGCGCCGTTCCTGGCCGAGGGCCAGGAGAGCAGGCGCGGCATCTTCTTCCTGCGCGTCCACGGCCATGACCCAGTCAGCCACAACGACATCTCGGTGGCCGGCGACGAGGGCAGCGGCGAGGGCTACGAGGCGCGCGTCACCGACACCCGGCTGATCGTGGTCACCGATCTGGGCCTGGTGCTCAAGCGCAACAAGGACGGCAGCCGCGAGGTGTTCGTGCAGTCCATCCTCAGCGGCCAGCCGCTGGCTGGGGTGAGCGTCGAGGTGATCGGCAAGAACGGCGAGCCGGTGCTGAGCCGCGACACCGACGAGCAGGGCCATGCCCGCCTGCCCGATCTGAGCGACTACCGCAACGAGCGCCAGCCGGTGCTGCTGCTGGCCCGCAAGGCTGGCGATCAGTCCTTCCTGCCGCTGGACGGGCGGGTCTCCTCGCTGGACCTGTCGCGTTTCGATGTCGGCGGCGTCTCCCAGGCCACCGAGCCGGGCGCGCTGTCGGTGTTCCTGTTCAGCGACCGTGGACTGTACCGGCCGGGCGAGCGCGCCGAGCTGGGCGTGATCGTGCGCGCCGCCGACTTCGATCACCCGCTGCCGCGCACGCCGCTGCGCTACACCATCACCGACCCGCGCGGCGCGGTGGTGCTGGACCAGCGCCGGCCGCTGCCGGAAGACGGCTTCGACAGCCTCGCCTACACCAGCCGCCCGAGTTCGGCCACCGGCGCCTACAACCTCAACGTGTTCCTGCCGCAGCCCAACGGCGAGCAGCTTCTGGGCAGTTTCTGGTTCAAGGTCCGCGAGTTCGAGCCGGACCGGCTGAAGATGCGCCTGGACTTCGAGCCGGCGCGCGCGCAGGGCTGGGTGTCACCGGAGGCGCTCGCCGCCCGCGTCGATCTGCAGAACCTGTTCGGCACGCCGGCGCAGTCGCGGCGCGTCAGCGCGGAGATGAACCTCACGCCCTGGCTGCCGGCCTTCGCCGGCTTTGAGGACTACCGCTTCAACGATCCGCAGGCGGCGCGCGAGGGTTTCACCGAGGCGCTGGCCGATACCCAGACCGACGAGCAGGGCCAGGCCACCTTGGCGCTGGATCTGAAGCGCTTCGCGCGCGCGACCTACCGCGTGCATCTCACCGCCCGCGGCTTCGAGCCGGACGGCGGTCGCGGCGTCACCGCCGAGGCGGCGCAGATCGTCTCCGGCCTGCCGTACCTGATCGGCTGGAAGGCCGACGGCGATCTCGACTACGTCAGCCAGAGCGTGCCGCGCAGCGTCAAGCTCCAGGCGCTGGACCCGCAGGCGCAGCGCACCGCGGTGAAGGAGTTGCAGCTCAAGCGCTACCAGCGCAAGTACGTGAACGTGCTGATCCGCCGCCCCAACGGCAGCTACCAGTACGAGTCGCGACAGAAGGATGTGCTGCTGTCGGCGCAGGCCTACGCGCTGCCGGTGAGCGGCGCCGAGCTGAAGCTGGAGGCCAGCGAGCCGGGCAGCTACTTCTATCTGCTGGTCGATGCCGAGGGCCAGAGCTACGCCAACATCCCCTACCGCGTCGCCGGCGCCGGCGATGTCAGTCGCAGCCTTGAGAAGAACGCCGAGTTGCAGATGGTGCTGTCGAAGAAGGACTACGCGCCCGGCGAGGAGATCGAGCTGAGCCTGGTCGCGCCCTATGTCGGCAGCGGCCTGATCACCATCGAGCGCGAGAAGGTGCTGAGCTGGCAATGGTTCCAGGCCGAGACCACCGCCAGCGTGCAGCGCATCCGGGTGCCGGCCGATCTGATCGGCTCGGCCTATGTGCATGTGATCTTCCTGCGCGACCCCGGCAGTGCCGAGATCCACGCCTCGCCGATGAGCCACGGCGTGCAGCCGTTCTCGGTGTCCCTCGACGCGCGCCGCAACGGCCTGAGCCTGAAGGCGCCGGCCAAGCTCAAGCCGGGCGAGACCCTGCGCATGCAGCTCAGCGCCCTGCGCCCCGGCCGCGCGGTGGTCTACGCGGTGGATGAGGGCATTTTGCAGGTGGCGCGCTACCAGACGCCGCAGCCGCTGGAGTACTTCTTCCAGAAGCGCAGCCTGGACGTGGACACCTTGCAGATTCTCGATCTGGTGCTGCCCTCGTTCCGCGCGCTGATGCCGGGCGCGGCACCTGGCGGCGACGCCGATGGCGCGCTCGGAAAGCATCTCAATCCGTTCCGGCGCAAGACCGATCCGCCGGTGGCCTGGTGGAGCGGCATCGTTGCGGTCGGCCCTGAGCCACGCAGCCTGGAATGGACGGTGCCGGAGAGTTTCAACGGCAGCCTGCGGTTGATGGCGGTGGGCGTCGATGCCCAGGGCATGGGCCAGGCCGAGACGCGGGCTACCGTGCGCGGTGACTTCACCCTGCTGCCCAATGCGCCGCTGGCGGTGGCGCCGGGCGACGAGTTCGAGGTCAGCACCGGCGTCGCCTTCAATGCCGAGGAGGCCAAGGGCGAAACCGCGGTGCAGGTGCAGTTGCAGCCTTCGGCCAATCTGGAAGTGCTGGGCGCGACGCAGCAGTCGCTGGGCATGAAGCCGCTCAGTGAGGCGGTGGTGCGCTACCGCCTGCGCGCCAAGGACGAACCCGGCCCGGCGGAGCTGCGCTTCAGCGTCAAGGGCGGCGCCTACAGCGCCAAGCTGGGCGCGACGCTGTCGGTGCGTCCGGCCACGCCCTACCGGGTGCAGCTCGATGCCGCCAGCGTGCCGGCGGGCAAGAGCGTCGAGCTGCCGCTCACTCGCAGCCTGTATCCGCAGCACCGCGAACTGGAGGTGAGCGTTTCGCCGCTGCCCCTGGCGCTGGCGCATGGACTGGCCGCCTGGCTGGGCAATTACGCGCATGCCTGCACCGAGCAACTGGTGAGCATGGCGATGCCGGCGCTGGTGCTGTCCGCGCGGCCGGAGTTCGGCGCGCTGAAGACCGCCAAGGGCGGCGATCTCGACGGCAGCTACGCCGAGCTGGCCAGCCGGCAGACGCCGGACGGTGGCTACCGCCTGTGGCCGAACGGCGCCGAGGCGGAGTTCGTCTCGGTCTACGTCCAGCACTTCCTGCTGGAGGCCGCCGAGCGCGGCCGGCCGGCACCGGGCGAGCTGATCGAGGCCGGCAACCGCTACCTGCTGCGGCTGGCGCGCCGCGACGGCGACAACCTCGAACAGGAGCGCAATGCTGCCTACGCGATCTACCTGCTGACCCGGCAAGGCCAGGTGATGAGCGCCGAGGCCGACGCCCTGCGCGGCCGCCTGGACGCGAACTGGAAAAACCGCTGGGAAAGCGACGCCACCGCCGCCTGGCTGGCCGCCGCCTACCAGCGCATGCAGCAGCAGGCGCTGGCGGACAAGCTCATCGCCCGGGTCAAGCTCGGCCGCCAGGCCGGGCATTACTACGACCGCTATCACAGCGCGATGGCGACCGACGCCGAGCTGTTCTACGTGCTGGCCAAGCACTTCCCCAAGCGCCTCGCGGTCTATGGGCCGGAGTTCGTCGCCAACCTGGTCGCCGAGCTGCGCGACAACCGCTACCAGTCGCTGTCCGCCGCCACCAGCATCCTGGCGCTGGATGCCTACGCGCAGGTCGCGGAAGCCAGCGCCACCATGCCCAGCCTCAAGGCCCTGCTGAAAACCGGTGGCGAGCAGGCGCTGAGCCTGCCGCCGGGCTTGTTCCCGCGCGCGCCGGTCAGCGAGGCGACCAAGGCGCTGCGGGTGACCAGCCCGGGTCCGCTGCCGGCCTATGCGCTGCTGAGCCAGGCCGGCTTCGACCGCCAGCCGCCGCCGCCCGCCAGCCAGGGCATGGAGATCCTGCGCAGCTACACCGATCTCGCCGGCAAGCCGGTGAGCCAGGTGCGGCTGGGCGAGGAGATCGAGGTGCATCTGAAGTTCCGCAGCACCGAGCGCGACTGGCTGGGCGATGTCGCCCTGGTCGATCTGCTGCCGGGCGGCTTCGAGATCGTGCAGCCCAGCGGCGCGCCCGCCGAGCAGGTGATGCAGCAGGTGGTGCCGGAGGAGGCCTCCGAGAACGAGGGTGAAAGCGAGGCCAGCGAAGACGCCGGCAATTTCGGCTGCGGCTGTAACTGGCTGAGCTGGCTCTCTGGGGCGCGGCCGACCTATGCCGACTACCGAGAGGATCGCGCCGTGCTCTACGTCGATTTCGGCAAGGACGTCAGCGAGCTCAAATACCGGATCAAGGCCACCGCCGCCGGGCGCTTCCAGATTCCGCCGGCTTACGGCGAGGCGATGTACGAGCCCAGCATCTACGCGCGCGCCGCCGCCGGGCAGATCGAGGTGATCCGGCCTTGAGCCCGGCGGGGCAGGGCAGGCCTTGAGCCGCGCTCGCCTCGCGGCGCTGTCGCTGCTGGCGCTGGCGGCGCTGCTGCTGGCGCTGCGGTTGTGGCCACGGCCGCCGCTGGCGGCGCGCATCCCGCTGTCGACCGCGGTGCTCGACAGCCGGGGCGAGCTGCTGCGCCTGCGCCTGGCCAGCGACGGTCAGTTGCGGCTCTGGCAGCCGCTGTCGGAAATGCCGCCGGCGCTGATCGAGGCGGTGCTGTTGCACGAGGACCGTCATTTCTACTGGCATCCCGGCGTGAATCTGCCGGCCCTGCTGCGCGCGGCGCTGGCCACCGCCAGCGGCGGTGCGCGCCAGGGCGGCTCGACCCTGAGCATGCAGCTGGTGCGCCTGCTGGATCGCCGTCACACCCGCAGCCTGGGCGGCAAGCTCGGCCAGATCGGCGCCGCGCTGTGGCTGGAGGCGCGCTATTCCAAGCGCGAGATTCTCGAGGCCTACCTCAACCTCGCGCCCTACGGCGGCAATGTGCAGGGCGTGGGCGCGGCGGCGCGGCTCTACTTCGGCAAGCGCCCGCGCGAACTCGATCTGGCGCAGACGCTGGCGCTGGCGGTGCTGCCGCAGGCACCCAATGCGCGCGCGCCGGGCGCTGGCGAAACCGCCAGCCTGCGCGCCGCCCGCCTGCGCCTCTACGCACGCTGGCGGCAGGTGCATCCGGCGGCGGCCGAGCAGCGCGCGCTGATCGAGGCGCCGCTGCGCTTCCAGCGCCGGCCGGCGCCGTTCCGCGCGCCGCACTTCAGCGGCGCGCTGCTCGCCGAAGCCGGCGAGACGCCGCCGGCGGAACTGAAGACCACGCTGGACCTGCGCCTGCAAAACCTGCTGGAGCAGCGCCTGCGCCAGCACCTGGCGCCGCTGGCGCGGATCGGCATCGACAACGCCGCGGTGCTGCTGGTCGACAGCCGCGATCTCGGTGTGCGCGCCTGGATCGGCTCGGCCGACTGGTTCAATGCCGGCATCCACGGCCAGGTCGATGGCGTCAGCGCCCGCCGCTCGCCGGGCTCCACGCTCAAGCCCCTGCTCTATGCACTGGCGATGGACCAGGGCCTGATCCATCCGCTCAGCGTGCTCAAGGACTCGCCGACCTATTTCGGCCCCTACGCGCCGGAGAACAACGACGGCGCCTTCCTCGGCCCGATCAGCGCCCACGACGCGCTGATCCGCTCGCGCAACGTGCCGGCGGTGCAGCTCTCGGCGCAGTTGCGCGAGCCCAGCCTGTATCGCTTCCTGAAGAGCGCCGGGGTGGCGCTGCCGCGCAGCGAGCGCCACTACGGCCTGGCGCTGACCCTGGGCGGCGGCGAGGTGTCGATGGTCGAGCTGGCCCAGCTCTACGCCATGCTCGCCAACCGTGGTCTCTGGCGGCCGCTGCGCCGGCTTGCGGAGGAGCCGCAGGTGCCGGGTGAGCGACTGCTGTCGGCCGACGCCAGTTTCATGGTGATGGACATCCTGCGCGACAACCCGCGCCCCGACGAGGCGGTGTGGCGGCCGGCGCGCAACCGCCTCACGCCGGCCTGGAAGACCGGCACCAGTTGGGGCTTCCGCGATGCCTGGACCGCCGGCGTGTTCGGCCCCTATGTGCTGGTGGTCTGGCTGGGCAATTTCGATGGCCGCAGCAATCCCGCCCTGGTCGGCATCCGCAGCGCCGCGCCCCTGTTCTTCGATCTCGCCGACGCCCTCCGCGTCGCCGAACCGGAGCTGGTCGAGCCGGCGTTTCCGCAGCCGCCACGGCTGGCGCGGGTGGAGGTCTGCACCGCCTCCGGTGACCTGCCCAATGCCGACTGCCCGCAGCGCAGCCAGACCTGGTACATCCCCGGCGTCTCGCCGATCCGCCTGAGCAGCGTGCACCGGCGCCTGCGCATCGATAGCCGCAGCGGCCGGCTGGCCTGCCCGGACACGCCGGCGAGCGTCATCCGCGAAGAGGTCTACGAGTTCTGGCCCAGCGAGCTGATGCGGCTCTACGCGCAGGCCGGCATGCCGCGCCGCGCGCCGCCGCCGCCCGGCGACTGCGGCCTGCTGGCGACCACGCCGGCGGGCGAGGCGCCGAGCATCCGTTCGCCGCTGGCGGGTGTGGAATACGCGCTGCGCCCCGAGCAGCTGGGCCAGCAGGTGATCCCTCTGCTGGCCCACGCAGATGGCGCGGTGCGGACGCTCTACTGGTTTGTCGACGGCAGCTATCTGGGCAGCGCCTCCCCCGGCGTGGTCTATGCCTACCGGCCGACGCAGACCGGCCGTCACCAGCTCAGCGTCAGCGACGACGCCGGCCGCAGCAGCGCCCGCGAGCTGCGCTTGCGGCTCAGTGACTGATGTCGACTACATCCATCAGCCGGGTGCGGATTTCCAGAAAGGCGTCGATATTGGCGAGCAGCAGATCGACCAGCTTGGGGTCGAACTGCTTGCCCCGCTGCTCGCGGATCAGCACCAGGATGTCCTCCAGTGGCCAGGCGCTCTTGTAGCAGCGCTCGCTGCCGAGCGCGTCGAAGACATCCGACAGGGCGCTGATGCGGCCGTAGAGGTGGATGTCCTCGCCGCGCAGGCCGCCGGGATAGCCGCGGCCGTCCCAGCGCTCGTGGTGCTGCGCGGCGATGATCTTGGCGGCGCTGAACACCGGCAGATCCTGGCTGCTGAACATGCGGCCACCGATCTCGGCGTGCGTGCGCATCACCTTGGATTCCTCCTCGGTATGGCCGCCGGGCTTTTTCAGGATCGCATCGGGGATGGCGATCTTGCCGACGTCGTGCAGCGGCGCCGCCAGCAGCAGCACTTCGGCCTCGTCCTCGCGCAGGCCGCTGAGCTGGCCGAGCAGGCGCGAGTATTCGCCGACCCGGCGGGCGTGGTTGCCGGTCTCCTGCGAGCGGATCTCCACCGCCTCGCTGAGCATGTAGATCAGCTCGCGCTGGGTGCGGCCGAGCTGCTGGTGCAGCAGGGCATTGTCCAGCGACAGCGTGGCGTTGCGGCAGTACACGTCGAGGATGTGCGCCTCGGGCGTTTGCAGCGGCGTGTCGCTCTCCAGATACAGCGTGAGCTGCTGGCGCTGCTGGCCGACGAGTCTGGCGATGAAGCTGTGAGCGTCGGCGTGCCAACTGCCGTTACGGGGGATCTGGTACTGGCGGGCATCGAGCTGCGGCAGCGCGCCCCGCGCCAGCACTTGGCCGCCCAGTTCAAGGTGGCGGCCACTGCCGGCCAGCACCTTGGCGACGCCGTCCTTGCCCTGTTCCACCAGCAGGCCGCCATAGCCGGGTGGCCGCTGGCTGTGATCGACACCGAGCAGATTGCCCAGCAGCTGCAGGAGGCCATGCCCCAGGCGGTCGGGCTGCTTGCGGCGGAAGACGGTGACCCCGGCATCGACCAGCCGCTCCATCTCGCGGCGGCTGCGGTCCAGGCGCAGGATGTCGCGGTACTGACCCAGCGCGGTGTAGACCAGGGTGAACAGCTTCTTGGCGGTGAGCTCGGTCTTTTCCTTGTAGTCATTGATGTCGTAGCGCATCACCACCTCGCGCTCCGGCGCTTGGCCCGGCTGGCCGGTGCGCAGCACGATGCGGATCATGCGGTTGTGCAGGCGGTTGCGGATGGCATCGACGGCGTCGAGTCCGGCGGTCTCGCGCTCCATCACCACATCGAGCAGCAGCAGGGCGATGTCCGGTGTCTGCTCGACCTGCTCCACCGCCTCGCGGCCAGAGCGGGCGTGCAGGAACTGCAGCGGCTGGCCGTTGAAGCGCAGGCCGTCGAGAGCCAGCTTGGTGACCTCGTGCACCTCCGGATCGTCGTCGGCGATCAGGATCTTCCAGTGCTCGCCCGACTCCTCGCTGGCCTCCGGGCCTTCGGGCGCGAACAGCAGTTCGTCGTCGTCGCCGCTGACTTCGCTCATGCGTGCTCTCCAGGGTGCTTGTCGGTGTCGCCGCTGGCGGGGATTTCCAGCGGCAGGTCCAGATGAAATTCGGTGCCCTGACCGGGCGTCGAGCGGGCTTCGATGCTGCCCTGCAATTGCTGATGCACCAGGCCGAAGACGATGTGCAGTCCCAGCCCGGTGCCACCGGCGCCGCGCTTGGTGGTGAAGAAGGGGTCGAAGATCTGCGGCAGGATCTCGGCAGGTATGCCGCAGCCATCGTCGCGATAGACCAGCTTCAGGCGCTGGCCCTGCTTGCGGGCCTCGATGTCGATATGTCCGGCCTCGTCCTCGCCATAGGCATGGCTCAGCGAGTTGAGCACCAGGTTGGTGATGATCTGCGAGATGGCGCCGGGCAGGGTGTCGATCTCCAGCGTCGGATCGCAGTCGATGCGGATCTGGTGCGCGGTCTTCTTCAGCTGCGGGCTCAAGCTGGTGATGATTTCTTCCAGATACTCGCGGAAGTGCAGGCGGCGGCGCTCCTCGCTGGTCTGGTCCACCGCCACCCGCTTGAAGCTCTGGATCAGATCGGCGGCGCGCCGGGCATTGCCCAGCACCAGCTTGGCGCTCTGCTGGAAGGTCTGCACGAAGCTGCTCAACTGCGAGCGCTTGAGGCTGTTGTCGGCTACCGCCGCTTCCAGCCGCAGCGCCTCGTCGTGCAGGTGCGAGGCGGCGGTGAGGGTGATGCCGATGGGCGTGTTGATCTCGTGAGCGACGCCGGCCACCAGGCCACCCAGCGAGGCCAGGCGCTCGGCGCGTACCAGCTCGCGCTGGGTCTGCTGCAACTGCTCGAGGGCCTGGCGGGTGGCTTCCACCTGGGCGCGCAGCGAGTCGTTGAGCTGGTGCAGTGCCTGCTCGAACTGCTTGCGCTCGGAGATGTCGCGGATCACCGCCGCGCCGTGGCGGCGGCCTTCGAGGTCGAGCACGCCGATCGACACCTCCACCGCCAGCTCGCTGCCATCGGCACGCAGTGCCAGGCGCTCGCGCACCCTACGGCCCTCGGGGCCGGCGTCGAGGCGGTCAAGCTGGCCCAGGTCGCTGTCGCCTTCGGCGCGCGCCGGCAGCAGCTCGGCGATCGGGTGGCCCAGCACCTCGGCGGCGCTGCGGCCGAACATGCGTTCGGCGCCGGCATTGAAGGTCTGGATCAAGCCGCCAGCGCCGAAAGTCAGGATGGCGTCGGGCACCGTGCCCTGCAGCAGCAGGCCGCGGATCTGGTCGTTGCCGGGGCTGGCGCTGCCGGTGGGCGATGTGCCGCTGGTGACGGCCGGTTGGCCGGATTCGGCGGCGAGCTCGGTCCAGCGGTCGAAGATGTCGAGACTGAGGCGTTCCAGCAGGTGCTCGGTCTGCTCGCGCTTGGCCTGCTCGCGGGCCAGGCGCTCGGCGCGCAACTGCTCTTCGTCGAAATTGAGCAGCGGCAGGGGCTCGGGCTCGAACGGCTCGGGCGAGTCTGCGGGCGCGGCCACGGCAGCCTCGAGGGCCTTCAACGCTCTCAGGCGATCCGTCTTGACGACCACCCCGCACCTCCGCTGGCTGCTCAGCCGGCTCCAAGCCGTGAGCGATGCTAGCCCGAACCCGTGGCCAGGCGGATCGGCGGGATCAATGGCCGGCGGCGGCCGACCGACGCTACAGCAGCTAGTCGAGCACTTCGGCGTTGAGGTCGTGGGCGTCGGCCTGCACCACCTCGGCGCGGACGATCTGGCCCGGCTTCAGCGCGCTTTCGGAGGAGAGGTAGACCTTGCCGTCGATTTCCGGCGCGTCGGCCCAGGAGCGGCCGGTGACGATGCCTTCCTCGTCGATCTCGTCGACCATCACCTCGATGACGCTGCCGATCTTCTTCTTGAGCTTGGCCTTGCTGATGCGCGCCTGGGTCTGCATGAACTTCTTCAGCCGCGCCTGGGCGACGTCTTCCGGCACCGCGTTCGGCAGCAGATTGGCGGTGGCGCCTTCCACCGGCGAGTAGACGAAGCAGCCGGCGCGGTCGATCTTCGCCTCCTTGAGCCAGCTCAGCAGTTCCTCGAACTCCGCATCGGTCTCGCCCGGGAAGCCGACGATGAAGGTGCTGCGGATAGTGATGTCCGGGCAGATCTTCCGCCAGGCTTCCAGCCGCCGCAGGGTGTTTTCGGCGAAGGCCGGGCGCTTCATGCGCTTCAACACCGTCGGCGAGCCGTGCTGGAAGGGGATGTCGAGGTAGGGGAGGATCTTGCGCTCCGCCATCAGCGGAATGATCTCGTCGACGTGCGGGTAGGGGTAGACGTAGTGCAGGCGCACCCAGATGCCCAGCTCGGAAAGACCCTTGCAGAGATCAAGCATCGAGCTCTGGTATTCCTGCTCGCGCCAGACGCCGCCGGCGTACTTCAAGTCAGCGCCGTAGGCGCTGGTGTCCTGCGAGATCACCAGCAGCTCCTTGACCCCGGCCTTGGCCAGGCGCTCGGCTTCGCGCAGCACCTCGTCCACCTTGCGCGAGGCCAGCTTGCCGCGCATCGAGGGGATGATGCAGAAGCTGCACTTGTGATTGCATCCCTCGGAAATCTTCAGGTAGGCGTAGTGCTTGGGCGTGAGCTTGACCCCGACATCGTTGTCGGCGGCCTTGCCCTTGCCCTTGCGCGGCGCCGGCAAGAGGTCGAAGCGCGGATCGTGCTTGGGCGGCACCGCCTTGTGCACGGCGGTCATCACCGAGGCGTAGTCCTGCGGGCCGCTGATCGACAGCACGTCGGGGAACTGCTCCAGGATCACGTCCTTCTTGGCACCCAGGCAGCCGGTGACGATCACCTTGCCGTTCTCGGCCATGGCCTCGCCGATGGCGTCCAGCGACTCCTGCACGGCCGAGTCGATGAAGCCGCAGGTGTTGACGATCACCACGTCGGCGGCGTCGTAGCTGGGCGAGGTGACATAGCCCTCGGCGCGCAGCTGGGTGAGGATGCGCTCGGAGTCGACCAGGGCTTTCGGGCAGCCCAGGGAGACGATGCCGACTTTCGGCGAAACGGAGGCGCGGGCTTTGGACATGGCGGGCGGCCAGACTGATAAGGGCGCGAAGTTTACTTGATGCGGCCGGCCGCCCCGAGCCGCGGCCGGCTCCTGCGGCCGTAGCCGCCGACGGACGGTTTTGGTTCAGCCAGCGCGGCTACACTCATTGCCCCGCCTCGTTTTTGCCGGATCGTCCGATGGCCAAGCCGCTCAAGATCATCCTTGTCCTCCTCGCCGGCCTGCTGCTGTTGCTGGCCGTGGCCATCGTCGTGCTGCCCTTCCTGTTCGACCCCAACGACTTCCGCGGCAAGCTCTCGGAAAAGGTGAAGCAGGAGACCGGCCGCGAATTCTCGGTGGGCGAGATCCGGCTCAGCGTCTTCCCCTGGCTGCGGGTGGAGATTGCCGACGCGGTGCTTGGCAATGCCGCCGGCTTCGGCAGCGAGCCGATGCTGCGGCTGAAGTCCGCCGAAGTCGGGGTGAGGCTGCTGCCGCTGCTGCGCGACCAGCGGGTCGAGGCCAGCGAGGTCAAGCTCTCCGGCCTGCGCGCGGCGCTGGCGGTGAACGCCGAAGGCATCAGCAACTGGGCCGATCTGCTGGCCTTGCAGAAGCAGAAAAAGGACGAGCCGGCGGCGGAGTCGGAAGCCGGCAACGGCCTCGCCGATCTCGACATCGCCGGCGTGCAGCTGGAAGACGTGGCACTCAGCTACGCCGACGCCCAGGCCGGCAAGGACTACGCGGTGGAAGGCCTGCGGCTCAAGCTCGGCCGCCTGCGCGCGGGAGAGACCCTGCCTTTCGAGGGCGCGCTGACGCTCAACTCCGGTGTGCCCAAGGCGCGCGCGGCGCTGGAATTCGACGGCGACCTGCGCTTCGAGGCCGACAGCGGCTCGGCCCAGATCAGCGACCTGAAGCTGAAGCTGGACGGCCAGAAAGACGGCGTGACTCCGGCCGAGAACCTCGCCGCCAAGCTGCAGCTGGCGGCGCCGTCGCTCGGCTACGACGGCCCCAGCCGGGTGCTGACGGTGGCGCCGATCAAGCTCGATATCGAGCAGCTGCTGGCCGGCACCGCCGAGCAGGCCAGGCTCAGCGCCAAGGGCGTGCTGGGTGCCAGCCTCAAGGCTGACCTCGCCCAGCGTCGCTACGAGCTCAAGGGCCTGGAGCTGGCGCTGGAAGTCGTCGGCAGCGCCATCCCCGGCGGCAAGCCGCAGAGCCTCAAGCTGAGCAGCGCGGCCAGTGCCGACTTGGCCGAGGACAGCGCCCGCATCGACGGCCTGCAACTGGAATTCGCCGGCCTCAAGGCCAGCGCCAAGCAGCTGCTGGTGGCCGGGCTCACGGGCGAGCTGCCGACCGCCAGCGGTGATCTAACGGTGGCGCCGTTCTCGCCGCGCGGCCTGCTGACCAGCCTGGACATCAAGCTGCCGGAGATGGCCGACGCCAAGACCTTGCAGGCCGCTAGCCTGAGCGCCGGGCTGAGCGCCAATGCCAAGAGCGCGGCGTTCAAGAACCTGCTGCTGAAGCTGGACGACAGCACGCTCAGCGGCGAGCTGGCGGTGCGTGACTACAGCAGCCAGGCGCTGGCCTTCGCGCTCAAGCTCGATGCCATCGACGCCGACCGCTACCTGCCGCCCAAGGCCGCAGCCGCGCCTGCCACCGGCACCGAGGCCGCCAAGACCAATCTCAACGACACGCCCTTGCCGGTGGAGATGCTCGACAAGCTCAATGCCGAGGGCACGCTCGCCATCGGCAAGCTCAAGCTGAAGGGCGTGACGCTCAGCGATGTGCGGCTGAAGCTGGACGCGCCCAAGAGCGGCAACAAGCGCCAGCAGCTCAGCGCCCAGCTCTACGGCGGCAACGCCAACCTGGCGCTGGATGTCAGCCCCGGTGCCAAGCCCGGCTACGCGCTCAAGACCACGCTCAGCGGCATCAGCGCCGGGCCGCTGCTCAAGGACTTTCTCGGCAAGGACTATGTCAGCGGCAAGGGTTTGGTGACCTTGGATGTGCACAGCGGCGGCCGCACGGTCGGCGAAGTGCGGCGCGCGCTCAATGGCGATGTCGCCTTCAATTTCGTGGATGGCGCGGTCAAGGGTTTCAACCTGGGCAAGACCATCCGCGACGGCCAGGCCCTGCTCAGCGTCGCCCAGGGCGGCGCGGCGCCGGCGGCAGCGGCGAGCAGCGAGCCGCAGTCCACCGATTTTGCCGAGCTGCGCGGCGCCGGCAAGATCGTCAACGGCGTGCTCAAGTCCGACCAGCTGTCGGCGAAGAATCCACTGTTCCGCCTCGAAGGCGCCGGCGAGCTCGACCTCGCCAACGAGACCATCAACTACCTCGCCAAGCCGACCCTGGTAGGCACCGCCAAGGGGCAGGGCGGCAAGGAGCTGGCCGAGCTGCAAGGCGTGGTGGTGCCGATCCGCCTGACCGGCAACCTGTTCAAGCCCAAGGTTCAGATCGACTGGCAGGCCGCCTTGCAGCAGAAGGCCGCCGACAAGCTGCGCGGCCAGTACGAGGCCAAGAAGGAAGAGCTGCAGGAACACCGCGAGGAGATCAAGCAGAAGGCGGTGGACGAACTCAACAAGGGCCTGATGAAGCTGTTCGGCGGCAACAAGAAGCCGCCCGCCGAACCGGCACCGGGCAGCACGCCGCAGCCCTGAGGCGGGATGCGCTGCCTACTGCTGGCCGCGGGTTTTCTCGTGGCGCCGGCCTGCGCCTACGACTTGCGCGAGCTGAGCATCGGCCACCAGGGCGCGGACTACCGGGTGAGCCTGGTTGCCGAGCTGGCCGCGCCTGCCGCCGCGGTCTACGCGCGCCTGGCCGACTTCGCCGCGCTGTCTGCCCTGAACCCCTCATTGCAGGTGCAGGCGCTGTCGCCCCCGACCGCCGACGGGCGCCAGCATCTGGTCAGTCAGGCCGAGTTCTGCGTGCTGGGCCGGTGCCAGGTGCTGCGCCACAGCCAGCAGGTGCACAGCCTGTGGAGCGGGCAGGGTGGCAGCATCGTCGCGGTTACCGAGCCGCCGCCGGCCAGCGACTTCCAGAGCGGTGAGTCGGACTGGACCGTGATCGATCTCGGCGAAGGCCGCAGCCGGCTGCGCTTCGAGTCCAGGCTGCGCCCGGACTTCTGGCTGGCGCCGGTGCTCGGCCCCTGGATGCTGGAACGACGCCTGCGCGAGGAAACCCTGATCACCGTGCAGCGCCTGGAGTCACAGGCGCAGGAACGCGCGCCATGAGCTTGCCTGGGCTGGATGCCGGCAGCTTCGCCAGCCGCCTGCTCGCTTGGTTTGACCAGCATGGGCGCCACGACCTGCCCTGGCAGCATCCGCGCAGCGCCTACCGGGTCTGGCTCTCGGAGGTGATGCTGCAACAGACCCAGGTGGCGGCGGTGATCCCGTACTTCGAGCGTTTCCTGGGCCGCTTTCCCGACCTGACCAGTCTGGCGGCGGCTCCCGGCGAGGAGGTTATGCGCTACTGGGCGGGCCTCGGCTACTACGCCCGCGCCCGCAATCTGCACGCCGCCGCCCGGGCGGTGGTCGAGCGCCACGGCGGCGAGTTCCCCAGCGACTACGCGGCGGTGCTGGCGCTGCCCGGCATCGGCCGCTCCACCGCCGGCGCGATCCTGGCTCAGGCCCACGGCCAGCGTCACGCCATCCTCGACGGCAATGTGAAACGGGTGCTGGCGCGCTGGGCCGGCATCGCCGGCTGGCCGGGCGAGACGGCGGTGGCCGAGCAGCTCTGGGCCTGCTCCGAGCGCCTGCTGCCGGCGACCCGGCTGGCCGACTACACCCAGGCGCTGATGGATCTCGGCGCCAGCCTGTGCAGCGCCCGCAAGCCGCGCTGCGGCGACTGCCCGCTGGCCGCCGACTGCCGCGCCAGGCTCGAAGGCCGCACCGCCGAGCTGCCGGGCGCCAAACCCAAGGCCAAGAAGAAGGCGCGGCCGCAGCGCGAGGCCTGGCTGATCGTCGCCAGCGACGAACAGGGGCGCTGGCTCTTGGAGCAGCGGCCCGGCGCCGGCATCTGGGGCGGGCTCTGGTGCCCGCCGGTGGTGGACCTCGCCGAAGACTGGGCGGCGGCGCTGCAGCAGCGTCACGGCCTGCGCCTGGAGGCGGTGCAGACCGACACGCCCATAGCCCACGCCTTCAGCCATTACGACCTGCGCCTGCATCCCCTGCGTGGCCGTCTGGTCGCGCCTGCGGCCGCCGAGGCCCTGCGCGAATCCGTCCCGCAGGCCTGGCACCACCCGGCCGAGCTGAGCGCCGGCGTGGTCGCGCTACCGGCGCCGATTGCCCGCTACGCCGAGCGCCAGGCCGCGCCCACCGACTTGCTGGGGCAGACCGCCCTTGCTAGCGTCCGCCGCCCGCGTCGCCGCGCGACCCCAAAATCACCGAGCCCCGCCCCATGACCCGCACTGTTCACTGCATCAAGCTCGGCCGAGACGCCGAGGGCCTGGACCGCCCGCCGCTGCCCGGCGCGCTCGGCCAGCGCCTCTACGAGCAGGTGTCGAAAGACGCCTGGCGCGAGTGGATCGCGCATCAGACCCGGCTGATCAACGAATACCGCCTGACGCTCGCCGACCCCAAGGCCCGCAAGTTTCTCAGCGAGGAGCTGGAGACCTATTTCTTTGGCAGCGGCGAGCTGACCAAGACCGGTTACGTACCGCCCAGCCAGGCTTAAGCCGCCGGTTTTCCTTGACGGGGGCGGGCCTCGCCGCTTTAATACGCGGCCTCGCGGCTACCGACAGCCGCCGCGAGCGCTAGCAGCACAGGTTGGCCGGGTAGCTCAGTCGGTAGAGCAGGGGATTGAAAATCCCCGTGTCGGCGGTTCGATTCCGTCCCCGGCCACCATCTTTAATCCCTTGATGGCGAAAGACTTCTTCGTACGGCTATGCCGCGCGGAGTTGATGAATTTTTGCCCGTTGTGACGAGAACGTGCCATCAATCCGGCACGCCGCCGTCACAAGGTGGTCCGCCGCGAGATGCGCGTATCGCATCACCATCTCGTGCGTCGTCCAGCTCCCAAGCTCCATCAGTTCTTGAAGGCTGGTGCCACTCTGCACATGCCAGGACGCCCAGGTGTGCCGAAGGTCATGCCAGCGGAAGTTGTCGATCCCGGCGCGGCGACACGCCTCTTTCCACACCTTGGTCGAACAACGCTCCACCGGATGGTTCGAATACGAACTCATGGTGCTTACCGAGCCGCTCCCGCAGTACCGATTGTGTCTCCCTAGCCGAAAATTTGAGGGCTACCCAGTCGCTTTGAGTGGTGGATTTCGCCCACGAAGCCAAAGGGCAATCGGTAGTCCGGTCGGTTGGACATTTTTTACACGGCTTGAGCCCACGGCGGACAGTGGTGAATGGCTCAAAGCCAGACATCATCTGGCGACCTCCGTTTACTCTTTTAATCGCCCGACAAGCGAAGAGCTGCCATAACCTCAAAGTGACGGCCGCTAGATTAGAGCTCACATGGAACTTTATTTATAAATTTAACTGGAGCGAGAAATAATACATTCTGAAATAATTTTTAACTCGCTTCTGCCATCCGGTTGTAATTTATCCCAGTAATCAGGAAAACATAACAGGCGAATCAATTTGTCCAAATCTTTCTTTCGATGTCCTTCCGGAAGATAGTCTTCGAGTGCGCCACGTTTGAGTATAAATACCCCTTGCTCCCTTTTTTTAATTATAAAACTATCAAGCAGCTTGCGTTTTTCCATGGTTAAATCAGCCACAAGCGCTCGCTGTCTGCTTTTAATGTAATTCCAAACAGATATTGCCTCTCCCCAGTCCTGAGAGAGCATTGCCGAGTCAATTGCTAGGCAAAGCGCCGTTGCGTCGCGACTTTTTGTATTGTCGATAACATCTCTCTTAATGCTTACTGCATCTGCGACGAACAAATCATGAAATTCGGCGGGTGCAATTTCTTCAACGTAATCTAGGTCGGCAACTATGGAATAATCTATTTCGCAGGATTCGAGTATTTTTTTGTAGGCCTCAAAAAAATTTTTACCACCGGCGCTTACAACTTCAATTATCTTAGAGGAATCTGTGCGACCATTCTTGTCGAGAATGGCTTCAAAAAATAAACGATCAGATAATCCTTCTACTAGTACTACGTGATCTGCAAAGAATATTCGTTCGTTATTTTGACTGTTGACTATATTGAATAGATGTTTGGCTTCGGGTAATTCGTGAGATTTAATTCGCGTAATGTGACTTTTTTCATTTTTTTTCGTTACTCGCGAAACAAATTGAATGGACTCTGGCGACACAAATGTTGGAGCATGCGTTGCTAGAAGAAACTGATTGCCAGTATTTTTTGATAGAGTCGCGAAAAGTTTAAGTAGAGCTTTCTGCCATCTCGGATGTAAATGAAGTTCGGGTTCGTCAACAATTATCAGCGCATTTCTTATATTTAAGCAAAAAATAGCCAACAGATAAGTTAGAAGTTCCCGCTCACCCGATGATCCGGCACTTGCAGAGAAATAAATGCCATTCTTTTTCAGCAAAAAATCGTACTGATTTCTTAGAGGATTGACGGAGTTTAACGCCCAGCCATAGCCGAGGTCAGCGAGTAGCTTAGTTAGTTGCCCAAGGTTCTCGTCTTTTTCTAATTCAATCTCGGCCTGACCGTCATTTTTCTCTAATAAAAGCCTAAACTTTGTAGCAAGCTGCCCAACAGCTAGGCTTGCGATTTGGTTGCCATTCCGAGAGTAAGTTGCATCATTTTGCCGCTTTAGTTCCCGATAGTTGTACCCCCCCAATTCCACGGCAGATGGGAGGCCATTTGAAGTGCGATTAATGGGCAAATAAACTAGCGGGATGCTAAGTGGTGCTTCGCCTAGCTCCTCACGCAAAGAGCCGTCAATTTCAAACAGCTGCAAGTATTCTAGAAAAATTGACGATGCGCGGGTTTCGTCGTGAGTCAATGAGCCATTAACTAGGCGATAGGTAAAGGTCTGACCTGCAGAGATAGCGCTTAAGTCCCACTCCTGGATTTTTGACAACGATGAATTAAAAAAATATCGTTCCTCTGCTGCAGCAAGTAATCGGCCATTGTCATTAAACATTCGGTGCAAATTTTTAATATCTAAATCCGTTGCAATCAACTCAACTTCTAGCAACTGATCCTTCTTTGATCCCTGGCTGTGACGCTCCAGAATCATATGGTTAAGAACATCATTGAAACGAAATTCGTACCTGTCTTGTTGCTCGGGAGTTGGAGCATGTACTACATACATCGAAGCAAATAGATAGCGGCGCAAAAAAACCACGACAGCGTCCAGTAGGTTTGTTTTGCCTCCACCGTTTGGGCCAATTATTATTGATATATTTCCATCAAGGAATAATTCGGTTCGGTCCAAAAAACTTCTCACGTTCTCGAGAACAAAACGCTTTACTAGCACTGTGATTTCTCCCTATTACCTGCGCTAAATGATAGTTTCCCGAACGCGAATTACAGCTTGTCGACTAGTACGGGAGCAAGGCATCATCATTTGACGTATGACCTTCAGAAAAATTTGCCTAGTGTCTCTCCATGCCGGATCGCTGCTCCGTTTGATGGAGCAACCGATGAAGCCATTCAAGCCAGAGCCATGCCGGGAGGACCTTCCGCTATTTGAGGGGGCGGTGGCGACTGGTACCTTCTGGCTGCGGATTCAACTGATCGACGCAACTGCTTGGCGATATCGTTCGGCAGGTGTCTGGTAGTTGAGGGTCTTTCTCGGCCGTTCGTTCAGACGACGAGCGATGGCATTGAGCTTAGCTTGGAGTGGACTGACAGACCGGTGCCTTTGGGTAGGTACTGTCGCAGAAGGCCATTGGTGTTCTCGTTGGTCCCTCGCTGCCAAGGGTTCTGCGGATCGCAAAAGTAGACCTGCACATCGGTCGCGAGCGTGAAGCGCTGATGCTCCGCCATCTCGTGGCCGCGATCCCAGGTCAGTGACTGGTAGAGCTCGTGCGGCAGCTTGCGCGCGTTCTTGATCAGCGCATCGACGACGACCTCCGTGTGCTTGCTCGCTACTTTCACCAGCATCACGTACCGCGTCTGCCGTTCGACGAGGGTGGCGATCTGGGTGTCGGTGGTGCCGAAAAGAAGATCGCCTTCCCAATGTCCCGGGACCGCCCGATCCTCGACCGTGGGCGGACGCTCGCTGATCGACACCGTATCGACAATTCGTCCGTGGTCGCCAGTCTTCTGCGTGTGATGTCTCGACCGGCGCATCGTTCGTGTCCGACGCAGATGAGCCAGGAGTTCCTTCTTCAACGCCCCTCGCGCCTGGATATAGAGCGTGCGGTAGATCGTCTCGTGGGACACCTGATCACTCACGTCGGGGCAGGTCCGCTTCAGCCATCCGGCAATCTGCTCGGGAGACCACTGCTGCTGCAGCTTCTCGGCCACCCGGCGAGCGAGATCGGGATTCAGTGCGAGCTTACAGACCTTGGGGCGTCGAGCCCGCTCCCAGGCAGCAGTGTCAGCCTGATGGGCCCGATAGCCGCTCGGACGGCCATTGCCGGTGATCTCCCGGCTGACCGTTGAAGGAACCCGGCCCAGCGCTATCCGCTGCGCGGCGCTGATCTGTGTCATCGACATTCCCCTGCTCCGGGTTGAGCCTTTCTCGGCAGGGTCGCGGGTTGGCGGCTGTTTCGGTCGTGCCGCGAAATTCGGTCAAAAGGGGTTTTGTCCACGAAGGACGGCAACGCATGGAAAAAAAGCGCGACTGGCAGTTGAGTCTGGGTGCCTTGGGGATCGTGTTCGGTGACATCGGCACCAGTCCGATCTACGCCCTGCGCGAGTGCTTCAGCCCGGCGCATGGCATCCAGCCGGAGGTCGGCAATGTTCTGGGGCTGCTGTCGCTGATCGTCTGGGCGCTGATCCTGGTGGTTTCGGTCAAGTACCTGGCCTTCGTGCTGCGGGCGGACAACAAGGGCGAAGGCGGCATTGCCGCGATGGTGGCGCTGCTCAACCCCTGGAACGCGCAGCGCGGCTCGGGCCGGTACCTGCTGATGCTCATGGGCCTGTTCGGCGCCGCCCTGCTGTATGGCGATGGCACGCTGACGCCGGCGATCTCGGTGCTGAGCGCTGTCGAAGGTCTCAACGTCGCGGCCCCAGGGCTGGAGCACTATGTGGTGCCGATCACGCTGGCGATCCTGGTCGGCCTGTTCTGGATCCAGAAGCGCGGCACCGCCGGCATCGGCGCGTTGTTCGGGCCGATCATCGTCGTCTGGTTTCTGGCGCTCGCCGCCATTGGCATCCGCGGCATCGTCGCCAATCCCACCGTGCTGCTGGCGGTGAATCCGGTTTACGGCCTCGAGTTCCTGCTGCATCACGGCGGCGCCGGCTTTCTGGTGCTGGGTTCGGTGTTTCTGGCGGTGACCGGCGGCGAGGCCCTGTACGCGGACATGGGCCACTTCGGGCGCCGGCCGATCCGCCTCGCCTGGTTCGTGCTGGTGCTGCCGGCGCTGCTGCTCAACTATTTCGGCCAGGGTGCCCTGTATCTCGGCTCGGCCGCGACGGTGTCGGACCCGTTCTATCAGTCCGCTCCCAGCTTCGCGCTGTATCCCCTGATCGGACTGGCGACGCTGGCCACCATCATCGCCTCGCAGGCGGTGATCTCCGGCACCTTTTCGCTGACACGCCAGTTGATCCAACTGGGGCAGATGCCGCGTGCGCGGGTGGTGCAGACCTCGGCCGAGGAGCAGGGGCAGGTCTACATGCCCTTCGTCAACTGGGCGCTGATGCTGGCGACCATCGGACTGGTGCTGGGCTTCGGTAATTCCAGCGCGCTGGCTTCCGCGTATGGGATCGCGGTGGCGACCACCATGGTGATCACCACCATCCTCGCCTTCTTCGTCGCCCGCCGCTTCGGCTGGCCGCTGCTGCTGACCGCCGCGCTGGCCGCGTTCTTCCTGGTCATCGACGGCGCGTTCTTCGTGGCCAATCTGTTCAAGATCGAAGACGGCGGCTGGTATCCGGTGACGGTGGCCCTGCTGATGTTCATCGTGATGACCACCTGGTCGCGGGGGCGCCAGTTGCTGCTGAAGCACTGGGGCCGCGATGCGCGGCCGGTGACGGAACTGAAGCAATGGCTGGCCGGCCGCGAGATGCATCGCATCGCCGGCACGGCGGTGTTCTTCACGCCCTCGGGGCTGGTGCCGCCGCACATGCTGCGTCACCTGCAGCGCCATCACGTGCTGCAGGAGAAGGTCATCCTGCTCACCGTGGCCTACACCGCCGAGCCGCGCGTCGCCGACGAGCAGCGCGCGAAGTTCGTCGAGGTGTCCTCCGACTTGAAACAGGTGGTGCTCAGCTACGGCTTCACCGAGCAACCGGACATCCCCGCCGGCCTGCGTCTCTGCGCGCAAAACGGGCTGGACATCGACCTCGACAAGGTCACCTACTACGTTGGCCGCGAGACGGTGATCCCGGATCGCGCGGTCGAGGGCATGGCGTTCTGGCGCGAAATCCTGTTTGCCTTCCTGCTGCGCAATGCCATGCGCGCCACGACCTTCTTCCGGCTGCCGACCGACGATGTCGTCGAGCTGGGCTTCTTCGTCGTGATCTAGGACCGCTGCCGAGGAGGCACCGACGACTAGGTTTCGAACGGCCTTGGAGGCCCTGGGCTCAATGCCTCAGTGATTGAAGCAGCGCCGGCGGATGGCTACGGCGGTGCGCAAGGCTCAAGGCCGCCGCCAGTAGCGCCAGGGCGAAGCACAGCAGGGCGGCGGAACCCAGCCAGGAAGCTGCGTCGGTCTCGCGCGGAGGCTGCCAGCTGGGCGCCGTGTTGACGCTGACGACGCTGGCTTCCGCAGCCGGTGTGTCCAGGGAGGCGAGGGCAGGCGCGGTCTCGGGGGGAGGTAGTTCCCAGTGGGCATCAACGGCGGGAGAAAACATGGCGGGCCTGCGAGGTGACGATGAACCTGGCAAGCAGGCTATTGGCCCTGCCGGGCTGTGCCATTGACCAGGGTCAATCGCCGGTTCGTCCCCCGCCGGAGCGGTCTTCTAGGCCTGAAGCCACTGAGCGATTTCCGCCACGCTGGGGATGCGGCCGCTGCTGACCAGCTTCTCGTTGATGACCAGCCCCGGCGAGGACATCAGGTCGTAGGCCAGCATGGCCTTCATGTCGGTCACCTTGACGAAGTCCGCTTCCACGCCGGCCTGGGCGGCGGCCTGGCGGGCGGTGGCTTCGAGCTTGCGGCAGTTGGCGCAGCCGGAGCCCAGAATCTTGACAGTGAGCATGAGCATTCTCCTTACAGTGAGATCGAAAAAATCAGGCCGGCAACAGCGCCTGCTGACGCCGCCGCAGCCAGGTCAGGGCCGCGGCCAGCACCGCCAGCAGCAAGCCCAGCACGGTGACCAGGCTCAGCCAGCCCAGACCATCCACCCAGGCGCCGTAGAGCAGGCCGGCGCCGATGCTGAACAGGGCCACCAGGCCGACATAGGCGGCGGTCTTGGTGCGGCCGATGACCGCCGCCACCATCAGGAGGCTCTGCAGGCTGAGTTCGGGGTCGGCCATGAGATAGGCCAACAGCGGGCCGGGGTGCATGCCGAGGTCGAGGAACATCCGGGCCACCGGCACCTCGACGAGGGTGGGGAAGTACATGAACACGCCAAAGCCGACGGCGACCGCATTGGCTTGCAGGCTGTTGCTGCCGGCCAGGCTTTCTATCCACTCCGGGCGGATGATCTGGCGGACCATCCCGACCACGAACACGCCGGCCACCAGCAGCACAAAGATCTGTTTCACGAAGCGCCAGGCTTCCCACAGCCAGGCGCGCCAATCCTCGGCGGGCAGTTGCCGCGCGTAGTGGATGACCGCGCCCAGGGCCAGCGCCACCGCCAGCGCACGGCCGGTCAGGACCACTTCCAGCGCGCCGGCGACCGGGTTCAGGCGCAGGGCGGCCACCAGCAGCGTGGCGGCGCTGAGGCCCAGCGTCAGCCAGGTCCAGCGGTTGCTGGTTTCGAGGATGTCTTCCAGACCCTGCCAGGCGGTGGCGGCGATCAGCAGCAGCAGGCCGATCAGCAGCGAGCCCTGAAAGCTCACGCCCTCCTCGCCCTTGGCGGCGTCGAACGGCAGCCAGCGGAACAGCGTCGCCTGCCAGCTCTGGGCCCAGCCCAGCGGCAGTTCGAAGCTGGCGAGGCTGGCGGTGAGTGGCCAGAGCTTGAGCGTGCCGGCGATCAGCAGCGCCACCAGCGACAGCAGCAGGCCCAGCGCCGCCGGCGCCATGCGCGCCTGATCGGCGAACAGGCGGTCGGTCTGCGCGTCGTGGCTGGCGTCGTCGCGCCAGAACAAGAGCGCCATCAGCACGCCGATGCCGATGCCGAACAGCAGGCACATCAGCAGCCGCGCGAGGGCAAATTCCACGCCCAGGATGCTGCCGGTGTAGGCCAGCGCCATGATGTTGCCGGCCGGCGCGAAGAACAGGAAGGTGACCGCCGGACCGAGGCCGGCGCCCTTGCGGTAGATACCGGCGAACAGCGGCACGATGGTGCAGGAGCAGACGGCGATCAGCGAGCCGGCCAGGGCGGCGGCCGGATACGAGAGTTGCGCCGGTGTGTTGCGGCCCAGCCAGCGGGTGACACTGGCCTTGGGGATCAGCGCGGTCATCGCGCCGGCGATGAAGAAGGCCGGCAGCAGGCACAGCAACACATGCGCGGCCAGGTAGGACGCCAGACTGCCGGCGCCACCGGCGAGCAGCCTCAGCGTGTACTCCATCCCGACCTCCTCGCAGTGCCACAGGCGGAGCAGACCGATTGCCTGCCCCGGATGTCGTGCAGCCTAGAGGCCCCGACTGCTGGCACCATTGATCAGGGTCAACCGGCCTGGAGGGCCGCCCGCTGAAACTGAACGCAATGAATAGCGAACCTGCTGCATTGTTGGCGCCGCCGACGGACTGGCGGCCGATCTGTTCCGGGCAGCAATCGCTGAGCTTGGCGCTGGTGCGCGCCGCCGGTCAGCCGGCCCTGCGACTGGACTACGATTTTCGCGGCCAGGGTGGCTTCGTGGTGGCGCGTTGCGACTGGCGGCGGCCGATGCCCTCGCGCTACGCGCTGCGCTTCCGCCTGCGTGGCAGTGGCGCCGCCAATGATCTGGAAGTGAAGCTGGTCGACGCCAGCAAGCACAACGTCTGGCGGCGGGTGCTCAAGGCCCAGCAGCCCTCGGCGCGTGGGCGTCGCTACCAGCTCGCGAGCCACGAGCTGGACTACGGCTGGGGGCCGGCTGGCGGTGGCAACCTCGGCGAGTTGGGTGCCATCGAGATCGCGCTGGTGGCGGGCGAGGGCGGCTCCGGTCGGCTCTGGCTCAGCGAGCTGGAAATCATCGACACCAGCGCACCCGAGCCCTGGCTGGTGGAGTGCTCCAGCGCCGAGGCCGGCCACGCCGGAGCCCAGGTTCTGGAGCCGGCCGGCTGGTGGCCCAGTCCAGGCGATGCTCGGCCCTGGGTGCAGCTCGACGCCGGGGCGACGCGGCCGCTGGGGGGCGTGAGGATCGACTGGCTGGAGCGGGCGCCCGCCAGCGGTTTCCGCCTGCTGGGCTCGCGCAGCGGGCAGCGCTGGGTGCGCCTGCATGTCGCTCGCAAGGCCGGCGGGCGCTACAGCCAGCTTTACCTGCCGAACGCGCGGCTGCGCTATCTGCGGCTGGAACTCGACGAGGCCTGCGCCGGCCTGCGCCTGCAAGCCTTGCCGCCGGACCATGCGCGCTCCATCGACGACTACTGGCATCGCCGCGCCCAGGCCGAGCCCCGTGGCCGGTTTCCGCGCTGGCTGCTGCGCGAGCAAAGCCTGTGGACGCCCATCGGCAGCGGGCGGGGTCGCCATTGCGCCCTGATCAACGAGGAGGGGCTGGTGGAGCTGGATGCCGGTTCCTGCACCGTTGAAGCCATGCTCTGGCTGCGCGGCCGTCTCTACACCTGGGCCGATGTCCATGTTCATCAGAGCCTCAAGGATGGCTGGCAGCCGCGGCCGGCGGTGACCTGGAGCGCCGAGGACTGGCGTCTGCACCTGGAGCTGGAGATGCAGGCTCAAGGTCGGCTGCGTCTGTCCTACCAGTTCGACAATCTTGGCAGCGAGTTGCTGGCGGCGCGGCTGTTTCTGCTGCTGCGGCCGTATCAGGTGACGCCGCCCTGGCAGCGCTTCCGTGGTCTGGGCGGAGTCAGCCCGATGCGCAAGCTGGACTGGCGGCGCGGGGTGATCTCCGTGAACGGCCGGCCGCGCCTGCGCGTGGTGCAGCGGCCCATCGGTTTCGGCGTGCTGAGCTTCGACGAGGGCCTGATCACCGACGTGCTGGCGCAGGGCCAGTTGCCGGCGGACGACCGTGTCCTGGATCCCACCGGCTATGCCAATGGCGCCCTGCGCTACGACCTGCAGGTGCTTGCGCATGGCAGCGCCAAGGTCGAGGTGCTGGGGCTGCCGGCCAGCGAGGAGGAGGCCGGGCAGGTCGCGACCGACTGGGCCGACAAGCTGGGCCGCCAGCCCTGGCAGGCCGCGGGCTGGGGCGCGGAGGCGATCCGCGTCGCCCGCACCGCCTGCGCGCATGTGCTGATCTGCCGCGATGGCCCGGCGCTGCAGGCCGGGCCGCGCCGCTACACACGCTCCTGGATCCGCGACGGCGCGACCATGAGCGCGGCCCTGCTGCGCATGGGCTGCGTCGCCGAGGTGGGCGAGTTCATCCGCTGGTACGCGCCCTACCAGCGCGCCGATGGCTTCGTGCCCTGCTGCGTGGACCGCGATGGCCCGGACTGGCTGGTCGAGCACGACAGCCACGGCCAGTGGCTGGCCTTGATCGCCGACCACCAGCGCCACGGCGGCGAGGCCGCCTTGCTCGAAGAACTCTGGCCGGCGGTGCGGCGCACCGTCGACTGCATCGCCGGCCTGCTCGACGGCACCGGCCTGCTGCCGATCTCGGCCAGCCACGAGGGCTATCTGGCGCAGCCGGTGCATTCCTACTGGGACGACTTCTGGGCGCTGCGCGGTCTGGGTGATGCGGTGTACCTCGCCGAGCGTCTTGGCGATGCCGCGCTGACGCAGCGCTGGCAGGCCTTGCAGGCGCGTTTCGCCCACAACCTCTACGCCTCGCTGGCGCATACCCGCGTCGAGCGCGGCCTCGACTACCTGCCGGCCAGCCTGGAGCTGGCCGATTTCGACCCCACCGCCACCGCCAACGCGGTGCAGCTGCTAGGCGTGCCGGAGGCGCTGGACCGGGCGGCGCTGGAGCAGACCTTCGACCGCTACCTGCAAGGCTGGCGGCGACAGCGCGATGGCCAGCAGGAGGGCGCCAACTACTCGCCCTACCAGATCCGCATCATCAGCGCCCTGGTGCGCATGGGCCGGCGTGCGCAGGCGCTGGAACTGCTGCGCTACTTCCTCGCCGAGCGCCAGCCCACCGCCTGGAACCAGTGGCCGGAGATCATCTGGCGCGATCCCCGCTCGCCCGGCCACTTGGGCGATCTGCCCCATGCCTGGATCGCCGCCGAATACCTGCTGGCCCTGCGCAGCCTCTACGTCTACGAACAGCCCGACGACCAGGGCCTGGTGCTGGCCGCCGGCCTGGCGCCGGAATGGCTGGACGGCGAGGGTGTCCGGTTTGGCCCGGCGCCGACCGTCTGCGGTCCGCTGCACTACGCCTTGCGACGCACGGGCCCGCATTGCCTGGAGTTGGAGATCGAGGCCAGCGGCAGTCTCTGCCTGCGGCCGCCGCTGTCCGGGGCCATCCAAGCCGTCTGGGTCGATGGCGCGGTATGGCGCGAGCACGACCACGAGTCGGTACGGCTCGACCACTACACCAGCCCCTGCCGCGTGCGCATCGAAACCACGCCCGGAGATTCCCAATGAACCCCAGCCCCGAACAGCTCGCCGCGCAGACACTGCGCGCAGGCGACTACCAGTTGCAGCTCAGCGCCGCCGGTGGCGGCCTTTCCGAGTGGCGCGGCCTGGCGCTCAACCGCTGGCCGGGCGACGCGCTGGAGGACGCGCACGGCAGCTTCATCTACCTGCGCGACGCCGACAGCGGCGCGCTGTGGTCGGCGGCGCGGCAGCCGGTGCCGGGCGCGCCTAGCCACTACGCCCTGCGGGCCGAGGCCGGGCGCCTGTGCATAGAGCGCGAGGAGCAGGACATCGCCAGCCGCCTCTCGGTCGAGCTGGCCGCCGACGGCAGCCATGAGCGGCGGCGTTTGAGTCTGCACAACCGCTCGGCGCAGCGCCGGCGCATCGAGGTCACCAGCTATATCGAGATTGCGCTGGCGCCACGCCTGGCCGATCTCGGCCACCCGGCCTTCCTGAAGCTGTTCGTGCAGACCGAGCTGGGCGAGGGCGGCCGTCTGCTGCTGGCGCGGCGGCGCCCGCGCGGGCACGGTGAAACCTGGCCGACGCTCTTCCATGCGCTCCTGGGCGCACCGGTCCAGCGCTGGGAGACCGACCGCTGCCGCTTTCTCGGTCGCGGCCGAGATGTCGCGGCGCCGGCGCTGGAGCTGCGTGGCACCGTCGGCAATGTGCTGGACCCGGTGTTCAGCCTCGCCACCACGCTGGAACTGGCACCCGGCGAGACGCGCGAGCTGGAGTTCCTGTTCGGTGTCGCCGGCGCGCCGGAGCAAATGGCCGCCATCGCCGCGCAGGTGCAACTCGCGCCAGCCTGGCTGCCGCCGCCTGCCGAAGACCCGCCGCTGCGCTCCGGCCTGAGCGCCGACGGCAGCGAGTACCACATTCATCTGCCCTGGCGCGGCGAGGGCCTGCAACTGCCACCCGTGCCCTGGATCAATGTGCTGGCCAACGAGCAGTTCGGCGGCCTGGTCAGCGAGACCGGCGCCGGCGCGACCTGGGCGCGCAACAGCCAGGCCAATCGCCTCACGCCCTGGTCCAACGACCCGGTCTCGGACCCGCATGGCGAGGCCCTGTACCTGCGCGACGAGAGCGACGGGCGCTACTGGTCACCGCTGCCCGGCCCGGTGCCAGCGGCCTGCGACTACGAGGTCGCGCACGGCTTTGGCTACAGCCGCTACCAGTCGCGCCTCGGGGACCTGGAGCAGACCGTCACCGCCTTCGTCGCGCGCCAGGCGCCGCTGAAGTGCCTGCGCCTGCAACTGCGCAATCACGGGAATGTCGCGAGAGAACTCTCGCTGTTCGGCTATCAGCAACTGGTCCTGGGCACGCTGCCGCCGGCGGCCGGGGCGATCCGCAGCTGGCCGGCCGGCGAATGGCTGTGCGCGGCACAGACCGGCACCGGCGCCTTCGCCGGCGCCGTGGTCTACGCCGGCCTGCTCGCCGAGGGCGTGACCGTGCAGGCGCGCGATTCGACCTGCGAGCGCGCGAGCTTCATCGGACCCCTGGGCAGCGCGCGCCGGCCGCAGGCCTTGCGCGAGCCGACCCTCGACGGCCGTCATGGCGAGTGCCTGGATGCCTGCTTCGCGCAGCGCCTGCGCTTTCGCCTGGACGCCGGCCAGAGCGCCGAGTTCTGCCTGCTGCTGGGCGAGGCCGCCGACGCCGAGGCCTTCGAGACACTGACCGCCAGCTATGGCACGCCCGCCGCGCTGCGCGCCGCCGAGGACGAGGTGCGCGCCTGGTGGCGCCAGAGCCTTTCCGGCCTCGCGGTGCAGACGCCCTCGCCGGAGATCGACCACCTGGTCAACGGCTGGCTGCCCTACCAGGCGCTGGCCTGCCGCATCTGGGGACGCACCGCCTATTACCAGTCCAGCGGCGCCTACGGCTTCCGCGACCAGTTGCAGGACGCCGGCAACCTCAGCCTGATCTGGCCGGAGCTGACCCGCAGCCAGATCCTGCTGCACGCCCGCCAGCAATTCGTCGAGGGCGATGTGCTGCACTGGTGGCACGAGCCGCCGCTCGCCTCCGGCCTGCGCACCCGCTTCGCCGACGACCTGCTCTGGCTGCCGCAGGTCACCGCCGGCTATCTGCGCGCGACCGGCGATGCCGCCGTGCTCGACGAGCCCTGCCGCTTGCTGCAGGCGCCGCCGCTGAAGCCGGGCGAGGATGAGCACTACCTGAGCCCCGGCGAGGCCGGCGACGCCAGCCTCTACGAGCATTGCTGCCGGGCGCTGGACCGCTCGCTGGCGGTCGGCGCCCACGGCCTGCCGCTGATGGGCACCGGCGACTGGAACGACGGCATGAACCGCGTCGGCCGCGAGGGCCGCGGCGAGAGCGTGTGGATGGGCTTCTTCCTGTACGCCATCCTCGGCGAGTTCGCGCCGCTCGCCGCATCGCGTGGCGATGCCGCCCGGGCGGCGCGCTACCACGCGCATCGCGCGGCGCTGCAGGCGGCGGTCAACGCGGCCGGCTGGGATGGCGCCTGGTATCGCCGCGCCTACTACGACAACGGCAGCGTGATGGGCAGCCACGACGCCAGCGAATGCCGCATCGACGGTCTGGCGCAGGCCTGGGCGGTGCTCTCCGGCGCGGCACCGGCAGCGCGTGCCGCGCAGGCCATGGACGCCGCCGAGGCGCAGCTGATCGACGAGGAGGCCGGCCTGCTGCGGCTGCTGACGCCGCCCTTCGTCGATACCCCGGAAGACCCGGGCTACATCAAGGGCTATGTCGCCGGCGTGCGCGAGAACGGCGGCCAGTACACCCACGCCGCCTGCTGGATGGTGGCCGCACTCGCCAAGCTCGGTCGCCGCGAGCGCGCCGCGCTACTGCTCACCCGCCTGAGTCCGCTCTGGCACAGCCGCGACGCCGCCGCCCAGGCGCGCTACCGGGTCGAGCCCTATGTGATCGCCGCCGACATCTACGGTGCCGAGCCGCACATCGGCCGTGGCGGCTGGACCTGGTACACCGGCTCCGCCGGCTGGGCCTGGCGGGTGGCGGTGGAGTCGGTGCTGGGCCTGAGCGTCGAACAGGGCCAATGGCTGCGGTTCGCGCCCTGTGTGCCGGACGACTGGCCGGGCTACACGCTGGACTATCGGCACCCGGCTAGCGGCGGCGAGTACCACATCACGGTGGAAAACCCGGAGCGCTGCGCCGAAGCGCTGGTCGCCGCCGAACTCGACGGCGAGCCACTGCCGCTGACGGCCGATGGCCTGCGCCTGCGGCTCACCAGCGGCGGCCAGCACCGGCTGCGGCTCCGATTGGGGCGCAAGTCTGTGGCTTAGAGGCGCGCCGCCGTCTGGCGCGCGCGGGCTGCGTCGCCCACTAGGCTGGCGCGGGGCTGGCCACCGCCACGGCCGCCAGCTCGCTGGGTCCGTGCAGGCTCCAGCTGCCATCCACCGCGATGTCGAGCGCGCGATCGAACAGCTCCAGCGCATCGCCGGGCTTGCCCAGCAGCAGGTAGCCGATGCCGTACTCGTGCAGCAGTTCCAGCACCCGCCGCTGCTCGGCGAAGTCCAGGCTGACCCGCAGGCGGTCGAGAAACACCAGGGCCGGACGCGCCAGCAGCACGCGCGCCAGCACCAGCCGCAGTTGCTCGCCCAGGCCCAGGTGATTGAGCCAGTCCCGCTCGCTGTCGAGGCCAGCTTCGGTCTGCGCCAGATGCTCCAGCCGCAGGTGCCGCAACACGGCCAGCACGCTGGCGTCGTCGGGCACGCTTGCCGGTGGCACCGGCAACAGCAGCTGGCGCAGCGTGCCGTGCGGCAGGTAGGGGCGTTCGGGCACGAACATCAATTGGTCGGCGCAGGGCCGCTGGATGCGTCCGGCGCCGGCCTCGATCAGCCCGGCGGTGGCGCGGAACAGCGCGACCTTGGCGTGGCCGGAACTGGCACGCACCAACAGCCGGGTGCCTGGAGCGAGTTCTAGGCTCAGCGCTTTGAGCAGGGGTGCGCCATCCGGGCGGTACAGGCTCAGGCCCTGGTAGGCGAGGCCGCGGCGCTCCGGCTCGCAGTACACCGCCACCGGCGCCGGTTCCGGCGCGTCGGCCTGGTCGAAGGCCTCCAGCAGCTTGCCCAGCCGCGCTGCCACCGCGGCATAGGTGGAGATCGACTGGAACTGGGTGACCAGCAGCGAGAAGGCGCCCATCAGATAGGTGAAGGCCACCGCCGACTGGGTGACCACGCCGAAGCTCACCTCGCCGTTCATGAACATCGGCGCGACGATCAGCGCCGGGATGATCTGGATCAGGTAGTTGTAGCCATTGGTGAAGAAGCCGAGGTTGCGGTTCACCGAGATCATCTTGCGGCCGTTGGCGACCAGTTGTTCCAGCCGCCCGAGCAGGCGCTGGTGCAGCAGATCCTCGCGGTGCTGCAGCGCCACCGGCTCGGCGTTTTCGCGCACATGCAAGAGCTCGGCGCGCAGATTGGCCTCCTTGTCGAGCTGCAGGCTGTTGAGGCCGATCAGCCGCCGGCCGAGCAGGGTGGCGACGCCGGAGCCGAACACCGCATAGGCGACGGCAATGCCGAACAGCCGCGGGCTGATCGACCACAGCACGCTGGAGAAGGCGAACACGGTGATCAAGGCGTTGAGCGTCATCAGCACGAAGGACAGGGTGCTGGTGGTGAAGGTGCGCACGTCCTCGGCGATGCGCTGGTCGGGGTTGGGCAGGCCGCCGCCTTCCTCGATGCGGAAATAGGCGCGGTTGCGCAGGTAGCGCTCCAGCAGGCGGCTGGTCTGCTGGCTGCGCCAGAGCAGGCCCAGTCGCTCCTCCAGATAGCGGTAGAGCACCGCCGCCACGGTGGAGACCGCGAAGATGCCGATGTAGAGCCAGGCCTCGCGCAGGAAGCGGGCGTGGTCACGGTTCTCGATCGCCGACATGAAGTCGCGGCCGATGTAGCTCATCAGCACATTGAGCGCGCTGATCGCCGCCAGAAAGGCGATCAGCAGCACGAACATCCAGACCGCCTTGGCGCCCTCGCGCGAGTCGAGCAGGGCCTGCATCTCGCGGCGGATGCGTTTCCAGTGGTCCTGGTTGGCGCTCGGGTCCACGGCGTTCATGGGGCAGGCACTCGGAGAAAAACCGGGGGGGCTGCCCAGCCGGCTAGGGCTGTTGATTCTAGGCGCTCGCCCTGCGGGCTTGCAGGGCGCCGCCGGCTTTCAGACCGCGGCCAGCGAAAATTCCTCATAGGCGGCCAGCGCGTCGGCGGCGTACATCAACGAGGGGCCGCCGCCCATATACACCGCCATGCCCAGCGCCTCTTCCAGCTCGATGCGCTTGACGCCCAGGCGGATCAGCGCCTGCACATGAAAGCCTATGCAGGCATCGCAATGCGCGGCAACGCCCAGAGCCAGGGCGATCAGCTCCTTGGTCTTGCCGTCGAGGGCGCCATCCTTGGTGGCGGCGCGCGCCAGGGCGCTGAAGCCGTTGGTGACGTCCGGGATGTCGGTCCTGAGCTTGGCCAGCGAGGCCGAGACCGATTGGGTGATTTCGCGATAGTTCTTGCTCATGGGCGCGGGCTTGATTTCGGGCGTGGAAAGTAGTGCGAGGCTGGAGAAGGCCAGAATGGCCGACCCATGGGCCAGCATGCGCAATCGGCCTTGGCGAGACATTGACCGGAATCAATCCTGCGCCCCGGTTCGGGGATTGCCTGGCCGTGTGCGCCTGACACATCCTGAAGCGATCACCGCAGGATGCGGTGCCCCGCCCCAGACCAGCCCATGTCGACTTCAGCAGACTTCTACCCCGACTACATCGGCCCCTATCGCATCCTCGGCCTGCTCGGCGAGGGCTCCATGGGCCGGGTCTACCGCGCCGAGCAGGCCAGCCCGCAGCGCGAGGTCGCGCTCAAGCTCTCGCGCGCCACCGCGCTGAGCGCCGAGGCGCGCCGCCGCTTCGAGCGCGAGATCGAACTCCTGGGTGCGCTCGAACACCCGGACATCGCCCGCCTCTACGGCGGCGGCCTGTATCAGACCGAACTGGGCGAGACGCCCTATCTGGTGATGGAGCTGGTGCGCGGCCAGCCGCTGGGCGAGTCGGCGCGCGACTGGCCGCTGCGCCGCAAGCTGGAGCTGCTGGTGCGACTGGCGCGCGCGGTGCACTACGCCCACACCCGCGGCGTGGTGCACCGCGACTTGAAGCCCGCCAATGTGCTGGTCACCGCCGAGGGCGCGCCCAAGGTGCTGGACTTTGGCCTGGCGCGGGCGCGCGACGACGGCGAGGGCAGCCAGCTGACCCGCGCCGGCGAGATCCTCGGCACCCTGCCGTACATGGCCTGGGAGCAGCTGGCCGGCGAGTCCGGCCAGGCCGATCCACGGGTCGATGTCTATGCCCTGGGCGTGATCGCCTACGAGCTGCTGAGCGGCGTACGTCCGCACCCGGAGCTGCCCGGCCATTCCATCGCCGCCGCTCTGGAGGTGTTGCGCACCGAGGTGCCACAGCCGCTGGCGCAGCGGGCGCCGGCCTGCCGCGGTGATCTCAACACCATCGTCATGAAGGCGCTGGCGCGCGAGCCGGGTCAGCGCTACGAGTCGGCGCTGGGCCTGGCCAGCGATCTCGAACGCTACCTGGCCGGCCAGCCGATCGAGGCGCGGCCGCCCACCGTCGGCTATGTGCTGGGGCTGTTCGTGCGCCGCCACCGGGCGCTCACCGGCGCGCTGGCGGTGGCGCTGCTGGCACTGGTCGCCGGCGTGGTGGTTTCCACCCGCTACGGTCTCGCCGAGGCGCGCGCCCGCGACGCTGCCGAGCGCCGCGCCGCTCAGCTCGACGCCTCCACCCGCTTCCTCGAGGACATGCTCACCTCCGCCGACCCGGAGAACGCCCAGGGCCGCGAGGTGACGGTGAAGCAGTTGCTGGAGGCGGCGCGGGTCAATCTCGACGGCGACGCCGGCATGGCGCCGGCGGTGCGCGCCCTGGTCGCGCGCGCCATCGGCATGAGCTACGCGCAGCTGGGCGACACCGCCACCGGCCTGCGCCTGCTGGACGAGGCCGACGCCGCCTTCAAGGTCGCCGAGCATGAAGGCAGCGCCGAAGACCTCTACAGCCGGCAGAAGCTCAACCTGACCCGCGCCCAGATCCTGGTGGTGATGGGCGAGTACCAGCAGAGCCTGGATCTCTTGGCGCCGCTGATCGCCGGGCCGGTGCCGGCCGACGAGCTGGGTCTGCGCCAGCGCCTGGAGGCCGAGCAGGTGGCCCTGGTCGGCAATGGCAATCTCGGCTACAGCAAGCAGGCTCTGGACATGGGCAAGGCCACCGCCGCCCTGGCCCAGGCGCGGCTGGGTCCCACCGACAAGGCGACCCTGGTGTCGCGCCTCAATGTCGCCACCATGCACTACTACCTGGGGCAGCTGAAGGAGGCGCAGGTGGCGTTCGCGGCGCTGATGCCGGATCTCGACGCCGGCTATGGCAAGAACCATCCCTTCACCCTGATCGCGCGCCAGAACCAGGCCAATACCCTGCGCGATGCCGGCGATCTCGAAGGTGCGATCGCCGCGCTGCGCGGCGTGGTCGCGGACATGGGCCGGGTGCTGGGCGAGAACCACTACACGACGCTGAGTGCGCGGCTGTCGCTGGGCCGGGCGCTGGCCGCCAGCCCCGAGCGGCTGGCGGAGGCCGAGACGGTGATCGCCGCGGTCTACGAGCAGTACCGCCTGCAACGCGGCGAACAGGCGCACAACACGCTGATGACCGCCAGCACGCTGGCGCAGCTGCTCACCGACCGCGGCGAATACGCCAAGGCCGAGCGCCTGTACCGCGAGCAGATCGCGGTGCGCGAGCGCATGAGCGGCGGCGACAGCGCCGACCGCCTGAGCCCCTATCACGGCCTCGCGCAGCTGCTGCTGAAGACGCAGCGCCTGGACGAGGCCGAGACGCTGATGAGCCAGCTGCTGACGCGGGCGCTGGCCAGCGAGCAGCTGGGCGCGACGCACCCGACCAGCCTCGCCTACCAGCAGACCCAGGGCGAGATCCTGCTCGCGCAGGGCAAGGCGCAAGCCGCGCGCGCGCTGCTGGACCGTGCCGCCGCCAGCGCCGAGCAGGCCCTGGGCCTCGCCCATGCGCGTACCGGCAAGCTCTTGGAGAAGCTGGTCGCCGCCGATGTCGCGCTCGGCCGTGAAGATCTCGCCAGCGCCGACCGCGCGCGCTTGCAGCTGGCGCAGGCCGCGGCGGCCGAGAAGAAGAAATGATCTGGCTGGCGCTGGCGATCTTTGCCCTGGCGGCGGTGCTGGTCTGGCACTGGTGGCCACGCACGCAGCCACCAGCGCCCATGGTGACGGAGCTGCCGGGCGCAGCCCTGGCGGCCGAGCGCCAGCGCATCTACCAGGACCTGCACGACGATCTCGGCGCCAAGCTGCTGACCCTGATCCACCGCGCGCCCGATGCCGCCAGCGCCGATGTCGCCCGCAGCGCCTTGCAGGATCTGCGCGACGTGGTCAGCCGCACCCGCGGCGAGCCCGGCAGCCTGCTCGACAGCCTGGGCGAGATCGAGAGCGAGGCGCGCCAGCGTCTGGAGGCGAGCGGCGGCCTGCTGCTCTGGGAACAGGAGGAAGGCATTGCCGATCCTCGCCTCGATCACGCCCAGGCGCTGCAGCTCTACCGCATCGTCCGCGAGGCGATCAGCAATGCGCTACGCCATGCGCAGGCGCGGCATGTGCGCATCCGCGTGCGTCAGCGTGGCGCCACGCTGTATCTGGATGTCACCGACGACGGCCCTGGCCTTGCCGCCGACGCCGGTCGTGGCCAGGGGCTGGCCGGCATGCGCCAGCGCGCCGGCGAACTGGGCGGTGTCATCGACTGGACCGCTGGCAGCGTCGGCGGCACCAAGGTGGTGCTGCAATTTCCGTTGCCACGCTGAGCGACGAAGAGTGATTTTTTTGCGCGCAAACCACAGTCGCGATTGATCTGGGTTAATGCGCCGTCGCTGTGGCTGTGTCTCTCGGCATTTTTCCCGGGGTAGTTGACCTAGGTCAGTTCCCGACCTGGCCACTATCCCTAGTGTGCGGCTCCGGACAACGTAGTCCTGACACGAGTCGGAGTAAAAGCGATGAACACAAATAAACTGAAAATGCTGGCCCTGGCCGGTCTGGTGGTGAGTGGCGCGGCGCAGGCGGAGGCGATGGTCCGGGTGCGTGCCATCGACATCCTGCCGGATGCCGAGTCCAGCCCGGTGACTGGCGTCGATGTCGAGAACAAGATCGCGCCGGACATCGATCTCAACTGGTTCTACACCAAGAACATCGCGGTGGAACTGCTGCTCACCATCCCGCAGGAGCACAAGGTCACCTTGAACGGCGCCAGCCTCGGCAAGGTCAGCCATCTGCCGCCGGCCCTGCTGCTGCAGTACCACTATCCGGTGGGCGAGACCTTCCGCCCCTATGTCGGTGCCGGCATCAACTACACCTTCTTCACCGACCGCGATCTCGACGGCGGCCTGAAGCTGGAGAACGGTAGCTTCGGCCCCGCCATCCAGGCCGGCATGGACGTGGCGCTGCAGGGCAACTGGTACTTCAACGTCGACGTCAAGAAGATCTGGATCGACTCCGACGTCAGCGACGCCTCGGGTGCCTATGTCACCCATGTCGAGATCAATCCGCTGATCGTCGGCGCCGGTATCGGCTACGCCTTCCGCTAAGTCACGGGCGTAAGCATCAAAGCCCCTGTCCGCGCGAGCGGGCGGGGGTTTTTCTTTGCGCGCTACTGCACCAGCCCCAGGCGGTTGGCGACCAGTGCCGCCTCGGCGCGCGAGCTGATCGCCAGCTTGCGGTAGACGGTCTTGATGTAGGTGGCGGCGGAAGTGCGGGTGATGCCCAGGGCCTCGGCGACTTCCGGCAGCTTGTAGCCCTTGCCGATCAGCATCAGGGTTTCGCGTTCGCGCGGCGAGAGGTGCGCGTCCTCGTCGGGCTCCTGTGCCGGCGCCGCTTCGGCGAAGGTGCGCAGCACCCGCCGGGCGATGGAGGGCGATAGCGGCGGCTCGCCGGCGAGGATGCCGCGCAAGGCAGACTCCAGCCGCTCGCGCGGCTCGTCTTTCAGCAGATAGCCGGCGGCGCCGGCGCGCAGCGCCGGGAACAGATGGGCGTCGTCGGCGTAGATGGTGGTGACCACCGCGATGCAGCCGGGTGCTGTGGCGGGCAGGGCGCGCAGCAGCTCCAGGCCGGAGCCGTCGGGCAGGCCCAAGTCGATCAGGGCGATGTCGGGGCGGTAGCCCTCGCGCAGCTGTTGCAGCGCGGCTTGCAGGCCATCGACCAGGCGCAGCGCGATGCCCGGAAAGGCGCCTTGCAGCGCCGCCGCGAGGCCGAGGGCCACGTCCGGGTGGTCTTCGACGATCCAGCCGCTGTGCATGCTGATGGCAACCCTCCCCAGATGGGGACTGATGGAACTCCGTGCCGGGATTAGATCATCGCGCAGCGCTTCCGCCAATCACCGCTGCCACGGAGTTCCGACCATGCGTCTCAGATTTTCCACTCTTCTGCTGGCGGCGCTGCTGGTGCCGCGACTGGCCTTGGCCGACCAGGGTCATCTGCTGCTCGACTTCGAGCGCAAGGACAACGCGGTCTACGAGCTGCTGCCGACCGGCGACCAGGGCTTCTACGCCTTCGGCCTCACCGGTACCGGCTTGAGCGTCAGCCGCCATCAGGGCGATGGCAGCCTGGTGGCCAGCTTCGGCAGCGGCGGCCAGCTCAGCAGCACGGCGCTCTCCGGCAGCCTCGGTCAGGTGCTGCTGTCCGACGGTGGCTTCGCCGCCTGCGGCACCGGCTTCGTGCTGGCGCGCTACGACGCGGTGGGCGCGCAGAAGGCGCTGTCCGCCGCCGCGGTGCCGGGTGGCTCCTCGGCCTGCAAGACCCTGCTGGCGCAGACCGACGGCAAGTTCCTGCTGCTGGGCTCCTCCGGCAGCAGCTCGCGGGTGGTGCGGCTGAACGCCGACGGCAGCAAGGACGCCGGCTTCGCCAGCGGCGGCATCGCTTCCGCCGAGATCGGCGTGATCCATGACGGCCTGCTGCTCGCCGACGGCAGTGTGCTGGCGCTGAGTTCCGGCAGCCTGCTCAAGCTCGGCGCCAACGGTCAGGCCGACGCGACATTCGGCAGTGCCGGCATCGTCGCGCTGCCCACCACCGGCACCGGCCTGAGCCTGCTGGCGCAGCCGGACGGCTTCCTGGTGCTGACTGTCGCCAACGACGGCAGCGCCGGTCTGCAGCTGTTGCGCTACCTCGCCAATGGCGCCCTGGACGAGAGCTATGGCAATGCCGGGGTGCTAGGCACCGGACTGTTCGACAGTTCCGATGCCTTTCTGCAATTCCGCGCCCTGCAGTCCGATGGCAAGGGCGGCTACTACCTGCTGGGTCGGGACTCTCCGTTCTCGCCGCGAAATCTCGGCGTGCGTCATTTCAGTGCCGAAGGCGTGGCGGACAAGAGCTTCGGTGACCAGGGGCTGGCGCTGATGCCCAGCACCGGCGTGCTGGCGAATCAGCGTGCCCTGGCGCTGGCGGTCGATGCCCAGGGCGGCCTGCTGGTGGGCGGCGGCGCCCGCAACCAGACCGAGGACTTCGTGATCTACCGCCTGAGCAGCGCCGGCCAGATCGACACCGCCTTCGGCGCCAGCCTGCCGGACCCGGATACCAGTGCCGATGCCTTCGATTTCAGCGACGTCGTCGACGCCGTGGCGGGCAGCCTGGTGATGTCCAATGTGGTCACCGTCAGCGGCATCAACCAGCCGGCCGAGGTGTTCTCGCAGAACCAGGCGCAGGGTACGAGCCTGCAGCCGGAGATCAGCATCAACGGTGGCGACTGGTTTTCCGGCCGCGTCTATCCGCGTCGCAGCGTCAACAATGGCGACCGCGTGCAGCTGCGGGTGACCGCGCCGGCGGCCATGGCCAGCATCCAGATGTCGGCCTTCATCGGCAGCACTTTCGATCTCTGGAACGTGACCAGCGGCGACGGCAGCACGCCGCCGGCCGATACCACGCCGGATGCCTTCAGCTTCGCGCCGGTGAGCGGGGCGGCGCTGGACAGCCTGGTGGAGTCCGAAACCGTCACCATCAGTGGCATCAACACCACGGTGCCGGTGACGGCGCAGGATCTCGAATACAGCCTCAACGGCGGCGCCTACACCGCCGCCGCCGGGCAGTTGCAGTCTGGCGACCGCCTGCAGGTGCGCCTGCGCAGTGCCACGACGCCGGCAACCAGCCGCAGCGGCCGGCTGATCGTCGACAGCACCGAGAGCGCCGATCTGGTCGCCGAGTTCAGCGTCACCACCGCCGAGCCGCCGCCGGCCGATACCACGCCCGATCCGATCAGCTTCGCGCCGCGCACCGGCGTCGAGCCGGGCGCGCTGGTGGAGAGCGAGGTGGTGAACATCAGCGGCATCAATGCCGCCACCGCGATCGGCGTGCAGTCCGGCGAGTTCCGCATCAACGGCGGCGACTACCGTAGCCAGGCCGCCAGCGTGCTGTCCGGCGACACCGTGCAACTGCGGCACACCGCCAGCCTGATGTTCAACGCCTCGGTCAGCACTCTGCTGACGGTGGGCGATGTCGCCACCAGCTTCACCAGCACCACCCGGGCCCAGCAGCCGCCGGTGACCGACACCACGCCGGATGCCTTCCAGTTCCTGCCGCAGAGTGGTGCGGCGGCGGGTGCGCTGGTGGTCTCCAACCGCATCACCGTCAGCGGCATCAATGCGCCGGCGGCGATCAGTGTGGGCGGCGGCGAATACCAGATCGGCGACGCCGCCTACACCAGCGCGGCGGGCCAGATCAGCAATGGCGAGACCGTGCAGCTGCGGCTCACCGCAGCGGCCGCTGGTGGCAGCGCCCAGGCGGTGCTCAACATTGGCGGGGTCAGCGCCAGCTTCACTGTGAGCAGTGCCGCCGAGCCGCCGCCCAGCGGCGGTTCGCAGGCGCAGGTCATGGACAGCAGCAACCGCAGCGTGCGGATCGAGACCGACCGCGGCCAGTTGCGCAATGTCCGCAGCCTGGTGCCGGCGCCGGACGCGCCCGGCAATCTGCGCTTCCGCAACGGCATGTTCGCCTTCGACATCGAGAATCTCGCCGCCGGTGAACTGGTGCAGGTGACGCTGCGGCTGCCGGCTGGCTCCGCGCCCAATCACTACTACAAGTTCGGCCCCGAAACGGGCCTGCCCATCGACCACTACTACCGCTTCGATTTCGACCCGGCCACCGGCACCGGCGCGCGCATCGAGGGCGACACGGTGACGCTCTACCTGCGCGACAACGGCCGTGGTGACCACGACCCGACGCCGGGACGCATCGCCGATCCGGGTGCGCCGGTGTTCGAGACCGCGGCGGTCAGCGCCGAGGCCAGTGGTGGCGGCGCACTGGGGTTGTGGAGCCTGCTGCTGGCGCTGCCGGCCCTGCGCCGGCGTCAGCCGCGCGGATAGAGGTATTGCAGCCAGGCCTGCGCCGGGCCGAGCTGCTCGGCCAGGCCGATCCAGGCCGGGTCCAGGCGCGACGCCAGCTGGTAGGTCCGGCTGGCGTTTTCCGGTTGCCACAGGCCGTCGTAGCCGGGCAGGCCGGCGGCCTGGCGGCGGCGGTCGAAGTCCACGGTGGTGTGGGCGAATTCCTGGTGCTGCTTGCGGCCCTGCGCGTAGTCGGCCAGCCAGACCAGGGCGTTGTTGAGACTGGCGCCGCCCTGGCTCTGGAACCAGTACCAGTCCTCGCCGTGGGCGCGCGCCACCAGGGCGGCGGTCAGCAGCGGTTCCAGGCCGTAGGTGACATAGCGCAGGGCGTCGCGTTCGCGGAAGTCGTAGAGGCTGCCGTCGGCCTCAATGTTGCGGGCCACCTGATGGCGGAAGGCCACCCGGCTGCGCTGGATCAGCCCGGCGTCGTCGAGGGCAAAGGCCAGCAAGCTGGCGAGCTTCACCCGGTGGCTCTGCCAGTTGTTGCGGCCGGTGGGCCTGGGGTCTTCGGCATTGAGATAGCCCTCGGCCATGGTCCGGAACAGGGCTTCGGTGCGCTGACGCAGCGGCTCGGCGAGAAACGGCCGGCCGCGCTCGTAGGCGAAGATCAGGTAGGCGAAGTCGGTTTCGTCGATGGGGTTGAGGCTGGGCCGGTAGACGCCTACCCAGGCTTCGAAATACGTGTTGAGCCGCTGCCGGTAGCGCGGATCGGGGCGGTTCTCGGCGGCGATCGCCAGCGCCAGGCTGGTAAACCAGTCGGCCTTGGCCTGTTTGCTGCGCTGGTAGACCGGCGAGTCCGGCAGCAGACCCTCGGTATGGACGCTGGCCAGAGCCTGTGGCGGCCGCGTCAGGGCGGCGTCGGCGGCCTGCAAGAGCTCCGGCAGGGCCGCCGCGCGAACAACGGCGATGGCGGGCGCGGAGGCGGCGACCTCCGGTGCCGGCGTCGGCAGCGAGGTGCAGGCGGCGGCGCAGAGCACGAGCAGCAGGCCGCTCAGGCGTCGGGCGGATTCGCCCTTATGGCTGCCGGGGCTGACCATGACAGCTGGTGCGGGTTTTTTCAGCATTGCGTATCATCGGCCAAGTCGCGGCGACAGCCGTAGTTTCCTCCAGAGGCCTGCCATGCGTAGCCTGCTTGTTTTGACCTTAAGTCTCGTCCCTGTGCTGGGCTATGCCGCGAGCATCGGTCGCGTGGTCGAGGCCCGTGGCAGTGCGGCCAGCGATCAGGGCGGCGTGGTCACCCCGCTCAAGCCCGGCAGCCTGATCGAGTTGCAGCAGTCCCTGGACATCCCGGCGCGCTCCTTCGCGGTGCTGCGCATGGACGATGACGAGGTGGTCTCGCTGGGCGAAAACAGCCGCTTTGAAGTGCTCGACTACCGGTTCGACACCCGGGTTTCGGCCGGCAATGCCGCCCGCTATCGCCTGGAGGCCGGCTCGGCGCGGCTGATGTCCGGCGTCATCGCCCGCCAGCAGCCGGGCTCGGTGGTGCTGGAGACTCCTTACGGCAAGGTCACCACGGTGGGCACCGACTACAGCGTGCGGGTCTGTGCCGCCGGCGCCGGCTGCGGCGCGCCGGGCGTGTACGTGACCATCAAGGACGGCAAGGTGAAAGTCAGCGGTGACAAGGGCAGCCAGGACGGTGTTGCCGGGCAGATCGTGTTCCTGCCGGCTGCAACCAGCATTCCGGTGTTGATCGCCGCCTTGCCGGAGGGCACCGAGTTCCCGCCCGACCCGGAGCCCTTCCTGCTCGCTGCCGGCGGCAGCGTCGGTCCGGTGCGCATCGAGATCACCGGCAGCGTCTGCGATCCTGCCGCCAGTCCGTCGACGCCGGAGTGTTCCTCCAACCGTTGAGTGCGTTAAGCCTGCCGGAGGCGGGATAGGCCGGGCGCAATGCCCGGTGTTCGCGCTGGAATCTGTAACTTTTTGCCGTACTGAACCTTGCGCGACAAAACCGAGATCCTGATTACCCCGGAAGGCGGACGCCTTCGGGCCTACGTCGCCTCGCTGCCGGCGTTTCACGAACTGCTGGCCTTTCTGGTCTGGAAGGATCTGAAAGTGCAGGTGGCGCAGACCACCCTGGGCTTCGGCTGGCTCCTGCTCCGACCCATGCTCAATGTGCTGGTGATGAGCCTGGTGTTCGGCAAGCTGGCGCGGCTGCCCAGCGACGGCCATCCCTATCTTTTGTTCCTGCTCAGCGCCTGGTTGCCCTGGAGCTATTTCAGCGGCGTCAGCTCCAAGGCCACCAGCAGCCTGTTGGGCAATTCCTCGCTGGTCACCAAGGTCTACTTCCCCCGGCTGTTGCTGCCCACCGCCCTGGTGTTGGGCGGGCTGCTGGAGTTTCTGATCGTCTTCGGACTGTTCGTGGCGCTGTCACTGGTGATGACCGGCGGCCTGCCGCTGGCCGGCCTGCTCTGGCTGCCGCTGCCACTGGCGCTCTTGCTGCTCACCACGGCCGGGGCCAGCTACTGGCTGGCGGCGCTGGCGGCGCAGTTCCGCGACGTACGCAATGCCGCCAGCTATCTGCTGCAACTGCTGATGTTCCTGGCCCCGGTGATCTGGCCGCTGAGCCTGCTCTCGCAGCGCTTTGGCGCCGCCGCCGACAGCCACTGGTTCACCACGCTTTACGGCCTCTACCCCATGGTCGGCGTGGTCGAGGGCTTCCGCCGCGCCCTGCTCGGGGGCGGCGAGATTCCCTGGCAGCTGCTCGGTCTGGGTTTCATCTCCGCCACGGTCCTGTTCATCACCGGCCTGGTGCACTTTCAGCGCAGCGAAAAGCGCCTGGCCGACGAGCTTTGATGTCATGAGCGACTACGCCCTCAAGGCCGAAGGCCTGTCCAAGTGTTTCCGCATCGGCGCGGTCAAGAAGCGCAAGCAGGAAACCCTGCTTGCCCAGGCCGCCGAGGGCGGGGTGCGTGCCCTGCGTCGCTTGCTGGGCCGGGTCAGCGAGGAGGAGAAGGCGGCAACCGAGCACTGGGCGCTGCGCGACCTCAATCTGGAGGTGAAGGAGGGCGAGGTGGTCGGCGTGATCGGCCACAACGGCTCCGGCAAGAGCACTCTGCTGAAGATCCTCTCGCGGATCACCGCGCCCACCACCGGCAGCGTGCGGGTGCGCGGCCGCATGGCCAGCCTGCTGGAAGTCGGCACCGGCTTTCATCCCGATCTCAGCGGTCGCGAGAATGTCTTTCTCAACGCTGCGATCCTCGGCATGCGCCGCGAGGAAACCCGCCGCCGCTTCGACGAGATCGTCGAGTTTTCCGGCGTCGGCGCCTTCATCGACACGCCGGTGCGCAACTATTCGTCGGGCATGAAGGTGCGCCTGGGTTTTTCGGTGGCGGCGCATCTGGACCCCGACGTGCTGCTGGTCGACGAGGTGCTGGCGGTGGGCGACGCCGCCTTCCAGGCGCGCTGCCTGCAGCGCATCGAGGACATCGGCGCCAGCGGCCGCACGATCCTCTATGTGTCGCACGACCTGCGCAGCGTCGCCCGGCTTTCGCAGCGCAGCGTGGTGCTCGATCACGGCCGCATCGTCTTCGACGGCCGCACGCTGGACGCCATCCGCCACTACGAAGAGAACATGAGCGGCTTCCGCTCGCGCCAGGTCTGGGACGATCCGGCTACGGCTCCCGGCGACGCAGTGGTGCGCCTGCGCCTGCTGGAGCTCACCAGCGCCGGCGCGCCGGTGACCGGGCCGGCCGACGTGCGCCGGCCGCTGGAGCTGCGCCTCCGCTACGAGGTGCTGCAAGCCGGGCTGCCGATCATGCCCAGCCTGCATCTCTACGACTTTGGCGGCACGCCGGTATTGAGCGGTCTCGACCTGCATCCGGACTGGCACGGCCAGCCGCGCAGTACCGGCGTCTACGAGACGGTGGTGGTGCTGCCCGGCAACCTCTTCCACGAGGGCAATTTCCAGCTGGCGGTGGCGCTCTCCACCATGGAGCCCTTCCACTGTCACTGCTATCTGCACAACGCGCTGGCCTTCTGGGTCTACGACCCGCTGGAAGGCGACAGCACCCGCGGCCTGTTCCGCGGCGATCTCAAGGGCTATGTGCGGCCGCAGCTGGACTGGCAGACCGAGCGCGTTGGCGGCTGAGAGCTTGTGAATAAACCTACTGCGCTGCCCAATCGCGCATTTGGCCTAAGCGGGACTGGCACTGCCAGTCCCGACGCGGGGCCAAGTGCCATGCGGTGCTCGCAATCCTCACGCACACAAGTGCGCTGCGGTTGCTGCGCTCCTATTCCTTGCGCTTGGGCATGCTCGCTACGGTTTCTTCACAAGTTCTGAGCTTCGAGCTAGCTACCGAGCCGTATCGCCAGGGTGTCGCCGCCCCGGCGACGTAGTTCATAACCCTGGCTGCCGAGCAGCGCGCGCGCCGCCTGCTGTTGATCCTCCGGCAGGTGCTTGTGCTCGTAGAGCACCACCCTGGGCCGATAACGGGCGAGGTCGAACTGCTTGAGCACCTGGTAGTCGTAGCCCTCGGTGTCGATGTGCAGCAGATCGACCCGCTCGGCGTGGTTGCGGTCGAGCACCGCCTGCAGCGGAAGGCAGGCCAGCTCGGCCTCGACGATGTAGGGCTCCAGCCGGCCTTCCAGATGCTTGAGGATATGGCTGCGGTCGAAGGAGCCGAGCTGGTCGTACCAGTAGGGCAGCTCCTCGCCCAGGCCCTCCTTGGCGCGGTCGGAGACGTAGTAGAAGCGCGCCGTGCCGGCCTGCTCGCCGATGGCGACGTTCTCGAACACGAAGCGCCTGGCGCTGCCGTAATTGGCCTTGAGCCTGGCGTAGAGGTAGGGCACCGGCTCGATGAAGATGCCGTGCCAGCCGCCCAGGCCCAGCCAGCTGCGGTGGCGGCGGATCAGCCGGTGGATGGGATCGCCCTGGGCGCCGTCGTTGGAGCCGACCTGCACGAAGTACACGCGGCTTAAGCCGCGCAGCGCCGCCTCGATCTGCACTTCCAGCGGATGCGGCGCCGGCACCAGCCGGCGGTAGCCGCGCTGCAAGGGTAGGTAGAGCCAGGGCAGGCGGCGCAGCGGCGCGGCGAGGCGCTCGCGCAGGGCGGTGGTCAGGGACACGGGGCGAGGCTCCATCAGGCGCGGGCGGCGAGGCGCTGGCGCAGGCTGCGCACGCGGGCGCGCAGGCGTGGCCAGTCCAGCCGGGTCAGCAGGTTTTCCAGATCCAGCAGGGTCCAGGGCGTGTGCGTCACCGGCCAGGGCAGGCGCCGCGCATAGCGGGCGTGCAGGCGCCCGTAGGGATGCTTGCTGGGATCGACCCAGGGCTTGGTGCTGCCTTCGAAGTGGATGATCGCCGGATGGCGGATCGCCTCGTGCAGTTCCTCGGCGCCGAAGATCACCCGGCTCTGGTTGGCCATCATCAGCATGCGCATCGCGTTCCAGCGCGGCGCCAGCGGCAGCCGCGCGGCGTAGAGCACCGCCACCAGCGAGTCCTGGTCGCCGAAGCGGGTCCAGTCGGCATTGGCCAGCCCGTGGGCGATCACCTTGCCGGTGATGTCCTCGCGCCGCCACCAGTCGAGGTTGAGCAGCATGACGCCGGAATTGAAGTAGTCCTCGCGCCGCTCCAGACCGCAGCGGCTGGCCCAGGCGAGTTCCGCCGGGCTGTCCCAGAAGGGGTTGGTCACCGCCGCCAGCGCCTTGCCGTCTAGCGCGGTGCGCCACAGCGGCAGGAGGCTGCCGACCACCAGGATGTCGCAGTCCAGGTAGAGGATCTTCGGCTCGTCCGGCAGCAGCCGGGGCAGGAACACCCGGTACCACATCACCGGCCGGATCTCGCCGGCCTTCATGGTCTTGAACAGCGGCAGGCCGGCGACCAGCGCGTCCGGCACCGGGATGAAGTTCAGCTCCAGTCGTTTATCGAATGCCCGCAGCGATTGCCGGATCAGCGCCTGGCTGTGCGCCGAGAAATCCGGCGTGCACAGGTAGTGCACGCGAAAGCGCGCGCCTGGGGTGTTCTCCAGCGCGCTCAGCAGCATGGTGGTGGCGTAGGGCGCATAGCCCTCGTCGCTGGCGCAGGTGAGGACGATGCTGTCGTCGCCGCTCATGTGCTGGCTCCGGCTGGCCGCTGTAGGGGCGCGTAGGGTGGGCGCGCGCGCACGATCAGCGCCGCCCGCAGCTGCTCGCGCCGCGCCGCGCCTGGGCGGTTGTCGCTGAGCGAGTGGCGGTTGTTGTAGACGTAGAGCACCTCGTCGAGATAGCGCCAATGCCGTGCTGTCGCCATCTCCAGCATCGGCCACATGGTGGCGGCGTCGGCGCCGGAGCGCAGGTAGCCGCCATCGCTGTCGCGCAGATCCTCGTCACGGATCGCATCCCAGAGAAAGCGCCGGTAGCTGCGCAGGTGCGCGGCGATGAAATCGTAGTAGCGGTAATAGCCCAGCTCGCTGACCACCTCGGGATAGCGGTAGACCTTGCCGCGCACCGACTTGCGCAGCCAGCGGTCGCGGCGGCGCGGCGGGTAGGCCAGCTCGTGGCTGCCGTAGGTCAGCCAGACCTCGGGGTCGGCATACACCGCCGCCAGCCGCTCCAGCACCTGCGGGTGCTTGAGCCAGTCGTCGCCGTCGAGCACCACGATCACTTCCTCCGGCGCGCCGGCGACGGAGCGGATGGCGTGCACGAAATTGGCCACCGCCAGTTGCCGCTCCGGCCGGGCGATGCGCAGAAAGCGCGGATCGTCGCCGGTGCAGCTTGCAGCTACCTCCAGGGTGCCGTCGCTGGAGGCATCGTCGATCAGCACATGGCGGAAGTGCGGATAGCTCTGGGCCTTCAGCGAGCGCAGGCTGCGCTCCACCCAGGGCGCGCACTGATAGCTGGGGCTCACCACCAGGAAGCGTGTAGGAGCGGCAGCGGCCTCGGGTTTGGCGGACATGGTGGGTTCAGCTAAGGAGACGGCGACACTAACGCGGTTGGCAGGCATCCGCCGACGGTAATTGCCGACCGGGCATTTTTCACTATCCCGGCGCCAACTGCCGGGCGGCGCCGAAGCGGTCTTTCAGCCGCAGCGCCGGGGCTTCCACCAGCCGGTGCAGCGCCAGCGCCAGCGCCAACGAGACCAGCACGCCGCAGGCGGCGAGCAGCAGGGCGCCGAGGTTGCCGGCAAACAGTGCCGGCCAGCGCGGCCGCAGCAGCAGCAACACCAGGCTGGCGGCGGCGAAATGCACCAGATAGATGCCGTAGGAATAGCGGCCGAAGAAGCCCAGCCAACGGACCTGCAAGGCGCGCCGCAGCCAGCTTTGCGGCGGGCTGAGCAGGGTCTGGTAGAGCAGGCCGCCGAACAGCAGTGGGGTGGCCGAGGTCAAGAGCGCGCCCAGGCCGGCTTGCTCTCGGTGCGGCAGGCTGCGCTGGCTCAGGAACACCGCCAGCAGAAACAGCCCGGCCAGGACCGGCGCCAGCGCGTAGCGGCGCGGCAGGCGCAACTCGCCCTGGCAGAGACGGGCGGCGAGAAAGCCGCCCACCGCGAAGCCGTCCATGCGGGTCAAGGTGAAGTAGTAAATGCTCAAGGCATCGGCGCCGGACAGCCACAGCGCCAGCTTGCAGGCCCAGCAGAAGAGCAACAGCCCCAGGCAGGCGCGCGCCAGCTGCGCCGGCCTGAGCCACCACACCAGCCAGGGCCAGAGCAGGTAGAACTGCTCTTCCACCGCCAGCGACCACAGGTGGCGCAGCTCGCGCAGCGCCGGTTCGCCCAGCCAGGCGCTGCCCAGGTTCTGGCCGAACAGCAGCAGCCCCGGCAGATGGCGGCGGGCATCGGCGAGTACCGCGGCGTCTTCCACCAGGCTGAAGATCAGCAGCAGGCTCAGGCCCAGGTAGGCGTAATAGGCAGGCAGGATGCGCAGCGCGCGGCGACCGTAGAAGGTGCGCGCCCGCTGCGGCTCCGCGCGCAGCTGTACCAGGATGCGGGTGATCAGAAAACCGGAGAGCACGAAGAACAGATCGACGCCGATCCAGCCGGCGCGCGCCAGCGCATGGGTCCACAGCGACAGCGGCCCGCTGGCCTTCAGGTGCAGAAAATGGGTGGCGAGCACCAGCAGGATGGCGATGCCGCGCAGGCCGTCCAAGGCCTTGTCCCTAGCTTCCATTCCGTCCTCCCTCCTGGAGGCCTGGGCTACTGATTACGTCCTTGTGTCGGCCGGTCCCAGGGGCAGTGCGTTGGAACTGGTTCTGCTGTCAGTCTAGGGTGTGTTGGTCACAAATACATCGCTGCGGCGGAAGGCGGTTTTGGGGCAGTGCAAGGAAGCAAGAGTGCGCAATAGCGGGCCTATTGAAACTCTTGCTGACGCTGCAATGCCCCAAAACCGTCCCGCCCCGAAGGGTTGCTGGCCAAAAGCGCGTCATGCGGCGTTGCCCGCCTCGCGAAGGCAACAAGCCTTCGCGTCGGCAGGTGCCTTGCCTGACGCGCTTTTGACCGGCAACGCAGCGAGGTATTTGTGGCCAACACACCCTAGCCGCAGGTCACCGCTTGCGGCGATGATCCCTTCCTTAGCCACCTCTTCCCAAAGCCCCCGATGGACGCCAGTCAATTCAACGCCATGCCCCGAGTCGGCAGTGCCGAACCGCCCCGCAGCCACTGGCGCTGGTACACCTTGGTACAGCTGCGCGAGGGCATCCGTTCCGCCTTGCAGAAGTCCGGGCTGGGGCCAGGCAAGCTGGCGGTGGAGCTGGGCTGCGGCAACTGTCCCTACGAGGGCATCGTGCTGGCCACCGGTGCGACCTACGAGGGCGCCGATCTGAAGGGCAACAAGCACGCCGACCGCATCATCGGCGACGACGGCCGGGTGCCGGTGGCCGACGGTCATTACGACCTGGTGCTCTCCGCCCAGGTGCTGGAGCACGTGCCGGACCCGGCCGCCTATCTCGCCGAGGCGCGCCGCCTGCTCAAGCCGGATGGCCGTCTGGTGCTGTCCACCCACGGCATCTGGATCTACCACCCGGAGCCCAACGACTACTGGCGCTGGACCGCTACCGGCCTGCGCAAGACGGTGGAGGACGCCGGCTTCGAGGTCGAGTCCTTCCAGGGCCTGATCGGTCTGATCCCCACCGGCCTGCATCTGGTGCAGGACCACCTCTACAAGCGGCTGGCGCTGCGCAAGCGCTGGTTCGGCAAGGGCTTTGTCTGGCTGATGCAGAGCCTGATCGCCTTCACCGACCGCCACCTGCACGGCGAGATGGGTCGTGCCCGCGACGCGATGATCTACGTGGTGCTGGCCAAGCCCAAGCCACCCGTCGGCTAGAGCGTTTTTTTGGCTCAACTGGCGGCATCTTTCTTCGCTGCGTCCACCCGCCCCCATCCCGGCCTTCCCCCGCAAGCAGGGGAAGGAGACCAGCTAGCACCCTAGGCCTTAGGCCTTGCGGCCGGCCTGCAGGCGCTGGTCGATCAGCTTGTAGAGCAGGTGCGCCAACACCAGGCAGCTGGCCAGGATGATCGCCGACACTAGCAGCGCCGGCGGATCGCTCAGCCCGATCTTGGCGAGCAGCTTCGGCACCAGCTTGGGGAATAGGCTGGTGATCGGGAAGTGCACCAGGTACAGCGGGTAGCTGATCACGCCCAGATAGACCAGCGGTGGCCAGCGCAGCGGCGCCAGGCCGCGCGCCTGGCGGTTGATCGCCAGGATGCTGATCCAGGCGCAGCTCATGTAGACGCCGGCGGTGGCGGCCCAGGGCTCGTACTTGTCGATCTCCAGGCCGGCGGCACTGGCCGCGTAGTTCTCGAAGACATAGGGCAGAAAGCCGGCCAGCCCGGCGACGAACAGCGCGCCCAGCAGCCAGTTGACGCGCGCCCGGTTGGCCTCCATCCAGGGCATGCCCAGGGCCATCAGGCTGCCCAGTGCGAAAGCGTCGATGTGGTTGCTGATCAGCACCATGTGGGTGTTGACCAGCCGCTGGTGGATACCCAGCGGCAGCGCCAGCAGCAGCAGCGTCAGCCAGATCCAGCGCGGCAGGTAGCGCAGCGCCAGCACCAGGATCGGCAGCAGGATGTAGAACTGCTCCTCCACCGCCAGCGACCAGAGGTGGCGGATGAAGTAGATGTCCTTGTACATCGGGCTGTCGCTGTAGAGCAGCTCCGAGTACTGCGAGAAGCTGAAGAAGCGCCAGAACTGCTCCAGCTGATAGGCCTTTTCGGCACTCTGCGGGTTGAGCGCGATGGCGAGCAGAAACAGCACCCAGACCGTCAAGAGATAGAGCGGCCAGATGCGCTCGACGCGCCGGCCCCAGAAGCTGAGCAGACCGCGAAAGTTGACCGCCTGCTTGATGACGATGCGGGTGATCAAGAGGCTGGAGATCACGAAGAACATGTCCATGAACATCCAGGCCCAGAACAGCGGCTTGGCGTTCATGTGCGCCAGGATCACCATTGAGGCGCCCAGGCCGCGCATGCCATCGATCTCGAAGAAACGAATGGGCGCAGTGCGTAGCGGCGCGGCGGTCGCCGTGGGCGCGGTCATGGTCGGGAGTCTCCTCTAGAAGGGGGCAGTGTCGTAGTGGTGGACTGCACTTTTTATGGCCGGCAGATTAGCAAGCTTGCAGTTGCCGCGTAGGCCCGGAAAACTCCCGCACCGCGCCGGACTTGCCGGCCGCGACTGAATACGAGGATTCCCTCTTGGCCGTGCTTCCCAAGCTGTTGTTGTGCAGTCACGCCGGCTCGCCGCTGGAGCCGCGCACCTGGTCGGGCACGCCCTACAAGCTCTATAGCGCGCTGCGCGAACAGACGCTGCTGGAGCCGGTGGGCTGGGCCAGCCAGCCAGCCGAGCGCTGGCAGCCGCGGTTGCGCAAGCTCGACCGCCTGCTGGGCCTGCAACACGGCTTCATCCATGGCCCGGCGCGTCGCGCCGGCGCCGCCCTGGGCGCGACCGCCGCCGCCCGTGCCGCCGGCTGCTCGGCGCTGCTGCATCTGGGCACCTACGACCTGCTGCCTCTGCCCAGCCGGCTGCCGCACTACGTCTACGTCGACAGCTGTTACGACTTCTGGGCGCGCAACGCGCTGGCGGCCCGCCAGCTTGGCCGCTACCAGCGCGAGGCCTTTCGCCTCTTGGAGCGGCAGACCCTGCGTGCGGCGCGGCGGGTGTTCACCGCCGGTGAACACGTCGCCGCCGAGATGGTCGAGCGCTACGGCCTGGCCCCGGCGCGCCTGCGGGCGGTGGGCACCGGCCTGGGCGACATCCGGCCTTTGCCGACGGCCAAGGACTACGGCAGCAAACAGCTGTTGATCGTCGCCAAGCTGCGCCCGGCCGATAAGGGCCTGCCGTTGCTGCTGCAGGCGCTGGAAATCGCGCGCCGTAGCGACCCCGAGATCAGCCTGACGGTGATCGGCGGCGCCAAGTATCCGGAGTTGCAGGGGCTCGCCGGCGTGCGTGGCACCGGCTGGATCAGCGCCGAGGAGCTGCAGGACATCTTCGACCGCGCCGCCTTGTACGTGATGCCGGCCGGCTACGAACCCTGGGGCCTGGCCTATCTCGAAGCCCTGGCCTGCCGCACGCCCATCGTCGGCCTTAATCGTGGCGCCTTTCCGGAACTCAGCGGCCAGGGCCGTTACGGCTTCGTGCTGGAGCAGCAGACACCGGAGGCGCTGGCCGCGCTGCTGCTGGCCGCGCTCGCCGATCCGGCGCGACTGGCGCGCATGGGGGAGGAGGGGCAGGCGCATTGCCTGGCGCACTACAGCTGGCAGCGGGTGGCGCGCGAGATCGGCGAGGGCATCCTCGCCGATCTGCGGCCCGCGCTCGCCTGAGGATTCAAGTGGGCAGCCCGGCCAGCCAGAGATCGACCAGGGCCAGCTCCTTTTCGGGAATCACGCCCAGCGTCACCAGCGCCTGGTAGCAGCGACGCAGGTCGCCGCGTACCTCGCCTTTTAGCTCGCAGGCGTCGAGCGCGCCGACGATGCGCTCGTTGTTGAGATAGCCCGGCACCTCGTCGGCGAAGTCGCGCAGCAGGTTGTGCTCGTTGCGCTCCTGGCGGACGCTGGGTGCGGTGAAGATCAGCCGCTCACCCAGCGCCCAGAGGCAGCGCTGTGCCACGAAGCTGCGCCAGATGTCGGTCATCCGGAAGCTGCAATACGAAGGCAGGTAGCAGAGCGCGGCGACGTCGCGGCGGAACCAGGTGTTCTGGCTGTTGAACGGGCACCAGAGGCCGGACTCCAGCGAGATCGCCGCCGCCTGGCGGTCGAAGTTCACCGGCAGCGGCCGGGTCAGGCGGTAGACCGCATCGACATCCGGGTTGTCGTCGGCCAGGCCCTGCACCAGCGCCGGGCGCTCCAGCTCCCATTGTTCGCTGGCCTTGCTCGCCAGGTCTTCCGCCAGCTTTTCCAGCGGGTAGCCGCGCGGCCAAACCGGTTCGCTGGGCGAGAAGTAGCGGTAGGCATTGAGCCAGCGCGACTCGCTGCGCAGGCGCCGCGCGCGCAGCTCGTCGCCGCGCACCAGGCTGAAGAAATTGTCGAGCGGATAGTTGTCGTCGTCGGTTTCCAGCAGCCAGTCGCAGCCGCGCTGCAGCGCCAGCAGGTAGCCGAGGTTCTTGCGGGCGTAGTGGCCCACCGGCAGCGCCTGGCTGAATTCCGGCAGCACCTGGTTCTGCCGCGCGAGGTCGTAGTAGTCCGCGCCTTCCAGCTCGAATACCGGTGGCGACTTGCGGTCGCCGATCACCACGAATTCGGCCTGGCAGGCCTGCGCCTGCGCGGCCAGCGCCTGCATCACCGGGTTGGGCGCCTGTATGGTGGTGACCACCAGTCCGATCTTCATGTCCGCGCTTCCTTAAGTTGGTTTGTTGAGGGAGTTGTAGAGCTGTTCCAGGCGGTCCAGCCAGGCCTGATTCCGGTAATGCGCATCGACGCGCGCGCGGCCGGCCTGGCTGAGTACCGGCCAGCGCTCGCCTGCATCGAGCAAGTTGGCGATGGCGGCGGCGAGTGCCGCCGGATCGCCGTGTGGCACCAGGCCAGCGGCGGCTTCGCCCAGGGTTTCCGGAATGCCGCCGACCGCGCTGGCGATCACCGGCAGGCCGCAGGCCAGTGCTTCCAGCAGGGCCACGCCCTGGGTTTCGGTATTGCCTTCGGCGTCGATCACCACCGGTGCCACGTAGAGGTCGGCGGCGTCCATCAGGGCCTGCACCGCCTCGCGCGGCTGGGCGCCGAGAAAGCGCACCCGTTCGCCCAGGCCCAGTTCCTGCGCCTGCGCCTCCAGCGCGGCGCGCAGCGGGCCTTCGCCGACCACTTGCAGACGCAGGGGGCGTTGCGCCAGCGCCGGCTCGACCAGGGCCGAGAGCAGGTATTTCAGGCCCTTGAACTCCACCAGCCGGCCGACGCTGAGCAGCTCCACCGGCCGCTCGCGTGGCGCCGTGCGCGGCCGCCAGGGGTAGCGCTCCGGAGCGATGCCATTGGGGATCAGCCGGAGCTTGGCGGCCGGTGCGCCCAGGGCGAGCAGGCGCGCGCGCATGAACTCCGAGCACACCACCAGCGCGGCGGCACGCGCGAACAGCGGCGCGTAGTAGTCCGCCGGGCGGCCGCGCAGATAGCCGTGCACGTCGTGGCCGTGAAAGGTCACCACCAGCGGCGCCCGCAGCAGCCCGGCGGCATACAGCGGCAGCAGCCGCTGGCCGTTCTGGCCGGAGTGCGCGTGCACCAAGTCGTAGTCGCGGCCCTGCGCCCAGAACGGCAGCGCGGCGTAAAAGCGGCTCCAGAACTGGTCGCGCGGCCCGGCCTGCCAGAGCGCGCGCAGCCGCGCCGGGTGGCCGAGCAGTTGCCGCCAGGCGCGGCGCAGGGCGTCGCGCCAGACCGCGCTGCGCCCGGACGGTGGCACCGGCAGATAGCGGGTCCGGGCCAGCAGGCCCAGGCGCTCGATCTCTGGATGCGCGGCGCTCTCCCTGCCGGGACGACGGGCATGGATGTCGACCGCATGGCCGCGCGCCAGTAGTCCGCCGACGTGGTCGAGCACGAAGGTCTGCGACACCGCCGGGAATTCGGTGACGACGACGGCGATGCGCACTAGTGCTGATCCTTGGTGGGCGGCTTGCGCAGCACCGAGATCGCGAAGTGGTAGTAGAGCAGGATGCTCAGCGCCACCACGCCGGGGCGGCGCAGCGGCGGCAGGTTCTGGGTCTTGTCGGTGCCGACCAGCATGCGCCACCAGTAGCGCGGCCGGGGCCGCAGCATGGTCGGCAGATTGCGCCAGATCTCGCGCTCACCGCGCCCGAGCAACTCGAATTCGCGGCGACGGAAGCCGCCCGCCACGCGCCGGTTCTTGCGCAGCAGCGCCGACACGCTCTCGCGCGCCGGGTGCAGCACCGCGGCTTCCGCCGAGTACGCCAGCCTGTAGCCAGCCTGGCCGGCGCGCCGGCACAGCTCGAAGTCGCCGCTGGATTGCAGGTCGGCATTGAAGGGGCCAATAGCCTCGAACACCGCGCGCTTGACCAGCAGATTGGCGGTCACCGAGGTGCCTTGGCTGACGTAGCGCTCCTGTGGAAAGGCGAATACGCGGTCGTAGTCGGCGACCAGCCCCGGCTGCTCGATGAGGATGCCGATACGGCCGCCGACCAGGTGCACGTCCTCGGCCTGCAGCGCCGCCCAGCCGGCGGCGAGCCAGTCCGGTTCCGGCTGGCAGTCGGCATCGGTGAAGGCCAGCACCTCGCCACGCGCCAGCGCCAGTCCGGCATTGCGGGCGGCGTAAGAATGGCCGCGCGGTTCGTGCAGCAGCCTCACGCCAGGCGGCAAGGCGAAGTCCGCCGGTGGCGGTGCGACGTCGTTGTTGATGGCGATGATCTCGAAGTCCTCGCGCGGCCAGGTCTGGCGGGCCAGGGCTTCGAGACAGAGGCGCAGGCGCGGCCAGTCGCGGTAGACCGGGATCAGCACCGAAATGCGTGGCGGCGTCTGGCTCATGCGCCTGCCTCCGGCAATGGCGACTCCGCCGGCAGCAGGAGGTAGTCGCAGAGGTTCAGGTCGCCATGCAGGCCGAAGTCGCTCAGGGCCTGCAAGCCCTGGTAGTGGCCGTCGCCGCGCTTCAGGACCCGATAGATGCGGTAGTCGAGTTCGCGCAGCAGTTCCACCAGCGCCTGCTGTCTTTGCAGGCGCGCCTGATTGTCGGCGTTGTAGGCGGGCAGCACCTCGATCAGCACCGGCGGCCGGTCGCGCTTGAGCATTTCCAGCAGGCCGCGCAGCACTTCCAGCTCGGCGCCCTCGACGTCGATCTTCACCAGCCCGACGCTACGCCGGCCCAGCGCCTGCTCGGCGCTCTGGTAGCGGAACACCGGCACCAGCGTCCGCCGACGCACCGGATTCGGACGGTAGTTGTGGATCAGCGAGGCGGAGGCATCGGCCGGGTCGTCGGAGAAGAATTCCAGGCTCAGCAGGCAGTCTTCCTCGAACAGGCCGGCGGGGACGATCTGCACGTCGGCATAGCCCTGTTCGCGGATCAGCACCGAGAGGTAGTGCAGGCAGGTGGGGTTGGGCTCGAAGCCCAGGTACTCGCGGCCGGGTTCGGCGGTCTTGAACTTGAGCAGGGTCTGGCCGAGGTTGACGCCGACATCGACGAACAGGCCTGGATGCAGCGGCAACAGCTGGCGCAGCAGGTCCAGCATCCAGGGCTCGGAGGCGGTGCAGGCCAGGCCCTGGAGGCGCGGCACCTTCAGGCTGTGTCCGTCGAGCCGCAGCCGCCGCCGGGTGTTGAGGTGCCAGTTGAGCCAGCCGCGCAGGCCGCTGCGTTCGGCGGCGGCCGCCAGCAGGCCGCGCAGTTTCTGGGTGGGAGCGTGAGAGCGCATGGGGCTAAAGCGGTTAGCGGATATGGTGTTCGACGCGGCGGTCGCTGAGCCGGCTGTGCAGCATGCGCCAGGCGATCTGGTAGTGCAGGCACAGCCGCAGCAGCATCACCGGCACTCGCTGCATCGGCGTGTACGCCTCGCTGCCACGGCCGCCGGCGAGCAGGTAGTACCACTCGCGTGGCCGTGGTCGGAAGGCGTGCAGCAGCAGGGTGTAGAAGCGCCGGCTGCTGCCCTCGGACTCGCGCAGCAGGCGGTCGTACTGGCCGCTGGCGATGCGGCGGTTCTTGTCGAGAATCTCGGTCAGCGTTTCGCGCGCCGGGTGGCGCACCAGGGCGTCGTCGGCATAGCCGATGCGGTGGCCTAGCGCGCCCAGACGGGTGCAGAACTCGGAGTCGCCGCAGGATTTCAGCCGGCCGTCGAAGCCGCCGCCTGCCCGGTAGGCCTCGTGGCGCACGAACAGGTTGGCGGTCACCGAGTAGCCGCCCAGCTCCACCAGCTGCCGCTGCTGGAACTCGAACAGGCTCTCGTAGCGCACGGCGGTGTTCTGCTGGCCGGCGATGATGTCGATGCGGCCACCGACCAGATCCCACTCCGGATGCGCATCCAGCGCGGCGAGGCCGGCTTGCAGCCACTGTGGCGCCGGCTGGCAGTCGGCGTCGGTGAAGGCCAGCACGTCGCCGCGCGCCAGACCGGCACCGGCGTTGCGGGCGGCGTAGGAATACCCGGCCGGCGCATGCACATAGCGCACGCCCTCGGGCAGCGGCGGCGGGTTCGATGTGGCGTCGTTGTCGGCGACGATGATCTCGAACTCGCTGGCCGGCAGCGTCTGTAGGCGCAGGCCTTCCAGGCACAGCGCCAGCCGCGGCCAGTCGCGGTAGGTGGGGACGATCACCGAGACGCGGAGGCTCATCGGCTCGTTGCCTCCGCCACTTGCTGGCGCAGCAGGCTCAGATAGTGCTGCGCCTGCTCGGGCGAGGCGTAGCGGCGCAGCGCGGTTGCGCGCGCCTGCGCGCCCATCGCCGCCCATTGCCCTCGGTCCGCCAGTGCCCGGCGCAGCGCGGCGCTCAGCGTGGCGGCATCCGGCTGCTGGTAGTGCCAGCCGGTCTCGCCGTCGTCGATGGTCTCGGCCGGCGCGCCCAGCGCGTGGACGAGCACCGGCTTGCGCATCAGCATCGCCTCGACGATGGCCAGGCCGAACGGCTCGGCGTCGATGCGGGTGCTGGCGGCGAAGTCGGCCATCGCCCAATAGCGTTCGGGGTCGTCGACGGTATCGACCCAGTGCAGGCGGTCGGCGATGCCCTGCTCCCGCGCGCGGGCCTGTAGCGCCTGCGCATAGTCGGAGGCGAGCGGGCCACCGACCAGCAGCAGGTGCAGGCGGGGCTCCTCGGCGGCCAGGGCTGTGACCGCCTCCAGCAGCAGTACAGCCCCCTTGCTGGGATCGAGGCGGGCGATCTGCACCAGCAGCAGCGCGTCTTCAGGGATGCCCAGTTGCGTGCGCGGGATGGCGCGCACCCGCGCCGGGTCGAAGCGCGCGGCATCGACCGCCGGCGTCACTACCGAGAGCAGCCGCACCCGCACCAGATGCCGGGCGCTGTAGTCGCTATTGGCCAGCACCCGGATGCGCCAGCGCCGCGACATCGCGTCGTAGATGCGCTGGTTGAGCGCGAACGGGTAGGGCGAGGGCGTGTTGGGCATTTCCAGCACCAGGCCTATCCCCAGCTTGCGGCAGATCGGTCCGGCCAGCGGCATCAGATCGGGCCAGGGCAGGCAGAGCAGGTCCGGGGGCTCGGCGGCGAGCGCCTCGCGCAGCGCGGCGCGCAAGCGCCACAGGATGGCGGCGCGGCCCAGCAGCCCGCGTGGCGAGAAGCGATGGCTCAGGTAGCGCGCGTGCAGCGCGCCGTCGGGCTGCACACCGCGCACTGGCCAGCCTCGTTCGCGGGCCGCTGTGCCTAGCGGGCCTTCGGCCAGGCTCAGCAGCGAGACGCGCTGCCCGAGGTCGGTCAGCAGACGGCCGTTGTTGAGCACCGCGCTGGCGACGCCGCCGGGCTCGTCGCCCCAGACCAGCCAGGCGATGCGCAGGGCCGTTGGCGCGCTCATCGCCAGGGCTCCGCGCGCAGGCAGCGCTCATAGGCCGGCAGGCTGACCGCGAGGCTGTAGTGCTCGATGGCGCGCTGGCGCGCCGCCGCTCCCATCGCTGTCCAGCGTGGCCGTTCCGCCAGGGCACGCTCGATGCCGGCGGCGAGGGTCGCGGGCTCGGCGTCGGCCAGCTGCCAGCCGGTGACGCCGTCCAGTACGGTTTCCGCGGGGCCGCCGAGTGCGCGGGCCAGCACCGGTTTCTGCATCAGCATGGCCTCGACGATGGCCAGGCCGAAGCCTTCGGCGTCGGGCCGGCAACTGAGGATGAGATCCATCATCGCCTGCGCCGGCGCCGGATCGTCCACCGCCGGGATGAAGTGCACGCAGGCTTCGAGTTGGAGCTGCCGCATCAGGGCGCGCAGCGTCTCGGCATAGGGGGAGTCCAGCGGCCCGCCGAGGAAGACCAGGTGCAGGCGCCGCTCCTTGCGGCGGGCGAGGGCCAGGGCCTGGATCAGCGCCTCGCCGCATTTCTGCGGCGACAGCCGCGCCACCGCGCCGAGCAGGATCGCGTCTTCCGGCAGCTGCCAGTCGGCGCGCCGCCAGGGCTGCACGCGGGCCGGGTCGAAGTGCGCAGGGTCGGAAGGCGGGTAAACCACCGCCAGGCCGCGCGGCTGGCCCAGCCGCTCGCCGCTGAAGCGGCTGTTGGCGATGGGCTTGACCCGATACCAGGCCAGCAGCGCGGCGTAGATGCGCTGGTTGAGGCGGAAGCGGTAGACCGAGGGCACCTCTGGCATCTCCCACAGCAGGCGGATGCCCAACTGCCGGCAGGGGCCGCCAACCATCGGCAGGAAGTCCGGCCAATAGACGCTGACCACCGCCGGCCGCAAGCGCCGCAGGGCCTCGGTGAGCGCCGGCCGATAGGCACGCAACTGGCGCAGCGCGGCGAGCTGGCCCAGACGCCCGCTGGCGCCGGTTTGCGCGTAGCGCGCGTGTTGCTGACCGTCTTCGTGCAGGCAGTGCACGTCATGGCCGAGAGAACGCAACACCTCGGCCAGCGGGCCGGCGTCGAGGCAGAGCATCTGCACCGGCCAGCCGCGCGCGCGCAGGCCGCCGGCGAAATTCAGCAGCGCGCGGCGCACGCCGCCGATGGGTTCGTCGCCCCACAAGACCCAGCAGATCGGTGCTTGGCCGGCGACGCCCACGGGCAGGCCCGGCGCGGCGACGCGGTCTGGCGGGGCTAGGGAGGGCATGGGGCGGTGCGGCAGTGGGGGGCGCCGGCAGACAACGCTCAAACCCCGGACTTGGCTGACCGCGTACCGGCAATTCGCCGGTACAGCGCCAGACTCTGCTCGGCGGTGGCGCGCCAGCCGTAGCCGCTGGCGAGCTGCCGTGCCCGCTCGCCCATCGCCGCCAGCCGCTCGGCGGGTAGTGCCAGGGCCAGGCTCAGGGCGGCGCCGACCGCGGCCGGGTCGGCGGGAACCCACCAGCCGCAATCCCGCTCGCGCAGCTCCGACCAGGGCATGCCCTGGCAGGTGAGCGCCGGCAGGCCGGCGGCCAGCGCCTCGGCCACCGCGAAGCCGAAGTTTTCCTGCAGGCTGGGTTGCAGGAATAGCTGGCTCTCGGCCAGCAGCCGCAGCTTGGCCTCGCCGCTCACCAGGCCGAGAAAGCGCACCTGCTCCTGCAGGCCGTGCTCCGCGACCAGGGCGCGCAGTTGCTGCTCATACGCTGGCTCACCCTCGCCGGCGATCAGCAGCCGCCAGCCCGGCGGACGCAATTCCGCCCACAGGCGCAGCAGCAGATCGACCTGCTTCTTCGGATGCAGACGTCCCAGGAACAGTGCCTGCCGCTGCCGCTGCACCTCTGGAGTCGGCGCCGGCAGGTCGATGCCGTGGGGAATGCGGGCGATCTCGACCTCGGCGCTCAGGCGCGGGCGGAGGTCCTGGGCTTCGTCCTCGGACGTCACCACCACGGCGGCGGCGGTTTCCAGCAGGCGTCGCTGGTAGAGCCACCAGGCCAGGGCTTTCTTGTGGCGGCTCTGCTGCAAGGACCAGGTTTGCAGCATGCCGCAGGGCTGGGCGACCAGGGCAATGTTCTGGCGGCGCGCAGCGGCCATTGCCGCCGCGTTTTCCGGCAGCCAGACGCCATGGTCGTGCAGCAGCTCGATGCGCTGCTCGCGGATGCAGGTTTCCAGCGCGGCGCGGAACTGCCGGTAGCGCTGCCAGGGCCCGGCAGCCCGCGGCACCGCGACGCCCCGCACCCTTGCCGGCAAGGGCAGTTCCGCCGCGGCAGGCCGACGGCTGTAGGCCAGGCTGATCGCATGGCCGAGCGAGGCCAGTTCGGCGGCCAGGCGCACCGCGGCCAGCGGCTGACCGCCCGAGGCCAGCTCCAGATCGGGAACCGTCAGCAGGATGTTCACTGCGGGCTGCCGGCTGTGTTCGCCAGGCGGCGGTCGCGGATGTAGCGGGCCGGGTTGCCGGCGTGTACCTGCCAGGCGGGTACATCGCGCGTCGCCACCGCGCGCGCACCCAGCACCGCGCCCTCGCCGATGGTCACGGTCGGGCCGACGAAGGCATCGGCGCAGATCCAGCAGTCATCGCCCAGCGTGATCGCCGCGCGGATCAGGCGAAAGGCAGGGTCGGAATCGTCGTGCGTTCCGCCGCAGAGATGGGCGCTTTGGGAAACCGTGACCCGCGCGCCGATCCGCAGCGGCCCCAGGTTGTAGAGCCGCGCTTCGGGACCGATGGTGGTGTCGTCGCCGATCGCCAGCAGGCTGGGCAGGAAGATGCGCGCGCTGGGATAGACCTGCACCCGCCTGCCGATGCGGGCGCCGAACACGCGCAGCAGCAGGTTGCGCCAGCCGTAGAGGTGGCGCGGGCTGAGCCGGAACAGCGGCGAGCAGAGCGCCCACAGCACCCGCTCGACCTGCTCCCGACGGCTGTACTTGGTGCTGCCGCGATTGCCGGCGATGTCGAGTGCCCGGCTCATCGGCGCAGAGCCCGGGTGAATGGCAGGCGGCTGTCCGGCAGCCAGCTGGTGAGTTTGCTGAACAGCAGCAGCGCCAGGATCGGATAGCTCATCAGGATCAGTTCCAGATAGCTGCGCAGGCCGATGAACAGGCACATCGCACCGAGGCTGTAGAGCACGGTGCTGCGCACCGTCGGACGCATCCAGTGCAGCACCAGCTTGCCGCCGAGGAAGCCCATCATCAGCCCGGCCAGGAGGACCGAGGTTAGGCCGAAGGCGACGTACCAGTCGCCGATCGCCGAGACGGTGAGGGTGAAGCCCTCGCCCCAGCGTTCGCCCAGTTCCCAGGGCAGGTCGATGCCGGGATCAACCGGCTTGCCGGGCCAGAGCACCCGGGGGATGGGGCGCACCGCCCAGTAGATGATCGCGTCCCAGCCGGTGTGGGGCATGAATTGCGGGATCAGGTCCATGGTCTTGACCAGGAACTTGAAGTTGTTGTCGACCCGGATGCCCTCGTCCAAGGGGTTCTCGGCGAAGGCGCGACCGCTGAACAGGCGGCTGACGATGCCGCCCTCGGAGGTGCGGAAGATCAGCATCACCTCCATCAGCGCCATCAGCGCCAGACCTGCGACGCCGCCGATGACAAACTGGCGCAGGCCGATGCGCGCTTGCAGCAGTAGCCAGGTGAGCAGCGCGGCGCCGGTGACCATGCCCACCAGCCTGCGGCCACCGTCGCGGATCAGGAACAACAGGAAGATCGTCGAAAGGACCAGGCCGATCACCACCCGCCAGTCGATGCGCCCGACCCGGTGGTGCAGGGCGACGGTCAGCGGCAGCGACAGATAGCCGAAGTAGGCGAGCTGGTAGACCAGCGAGCCGGCGCCGCCGGTCACGCTCTGCTGCCAGGGGCCATCGGCGCGGCCGCTGAACAGGCCGTCGACCATGCATTCCGGCGAGAAGCCGCAGGGCACCAGCTTGGACAGCATGCCCAGCAGCGAGCTGTAGACCAGCACGTTGAACAGCCAGCGGTCGCTGAACTCGGTGCTCGATGGTCGCAGCGGCGAGATCTGCGCGTGCCAGCGGTGGGCCAAGAGCGAGCCGAGCTGGATGGTGGCGGCAAACAGGCCGATGTAGGCGTAGGCGCGCAGAACGCCATCCTGGGTGATCTCGTAGGCGTCGTAGCTGGACGACAGCGGCTCGGTCAGAATCCAGTAGACCAGCCCCAGCATCATCACGCTCTCGGCTCTAAGCCAGCCGCGCAGGTCGGTCAGCGACGAGGCCATCGGGCCTACCAGCAGCCCCAGTGCCAGGCAGACCGCGGAGGCGCGCAGCTGGCCCGGTTCAAAGTAATCGGCGGGCACCAGCAGTATTGCGGCCAGAGTGCCGATCAGGATGCCGAGCAGCGCGACGGCATAACTCACCGGTGGCGGCGGGTTGCTGTCGCGCGGCGCCTGGGTCTGGTTGTTGAAGGACAAGGTGAAGGACTTTTTAAAGTAGTGGCTGCAAGCAGCATCGCCTGTCAGCTATCGGATGCTATTTTGCGTCTGCGGTCTTGCCAACACGTTACCACTCTGGCGCCGCAGACATTCTTTCGGGGGCGCAGTGCGCATCACCATTTTTGCCCGGCGTCTGGCGCCATACACCATCAGTTTTCTACGTGCCCTGGCCGCACGCGGCCATCGCCTGGAGCTGATCTACGAGCCCGCGGCCGGCGAGGCGCCGTTCCAGGCCTTCGATCTTTCCTGCTGCGAGCGGGCGGTCGCCGATGGCGACCGCAGCTACCGTCGCGCCTGGCTGCGGCGCGGCCACGAGCAATTGCCGGACGCTGCCTTCATCGCCGGTTGGGTCGAGCCCCTGGAACGGGCGGCCGGACGCCTGTTGCAACGCCACGGCCGGCCGGTGGTCTGTGGCATCGACAATCCCTGGACCGGTTCCTGGCGCCAGCAGCTGGGTCGGCTGGTGGCGCCATTCCGGCTCTGGCCGATGGCGCGGGCGGCCTGGGTGGCGGGCGAGCCGCAGGCCGAGTTTGCCCGCCGGCTCGGCTACCGCTGGGTGGAGACCGGCCTGTATTGCGCCGATGTCGAGGCGTACCGCTGTGAGTTGCCGTTGACGCAGCGGCCACGCGCCTTCCTGTTCACCGGCCGGCTGATTGCGGACAAGGGCGTAGACCTCTTGGTTGAGGCCTATCGCGCCTATCGCCAGCAGGTGAGCGAGCCCATGGAACTGCTCCTGGCCGGCACCGGCCCGCTGGCGCCGCTGACCCAGGGCGTGGAGGGCCTGCGGCCGCTAGGCTTCGTGCAGCCTTCGGACCTGCCCGGCTGGATGGCGCGCTGTCAGGCCTTGGTGCTGCCCAGTCGTGACGAGCATTGGGGGGTGGTGATCCACGAGGCCGCCGCCGCCGGCCTGCCGGTGCTGGCCAGCGAGGCCTGCATGGCGGCCACCGCCTTTGTCCGGCACGGCGAGAGCGGGTATCTGTATCCGCCGAGCGCGGCGGCCCTGACCGCCATCCTGCTAGGCTTCCACCATCTCAGCCCAGAGCAAAAGTGCCTTATGTCTCGGCAAAGTAAAGACTTGGCATTAACATGGGTGCCGAGTCAGCAGGCGGAGACCTTCGAGCGCCTGCTGCAGCGGATGGCGAGGGCCTAGCGCCGGGCTGTAGGTGGTGGGGCCGGTGCCACAGGGGCAGCTTCCCGGGGATATTTGCGCGGTTCACATGTGGAGCATCAGCCAGTGATTGTCATTCGTCGTCGGTGCGCCGTTTCTCCTCGGGCTTCCTTCCTTGCGGTAGCGCTGGCCTTGCTAAGCCTGCCGGCGGCGGCGCAGGACGCACGCCTGTACCAGTTGGGCGGCGGTTTTCTGGGCGGCGTCGCGGTGGAAGCCGGTGCCGTGCAGATGGAAAACTTTTTTTACGAAGCTGATGAGGGCGTGTCCGCCACTGGATACCGGGTGCGGCCGTCGGCCTCGCTGACCCGCACCGACTCGGTGGGCAGCCTGCGGCTGGATGGCTTTGGCGAGTATTCCGACTACGACCTGCGTGGCTCGCTGGACAGCAATCTCGACTACGGCGGCACTGTCCGTTACGACTGGCGGCCGCTGACCAAGCACAACTTTGATCTCAACGGCGGTTACCAGCGCGGCCACGATCCGGCCGGTCTGGTCCGCACCGAACAGGGGACGCCGCTGTTCGACCAGGGCGAGGTCGACGAATGGGATCAGACCCGCTTGTCGCTGACCTATGGCTATGGGTCCCCCGCCTCGCTGGCGCGCAACGAGTTGAGCGTCGGCATCCGCAATCGCGAATACGTCACCAATCGCGACGCCACCCGCTTTCTCAATTACGACACCCAACAGCTGGGCTATCTGCTGTCGTATGCCTACTCCCCCAAGACCGCCATCCTGTTCGTGATGGCGCACAACTCCACCGATTACGAGATTCCGGTGCGCGCCAGCGGCAACCGCAACTTGAACGAGTTTGGGGTGCGCACCGGATTCCGCTGGGTGGCCACCGCCAAGACCTCGGGCGACGTCCAGGTGGGCCTGCGCAGCGTGTCGCTGGATGGTCGCGCCCGCCCCTCGCGGCAGACTTTCGCCTGGCGTGCCAACTTTGAGTGGACGCCGACGGCGCGTTCCACGCTGCGCTTGTCCACCGGCGAGTCCACGTCCGAGACCTATCGCAACGACACGCTTTATATCGACAACAAGAACTACGCGCTCAACTGGCGGCAGGTGTGGACCAGCCGTTTCAGCACCTCGCTGGGAGCCAACTACACCCAGAGTGAGTTCATCGGCTCCAGCCGCGAGGACGAAACCATCAATGCCAGCGCCGGCTTCGACTACCAGGTACTGGCGCCGGTGACCGTGTTTGGCGACTACAGCTCGCGCAATCGCGAATCCACTGTTAATGGGCTGGACTACGATGCGCCGCAGATTCGACTGGGAGTGCGCTGGACGCCTTGAGCGGCCGTCAACTTGAAGATGATCTTGAAGTCCCTACTCAGTCTGCTACTCCTGGGCGGGCTCGCCGCCTGTGCCTCCGCGCCGGCGCCGCGCCTGGCCGACAATGCTTCGCGTACCCAGTTCGTGGCCGCGAGCTATCGACTCGGTGTGGGTGACCGTATACGGATCGATGTGTTCCGTGAAGCCGATCTCTCCGGCGAGGCCTCGGTGGAGTCCACCGGCTACATCAACTACCCGCTGCTCGGTTATGTGCCCGCGGTTGGTCTGACCACCCGCGAGCTGGAACTGGATCTCACGCAACGGCTGCGTGGCGGTTATCTGCGCAATCCCGATGTCAGGGCCTACGTGGTGCGTTACCGGCCGGTGTTTGTCTCCGGCGCGGTGCGCAACACGGGCGCCTATCCGTTCACCGAAGGCTTGAACGTGGAAAAGGCGCTGACCCTGGCCAGTGGCATGACCCCGCTGGGCTCGCCGCGGCGCATCTACGTGCTGCGCGAAGGCGCGCCGGCCAGCGCCCGCGAGAAAGTGGGACTCGACGCGCCCCTGTATCCGGGCGACACCGTGTTTGTTGAAGAGGGCGTGTTTTGACTTCCACCTCCGTCACCCTGGCAGCGGTATCCGATGCCGGCCGGCAGAACTCGTCCGAGATCGCCGCACTCTGGCGCTTCTTCCGCCGCTACCGTGGTGGCATCCTGCTGGTCACTCTGGCGTTCACGCTGCTGGGCCTGCTGATCGCGCTGTCCTTGCCGCCGGTCTATCGCTCCACTGTCACCCTGCTGATCGAGCCGCGTACCCAGAGGGTGGTACAGGTCGCCGAGATCTACGATCCCACCCAGGGCGGGCTCGACGAGTACTACGCCACCCAGCACGAGTTGCTGCGCTCGCGCGGTTTGGCTGAGCGGGTGGTGATCAAGCTCAAGCTGGATGAGAACGATGCGTTTCTGCACGACGCCGCCAGCGAGAGTCTCAGCACCAGCCTCAAGCGCAAGCTCGACTGGTCGCAGTGGCTGCCCGGCTTGCCGGAGCCCGAGCAGGGCGCCAGCGCCAGCGCCGAGCAGCGTCGCGAGCGCGCCACTTCCCTGGTGATGGGCCAGATTCTGGTGCAGCCGGTGCCCAAGACCCGTCTGGTGCGGGTGCACTTTCATTCCGGTGACCCGCAGTTGGCGCAGAGGGTCGCCGAGGCGCTGGGTGATGTCTTCATCGAAAGCGGCCTGGAGGCGCGCCTGGAGGCGACGCAGCGCGCTAGCCGCTGGCTCACCGACAAGCTCGGTGGCCTCAGCGAAGATCTGAAGAAGTCCGAGAAGGCGCTGCAAGCCTTCCGTGACAGCAATCAGCTGGTGGTGGTGGGTAGCAATCGCGGCCTGGTCGATCAGGAAGTGATGGAGAACTCTTCGCGGTTGCGCGAGGCGCAACGCACCAAGGCGGCGCTGGCCAGCACCTATGCCCGTATCCGTGCTGCCGGCAGTGATGCCGACCGGCTGGAGCAGATCACAGCGCTGTTGCAGGACGCCGGCGTGCAGAAAGCGCGCTCCGGGGTGCTGGATGCCCAGCAGGCTCTGAAGGGAGTCGAGGAGCGTTACGGCTCCCGGCATCCGCAGATGGCGGCCGCGGTGGCGAGCCTGCAGGCGGCGCGGCGCGCGTTCCACGAGCAGCTGCTGAACGCCGCGGAAGGCGTACGCAACCAGTACGAGATCGCGGCGGATACCGAGCGGCAGCTCTCCGAGGTGGTGAACACCACCACCTCACGGGTCCGCGAGTTGGATCGCAAGCAGTTTGAGCTGGGTGTGCTCGAGCGCGAGGTGCAGACCAACCGCCAGCTCTATGACATGTTCCTGCAGCGCTTCAAGGAAAACGACAGCACCACCAGCTACGAACCGCTCAACGCGCGGGTGACCGATGCCGCGCTGGTGCCCAAGGGTGCGCTGCTGCCGGACCGGCCGAAGATCGTCATCATCGCCGCGCTGTTTGGCTTTCTGCTGGGCGTGATCATGGCCTCGCTGCGCCATGTGCTCAGCGAAGGCCTGCGCAGCGTCGAAGACCTGGAAGCGGTGGCCCAGGTGCCTCTGTTCGGCGTGGTCCCGCGGGTGGCTTTCAAGCGCTCCGCCGGTGTCATCAACCAGTTCCGCGACGATCCGCGCACGCCGTTTGCCGAAGGCGTGCGCTCGGTGCGCACCGCGGTGCGGCTGGCGGAGGTGGCTGGCCGCAAGCAGTGCTTTGTCATCACCTCCGCCGTGCCGGGCGAGGGCAAGAGCAGTCTGGCGACCTGCCTGGGCCTGACCATGGCGGCCGGCGAGAAGACCCTGCTGATCGAAGGCGATCTGCGGGCGCCGACGCTGCGCAAGATTCTCGGCCTGCCCAAGCAGCAACGTGGCCTGATGGAGGTGCTGCTTGGCACCGCGACGCTGGACGAGGCGATCTATGTCGATGCCGCTTCCGGCCTGCATGTGCTGGCGGTGATCCAGCGGCCGCCGAACCCGGCCGAGACGGTCAGCTCCATGGCCTTCGCCGCCTTGTTGCAGCAACTGCGTGAGCGCTACGAGCGCATCATCATCGACTCGCCGCCGGTGCAGGCCGCGAGCGATGCTCTGGTGCTTTCGCGTTTGTCCGACGCGGTGCTGTTCGTGGCGCGTGCCGATGTCACCAGCATGGCCACCGTGCGGCGGGCGGTGCACCAGCTCAACAACATCCAGGCGCCGCTGGTGGGTTGCGTGCTCAACCGCGTGGATGTGCGCCGCAATCCGGATGCCTACGGCCACTACCAGTACGCCTACCGGTATTACGGTTAGCCCATGGTGGGCCCGGGGCGCTGGCTGACGGTTGGTCTGGCCCTGCTGTTGCTGGTCGGGGGGCTGCTGAAGCTGGCTTCCAGCCTTTACTACGAAGTCGCGCACCAGAGTCGCTGGCTGGGCGATTTGCATCGCGCCAGCGTCGCCGCCGAACTGGCCGCGACCGTGCTGCCCGGAGCTGATGCCGCGCGCGCCCTGAGCGGGCGCCTGGCTTCCGTGCGCGGGGATACCGAGGGCCTGCTGGCGGCCTATCGGCCGGTACTGCGGCATGCGCCGGCGGACGCCTACCGTTGGGTGGAATTGGCGCGCTCGCTGGCGGTGACCGACGACTTCGGGCCCGAGTTCGACAGAGCCGCGGCAAGGGCGCACCAGCTGGCGCCCTGGTCGCCGGCGGTGCACGCAGTGCTGGCGGACGTACTCTGGCGCTATAGCGGACGTCTCTCGGAAACCCAGCGGCAATGGCTCTACCCCAGCCTGCGCTACAGCATCTACAACCAGGCCGAGCGCTATCGGCTGCTGGATTCGGTGGCGCGTTCGCGCCGGCAACATGCCTTCTGCGCCGAATACGGCTACGCCCTGGGGCGGCGCCACTGGTGTGACACCATCGATGCCGAGCTGGCGCGCTGCGCCAGTGGCGCCAGGCTCAATCGCCATCAGCTGCGCTGGTGCCAGCGCATGCAGGCGCTGCCGCCATGAAGACCGAACCGAGCTACTCCCTGCAGGACCGGCTGTCTTACCTGGTGCTGCTACTGGTGGTGGTGGCGCTGCCCTGGCCCTGGGGCAGCGTCGGCGAGGCGGCGCAGGGTGGGGTGCTGGCGCTCACCGGCCTGGGCTTGCTGCTGTCGCTGACCTCGGCGGAAGGAGCGCGCTGGCCGGTCGGCCTGGGTTTCAGGATCGCGGTCGCGGCCTGGCTGCTGTGGCTGTTGTGGCTGGCGCTGAGCCTGGTACCACTGCCGCAGTCCTGGCTGCTGCGTCTCTCGCCCTCGGCGGTGGCGGTGCATGAAGGGCTGCGCCTGCTGGGCCTGGAGCCGCGCTACACGCTGTCCACCGAGCCGGGCGCGACCTGGCATTACCTGATTGCCAGCCTGGGGCTGTTCGGGCTCTACCTGTTGGCCGCGCGCACGGTGTGCGACAACGGTCGTCGCAAGGGCTTGCTGGCGGTGATGGCGCTCACCGCCGGCGTGCAGGCCTTCTATGGTCTGGGCATGACGCTTACCGATACCGAGATCGGTTATCTGGTACGCAAGACCTATGGCCGTGGTTGGGCCACCGGCACTTTCGTCAACCGCAACCACTTTGCCCATCTGCTGGCACTGGGCGCGGTGGCGGCGCTGGGACTGCTGCTGGCGCAGCGCGCCAGCGATGAAGTCCGCGACGGCTGGCGCGGCGCCTTCCTGCGCTTTTCGGCCTGGATCATGAGCCCGGCGGCGGTGTGGCGCGTGCTGCTGCTGGTGATGCTGGCCGCGGTGGTGCTCAGCCAGTCGCGCATGGGCAATGTCGCGCTGATGGTGGCGCTGACGTTCGCGGTGCTGCTTTGGGTGCTGCTGCACAACCGTAGGCGCTTCGTGCCGGCGCTGCTGCTGCTGGCCAGCTTCGCGGTCGCAGACATCTGGATACTCGACAACTACTACGGCCTGGAAAAGGTGGTGGAGCGCATCGACGACACCGAACTGGAGACCGAGCAGCGCGCCCTGGCGCTGCGCGACCTGCAACCCCTGATCGGGCAGTACCTGCGCACTGGCTCCGGCGGCGGCAGCTTCCAGAGTTTGTTCCTGGGTGTGCAGAGCCCGGAGCTGCGTGGGCTCTACGACCACGCCCATAACGAATACGCGGAATTCCTGATCGAGCACGGCCTGTTCGGCCTGTTCTGGTTGCTGGCGATGGGCGCCTTGCACTTCCGCCACGCGGTCTGGCTGCTGATTGGCCGGCGTAGCGGCGGTGCGCGGGCGCTGGCCCTGGCCGGGGCCGCCGCCCTGGTCGCGGTGGCGCTGCATTCCCTGAGCGATTTCGTTTTGCACATCCCGGCCCTGCGCGGCTGGCTGGCGGTGCTGATGGGCGCCCTGATCGCGGCTGGCCTGCGCCATCGTCCCGACGCCCGGCAGCGCGACGCGATGCGCCATAATGCTGACACCACCCTCATCCCCACCGCACCGGTAGCTTGAACGTGAGCCAGAATCGATCCCACCGCATTCTTTTCACGGCCCTGACGCTGGCCGTGGCCTTGCCTGCCACCGCCCTGGCGCAGAGCAGCCTGCTGTCCACGCCCTGGTACATCGGCGGCAATGTCGGTGTGGTGGTGCCGGAGTCGCTGCGCGGAGTTTCCACCGGTGCCCAGGGGCGCCTGCTGGTGGGTATTCCGCTGCGGCCGCAGGCCTTTCTGGAAGTCTCCGGTTTCGGGATCAGCGCCGAGGGCAAGGACGGCGCGCCCAAGGAAACCACGCTGGGCGGCGGCCTCGACCTGCGGCTGGAGAGCCTGGGCGAGAAGTTCAACTTCCTGTTTCTGGTTGGCGCCGGCTATTCCCAGGCCAAGCGCGACGAGGTCAAGGTCAATGCGCCTTACGTGAATGTCGGCTGGGGCGTGGAAACCGATCTGCTGCCCAGCCTCTCGCTGCGCACCGAACTGCGCGGCCTGGCCCGCTTCGGCGACGAATTCATCGCCGGCCGTGGCGTGACTTACGACGCCATGGCGTCGGTGGGTCTGGTCAAGCGCTTCGGCAGCCGGCCGGCTGCGAGCAGTCGCGCCGCACCGCCAGCGCAGTCGCCGCCGGTGGTGGCGCAGGCTCCGGCCTTGCCGGCTTTGCCACCGCCTGCGGTCGCTGTCGCCGCACCGCCGGCGGTGGACTATCTGTCCGGCTGCCCAGCGGCCCCGGCCGGTGCCAAGACCGACAGCGCCGGCTGTCTGGTGGCGCAAAACTATGTGCTGCCGCGCTCGCGCTTGCTGCAAGGCGAGGGCGCTGCCCTGAGCGACGAGGCCGACGCCGTGCTGGCGCCGTTCGCCGCTGCGCTACGACGGCAGCCGGGCCTGGGCCTGGAGCTGGTGGTGCATACCGATACCCTGGGCCAGCAGTCCTACAACCTCGACCTGACCATCAAGATGGCCGAGCGCCTACGGGATCGCCTGGTGGAGCTGGGTGCGCCAGCCGGTCAGATCGAGACCATCGGTGCTGGCGAGTCCGAACCGATCGCCAATGAAATCGACGAGGCGGGGCGCGACCGGAACCGCCGCGTCGAGCTCAACCTGCGTCCGCGCTAAAGCGCGGTCCTCCCGGCGTCCCGCGACGCCGGGAGGAGGCAGCGCATCCTGTTCAGGGCAGGCTCTGCGCTCGAGCCAACTCCCGCCTCGCTGGGCTGGGGTAGTCCGCCTCGGATTCGGCTGGAGCCTTCAATAACCGAGGCATAACCCTGGCTACCGACGGCGCTTAGCTTGTTGACGGGAGTGATTATCATTAAGCCTCGATGCGGCAGGCCGCGCGGACTGAGCGACCTGTCCTTTCCCCACCCAAAGCGGCCCCAAGCCACTCAAACCCGATGACCCATCTCAAACTACTGGTGGCCTTGGCTGCCATGTTCTCCGGCACCGCCGCCCAGGCCGCCGCCAACTGTCCTGACGTGCCGCAGGAACGCTGGATGCATGTGCTCGACATGCAGAAGAAGATCGTCAACGAGTACGGCTTCGCCATCAAGAAGTTTCAGACCGATGGCCACTGCTACGAAATCTATGGCTGGGGCCTCAGCGCAGACGGCAAGAAATTCGAGAAGATCGAGGTGTACTTCAATCCGGTCACTGGCGAGATCGTCAAGAAGAAAGTCGAGGACTAGACAGTGGCGCGTGAGCCGGCGGAGCTGGTGGTCTGGGACCCCTGGGTCCGGGTTTTCCACTGGAGCACGGCCGGCCTGTTCCTGCTCGACTATTGGTGGCTGGAGGGCGGCGAAACCCCGCACGAGTATGTTGGCTACGCGATTGCCGCCCTGCTGCTATCGAGGCTGATCTGGGGCGGAGTTGGCTCGCGCAACGCCCGTTTCAGCAGTTTCTGGCCGACGCCGACACGCCTGCGTCGCCACCTCCAGCAACTGCGCCAGCGTCGGTTCGACCCGGCCGAGGGACACAACCCCCTCGGTGCGCTGATGATCCTGCTGATGCTGCTACTGCTGGCCCTGACCGTGGTCAGCGGCTGGATGCAGGGGCTGGATCGGTTCTGGGGCGAGGACTGGGTGGCCTTGCTGCACGAGTACTCCGCGCACGGCCTGATGGGGGCTGTGGGTCTGCACGTCTGCGCGGTGCTGGTCATGTCCCGCTACAGCGGGCTGCGGCTGGTGCGCACGATGATTACCGGGCGTCGGTCCGCAGGCGCTGGTCGCGAGAGCGCGCCTTCTCGCTGAACGCCCCGCTCCGCCCCAAGCGGAAAACCCGTCTTTGCAGCCGCGCTTGTTGAGCGCGCCCGAGGTGCGCTTGGTTGACTTGCTGTTGATAACAATTATCATTTAGAAACGCAAAGCAACCAACGAGCCGAGAAAGCGCGTGACCACAATGAAAAAGCAGCCGTCCAGAAGCATCCAGCGTCCTCTCAGCCTGCGCGCGGAAGCGCCGGCCCCGGTCCTTTCCGCCCGCAAGACCAGCCTGGCCCTGGGCATCTCGACCGCCCTGCTGCTGCCGCTGGCCTCGGTCGCCGCCGATCCCAAGCCCGAGGACGCCACGCGTCTGGACGCGGTCAAGGTGGAAGACACCGCCATCGACCCCAACCCGAACGCCGAACTGGGCGCGCCCTACAAGGCCAAGACCTCGGGCGACGAGCGCCACACCCGGCCGCTGGCCGAGCTGCCGCAGAACATCTCGGTGCTGACCAAGGCGCAGATCGATGACTCCGGCTACACCGACCTGCGCCAGATCCTCGACGCCCAGCCCGGTATCACCCTCGGCACTGGCGAAAACGGCAATGCCTTCGGCGACCGTTACATCATCCGTGGCCAGGAGGCCCGCAGCGATGTGTTCGTTGACGGCCTGCGTGATCCCGGCATGACCATCCGCGAGAGCTTCGCGGTCGATCAGGTGGAAATCTCCAAGGGCCCGAACTCCAGCTTCGCCGGCCGCGGCACCTCCGGTGGCGCGATCAACGCGATCACCAAGCAGGCGACTCGCGACTACGACTTCGCCAAGCTGTCCACCGGCTTCGGCACCGATCAGTACACCCGCCTGACTTTCGACGCCAATCAGACCCTGGGCGAGAAATTCGCGGTGCGTGCCAACGCGCTGTACGGTTACGAGCAGGTGCCTGACCGTGCGCCGGCCGATCGCGAACGCAAGGGCCTGGCTCTTTCCGGCCTCTATCTGCCCACCGACAAGCTTGACATGGTGGTGGACTACTACGGTCTGCGTGCCGACGACAATCCCGACCTCGGTGGCTATCTGATTGGCACCGTGCCGGATCGCAAGCCGGCCGAGAACGTTCCGGTGTATGCGCAGGATCCGGACTTCCTCAAGTCCAAGGTCGATACCCTGACTGCGCGGGTCAAGTACCAGATCAGCCCGAAGCTGCGTCTGACCAATCTCACCCGCAAGGGTTGGTCCGACAACGGCTACGTGGCCACCGGCGCGCGTAGCGCAACCACCAATGCCAATGACCCCAATGGCATTTACAGCACCGCCACCCTCAGCACGCACCAGGGCTGGCAGGATGTCGACTACCTCGCCAACCAGACCAATCTGTTCCTCAACCAGAACCTGTTCGGGATGGAGCACGAGTTCATCTTTGGCCTGGAATACACGGATCACAAGGTCCTCAACGGCGTCTACAGCGTCAGCAGCTCCGGGCAGAACTGCACCACAGGCACCTCCACTACGCCGAACTCCTGGTGTGCGATCGGTCCGAATGGCCAGCCGGTCAACGGCCTCAACACTCTGATGAACCGCCAGATCAGCAAGGGCGCCTGGGATCAGGACTGGGCCATCGATACGATTGCGCTGGCGATCATGGACACGGTCGATCTCACCGACCGGATCACGGCGTTCGCCGGAGTGCGGCGCGACCAGTTTGACTACGAGCTGAAGACCCTGTGGAACCACGATGGTGATTCCGGTGCCGGCGCCACGCCGACCGTCCTCGGTGACTTCAAGGATTCGGCCGGAGTCTGGAACGGTCACTTCGGCTTGACCTACAAGATCCGTCCGGATGCGAACGTCTACGCGACGTACTCGACTTCCAGCGACATCAACGGTGGCGAATCCGACGTCGGCACCAGCTCCGGCTACGGCGGTCTGGCGGTTAACTATGTCTGCACCGATCGCACCAACGCCGACCCGACTCTGCGTGGCTGCGATCCGAACGGCAGCATCGAGGCCAAGCCCGAAAATTCCCAGAACCTGGAAGTTGGCACCAAGTGGAATCTCTTTGATGAAAAGCTGCTGCTCACCGGCTCGGTGTTCCAGATCACCAAGACCCATGTGATGGAGGGGAGTGGCTACGATTCCGGCGGCTCGTTCAATTCCGGTAAGAACCGTGTGCGCGGCGTGGAGCTGGGCGTTTCCGGCAACATCACCGACAAGCTGATGGCACAGGCCGGCGTTGCTTTCATGGAAGCCGAGGTGTTGCAGTCCGCGACGGCCAACAATGTCGGCAAGACCTTGAGCAACTTCGCCGACCAGAGCGCCTCCGCCCAGCTCAAGTACGAGCTGAGCGAGAAGTTCGACCTTGGTGGCGCGGTGAAGTACGAGAGCAAGCGGTACGCCGGCCAGCCGGACACCGCCGCCGCCTACGGCGCCGACGGGCAGTACAGCCAGCCGATCCCGGCCTACACGGTGCTTGACCTGTTTGCCGCCTACCACCACAGCAAGGATCTGAATCTGCGTCTGAACGTGGGCAATGTCACCGACGAGGACTACTACCTCGCCGGCTACCGCTCGGGTTCCTTCCTGTACTTCGGCGACGCCCGTAATGTACGGTTGACCCTCGACTACGAGTTCAACTAAGCCGACGCTGTTCTTGCCGAGGTGAAAGCCGGGCTCCAGGCCCGGCTTTTTCATGCACGCGATGCCGCCATCCAGTTCCAGCAACCCGGTGCCTCGTCAGATTCCTCCGGGGATTCACGCCGCCCGCGACTACGAGCGCGCGGCGCGAAGCTGCATCCCCGAGCCGACCTATGCCTATCTCGCCGGTGGTGCCGGTGAGGATGTGACGCTGGCAGCCAATCGCGCCGCCTACGCCGACTGGTCGGTCTACCCACGTCTGTTGCGCGACCTGCGAGCCGGGCACAGCCGCCTCAAACTGCAGGGCCAGGAGTTGCCGCATCCGATCCTGCTGGCGCCGCTCGCGTACCAGCAGCTCGTGCATCCTGGCGGGGAACTGGAGACCGCGCGGGGCGCTGCTGCGGCCGGGGCCGGCCTGCTGTGCAGCAGCTTGTCGTCCTTCAGTTTGGAGCAGATCGCCGAGGTGGCCAGCCCGCGGCGCTGGTTCCAGTTGTATCTCCAGCCTCGCCGGGAAGACAGTCTGGACCTGCTGCGTCGCGCCGAGGCCGCTGGTTACCAGGCCATCGTTCTGACCCTGGATGCCGCCGTGCAGCAACCCAGCCGGCGCGCCCTGGAAGCCGGGTTCCGGCTGCCCGCGGACTGTGTCGCCGCCAATCTTCGCGGCTATGCGCCGCCCGTGCCGGCCGGTCTCGCACCGGGTCAGAGCCGCGTCTTCCAGGGGCTGATGAACGAAGCGCCGCGCTGGGCGGATCTCGACTGGCTGCTGGCCGAGAGTCGCCTGCCGATCTGGGTCAAGGGTGTATCTCACCCCGAGGACGCCCGCGCCTTGAAGGCGAGGGGAGTAGCGGGGCTGGTGGTTTCCAATCACGGCGGGCGCAGCCTCGATGGCGCGCCAGCCAGCCTGCGCGCGCTGCCGGCGGTGCGCGCGGCGGTGGGGGCGGACTATCCGCTGCTGTTCGATGGCGGCATCCGCAGCGGCGGCGACGCATTCAAGGCGCTGGCCCTGGGAGCCAACGCGGTGCTCATCGGGCGCTTGCAGGTCTATGCCCTGGCCGTGGCCGGCGCACTCGGCGTCGCGCATCTGATCAAGCTTCTGCGCGAGGAGCTGGAGGTCTGCATGGCCATGGCCGGCTGCGCCAGCCTGGCCGAGCTGGGGCCGGCCTGTCTTTGTCCGGCGACCAGCGGCCCAACGGGAAATTTCACGGAGGCGGCATGCTGACCTGTATCGAGCACGTACTGAGCAAGGAGGAAGTCGGGCAGTTCCGCAGCCAATTGAGTCGCGCCGACTGGCAGGACGGCCGTAGTACCGCCGGCAGCCTGGCCAAGACCGCCAAGCGCAACCAGCAGCTCGCGGATGGCTCCGCCCTGGCGCAGCAACTGGGCCAACTGATCTTGCGCAAGCTTGGCCAGCACCCGCTGTTCATTTCGGCGGCCCTGCCCAGCAAGATCTACCCGCCCAAATTCAACCGCTACGCCGACGGTGGCAGCTACGGTACGCACGTTGACAGCGCGCTGATGCAGTTGCCGGACAGCCAGGCGGTACTGCGCAGCGATCTGTCGGTCACGCTGTTTCTGGCCGAACCGGAGGAGTACGAAGGCGGCGAGCTGGAGATCGAAGGCGCCTTCGGTGCCCAGGCGGTCAAGCTGGAAGCGGGTGATCTGGTGCTGTATCCCTCCAGCAGCCTGCACCGGGTAGCGCCGGTCACCGCGGGCGCGCGCATCGCCTCCTTCTTCTGGATCGAAAGCCTGGTGGCTGACGAGGCCCAGCGCAGCCTGCTGTTCGATCTCGACCAGACCATCCAGCGCCTGACGCCGGCACTGCCGGCCGGCCAGGCCGAGCTGCTGCGCCTGACCGGCATCTATCACAACCTGCTGCGTCTCTGGGCGCGCCCGTGAAACAGGGGGAAGGCGGGCAACTGTTAATGCAAATGGTTTTCATCTAAGATTCTGCGCCTTCCTGCGGGGCCCGCAGTCCGGTGCAAGCAAGCGCATGTCTGTCTACTTCCCAACGTCTTCCTACGAGCCGGCCTCCCGCCTTTCGGCCCGGCAGAAGCTGTTGGTCTGGAGCCTGATCGCCGCCGCACATGGCTTGCTGCTCGCGCTGTTTCTGCAGCGACCGCAGACGGCGGTCAGCCTGGGGCCGGCGCAGACGGTGATGGTGCGGCTCATCAGCGAAGCCGCGCCGGAAAGCCCCCCGCCGCCCCTGCCTCAGCCGACGCCACCACCGCCGCGACCCGAGCCCAAGGTGCTGAGCTCGACCCAGCCCAGCGTGTCGCCGATGACGGCGCCACCGCCCGAGGAGATGCCCGCGGAGCCGGCACCGACCGCGCCGCCGACCACGGCTGCGGCACCCGCGCCTGCCTCGGCTGCCGCCGAATCGGCCGCGCCGACCGTGATGCCTCCCGATTTCCGCGCGGCCTACCTCAACAATCCCGGCCCGCAATACCCCTATGCCTCCAGGCGTCGGCGCGAGGAGGGCGAGGTGTTGCTCAAGGTACTGGTCAGCGAGGCGGGTCAGGCCGAGCAAGTCAGGGTGGAGCAGAGCAGCGGCTATCCGCTGCTGGACGAGGCGGCGGTCGACGTGGTGCGGAAGCGCTGGCGGTTCGTGCCGGCGCAGCAGGACGGCGCGGCGGTATCGGCCTGGGTGCTGGTGCCGATGAATTTTGGGTTGAAGAAGCGTTAGAACGAGGACGTGTCAATGGACAGCATGCAGAGCATCGGCTTCGGCCATTTCATCGTGCAGGCGGATGGCCTGGCCAAGACCATCCTGGTGCTGATGGCTCTGGCCTCGGTGACCAGTTGGTATCTGATTCTGACCAAGGCGCTGGCCTATGTCCGGTCGCGGCGGCGCAGCGCGGTGTTTCTCGATTTCTTCTGGAACGCCCCTTCGCTGGACGCGGTGGCGGCGCAGTTGGACCAGAAGCATCCGGACGAGCCGTTCTCGCATCTGGCCTATCACGGCATCGCCGCCAGCCGGCACCACGAGCGTCATGGCGTCAACCGGCTCAACGAGGCGGGCAGCTCCGGTGACTTCATCACCCGCACCCTGCGCAAGACCATCGACGAGGAGACCGCCAACATGGAATCCGGCCTCACGGTGCTGGCGTCGATCGGCGCCACCGCGCCCTTCGTGGGCCTGCTCGGCACGGTCTGGGGCATCTATCATGCCCTGGTGGCGATCGGCCTTTCCGGCGCCGGCACGCTCGACAAGGTCGCCGGCCCGGTGGGCGAGGCGCTGATCATGACCGCCATCGGCCTGGGCGTGGCGATTCCGGCGGTGCTGGGCTACAACTTCATCGTCCGCGGCAACCGGGTGGTGCTGGCGCAGCTCGACGCTTTCGCCCACGACCTCTACACCTTCCTCGCCACCGGCGCCAAGATCGACGCCCAGGGCGGCGGCAATGTCACGCCGCTCAAGCCGCTGCAGCGGGGCTGATCATGGCCTTCGGCAGCTTCAACTCCAATCGCAATTCCGCGCCGATGGCGGAGATCAACGTCATTCCGCTGGTCGACATCATGCTGGTGCTGCTGGTGATCTTCATCGTCACCGCGCCGCTGCTCAGCCATGCCGTGAAGGTCGATCTGCCCAAGGCCAGCAGCACAGCCAACAGCTTGCAGGCCGACAACGTGCAGTTCGCCATCGATGGCGCCGGACAGCTCTACTGGAATGGTGAGGAGATCAGCAAACCGCAGTTGATCGAGCGGCTGCGCCAGGCCGGTGCCATGCAGCCGGCGCCGGAACTGCACCTGCGCATCGACCGTCAGGCGCGCTACGAAGTGGTGGCCGAGGTGCTGAGTGAGGCCGGCAAGGCGGGCGTCAGCAAGATCGGCTTCGTCACCGATCCCAGCGGGCAGGCACCGGTGCCGGAGTCTGGTCCGCGCTGAGTGGCTCCGGTCACCGAGGCCGGTGACGCTTTGGTGAAGAATCTGGTCAAAGACTGGTCAAACGCTGGAAAAGTCCGTAGATTCAATCCGTAGCGGCGAACATTGCGGGTTGAACAGGTGATGATTCCGGCAATTCTGAAGCTCAATGCAGGCGGTCTCCCGGTGGGATGGATCCACTGGCAAACCGCCGTCACGCTCTACGCCCGCAAGCGGGTCTGCTGGGAGGCCGGCGAGGAGCGATTCGCCGTCGCCGGTGGCATCAACGCTCGCACTGGCGAGCGTTCGTTTTTTGAGCTGGGCTCGATCATCGCAGTCGCCGACCGCTCCAAGCGCTACAGCCAGGGCGAGCCGTTGCTCACCAATCGCACGCTGTTCCAGCGCGACCAGAATCTCTGCCTGTACTGCGGCGATGAGTTCCATAACGGCGAGCTGACGCGGGACCACATCGTGCCGGTCTCGCGCGGTGGTGAGAACACCTGGGAGAACTGCGTCACCGCCTGCCGCGACTGCAACCAGGCCAAGGACGCGCGCACGCCGGAAGAAGCCGGCATGAAGCTGTTGGCGGTGCCCTACACCCCCAATCTGGCCGAGTACCTGATCCTCCAGAACCGGCGCATCCTCGCCGACCAGATGGAGTTTCTGAAATCCTTCGCGCGCAAGAAGGCGCAGGTCGCGTAGCGCTGAAGAGGCGCTTCCCGGGGTTTTGACCGCGCCGAAACCGGCGTGCTAAACCGTCAACGATTCTTCTTCGGACGACGGCAAACGCCATGCGCATCCTCGCTGTAGACATCGGTTTCGGTTACTGCAAGGCCACTGATGGCCGACGCTCGCAGGCGTTCAAGTCCATCGTCGGCGAGGCCAATCCGGCGGCGTTCTCCGAAGCTCTGCTGCCCGGCCAGGAGCAGGCGCCAAGGCATTTCGAGATCGGCGGCGAGTCGGTGTTCGTTGGCGAGCTGGCCGAGGCGCAGAGCCGCGGTCGCGGCTTCACGCTTGACCCGGCGCAGTTCCTCAGTCAGTACGCCAAGACCCTGGGCCTGGCGGCGCTGGTGCCGTTCGCCGATCACAGCGATCCGGTGCGACTGGTCACCGGCCTGCCGATCAGCCTGTTCCGGCGCAACCGCGAGAGCCTGGCCACCAGCCTGCTTGGGCGGCACAACATCGGTGTCTACAACGGCGCCGGCCAGCGCGAGGAGAAAACCCTCTATGTGGAGAAGGTGCGGGTCATCCCGCAGCCCTTCGGCTCGCTCTACAACCTGATGCTCGACAGCTCCGGCCGCGTCAGCCAGCAGCGCTTCACCAGCGAGAAGATCGGTGTGATCGACGTCGGTTTTCGCACCTGTGATTTCGCCATCGCCGACAAGACCCGCTATTCCGAACGCGGCAGCCAGTCCACCGACTCCGGCATCTGCCTCGCCTACGACGCCATCGCCAATGTGCTGAAGGAGAAGAGCGGCGTGCAGGTGGAGCTGTACCGGCTCTACGAAGCGATCAACGCCGGCTCGATCAAGATCCGCGGCCAGCGCTACGAGCTGGGGCCACTGGTGCAGCGTGCTTTCAGCCAGCTCGCCGGGCGCATCGCCACCGAGGCCAACCGCCTGTGGGCGGAAGACTGGGACATCGACGCCATCGTGCTCTCCGGCGGCGGCGGCGCGGTGCTGGCGCCGTATCTGCAAGGCCAGGTCGCCGGCGAGGTGCTGCCGGTGCCGGCCGACCAGGATGCCCGCCTCAACAACGTGCTCGGCTACTGGAAGTACGGCAACCACGTCTGGGGTCAGGCGCAGGCGATGACCGGCTAGGGCCTGTTAACGCTACGGGGGTCGCTGCGTTGCCGGTCAAAAGTGCGTCAGGCAAGGCGCCGGCCGACGCGAAGGCTTGTTGCCTTCGCTAGGCTGGCAACGCCGCATGACGCGCTTTTGGCCAGCAACCGTTCGGGGCGGGACGGATTTGGGGCATTGCTACGTCAGCAAGAGTTTCAATAGAACCACTATTGCGCACTCTTGCTTCCTTGCACTGCCCCAAAACCGCCTTCCGCCGCAGCGACCCCCGTAGCGTTAACAGGCCCTAAAGCCTCATCGCCACCGGCGCGGGCGATAATGCCGGCATGGACATGCTCTCGCTGCTGGTGGTGATTGCCGTCGCGCTGATCGCGGCGGTGCTGGGTGCCTTGCTCTCGGTGCTGCTGGGGCGCGGTCGCGGCAAGGCCGCCGACGAACTGGCGCCGCTGCTGGCGCGTATCGAGCAGCAGCTCGCCGCGCAGTCGCAGGCGCTGCCGGCCGAGCTGGGCCGCAGCCGCGACAGTCTGCTGGCCGCGCTCTCGCAGCAGCGGCAGGAATTTGGTGGCCAGCTCGCCAATAGCCAGCAGGCGGTGGCGCAGCGCACCGAGGCCATCGCCCAGCTCATCGCCCGGTCCTTCGAGGGTTTCGAGCAGCGTCTGGCCGCGCTGACCGCGCAGACCGATGCCCGCGCCGAGGCGCTGCGGCTGGCGGTGGAAACCCGGCTCAAGGAGTTACAGGCCAACAACCAGGCCAAGCTCGACGAGATGCGCAAGACCGTTGACGAGAAGCTGCACGCCACCCTGGAAGCGCGGCTGGGCGAGAGCTTCAAGCTGGTCAGCGAGCGCCTGGAGCAGGTGCACCGTGGCCTTGGCGAGATGCAGACCCTGGCCACCGGCGTCGGCGATCTCAAGCGCGTGCTCAGCAATGTGAAGACCCGCGGCGGCTGGGGCGAGGTGCAGTTGGAGACGCTGCTCGACCAGTTGCTCACACCCGAGCAATACGGCCGTAGCGTCGCCACCCGGCCGGGCTCGGATGCGCGGGTCGATTTCGCCATCAAGCTGCCCGGCCGTGAGGCGCAGGGCGCGCCGGTCTGGCTGCCGGTCGATGCCAAGTTTCCGCGCGAGGACTACGAGCGTCTGGTTGATGCCGCCGAGCGCGGCGAGCTCGCCGCCATCGAGGCCGCCGCCAAGGCCCTGGAGACGGCGGTGAAGGTGCAGGCCAAGTCCATCCACGACAAGTACGTGGAGCCGCCGCACACCACCGACTTCGCGCTGATGTTCCTGCCCACCGAGGGCCTCTACGCCGAGGTGCTGCGCCGCCCTGGTCTGGCCGACGGACTGCAACGCGACTACCGGGTGACCATCGCTGGCCCGACCACGCTGACCGCCCTGCTCAACAGCCTGCAGATGGGCTTCCGCACCCTCGCCATCGAGAAGCGCAGCAGCGAGGTCTGGAAGGTGCTGGGTGCGGTGAAGACCGAGTTCGGCAAGTTTGGCGAAGTGCTCGATAAGGTCAGCGAGAAGCTGGAACAGGCGCAGAAACAGATTGAGCAAACCGGCGTGCGCTCGCGCGCCATCCAGCGTCAGCTGCGCGAGGTTGAGGCCTTGCCGGCCAGCGAGGTGGGGATGGCGATAGCCGCACTACCATCCGACGCCGAGTCAGACATTTGAACAACGGCGCCGATGCCAGGTGTGCCTCGCCTGCCAGCCACCCCGGAGTGAAATTCCCCGTCGTGCTGCCGCGGCGGGGAGGTGAGATGCCTTTGGGTTTGGTTCTGCGCTAGGCCTATTGGACCAAGGCGCAGGCCGCCACTCCCGCCTTCCCGGTTGCTTCATCAACCAAGTGCAGGTCCGAGCGTGCTGAGAACGCACCCATTTTCACTTCCTGCCAGATGAAGTAGTTCTTGCCCGGTGCGGTATCTACCGTCAGCGTCGCGTCGTTCTCGGTCTTCGAGGTGATCACATGGCTTCCTGGGGCCACGCTCTTCAGGATGTAAGTCTTCGCCGCCGTATCGCCGGCGATCTGTCCGTCAAGGAGCAGCGGCATTTTCACCGCCGCGCCGAAAGACTCGTTGCGGTAGATGTAGAGATTGGCCATGCCCGGCGTCTGCTGAAAGGTCTTTGCTGCGGCGTCGGCTTCCGTGGACGCCATGGGTACGGACGCACAGCCGGTTGCGATGACGGCGGAAAGCAGCAGTCCTACCAGTTTAAGCTTGCGATGCATTTGGTATTCCCCGAATACGAAGTTGATATTGGCCGGGTCGATTGCTCCGTTACCGGCAGCCTCGACGACGGCGTGACTTTTTTCCCAGACAGCATGGTAAAGCGGCCGACTTCGGTTCGGTGAAGGCATGTTGCCGAGTCCGCAGCTTCATCCTGCGCCTCCAATGCTGGCGGCGCGCTCAGGTCAAGTCAATTGCCGCTGCTGATGTGTCAGCCCTCGCATTTGAGTAGGCAGCGCGTGCGTCGTATGGCCACGTCGCGATAACGCGCGGATTGCAAGCGCGGTGTCGGCGAAGTTCTCCGCAGTTCCACCAAAGCGCTTGATGGCGCAGGAAAAAAAGCCGGCCGTACAGACTTATCAACAGACTCATCCAGTCCGATTGGGGACAACTGTCCGGATTCTGCTGAAGCTTTGCTCAGGCCGCGGTCGCCCCACCGCAGGAGGAGCCGGTGCCCGCCGTGCAGCCCAGGCAGTGGCTACCCCAGCGGATTCGGCGCGCCATCAGCGCCTCGAAGTCGAAATCGGCCAGGCTGGATGAGCTCCCGGTCTCGACGGCGAGTCCGAGCTGCTGGTTGAAGTCGCAGTCGTAGAGCCGCCCCTGGTGATCGACGCTGATCAGGCTGCGGCACATCACGCCCGCGGCCGCGGCCGGATTGAAGGCCGACAGCAGTTTGTCCATGTAGCTCTGGTACTGGCCACTCTTGCGCAGGTGCAGCGCGAAGCGGTGGATCGGCATGTTGGTGATGGTGTAAAGGCGGTTGAAGTGCAGCCCGAACTTCTCGCGCAGCTCGCGCTTGTAGTCGGCCTCCAGTCCGGCCTGCGCCGCCGGCAGATAGGGGCCCACCGGGTTGTAGACCAGATTGAGCAGCAGGCCGGAACCCTCGATGCCATAGCCCACGGCATTGAGCCGCTGCATCGCGGTGAGCGACTTGCCGAACACTCCCTTGCCGCGCTGGCTGTCGGTGAAGAACTCCTGCCAGTAGGGCAGGGAAGAAATCACCTCCACGCCCTGCTCGGCGAAGAAGGCCGGCAGATGCGCCTTGCTCTCGCCGGTCTGCGGATGGCCGTCGAGTTGCACGGTGAGGTTGTGGCGGACCATGACCTGCTTGCCGAGCCGCACGGCCGCGCGCACCAGTTCATCGAACTGCGGATGCAGCTCGGGTGCGCCGCCGGTGATGTCGAGCTTGCTGATCTGCGGATGCCGCGCCAGCAGGCCGAGCACGGCGGCCACGCCCTCCGGCGGTAGCGCTTCGGTGCGGCTGGGACTGCTGTCGACGTGGCAGTGCCGGCAGGCCTGGTTGCAGAGCTTGGTGAGGTTGACCTGCAGGGTTTCGATCGACAGCGGTGGCAGGCGCAGGCCGCGCGCGTCCAGCAGGGACTGGAAGTCGTGGTCTGGCGAGTGGCCGGCAAGCTGCGCCAGCGGGATCGGCGTGTCGTCCATGGCCGCCGCCTCAGCAGCAGGCGCCGCCGACGGGCGCGGCCGTCGTGCCGGGGGAGGGCGCGCAATCGAACAGGCCGTAGTGCCTGGTCTTCTCGCCCATCACCTGGAAGTGCGCGGCATAGCGGCTGCCGCGCAGCATGTCGGCGGTATTGCCGCAGACCAGCATGGGCTTGCCGCTGACGAAGTGATGATGGTCGTCGAGATCGAAGTAGTGCGGGCACTCGGCGATGCTGCCGAGATAAGTGGCGACCTGGCCGTAGTCCTCGCAGCGGTCCTCCAGCGGCAGCTTGAAGGCGCGCACGGTGTTGGAGAAGAAGCGGATGTTGCCGGTGCGTGCCTCCAGCTCGCGGTTGTTGACCGCCAGAGGACCGCTGGCGATCACGCGCGCGTCCGCGCAGCCGACCTGGGCAAGCAGACGCCGGAAATCCTCCAGATAGATCGCGCCGCCCAGGCATTCGCCCAGGAGCACCGGGTCTTCCGTCAGCGCGCGAGGAATGCGGCGGTCGGCGAACACATCGCTGAAGTAGAGCTCGCCACCCGGCTTGAGCACGCGGAAGATTTCCGCGAACAGCCGAGGCTTGTCGGGCGAGAGGTTGAGCACGCAGTTGGAGACCACCAGGTCGATGCTGTGGTCGGCGATGCCGGCGCTGGCCAGGTCTTCGATATAGCCCTGGCGGAACTCGACGTTGGCGTGGCCGAAGCGCTCGGCATGCCAGGCCTGGTGGCGGCGGGCCACGGCCAGTTGCTCCTCGGTCATGTCCAGGCCGATGACGCGGCCAGCGGGTCCGACCAGTTGCGAGAGCGTGTAGCAGTCGCGGCCGGAGCCGCAGCCGAGGTCGAGGACCGTCGCGCCGGCCACCGCCGGTGGGATCGGCGAGCCGCAGCCGTAGAAGCGGTCCTTCACTTCCGGATGGATATTGGCCAGCAGCGCGGCGATATAGGGCGGCATCGCCTCGGCCAGGCAGCAGGCGCTGGTCTTGAGGTCGGCGGAGGAGCTCAGCACCTTGCCGTAGTAGTCCCGCACCGCTTGCTGGGTGGTCGGTGAGTGCGTGGGAATCTGTCCATCGCTCATGGTGGTTGTGAGTCTCTCAGGCGGTGAAACGCAGTATTGCACTCAGCATCAGCGCGCCCAGCGCTGCCGCCAGCGGCAAGGTGATCAGCCAGGCGGCGAAGATGCTGGCGATGGTTTTCCAGCGTGCCTGGCGCGTCACGGCGCCAATGCCGAACAGCGCCCCGCAACTGACGTGGGTAGTGGACAGCGGCAGGCCCAGCGGCGAGGCCGACAGCACCAGGCCGGCGGTGACCAGATTGGCCGAGAGCCCCTGTCCGGCATTCATCGCGGTGATCTTGTGCGCCATGGTCTCGGCCACCCGGCGTGCTCCGAACAGTCCCCCGGCGGCGATGGCCAGGCCGATGACGGTGAATACGCCGGCGCCGTGCAGGGCCGGGCTCACCATCAGGGCCAGCGCCACCAGCTTGGGCGTGTCGTTGACGCCGCGGGCAAAGCTCACCAGTCCGGCGGAAAGATAGTGCGCGCCGTCGATCAGTCGCTGCGCGGAGACGCCCACCAACCGGCCTTGATAGCGGGTCGCGCAGCTCGCGGCGTCGCCGCTGCCGATCGACAGCCGTGCCAGCGCGCTGCCATCCGCTTGTGGACTCAAGGTCTCGCCCAGGCAGAGGCAACTGTCGCGACGGATGCCCAGTCGTTGACGTATCTGGCTGAGCAGCGGGTAGATCAGCAGCGCGACCGCGACGGCGATCAGGGGGCCCAGCGCCAGCGGCAGGAAGATCTGCCGGCCGGCGGCGGCCCAGTCGACCAGTGACTGCGGTGCGGCGTAGGCCGCTCCCAGCAGGCTGCCGGCCAGGGCATGGGTGGTGGAGATCGGCGCGCCCAGGCGGGTAGCGAGCAGCACGGTGCCGGCGCAGGCGGCGGTCACCGCCAGCGGAAAGCCGGGCAGCGCCAGGGTGTCGGCGCCCACGAACAGCTTGCCGCTGAAGGTGGCGACCAGATGCGCGCTCAGACCCAGAGCTGCCAACGAGCCGGCGAAGGTGGCGGCGGTCGCCCAGTTCAGCGCCTTGCGGTAGTCGGCCACGCCGCTGCCAAACAGACTGGCAACACCCTTGAAGTTGTCATTGGCGCCGTTGGCATAGGCCAATAGCAGAACGCAGGCGGCGGCAATCAGCATGGACGGCTTCCTGAGTGTGGGGAGAGCGGCTGCCTGCTCCGCTGGGACGGCAGCTTGCCGAAGCGTGGTCGCCGGTCGCCAGGGCTGTGCGTCCGGATTTCATGCCGCCGCGTCCAGACGCATGGCGCTACAGCACCAGCTTGTCGAGGTGGTTGTACATCTGCACCGAGTGGGCGAGGGTGATACCGGCCTGCATCACCGCCGCCACATGCACCGCCTCCATCATCTGCTCGGGATTGCTGCCGGTTTCCAGGCATTGGGTGGTGTAGGCGTCGATGCAGTAGGCGCACTTCTGGGCGTGGGCCACGGCCAGCGCGATCAGCGCCTTCTCGCGCTTGCTCAGCGCGCCGTCGGTGGCGGTGACGTTGCCGTAGTACTTGAAAAAGTCCTCGGCCAGCTTCGGGGCGTGGCGACCGATCTGGCCGAACTTGGCGAGGTCTTCGGATTCAAAATAGCTGCTCATTGGGCGCGGCTCCGGTAGGGGGATTCGAGTGTAGGGGCGGGCTCCCGGCGCTGCCCTGCTAAGCTTCCCCCGACCTACGATGGGAGCGCGGATTTGGACGCTTTGCTGAACCTAGTAGAAGTGCACCCCTGGCTGACCCTGCTGTTGCTGGGGGGCGTGTTCCTGGTGGCGGCGATCTCGGCTTCGGCCCGTCGTGACATCCGCGAAGAGGAAGATCCGGAGTCGCGGATGGTGCCTTTCTACAAGCGTTTCAATCGACGCGACTTCGAGTTGGGCGACCGCCGCAAGGAGCCGGGCCCCAAGCCTGGGCAGCCTGAGCGCCGGCAGGGGCCTCGGCGCGAGGACGATTGAGGCGCTAAAATGCCGGCCAACGCGGGTGTAGTTCAATGGTAGAACTGTAGCTTCCCAAGCTACTAGCGTGGGTTCGATTCCCATCACCCGCTCCAGACCTTTCCAAGGCCCTCCCCGCGAGGGCCTTTGCACGACGCGGGATCACCATGCCCCTGCTCACCGTCAACGGACGCCCGGAGCCGCTGCCGGCGCCGGCTACCCTGGCCGGCCTGATCGAGGCCTTGCAGCTGCAGGGCCAGCGGCTGGCCATCGAACACAACGGCCAGATCGTGCCGCGCAGTCTCTGGTCCGAGACCCGGCTGGCGGAGCAAGACCAGATCGAAATCGTCAAAGCGATCGGAGGTGGGTGAGCCGGAAAAGGAAACGGTCCAGTGGACCGTTTCCCCGGCGAACGGGCGCACAGGGATGTGCGCCCAGGGGGTAGTTCAAGGCGCTGCTGTTTCGCCAGGGACGGCGGCGCTGAGGTAGCCAGGGAGAGAGTCCAGTGGACCGTTTCCCCGGCGAACGGGCGCACAGGGATGTGCGCCCCGGAGTCAGATCAGTGCGCTGTGGTCTCGCCAGGGATGGCAGCGCAAAGGACATGATCCGGAGATGGCAGCAGACCGTTTCTCCGGCAAGTCGCCGATAACACGCAAGGCCAGAATCACCAGAGATCAGGATGAGCACACACAGCATCACCATCGCCGGCAAGACCTATGGCTCGCGGCTGCTGGTTGGCAGCGGCAAGTACAAGGACTTCGCCGAGAACGCCGCCGCCGCCGAGGCCAGCGGCGCCGAGATCGTCACCGTCGCCATCCGCAGGGTGAACCTGGGCCAGGACGCCGGCGCGCCCAATCTGCTGGATTTCATCCGCCCCGAGCGCTACACCCTGCTGCCCAATACCGCCGGCTGCTACACCGCCGAGGATGCGATCCGCACCTGCCGGCTGGCGCGCGAGCTGCTCGATGGCCACCGGTTGGTGAAGCTGGAAGTGCTGGGCGACCCCAAGACGCTCTACCCGGACATTACCGCCACGCTAGAAGCGACCAAGGTACTGGTGAAGGAGGGCTTCGAGGTGATGGTCTACTGCACCGACGACCCGATCCAGTGCAAACGTCTGGAAGAGCTGGGCTGCGTGGCGGTGATGCCGCTGGCCGCGCCGATCGGCTCAGGGCTGGGCATCCAGAACCGCTACAACATCCTCAGCATCGTCGAGAACGCCAAGGTGCCGATCATCGTCGATGCCGGCGTCGGCACCGCCAGCGATGCCGCCATCGCCATGGAGCTGGGCTGCGACGGCGTGTTGATGAACACCGCCATCGCCGAGGCGAAGAACCCGGTGCTGATGGCCAGCGCCATGCGCCACGCGATCATCGCCGGCCGCGAGGCTTTTCTCGCCGGCCGCATGCCGCGCCGTCGCTACGCCTCGGCGTCCTCGCCCCTGGACGGTGTCATCGGGTGAGCGCGCGCGCCGGGCAGGAAGAACTGGCCGAGCTGCGGCGGATACCCGGTATCGGCCCCTCGCTGGCGAGCGACCTGTTGTCGCTGGGCGTGCGGCGGGTCTCCGACCTCAAGGGCGCCGACCCGCAGGCGCTGTACGAGCGCCTCTGCGAACGCGATGGCCAGCACCAGGACCGCTGCGTGCTCTACACCTTCCGCTGCGCTGTCTACTTCGCGAGCAGCGCCGCGCCCGATCCGGAAAAGCTGAAGTGGTGGCACTGGAAGGACGCGCCCGGCGTCGCCGTCGCGGCACGCAAGGCGGCCGCGCGGCGCGGCCTGCGGCCGGCGGGAGCCTGAGCATGAGCCTGTACACGCCGTCCTCGTTCGCGCTGAGCGATCAGGAGCAGCAGCACGGCCTGATCCGCGACTACCCCTTCGCGACGCTCATCACCAGCCTCGCCGGTGAAGAACCGCGAATCAGCCATCTGCCGCTGCTGTTGGAAGCCGACGGCAGCCTGAGCGGGCACCTGGCGCGCGCCAATCCGCATTGGCAGGCCTTCGCGGTGGGCGAGACGGTGGCGGTGTTCCATGGTCCGCACGCCTATGTCTCACCGCGCTGGTATGTGAACCCCGAACGCGAGGTGCCGACCTGGAACTACGCGGTGGTGCACGTCCACGGCCGGCCGGAGCTGGACGACGACGCCGGCTTCAAGCTCGATCTGGTGGACCGGACCAGCGCCGCCTTCGAGCCCGCCGTCGGCGGCTGGACCCGCCAGCTCGACGCCGCGCGCCTGGACGCACTGCTCAACGCCATCGTCGCCTTCCGTCTGCGGCCCAGCCGCATCGAAGGCAAGCGCAAGATCAACCAGAACAAGACCCCGGCCGATCGCGCCCAGGTGGCGGCGCAGTTGCGCGCCAGCGCCCACCCGGAACTGCTGACCATGGCCGCATGGATGGAAGCCCTCGATGTCCGCTGAAACCGAAACTGAAGCTGCAACCGAAATCGCAAGGGCCGCGCCCTACCGGCGCGAGATCAAGTCCTTCGTGCGGCGCGAAGGGCGCATGACCGATTCGCAGAAGGAGTCGCTGGAGCGTCTGTGGCCGCGCTACGGCCTGGACGCGCCCGCCGCCGGCGAGCGGCTCGACCTCGATGTTGTTTATGGCCGCGTAGCGCCCAAGGTGTTCGAGATCGGCTTCGGTGCCGGCGACGCCCTATTGTTCCGCGCGGAACAGTCGCCGGAGCGCGACTACCTGGGCGTGGAAGTGCACCGACCCGGCGTCGGCCGGGTGCTCAATCGTGCCGACAAGGCGGGGCTGGGCAATCTGCGCGTGGCCTGCCACGACGCGGTGGAGGTGCTGCGCGACTGGCTGGCACCGGAAAGCCTGGACGAGCTGATCCTGGAATTCCCCGACCCCTGGCACAAGACCCGCCACCACAAGCGCCGCATCGTGCAGCCGGCCTTCGCCAGCCTGGTCGCCAGTCGGCTCAAGTCGGGCGGCCTGTTCCGCCTGGCGACCGACTGGGTTCCCTACGCCGAGCACATGCGCGAGGTGCTGGACGCCGCGTCCGAGTTCGAAGGCGGCCCGGTGCCGCGCCCGGACAGCCGGCCGATCACGCGCTTCGAGGCGCGCGGCGAGCGTCTGGGGCATGTGGTCACCGACTTCTGCTACCGGCGGCGCTGACAGCGCGCGGTTAAGCAAGACACACTAGGCCATGTCCGCCCGCCACCCCATCATCGCTGTCACTGGTTCCTCGGGAGCCGGCACCAGCACGGCCAAGCGGGTGTTCGAGCGCATCTTCGCCGACCTCGACCTCAAGGCCGCCTATGTCGAGGGCGACAGCTTTCACGCCTACGAGCGCGACAACTGGCGGCAGATGCTGGAGCGGGCGCGCATCCGCGGCGAGACGCTGTCGCTGTTCGGCACCCAGGGCAATCTGCTCGGTCGTCTAGAAAACCTGTTCCGCGAGTACGGCGAAACCGGCAGCGGGCAGACCCGCCACTACCTGCACACCGAGGAGGAGGCGCGCGCCGCGCGGCAGAATCCGGGCAGCTTCACGCCCTGGCGGCGTATCGCCCCGGGCACCGACGTGCTGTTCTACGAAGGCCTGCACGGCGGCCTGGTGACCGGCGAGGTGGACATCGCCCAGCATGTCGATCTGCTGGTGGGCATGACACCGATCATCAATCTGGAGTGGATCCAGAAGATCAATCGCGACACTGCCGAGCGCGGCTACACCTCGCAGGAGGTCACCAACACCATCCTGCGCCGCATGCCCGACTACGTGAACTACATCCTGCCGCAGTTCTCGCGCACCGACGTCAACTTCCAGCGGGTGCCGCTGGTCGATACCTCCAACCCCTTCGAGCCGCAGGCGATCCCGGCCGCCGACGAGAGCCTGATCGTCATCCACTTCAACAAGGCGGCGCGCTTCGAGGCCAGCTTCGAGGGCATCCTGGCGCTGATCCCCGACGCCTTCATCTCCAGCCCCAGCACCGTGGTGGTGCCGGGCGAGCAGCAGGAGCAGGCGATGGAGCTGCTGCTCGGCGATGCCATCGAGCGGCTCGCCGACCGCCGCCACCGCTAGCTTGGAAACCCGCATGGACTATCGCCCACTGGGCCGCACCGGCCTCAAGGTTTCGCTGATCGGCCTCGGCACCATGACCTGGGGCGAGCAGAACAGCGAGGCCGAGGCGCACACGCAGATGGACCGCGCCGTCGCCGAGGGCGTGAACCTGTTCGACGCCGCCGAGATGTACCCGGTGCCGCCGCGCGCCGAAACCCAGGGCCGCACCGAGGAGTACATCGGGAGCTGGTTCGCCAAAACTGGGCGACGCCAGGACATCGTGCTCGCCACCAAGGTCACCGGGCCGGGCATGTTCCCCTACCTGCGCGGCGGCTCCTGCCTGGACCGCGCCAGCCTGCTCGCCGCCTGCGACAGCTCGCTCAAACGCCTGCGCACCGACTGGATCGACCTCTACCAGGTGCACTGGCCGCAGCGCCCGACCAATTTCTTCGGCCAGCTCGGCTACACGCCGCAGGATCGCGACGGCCCGTCCATCGAGGAGACCTACGGCGCGCTCGGCGAGCTGGTACGGGCCGGCAAGGTGCGGCACATCGGCATCTCCAACGAGACGCCCTGGGGCCTGTCGGAATACCTGCGCCTGGAGCGCGAGCAGGGCGGGCCGCGAGTCGCCAGCATCCAGAACCCCTACTCCCTGCTCAACCGCAGCTACGAGGTGGGGCTGGCCGAGTTCACGCACCGCGAGGCGGTGGGCCTGCTCGCCTATTCGCCGCTGGCGATGGGCGTGCTCAGCGGCAAATACCTGGGCGGCGCGAAGCCCGAGGGCGCGCGGCTGACGCTGTTCAGCCGCTTCCAGCGCTACAGCACGCCCGAGGCCGAGGCGGCGACCGCCGAGTACCGGCGGCTGGCGCAGGCCCATGGGCTGGACCTCGCACAGATGGCGCTCGCCTACGTGCACAGCCGGCCGTTCGTCACCAGCACCCTGATCGGCGCCACCAGTCTGGCGCAACTGGAGGCCAATCTCGCCTCCGCGCAGTTGCGCCTGAGCCCGGAAGTCCTGGCCGCCATCGAGGCCATCCACCGTCGTCATACCTACCCATGCCCCTGATCCTCACCACGCCGCTGCTGATGCTGGCGGCCTATGCCCTGGGCTCGCTGATGGGCGGGCTGATCGTCGCCCGCCTCAAGGGCGGCGTGAATCTGCGCGCCAGCGGCAGCGGCAACATCGGCGCCACCAATGCCCTGCGCACCCAGGGCAAGGGCTTTGCGCTGGCGGTGCTGCTGATTGATGTCGGCAAGGGCGTGGTCGCGGCGCTGCTGCTGCCGCGCCTGGCCGGGGCGGCGGCGACGCCGGAACTGGCCTATGCCTGCGGTGCGGCGGCGGTGCTCGGCCATTGCTATCCGCTCTGGCACCGCTTCCAGGGCGGCAAGGGCGTGGCGACGGTGGCCGGCGTGTTCGCCGCCCTGCTGCCGGCCAGTTTTCCGTGGATGCTGCTGGCCTTCGTACTGGTGGTGCTGCTCACCGGCACGGTCAGCCTCGCCACCCTGGGCGCTAGCGTGGTGGCGCTGCTGCACGTCGCCTGCTTCAGCGAGCAGGGACTGTTTTCTGGCGCCGGCGCGTTCACCACCGCCATGGCCCTGCTGGTGCTGGTCAAGCACCGCGCCAACTGGGCGCGCCTGCGCGCCGGCACCGAGCCGCGTTTTGAAAAGGCGAGGCTGCTGGGCCGCGCCCTGGGCCTGAAGTGAGTAGCGACCCGCTGCTGGATCTGCTCGACGCGCTGGCCGACGGCGAGCGCCATTCCGGCGAGGCCCTGGCCGAGCGTTTCGGCATCAGCCGCGCGGCGCTTGCCAAGCGTGTAGCCAAGCTGCGCGACTGGGGCGTCGCGCTGGATGCCCAGCCCGGCGCCGGCTACCGGCTCGCGCATCCCCTGCAACGCCTGGATGCCGCCCGCATCACCACCGCGCTGCCGGCCAGCGTGCGTGCGCTGGGCCTGCGGGTGGCAGTCGAAGCCCGCGTGGACTCCACCAACACCCGCCTGCTCGAAGCCGAGCCGGCGCAGGACCCGCAGGCACTGTTCGCCGAAAGCCAGACCGCCGGCCGCGGCCGGCGCGGCCGCGACTGGGTGTCGCCGTTCGGCGCCAATCTCTACCTCTCGCTGGCCTGGAGCTTCCCGGCCTGGCCGGCGCGGCTCACCACCCTGCCGCTGGCGGTGGCGGTGGCGCTGGCCCGTGCCCTGTCGGCGCTGGGCCTGCCGGAAGCCGGCATCAAATGGCCCAACGACCTGCACGCCGACGGCCGCAAGCTGGCGGGCGTGCTGATCGAGCCGCGCGGCGAGGCCGGCGGCCCCTGTAGGGTAGTGGTCGGCGTCGGCCTCAATCTGCAGATGGAGGCGGTACAGGCCCAGGCCGTCGGCCAGCCCTGGACCAGCCTGGCCGCCGCGCTGGCGGCCCGCAGCCGCGTACTGCCGGCGCGCGAGGCGGTGGCGGTGGCGGTGCTCACCGAGCTGGCGCTGGCCCTACAGCACTACCAGGAATTCGGCTTTGCGCCCTTCGCTGGCGAGTGGCGTCAGCGCGACCTCTTGCAGGACCGCCCGGTGCGGGTCGAGGCCCAGGGCGGCTACGAGGGCGTGGCGCGCGGCATCGACACCGACGGGGGGCTGATCGTCGAAGTCGGCAGCGAGCGCCGGGTGGTGCATGCCGGCGAAGTCAGCGTGCGGGTCGCGGCATGAAGCTCCTGGTCGATGTCGGCAACACCCGGCTCAAGTGGGCGCTCTGGGATGGCGAGCTCCAGCCCGGCGAGCCGCTGCTCCACCAGGGTGATCCCTGGGCCGCATTCGCCAGCCGCGCCTGGCCGGCGGTGGAGGAAGTCTGGCTCTCCGCCGTGCCGCGCCTGGGTGAGGCGGCACGCTGGCAGTCGGTGGTGCAGGCCAGTTGCGGCATCGCGCCGCAACTGCCACGCAGCCGTGCCGAATGGCAGGGCCTGCGCAACGTCTACCCGCAGCCGGAGCGTCTGGGCATTGACCGCTGGCTGGCGATGGTCGCGGTCTGGCAGCAGCGGCGCGGGCCCTTCGTGGTGCTCAGCGCCGGCACCGCGCTGACCTTCGACCGGGTGGATCGCGAGGGCCGTCACCTCGGCGGCATCATCGCTCCCGGCTATGGCAGCGCCCTGGCCAGCCTGTTGCAGGTGACCGCGACCGCGACGCCGGCCGCCGTCCCTGCCGATCCGCGCGGGCTGGGCACCAACTCCGAGACCGCGATCCGCCAGGGCGCGCTGTTCGCCGCCCTGGGGGCAGTGGAGCACTGCCTGCGTGCCCCGGGGGGAGACTCGGAGGAGGCTCTGATGCTCACCGGCGGCGACGCCGTGTTGCTGCTGCCGCAGTTGCCGGGCGACTGGCAGTTGCGTCCGCAACTGGTACTGGAAGGGCTGCTGGCGCTTTCCGAGGCCGGCTCGGCGCGATGAAATAAACCGTCGCAGGCTCTACACTGCGCGCCTTCCAGAGGGCCGGCTTAGCACAGCGGTAGTGCAACGGTTTTGTAAACCGTAGGTCGGGGGTTCGAATCCCTCAGCCGGCACCAAGCTGGAAAATTCTTCCAGCGCCCCCACACCGTCGCAGGGTCATTTCTGGGCTCCCAGTTGGAGCTCAGGCCCGAAAGTTGCCGGTTGTTTGCTGAGAAGCAGAGATATCCAGGCCGGGGCATCCGCTCCGGGCTGCACGTAGCAACGAGGTAGCCGTCTTGGCGACAGCGAGTACCACAGGGTCTGTCAGATTCCCGACTGCGGGATGGGGCGGCCCTCATTTGTCGGCAACTGCCGCGGCGGGTCAGCCGTGGCGGCTAGGCGGCTGTGTGCGAGTGTGGGGCGGGATATGAGCCAGGCCGCCCACGCCCTGCCGACCATCCTGCTGGTCGGCGAGGCCAACGAGGACATCCGCAACATCCGCCAGATGCTGGAAGGTGTCGAGGCTGAGTTCAGCCTGCGCAAGTCGCTGGACCAGGCGGCGCAGATGTTTCTGGAGCAGCAGCCGGCGCTGGTGATCGTCGCCCAGGAGCCGGCGCGGCTGCCGGAACCGGGCTCCGAGGCGCCGGGGGTCTGGGAGGAATATTTTGGCGACAGCCCGGTGATCTTCCTGGCTTCGGAGGCTTCCAGCCGCGATCCGGAGCGTCTGCAGCGCTTCGATGCCGCCAATCTCGACTACGTGCTGCGGCCCCTGCAGAAGCACAATCTGCTGCCCAAGGTACGCGCCTACCTCAACGCCTACCGCAGCAAGCTGGGCCTGCAGTCGGCGCTGGAGCAGCTCTACGAGCGCGGCCGCGAGGTGCAGGAGTTGCAGGAGACTTTCCGCAAGCTGGCCTACCAGGATCCGCTCACCGGCCTGCCCAACCGCCTGCAGTTCATGGACCGGCTGGCCAACGCCATTGCCCGCGCCGACCGCAGCCGCAGCCGGCTGGGTGTGCTGTTCATCGACATCGACGGCTTCAAGGGCGTCAACGACCAGTACGGACATGCCGCCGGCGACGAGCTGCTGCGGCAGATCGCCACCCGGCTGACCTCGGCGGTGCGTCGCGCCGATACGGTGTCGCGTCTGGGTGGCGACGAGTTCGCGGTGATGATCGAGCAGCAGGCCGATGCCGCCAGCGCGCTGGCGGTGGGCAACAAGATCTGCCAGATCATGAGCTGGCCGTTCAAGCTAGAGCTCGCGCCGGAGGAGCCGCTGAGCCTGGGTTGCAGTGTCGGCGTGGTGCTCTACCCCGATCACGGCCTGGATTCGGACTCGCTGCTGCGCGCCGCCGACCAGGCCATGTACGAGGCCAAGCGCGGCGGCAAGGGCGTCGCCCGACTGGCGACGGCGAACCCGACTGCCCTCACTGCCGAGCTGGTGCCGGCGCGGTCGCTGCGGGTTGGCGATCTGCATTAGCGCCGATCGCCGCAGGGGAGTTTCGATGACCGATCTCGATCGCTTTCGCGCCGGCGTCTACCGCCACTACAAGGGCAATTTCTACCTGGCGCTGGGTCTGGCGCGGGAGGATGAGACCGACGAGACCGTGGTGGTCTACACCCGGCTGTATCCGCGCGCGGGCCTGCCGATGAGCACCCGCCGCCTGCGCGTCTGGAACGAAGCGGTCAACACTCCGGATGGCCCGGTGCCGCGCTTCCAGTACGTCGGCCAGCAGACGCCCTAGGGTGTAGCCGCCGGCTTTGCGGCGCGCTGACGCTCCCAGTCACCGATCTGCTGCGCCACCCAGGCGCCGTCGTCCAGCGGCAGGTCGTGGCCGGCGCTGGGATGCACCCGCAACGGCACCTGCCAGAGCGCGGCCAGGGCCTGCGAACAGCGCGGGTCCACCAGCCGGTCGCCGGCACCATTCAGCAGCAGCAGGGGCACCCCAGGCTTGGTGGCCGGCGCGCGGAAGCGGATCGCCGCCCCCAGCTGGCGCAGGCCATTGGCGCGCGAGACCGGGTGCGAGCGGCGCCAGGTGCTCCAGTCGTCTAGCACCGCGCCAGTCCGCTCGGTGTGTCGGCTGGTCAGCTCCAGCACCGCCTGTTCGGCCGCGCGCGGGCCGGGGCTGCCCAAGGCCAGACGCAGCAGCAGCGGGTAGGCCACCGGGCGCAGCCGGTGGTGGAAGGGGCTGATCGGCCGCAGGCTGGTGTTGACCAGCACGCAGCTCTCGATCTCCTCCGGATGCGCGCTGCTCCAGGCCACCGCCACCATCGCGCCCAGCGACATCGCGAACAGCCGGTAGGGCGGGGCGATGCCCTGGCGGCGCAACTCCTCGCGAAAGTGCTCGGCCATCGCCTCGACGCGCGCCGGACTCGCCTCCTGGTGGCGCAGGCCGTTGCCGGGCAGGTCGGGCATCAGCAGCCGGGCACCGGGGAACTGCGCCTGGAACCGCGCCGGAAAATCGCCCCAGTGGCGGCGGTCGCGCATCAGTCCGCGCAGGAGTATCCAGGGTGCTTCGCTCATCGTGGGGCTGATGAATACCAGTGTTGCAGGGCCTGCTGGCGCAGCGGCTCGCGCGCTGCCCCGGTGGGCAGCCAGCGTGGGTGGCTGCGGGCGGCGCGGGTGAAGAACTCCAGCAGCGCCAGATGCCGGCGCATCACCCTTTGCTGCCGGTGGCCGATCAGCGGGTTGAAGATGCCCATGCGCGAGAACAGCTGGCGCGGGTTCTTCTTCACCCACAGCCAGGAGCCCATCTCCAGGGTCAGCGGCAGGAAGATCCGCTGCGGGTTTTTCAGCGCGCGCAGGTAGAGGTAGTCCCAGAGATCGCCGTGGGTGAGGTATTGCAGGCTCTGCGGCTCGAACACGTACTGGTGGTTCACGTTGGCCTGCTCGTAGATGCGATACAGGGCGTGCAGCTCCGGCAGATGTTCGATCGGCGCCGCCGTATGCGCGTGCGGAAACCACAGGCGGTCGCGGGTGCCGAAGCCGGAATGGCAGTCCACCGCCAGGCTGAAGCTACGACTCAGCAGCTCTTCCTCGACCAGAGCGCAGAGCGCGGTGCTCTCCATTTCCATCGCTGCGCCGGCGGCACCGCGGTACCAGGGCAGGCCGCGGCTCAGGCGCTGGCCGCCGATCAAGAGCGGCACCGGCTGCAAGGCCTCCACCGGCGCGTTGCGCATCAGATCGACGCCATTGGGGTTGGCGCGGGTGCCCAGCCAGAGGCCGCCCGGATTCACCAGCGGCATGAACACCAGGCGCATCTCGCGCAGCTGCTGGTGCAGCAGCTCATCCCAGGCCAGGCGCTTGACCAGGCTGCGCAGAAAGGCGATCACCACCTCCGCACCAATGCGCTCCAGGCCGTGCACGCCGCCGAAGAAGCCCACCGCCGGCACTTCCAGCGAGGGATTGCCCAGCGTGATCGCCTGCACCGGGAAGCGTCGGCCGCCAACCCGGGCTTCGCAGAGCGTCCGCGCTTGCAGATGGGCACCGCCCTCGGCGATCAGTTGCTGTAGCTCGCTCAGCTCGGGCAGGGGGCGGTCGTTCACGCGCGGATGGTGGGTCTGAAGACGCGGGAGTCTAGCCCGCGAGCCAGCGGAAATGCGCCGGTCATGGCCGCTGTCATCGGACTGCCACAGAGACTTCACAGAGGCTTGATACGGTGCCGGCCGTGTCCTTCCCAAAGAGGAGTCCTAAGCCATGCGTGAAATCGTCCGCAGCTTTCGCAGCTACCCGGCGCTCAGCCTGGGCAGCGCCGTGCTCTGGGGGGTGATGGAGCTGGTTGCCCTGCAACGCTCGCAGCGACTCGCCCGCGCTCAGCCGGCCGACGTCGCCTGAGTCACAGCTTCAGCCGCCCGCCGCCTCGGCGGCCAGCAGCTCGCGCAGCTTTTCTTCGAGGGTCTCCGCATAGCCCTCGCCGTGGCCGTAGTAGATGAACTTCACCTGGCCGTCGGCGCCAACCAGATAGGCGCTGGGTAGCTTGGGCGGCGCATAGCGACGCGCCGCCAGACCGATGAGGTCGGAAATCACCGGGTAGTGCACCGGGTGCAGTTCCAGGAACCGGCGCGCCCGCGCTGGATCGTCATCGACATTGACGCCGATGATCTCGAAACGCTCGGCCAGGCCCTCGCCATGCAGCTTGGTCCGTAGCGCGTCCAGTTGCGGCATCGAGATCACGCAGGGCCCGCACCAGGTGGCCCAGAAATCGACGATCACCAGCTTGCCGCGCATCTCGCTGAGCCGCAGCCGCTGATCCGCGTACAGCAGATGCCGGCCGGCGACTTCCGGCGCCGCCTCGCCTGGGTCCAGGGCTCGCGCTGCGGGGGCGATCATCAGGCCCAGCGCCAGCCAGGCGCCGAGCAGGCCGCGCTGGCTCACCGCTGCAAGGCGACGCCGAGGGCGACGCGGGTGACGCTGCGGTTGTAGTCGATCAGGCTCTCGCCATAGCCGTTGAACACGCGCAGAAACAGCGCGCCGACCGGTCCGATTTCCAGGCTGTAGTCCACCTGCACCGCGCCGCGGCCGGTGGCGGCATTGCCGCGCAGCAGCACTTCGAACAGCTGGTTCTTCCAGGGCAGGTCGTGGCGGTAGCGCAGCTCGCCGTAGCCGTAGTAGCTGCCGAGGTCGGGGTTGTCGTCGCGCTTGGGGTCGGTGGCAGGGCGGCCGTCGTCCTCGGGGATGCGCCACCAGGTCTTGAGCTGCAAGGCCTGCCGGCCCTTGGTCCAGTAGGGCGCGAAGAACAGGCGGTTGTAGGAGCGCGAGTCGGGCAGATCCTGGCCGTTGGACTCGTGCTCGAAGCCGGCGTCGAGCGACCAGTCCGGCAGCAGCTTGAGCGGCCTGGGCAGGCGCACGAACAGCTCCGGGTTGTAGTCGCTCTCGCGAAAGGCCTTGCTCTTCTTCTCGTTGAAGATCTGAAAGTAAGAGCGCTGCGAATAGCCGAAATAGACCGCGCCGGGGCCAAAGTCCCAGAGCTGGGCCTTGCCGCTGATCTGGAAGATGAACTCGCTCTCGTCGCCGGGGAAACGCGGGCTGTAGCTGAACGGCAGAATGAAATTGGCCTTGTGCAGCGAGACCCCCGAGCAGGTGTTGAAGATCGCGCTGGCGATCTGGCCGCGGTCTACCGGCGCGCCGTAGTCGCGCAGCGAGCAGCCGGTCTGCACCCGCGCCGGCGTCGCCAGCACCGGCGTTGCCTGGCGGTTGGCGGCCGGGACCAGGGGCTTGGGTCCGCTGGGCGGAGTGGCGCCGACGCTATCCAAAGGCGCATCGGCGGCGGCCGGGGCCGGGTTGGCGAGCGGGATCTCGCCGGGCGCGCCGGGCAGATGTACCGGCACCGCCAGCACCGGGGTCGGCGCGCTGGTCGATGGTGGCGAGCCTTCGTCCTGGGCGTACAGGGGCAGGGTGCAGACGGCGAGCAGGGCGAGGCAGGCGGGGCGGAGCATTGCGGGGGCTGATGCGGATACTAGTCACTAGCATACGCAGAGCTGTGACCGCCTGCCCCGAAGCGGGCGCCTCGGCCCCGTACAATGCCGCCACTCCCGCCGGCCATCAGGGCTCAATGCTTCAGGAAGCCGCACTGTTTCTCGCCGCCGCCGTGCTCTTCGTGCCGCTGTTCAAGCGCGCCCGTCTGGGCTCGGTACTGGGCTATCTCGCCGCCGGTCTGGTCATCGGCCCGCATGGCCTGGGCTATGCCCGCGATGCCGAGCAGCTGCTGCACGCCAGCGAATTCGGCGTGGTGCTGTTGTTGTTCGTGATCGGCCTGGAGCTGCAACCGCGCCGGCTCTGGACCCTGCGCCGCGAAGTGTTCGGGCTGGGCGGCGCCCAGGTGCTGCTCACCGCCCTGCCGCTGGCCGGGCTCGCGCATTACTTCGGCGTGGCCTGGACCGGCGCGGCGGTGATCGGCGTGGCGCTGGCTATGTCCTCCACCGCCCTGGTGCTGCAATTGCTGGGCGAGCGCGGCGAGCTGGCGGCGCGCCATGGCCGCGGCGCCTTCGCCATTCTGCTGTTCCAGGACATCGCGGTGATCCCGCTGCTGGCCCTGATTCCGCTGCTGTCGGCGCCGGCCAGCGCCGGCGTTGGCTGGCAGGAGATCGCCAAGGCGCTGGCGGTGGTGGCGGCGGTGATCGCCAGCGGCCGCACCCTGTTGCGGCCGGCCCTGCGCGCGCTGGCCAATGCCCAGGTGCCGGAAATCTTCACCGCCGCCGCGCTGCTGCTGGTGATCGGTGTCTCGCTGGCGATGCAGGCGGTGGGCCTGTCGGCCTCGCTGGGCGCCTTCCTGGCTGGCGTGCTGCTCGCCGACTCCGAATACCGCCACGAGCTGCAGGCCGATCTCGAACCGTTCAAGGGCCTGCTGCTGGGCCTGTTCTTCATCGCCGTCGGCATGGGTGCCGACCTCGGTCTGATCGCCAGCGCGCCGCTCACCGTGCTGGGCCTGGCGCTGGGCCTGCTGCTACTCAAGAGCCTGGTGCTGTATGCGCTGGGGCGCGGCGCCGGCATGAACCACCACAGCGCCCTGCGCCTGGGCGGCGCGCTGGCGCAGGGCGGTGAATTCGCCTTCGTGCTGTTCGCGGTGGCCGCCGCCGCCGGCCTGCTGGATGCGCCCGAACGCGAGCTGCTGACGGTGGCGGTAACGCTGTCGATGATCGCCACGCCGCCGCTCTATGCCTTGCTGGCGATGTTGGCGCGCCGTCAGCAGCCGGAGCCGGCGCCCTACGACGAGATCCAGGTAGCGGAGACGCCGGTGGTGATCGCCGGCTTCGGGCCGTTCGGGCAGATCATCGGCCGCGTGCTGAGGGTCAAGAAGATCCCCTACACGGTGCTCGACAAGAACGCCGAGCACGTGCAGTTCGTGCGCAGCTTCGGCAACCCGGTGTTCTTCTCCGACGCCGCCCGCCACGAGGTGCTGCGCGCCGCTCATGTGCACCAGGCCAGGCTGTTCATCATCGCCATCGCCGACGAGGCCGAGAGCCTGCGGGTGGCGCAGGCGGTGCGCGCCTTCGCGCCCAAGCTGCGGGTGATGGCCTCGGCGCGCACCCGCCAGCACGCCCTGCAGCTGATCGATACCGGCATCAACCCCGACGATGTCATCCGCCGCGCCTACTTCTCCAGCCTGGAGATGACCCGCCGGGTGCTGCTGGCGCTGGACCTGCCGCCGCGCGAAGTACATCGCGCAGTGGATCTGTTCCACCAGCAGGATCAGCAGACCCTGATGCGCCAGCACGCGGTCTACCAGGACGAGGCCGCGCTGCGCGCCGCCGCCAACCAGTTCACCCGCGAGCTGGAACAGTTGTTCGAGGCCGACAACGAGTCCGAGCGCGCCGCCGCCAAGGCCAAGACCGCGGAGACGCCGTGATCCAACTCGCCCCGATGTTGCCGCACCTGCTGGTGGCCCTGGTCGCGGTCGGCATGGCGCTGGCGTTTCTGCTCGCCGACGGCCGCACGCCGACTTCGCGGGCGCTGGCCTTGGCGCTATCGACGATGGGCGTGGGCATCGTCGTCAACTTCGGCTACATCCGCATGAGCATCCCGGCGACGGTGCCCGGCTGGGCCGGCTGGCTGGCCCTGCCGGAGGCGCTGGCGATGGCGGCGTTTCTGGAATGGCTGCTGCGCGTGCGTCGCACCATCCCCAGCGGCAATCTCGACGTGCGCGGCGGCGACGGCGTGATCCGCCTAGGCCAGGCGGCGGCGCTGCTGTATCTGGTGGAGTCGCTGCTGTGGCCGGAGCTGCGGGTGCAGCAGTTCTATGGCGCCGCCCGCCACGGCGCGCTGGGTTTTTCCGGCAGCGGCTTCTGGCGCTTCGCGGTGCCGGTGCTGCTGGTGGCCGCCGCCGGGCTGTTCTCCACCCTGCTGCTGCTCAACCGCCGGCCGGATGTCTCCGAAAAACTGCGGGTGCTGGGCTTCGTCGCCGCCTCGCCGTTCATGCTCGCCGCCTTCGTGCTGCCCTACGAATACGCGGCGCTGTCGATGACCGCCGGGCTGATGACCCTGTTGGCCGGCGCCACCCAGTACCACGTCATGCAGGGCCAGCGCGGCCAGTTCATGAGCCGCTTCCTGTCGCCGCAGGTGGCCGACATCGTCAACCGCAAGGGCTTGCGCGGCGCCATGCAGGAGGCGCATCTGGAGATCAGCATCGTCTGCTGCGACCTGCGCGGTTTCACCGCCTACGCGCAGGCGCATCCCAGCTCGCGGGTGCTGGAGGTGCTGCGCGACTACTACGCGGCGGTGGGCGCGGTGGTGGCCGAATACGGCGGCACCATCAAGGACTACGCCGGCGACGGCGTGCTGATCCTGGTCGGCGCGCCGCTGGCGATCCCCGACCACGCGCGGGTGAGCCTGGAGATCGCCGAGCGCATCCGCAAGGACTGCCAGGCGCTCACCCAGCGCTGGAGCAGCCGCAAGGGCAGGCTCGGCATCGGCATCGGGGTCGCCACCGGCTATGTCACCGTCGGCGTGATCGGCTCCGCCTCGCGGCTGGAATACACCGCGGTGGGGCCGGCGGTGAACCTCGCCTCGCGGCTCTGCGAGCAGGCCGAGGACCGCGAGCTGCTGGTTTCGCCGCGCACCGCCGAGCTGGCCGGCCGCGAGCTGGAGGCCCAGCCGGCCAGGGCGATGAAGGGCTTTGCCAACTTGAAGCGCATCTACGCACTGGCCGAATAGAGCCGCTTCCCGTTGCTACGCCCTAGGGGCCGTCTTCGAGACCAACGCCGGTGTGGACGATGCCGTCCTCGCCCGCCCAGGCGCGGAACATCACATAGGAGTTGAACGGCAGGCTGATGCGGCCCTGATGGTCGATGGCGATGCAGCCGCCACGGCCGCCGTAGCGCAGCACCTCGTCCAGCGCGTGCCGGCAGGCCTGGGCGAGATCCCAGCCCTGGTAGGCCATGCGCGCGTGCACCTCGTGGCCGAAGCCGACCTTGATGAAACTCTCGCCGGTGCCGGTGCAGGAGATCGCCGCGCTGCGGTCGTCGGCGAAGGTGCCGACGCCGACCAGCGGCGTGTCGCCGATGCGGCCCGGATGCTTGTTGGTGAGGCCGCCGGTACTGGTCGCCGCCGCCAGACCGCCGCAGGCGTCGCGGGCCACCGCGCCGACGGTGCCGAAGGCAGCATCGGCGCGCTCGCTCTTCTGCGCGCGGTCGAAGTCGGAGTCGTGGTCGAGGGTGATGATGCCCTTGCGCCGCGCGTCCTCCAGCTGCTCCAGGCGCTCGTGGGTGACGAAGTAGGCGGGTTCGACTTCCGGCAGGCCCAGCTCGCGGCCGAGCTGCTCGGCGCCGGCGCCGAAGAACAGCACATGCGGCGAGCGCTCCATCACCGCCCGCGCCAGGCGGATCGGGCTCCGCGTGCGCATCACGCCGGTCACCGCGCCGCAGGCGCGGTCGCTGCCGCGCTGGATGGCGGCGTCCAGCTCCGGCAGGCCGTCGCGGTTGAGCACCGCGCCGACGCCGGCGTTGAACAGCGGGCAGTCTTCCAGCAGGCCGACCGCCAGCTCCACTGCGTCCAGCGCGGTTCCGCCTTGTTGCAACAGGGCCTGGCCGGCGGCGGTGATGCGCGCCAGAGCCGCTCGGTGCTCCGGCTGCGGGCCGGCGTCGGGCGCCAGATCGCCGGCGCCACCGTGGATGGCGAAGCGGATGCGGCTGGGGTCGGCGGTGGTGGTCATCGGTGGAACTCGGAATTCATGAAGTGTTCAGCCGCACAGTCAAGGCTTGCGCACCTTCCCGCGGCACTACAGTCTAACGGCTGGTCTGCCGTCCCCTCTGGAGCCACCCCATGCGTCTGTCTGTCGCCGCCCTTGCCGCCCTGTCCTTCTCGCTGACCGCCTGCGCCGCCTCGACGGCGACCGTGGTGTCCTCCTCCGGGCCCGGCATCGCCGCCGTGCAGAACGCCCCGGCGCACGGCCCGCAGCCGCGCATCGCGGTGCAGCCCTTCGAGTTCCGTTCTTCCGAGGGCGGCCCCGGCGTCGGCGCCGGCATGGCCGACATGCTCACCGACTCGCTGGTCAACACCGGCAAGTTCATCGTCGTCGAGCGCGACCGCCTTAAAGACCTCACTGCCGAGCAGGATCTCGCCGAAAGCGGCCGCTTCAAGCGGGATACGGTCGCGCCGGTCGGCGAGCTGGAAGGCGCGGAGCTGCTGATCCGTGGCTCGATCACCTCCTTCGAGAAGGAGTGCAGCGGCGGCTCGGCGATCATCGTCTCCGCCAAGGAGGCCTGCATCGGCATCAACCTGCGCATCGTCGATGTGAAGACCGGCCGGGTGGTCAACGCCACCACGGTGGAGGCGACCTCGGCGAATCGCGGCATCGGCCTGGTCTACACCCGCTCCGATCTGCCGATCGGCCTCGGCGCCTTCAGCAAGACGCCGATGGAGAAGGCGATCCGCAACGCCATCGAGGCGGCGGTGCAGCACATCGCCGCGACCAAGCTCTGAGCGCGTAAACATGCACGGCGCCCTGCGCCGGCTCGGCATCGTCCTGTCGCTGGCGTTGCTGCTGCCAGCCTGCAATTCCACCCAGGTGGTGCGCGGCGAGGGCGACGCCATCGCCGCCATCCGCGCGCTGCCGGAAAACGCCCGGCCGCGCGTCGCCGTGCTGCCGGTGCTGGACCACACGCCGCCTTACGGCGTGCGCTCGCTTGATCTCAATCTGGTGCTGATCAACCTGCGCCGGCCCAAGGCCGAGGAGCTGAGCCGGGAGCAGTTCACCGGCGCGGTGCGCGATATGCTGGTCACCGAGCTGTTCAGCTCGCAGGCCTTCATCGTGCTCGACCGCGACAACCTGCCGGCGGTGCTGGCCGAGCAGGCCTTTGCCGAGAGCCCGCGCTTCGACGCCGCCACGGTCGCGCCCGGCGGCGGCCTGGAAGGCGCGCAGTACCTGATCGCCGCCGCCATCACCGGCTTCGACACCGGCAGCGAGGGCGGCGCCCTGCCCATCCCCATTCCCGGCGTCATCAACAGCGATGTCGCCGCGCTCGGCGTGCTCAATCTCGGCTTCAAGAAAGGCTATGTGGCGATGGACGTGCGGGTGCTCGACGCGCGCACCGGCCGGGTGCTGCACAGCGGCGCGGTGGAAGGCAGCAATACCAAGTTCGGCGTCGATCTCGCCGCCGTCGCCGCCGCGCGCGGCCTGGGCGTGACCCAGGTGCCGGAGGTGATCAAGCTGTTCAAGAACACGCCGGTGGAGCAGGCCCTGCAGAAGATGAGCATCGCCGCCGTCGCCGAGATCGCCGCCAGCTTCCAGCGCCCCGCAGCGGCGCCCTAGTTGCGTACAGCTGCGTAGGGTGGGCTTTAGCCCACGCGGATGGTCATCGCGGTCGCGTGGGCACGCTGCGCTTTGCCCACCCTACCTCGCTTTGCTGCCGACCCGACATAAGCGACTTCCCAATCGCTTCCCCCTTGCTCCTTTGCCGACCTTACCGCGAAGCCTCGGCACGGAGCCAGTGGGATTGAGCCGGTTCGAGCCAGGGCAGCCCGCCGACAACCAACTCTGGCACGCCGCTGGCTAGACTCCGCCAGCTCTTCCTTCCACCGACCGCTGACGCCCGTGAACCTGATCCTGTTCGCGCTGCTCGCCTACATCCTGCTGCAACTGCTGATCGCCTGGCGCTTTCGCCGCAGGACGGTCAGCGAGTCCGACTATCTGCTCGCCGGGCGCTCGCTGGGGCCGTGGATGGCGACCTTCGCGGTGTTCGCCACCTGGTTTGGCGCCGAGACCTGCATCGGCGCCGCCGGCGAGGCCTATGCGCACGGGCTCTCCGGCGTGGTCGCCGATCCCTTCGGCTACACCTTGGGCTTGCTGGCGGTGGGCCTGCTGTTCGCGGTATCGCTGTGGAAGCGCGGCGTCACCACGCTCGCCGATCTGTTCCGCCAGCGCTACGGCCTGGGCGTGGAGCGGCTGGCGGCGATCATCATGATTCCCTCCTCGCTGCTCTGGGCGGCGGCGCAGGTGCGCGCCTTCGGGCAGGTGCTGGCCTCGGTCAGCGAGTTGGGCCTGCTGCTGGCGATGACCCTGGCGGCCGCGGTGGTGATCGCCTACACCGCCTTCGGCGGCATGTGGAGCGACGCGGTGACCGATCTGGTGCAGGGCCTGGTGCTGATCGCCGGCCTGCTCGGCCTGGGCGCGGTGTTTCTCTGGCAGGGCGGCGCCGAGCAACTGGCGGCGCTGCCGGCCGAGCGCCTCGACCCGCTGCACGAGCGCAGCGGCTGGGACTTTGCGGAAACCCTGCTGACGCCGGTGTTCAGCACCATCGCCGCGCAGGAGCTGGCCTCGCGGGTGCTGGCCACGCGCAGCCCCGGCCTGGCGCGCGGAGCCACCGTCGGTGCCGCTGGCCTGTACTTTCTGATCGCCTGCATCCCGCTGGCCCTGGGTCTGGGCGCCCTGGGGCTGATAGGGGAGGGCCTGGAACCGGAGCAGGTGCTGTCGCGCTATGCGCAGAGCCAGTTGCCGCTGCCGCTCTACGTGCTGTTTCTGGGCGCGCTGGTGTCGGCGATTCTTTCCACGCTGTCTGGCGCGCTGCTGGTGGCCGGCTCGCTGGCCGCGCACAACGTCTTGCTGCCGCTCAGGCCGCGCTGGAGCGAGCGCGACAAGCTGCGCGCCAACCGCATCGCGGTGGTGTTGTTTGGCGTGGTCGCCTACGGCATCGCGCTGGCCAGCGACAGCGTCTACGGCCTGGTCGAGGAAGCCGCCGGCCTCGGTTCGGCCGGCATCTTCGTGCTGCTGCTGGCCTCGCTGTGGCGCAGGGATGCCGGCTCCAGGCTCGCCGCCTACGCGGCGCTGTTGAGCGGCACTGGCGTCTTTCTCATCGGCTCCCACGCTTTCGACTGGGAGGCGCCCTATCTCGCCGCCCTGCTGGCCTCGGCGGGCAGCTATGTAGTGCTGGCGATGGCTACCAGGCGAATGAGGCCGCTGTAGCGCGGAGCCGCTTCAGGGTTGCAGGGCGTCGATCACGATCTGCGGACTCAGGATCTGCGGCAGCACCCGCGGTTCGCCGCCCTTTGGATACAGCAGATACAGCGGCACGCCATTGCGGCCGAACTCGGCCAGGGCCTGGGTGATGCGCGGATCGCTGGTGGTCCAGTCCGCCACCAGGGTCACCACGCCGGCCTCGGCGAAGGCCTGGAGCACCCGCTCGGAGGCCAGCGCGCCGCGCTCGTTGACCTTGCAGGTAATGCACCAGTCGGCGGTGAAATCGACGAACACCGTGCGGCCTTCGGCGCGCAGGGCGGCGACGCGCTCCGGGCTCCAGGCTTCCTTGGCCGACGCCGGGCTGGCGGTCGCCGTCTGCACACGCAGCAGCGGCGAGGCCAGCACGTAGCCGGCGGCGAGCAGGGCCAGCGCGGCGATCAGGGTGCTGGCGAGCTTGCGGCCGGGGCGGCCCAGCAGCCAGACCGCCAGCGCCACCGCCACCAGTCCGCAGGCGGTCAGGCCCAGGGCATCGGCGCCGGCCTGGCGGGTCAGCACCCACAGCAGCCAGGCGACGGTGAGGTAGAGCGGAAAAGCCATCGCCTGCTTGAAGGTGAGCATCCAGGCGCCGGGCCGCGGCAGCGCTCGCGCCAGCCGCGGGAAGTAGCCGATCAGCAGGAAGGGCAGGGCCAGGCCGAGGCCCAGCGCCGCGAACACCAGCAGCGCCACCGGCACCGGCTGGGTCACGGCGTAACCCAGCGCCGAACCCATGAACGGCGCGGTGCAAGGGCTGGCCACCACCACCGCCAGCACGCCGGTGAAGAAGCTGCCGGTCAGGCCGGACTTGCTGGCCAGGCCGGAGCCGACGCCCATCCAGGAAGTGCCGATCTCCAGCAGGCCGGACATCGACAGGCCGAGCGCGAACATCAGATAGGCCAGCGCGGCGATGAAGGTCGGCGACTGCAACTGAAAGCCCCAGCCGAGCGCCTCGCCGCCGGCGCGCAGCGCCAGCAGCACGCCGGCCGCGAGCACGCAACTGAGCACCGTGCCAGCGGTGTAGGCCAGGGCGCTGGCGCGCTGCTTGGCGCGCGCGTGGCCGGCGTGCTGCGCGAGCGAGAGCGCCTTCAGGGAGAGCACCGGAAACACGCAGGGCATCAGGTTGAGGATCAGGCCGCCGAGCAGGGCGAACAGCAGGGCCGGCAGCAGACCCGGCGTCTTGGCCACTGTGTTGCCGGTGGCCTCCGCCGCGCCAGCCGGTGGAGCGCGCTCGGTGAGCACCGGCGCGACCGTGCCGGCGCTGGCGCTCAGTTCGTAGGCGCGGCGCTGGCCGCCCTGTTCCAGCACCAGCACGCCTTCGACCTGGGCGGGGGCTTCGAGGAAATAGCTGGACAGCCCCTGGCTCAGGCGCAGGCCCTGCGCATCCACCGCCAGCTTCTGCGGCGCGGCATGATTGACCAGATCGTTGGCGTAGGGGAAGAACTCGATCACCTCGGCCTTTCCCAGGCCGGTGGCGTTCAGCGCCAGTGACAAGGCGCCGTCGGCGACCTGGTAGCGCGCCTGCCAGCCGGCCGGCATCGGCTCCGGCAACGCGGCGCGGGCGCGCTCGAAGGCGGCGGCCTGGGCGGGATCGAGATCGGCGCTGCCGGCGACCACCGGCAGGTTCAGCGCCAACTGGGCTTCACCGGGGATGCAGACATCCTTGCAGACCAGCCATTTCGCCAGCACGCGCAGCGGCAGCGGGCGGCTCAGCGGCCAGTTGGCCGGCACCGCGATGCTGACCAGATGCAGGGTCTCGTCGTCGTAGCCGTAATTGGTCAGCTCGCCGAGTGGCGCGCGGTGCGGCGCCGGCCACTGTATCGGGCCGGCGTTGACGCCGGCCGGCAGCGTCCAGTTGAGCTTGGTCGATAGTCCGGAGTCGCCGGGATTGCGCCAGTAGGTGTGCCAGCCCGGCTCCGGAGCCAGTTTGAGAGCCACCAGGCTGTCGCCGCCGCGCAGCAGGGCGGTGGTTTCGGCGACCAGTTCGGCCCGGACATGGGGGAGGTTCTCGGGCTCGGCGGCAGGAGCCCGGCTGATGAACGCGGTCAGCAGGGCGGCGAAAAGAAGGCGGATCACGGGAATTCTGTCCATGGGGCGCGATAATGACCCGGTGAATACAAACCGGTTCCAAGTGGCGGTGTGGCTGCGACTCGGCGTGCTGGCGATGCTGCTGACGGCCGGCATCTTAGCTTCCGCGCCCGCGGCTGCGGGTTCGCTGCGCTGCGGCTCGCGGCTGGTCGACGAAAACGCGCTGGCGGCGGAGCTGCTGGCCGCCTGCGGCGAGCCCAGCCTGCGCGACCAGTGGAGCTATCAGCTGCCGCAAGGCGGTTATGTGGCCGACACCGAGGTCTGGGTCTACGACCTTGGCCCCAGCCAGCTGCTGCGGCTGGTGAAGCTGCGCAACGGCCGCATCGTCGAGGTCGAGACCGATGGCTATGGCTTCGCGGCAGACGCGCCGCGGCGCTGCGAGCCGCGCGCGCTCACCGAAGGCTTGTCGAAGTACCGCCTGCTGCGCCGTTGCGGCGAGCCGCTGACCCGACGCTCCGAGAACGTGTTGCGGCCACTCTACAACCGCCCGGAGATTTACCGGCAAAACCGCGATCCCTATGCTTACCGCAATCAGTACGTGACGCCGACGTACCGCGAGGAATGGGTTTACAACTTCGGCTCGCGGGCGGCGATGCGCCTGGTGGTTCTTGAGGACGGGTGGGTGACCTATGTCGAGCAGTTGGACCGCGGTTTCGATCCTCGTTAGCGCCGGCCTGTTGAGTGCCTGTGGTCTGGGCTCCTCGGTGCTGCGCGGCGCCGATGGCCAATTGGCGCCTTGTCCGCCGGCGCCGCATTGCGTCTCCTCGCTCGCCGACGGCGAACAGCAGGTTGCGCCGCTCGCCCATGCCGACTCCGCCGTGGCGGCGCGCGAGCGTCTGGCGCGGACCCTGGCTGGCCTGCCCAACTACGCGGTGCTCAGCAACCGGGGCGACTACATTCACGCCAGCTACACCACCGGCATCATGCGTTACGTCGATGACCTGGAGTTCGTGTTTCCGTCGGGAGCGCCGGGCCGTATCGAGGTGCGTTCGTCCAGTCGGCTCGGCTATTACGACTTTGGCGCCAACCGCGCGCATGTGGAGCAGGTTCGCGCCGCCTATGATGCGGCGCGCTGAACGCGGCGCCCTTTTCCCGACACTCAAAAATGAGCCACCGCGCCTTGGCGTGGACTGTCCTTGCCCATGAGCGAACGCAGCTATGACTTTGTCCTGTTCGGCGCCACCGGCTACACCGGCGGCCTGACCGCCGAATACCTGGCGCGCCATGCGCCGCGCGGCGCCCGTTGGGCGCTGGCCGGCCGCAACCGCGACAAGCTGGACGCGGTGCGCGCCGGCCTCGCCCGCATCAATCCGGCCTGTGCGGCGCTGGAGTTGCTGGTGGTGGATGCCCGCGATTCCGCCGGCCTCGCCCGGGTGGCGGCGCAGAGCAAGGTGGTGGTGAGCACGGTTGGCCCCTATGCGCTGCATGGCGAGCCGCTGGTACGCGCCTGCGCCGACGCTGGTACCCATTACTGCGATCTCACCGGCGAACCGGAATTCGTCGACGCCATGTGGCTGAAGTACCAGGCGGTCGCCGAACGCAGCGGCGCCAAGCTGGTGCATTGCTGCGGTTTCGACTCCATCCCTCACGATCTCGGCGCCTATTACACGCTGCTGCAACTGCCCGAGGGCGTGCCGGTGAAGATCGAAGGCTATGTGCGCTTCGGCGGCCGCTTTTCCGCCGGCACCTATCACTCGCTGATCAATGCCTTCGCCCGCGCCCGTGGCTATCTCAAGATCAACCGCGAGCGCCGGATGCGTGAGACCCGGCCGCTGCTGCGCAAGATCGGCGGCAGTCGCACGCGGCCGCGCTACGACCGGACGCTGGCGAGCTGGCTGTTGCCGATGCCGACCATCGACCCGCAGATCGTCAAGCGCAGCGCGGTGGCGCTGGATCGCTACGGGCCGGCGTTCCGCTACGGGCACTATCTGCAGGTGAGCAAGCTGCCGCAGGCGCTGGCCCTAGTGGCCGGAGTCGGCGCCTTGTTCGCCGGCGCGCAGTTCCGGCTCAGCCGCGACTTCCTGCTCGCTCGCCAGACCTCCGGCGAGGGGCCTAGCCCAAGGCAGCGTGAGCAGGGCTGGTTCCGGGTGCGCTTCGTCGGCGAGGCCGGTGGGCAGCGGGTGGTGGTGGATGTGAAGGGTGGCGATCCCGGTTACGGCGAAACCGCCAAGATGCTGGCCGAATCGACCCTGGCGCTGGCCTACGACAATCTGCCGGCCCGCGCCGGCCAACTGACGCCCGTCACGGCGATGGGCGATGCTTTGCTGGTGCGGCTACAGAAGGCCGGCATCAGTTTCGACGTGGTGGAACGGACATGAGCTTTGCGCAACTGGCCCTGCTGGGTGGGGCGATCTACGGTTTTCTCGGCGTCGCCCTGGGGGCGTTCGGGGCGCACGGCCTGCGCGAGCGGCTGACGCCGGATCTTCTGGCGGTGTGGAAGACCGCGGTGGAGTACCAGTTCTATCACGCGCTGGCGCTGCTGCTGGTGGGCCTGCTCGCCAGCCAGCGGCCGTCCATCGCGCTGACCAATGCCGGCATCTGCTTTGCGCTGGGCGTGCTGATCTTCAGCGGCAGCCTGTACACGCTGGCCCTGTCCGGGCAGCGCTGGCTGGGCGCGATCACGCCGATCGGCGGCCTGCTGTTCCTGGCCGGCTGGGCTCTGCTGTTCTGGGCGGCGCTGAAGCGCTACTGACGCGCCCGCCGGCTCTAGAAGGAGCCGCGCCCTAGCGAGGACAGCTGCTGGCCCATGGTCTTGAGCATGGAGCTGGTCATCTGGTCGGCGATACGCTGGGCGGCGTTCATCACCACCCGCTCGGCTTCCTCGGCGGCGGTCTGACGCACCAGCTGCAGCGCCTGCTCCAGGCGCTCGTTCTGCGCGCGCAGAACGGCGTCGAGATTGGCCTGCAGCGAGGTCAGGTGCTGCTCCAGGGTCTGGGCCAGCGCGTTGGTGCGGCTCTTGGCGGCTTCCTGCGCGAGATTGCGCAGGCGCTCCTCGCTGCCGCTGCTGCCGGCATTCAGCTGGCTCAGCTGCTGGCGCAGGGCCTGCATCTCGGCGAACAGATCCTGGCGCAACTGGGCGAAACGTTCTTCCGCCTCCTCGCGCAACTGCTCCAGGGAAGTTGCCGCCAGGGCAGGGGACTCGCTGGACAGCGTCGGTACCGCCGGCAGTTCCGGCAGCGCCTGCGGGCGCGGTTCGCTGTTCTGCGGCATGGCGTCGCGCAGAGATTTCATCACCGCCTGCTGGATCGCCACCGCCGGTTCGCGGATCGGCTGCACCTTGGACGGCGTGATCGGCGTCGGCACCGCGTTGACCGTGCCGGACTTGGCGGGGATGGCCGCCATCAGCCGCTCCATCATGCTCGGCGCCTCGCGCACCGGCGCGGGTTCCGGTTGCAGCTTCGGTGCCAGGGCGGCGAAGTCGGTTTCCTGGTTGGAGAGATTGGCCAGCACCCCGGCGATCTGCTCCGCGCTGGGCGGCTTCTGCAACACGTCGGTGGCGCCGCGCAGCTTGGCCTGGTGGACGAAGTCCTCGCCCTCGTTGGACGAGCAGATCACCACCGGCAGCTTGGCGGTGAGCGGATCGGCGCGGATGACCTTCAGGGCCTCGAAGCCATCGACGCCCGGCATGATGTGATCGAGAAACACCACGTCCGGCAAGGGGCCGGCCAGCTGGCGGTAGGCATCCGCCGCGCCGTCTGCGGTGTTCACCTTGTAATTGAAGCCTTCCAGAAACTTCCGGAGGGCGAAGCGGGCCGACTTGGAGTCGTCCACTACGAGGGCGGTCTTGATCATGGGGAGATTTCTATGAATCGTTAGTCAAACCTACCACTCCCTATCGGCACGGCCAAGCAGCAAATGAAGCTTGATGCCCCTCCGGCCGACGAACTGCGCTGTTGGCCGGTCGTGGCGGGCCATGCCGGACGGCCGAATCGATCCGCCAGCCCAGGCTGGCGGCTGAATTGGCTTTCTACTCCTTAAAAGAGCGGCGCCGCCGGCCTAAACTCGCGCCCCGCCTGCCTGCCGCCCCGTCTTGGTCACCCACTTGAACCTGCCCGCGATCCAGATTGGTCCGCACTGCATCGACCCGCCGTTGGTGCTCTCGCCGATGGCCGGCGTCACCGACCGGCCGTTCCGGGTGCTGTGCCGGCGGCTTGGAGCCGGCCTGGCGGTGAGCGAGATGGCGCATGCCGACCCGCGCCTGCGCGATACCGAGAAGAGCCGCACCCGCCGCGACCATGCCGGCGAGCCCGGGCCGATTGCGGTGCAACTGGCGGGCGCCGATCCGCAGCTGCTGGCCGAGGCGGCGCGCTGGAACGTCGAGCAGGGCGCGGAGATCATCGACATCAATATGGGTTGTCCGGCCAAGAAGGTCTGCGGCGCGCTTTCCGGCTCGGCGCTGCTGCGCGACGAGGCGCTGGTGGCGCGCATCCTGGAGGCGGTGGTGGCGGCGGTCTCGGTGCCGGTCACGCTCAAGTTCCGCACCGGGTTTTCGCGCCAGAGCCGCAACGCCCTGAACATCGCCCGCATTGCCGAGGCCTCCGGCATCGCCAGCCTGGCGCTGCATGGGCGCACCCGCGAGGACTATTACCTCGGCGCGGCGGAGTACCAGACCATCGCCGAAGTGAAGCAGGCGGTGCGCATCCCGGTGTTCGCCAACGGGGACGTCGATAGTCCGGAGAAAGCGGCCGAGGTACTGCGCCTGACCGGTGCCGACGGCCTCTACATCGGTCGCGCGGCGCAGGGCAACCCCTGGATCTTCCGTGAGATCAGCACCTATCTACGGACCGGCGCGAGCCCGCCGCCGCCGTCCGATGCGGAAGTGCGCACGGTGCTGCTGCAGCATCTGGACGAACTCTATGCGCTCTATGGCGAAGCGCGCGGACTGCGCGTCGCCCGCAAGCACATCCAGTGGTATTGCGAGGCGCGGCCGGAGGGCGAGCGTTTCTGGCGCGAGGTCTGCACGCTGGGCGAGGCGGCCAGCCAGCGTGCGGCGGTGGCGGCGTTCTTCCCCGCCTGAAGCTTGGGGTGCCGGGCATGAAAAAGGGCATGGCGCGGGAAGCGCGCCATGCCCCAAGGTAAAGGACAGCGCCTACTTCTTCTTCGCGGTCTTCTTCGCAGCGGTCTTCTTGGCGGCGGGTTTCTTAGCAGCGGCCATGTTGATTCCTCCTTACCTTTCAGTACGTGGGGGGCGGTTTCCGCACCACGCGGAGACTACGACCTCCAGCGCTAGGGATCGTGGATCAACTCCGGGGCAGACACAATGGGTTGTGGTGCCTGGTTAAAAAGTATCCGACGAACGGTTGCGCGAACGGTATTCAGACCAAGCCCTTGTCGCGCAGCTCGTCCTTGAAATAGGAGTAGGCCATGGGCGCGATGACGAGGCCGGAAATGCCAAAGGCCGCCTCCATCGCCAGCATCGCCAGCAGCAGCTCCCAGGCGCGGGCGCGGATGTGGCCGCCAATGATCCGGGCGTTTAGGAAGTACTCCAGCTTGTGAATCAGCACCAGATAGGCCAGCGAGGCAAAGGCCAGTACCAGGGACTGGCTCATGCTCACCACGAAGATCGCGGTATTGGAGATCAGATTGCCGATGATCGGCAGCAGGCCGACCACGAAGGTCAGTGCCAGCAGTGTCTTGGTCAGCGGCAGATTGATGTCCAGCGTCGGCAGCAGAATGACCAGGTAGACCCAGGTGAGCAGGGTGTTGATCGCCGAGATCCAGACCTGGGCAAACACCACGCGGCGGAAGGAGTCGGCGACGCGGCGGCCGTGGCGGACGAAGATGGCGGTCAGCGGCGCTGGCTCGCGTGGGCCGATGGCGGCCTGCAGCGCCAGCATGGCGCCGATCACCATACCGATGATCACATGCGCCAGCCCGCGCAGAAATCCGGTGCTGGCGGTTTGCAAGGACTGCGCGTGCACTCGCAGCCAGTCGGTTGCCGAGCGCCGCAGGTCTTCGGCGTTGTCGGGGAGATTGGCCAACAACCAGTCCGGAAAGCGGTCACGCGACTGGTCGATGATCTCCGCCATGCGCTGGAACAAGGCCGGGATGCTCTCGTCGCTGGCGCGGAAGAACGAGGCGATGGCAAAGCCCAGGGCCGCAATGCTGGCGATCACCGCGCTGGCGACCATCAGCACCGCCAGCCAGCGCCGGCCTTCGCCGCCCAGGCTGGTGATCGCCAGTCTGGGCGTCAGCAGCTGCACCAGCGAGTAGACCATCAGCCCGGCCAAGAGGGCCGGCAGCAGATGCGCCTTCAGCACGAAGACCAGGGTCAGTACCGCCAAGCCCCAGGCGATCCAGTCGTAACGGGTGACAGTGCTGGGGTGAAGGCGGTCGCTCATGGCGGGAAACAGGCGGTGAAAGGTGGCGAAGGATACGCCCGGGGCGGCGGGCAAGGTGCAGGCGGCGCGCGACTGGCGCAGCGAGCCCGCCGGTCGGGTGCGAGTAGGCTCTGACACCGGGCCCCAGCCTGGGTTCTGCGGCCCGGTTGGCGGGGCCAATTTGGGGCTTGCGCTGCAATTTCTACTTGGGTGTAGAATCGCCACCGCAGCATATTCAAAAAAAGATTTCCGGGAGTTTCATCGACGTCTTCCGGCGTAGATGAAGTAGCGTCACGGTAACGTTTCTGGATGGCTGACAAAACCGCGGTTACTCGCCGCATTTTCAAAAACATCAGTTCAAAAGGAACGTTTCAATGTCCACGACTACCGGCATCGTCAAGTGGTTCAATGACACCAAGGGCTTTGGCTTTATCACCCCGGAAGGCGGCGGTGAAGACCTCTTCGCCCACTTCAAGGAAATCCAGGGCACCGGCTTCAAGACCCTCAAGGAAGGCCAGCGCGTTGAGTACACCGCGCAGCGCGGCCCCAAGGGCATGCAGGCCACCCAGATCAAGCCCCTGTAAGGCTTGCTCTAAAGGTTTGACGCAGTAAGAAAACCCCGGTCTCGCGCCGGGGTTTTTCGTTGGGTCACGGTTTCGGTGCCGAGCGCTATTTCGGCCAGGACTTGATCAGCGTGCCGGTGCACTCCGGCGCCCCACAACGGCAGGCCCAGATCTTCCGCAGTTTGGCGGTGGGCTTTACGCCCAGATCGATCCCATAGTCGTAGGCCAGCTCCTCGCCGGCCTTCACCTCGCGCAGGGTTTCGATATAGACCCGGTCGAATTCCGACCCGGGCTGCGTGCTTTCCACCAATAGCGCCTGGCAGTTGGGCGCGCAGCTGTGGTTGATCCAGCGCGCGGCGTTGCCGCTGACATTGGCGTCGATCAGCCAGCGCTCGTTGAGCGTGAACAGGAAGGTATGGCCGCCCTCGTGGTTGTCGCCATAAATCAGGTCGCCTTCCTCGTGGCTGAGCCGGCGGCCACGGTATTCGAGCAGGGTGGTGCCGGCGGGGATGTCCTGGACGGCGAACACGCCAGAGCCATGGATGGGAGAGCGGCGGACGGTAATGCGGCGAGACATGCTTTTTGGATTGCGGATTGCGGATTGCGGATTGCGGATTGCGGGAGCTGAGTTCGGCTATTCAAGAACCTTGCCGCGACCGGCCTTGAGGTCCGATCGCCGGCTCTTCTCGTCCAGCCGCCGCCGCTTCGCCGCCCGGCTGGGGCGGGTCGGCTTGCGGGGCTTGGGCGCGACGGCGGCGGTGGCGATCAGCTCGGCCAGCCGCGCCAGCGCGTCCTCGCGGTTGCGATCCTGGCTGCGCAGTCTTTGCGCTTTGATGACCAAGACGCCCTCGCGGCTGATACGACGGTCGCCGCGCGCCAAGAGCCGCTCCTGCACCTCGCTGGGCAGCGAGCCGGCGCGGATGTCGTAGCGCAGCTGCACCGCGCTCTCGGTCTTGTGCAGGTTCTGGCCGCCGGAGCCCTGGGCGCGCAGCGCCTGCCAGTCCAGTTCGCGTTCGTAGACGGCCAGCCCGGCAATCTCCAGCACCGGCGTTTCAGTAGGCGCCATAGGCCAGGCCGGCCGCCAGGGTCTGCCCCAGTTCGCGCGCCGCCTCCAGGTGATGGGCCGCGACCTCGCCCTGGGCGATCAGCGGCGGGGCGACGCGCCGCCAGTTGTAGCCCAGGGCGATGCGCTCCAGCGCCCGCACCGCGCCGCTGCCATCGTTGCCGGCGCTGACGAACATCGCCCAGGGCAGACCATCGACCCTGCCCTGCGCGGGGTAATAGGTGCGGTCGAGGAAGTCCTTCACCGCGCCGGATAGATAGCCGAAGTTCTCCGGCGTGCCGATCAGCAGACCTTGCGCCCAGAGCAGATCGTCGAGATTCGCCTCCAGTGCCCGGCAACGGCGCAGCTCCACCTCGTCGGCGAATTCGGACGCCCCGGCCTCGGCCGCATCGGCCAGCGCCGCGGTGCGTCCAGACTGGCTGTGCCAGACCAGCAGCAGGTGTTTCTTGGTGGGCGGCGCGGACATGCACCAGTGTAGCCAGCGGCCGGTCGGTTTCGTTGGCGCTGTGCGAGGATTGCCGCAATCCGCAATCCGCAATCCGCAATCCGCAATCCGCAATCCGCAATCCGCAATCCGCAATCCGCAATCCGCAATCCGAGCCCCGCCATGCCCCGCATCACCGCCAATGGAATCGAAATCGAATACGAAAGCCTGGGGCGTGACGACGCGCCGGTGATCCTGCTGATCATGGGCCTGGGCGGTCAGCTGACGATGTGGCCGGACGCGCTCTGTGAGCGCCTGGTGCAGGGCGGCTTTCGGGTGATCCGCTACGACAATCGCGACGTCGGCCTGAGCACCCGGATGGAAGCGGCCGGCCGGCCCAAGCTGCTGCGCGCCGGCATCGCCGCGCGTCTGCGCCTGCCGGTGCGCTCCCCCTACAGCCTGGAAGATCTCGCCGACGACGCCCTCGGTCTGCTCGACGCCCTGGGCATTGCCGAAGCGCATGTCGCCGGCCTGTCGATGGGCGGGATGATCGCGCAGATCCTCGCCGCCCGGCATCCGCAGCGCGTGCGCAGTCTCACCCTGTGGATGACCAATAGCGGGCATCCGGCCCTGCCGGGGCCCAGCCTCGCCCTGCAACTGCGGATGATTCGCCGGCCCGAGGGCCGTGACCGCGAGGCCCTGGTTCGCCATTCCATGCAGACCTGGCGACTGATCGGCAGCCCGGCGTACCCGCTAGAGGAGGCCGAGCTGCGCACCCTGGTCGAGCGCCAGCTGGACCGCGCCTATTATCCGCGCGGCATTGCCCGGCAGACCGCGGCCATCCTCGCCGCCCGCCAGCGCCGGCCGCTGCTGCGCCGCCTGAGCATGCCGGTGCAGATCATCCACGGCGAAGCCGATCCGCTGGTGCCGGTGGCGGCCGCGCACGATCTGGCGCGGCACATCCCGGGCGCGCGCCTGCATCTGATCCCGGGCATGGGCCACGACATTCCGCCGGCACTGCTGCCCAAGCTCTCAGGCCTGCTGCTGGAGCATGTGCGCGCCGTCGAGGCAGCTAGTTCGGCGCGCGCGGCTTGAGGATGGCGGACAGCCGGTCCGGCGTGCCGGGGAGGCGCTCCAGGCGCGGATAGCGCGGGCCGTCGCGGTAGTCGATGCGCAGCGTGCGCCAGCGGTCGAGGTTCTTGACGATCAGCTCGATCGGCTGGGCGTTCTTCTGCGCGTCGATCAGCGCCTGCCTGAGGAAGTCGGCGCTGTAGCCGCGGCCGTTCACCGCCAGCAGGGTGTCGCCCTTGGAGAGTCCGGCGGCGAAGGCGGGCGAGCCCCAGAGCACGTCCTCCAGCGCGCCGTCCTTGCCCACCACGACACCCAGAGACCAACTGAAATCCTTGTTCTTGTTGCGGTCTTCGTTGCTCTTCACGAAGGCGGTGGGCTCCGGACCGAAGCTCAGCTTCCAGCCGCTGCGGGCCAGCCCGTCCAGCGGCGCGTCCTCGCCGGTGCGCTGGAGCTTTTCCTTCAGGAAGCTGGCCCAGTCGTAGGGGGCAACCCGGTTCAGCGCCGCCACCACGTCGTCGAAGGTATAGGGCAGGGCTTCGACGCGGCCATCTTCGACGCCGAAGAAGCTGGCGGCGAAATCGTCCAGCGATTTCTTTTCGCGGCTCAGCTCGCGCAGGCGGGTGTCGACATCCAGCCAGATCAGCGCGCCCTCGGTGTAGTAGTCCTCGGTGCGCTGCCAGCCCAGCCAGGACAGCGGTCGGCGCGGGGTCAGGATCGGCTGGTTGGTGGTGTCGATTAGCGGCCGCCAGAGCCGCCCGGGCCGCGCCAGCGCCTGGGTGGCGACGATCTGCGCCAGCGCTTCGCGGGCGAAGTCAGCGCTCCACAGCCCGGAGCGCGCCGCCAGCACATTGCCCCAGTAGGTGGTCTGCCCCTCGTAGACCCAGAGCAGGCTGTTCTGCAGTGGCGTGTTGTGGTTGACGACCGCCTGGTCGGCGGGGCGGCGGAACTTGCCATTCCAGGAGTGCACGTACTCGTGCGGCAGCAGCGAGCGGCCGGCCGCGGCCTTGTCCCAGTCGCTGAAGTAATTGGGCGCCAGCGCGTTTTCGCTGGAGCGGTGATGCTCCAAGCCGATGCCGCTGAAGGCGTCGCTGAGCGCGAACAGAAAGTCGTAGCGCTCGAAATGCCGCGAACGAAACAGCGCATCGGCCTCGCGCACCAGGCGCGCATGGGCGGCGAGCTGCTCGGGCTTGGCGTCGAGCTGGTAGGGCGCGTCGGCCAGTACGTTCAGGCGCACCGGCTGCGCGCCGGCGTCCAGGGTGAACTGTCGGAAGTGGCGGCCCGCGAACAGCGGCGAGTCGATCAGGGTCTCCAGATCCACGCCGGCGAAGCGGACGAGGTCGCCCTCGCGGTCCAGCGCCTGCAGCGCGCTGGCCTGCTGCCAGCCGGTTGGCAGGCGGATGCTCGGTTCCACTGGCAGCGCGCGGGCCGCGCCCTCGGGATACAGCAGCACCGTGTTCCATTGCAGGCCGATCATCTCCGGCGTGGCGACGATGCGGCCCTGCTCGCGCACCATCGGCGTTGCGTAATCGAACCGGACCTTCAGCTCGACTACACCTTCCGGCACCTGTAGGCGGAAGCGGTACATGTCCAGCGGATCGCGGGTCCAGGGAATGGCCTGGCCACCGCCTTCGATGCGCAGGCCGGCCAAGGCCTCGATGGGGCCGCGCGGCGCGTGATTGCCGGGCAGCCATTCCGGATAGAGCAGGGACAGAGGCCCTGCCTGCACCGGGATGGTTTCCTCCACCCGGAACAACCGGCGCTGGGTATCGCTGACATCGACCTGCAACCGGATCGGTATCGGTGCCGCGTGCAGGGGGGCGGCGAAGGCGACGAGCAGGAGGGCGAGGCGGGGCAGGGGAGAGCGGTTCATTCGGTTTGGCTAGCAAGAAAAAAGCCCGGGTTCTGCCCGGGCTTGATCCTGACCGTTCGAAAGACAGGTCGGTTCAGTGCACTCGACGGCTGCGGCGCAGGGCCAGCAAGCCCAGCAGGCCGAGCAGGCTCAGGCCGCCCAGGCTGCCACCGTAGCGGCCCTGGTCGCCGCCGTCGCCCGAGCCACCACCACCGGAGGGCGGCGGATCGACGATCAGCTTGGGCAGCTCGTAGCTCCAGATGCCGCGACCATGCGTGGCGGCGAACAGGGTGTCGGGTTCCTCGTCGCTGGCCTTGGGCTTCATCCGCAGCATCACCACCGGCACATTGGGCAACTGGTTGCCCAGCGGCGCCCAGTTGCTGCCCTCGGTGTCGGTGGAAATGAACGGGCCGATGTCGGTGCCGACGATCAACTGGCCACGCCCGCTGGCGTCGCGATGCAGCACCACGGTATTGGTCTGCGCGCGCGGCAGGTTGCCGGAGATGTCGGTGAAGCTCTCGCCCGCGTCGGTGGACTTGAACACCGCACCACTGCCGATCTTCGCGGCGTTGGGATCCTTGTAACTGCCGGCCGGCCGGATATTGGAGGCATAGCCGGCGAGCGTCACGTAGATGGTCTTAGGATCGGTTTCGTCCATCTCGATGCCGGCGATGAAGCGGCTGTCCAAGCCCTGCGCCTTGGCGAAGTGCCAGCCCTTGGCGCTGCCCTTCTCCGGCGCCTCGGTGCCGCCGACGTTGGTGGCGATGCCATTGGCGAAGCCAGTGTCGTTGACCGTCACGCCGCAGTCGCCGCAGTAGCCGACATAGGCGTACGGGCCGTGGACGTGCATGGTGGTGGTGGTGCGGATCGCGCCGGTATCGGGATTGGTGCCGAGGTTGAACACCTCCACCCAGGAGCTGCTGGTCACCGTCTCGGCGTTCAGCGTGGCGTAGATCTCCTGCGCGCCGGTGAGCATGTGCTGGGCGTCCAGCGGGTCCATCACGAACCAGTTGGCGAAGTTCACCCGGGTGTAGCTGGGGGCGATGCTGGTCGAACTGGCGCCACGGTCGGTGGTCCGGCGCAGGCCGCCGTTCTGCGACTCGGTGTAGCTGACATCGCTGTTGTCGGGGTCCACTTCGGCGAAGAAGCCGTCGGCGCCGAAGTCCTGGAACTGCTCACGGGTATCCGGCTCGATGTGGCCGGAGCCATTGTCCTGATGGCCCTGCCAGACGGTGCCGTCCTTGGCCACCGCCAGACCATAGGGCAGCAGCGCGTAGAAGCCCTCGTTGGCGCCGGCGCCCCACTTGGTGTTGTCCATCTCCTCGTTGGCGGCCACGCATTGCTTGAACACGCCGCCGTCACCACCGGCGAACAGGCAGACCCCGCCCTCGCCATCCGGCAGATAGAGGCCGACGTGCTGATCGGGATGGGTGGTGGTGGACTCGCCGGGCAGGCCCAGCTCGAAGTAGCGGCCGATCACCGTGAAGTCGAGCAGGCCGGCCTGCAGGATGCCGTTGAGCGGCACCTGGGTGAGGCTGTTCTGGAACACCTCCTCCATGCCGAAGGTCATGCGGGTGGGAATGCCGCCGAGCTGGCGCGTAGGGTCCACCGCGATCCACTCGTTGTACCAGGTCTGCACGCCGGGCAGGAAGGACAGCGAGCCCAGCGTGGCGATCAGCTCGTCGTCATTGGCCATGCGGAACCAGCTCTCGCCGAAGTCGGCGGAGACGAAGATGCCGTGCACGGCGGTCGTGAGCGGCAGGGTCAGCAGGTCGTCGAGGATAGGGTCGAGCAGCGCGTAGCCCTCATTGAAATTCACCGAGTCCTGGACGATGGCGTAGAGGTAGTTGTGATCCTGCTCCGGGCCGCTGGCGGTGCCCATCTCGATGCGGCCGGTACGCGCGCGCGGCGCGAAGCCCTGCGGCAGCAGCGCGTTCACCGGCTCGTCGTCGATGGCGACGAAGCTGTCGCGCGCGCCGGTCGCGGAGCGGTAGAGCCCGTTGGCCGGCGCCATCACCGTGCCGTCGGGAAAGGTCGCCTGCCCGGCGCGCCAGCCCACCGCCGCCACCACCGGGCAGCCGCTGGGGTCGCAGACCTCGCCGGTGCTGCCGCCCGGGGCCTTGATCACCACGTCGGTGACCACGTTGGCGAACTGGCAGGGGCTGCTGATGCTTTCGTTGCCGGCGCAGTCCGGCGTGGTCGGCAGCCGCACGTTGACGAAGCTGCGGCCGGCGTCCTCGGAGCGGTAGAGGCCGATTGAGGAGGCGATGTAGAGGATCTGCGGATTGCCCGGATCGCGGCGGGCGTTGTAGACCTGCACGCCGTCGGGGAAGCCGGTGGCGCGGGTCCAGCTCTGGCCGAGGTCGGTGCTCCAGTGCGCGCCCAGGCCCATGTAGCCGTTGTTGCCCATCACCGACTCGCCGCCGGCCGCCACCAGGGTGCCGCCGCCGGCCGGCGTCCAGATCACCCCGCCGTTGATCTGGCTGGGCAGCTTCTCGCCGACCGAGACCCAGTGGTCGCCCAGTGTGCGGATGTCGCCATCGGTCGCCTCGCTCATCCAGAGGCCGCCGGTGCCCACCGCCGCGAACAGGCGCTTGCCTTCCTCGTCGTAGGCGAAGTTGTCGACGCGCGCGCTGTAGATAGAGCGCCCGGAGATCAGGCCGCCCTGGGCGTAGGGCTGCCAGTCGCCATTGGCCTTGGGCACCAGGGTCTTGAGCGGTTCCAGGCTCGCCTTGTCGTGCAGGGCACCGCGAAAGACAGCCGGGTCCGGCGCGGCACCGCGCAACAGCGGGTGCGCGCTCGGCGCCCTCGCCTCCAGTTCGCGCGGCACCAGCTTGCTGCAGTAGCGACCGCCCTGCTGCGCCCGGAGGCTGTGGATCGGCTGCGTGCCTTGCGGGCATTGCTCGGGGCGTGGATCGGCGCCGCTGACCGCCAGGGTGGCGATGATGGCCAGCGAGGCAGCCAGCAGTGGTGTCTTGGGTAGGGACATATGCGATCTCAGCGGACGCCAGCCAGGCGCCGACGGCCAGCCAGCGCCGCCAGCATCAGTAGGCCGAGTAGACCGCCGCCCAGGCTGCCGCCGAAGCTGCCTTCGTTGCCTGAGCTGCCGCCGGAACCCGAGCCGCTGCCCGAGCTGGAGCCGCCGGAACTGGAGCCGGAGCTGGTAGAACCGCCGCTGCTGGTGCCGCCGGAGCTGGAGCTGGAACTCGAACCGGAACTGGTCGAGCCACCCGAGCTGGAACCACCGCTGCTGGAACCGCCCGCCGGGTCGGCGAAGCGATAGCTCCAGACATGGCGGCCGAAGGTGGCCGCAAACAGCTTGTCTTCCTCGGCAGGAGTGGCCTTGGGCTTCATCCGCAGCATGTTGACCGGCACCGCCGGCAGGCCGGTGCCCAGCCCGGTCCAACTGCTGCCGCTGAGGTCGCTGGAGATGAACACGCCGACGTCGGTGGCGACGATCAACTGGTTGCCGCGCAACACCACGCTGGAGGCCTGGGCCTCCGGCAGATCTCCGGAGGCGGCCACGAAGGTCTCGCCTGCGTCGACCGACTTGTACAGCGCGCCGCCACCGAAGTTGGTATTGGGGTCGTTGTAGTGACCCGGTGGACGCAGGTTGGACAGATAACCGCCGAGCGCGACGTAGATCGTCTTCGGGTTGGCCGGGTCGATGGCGATACTGGTGATGTAGCGGTTGGGCAGCCCCTCGCGCTTGGCCAGATGCCAACCGGCCGAGGTTTCCGGTACCCGCTCCTCGCCGTCCTTCACGTTGGTGGCGAGAAAATTCTGGAAGCCGGTGTCGTTGCCGGAAGCGCCACAGTCGCCGCAGCCGCCGACGTACACCGCGGTGCCCAGCACCTCCATGGTGGTGGTGGTGATGATCGCGCCGGTGTCGGGATTGGTGCCGAAGTTGAACACCTCCACCCAGCTGCTGCCGGTGACGGTCGAGGCGCTCTTGGTCTCGTAGATCTCCTGCGCGCCGGTGACCATGTGCTGCGCGTCCAGCGGGTCCATGCGGAACCAGTTGTCGAACATCACCCGGGTATAGGTGGGCGCGATGTCGGTGGTGCTGGCGCCACGGTCGGTGGTGCGGGTGAGGCCGCCGTTCTGGGTCTCGAAGTAAGCGACATCAGAATTATCGGGGTCGACTTCGGCGTAGAAGCCGTCACCGCCCAGAGCCTGGAACATCTTGAATTCGCGCTTGGGGTCGATCAGGCCGGAGCCGTTGTCCTGCAGGCCGAACCACACGGTTTCGTCCTTGGCGACGCCGATGCCATAGGGCAGCAGGCTGTACATGCCGCTGTTGGAGCCCTGTCCCCAGCCGCTGTTGTTCATCTGCGCGTTGGCGGCCACGCACTGCTTGTAGACGCCGCCGTCGTTGCCGGCGAACAGGCAGACGCCGCCGTCGTCGGTGGCGAGGTAGATGCCGGCGTGCTGGTCCGGGTGGGTGGTGGAGGGAAACAGCCCAGCCAGATTGAAGTAGGTGCCGATCACCTCGAAGTCGGAGGGGCCGATCTGGCTCAGGCCGTTGAGCGGCACGCCGGGGATGCGGTTCTGCCAGACCTCTTCCAGGCCGAAGCCCAGGCGGGTGGGCGCGCCCAGCAGCAGGTCGGCGCGGGTCGGGTCCACCGCGACCCAGGCGTTGTACCAGGTCTGGATGCCGGCGCCGCTGCCGGCGACCACGCCGATCAGGGCGATCTCGGAGCCGGTGATCGGCGCGATGATCTCGGTGGTGTCGGCCATCCGTACCCAGCTGTCGCCGAAGTTGGAGGACACGTACAGGCCGTTGAACACCGAGGGAAAGCCGAGGATCAGCAAGGGCCCCAGCAGGGCGTCGAGCTGCTCGATGCCGGTGATGCCGCCATTGAACAGGATGGCGTCCTGGACGATGGCGTAGACGTAGTTGTGGTCCTGATCCGGGCCGTGGGCGCTGGTCAGCTCGATACGGCCGATGCGCTCCTGCGGCGCGAAGCCCACCGGCAGCAGCGGGCTGGCGGCGGAAACATCGAGCTTGGTGAAGCTGCCGGCCTCACCGGTGGCCGAGCGGTACAGACCGTTGCCGGGGGCTTGCGGCGTGCCGTCCTGGAAAGTCGCTGTGGAGCCGGTACGGAAGCCGACGCCGGCCAGCACCGGGCAGCCCTTGGGGTCGCAGGTTTCTTCGGTAAGGCCGCCGGGCACCTTCACGATCACGTCGGTGACGTAGTTGGCGTAGAAGCACTTGCTGGAAATGTCCTCGACGCCGGCGCAGTCCTCGGAGGTCGGCAGGGCGACATTGGTGTAGCTGCGACCGGTGTCGGTGGAGCGGAACAGGCCCTTGCTGCTGGCGATGTAGACGTACTGGGGATTGGCCTCGTCCACCGCGACGCGGAATACCAGCGCCGCGTCCGGGAAGCCGCTGGCCTGGTGCCAGGTGGCGCCGAGATCGCCGCTCCAGTAGGCGCCCAGGCCCAGGTAGCCGCTGGAGCCCATCACCGCCTCGCCGCTGGCGGCGATCAGGGTGCCGCCCTCCGACGAACTCCAACCGACGCCGCCGACGATCTGGGTGGGCAGGGTCTCGCTCACCGAGACCCAGGTATCGCCGATGGTGGTGATGTCGCCATCGACGGCGCTGGACATCCAGACGCCGGCGGTGCCGCCGGCCAGGAACAGCCGCTTGGCTGCGGCGTCGTAAGCGAAGTTGTCGACCCGCGCCGCCTGGAAGGCGCCCGAGCCGTCATCGAGATTGCCCTTGCCGTGTTCGCTCCAGACGCCGGCGGAACCAGGGATGTCGGCTTTGCCGGCGATCAGCGCCTTCTGCGCCAGCGCCGAACGGATCGCGCCCTCCGGCACCACGCCGGCCTTGCGGTGGCGGACGTCCTTGGCCTGCATCAGCTGCGCCGGGGTTTCGGCGCTGCGCTGGGTGCTCAGGCGCTGCTGCCGGGTCTCAGCCCCTGGCTGGGTGTGCAGGGCGGCGGTGACCAACAGCAGGCTGCAGGCGGCTGCCCAGGCGGTGGGCGGCAGTCGGAGAAAACGCATGGAAGGGGAGTCCGAGACGGGTGATTGATGGAAAATTAACGCAAACAATGCACCAACCTGGCGCGCAAGTCAGGTTGGGCGCGCAACTTTCGTTACGATCCGGTATTCCACAGGGCCGCCACGCATGTCCGAAGACCGCTTCATCACCCTCGAAATCAAGCTGGCCGAGCAGGAAGACAGCCTGCGCATCCTCAACGAGGTGCTGATCCGGCAGACCGAACAGATCGACCGGCTGGAATCCCTGTGCCGGCAGCTCAAGGAGCGCCTGGATCGCCTAGGCGATGGCAGCCAGGAAAAGCTCAGCCTCGCCGAGGAAGTGCCGCCGCACTACTGAGGCGGCGGCACCGGGATCAGGTGCGGCGAGGACAGTACCGGCGTCGCCTGCTGCACGGTCATGGCGTCATCGATGGCGCAGCCGAGCACCTCGGGTGGCGCCATCGGCTCCGGCGGCGGATTGCCGTAGGGCTTCAAGCCCTCCTGATTGCCGCGCGGGGTGTAGTGGCAGACCCAGACCTCGCCATCGGCGCAGCGGGCACGACCACAGCCCAGCTCGGTGGTGGTCTCCCAGATCATCTGCAGGTACTGCCCGCACTGGCGCCCCTGCGGCGCCTGGCAGCGCTGCTCGGCGTGGCGGTAGTACAGGCCTTCCGAAGACCAGCGCTCGACCACTGCCGCCGGGCTGCGCTTGAAGCCGTCGTAGGCGGTTGTGGACCAGGCCTTGAGCAGGTTCTCGCCGGTGGTCTCGCGCCGCGCCGGGTCGCTGCTGTAGCGCAGCGCGCAGCCCTGCGCCGCCAGCTCGCTGGCCCAGGCCTGGGCGCTGTCGGCATTGGCGGTGGACCAGCGCAGCGGTGGCAGGCCCAGCTGGCTGCGCAGGCTGTTGTGGGCGGCCAGCATGCCGCCGTACTCGGGCGGCTCGGCATCGGCATGCGCACTCGGGCCCAGCGCGAACAGGATGAGCAGGAGGCTGAGCCGGAGCATGGGTGGATTGCGGATTGCGGATTGCGCGGTGCGGAGTGGCGCCAGTATCGGCAGCCCGGCGGCCGGCGTCCATGTTCTGGCGCGGCGATGCTAGCCTGCCGGCCATGAGCATTCCCGCCACCCGCGAGGCCTGCCTCGCCCTCGACGCCGCCGATCCACTGGCGGCAATGCGCGCGCGCTTTCGCCTGCCGCCCGGCCTCATCTACCTCGACGGCAATTCCCTGGGCGTGCTGCCGGCGGCGACACCGGCACGCCTGGCACGGGTGATCGAGCAGGAATGGGGCGAGGGCCTGATCAAGAGCTGGAACAGTCCCTCGCCCGGCTCGACCGCGGGCGCGGGCTGGGTCGATGCGCCATTGCGCCTCGGCGAGCGTCTGGCGCCCTTGTTGGGTGCCGCGCCGGGGCAGGTGGCGGTCGCCGATTCCACCTCGGTGAATCTCTACAAGCTGCTGGCCATGGCCCTGAGCCTGCGCCCGGAGCGCCGGGTGATCGTCAGCGAGGCTGACAATTTTCCCACCGACCTCTACATCGCCCAGGGCCTGATCGCGCAGCTGGGCGGGCGCCATACGCTGCGCCTGCTGCCGGCCGGTGCCAGCGCCGCCGACTACGCGGCGGCGCTCGACGAGGACACGGCGGTGCTGATGCTCTCGCACGTCAGCTACCGCAGTGGCGCCCTGCACGAGATGCGCGCGCTCAGCGCCGCCGCCCATGCCGCGGGTGCGCTCACGCTCTGGGATCTCGCGCACTCGGCGGGCGCGCTGCCGCTGGCGCTGGATGCCGACGGCGCCGACTTCGCGGTGGGCTGCGGTTACAAGTACCTCAACGGCGGCCCCGGAGCCCCGGCCTTCCTGTACCTCGCCCATCGTTGGCAGGGGCAGGTCGCGAGCCCACTGAGCGGCTGGTTCGGTCACGCCCGGCCGTTCGCCTTCGAGCCCGACTACCAGCCGGCGTCCGGCATCGCAAGGGCGCTCTGCGGTACTCCGCCCATCCTCGGCCTGAGTGCGCTGGAGGTGGGCATCGAACAATTCGAGGGCGTCGATCTGGCCGAGCTGCGCGCCAAGTCGGTGGCGCTGGCCGAGTTGTGCATCGGCCTTGTCGAATCACGCCTGGCCGGGCAGGGCTTTGCGCTCGCCAGCCCGCGCGAGGCGGCGCGCCGTGGCAGCCAGGTCTGTTGGCGGCACGCGCAGGCCTGGCCGATCTGCCAGGCGCTGATCGCCGGCGGCGTGGTCGGCGACTTCCGCGCCCCGGACATCCTGCGTTTCGGCTTTGCGCCGCTCTACCTGCGCCATGTCGATGTCTGGGATGCGGTGGAGCAGCTGGTGCAGCTGATGGCCAGCGGCGCCTGGCGCCAGGAGCAATTCCAGGCGCGCGGCAAGGTCACCTGAAACCCTAGACCGCGGTATGCAGCCCGCACTCCCGATGCCCTTCGATCTTGGTCGGATCGTAGTAGTCGAAGTTGTTCGGCAGCCGATGTTGCTGCAGGTACTCGTACATCTGCTTGCTGCTCCAGTGCAGCAGCGGCGTCACTTTGAGCAGGCCGTTGCGGCTCCAGGAGACCGGCTGCATCGCGGCGCGCTCGGCGGTGCTCTCGGCGCGCAGCGCGGTGAGCCAGACCTCGGGCCGCAACTCGCGCACCGCGCGCTCGAAAGGTTCCAGCTTCACCTCCTCGGTGAAGCGCGCCAGCCGCTCGGGTTCGTCCAGGCCCGGCGGCGCGCCTTCCACCGCCTCGCGGTGCGCGCGTGAGCGGCGCGGCTGGTAGACCACCAGGTTGAGCTTCAGGCGCTCGACGATCTCGTCGGCGACCCGGTAGGTGGCCGGCGTGGCATAGCCGGCGTCGATCCACAGCACCTGCGTCTCCGGCCGGCGCTGACTGACCATGTGCAGCAGCACCGCCGCATAGGGCGCGAAGTTGCTGGTGGTGACCACCCGCTTGCCCAGGCCCAGCGCCCAGTCCAGCAGAGCCTCGCTGTTGTTGCCGAGTTCGGCGTTGACGCGGTCGAGATCGAGAGTCATGGGGTCTGCCTGCGGTGGCGGTGAAGCATGGACCGAAAACGGTGGTGATGGCAGGCCAAATATAAAGGGCCGGTAAATGTCGGCCGGATAGGCGGCAGGCCGACTTACAAGGGGCGCGACCTTTTTCCCACGCCCCGCATCTGATGAACATGGACAAGGATTCCAAACCCGCCACCGGCTTCGCCCAGCCGCTCGAAGCCGAGCTGCTGGCCCGCGCCCGGGCCGGGGAACGCGCCGCCCAGGGCCTGATCTACCGCCGTTACCAGACCGCGGTCTATACGCTGCTGCGGCGCATGGTGGACTGCGCCGACACCGCCGCCGATCTCCTGCAGGACAGCTTTCTCGATGCCTTCGCGCGCATCCACCAGTTCCGCGGCGAGTCGCCGTTCGGCTACTGGTTGCGGGCGGTGGCGGCGAGCCGGGCGCTGATGCATCTGCGCGGCCAGCGGCGCTTTCTGGAGCTGTTCGCGCCGGAGGCCGAAGTCGATCTGGTGCCCAGCTTCGACGTGCACCAGCTGGACCTCGAACGGGCGCTGACGGCGCTGCCGCCGCTGCCGCGCGCGGTGCTCTGGCTGTATCACGTCGAGGGCTATACCCATGCCGAGATCGCCGCCATGAACAACAAGTCCGAGAGCTTCTCGAAGTCGCAATTGGCACGCGCCCATCAGAAACTGCGCGAGCTGCTCGGGGTGAAGAACGAGCCGCCGCCGGCGCGCTCGGTCGCCGAGCCGCTCCCGTCTTCCCTGCCACCTGCCGCCCTGACCGTTGCCGCCGAGTGTTGAGATGAACGACCTGTCCCGATCCCTGCGTGAACTGCCCGAGCTGCCGCCGCCGGCCGACGGCTGGTCGCGGCTGGCCGAGAGCCTGGACGCGCGTCAGCGCCAGCGCCGCCGTCGCCGCCAGTGGGCCGGCGGCCTGGCGCTGGCGGCCTCGGTGCTGCTGGCGGTCGTGGGCCTGCGACCGCTGCCGGACCCTGCGAGGCCGGCGCCCCAGGTCGGCGGCCCGGATACTGTCGCCGGCCTGATGCAGCAGTCGCAGGCGCTGGAGCAGCGGCTCTCGGCGCTCAAGTCCGAGACCGGAGTCTGGAACGGCGCCCAGGCCAGCACCGCCGCGACACTGCAACGCGATGTCGCCCTGCTCGATGTGCAGCTCAGCGATCTCGCCTTCGAGCCGGTGGCCGACCGTCGCGCCGCCGAGGCGCTCTGGCAGCGCCGGGTCGGCCTGCTCAATCAGCTGGTATCGGCGCACGAGGCGTCGACGCTGGTGCAATCCACCACCGCCGAGTTCGCCAGCGATGCCGCTGACGACGGCGCAGTCCTGGAGCTGTAAGCCATGAAAAATCTCCGTTTGCTCCCCGGCCTGCTATTGGCCCTGGGCCTGAGCCTGCCGGCGGTGGCCAAGCCGCCCGAGACCGAGGCCAGCCCTACGCCCGAGCTGCGCGCGCAGCTGCAGCAAGCCGAGCAGAACCTGCGCGCCGCGCGCGAACAGCTGGTGAAGTCGGCGCGCGAGCTGGCGCGCGTCCAGGGCCAGCTCGGCGAAGACACGCCGTTCTCGCAGGCCATGGGTCTGCTGGTGGACCCGCGCCGCGCCGCGCTCGGCGTCAGCATCGCCCCCGGCCCGCTGGAGAAAGGCCGGCAGCGCGGCGTCGTGGTCACCGCGGTCACGCCGGGCTCCGGTGCCGAGAAGGCGGGCGTGCAGAGTGGCGACCTGATCCTGAGCGCCAACGGCAAGTCGCTGGAGTTGCCGGAGGATGCGCGCCCGGGGCCAGGCCTGACCCTGCGCCAGACGCTGCGGGAGCTGGAGCCGGGTGCGACCGTGAGCCTGCAAGTCGAGCGCGGCGGCAAGCACAAGAACCTGTCGGTGGTGGCGCAGCGCCAGGAAGTTCCGGCGGCCCTGGACTTCGACATCGAGCGCTTCGGGCCGCGTGGCGACCTGCTGCTGCCGCGGCTGCCCGTCGACGGCCTGGGGCCGATGTTTCCGCCGCCGCCGGGCGGCGGCATCGGACGCCTGATGGCCGGCCCGCTGGGTGGCCCCGGCTTTCAGCTGGCGCGGCTCGACGAGGATCTCGCCGGCTATTTCAAGACCCGCGAAGGCGTGCTGGTGGTGAAAGCGCCGCCGGTCATCGAAGGCGCGCCTCAGCTCAAGAGCGGCGACGTGATCCAGCGCATCAATGGCCAGCCGGTACATAGTCCGGTGGATCTGCTGGATCAGCTGTTCAGCCTGGCGCCGCAGGCCAGCCTGAGCCTGGAGGTGATCCGCCAGGGTACGGCGATCAGCCTGCAAGGCCGGTTGCCGGAGCCGCCGCTACGCGGGCCGCGCCCGCAGGGGGCTAAGCCGCCGCACGAGGAATAGCGCGCTGGACGCCGGGACATGAACCCGAGCGTTCCGGCAGCATCCGGGAGCGGGAACTGGCCGTAAGCTGCAAGCCGGCTTCCTTCCCGGCTTTCAAGACCGCGCCATGCGCAAGCTCCTGCTGCTGCTCCTAGTCGCCGCCGCCATCGGCCTGACGCTGTATTTCGATCTCACCCGCTATCTGAGCCTGGATGCGCTCAAGGCCCAGCGTGGCGCCCTCGAAGCCTTGCAAGAGGCGCGGCCGCTGGCCTTCACCGCCGGCTTCTTCGCGGTCTACGTGCTGGTCACCGCGCTGAGCTTCCCCGGCGCGGCGGTGCTGACCCTGGCGGCCGGCGCGCTGTTCGGCCTGGGCTGGGGCACGTTGCTGGTGAGCTTCGCCAGCACCGCCGGCGCGACCCTGGCCTTTCTCACCGCCCGCTACCTGCTGCGCGACGGCCTGCAGGCGCGCTACGGCGAGCGGCTGAAGGCGATCAATGCCGGCGTGGCACGCGAGGGCGCGTTCTATCTGTTCACGCTGCGGCTGGTGCCGGTGTTCCCGTTCTTCCTGGTCAATCTGGTGATGGGTCTGACCACCATCCGCACCTGGACCTATGTCTGGGTCAGCCAGCTCGGCATGCTGCTCGGCACCGCCGCCTACGTGAACGCCGGCACCGAGCTGTCGCAGCTCAGCAGCCTGCGCGGCATCCTCTCGCCCGGCCTGATCGGCGCCTTCGCGCTGCTCGGCCTGTTGCCGCTGCTGGCACGCCGGCTGATCGACGCCCTGAAGGCGCGCCAGGCCTATCGCGGCCACCGGCGGCCACGGCGCTTCGACCGCAACCTGATCGTGATCGGCGCCGGTGCCGCCGGTCTGGTCAGCAGCTACATCGCCGCCGCCGTGCGCGCCAAGGTGACGCTGATCGAAAAGGGCGAGATGGGCGGCGACTGCCTGAACACCGGCTGCGTGCCCAGCAAGGCCTTGATCCGGGCCGCCAAGAGCGCCAGCGAGGCGCGCCGCGCCGCCGACTTTGGCCTGCGGCTGCCGGCGCCAGAGGTGGATTTTCCGGCGCTGATGGCGCGCGTGCGCCGGGCGGTGGCGGAGATCGCGCCGCACGACTCGGTGGCCCGCTACCAGGGCCTGGGCGTCGACTGCCGCCAGGCGAGCGCCCGGCTGGTCGACCCCTGGACGGTGGAGCTGGACAACGGCGAGCGCCTGACCGCACCCAACATCGTGCTCGCCACCGGCGCCGCGCCGTTCGTGCCGCCCATCCCCGGCCTGGCCGAGGCCGGCTATCTCACCTCCGACACGCTCTGGGACCTCCAGGAACTGCCGCGCCGCCTGCTGGTGCTGGGCGGCGGGCCGATCGGCTGCGAGCTGGCGCAGGCCTTTGCCCGCCTGGGCGCGCAGGTGACCCAGGTGGAGATGCTGCCGCGCCTGATGATCCGCGAAGACCCGGAAGTCTCGGCGCTGGTGCAGGCGCGCTTCGCGGCCGAGGGCATCGATCTGCGGCTGGCCACCCGCGCCAAGGCGGTGGTCGTCGAAGAGGGCGAGAAGCTTCTGATCTGCGAGCGCGAAGGCCGCGAAGATCGCATCGGCTTCGACCAGATCCTGGTCGCGGTCGGCCGCGCCGCGCGGCTGGACGGCACCGGCCTGCGCGAGCTGGGCGTGTGCCTGGGCAAGACCATCGAGGTCGATGATTACGGTCGCACCAGCTTCCCCAACATCTACGCCTGTGGCGACGCCAGCGGCCCCTACCAGTTCACCCACACCGCCGCCCACACCGCCTGGTACGCGGCGGTGAACGCGCTGTTCGGGCCGCTGCTGTGGTTGCGCGGCGGGCGCTTCCGCATCGACTACTCGGTGGTGCCCTGGGTCACCTTCACCGCGCCGGAAGTGGCGCGGGTCGGCCTCAACGAAACCGAAGCACAGGAGAAGGGCATCGCCTACGAGCTGTCGCGCTACGGCCTGGACGATCTCGACCGTGCCATCGCCGACGGCGAGGCCGAGGGCTGGGTGAAGGTGCTGACCGTGCCGGGCAAGGACCGCATCCTCGGCGCCACCGTGGTCGGCGCCCATGCCGGCGAGCTGCTCGCCGAGTTCACTCTGGCGATGCGCCACGGTTTGGGCATGAACCAGCTGCTCGGCACCATCCACGTCTACCCGACCTGGTCGGAGGCGGCGAAGTACAGCGCCGGCGTCTGGAAGCAGGCGCACAAGCCGGAAGGCCTGCTCAAGCTGGTGGCGCGCTACCACGATTGGCGGCGCGGCTAGGACCCGTTAAAGCGACGGCGACCGCCGCGTTACCGGCCCCAGGGGCCGGCTCGGCTCAGGGCGCGCGGAGCTTCTTCACCGCCGCCAGACTGAGCGTGTTCTCGGGCCGCACATGGCGGGCCATCACCGTCGGCGCCAGGCCATCGGCGCTGGCCTGGTCGCGGCTCTCCTGGATGGTCAGCTCGCGGAACCAGCGGCGGATCAGCGAATTGGCGATCGGCAGCGCGCGACCATCGGCGGCCAGCGGCTGGCTGGCGACGCTACTCAGCAGGCCATCGACGCGGTCGGGATGGTTCCAGGTCTCGTCCCAGGGGCCACCGGCGCTACGCACGAACACTCCCAGGTCGTAGGCGCTGAAGCGGCCGAAGCGGCTCCAGACCAGATCCACCGTGGTCAGCGCCGGCTCCTGCGGGTCCAGCACCGGGGCCACCTCGTCGAGCAGACCGGCGGCGGTGGGCCGCACCTCGGCGAGCAACTGGGGCACCGGACGGCTGCCGTGCAAGCCCAGCCGAGTGATGCTGGGAATGCTGATGCCGTCGCGGTCGGCGAGCACGGTCTCGTCGAGCAGGGGCAGGTTGACCAAGGCCAGACGCAGGCTGTGAGCGAAGTAGCACAGGCACTGCAACTGACCGCCAGTAAGCGGCAGCCGCGCCTGCTGGGCGCGCTCGAACAGGTGGTTGGCGACGGCGAGGGCGGAGTGCATGCCAGGCAGCGACCGGGGAAGACGAGAACCAACTATAGCCTCCGGTGGAGGCCGATAGAATGCGCGCCCCTCGCTGGAGCCCATCGTGTTGCTGTCGCCCGCCGCCCGCGCCGAAATGCGCGCCAATCTCAAGCTCGCCCTGCCGCTGATCGCCGCGCAGCTGGCCGGCGTCGGCATGGGCGCCACCGACACCGTGATGGCCGGCCACCTCGGCGCGCGGGAGCTGGCGGCGGTGGCGGTGAGCACCAATCTCAACGTCGTGCCCTTCGTGCTGTTCATGGGCCTGTTCATGGCCGCCTCGGCGATCGTCTCGCAGCGGCGGGGCGCCGGTGCCGATCCGGAGTCCCTGGGCCGCTTCGGCCGTAGTCTGCTGCGGCTGGCGCTGCTGGTGGCGCTGCTCTGGTTCGCGCTGGTGCAGCTGCTGGCGGCGCCGCTGTTGCACCGGCTGGGGTTGGAGGCCGAGACCACCGAGCTGGCCATCGCCTATCTGCGCACCTATGCCGGTTCCTCGCTGGGCCTCTGTCTGTTCTTCGCGCTGCGCTTTCTCGCCGAAGGTCAGGAAGCCTCGCGGCCGGTGATGCTCGCCGGGCTGGCTGGCCTGATCGCCAATGCCCTGTTCAACTGGCTGCTGATCTACGGCGCCGGGCCGATTCCGGCGCTGGGCGTGGTCGGCTCCGGCATTGCCACCAGCCTGGCCTGTCTGGTGATGGCCGGCACCCTGGCCTGGTACTACGGCAGCGACCGCCACTTGCGGCCGCTGCGTCTGTTTGCCGGCTCTGGCTTCGAGCCCGGCGCGCGGCGCCAGCTGCTGCGCCTGGGCCTGCCGATCGGCGCCATCCTGCTCGCCGAGGCCGGCTTGTTCGTGGCGGTGTCGGTGCTGATGGCGCGCATCGGCGAGCAGACCATCGCCGCCTACCAGGTGGCGATCAACTTCGCTTCGGTGACCTTCATGATCCCGATGGGCATCGGCTTTGCCACCACCGTGCGGGTCGGTTACTTCCGTGGTGCCGGCGACGCCGCCGCCGCGCGTCTGGCCGGCTACAGCGGCATGCTGCTGGGTGTGGCCAATGCCGCCTTCAACGCCAGCCTGATGCTGCTGGCCGGCGGCGTCATCGCTGCCGCCTACAGCCGTGACCCGGCGATCGCCGCGCAGGCCGCCGGCTTCCTGGCGCTGGCGGGCGCCTTCCAGTTCTTCGACGGCCTGCAAGTCACCGCCAATGGCGCGCTGCGCGGGCTCAAGGACACGCGCTTTCCCATGCTCATCACCCTGGCGGCCTACTGGCTGCTGGGTCTGCCGGTGGCCTGGGGCCTGGCCTTCGGGCTGGGCCTGGGCGCCGACGGCCTCTGGTGGGGGCTGACCGCCGGCCTGGGTGCGGCGGCGCTGGGGCTGAGCCTGCGTTTCCGCCGCCACAGCCGTTCTTCCGCGCTGGCGCAACGCTGATCGGCGCCGCGCCCTGCGGCCTGGTTCAGTCCTTCAGTCTGTTTGCCAGGCGCCGTGGTTGACGGCGGGGGGAGACGGACATGGACATCCAAACCAAGAGCAAGCGCTGGTACTGGGGCTTAGGCCTGCTGCTTTCCGGACTGGCGCTGGACGCGCGGGCCGAGACCTACACGGTGGACTGGGATCGCGAGCTGGCGCAGGCCGCCGCCGAGCCGGCGCGCTACGCCATTGCCCGGCCGGTGACGATCGACGCCCTCCGCGACGGCCACTGGAGCCGCGAAGGCGAGCAGGCGGTCTGGCGCATGGAGCTGGAGGTGCCGGGCGCGCAGAGCCTGGCGTTTCATGCCAGCGCCCTGCAATTGCCGGAACAGGCCAGCCTGGAGATCGGCGCCAGCACGGTCACCGCCGCCGACCTGGCGGGCGAGGACTACTGGAGCCTGCCGCAACCGGGCAGCAGCCTGACGCTGGTCGCGCGCATGCCGCTGCTGGCCGCCAACCGCTACGCGCTGCGCATCGACCAGCTGCAGGCCGGCTTCCGCGATCCGCTGGCGGCACCGGCGGTCAGCGCCAAGGCCGGCAGCGCCTGCGCCATCAACTTCAGCTGCTCGGCGCAGAACGACGCGCTGGAATGGGGGCAGTCGGTGGTGGCGATCACCGTGCTCAATGCCGTGGGCTGCACCGCCACTCTGGTCAACAACAGTCTGCAGGACGGCCGGCCCTATCTGCTCACCGCCAGCCATTGCCGCGAGCTCAACGGCCAGCGCGGCGACGCGCAAGCGGCGGCGGCCTCGCTGCGGGTGTACTGGAACGCGGTCAGCCCCTGCGGCAGCGATCTCGCCGCGGCCAGCAGCGTCGCGCCGCAGACCAGCAGCGGCGCCAATCACCGCGCCGAGTCCAGCGATGTCTGGCTGCTGGAACTCAAGGACGCGCCGCCGGCCGGCGCCAAGCCCTACTGGGCCGGCATCGACGCCAGCGACCAGCCTGCCAGCGGCGAGCTGACCGGCATCCACCACGGCGGCCGGCTGGCGCGGCAGATCGTCTGGGGCTCCAGCCCGCCGCAGATCACCGTGCTGGGCCTGTCGATCGGCAATCTGCCGGTGTGGAAGATGCTCTCGGAACTGGGCGCCGCGTCGGCCGGGTCTTCCGGCTCGGCGCTGTTCGTCGGTGGCGGCAAGGTGGTGGGCGTGCTCAGCGCCTCCAGCAACTGCGATGCGGTGCCGCTGCCCAGCCTCTACTACTCGCGCCTGGGCCCGGCCTGGAACGGCGACGGCAGCAGCAGCGGCTCGCTGCGGCCCTGGCTGGACCCGGCCAATCTCGGCCGCCAGGTGCCGGCCAAGAGCGGTACCGGTTCCGGCTCCAGCTCTTCCTCGGGTGGCTCCACCGTCGCCGACGCGCCGGGTGGTGGTCAGGGCGGTGGTGGCGGCCTGGGTGGTCTGCTGCTGGCGCCGCTGCTGCTGGCGGGCGCGCTGCGATATGGCCGAAAAGCTCTGAGCTAATCCCTTGTATCGGCTGCTTAGCGGGCGCAACCTGCTGCCCCCTGGAGCTGCACACAAGGAGCAAGCCATGACCTTACGACTGGGCGATCTCGCCCCCGATTTCACTGCCGAAACCACGCAGGGCACGATCAAGTTCCACGATTGGGCCCAGGGCAGCTGGGTGGTGTTCTTCAGCCACCCGCGCGACTACACGCCGGTGTGCACCACCGAGCTGGGCTACACCGCCAAGCTCAAGGACGAATTCGCCAAGCGCAAGGTCAAGGCCATCGCGCTGTCGGTGGACCCGCTCGCCGACCACATCGGCTGGAGCAAGGACATTGAGGAAACCCAGGGCACGGCGGTGAATTTCCCGATCATCGCCGACCCGGAACGGCAAGTCGCCAACCTCTACGACATGATCCATCCGAACGCCTCCGACACCTTCACGGTGCGCAGCGTGTTCGTGATCGACCCCAACAAGAAGATCCGTCTGACGCTCACTTATCCGGCTTCCACCGGCCGCAACTTCGAGGAGATCCTGCGGGTGATCGACAGCCTGCAGCTCACCGACCAGTACAAGCTGGCGACGCCGGTGAACTGGAAGCCGGGCGACGACGCGATCATCGTGCCGAGCGTGAAGGACGAAGACGCCAAGCAGCTGTTCCCGCAGGGCTACAAGACCATCAAGCCCTATCTGCGCACGGTGGCGGTGCCCAAGGGCTGAGGGGCCACGGCTGTCCCGCGACTTCTCGCAACTTGTTCCCCTCGCCCTTGTGGGGAGGGGTTAGGGGAGGGGGATTGCCGTGGCGGAGTGCAGTGCTTTCGCTTAGTTCTGCTGGTGTGCGGCGGTTTGCGTTCGCGCTCTGCTGGCCTCGCAGGGCTTGATAGTTTTTTTCGCCTCTTGGCGACTCACTTTTCTTTGCTTGTGCAAAGAAACAGTTAATGGGTTGGCATGGCAAGCCATG
>NZ_JBYSYF010000007.1:0-140076 GCF_058782965.1 Stagnimonas sp. FW305-C-60
GGATTGCGGATTGCGGATTGCGGATTGCGGATTGCGGATTGCGGATTGCGGATTGCGGATTGCGGATTGCGGCGAAGCATAGCGGCACAATGCCTCGACCTACCGAGACCCGCCATGCCCATCCAGATCCGCCCCGCCCGCCCAGACGACTGCCCGCTGATCGTCGCCCTGATCCGCGAACTCGCCGAGTACGAGAAGTTGCTCGATCAGTGCCAGGCCACTCCAGAAGCCCTGCGGGAGGCCCTGTTCGGCGCGCGGCCCTGGGCGGAATGCCTGATCGCCGAGCAGCAGGGCCAAGGCGTCGGCTTTGCCCTGTACTTCCACAACTACTCCACCTTTCTCGCCAAGCCCGGTCTCTATCTCGAAGACCTCTATGTGCGCCCGACCGCCCGCAAACTCGGCATCGGCAAGGCGCTGCTGGCGCGTTTGGCCGCACTCGCGCTGGAGCGCGGCTGCGGCCGCTTCGAGTGGAGCGTGCTGGACTGGAACAGCCCGGCGATCCGCTTCTACGAGAGCCTGGGCGCCCAGGCCCAGAGCGAGTGGACCATCTACCGGGTGAGCGGCGACGCCCTGACCACACTCGCGGCACAGGCGGCAACTTAGGGCCTGTCACCCATTAGAACGTCGCTGCGTTGCCGGTCAAAATGGCGTCGGGCAAGGCGCCTGCCGACGCGAAGGCTGGTTGCCTTCGCTGGGCGGGCAAGGCGGGATGACGCGCTTTTGGCCAGCAACCCCTAGGGGCGGGCTCGCGACACGGTGCCCGAGCGTAGCGAGGTGGGTGCGGGAGCGAGCCCTGCCGGCGCCTCCCGCACCCCTTGCTGCGCAAACACCGCGTCGGCGCCGGACGGTTTTGGGGCATTGCGGCGTCAGCAAGAGTTTCAATAGGCCCGCTATTGCGCACTCTTGCTTCCTTGCACTGCCCCAAGCACTTGGCCTCGGCGCGGCTTGCCTGCGGCCAGCCGCGTTAAGCCGAGTGCGCCTTCCGCCGCAGCGACGTTCCAATGGGTGACAGGCCCTAAACTGGCGGCAACTCCGTCTTCCCGCCGGCGACGCCGGCCACCGCCATGACCAGCTCCTACGTCTACGCCCAACCCGCGCCCGAGCGCGACGCCCCGCGCCGCGCCATCTCCGCCGCCTATCTCGCCGACGAGACCGCGCTGGTCAACAAGCTGCTCGGCCTCGCCGCCCTGCCGCCCGAGCACGCCAGTCTGGTGGCGCGTCAGGCCGCCGACTGGGTGGAGCGGGTGCGGCGGCTGAAGAACGAGCAGTCGCCGCTGGATGCCTTCATGCAGCAGTACGACCTCTCCAGCGAGGAGGGCGTGCTGCTGATGTGCCTAGCCGAAGCCTTGCTGCGCATCCCGGACGACGCCACCGCCGACAAGCTGATCGCCGACAAGCTCGGCGATGCCGACTGGGAGTCGCACTTCGGCAAGAGCGACTCGCTGTTCGTGAATGCCGGCACCTGGGGCCTGATGCTCACCGGCAAGATCGTCAAGCTCGCGCCCGACACCACCTCCGACTTCCGCCGCGCGCTCAACAAGCTGGTGGCCAAGTCCACCGAGCCGGTGATCCAGCTCGCCGTGCGCCAGGCGATGCGCCTGATGGGCTCGCAATTCGTGATGGGCAGGACCATCAGCGAGGCACTGAAGAACGCCCGCGGCAAGGCGCAGCGAACCTATCTGCACAGCTACGACATGCTCGGCGAGGCGGCGCTCACCGGCGCCGATGCCGAGCGCTACTTCAAGGCCTACCAGGACGCCATCGCCGCCATCGGCAAGGCGGCGCGCGAGGACGCGGTATTCGCCAGCGCGCCGATCTACGGTCGCCCCAACATCTCGGTGAAGCTCTCGGCGCTGCATCCGCGCTACGAACTCGCCCAGCGCGAACGCGTGCTGCGCGAGCTGACACCGAAGCTGCTGGCGCTGGCCCAGCAGGCCAAGGCCGAGGGCATCGGTCTGACCGTCGATGCCGAGGAGGCGGACCGGCTGGAGCTGTCGCTGGACTTGATCGAGGCGGTTTACGCCGATGCCTCGCTGGAAGGCTACGAGGGCTTTGGTCTGGCCGTGCAGGCCTTCCAGAAACGCGGCCTGGCGGTGATCGACTGGCTGGAACAGCTGGCGCGTCGGGTCGGAAGAAAACTGGCGGTGAGGCTGGTCAAGGGCGCCTACTGGGACACCGAGGTCAAGCGTTCGCAGGAGCAGGGCCTGGCCGGCTACCCGGTGTACACCCGCAAGGCCAACACCGATGTCGCCTACCTCGCCTGTGCGCGCCGCCTGTTGTCCGCGCGCGAGGTCTTCTACCCCATGCTCGCCACCCACAACGCCCACACCGTCGCGGCGGTGCGCGCCTACGCCGGCGACGAAACAGGCTACGAGTTCCAGCGCCTGCACGGCATGGGCGAGGCGCTCTACCAAGTGGTGCGGGAAGACCTGCCCCTGCCCTGCCGCGTCTATTCGCCGGTGGGCTCGCACGAGGATCTGCTGCCCTATCTGGTGCGGCGCCTGCTGGAGAACGGCGCCAACACCTCCTTCGTCAACCGCATCTTCGACGACAACACTCCGCCCGAAGCCCTGGTCGCCGATCCGGTGGAGGCGGTGCGCGCACTGGCGGTGAAGCCCAATCCGCATCTGCCGCTGCCCTCGGAGCTCTATGGCGCGGAGCGGCGCAATTCCGCCGGGCTGTTCCTGACTTCGGAGCCTGAGCTCGCCGCGCTCGCCGCCCAGCTCGCCGCCGCGCAGGCGCCCGTCCGCGCCAGCTCGATCACCGCCAGCGCCACCATGCCCGGCGAAACCCATCCGATCAGCGACCCCGCCGACCGCCGCCGGACGCTCGGCGAATGGACCGCGCTGCAGCTCACCGCGATCCCGACGCTGGTCGCCGATGCCCGCCGTGCCCAGCCGGGCTGGAACGCACTCTCCGCCGACGCTCGCGCCCTGGTGCTGGAACGCGCCGCCGACCGTCTGGAGGCCGAGCCCGCGCTCTACCTCCAGCTGCTGTTGCGCGAGGCCGGCAAGACCCTGGCGGACGCCAACGCCGAGGTGCGCGAGACCGTCGACTTTCTGCGCTATTACGCCGCGCAGGCGCGCAAGCTCATGAGCCGGCCAACCACCCTGCCCGGCCCCACCGGCGAGCACAACGAACTGCAATTGCACGGCAAGGGCCTGTTCGTCTGCATCTCGCCATGGAATTTCCCGCTGGCGATCTTCGCCGGCCAGATCGCGGCGGCGCTGGCCGCCGGCAACGCGGTAATCGCCAAGCCCGCCGAGCAGACCAACCTGATCGCCTACGCCTTCACCGGCCTGCTGCACGAGGCCGGCGTGCCGCGCGCGGTGCTGCAACTGGCCCTGGGCGATGGCCTGGTCGGCGGCGCCCTGGTCGGCGCCGAGGGCGTGACCGGCGTCGCCTTCACCGGCTCGGTGGAGGTGGCGCAGAAGATCAATCGCAGCCTGGCCGCGCGGCCGGGACCGATCGCCACCCTGATCGCCGAGACCGGCGGCCAGAACGCGATGATCGTCGACAGCTCGGCGCTGCCCGAGCAGGTGGTGAAGGACGCCATCCACAGTGCCTACTACTCCGCCGGCCAGCGCTGCAGTGCGCTGCGCGTGCTCTGTGTGCAGGAAGAAATCGCCGACAAGGTGGCGCAGCTGCTGGCCGGCGCCATGCAGGAGCTGTCGCTCGGCGACCCGGCGCTGCTGACCACCGACATCGGCCCGGTGATCGACGAGGAGGCGCGCGACAAGCTGCTGGCCCACGCGAGCCGCATGCGCGCCGAAGGCCGTGTGATCGGCGAACTGCCAATCCCGGCGGACTGCGCGCACGGCAGCTTCGTCGCGCCCCTGGCGGTGGAGCTGGACAGCCTGGCGGCGCTGCGCGAGGAGCAGTTCGGGCCGATCCTGCATCTGGTGCGCTACCGGGCCGACCAGCTCGATGCCCTCATCGACCAGATCAATAGCCTGGGCTATGGCCTGACCTTGGGCGTGCACTCGCGCATCGAGCGCACCTGGCGCCGGGTGCAGGCGCGCGCGCTGGTCGGCAACAGCTATATCAACCGCGGCATGACCGGCGCGGTGGTGGGTGTGCAGCCGTTTGGTGGCGAGGGTTTGTCGGGCACCGGCCCCAAGGCCGGCGGCCCGCATTACCTGCTGCGCTTCGTCACCGAGCGCACGCTGTCGGTGAATACCTCGGCGGTGGGCGGCAATGCCCGCCTGCTGGCGGCCAGCGCCTGAGCGCCGGGCGGGGAATGGGAGTGCGCCTCAGCGCGGGCTGAGACGGGTTTCCAGTTGCAGCTTGCAGGCCAGCTTCAGGCCACTGACGTCGGCCTCGCAGCCCTGGACCTGGCGCGGCAGCGGCACCGACTCCGAGCCGGCGAGCGTGGAATTGAGCGCCAGGCCGCCGAACAGCGAGCCCGCGCAGAAGGTGCTCAGCAGCAGCCAGCGGCGGCGGCGGCGCCAGTCGGCCTCGTCGTAGATTCGCAGCATGGGTGGCGTCCGAGTCGGGTCTGACGACACTGTCGCCCGAGACCCTTCACCGGTAGCGCCGGGGACGATGGGCGGCGCATTGGCGCCGACCAAGCGCCGCGCCGCCGTCTGTGGGCTTTAGTGTTTGTCGAGGCTGACGTCGCCGGAGAAGCTGGTCAGCACCACATTGCCGCGACCCTCGCCCAGGCGCAGCACGGTGCGCTTGCCATCGCTGCTCGGGCTGACGCCCTCGAAGTCGCAGCGCCTCTCGCCACTGAAGGTCTTCAGCGTCACTTCCGCCGACAGCGCCGCTGGCGCATCGAAGCGGACATCGCCGGACAGGGACTCGGCCTTCACCACCGCGTTGACCGCCGCCGCCGCATGGAAGTTGACATCGCCGGACACCGACTTCAGTTCCAGGCGGCTGAACGTACCGCCATCGACGCGCACATCGCCGGACACCGACTCGGCGCTGAGCGCCCCGGAAGCCCCCTCGATGTCGGCGTCGCCGCTGACTGTGCTGACCTTGGTGTCCACCGCGTAGGGCGCCCGCACGGTGAGATCGCCGCTGACGGTCTGGGCGCTGAGCTGCTTGGAATTGACCTCGATCTGCACGTCGCCGCTCACCGTCCGCGCCACCAGCGCGCCCTTGAGGCCGCGCACCACCAGATCGGCACTGGTGCCGTCCAGGGTCAGGGCAACACCGGCCGGCACCCGCAGGTGCAGCTGGGTTTCGTCGTAGGGGCCGTAGCGGTCGGATTTCTTGGTCCTGACCTCCAGCTTGAGGTCATTGGCGCTGCCGCTGATGTCGAGGTTCTCGACGTTGTCGGCGAGCTGGGCGGCGATATCCAGGGTCGCCTTGTCCCAGGCCTCGACCTGGATCACACCGGAGACATTGCGCACGCTCAGGCGCGCCTCGGGATTCAACGGCCGCTGCTCGGCAAACTCGCGCGGCGCGGCCTGGGCCAGACTGGCCGCCATGGCCAGTGCCAGCGCGGGAAAAGTGATGCGACTCATGGGCTACTCCTTCAATCGTGTTCGCTGTCGTAGAGCCCCTGCAGGGAGCGGCGCTGCGCCTCGGCGGCGGCCAGCAGGTCCTGCAGGGATTCCGATTCCGGGTCCACCCGCAGAGCGCGCTTCAGTTCGCGCTCGGCCTGGCTGACCATCTTCAAATTGGCGCGCAGCAGGCCACGGTGGTGGCCGCCGGCCTTGTAGCTGCGGGCGGCGAAGCGACCGCCGGCGCGGTAGCCGACGCTCACCAGACCGTTGTCCGGTTCCGCCGCGTCGTTGCCCGGCAGGCCTTCCCAACTCTCAGTGCGCAGGCTGCGCATCTGCCGCGGCAGGCTGGCCACCAGCTCGCCCTGCGGCGGCTGCCAGACCGCGCCGCGCCCGGTGCTCGCCGCCATGCCGGGACCGGCCTCCGGGGCAGTCGTCGACGCCGCGGCGAGTTGCGGGTTCTCCGGCACCGGGCTGGGGCTGCGCAGGATCAGCCCCACCAGACTGGCGACGCAGAGACTGGCGGCCAGGCCATAGGCCCAGACCGGGTTGCGCCGCCGCCGTGGCGGCAGCCGTGCCTCGATGCCGGCCCAGAGATCGCGCTCGGGCAGGCGCTCGCGCGCCAACTGCTCCAGGCCCGGGACAGGCCCGATCTCCAGGCCAGGCTCGCCCTCGCCAGGACGCTGCGGGCGGGTATTCATGACAACCACTCCTTCATCAGTTTGCGGGCGCGGTGCAGCTGCGCCTTGGAAGTGCCAACCGCGATGCCGGTGGCGGCGGCGATCTCGTCGTGCTGCCAACCTTCGAGATCGTGGAGCACCAGAACGGCGCGGGCGCCTTTTGGCAGACGTGCCAGCGCGCGTTCGACATCGATGCGGTCACCGAGACCGGCGCTGGGGTTGTGGCCGGGCTCGGCCACACCGTCTTCCTGGGCCTGATCGAAGCTGGTCCAGCGTTTCAGCAACCGGTGCTCGCCCAGCACGACGTTGACGGTCAGCCGGTGCAGCCAGGTGGAAAACGCCGATTCGCCACGGAAGCTGTCGAGCTTTTCCCAGGCGCGCACGAAGGCATCTTGCGCGGCCTGGTCGGCCTTGGCGGAATCGCCGTCGCAGAGCCGCCAGCACAGGCCGTAGACCTTGCCGATGTGGCGGCGGTACAGGCGCTCGAAGGCCCGGGCGTCGCCACCGGCGGCAGCGCGTACGTCCTGGCTGTCGTCGGGCAGAGCCTGGGCGCGCGCCGGGCCGGTGACCACCAGCGGCTCATTGGCCGCGTCAGGCATCGTCAAAGACATGTCGAAGGTGGCGGAACTGAGATCCATGTCGCTTCGATGCGACTCGGGGTCCTGGGGTTTGAATGGCATCCGCCCTCCCGACTTAAAGGCCCTGAACCTACGGCCCGCTATGATCGCCGGCATTGACGCCGCATCCTCGCACAGCCCGGCCATGAGCAGCCACGATGAATAGCGCCAGCCTGCTGGTCACCGCCGCCGGCGCCCACCTGCTGGCGGTGATGAGCCCCGGCCCCGACTTCGCGATGGTCAGCCGCCAGACCCTGGCCCATGGCCGCGCCGCCGGACTGCGTACCGCCTGGGGGATCGCCGCCGGCATCGTCTTCCACGTCGGCTATGCCCTGTTCGGCCTGGGCTGGCTGCTGCAGGCCTATCCGCTGCTGCTGGAGCTGCTGCGCTACGCCGGCGCCGGCTTTCTGATCTGGATGGGCACCAGCGCCCTGCGCAGTTCCGCCCCACCGGCCGGCGGTACGGCCGCGTCGACTCCGGCGCCAGCGGCCCGCCACGACTTTCTGATCGGGCTCGGCACCAACCTGCTCAACCCCAAGGCGACCTTGTTCTTCGTCGCCCTCTGCTCGGCCCTGGTGACCACGCCGACCCCGATCGGCCAGAAACTGGCGCTCGCCGCCTGGATCGTGCTCACCACCGGAGTCTGGTTCAGCCTGGTGGCCCTGCTGCTGGGCCAGCCCCGGGCGCGGGCGCGGCTCGCCGCCCACGCCTGGCTGATCGACCGCGCCATGGGCGCGGTGCTGGTGCTGCTGGGGCTGGCCATGCTGCTGGCGCCGCTGGCACCGGTCTAGGCTGGCTTCAGGCCGCTCAGGGCTGCTTGGCGATGGAGCGCCAGAGCATCTCGAACAGCACATTGGCCTGGGCGGTGAGCGGCTCGCGCTGGCCGCGATGGATGTGCATCTGCACCAGCCGGCCGAGCACGCCGAAGAAATAGTCGAGCAGCACCTTTTCGCTCACCTCGTCGGTGAGGATGCCTTTCTCGCGGCCCTCGTGCAGCACTTTGATGAAGGTGCCGAACAGCGCCGGATTCTCGTAGTTCTCCTGCTTGCGCCAGGTGTTGACGTAGACGCTGCTCATCAGCATCTGCGCCACCTTGGGGTTTTTCTCGAAGAAGTCGAGCGTCACCCAGAACACCTTGCGCAGGCGCTCCTTGTAGTCCTCGATGCCCTGCAGGTGGTCGATCATCCGCGCCGCCAACAGACCCAGCCAGGAATCCAGGCCGGAGAACAGCAGCGCCTCCTTGCTGCCGTAGTACTTGTAGAGCGTCTGCAGGCTGACATTGGCGCCGCGGGCGATCTCGATCAGGCCGACGCGGTGGAATTCCCGCTCCGCGAAGATGTCCAGCACCGCCTGCTCGATGCGTGCGCGGGTGGCCGGGTCGATCTGCCCCGGCTTGCCCTCGGCGGCCATCGCCTGGGGCTTGCTGGCGGTCTTCTTCTTGTTCATTCCGTAACTTTCCTTACTCTTGCATTGACGGCGCCGACAGCGGCTGACTGTCGGCGCTGCATTGACGCCGGATTACCTGCTACCTATGCTCGGTTCGCAAGATGCCGGCCGGTATGCACGGCCCTTGTCGACGAGAATTTATCGTCGCCCCGACGACAGTGATCGTAATTCAGATTACCAACCCGAACAAGACCATGACAGACGCCTACATCTTTGACGCCGTGCGCACGCCGCGCGGCAAGGGCAAGAAGGACGGCAGCCTCCACGAGGTGACGCCGATCCATCTGTTGAAGACTCTTTTTGACGCCCTGCGCGAGCGCAATGCCCTCGACACCTCCAAGGTCGACGATGTGGTGCTCGGCTGCGTCACCCCGGTGGGGGAGCAGGGCGCGGACATCGCCCGTATCGCCGCGCTCTACGCCGGCTGGCACGAGTCGGTGGCGGGCGTCACCCTCAACCGCTTCTGCGCCTCCGGCCTGGAAGCGGTGAACCTCGCCGCCATGAAGGTGATGAGCGGCCAGGAGCGCCTGGTGGTGGCCGGCGGCGTCGAAAGCATGTCGCGCTGGCCCATGGGCAGCGACGGCGGCGCGATGGTCATGGACCCGCGCGTCAACGGCGGCATCGGCTTTGCGCCGCAGGGCATCGGCGCCGATCTGATCGCCAGCCTCGAAGGCTTCAGCCGCGCCGATGTCGACAGCTTCGCAGTGCGCTCGCACCAGCGTGCGGCGGCGGCGCAGGCGGCCGGCTACTTCGACAAGACCCGCATCCCGGTGAAGGACTTGAACGGCCTCACCGTGCTCGATCACGACGAGACCATCCGCGCCGGCACCACGCTGGAAACCCTGGCGGGCTTGAAGCCCAGCTTCGCCGACATGGGCGCGATGGGCTTCGACGCCACCGCGCTGCGCAAGTACACGACGGTCGAGAAGATCGAGCACGTCCACCACGCCGGCAACAGCTCCGGCATCGTCGATGGCGCCTCGTTGATGCTGATCGGCAACCTGGAGATGGGCGCCAGGCTGGGCCTGAAGCCACGCGCGCGCATCAAGGCCTGCGCGGTCACCGGCAGCGAGCCGACCATCATGCTCACCGGCATCGGCCCAGCCTCGAAGAAGGCGCTCAAGCAAGCCGGCATGAGCGCGAAGGACATTGATCTTTACGAGATCAACGAGGCCTTCGCCGCCGTGGTGCTGCGCGCCGCCCGTGATCTCGACATCCCGCTCGACAAGATCAATGTCAACGGCGGCTCGATCGCCATGGGCCATCCGCTCGGAGCCACCGGCTGTCTGATCCTCGGCGCCCTGCTCGATGAGCTGGAGCGCAGCGGCAAGCAGACCGGCCTCGCCTCGCTCTGCGTCGGCGGCGGCATGGGCATCGCCACCATCATCGAGCGCGTGTGACGCGCTCTCGTGAGGCGACAGGCGTGAGGAGTGAGGCGTGAACAACGCCGCCCCCCGCGCCTCACGCCTCCCCCCTCACCCCTCACGGAGCAAGCCATGAGCGCAGTCCAATTCAACGTCGATGCCGACGGCATCGCCACCCTCGTCCTCGACATGCCGGGCCGTTCGATGAATGTGCTCAACGACGAGCTGACCACGCCGTTCGGCGAAGCGATCAGCAGGATCGAGGGCGACGTCGGCATCAAGGGCGTGATCATCACCAGCGGCAAGAAGGAATTCCTCGCCGGCGCCGACATCGAGAAGGTCTACGCAATGATCGACCCGAAACAGGCCTACGCGATGGCCGAGGCCTACAAGGCCTTTCTGCGTCGCCTGGAAAAATGCGGCCGGCCGGTGGTCGCGGCGCTCAACGGCACCGCGCTCGGCGGCGGCCTGGAACTGGCGCTGGCCTGCCATTACCGCGTCGCCATCGACGACGCCAAGGCCAAGTTCGGCTTGCCGGAAGTTAAGCTGGGCCTGCTGCCGGGCGGCGGCGGCACCCAGCGCCTGCCGCGCCTGATCGGCATCCAGGCGGCGCTGCAACCGATGCTCGAAGGCAAGGAGTTCAAGCCCGGCGAAGCCAAGGCGGCCGGCTTCATCAACGAACTGGCGAAGGACCGTGACGACATGCTCGCCAAGGCCAAGGCCTGGGCACTGGCCAATCCCAAGGCGGTGCAGCCCTGGGACGACAAGAAGTTCAAGTTCCCGGGCGGTGACTCCAAGAACCCGGCACTGGTGCAGCTGTTCGCCATCGCGCCCTCGATGGCGCATGCCAAGACCCAGGAGAACTACCCCGCCGCCGACAACATCCTGTCCTGCGTCTACGAAGGCGGCATGGTCGATTTCGACACCGGCTGCCGCATCGAGTCCCGCTACTTCGCCGACTGCGTGGTCTCGCAGGTGTCGAAGAACATGATCGGCACGCTGTGGTTCCAGCTCAATGCCATCAACAAGGGCAAGTCGCGGCCGGATGGCTACGCCAAGTCCAGCGTGAAGAAGCTGGGCGTGCTCGGCGCCGGCATGATGGGCGCCGGCATCGCCTACGTTTCCGCCAAGGTCGGCATGACGGTGGTGCTGCTCGACACCACGCAGGAGGCCGCCGACAAGGGCAAGGCCTATTCCGCCAACCTGCTCGACAAGCAGGTCAAGCGCGGCCGCATGACCGCGCAGGCCCGCGATGAATTCCTCGCCCGCATCATCGCCACCACCGACTTCGCCCAGATGGCCGGCTGCGATCTGGTGATCGAGGCGGTGTTCGAGGATCGCGGCATCAAGGCCGAGGTAACGAAGAAGACCGAGGCCGTGCTCGCCGCGTCTTCTGTGTTCGCGTCGAACACCTCCACCCTGCCGATCACCGGTCTCGCCAAGGCCAGTGCGCGGCCGAAGAATTTCATCGGCCTGCACTTCTTCTCGCCGGTCGACAAGATGCCACTGGTCGAGATCATCATGGGTGCGGAGACCTCACCGGAAACCCTGGCGAAGGGCTTCGACTATGTGCAGCAGATCAAGAAGACGCCGATCGTGGTCAACGACTCGCGCGGCTTCTACACCAGCCGCGTGTTCGCCACCTACATCATGGAAGGCGCCAGCCTGCTGCTCGAAGGACAGCACCCGCGCGCCATCGAGATGGCGGGCTTGAAGGCCGGCATGCCGGTAGGCCCGCTGGCGCTGCACGACGAGGTCTCGCTCTCGCTCAGCCACCATATCCTCGAGCAGACCCGCAAGGACTACGCGGCCGAGGGCAAGGCCTTTCCGGAACATCCCGCCAATGCCCTGATCGAGAAGATGGTCAGGACGCTGGACCGCCCGGGCAAGAAGGCCGGCAAGGGCTTCTACGACTATCCGGTCGGTGCTGAAAAGCACCTCTGGCCGGGCCTGGCCGAGCAGTTCCCGCTCGCCAAGACCCAGCTCGATCAGTCCGAGATGATCGACCGGATGATGTATGTGCAGGCCAACGAGGCCGCCAAGTGCTTCGAGGAAAACGTGGTGATGACGGTGGCCGACACCAACATCGGCTCGATCTTCGGCTGGGGCTTTGCCCCGCATCAGGGTGGCGCGCTGCAGTTCATCAACGCGGTGGGCCTGGCGAAATTCGTCGCGCGTAGCGAGGAGCTGGCCGGCAAGTACGGCGAGCGCTTCCGGCCGGCGGCGCTGCTGAAGAAGATGGCGTCTGAAGGCAAGCGTTTCGAGTAGCGCCATGCGCACGGCGATGAAGTGGCTAGTGCGGATGCTGCTGGCCCTGATCGCACTCATCGCCGTGTTGCTGCTGGTGGTAAAGCTGCGCTACGGCGGTGGGCGCAGCGACTTTCCGGACCGCAGCGGGGCTCCGACCCTGCCCGCCTCGGCACTGGAAGTGGTTGCCGAGCTGCCCACTCCGCCCGGCAACATCGCGGTATCGGCGGAGGGTCGCGTGTTCGTCTCGCTGCACCCGGAGGCCCGCCCCAGCCAGACCCTGGTGGAACTGGTGAACGGCCAAGCACGCCCCTGGCCCAGCGCCGAAGCGCAGGCGCAATTCACCGACGTGCTGGGCATCCGCATCGACCGCCAGAACCGCCTATGGACGCTCGACAACGGCGGTCATGGCGTGAAGCCGGTGAAGCTGACCGCCTTCGATGTCGCCAGCGGCGAGCGATTGCGCGAGATCGTCTTCGAGCGCGCCATCGCCGGCCTCGGCTCGCACTACAACGACCTGCAAATCTCCAGCGACGGCGGCAGCGTCTACATCGCCGATGCCAGCTTCTTCGGCCTGAAGCCGGCGCTGGTGGTGGTCGATGTGGGCAGCGGCAAGGCACGCCGCCTGCTGGAGCGGCATGTCTCGGTCACGCCCGAGAACTACATCCCGGTGGTCCAGGGTCGTCGCATGGAAGCCTTCGGCCTGGTGGCGATCCGGCCCGGCGTCGATTCCATCGCGCTCTCCCGCGACGACCAGTGGCTGTACTACGCGCCGATCACCGGCACGCACCTCTACCGCATCCGCACCGCCGATCTGCGCAACCAGGCTCTGGGCCCGGAGCAACTCGCCGGACAGGTCGAGACGCTCGCGCCAAAGACCATGTCGGATGGCATCAGCAGCGACGACCAGGGCCGCATCTACCTCTCCGATCTCGAACACTCGGCCATCGTCCGCTACGCACCCGACACCGGCGCGCTGGAGACGCTGATCAAGACCGAGACGCTGCGCTGGCCGGATGGCTTTTCCTTTGGCCCGGAGGGCTGGCTCTACGTCACCGGCTCCTCGCTCCACCAGGTCATCGGTCTGCCGGCTTCCAGCGTTGCCGAGCACGCGCCCTACCCGGTGTTCCGCTTCAAGCCGGGCGCAAGTGCGGCGGCCGGGCATTGAACATGCGCCACCCCTATTGGGCAAGACGCGAGATCGAGCGCCTCGATCCGGAACGCGATGCGCGCCGCATCGTGCATCTGTCCTTCGAGGTGCGTTACGGCCCGCCGCTGTTCGTCTACCTGCTGTTCTCCCTCGCCTTCGCGCGCCAGGTGGCGATACCCGACATCGCCCGTGTGCTCTGGCGTGGTGGGCGCGGCGACATCGTCACCCAGACCCGCAAGCGCAACCAGGACACCCTGCTGTTCTTCGGGCAGTTCTTCCGGCATTGGGACGACGAACAGGGCCAGCGCGCCGCCGAGCAGCTGCGCCGCATGCACGCGCGCTTCACCATCCACAACGACCTCAACCTCTACACGCTGGCCACTCTCTGCTGCGAGCCGCAGCGGGTGGCCGAGCGCATGGCCGGGCGGGACATCTTCAGCCGCAACGAGACGCGGGCGATGTACGTGTTCTGGCGCCGCATCGGCGAACTGCTGGGCATCACCGATATCCCGACGGACGAGTTCGCGCTGCGGCGCTGGATGGAGGCCTACGAGGCCGGGCACTACGCCAGCACGCCCGACGGCATCGGTGTGGTGCGGGCCCTGGCGAAGGATGTCGGCGCCCTGCTGATGCCGGCCAGCCTGGGTTCAGTGGGCGAGCATATTTTCTATTCGACCTTCGACGCGCCGCTGCGGCGTGTGCATGCGGTGCCCACACCCTCGCCGCTGCTGCGCGGCCTGGTCGGCGCCGGCACCTGGAGCTACCTGCGGGCTTTCAGCCGCTGGCTGCCAGACCCCGGAGAGCGCGATCTGATCGGCGCCTTCGGTCAGGACTACGGCGGCGCCTTTGATCTCCGGCAGGTCGGCCCTGAGCGCGATCTGCCCAGAAACTGAGTTTCCCCTTTCGACCTACGCCAAGGAGTGCTGCCATGTTCGCTCTACTGATGAGCTGGATGAAGTCCAACAAGCTGCTGCCGCAGATTTCCGATACCGAGCGCCAGGCCCTGGAAGCCGGCTCGGTGTGGATCGACGGCGAGTTCTTCGGCGGCAACCCCGACTTCAGGAAGATGCTCGCCGAGGCCTATGCGCGGGTCTCGCCGGAAGAGCAGGCCTTCCTCGACGGACCGGTGGAAGAGCTGCTGCGGATGATCGACCGCTACGAGATCAACCGCAGCAAGCGGGTGCCACCGGAAATCCTCGACTTCCTCAAGAGCAAGGGCTTCATGTCCTTCCTCATCGACAAGAAGTACGGCGGCCTCAAATTCTCCAAGCTGGCCATCTCCACGATCATGGCCAAGGTCACCAGCTACAACGCCGGCGTCGGAACCTATGTGGTGATTCCGAATACGCTGGGCGCTGCCGAGCTGATCATCCATTACGGCACCGAGGCGCAGAAGGACCACTACCTGCCCAAGCTGGCGCGCGGCGAATACATCCCCTGCTTCGGCCTCACCGAGCCCACCGCCGGCTCCGACGCCGCCAGCATCAAGGCCGAGGGCGAGGTGTTCCGCGACGCCGACGGCGAGATCAAGATCCGCCTCAACTTCCGCAAGCGCTACATCACGCTGGCGCCGGTCGCCAATCTGGTGACCCTGGCCTGCAAGCTGCTTGATCCACAGAACCTGCTTGGCAAAGGCGCCGACATCGGCATCAGCTGCGTGCTGATCCACAAGGGCACGCCGGGCTTTTCCAGCGGCGATCACCACATGCCGATCGGTGACGCCTTCGACAACGGCCCGCTCTACGGCAAGGACGTGGTGGTGCCGGTCGGCAACATCATCGGCGGCGTAGCGCGCGCCGGCCAGGGCTGGAAGATGCTGATGGAGCAGCTCGCCGGCGGTCGCGCGGTGTCACTGCCGGCCGGCGCGGTCGGCGGCGCCAAGGCGGTGGCGGCAGCCACCGGCGCCTATTCGATGGTGCGTCAGCAGTTCGGTATTGCCATCGGCCGCATGGAAGGCGTGGAGGACAAGGTCGGCAAGATCGCCGGCCTCTCCTACCTGCTCGAAGCCTCAAGGGTGTTCGTCTGCTCGGCGCTGGACGCCGGCCACGAGCCGCCGGTGACTTCCGCCGTCCTCAAGGCCTACACCACCGAGATCAGCCGACAGCTCATCACCGAAGGCATGGACGTGTTCAGCGGCGCCGGCGTCATGCAGGGGCCCAACAACATCCTCGGCATCGGCTACTCGACCGCACCGGTGGGCGTGACGGTGGAAGGCGCCAACATCATGACCCGCACCCTGATCGTGTTCGGCCAGGGCGCCACCCGCTGCCACCCCTACGCGCTGGAAGTGGTGCACGGCGCCGAGGAAGGCGATGTCGCCAAGTTCCGCAAGAACCTGCTCGGCTGGTTCGGCCATGTCGTCGCCGGCTTCGGCCGCACCATCGTGCGAGGACTCACCCGCGGCTACACGGTAGCGGTGCCCGAGGTCGCGCCGGAAACCAAGACCTATTACCGCCGGCTCGGCTGGGCGGCGGCACGCTATGGCCTGTATACCGACCTGGCGATGTTCGCCATCGGCGGCAAGCTGAAGGCGCGCGGCAAGCTCACCGGCCGCTATGCCGATGCGCTGGCCTGGCAGCTGCTGGGCTTCTCGGCGCTGCGCCGCTTCGAGGCCGAGGGCCGTCGCCAAGAAGATCTGCCGCTGGTGCACTACGCGCTCAACTATTCGCTGGCGCAGGTGCAGGAGGCCTTCGAGGGCATCGTTGCCAACTTCGACGGCGTGCTCGGCAAGCTGATGCGCGTCTTCGTCACCCCGGTGCTACGTCTGAATCCGCTCGGCAGCCTGCCCAAGGACGCGCTCAGCCACGCCGCCGCGCTTACCCTCCAGAGCCACAACGCGCAGTTCCGTCGGCTCACCGAGTACGTGTACGCGCCGCCGGAAACTGCCGGCGGCCTGGGCCGCCTGCTGCGCGCCTTCCGCCTGGGCACCGAGGTGCAGACCATCCTGGCGAAGATCCACGAGGCACAGAAGGCCCGCAAGCTGCCGCGTGGTCCTCTCGAAGATCTGGCCGGCGAGGCCGCGCATCTGGGGCTGATCAGCCGCGAGGAGGCCAACCAGGTGGCCACGGCAGTCAGCGCCCGGCTGGAAGCCATCGAGGTCGATGTGTTCAAGCCCGAGCAGTATTTCGTCGAGAGCAAGGGCAGCCAGGGCATCTACTTCGGCGCCCCGGAACACAAACTGGTCGCCTAGTACTCTCGCCACGCATCTCTCAGGCCCGCCGCCGAAACGGCGGGTTTCTTTGCCGCTGCAGCGGGCACCAAGGCCGTCGCGGCAAGGCCCCTTGCGCCGCCTGCGGCGACCCCTCAGAGCCAGGCGTGCTACCGTGCGCCACGCCCCGGCCTGCAATTCCCCGCCGCCGCGACTGCGGACGCGCCGAGATTCCGACTTGCCGGCGGCCGCCCGTTCCTTGCCGGCAAGCTGTATGGAGCGCGCATGAAACCAGCCACCCGATTCCGCGGTGTCGACGGCCAGTATCACCCCACCGGGTACCAACTCGGCATCGACGGCAAGTACTACCCCAAGGAGCATTTCCTGGGTAGCGACGGCAAGTACCACCCGCCCGGTTCCTTTATGGGCACCGACGGCAAATACCATCGCAATGGCGAGCTGCTCTGTGGCGATGGCGAATACCGCGCCGCCGGCTCCTTCCTGGGTCATGACGGCCAGTACTACGGCCGCAATTTCTTTCTCGGTGAAGACGGTCGCTACCATCCGCCAGGTTCCTTCCTGGGCATGGACGGCCAATACCACCCGCGCGGCTGCTTCCGCGGCCAGGACGGCAAGTACCACTATGCCGGCTCGGTGCTGGGCGCCGACGGCGAGTACCGACTCGACGATGCACTGGTCGCCGCCGCTGGCGAAGAAGCCGCCGCCAATCCCAAGGAAAGGCAGCGCCGCAACCGCGAAGGCGTCAACTGCTGAACCGGGTGGACCGCCGGAGGTTTCTGGCGGTTACAAGAAATCGCTACCGCCAGGACATGGGCTACGGCATGCTGCACGCCTAAGCATTTCAGCGACCGCCCGTATGTCCTCCCAAGCCGAACTCCTGCGCCAGCTTTCCATTGACCGTGGCAGTGCCAGCAGCCTGGAGCCCGCGCGTCCGCGCTGGCCCTGGGTACTGGCGGCCTTGTTGCTGCTGCTGGCCGGCGGCGCCTACCTGGCCCTGCGCGGCGGCGGAGCCCAGCCGGTGCGTGCGGTCAGCGTGCAGGTGAAGGGCGGCGCGGCGGCGGCTGGCGGCGGCTCGGTGCTCGACGCCTCCGGCTACGTGGTGGCGCGCCGGCAGGCGACGGTGTCTTCGAAGATCACCGGCAAGGTGGTGGCGATCAACTTCGAGGAGGGCCAGCGCGTCGAGGAAGGCGAGGTGCTGGCGCGCCTGGACGCCAGCAACAGCCGCGCCCAGCTCGGGCTCGCCGAGGCCCAGGTCGAACAGGCCCGTGCCCAGCTGACCGAACTGCGGGTGTCGCTCGCCAATGCCGAGCGTGACGCCCGCCGCAACCGCGAGCTGCTCGACAAGAAGCTGGTCTCGCAGGCCGCGGTCGACAACGCCGACACCACCGTGGCGCAGCTCAAGGCCAGGCTCGCGAGCAGCGAGCAGGGCGTGCGGGTGGCGCAGCAGCAGCTGGCGGTGAGCCGCCAGCAGAACGAGGACACCGTGGTGCGCGCGCCGTTCTCCGGCGTCATCACCGTGAAGAACGCGCAGCCGGGCGAGATGATCTCGCCGCTCTCCGCCGGCGGCGCCGGCACCCGCACCGGGCTGGGCACCCTGGTGGACATGAACTCGCTGGAAGTCGAGGTCGACGTCAACGAAAACTTCCTCACCAAGGTGAAGGCCGGGCAACGCGCCAGCACCAAGCTCAATGCCTATCCGGACTGGGAGATTCCCTCCGAGCTGATCGCCATCATCCCCACCGCCGACCGCAGCAAGGCGACGGTGAAGGTGCGGGTGGGCCTGGTGCGCAAGAGTGGTGAGGCGTTGGACCCGCGCATCCTGCCGGACATGGGCGCGCGGGTGAGCTTTCTCGCCGACGATGCACCGGAGCCGACCGCCGCGCTGCCGCGACGGGTGCTGATTCCCGCCGAGGCGCTGGCAGGCGACGCGGTATTCGTGATCGGCGGCGAGACGGTGCGCCGTCAGCCGGTGAAGACCGTGCCGGCCGAGAACGGCTATCTGCAGGTGTTGGACGGCCTCAACGGCGGCGAGTCGCTGGCAGTCGGCGATTTCGGCAAACTCGCGGAAGGAAGCCGGATCAAGGTGCAAGGAGCCCAGTGATGAGTGAAGCCATCGTGCAATTGCGCGGCGTCAGCAAGACCTACACGCGCGGCAAGCAGAGCGTCGAGGTGCTGAAGGCCCTGGACCTAGAAGTGGCCAAGGGCGACTTCCTGGCGCTCATGGGCCCCTCCGGCTCGGGCAAGACCACCCTGCTCAACCTGATCGGTGGCCTCGACCAGCCCACCCGGGGCGAGGTGGTCGTGGCCGGCGAGCGCATCGAGAAGCTCAAGTCCTCGGCGCTTGCCGCCTGGCGCGCCCGCCACGTCGGCTTCGTGTTCCAGTTCTACAACCTGATGCCGATGCTCAGCGCGCAGAAGAACGTCGAGCTGCCGCTGCTGCTGACCAAGCTCTCGGCCAGCGAGCGCGCCCGGCGCGCGCAGATCGCGCTCACCGTGGTCGGCCTCGCCGACCGCGCCAGCCACAAGCCCAACGAACTTTCCGGCGGCCAGGCGCAGCGTGTCGCCATCGCCCGCGCATTGGTCGCCGACCCCACCCTGCTGATCTGCGACGAACCCACCGGCGATCTCGACCGCAAGACCGCCGACGAGATCCTGGGCCTCTTGCAGACACTCAACCGCGAGCACGGCAAGACCATCGTGATGGTGACCCACGACCCCAAGGCGGCGGAGTTTGCGACGCACCAGGTGCATATGGATAAGGGCGCGCTGGCGATCGAGCCGGCGCACTAAGGCGGGAGGCCGCGATGAAATACTTCCCGCTGCTCTGGGCCACGCTCTGGCGCAAGAAGACCCGCACCTGGCTGACGCTGTTCTCGCTGGTCGCCGCCTTCCTGCTGCTGGGCCTGTTGCAGGCGGCCAACTCGGTGTTCAACACCGGCGGCCTGAATCTCGGCGCCAATCTGCTGATCACCCAGGCGCGGGTTTCCTTCACCTCACCGCTGCCGCTGCGCCTGCTGCCGCAGATCGAGGCAGTGCCGGGCATCGAGTCGGTGTCGTTCTCGCAGTTCTTCGGCGGCGTCTACAAGGACCCGAAGAATTTCTTCCCGCAGTTCGCGGTACAGCCGGAGCGCTGGCTGAAGACCTTCACCGAATGCACGCTGCCGGCCGAGCAGGCGGCGGCCTGGAAGAGCTCACGCACTGCCGCCATCGCCGGCAGGCAGCTCGCCGAGCGCTTCGGCTGGAAAGTCGGCGACCGCATTCCCCTGGTGAGCCAGATCTTTCCCAAGAAGGACGGCTCGCGCGCCTGGGAATTCGATCTGGTCGGCATCTTCGACAACACCAGCACCGACTCCTGCCCGCGCATGGGCAATATGTACATCCGTTACGACTACTTCGACGAGGCGCGGCTGTTCGGCCAGGGCGGCGCCGGCATCTACGTGCTGCGCATCGCCGACCCCGACCGCGCCGAAGCCATCGGCCGGCAGATCGACCAGATGTTCGAGAACTCGCCGGACGAGACCAAGACCCAGACCGAAAAGGAGTTCTCGCTCAACTTCGTGCGTCAGATCGGCAATCTGAGCCTGATCCTCAATTCCATCCTCGGCGCGGTGTTCTTCACCATCCTGCTGCTCACTGGCAACACCATGAGCCAGGCGGTGCGCGAGCGCATCCCGGAGCTGGCAGTGCTCAAGACGCTGGGCTTCACCAATGGCAGTGTGCTGGCGCTGGTGATCGCCGAGTCGCTGCTGCTCTGCGTGATCGGTGGCCTGGTGGGCATGGGCCTGGCCAATGTGGTGATGGGCGTGCTGGCGCATGCGCCGGTGCAGATGCCACCGCTCAAGGCCGATACCCAGGTCTGGATGATCGCGCTCGCCAGCATGTTCGGCGTCGGCCTGCTGGTCGGCCTGCCGCCGGCGCTCAAGGCCATGCGCCTGTCCATCGTCGACGGCCTGAGCGGTCGATAAGGAGCCCATCCACATGAAGCAAATCCTCGCCATCACCTGGATGAACCTGCGCGCCATCCCGCAGCGGCTGGGTTCGTCGCTGGTGATCGTCATCGGCATCGCCGGCGTGGTCGGCGTGCTGGTGGCGCTGCTGTCGATGTCGCAAGGCTTCGGCGCCACCCTCAAGGCCACCGGCAAGACCGACCGCGCGCTGTTCCTGGCCGGTGGCGTCACCGCCGAGCTGTCCTCGACGCTGCTGGGCGATGTGCTGCCGCTCTTGCGCGAGCTGCCCGGCATCCGCAAGGACGCCCAAGGCCGGCCGCTGGCCTCCGCCGAACTGGTGGTGATCACCGAGCTGCGCCGTGGCGAAGGCGCGCAGCGCGCCGACGTCAATGTCTCGCTGCGCGGCGTCGAGCCCATGGGCCTGAGCATCCGCCCCGAGGTGAAGCTGGTCGAGGGCCGCTGGTTCACGCCCGGCCTGCGCGAGGTGGTGGTCGGCCAGGGCGCGGCGCGGCAGTTCCAGGGCGTCAGCGTCGGCTCGGTGCTGAGGTTTCGTGGCTCGGAGTGGACCGTGGTCGGGGTCTTCGCCTCCGGCGGCGACGCCCACGAGTCGGAGCTGTGGACCGACGCCAACACCGCCCGTTCGGCCTTCGGCCGCGGCAGCTCGGCCTCCTCGCTGCTGGCGCAGCTGGAATCGCCGGACAGCCTGGAGCCGCTGAAGGCGGCGCTCAAGGCCGACCCGCGCCTGCAGGTGGATGTCAGCACCGAGCTCGCCTACTACTCCAGCCAGTCGCAGCAGTTCAGCGACCAGATCGGCATGCTGACCGGCGTGGTCGCCACCATCATGGCGGTGGGTGCGCTGTTCGGCGCACTCAACAGCATGTACTCGGCGGTCTCGACCCGGCAGGTGGAGATCGCCACCCTGCGCGCGATCGGTTTCTCCGGCCTGCCGGTGGTGCTCTCGGTGCTCACCGAGGCCATGCTGCTGGCACTCAGCGGCGGCGTGCTCGGCGCGACCGTGGCCTATCTGCTGTTCAACGGCATGACCGTCTCGACCCTGGGCGCCAACTTCACCCAGGTCGCGTTCAACTTCGCGGTCACCCCCGAGCTGGTGCAGAAGGGCCTGAGCTGGGCGCTGGTGATCGGCCTGATCGGCGGTCTGCCGCCGGCGGTCAAGGCAGTGCGCATGCCGGTGGTCGAGGCCCTGCGCAGCGGCTAGCACAGCTCGGTGAGGGCGGCGGCCGCTGGCCGCCTGTGAGGGCGCTGCCCGCTGCGCGGGCTCGCTGTGAGGTCGCGATGCTACGCATCGCTGTGAGGGAAAAGCCGAAACGAACAGCGGGCGGCGCCAAGCTCAGCACTGCTTGCTGTTGCTTATCCCTGACAGGGCCGCGCAGCGGCCCGCCCTCACAGCGGGAAGCGCAGCGAACCCGCGCCCTCACAGGCGGCCAGCGGCCGCCGCCCTCACCGCGCAGGTACTCAGCCTATTCCTGGACCACGCGAAAGCCGGTCCAGACATTGCGGCGGTAGGACTCAAAGCCCTCGCGCGCGCCCGCATCCAGGGTCTCCAGGCCCTCCCGCCAGGAGCCGCCGCGCACGGTCATGCGGCCCGGCTCGCCCGGAGTGGCACAGCGGTTGCTGATGCCGGGGCCGGCGGTGTAGCTGGAACAGGTCCACTCGCGGACATTGCCGAGCATCTCGAACAATCCGAACGGGTTGGCGGCGAAGCTGCGCACCGCCATCGGCTGGGTCGGCACCAGCGGCGGGCAGCTCTGGCAGCTGGCCATGCCCTCGACATATTCATTGCCCCACCAGTAGCGGCCGCGGGTGCCGGCGCGGGCGGCGAATTCCCACTCGGCCTCGGTGGGCAGGCGGAAGCGCTGACCGGTTTCCCGGCTCAGCCAGTCGCTATAGGCCTGGGCGTCGGCGAGGCTGGTGCAGACCACCGGAAAATCGTCGGTCTGCGCATAGCCGGGGGCGTTCCATTCCGGCAGCCGGCTACCGGCGCTCTCGCAGGGGTAGTTGGGCCAGCGCGGATTGCGGTAGCCACTGCGGCGCACGAAATCGGTGAACTGCCCCACCGTCACCTCGCTGGCGCCGATGCGGAACGGCCGCAGTGACAGGGGCGCGCCGCCGCTGGGCTGCGGCAGCTCGCCGGCCGGCAGGGCCACCAGCTCGGGCAGGCGCACCGGACTCAGGGCGGTCTCGGCGGCCGCGGTCCGCGGTTCGGGCGCATCGGCCGCCGGCACCGCGGCGCTGGCTACCGACGCGGCTGGCACGACCTCGGGAGCGGGGTGGTCGCTGCCGGGCGGGTGCAGCAACACGTACACCACCGCCAGGGCGGCGGTCAGCCCCAGCGCGATCAGCAACAGGCGGTTGGGCAGCCGGCTGCCGCGACGGTCTTCGGCCCGCCGCGATGGCGGTGACGCCGGGCTGGCGAGCAGCGAGGGCGCCGGCTCCGGCGGCCGGCGATGGGTGGAGGCCGAGCCGGCATCCAGTGGCGGCAACTCGCCCAGCACCGCCCTGGGGGCGGTCTTGACCGCTGGCACGGGCAGGGACGCCGCCACCTCGCCACGCGCGCCCAGCAGGGGATAGCCACCCGGGGGCCGCAGCGCGTCGTTGGGGCCCAGCTCCGCGGCCAGGGCCTCGCTGGCGGATCGCGGCCGCTCCAGCCCGGTGCCGGCAGCAACGGCCGGCACCGGCGGCGGCACCGCGCGCAGCACCACCGCCGGCGGCGGATCGGGCGGCAGCGTCGACCCCGGCAAGCGCTGCGCGGAGGGCGGTCCGGTGGGCGTGCTCGGCGCGGTCGCGGGCGGCGTCGACTTCGGCTCCGGCGTCATCGGCGGCAGCGTGCGGGAGCGTGGCCGGCTCGCCGAGTCGGCCTCGACCCCGGGCCGGGGCGGTGGCAGCGGCGCCTCGCCCAGGCCTTGGTACTGCTCCAGGGCGGTGCGGAATTCCGCCGCACTCTGGTAGCGATCATTGGGGCGCACCGCCAGCGCCTTGCGCATGGCCGGGATCAGCGAATCCGGAATCCCCGCCCAGCCACCGCTTTCCATCGGGTCCTGGCCGATGCGGTCCAGGGCAATCGGCGGCGCATGGCCGGTGAGCATGCGAAACAGCGTGGCGGCAGTGCCGTAGACGTCGGTCCAGGGGCCCTGCACCGCGCGCCGCTGGTATTGCTCCAGCGGCGCATAGCCCTCGGTGAGCACCACCGACAGGCTCTGCACGCGGTCGCCCGCCGCCTGCCGGGCGGCACCGAAGTCGAGCACGATCGGCCGGCCCACCGCCGCGAGATAAATGTTGTGTGGCTTCAGATCCCGGTGCACCAGACCGCGCTCGTGCACGTACTGCAGGCCGTCGAGCACCGGCTTGATCAGCGGGATCGCCAGCGCCGGCTCCAGCCGGGTGCGGACGCTGGTCAGGTAGTCGCCCAGCGTCATGCCCTCGTAGTAATCCATCACCAGATAGGCGGTGGAGTTGGCGTTGAAGAAGTTGCGCACCCGCACGATGTTGGGGTGGTCGAGCTTGGCGACGATGCGCGCCTCGCGCAGGAACTGCTCCTTGCCAAACTCGAAGCCGCGGCGGTCTTCCGGCGTGTGCGCCAGCACCTCGAGATTTTCCTGGGTGCGACCGGCGAGTTCGCGCGGCAGGTATTCCTTGATCGCCACCCGCTGCTGCAAGTTGACGTCCCAGCCCAGGTAGGTGATGCCGAAGCCACCTGGCCGTCCCAGCACCCGGCCGACCCGGTACTGACCACCGAGGATCATGCCGTGCGGCAGAAACAGCGGGCTGCGCGGTGCCGCCTCGTCGTAGCCGCAGTAAGGGCAGGCCGCCACACCGCCCTTTAGTTGGAAGCAGCCCGGGCAGTGCTTTTGATAGCGCGCAGCGCTCGCTGCGGAATCAATCGAGGTCATAACCTGATTGTATAATCGCCAATGCTGACGACGCGACCTGCCAGAGCTGCGCCGGCCCTCGCCGCCACGTATGGTCCGGCAACGCAAGCCGCTCCCGCCAGCGTCCCATCCCGACCGGCCAAAGCATGAGTCCAGCCCCGTCCGCCTCGCCCCGTCTCTCCACCGTGATGCTGGCCTCGGTGGTCTCGCTGCGCGGCGGCAGTCTACGGCCGGACCAGCAGGCACTGCTGAAGGCCGCCCTGGAGCGTCCGGGCGCGGCCATCGCGGTCACCGGCGGCGGCGAGTATCTGGGCATGTTCGATCGCACCGAGCTGGCGCTCGACGCCGCCCTCGCCTTTCTGCATGCCGCCGAGGCAATCAACGAGCAGGGTCTGGCCGGCGCCTATGCCGGCCGGGTAGCGCTGGAAGTCTGGCCGGAAGACAGCGAGCTGCCGGTGGAGCACATCCGCCAGGTGCTGGCGCTGGCGCAGGAACACGGCCTGCTGCTCACCGCCAGCTGCATCCCCCACCTGCCCGCCAGGCTGCGCTCCGAGCTGCAACCCCTGGGCAGCCGCCAGAGCAACCCCGCCCTGCAAGGTGTGATGGAGCTGCCCTGGCGCGAGACCGCCGCCACCTACCGCGAGGCGACGCTGTTCGTCTCCAGCCGCGCGCAGCCGGAGCAGCACCAGGCGCTGCGCCTGACTCGGCGCGGCGCCAGCGTGCTGGTGCGGCCGGAGGACTGCCCGTTCACGGTCGGCCGCGATGCCGCCTGCGCGCTCGGCATCGGCGGCCCCAATGTCTCGCGCCTGCATGGCGCGGTGCTCTACGAGGCCGGCAAGTTCCACTACCGCGACGACTCCCGCAACGGCAGTTACCTGACCAGCGGCGGCACCGAGGTGTTCGTGCATGCCGAGCGCTACCCGCTGGTGGCCGAGGGCGTCATCAGCCCCGGCTCGCCGCTGATCGAACAGACCGGCGACGTGATCCGCTACGCCTGCCTGGCGTTCGATCCGGGCCGCTAGGAGCGCCACGATGCCACTACAGCCTGGCAACGGCATTTTTGAAGGCGCCATCCTGCTGGCGGTGTATTCCGACGCCCGCGGCCGGCAGCTGGCCGACGTGGTGCTCGACTATGAAGACCGCCGCCTGTGCAGCCGCATCATCGAGCACTCCGCCGGCCTGCCGCTGGAAATGACGCCGATCCGCGTCGGCGCGCTGTTCGGCAGCGCCGCCGAAGCCTGGCAGGCGGCGCAAGCCCTGCTGCGGGCGGTGGAAACCATCCGGGTCGCCAATCCGCTGCGGCGGCAGCTGGCGGTGCAGGTGCTGCTGGACTGGGGCCGCTATCACCGTGAGGGCCAGCAGCTGCGCGCCGAGGGGCTGGATTACCTGCCCAGCCGGCTGCGGCGCCTGCCCGGCCATGCCATCGCCTGTACCGACGCGCTATTCGGCCGCCTGCGCGCCGAGGGCAACCCGCCCACGCCAAGCGAGCGGCTGGAAGAAGATCTGCTGCTGCTCAGCGCTCCGCTCGGCGAGTCGGAAACCCGCCTGGTCAACGAGCCCAGCCTGGTCGGCTCCGGCCTGTTCATGAACCTGAGCCTGAAGCTGCGCGGCGAAACCCGGGAATTCGTCCCCGTCGACTGCCCCTTGCGCCTGGGGCGCGACGCCCAGTGCACGCTGGTGCTGGCCGGCGACAAGGTCTCGCGGGTGCATGGCCGCATCGAGTTCAAGCACCAGAAGTTCGTCTACATCGACGACAGCAAGAACGGCAGCTATGTGCTCACCGGTGCCGGCGCCGAGCTGCTGCTCAAGCGCGGCGAGAGCCTGATCCTGGCCGGCGAAGGCGCGATCAGCCCCGGCCTGCCGCTGGCCCAGCAGACCGGCGACATCGTCCGCTACTCCTGCCGGCCCTCGAAGTTGGAACTGGGCGAGCCGCCCGAGCCGGGCGACACTGTGCGCATCCCCCCTTGAAGAGCCCCGCCATGAGTCTGCTCCCCGCCGCCGTGCTCCGTGCCCGCTTCGTCGAGCGCGCCACCGCCAAGTTCGCCGGCAATGTGCCGGACTTCGTCGCCCTGCGGCAGCTGGTGAACGAACAAGGCGGCGTGTTCCGCAACGATCACGGCGCGATCCGCACCGCCGACCCGGCGGTGCGCGCACTGATCGTGCGCGCCGCGCGGGTGCTGGGCCTGCACCGCGACCGCGACTATCTGTTCCCGGCCAAGAAGCTGGTCAGCTTCGATCTGCAGGCCGACGGCCAGGACGCCAGCCAGTTCAAGATCTTTGTCTCCCAGGTCGATCTCGCCGCCTTTCCGCCGGCGGTCGCCAGCCTGCTGCGCGAGGACTGCGCCCAGCAGGCGGCGGCGGTGGACCACCGCGCCTTCATGGCCCAGATCGAACGTGCCGAACAGCAGGGGGCTCTGAGCGAGGCCGATGCCGAGGCTTTCATCGAGCACTTCGTCACCCGCCTGATGAGCCGCAACGGCGCGCCGATGCGGCGCAGCACGCTGGAGGCGGTGGCGGCGGTATCGCCGGAGGCCGCCAGCGCCCTGGCGCTGGGCCCCGACTTCAACCACGTCACCATCGACGTGCTGGCCGCCGGCTTTGAAGGCATCGAAGCGATGGCGGCGGCGATGCCGGCGCGTGGCTTCCGGCTACTGCCGGCGATCCAGGGCGCGCCCGGCAGCAAGCTGCGGCAGACCGCCACCATGGCCGCGACCATGGCCACGCCCGTGATGGAGGCCGATGGCAGCCTGGGCAGCGCGCCGACCGAAAAGCAGTTCGTGGAGATCATCGAGCGCGCCCAGGCGCAGGCCGAAGACGGCGCCCTGCTCTGGCAGGACGATGGCCGGCCGCTGATCTACAAGCACTTCCTGGCCGCCAACGCCGAGAAGATCTTCGACGCCGCCGCCACCAAGGCCAGCGGCCCGGCCTGCTGAGCAAGTTGGCCAGGGCTGCGCAAGCCCAGCACCGCCCCGCCCTTACCGAAAAAATCAGCTCCACCGGCGCCAATCCGGCGCCGGTGGCGGCTGCGTGGACGGCACTAGCCGCGATTTTCGCCGCGGTTTGCAGTCCTGGGGCTAAGTAGCTGTCGACGCAGGTTTTTGCCAAAAACCTCCCCAAGTTATCCACCGCTTATCGACGGCTTAGACGCGGGCTTGTTCAGGCTGTAACACAGCATCTAGTGGCTAGGCCGTCATCAGGCCACAACATTTTGTGAGAAAACGCGTTGACGCTACCCCCCTGCGGCGGTATCGTCGGCCCACTATCCGCTGCACCCCTTTCGTCGTCCGCCACGCGTGCACACCACGTAAACCCGGCCTCGACAGGCACTTCATTTCGTTTTGTTCCAATACCAACACACGGCAAGAAGCCGTACGCCGTCCAGGGAGACCGTTCCATGCAGAGTTCCAGCCTCACCACCCCCAGCCGTCCGGACCATCTCCCGACGCCGGCCGCTCCCGCCGGCCTCGCCGAGGTCAGCGCCACCGCCCCGGGCGGTCTGCGCGTCATCCGCCGCAACGGCAAGGTGACCGCGTTTGACGCCAGCAAGATCAGCATCGCCGTCACCAAGGCCTTTCTGGCCGTGGAAGGCGGCGCCGCCGCCGCCAGCGCCGCGGTGCGCGAGAAGGTCGATGCCATCACCCGCAGCGTGGTCGCCGCGCTGACCCGCAACATGAGCGGCGGCGGCACCGTGCACATCGAAGACATCCAGGACCAGGTGGAACTCGGCCTGATGCGCGCCGGCGAGCACAAGATCGCCCGCAGCTACGTGATCTACCGCGAGGAGCGCTCGCAGGCCCGCGCCGCCGAAGCCGCGGCCAAGGCGCCGAGCGAAGCCGCTCGCCCGGGCCTCACCGTCAAGCTCGACGACGGCCGCAGCGTGCCGCTGGACCAGGATCGTCTGACCGTGCTGGTGCGCGAGGCCTGCGCCGGCCTTTCCGGCGTGGACGTGCAGGAAGTGGTGCAGGCCGCGGTGCGCGACCTCTACGACGGCATTCCGGAAACCGAGCTCTCGCAGGCGCTCACCCTCGCTGCCCGCGCGCGCATCGAGAAGGAGCCGAACTACACCTACGTTTCGGCCCGCCTGCTGACCGTGGCCCTGTACCACGAGGCGCTGAAGTTCCTCGACCAGGCCCAGACCCGCCCGACCGCCAGCGAGATGGCCGCGCTCTACCCCGAATACTTCCGCGCCTACATCGAGCGCGGCGTGAAGGAAGAGCTGCTCGATGCCCGCTGCATGGAGTACGACCTCGAGCGCCTGGGCAATGCCCTGATGCCTGAGCGCGACGGCAAGTTCGACTACCTCGGCCTGCAGACCCTCTACGACCGCTACTTCATCCACCGCAACAAGAAGCGCTTCGAGCTGCCGCAGGCCTTCTTCATGCGCGTCGCCATGGGCCTCGCCATCAACGAGGTGGACCGCGAGACCAAGGCCATCGAGTTCTACAACCTGCTCAGCAGCTTCGACTTCATGTCGAGCACGCCGACCCTGTTCAACAGCGCCACGCCGCGCCCGCAGCTGTCCTCCTGCTACCTCACCCAGGTGCCGGACGATCTGCACGGCATCTTCAGCGCGGTGCACGACAACGCCATGCTCTCGAAGTTTGCCGGCGGCCTGGGCAACGACTGGACGCCGGTGCGCGGCATGGGCGGCTACATCAAGGGCACCAATGGCAAGAGCAACGGCGTGGTGCCGTTCCTGAAGGTCGCCAACGACACCTGCGTGGCGGTCAATCAGGGCGGCAAGCGCAAGGGCGCGCTCTGCGCGTATCTCGAAACCTGGCACCGCGACGTCGAGGAATTCCTCGACCTGCGCAAGAACACCGGTGACGAGCGCCGCCGCGCGCACGACATGGACACCGCCAACTGGATCCCCGACCTGTTCATGAAGCGGGTGATGGAAGAAGGCCAGTGGACGCTGTTCAGCCCCGAGGAAGTGCCGGACCTGCACGACCTCACCGGCGCCGCCTTCGAGAAGCGCTACAACGAGTACGAGAAGCTGGCCGACGACGGCCGCATCAAGAACTACAAGCGCATGCCCGCCGTCACCCTGTGGCGGAAGATGCTGGCCATGCTGTTTGAAACCGGCCACCCCTGGTTCACCTTCAAAGACCCCTGCAACCTGCGCAGCCCGCAGCAGCATGTCGGCGTGGTGCACAGCTCCAACCTTTGCACCGAGATCACGCTCAACACCAAGGCCGGCTCCGAGATCGCGGTCTGCAACCTGGGTTCGGTCAACCTGCCGGCGCACATCAAGGCCGACGGCACGCTCGACCTGGTGAAGCTGGAGAAGACCGTCAGCACCGCCATGCGCATGCTGGATAACGTGATCGACTACAACTACTACTCGGTGCCGACCGCGCGTAACAGCAACCTGCGCCACCGTCCGGTGGGCCTGGGCCTGATGGGCTTCCACGACTCGCTCTACAAGCTGCGTCTGCCCTACGAGAGCGATGCCGCCATCCAGTTCGCCGACACCAGCATGGAGGCGGTGAGCTACTACGCGATCAAGGCCAGCAACCAGCTGGCGCAGGAGCGCGGCGCCTACTCCAGCTTCAAGGGCTCGCTGTGGGACCAGGGCATTCTGCCCATCGACTCCATCGAGATCCTCGCGCAGCAGCGCGGCGGCCATCTGGTGCAGGACCGCAGCCAGTCCGGCCAGTTTGACTGGGCCGGCCTGCGCGCCGAGATCAAGGTGAGCGGCATGCGCAACAGCAACTGCATGGCCATCGCTCCCACCGCGACCATCAGCAACATCGTCGGCGTCAGCCAGAGCATCGACCCCACGTACCAGAACCTGTACGTGAAATCGAACCTGTCGGGCGACTTCACGGTGGTGAACGAGTACCTGGTCAACGACCTGAAGAAGCTGGGCCTGTGGGACGAGGTGATGGCCCACGACCTCAAGTACTTCGACGGCAGTGTGCAGCGCATCGACCGCGTGCCGGCCGAGCTCAAGGCCATCTACAAGTGCGCCTTCGAGATCGACAGTAAGCGCCTGGTGGATGCCGGCAGCCGCCGCCAGAAGTGGCTGGACCAGGCCCAGAGCCTCAACCTGTACATGGCGCAGCCCAGCGGCCGCAAGCTGGACGAGCTGTACAAGCACGCCTGGGTCTCGGGCCTGAAGACCACCTACTACCTGCGCAGCCTGGGTGCCACCCACACCGAGAAGACCACCATCACCGATGGCCGTCTGAACATGGTGGGCAATGGCAGCGCCGCCAGCGGCGGTGGCGTGGCCGCCAGCGCGCCCATCGTCGCCAAGCCGCTGACCGCCGAGGAACAGGGCATTGCCACCGGGCCGAAGCTCTGCTCGCTGGAAGACCCCACCTGCGAGGCCTGCCAGTAAACCGGCGCGAGGTCGCCATGAAGCACCGCAACGACCCGCCCCGCGCGGGTCGTTGCACCTAGAGACACCTGCAAGCCCGCCCCCCCGGCGCGGACGACAACGAACAAGTAGCTGAGAGGACCAACACCATGCTGAACTGGGACGACGAACCCACCACCCCGGCTCCCACCGCCGCCAAGCCCGCCACCACCGGCGGCTACACCCCGCATCCGGCGGTGGTGATGAGCGCCGCTCCGGCGGCCTCGCCCAAGCAGGACGGACTGTTCGCCGAAGGCGGCGCCACCGGTCTCGAAGAGATCAAGATGGGCGCCGCACGCATCCGCGTGGACGAGAAGAAGATCATCAACTGCCGCGCCGACCTCAACCAGCTGGTGCCCTTCAAGTACAAGTGGGCCTGGGAGAAGTACCTCGCCGCCTGCAACAACCACTGGATGCCGCAGGAAATCCAGATGACGGCCGACATCGCCCTCTGGCAGGACCCGCACGGCCTCACCGAGGACGAGCGCACCATCATCAAGCGCAGCCTGGGCTTCTTCTCCACCGCCGACTCGCTGGTGGCCAACAACCTCGTGCTCGCCGTCTACAAGCACCTGACCAACCCCGAGTGCCGCCAGTACCTGCTGCGCCAGGCCTTCGAGGAGGCCATCCACACCCACGCTTATCAGTACTGCATCGAGAGCCTGGGCCTGGACGAGGCCGAAGTGTTCAACATGTATCGGGAGATCCCGTCGATCCACGACAAGGCGGCCTGGAGCCTGCCCTTCACCCAGAGCCTGGCCGACCCCGACTTCCACACCGGCACACCGGAAACCGACCGCCGCTTCCTGCGCGACATGATCGCCTTCTACGTGGTGTTTGAAGGCATCTTCTTCTACGTCGGCTTCGTGCAACTGCTCAGCTTTGGCCGCCGCAACAAGATGATCGGCGTGAGCGAGCAGATCCAGTACATCATGCGTGACGAAGCCATGCACATGAACTTCGGCATCGACGTCATCAACCAGATCAAGGTCGAAAACCCGCACCTGTGGAGCGCCGAGTTCCAGCAGGAAGTGCTGGAGATGATCAAGGAGGCGACCGAGCTGGAGATCAAGTACGCGCACGACACCATGCCGCGCGGCGTGCTGGGCCTGAACGCCAGCATGTTCAACGACTACATGAAGTTCATCGCCAACCGCCGCTGCGCCCAGATCGGCCTCAAGGCCCTCTACCCCGGCGCCACCGAAAACCCCTTCCCGTGGATGAGCGAGGTGATCGATCTCAAGAAGGAGAAGAACTTCTTTGAGACTCGGGTTACTGAGTACCAGACGGGTGGGGCTTTGAGCTGGGATTGATTGTGAGTCACACCGTAGGGACACGTAGGGTCTCGCGAAGACAGCAGCAAGCGAAAGGGCCGTCGATCGATGGCTCTTTCTTCTTTTCGGCTCGAGATTCATGACACATTGAGGGAGGAGGACGAATGAGCACACAGACCGTCTTGATCACCGGCGCATCGGCAGGGTTGGGTGTCGATTTCGCCCACCTCTATGCGGGCCGGAAAAACAATCTGGTCCTCGTGGCCCGGCGCCGGGACAAACTTGAACAGCTCGCGCAGGAACTTCGGAACGGTCACGGCATCAAGGTCACGGTGCTGAGCCAGGACCTGTCGCTACCGGGTGCGGCCATCGCGCTGACGGACCAGTTGAGCGCATCGGGCCTGCAGATCGATGTTCTGGTCAATAACGCAGGCTTCGGCTTGCGCGGGAACGTGGTGGACCTGGACTGCCAACGGCAGACCGAGATGCTCAATCTGAATTGCACCGCGCTCACGGAACTGAGCCGCCTGTTGCTGCCCGGCATGATCAGCCGCGGGCAGGGCGGCATCCTGAATGTGGGTTCGACCGCGGGCTTCCAACCGGGACCGCACATGGCTGTTTACTACGCCAGCAAGGCCTATGTGCTGATGTTCTCGGAAGCCCTGCATGAAGAGTGTCGCGGCACCGGTGTGCGGGTGAGCTGCTTATGCCCGGGCGCCACCGCGACCGAATTCGCGCAGGTGGCGGACATGAAAGATTCCCTGCTCTTTCGGCTCGGAACCATGTCATCGAGGAAAGTGGCCGCAATTGGCATCCAGGGCCTGGACAAGAACAAAGCGGTCAACATCGCCGGCATGAAGAACTGGTTGAGCGCGCTTTCAGTACGTTTCACGCCACGCTTCATGGTCCGCTGGTTCGTCAAGTATCTACAGTAGCCGCGAGGCGCCGGCACACGTTGGTAGCTCTCGAAGCCAGCCAGCGTAGCCTGGGTGAAATCCGGGTTGTTTCTGCGGTCAGGGCAAAACCCGGATTGCATCGGGGCCACATAACTGCTCGAAGGGGAGGCAGGGCCTCGCAGCGCAAACTCAATCCCGCTCCGGTGTCCCCAACGGAAAGTACGGCCGGAACGGCCGGGCCTCCTCCACCGCCCGCGCAAACGGCGCCCAGGCCTTGAGCCGTTCGCGGTAGGCGGTGAGGTTCGGGTAGCGCGTGCCGTCGATGCGCTGCGTCCAGTCGGCATAGAACAGCGCCGGGGCGGCCGAGCAGTCGGCCAGGCTGGGGGCGTCGCCGACGGCCCAGGTTCGGCCGGGCAGGTATTGCTCCAGCCAGGCGTAGCTGGTTTCCAGCGCGGCCAGCGCATCGGCCACGCCGCGCGCATCGCGCTGCTCGGCCGGGCGCAGGGCGTCGAAGACCACCTTTTGCTGATGGCTCTGCACGTAGTTGTCGAAGAAGCGGTCGAGAAAGCGCACCTGCAAGGCAGTGGCGGGGTCGGCGGGCAGCCAGCGGGTGCGGCCGGGGTAGTTCACATCAAGGTGCTCGATGATGATCGAGGCCTCCATCACCGAAGCCTCGCCATCCACCAGCAGCGGGAAGCGCTTGATCGGCCAGCGCCGGGCGAGTTCGAGATTGGCCGGCGAGTCGGGCGCGCCGAGGGTCTGATAATCGAAGGCGAGGCCGTTTTCGTAGAGGGCGATCAGCACCTTCTGGCAGTAGGACGAGAACGGATGGGCGTAGAGCTGGAGGGCCATGGCGGGGCTCGGTCTGGGCAGCGGCGAGGGGCGCGGATGCCCAGTGTGCCCGCGCGAGCCGCCAAAGGGAGAACGGCGCGCCGCTTGTGGAGCCCGGGGCCGGCTCGCTACCCTGCCCGCCCCATCGCATCCATGAGAACCGAGACCGCCATGACCGTGACCACCGCCTCCGGCCTGCAGTACGAAGACACCACCGTCGGCTCCGGCGCCGAAGCCAAGGCCGGCCAGCAGGTGCGGGTGCACTACACCGGCTGGCTGTACAACGATGGCAAGCAGGGCGGCAAGTTCGACAGCAGCAAGGATCGCGGCCAGCCGTTCTCGTTCGCGCTCGGCGCCGGCCAGGTGATCCGCGGCTGGGACGAGGGCGTGCAGGGCATAAAGGTGGGTGGCACCCGCCGCCTGATCATCCCCGCCGCGCTGGGCTACGGCGCGCGCGGCGCCGGTGGCGTGATTCCGCCCAACGCGACGCTGCTGTTCGAGGTGGAGCTGCTGGGCGTCTAAAGCCCGCACAAACGGGCTGCTGGATCGCTGAGCGCCCTACAGGCGCGGGGCGATCCAGACCTGCCTAGGCAACGAGGGCTTTCGCAAACTGACGCGGATCAATATCGCGCCGCAAACGGCGGCCCAGACTGCGCGCTGATCCCAGCCACCGGCCGGCGCCAGACTCGCGATGCAGAACCAACTCAGTCCCTACGAAGCCCTGGGCGGCGAGGCCGGCGTGCAGGCGTTGGCGACGGCGTTCTACAACGCCATGGACCGCCTGCCGGAAGCGCAGGACATCCGCCGCATGCACGGCGCCTCGCTGGATCTCATCAAGGCCAAGCTGGCGGCCTACCTCAGTGGCTGGCTGGGCGGGCCGCTGGTTTACGTCGAGCGCTTCGGGCCGATGTGTCTGGGCCATGCCCACGAGCCCTACGAGATCGGCAGCGCCGAGCGCGATCAGTGGATGCTGTGCATGGACACCGCGCTGGAGGAGATCGGCGCGCCGGTGCCGCTGCGCGAACCGCTGCACAAGGCCTTTCACCGCCTGGCCAGCGCGCTACGCACCGTCGAGGACTGACGCGGCAGCGCTGGAACGTCATAGCGCTCCGCCCCTAGCATCCGGGCATGGATACCGTCGCCGCCCTGCTCGCGCTCTATCGCGAACCGCTGTTCTGGTTGTTTCCGATCGCCACCATCGTGATCGGCATGATCGCCTTCATGGCCTTTGCACTGCCGATGACCTGGGCGGCGCAAAAGGATGTCGCCTGGCTACGGCGCTACCGCATCCAGAACCGCCGCGAGAAGCCGGGGCTGTTCTGGCCCTCGGTCTGGGCCTGGCTGCGCAACAACCTGTGGATGCTCGCCACCGTGGTGCTGGTGTGGCCGCTGGTGCGGCTGACCGGCGTACACACCGGGCCGCTGCCGGCCTGGTGGCTGGTGGCGCTGCAACTGCTGTTCTTCGTCTACCTCGACGACGCCATCTACTACGCTTTTCACCGGACCATGCACCGCCCCTGGTGGTTCAAGCGCGTGCACGGCGTGCATCACCGCGTGCACACGCCCTGGGCGATCACCGGCCACAACATGCACCCCTTCGAGTACGTCGCCACCGGCCTGATCGCCACGCTCGGCCCGGTGCTGGTCGGCGCCCATGTGTTCGTCGTCTATCTCTGGGTGGTGATCCGCCAGTGGGAGGCCGCCGAGGGCCATTGCGGCTACGACCTGCCGTTTTCGCCGACGCGCTTCCTGCCGCTCTCCGACGGCGCCCTGCACCACGACTTTCACCACGCGCGCGTGCGCGGCAACTTCGGCGGCTTTCTGCCGATCTGGGACCGCGTGTTCGGCACCTATGTGCGCGACTACCAAGCCGACCGCGACCGCCTGCGGCAGGCGCAGCGCACGCCCTAGATCAACGCCGGCCGGTGCAGGCGCGCCAGGGCGCCGCGCAGCAATAGCCGCGAGTAGAGCCGGTGGAAACCAAGCAGGGCGCGGAACAGCCAACCCATGCGCGACACGCCGTCGGCGGCGCGCAGCGGCACCACCGCCGAGCCGAAGTACAGCCGGGTGCGCGTTGCTGGCGCACCAGCCACCGGCACCGCCATCAGCCAGGAGCGGGTGCGGCCGCGGTAGTCGCTCAGCAGCAATTGCTGGTCGTCGCGCGCCTCGACCGTCCAGGCGGCGAAGGTGTTGATGGCGCCGGCGGCGAGCTGCAGTACCTGGGCGTCGCTCGATGGCTTGCCCACCACCAGGCGCAGAATCGCCCGCTCCAGCCGGAACAGGCGGCCGGTGTAGAAGGCCAGCAGGTACTGCGGCAGCGAGACGGTGCCCTCGAACTCGACGGCATAGCAGTCGGCATAGCCACCCTCGCCGGCGTAGCGGCGCAGCAAGGCGTCATCGGGCAGCGGACAGGGCCGGATCGTGGACATCGCGGATGCTCCAGGCGGCGACGGACATCTTTGATGCTAGTGCTTGTGAGTGCCGCCCGGCGGGACTACCTTGGCGCCACTACAAAAACCCGTGCCCGAGGAGTCGCGCCATGCCCTACGCCGCCATCAATGGTCAGCAGTTGCATTACCTCGACACCGGCGGCGACGGCCCCGCCGTGGTGTTCTCGCACGGCCTATTGATGGATCACGCGATGTTCGCGCCACAGATCAAGGCGCTGCGCGACCGCTACCGGGTGATCGCCTGGGACGAGCGAGGCCACGGCCTCACCAACGATGCCGGCGCGCCGTTCAGCTATTACGACTCGGCGGCCGACCTGATCGGCCTGCTCGATCATCTCGGGGTGGCGCAGGCGGTGTTCGCCGGCATGTCGCAGGGCGGCTATCTGTCGCTGCGCGCGGCGCTGCGTTATCCGCAGCGGGTGCGGGCGCTGATCCTGATCGACACCCAGGCGCGGCCAGAGGCGGCGGAGACGCTGCCGATGTATCAGCAGCTGATCGCGGCCTGGGTAGCGCAGGGTCTGAGCGAGGAGATGGCGACCACCATCGAGCACATCATCCTCGGCGCCGGCTATGCCCGCGCGGCGGCCTGGAAGGACAAATGGAAGGCGCAGCGCCCGGCCAATCTGGCGCAGATCTTCCACACCCTGGCCAGCCGCGACGACATCAGTGGCGAGCTGGGACGCATCACGGTGCCGGCGCTGGTGATCCACGGCGACGCCGATGCCGCCATCCCGCTGGCGCATGCCCAGGAGATGGCGCAGGCGCTACCGCAGGCGCAGCTTAAGGTGATCGCCGGCGCCGGCCATGCCAGCAACCTCACCCACCCCGAGCAGGTGACGCCGCTGATCGAGGCCTTTCTCGCCGGCCTGTAGGCGCCGGCGTCGGGGGCTCAGCGCTTTTCCAGCGGGCAGCTGCTCAAGCCCAGCAGGCTGTAGGCCGGGCAGACGCGCAGGATGGCGGTCGCCAGCGGCACCAGGCCGATCCAGGCCCAGACCGGACCGCCGAGCAGCGCCCAAACGATCAGCGCCACACCGACGGCGCCACGCAGGCCGCGATCCAGGGTTCCGACATTGGCTTTCATCTAAAGACTCCTTAAGCGGGTCGGCATTGCGACCGATGCCGCCAGTGAAACAGCCCGCCGCCAAGCCGACATTGATGCCGGTCAATCCGCCGCCGGCAACGCGGCGGATTCGATCTGCGCCAGGCCGCCCACTACACTGGCGGCCCGACTCGCGCTGCCCCTGACCTTACGCATGACTGTCCGTACCGCCGGCACCCCGCCCAACACCCGGCTGCAGTCGCTGGCCGCGGGCAGCATCCTGCTCGGCCTGGTGGTGCTGGCGCTGAAATTCGCCGCCTGGAAGCTCACCGGCAGCGTCGCGCTGTACTCGGACGCGCTGGAGAGCATCATCAATGTCGTCACCTCGGTCGCCGCCTATGCGGCGATCCGGGTCAGCGCCCAGCCGGCCGATGCCGGCCATCCCTATGGCCACAGCAAGGCGGAATATTTTTCCGCGGTGGTCGAGGGCGTGCTGATTCTGGTGGCGGCGCTGGCGATCCTGCGCGAAGCGGCCTACGGCCTGCTACACCCGCAGCCACTGGATGCGCCGCTGCTGGGCCTGATGGTCAGCGGCCTGGCCACCGCGCTGAACCTGGGCTGGGGCCTGCTGCTGATCCGCCGCGGCCGCACCGCGCGCTCGCCGGCGTTGGAGGCCGACGGCCACCACCTGATGAGCGATGTCTACACCTCCGCCGGCGTGCTGCTGGGCGTGGCGGTGGTGGCACTCACGGGCTGGTCCTGGCTGGACTCCACGCTGGCCGGCGTGGTGGCCCTGCACATCCTCTGGACCGGCTGGACCCTGATGCGCGACAGCCTGGGCGGCCTGATGGACGCCGCCATGCCGGCCTCGGAGCTGGAGCGGCTGGTCGCCCTGATCGACGCCGAAAAAGGCGCCGACGCGGTGGTGCTGGGCCTGCGCACCCGCCAGGCCGGGCGCCTGACCTTCATCGACTTCACCCTGCAGGTGCCCAGCCGTTGGTCGGTCGCCGAGGCGCACGCGCACTGCGACCGCATCGAGGAGGCCCTGCTGGTCGAACTGGGCGAGGCCTCGATCAACATCCACCTGGAACCATTGGCGGAATAGCCGGGCCGGCCGAACCGGGCTTCAGGTTATGCTCTGCGGCGACGCCAGAACCGCTTCCTGACTGCTTGTTCAGCCCTGAATCAGTTCTTGCATTTAAAACGGGGTGGCCTTCCCCAGCCCCGAGACCGAGCCTCCGATGCCCAGCCTGCGCCTATTCAGCTTTGCCGCACTCTGGCTGGCCAGCAGCCTGACTCTTGCCATGCCTGCCGGCGGCGTGGACGACCGCCTGATGAGCGCCTGCGCCGCCCGGGTGGATGCGCGCATGGACAGCATGGGTGCCGACGAGCTGGAGTACATCCGCCGCCTGGAATTCGGCCTGCGCATGGCCATGGCGCCCTTTGCCGCCGGCGACTCGCTCAACCACCAGGATCTCGCCGAGGCCAGCCAGCAGCTGAACCTCGCCCGCTACCGTCTGGCCTCCGCCTGCGGAGTGCCGCTGCACACCGCCGGCCGCTAGGCCTGGCGCATCCCGCGGGCGCTGGCGGTAGCTCCAGCCAGCTGAAACACTGCGCACCTCGCAATCCGCAATCGAGTTGAGCTGCCCGTGGCCGAGATCATCAACCTCAACAAGGCGCGCAAGGCCAAGGCCCGCGTCACCGCCGAGAAACAGGCGGCGGAAAACCGCGTGCGCTTCGGTCGCAGCAAGGCGCAGAAGCAGCAGGATGCCGCCGAGTCCGAGGCAATGCGCCGCAAGCTCGACAGCCTGCGGCTGGACCCGTCCGAGCCGGACGCCTAAACCTCAGACCGCCAGCAGGCGGGCGCGTGCGGCGGCGTATTCCCGCGCCAGCCGCTGCACCAACTGCGCCGCCGGCAGCACCTCGCGCACCGCACCGACGCCCTGGCCGCAGCCCCAGATGTCTTTCCAGGCCTTGGCGTCGCCGCTGGCGGCGCCGAAGTCCATCTTGCTGGGGTCGGAGCCGGGCAGATTCGCGGGGTCCAAACCGGCGGCGATGATGGAGGGGATCAGATAGTTGCCGGGCACGCCGGTGAACGAGGGCGTGTAGAGGATGTCGGCCGAGCTGGCGTCGACGATGGCCTGCTTGTAGGCGGCGCTGGCGCGCGCTTCCTCGGTGGCGATGAAGGCCGAGCCGATGTAGGCGAGATCGGCGCCCATCGCCTGCGCGGCGAGGATGGCGTCACCGGTGGCGATGCTGCCGGACAGCGCCAGCGGCCCCTGGAACCACTCGCGGATCTCCTGGATCAGCGCGAACGGCGAGGTGGTGCCGGCATGGCCGCCGGCGCCGGCGGCGACCGCAATCAGGCCGTCGGCGCCCTTCTCCACCGCCTTCTTGGCGAACTTGTTGTTGATGATGTCGTGGAAAACGATGCCGCCGTAGCCGTGCACGGCGGCGTTGACATCCTCGCGCGCGCCCAGCGAGGTGATCACCACCGGCACCTTGTACTTCACGGTCAGCTCCAGATCGTGCATCAGCCGGTCGTTGGACTTGTGCACGATCTGGTTGATGGCGAACGGCGCGCTGGGCGCTTCCGGGTGCTTGGCGTCGTGCTCGGCCAGCTCGCTGGTGATGCGGATCAGCCATTCCTCCAACTGCGCCGCCGGCCGCGCATTGAGCGCCGGAAAGCTGCCGACGATGCCCGCCTTGCACTGGGCGATGACCAGATCGGGATTGCTGACGATGAACAGCGGTGAACCGATGACGGGCAGGCGGAGCTTGTTCTTAAGCGCGGCGGGCAGGGCCATGAGTACCTCGTGGGGCGGTAGGGAAATTTGGGTGGCGCATGATGCGCGACCTACCGGGTGGTATGCCAGCTTGGGGGTGGGGCTGTATCAGACCAGAGGTGGGCTGGTTTTTGGGCTAAGGGCTGTTTGCTTTAGCCCCCTCCCCCGCTTGCGGGGGAGGGCTGGGGTGGGGGCGGTTGCCGCGTCCTCGCCTGGTCAGCACTCACGAGCGAAACGCCCCCATCCCGACCTTCCCCCGCAGGCGGGGGAAGGGGCGTCAACGGCCAGCGGTGTGGGGACTGGCTAGCCTTCGCTAAGCGCCCGCACTCCGTAGGCAGCCTCTCCTCGCCATCCCTGGCGCGACTGCATACTCCGATCTATCCCCTGCCCGGTCATCCATGGCCGGGCGTTCGGCCGGGCAGCGAAGGCCACTGGCCTTCGCTAAGCGCCCGGCCTCACCCACTCCGGTGGCGCCCAGAGGTGTTTCAGGCGCTGCCAGAGCGGGCCGGGACGGGCGGCGTCGCGGAACATGTCCCGCCACTCGTGAAACATCATCACCAGCGGGTTGCTGCTGCGAATCTGGCGGACGATGCCGTACTCCGGTGCCTCGACCTCGGGCACGTAGGTGCCGAACAGGCGATCCCAGACGATCAGCACGCCGGCGTAGTTGCGGTCGATGTACTGGGCGTTGCGGGCATGGTGCACGCGGTGGTGCGAGGGCGTGTTGAACACCGCCTCGATCCAGCGCGGCAGCTTGCGCAGGCTCTCGGTGTGCACGAAAAACTGGTAGCCCAGGCTGATCGCCACCGCCAGGATCACCGTCTCCGGCTTGAAGCCCAGCCAGGCCAGCGGCAACCAGAACACCCACATGCCGGACAAGGGATAGGTCAGGCTCTGGCGCAGGGCGGTGGCCAGGTTCATGGTCTCGGAGGAATGGTGGGTGACGTGGCTGGCCCACATCCAGCGCACCCGGTGGCTGGCGCGGTGGAACCAGTAGTAGAGAAAGTCCTGCAAGACCAGGAGCAGCACGGCCGACCACCAGGTCGCCGGAATCTCGAACAGCCGGTGCCGGTAGAGCCCGTAGAACAAGCCGATCACCAGCGCCCAGGCAATACCGTCGGCCACCGCGTGGCTGAGCGCCAGCAGGATGTTGGTGGAGACCTGCCCCAGCGAGTAGGTCTGCCGACCGCGCCGCGCCAGGTACCAGGCTTCGGCGGCCATGCAGAGCGCGAACACCGGCGCCAGCAGCAGCAGAAAGATTTTCTCCAGGCCAACGGCCTGCACGGCGGCCAGGGCTGGTTGCAGCAGCGATTGCATCTCGGGGCTCCTCCTCAAGTTGACGCTGGCGGCATTCTGGGGGAGCGTGCGCGCGCCATCTTGACCGCAGCCGTCAACCGGAATGACCGCAGACGCCATCGCTCCCACCGTCGCCCTCGGCTACCTGCGCGCGCTGTTCGACTACCTGCGTCTCAACAACCTCGAGGCCGAGGCGGTGCTGGATGGGCGAAGGCTCGACTTCGACGACCGCGAAGCACGCATCCCCGAGCCGGAAGCAGCCGCCTTGTTCAATCGCGCCGCCAGCCTGCTTGGCGACGCCGATCTGGGCCTGCACGTCGGCGAGCAGATCCGCCCCGGCCATTACGGCGTGCTCGGCTATGTGGCGATGGCCTGCGACACCCTGGGCGAAGCCCTGGCCTGCCAGCAGCGCTACCAGGCCCTGGTGCTGAGCCTGCCGCCGATGCGCATGAGCCCGGAAGGCGAAGGCCTGCTGCTGTGCTGGCAGTCGGTGCCGGACGCCAGCTACCGCCAGTTGGCCGAGTTCAACCTCTCGGCCCTGCTCAGCTTCGTACGCTGGATCACCGGTCGGCCGCTGATGCCGCTGCGTCTGGACCTGATCTACCCGGAGCCAGCCGACACCCGCGAGCAGCGCCGCCTGTTCGGCTGCCCGCTGCGCTTCAACCAGAGCGAGTACCGGCTGCTGATTCCCACGACCTGGGCGGGCCTGCCGCTGATCCAGCCCGACCCGACCATGCGCGCCCTGATGGACCGCCTCGCCGAGCGTCAGCTCCAGCAGCTGGCGCAGGCCGACGACCCGGTGGCGCGGGCGCGGGCGCAGATCGCCCGTCAGCTCAGCGAGGGGGTGCCGGAACTGGGAGGGGTCGCCGCGCGCTTGCAGCTCTCGCCACGCAGTCTGCAAAGACTGTTGCAGGAACAGGGGCTCAGCTACAGCCAGCTGGTGGAGGCGGTGCGCCGCGAACTGGCCGAGCGCTATCTCGCCGAGCCGGGGCTGGATCTCACCGACCTCGCCTTCCTGCTCGGCTATTCGGAGCAGAGCGCCTTTCAGCGCGCCTACAAGCGCTGGACCGGCCGGACGCCGGGCGAGTACCGGCGCCAGCTCGCGGGCGGCTGAGCGCGCCGCCTCGGCTACCAGCGGCGGTTGTTGGGCAGCCGGGCCCCGAGGGCGGTGAGGAAGCTGCGGATGTCCGGGTCGTCCACGCGCAGGGAAACACTGCGCACGGTATCGGCGATGGCGGCCTGATCGGCCTCGCTCAAGCGCTGCGGCAACTGCCGGCAGAAATCCAGCGCGGCGCGGCGCTCCTCGGCGCTGGACAGCCAGTTCATCCGGTTGGCCAGCACTTTCAGCACCTCGCCCGGAGCCGGCACCGCCTTGCCGAAGGCGCCGCGCCAGTAGGACTCGCTGTTGCAGAGGTCGAGGTACTCCAGCAGATCGACCCGCGGCAGCAAGGCCGCCAACTCCTGATGCCGGCCGGCACGGTGCAGACGCACCATCAGGGCGCGTACGCAGGGGCGCCGGTGCGCGCTCGGCGGGCATTGCAGCAAACCATCCGCCACCTCGCCGAGCGCGGTTTCGTCCCAACTGCCCAGCGCGTCGGCGTAGAGCTGCAGCAGCACCACCTGATTGCGCAGGCGCTCGCGCAGTCCTTGCACCAGGCTCGGCCGCTGGCTCTGCAACTGTTTGAGCGCCTGCACCCGCAGCGGCGTGGCCAGACCCTCCGGCTGACGATAGGCGGCCTCCAGCAGATCGATGACCGCGATACCACGGGCATCGCCCGCCGGCGCCGCCAGCGCCACGGCCAGGGCCTGATTCAACTTCTCGGGAGACACCACGCCCAGGCGGCGCATGGCGGTGAGAGGATCGCGAAGGACGTCCTTGTCCGAGTGGGACTCAATCATGGCGGTTCAGCAGTACCAGGGCGGCAAACAGGCAAACGACATTCATAACTAGTGCCAGCCGGTGACGCTGGCATGACCGGCCGGCGCGCCGGCGGCGTCTCAGGGGGCGTCGGCTCCGGTCACCCGGCGGCGCAGCGCGCGTAGCCAGTCTTCGACCACCGCGCGATTCTCCGGCCCCAGGCGGATCATCAGCTTCTGCCCGAAGGACAGCGCCTCCAGCGCGGGTTCGGCAAATTCGTAGAAATACTTGGGCCTTTGCAGGCGGATCGGCGCGGCCGGAGTCGGGGCGGCCAGCAGGTGGTCGATCACTACTACCAGCCGGTCGTTGAAATGCCCCTGCGGATAGCCCTGCTCGCGGTAGGCGGCCTGGAACAGCGGGTAATAGTGGCGGTACAGCCGCACCAGGGCATCGACCTCCACCGCCTTGAGCACGGTCACCGCCAGGGTGTAGCGGGCGCCGTTGTCGTCGGCGAGCACGGTGTCGCCACCCGCGTCCTGCACCACCAGGCTGCCGGGCGTGGGCTTGACCGGCCATTCGCGCAGACCGACCCGCTCGCGCGGCAGATTGTCCACCGCCACCACCAGGCGGCGGATCAGATGCTCGGGCACCAGCAGGCGCTGGGCGTTGGCGCTACCCAGGAGGGCGCTGAGGGCGTCGATGAATTCGCCATCGCTGTCGCCCAGCCCCGGCAGCGGCGCCTCGGCCTCCACGTCGGCGGCGGGTGGCAGCGGGTACTGCGGCTCGGTGGCGACCGGCGCGGGAGCCGGCTCAGCCGCGGGCGACTCGACCGGTGGCGCGCTCGCCACCGGCAGCGGCTCGGGCTCACGCAGCAGAAAGTAATAGACCGCCGCACCCGCGGCGACGGTCAGCGCCAGGAGCCAGGCAAACCATTGCTTTTCATTCATGCGCACTCGCTCCTAAACGGACCTCGGCCGGCCCCGATGACCTGCCGATCTTGCCGCAACAGCCCCGCCGATGGGCGCCGGCCGCGAGGTAAATGCATCCCTGCCGGTCGCCGCTGCGGCTAAGCTGCCGGCCCGACCCTGTTCCGCAGCCACTGCCACGACCATGCCCTCCCGCATCCTGATCACCGGCGCCAGCTCCGGCATCGGCCGCCAGCTCGCCCTGGAATTCGCCGCCCGCGGTCACCATCTGGGCCTGGCCGCGCGCCGGCTCGACAGCCTGCAAGAACTGGCGCGGGAAATCGGCAGCCGCCATCCACAATGCCAGCTGGTGCTGCGGGAACTGGATGTCTGCGCGCTGGAAACCGTCGCGCCGGCGGTCAACGACATCGACCTGGCCCTGGGCGGCCTGGACATCGTCGTCGCCAATGCCGGCATCGGTGATGGCGGCGGGCTGATCGGCAGCGGCGGCTTTGCCCGCGATGCCAAGCTGATCCAGACCAATGTGCTGGGCGCGATGGCCACCATTGACGCCGCCGCCGCGCTGTTTAGGCCGCGCCGAAAGGGGCAGATCGTCGCCATCGCCTCGGTGGCGGCGGCGCGCGGCCTGCCCGGCGCCGGCTCCTACAGTGCCTCCAAGGCGGCGATCGCGGTCTACGCCGACGCCGCCCGCAGCGAGCTGCACCGCAGCGGCGTGCGGGTGACCACGCTCTACCCCGGCTACATCGACACCCCGATCAACCAGCGCATGCGCAGCCGGCCGTTCCTGGTGACGGTGGAGAAGGGCGCGGCCCTGATCGCCGACCTGATCGAGCGGCGCGTGCAGGAAGCCGCGGTGCCCGGCTTCCCCTGGGGGCTGGCGATGAAGGTCCTGCGCTGGCTGCCGACCTCGGCGATGGCCAAGCAGAATCCCTTCGCGAGCTGAGCGCCGAAGGCGCTGAGCCTCAGCGCGGCAGGTCCGGGCAGACCCGCGCGGCGGTCAGCGCCCGATAGTGCTGGAGCTGGCGCTCGCCGCCACGGAGGCGCAGTTCCAGTTGCAGCTCGGCGGCGCCAAGCGCGTTGAGGCCGGCCTCGACGCTCACTCCGTCCTCGTCCCAGCGAATCGTGTCGGGCGCGATGCGCTGCCAGCGGACGATGCGATAGGTCTCCACGCAGGAGCTCATCAGCAGGCTGCCGTCGGGCAGGAAGATGCGCAGCTCGCCGGGCGGGGCGCCGACATCGCTGCGCAGCCAGACCTTGCCGACCAGGGGATCGACCGCCGGAGCGGCCACCACCGGCGTGGCGGTGAGCGGTTCCGGCGCGCGGCCACAGGCGGTCAGCAGTAGCAGCAGCGCGGGCAACAGCCGCCAGGCCCGCCGGCGGTTCATGCGCCGCTCCCGCTGCCCTGCTGCCCGAGCAAACGACGGATCTCGTCCTCGCCGGCCGGGCGGGCGTCCTTGATCCTCAGGCTGTCGGACCATTCGCGGGCGAAGTCGCGTTGCAGCCAGGCGTTGAGCGCGGCGGTGAGGAGCATCGCCACCAAGGCACCGCCAGCGGCCAGGGCCATGTCCTGGTGGGCGTCCCAGACATCGCCCTGGGTGCCGAGGTAGGCGACACCGAGATCGCCGCCGAAGAATTCCGCCGCCGCCCATTCAAACAGCTCGAACAGCGCCGAGCTGGCGAGGGTGAAGTCCAGCGGCAGGAAATAGCCCCAGAAGCCTTTCACCTCGGCGATGCGCAGAAACAGCTCGCGCAGCGGATAGGCCAGGAGCAGGCCGTAGCAGAAGTGCACCAGGCGGTCGTAGTGATTGCGCTCGAAACCCAGCTGGGAATTGAGCGTGTGCCCGGTCAGCGCCTGCCAGGCCTGGTCGTAGGGCACCAGCGCATAGGTGTAGTGCGCGCCCACCGCATGCAGGCAGAGAAACAGGAAGATCAGCGTGTAGGACACCCGCGAGAACACGAAATGCTTGGCGCTCGCCGCCATCGCCAGGCCAAAGGCCACCACCAGCGCGTTCTCCAGCGCCCAGTCGTGGCGGTCCACCGGGTCTATCGCCAGCGCGATCCAGAGCAGGGCGTAGATCAGCACCAGGACCAGCAGGTAGCGGCGGTGCGGCTGCAAGGGATGCGGCATGAGCGGCTCTCGGGGTGGAACGGCCCCTCATTATGCGCAACGGGCTGGCCGCGGCATGTGACCGGGCAGTATCCTCGGCCACCTTCCTCGCACCCAGGAGTGAACCATGATCGGCTCCCTCGCCTATGCCGCCCAGCAAGCCAAGGCTCCGCTGGCTCCGTTTTCCTTCGAGCGCCGCGATCCCCTGCCCAGCGATGTGCTGATCGACATCCTCTACTGCGGCGTCTGCCATTCCGACATCCACCAGGCGCGCGACGAATGGGGCGGCTCGCTGTTCCCGATGGTGCCCGGCCACGAGATCGTCGGCCGCGTGCGCGCGGTAGGCAGCGCGGTGACCCGCTTCAAGGTCGGCGAGGCGGTGGGCGTGGGCTGCATCGTCGACTCCTGCCGCAGCTGCAGCGCCTGCGGCGAGGGCCTGGAGCAGTACTGCGAGAACGGCTTCACCGGCACCTACAACAGCAAGGACCGCATCGACGGCTCGCTGCGCCAGGGCGGCTACAGCAACAACATCGTGGTCGATGAGTCCTTTGTGCTGAAGGTGTCGGAGACCCTGCCACTGGACGCGGTCGCGCCCCTGCTCTGCGCCGGCATCACCACCTACTCGCCGCTGCGCCACTGGGGCGTGAAGGCCGGCGACAAGGTCGGCATCGTCGGCCTCGGCGGCCTGGGCCACATGGCGGTGAAGTTCGCGCAGGCCTTCGGCGCCCATGTGGTGCTGTTCACCACCTCGGAGAAGAAGCGCGAGGACGCGCTGCGCCTGGGCGCCCACGAGGTGGTGATCTCCAGCGACAAGAAGCAGATGAAGGCGCAGGCCAACAAGCTCGACTTCATCCTCGACTGCGTCTCCGCCCCGCACGATCTCAACGCCTACCTCGCCTGCCTCAAGCGCGAGGGCACCATGACCCTGGTCGGCGTGCCCGACCAGCCGCCGGCGGTGCAGATGTTCGCCCTGATCGGCAAGCGCCGTAGCCTCGCCGGCTCGCTGATCGGCGGCATCGCCGAAACCCAGGAGATGCTCGACTTCTGCGCCAGCCACGGCATCGTCGCCGACATCGAACGCATCGCCATCCAGGACATCAACACCGCCTACGAGCGGATGATCCGCAGCGATGTGAAATACCGCTTCGTGATTGATCTGGCGAGCCTGAAAGCCGCCTGAAACCCGAGCTCCACAAACTCATGCCGCTCAACCCAAAAACCAAAGCCAGCCTCGCCGCCAATCTGCGCAAGCTGACCGGCATCTTCTTCACCGGCCTGTTGGCGGTGCTGCCGATCCTGATCACCATGGCGGTGGTGATGTGGCTGTTCCAGACCGCGGAATCGGTGCTCGGCGGCCTGCTCGGCGTGCTGCTGCCCAACAGCCTCTACCTGCCGGGCATGGGCCTGCTGCTGGCCATCGTGCTGATCTTCCTGATCGGCGCCGGCATGCAGGGCCTGTTCGTGCGCCAGTTCCTGGGCTGGGTGGAAGACGCCATCAACCGCATCCCGCTGATCAAGACCGTCTACGGCGCCGTGCGCGACCTGACCGGCCTGATGAGCAACAAGAACGGCCGCAAGTTCAGCCAGGTGGTGATGGTGCAGCTGCCCAACCTGCCGCTGCGCCTGGTCGGCTTCGTGACCATCGAGGATCTCGCCAGCGTCGGCCTCGCCGGCGGCGAGGACGAGGTGGCGGTCTACCTGCCGATGAGCTATCAGATCGGCGGCTATACCCTGCTGCTGCCGCGCCGCTACCTCACGCCGCTGGACATGGGCTTTGAAGCGGCGATGCGCTTCGTCATCACCGCCGGGCTGTCGCGGCCCAGCGACAGCGACGAGACGCCGCCGCGCGGATGAGGCGCTACTTCAGCGCCTCGCCGAAGTAGGCGCGCAGCTTCTCGACCTTGGGCGTCGATACCGCCTGGATGTAGGGCTGGCCCGGATGCAGGGCGGCGTAGTTCTGGTGATAGGCCTCGGCCTCGAAGAAGGCCGCCAGCGGCTCCAGCCGGGTGACGATGGGCGCGCTGTAGATGCCGGCGGCGCCGAGCTGGGCGATGTAGCGCTCGGCCACCTCCTTCTGCTGCGCGTCGGCGTAGAAGATCGCCGAACGGTACTGGCTGCCCACGTCATTGCCCTGGCGGTTGAGCTGGGTCGGGTCGTGCGCCACCGCGAAGAAGATGCGCAGCAGCTCGCCGTAGCTGACCTTGGCCGGGTCGTAAGCGATCTGGATCACCTCGGCGTGCTCGCTGCGGCCGGTGCAGACGGTGCCGTAGTCGGCAGTCTCGGCACTGCCGCCGGAATAGCCGGAGACCACCGCGATCACCCCGTCGAGTTCGCGGTACACCGCCTCGGTGCACCAGAAGCAGCCACCGGCCAGCACCGCCTCGGCGCGGCCGGACGGCTGCGGCGGATCGTAGTCCGGGGCCGGGACGTCCTTGGGACTCACCCGCAAGCTGCTGCCACCAAATCGGGAACCGAACATGGGACGACTCCGTGAATTGCCGAGCAGGCTATATGGTCATTGCAGCAGACGCTGCAAGGCCTGCTTGAGCGCCGCCTCGCTGGCCGGATGCGGCACCGCCGGCTCGAAGTGGCCGGCATTGGGCAGGGAAACCAGGCTCGCCGCGTCGCCGGCCCGGACCGCCGCCTCGACATAGGCCTGCACGCCGGCCGGCGGCACGATGGCATCCAGCGCACCCTGCACCAGCACCTGCGGCACGCCCAGCGGCAGGCGCGCCAGCGGCGAGGTTTCGGCATAGCGGCGCGGCTGCTCCTGCGGCGTGCCGCCGAGCAGCTTGTCGACCGAGGCATTGCAGCTATCGGCGGGGCCAACGCGGTAGCTGGCGAGATCGGTGATCGCCGCCAGGCCCAGCACGCCACGGATCTTCAGCGGCTCGCTGCGCGCCAGCTCGCTGTCGTTGGCCAGCTTGCCGCGCGAAGCCAGCCACAGCGCCAGCTGGCCGCCGGCGGAATGCCCTGCGGCGTAGACGCGCTTCAGGTCGATGGGATCGGTCTTGGCGATGACATAGAGCGCATCCGCCGCCTCGCCGACATCCATGAAGGTGTTGGGCCAGCCGCCACCGGGGTCGCCGAGCCGGCGGTACTCGATGTTCCAGGTCGCCCAGCCCTGCTCGGTGACCCAGGCCGCGAGGCGGGTGAAGTAGGCGTAGTCGTAATCGGCCAACCAGCAGCCGCCGTGGATCATCACCAGCACCGGATACGGCCCCTTGCCGTGGCGCTTGGCGTCCGGCAGCCGCAGCTCGCCGAACTTGGCGGCGGCAGCGCCATAGGGGATGCGCTGACCCGGCTTGCCCGGATAGGGCATGGCGTCGAGTTCGGACCAGCTCAGGGTTTTCGTGGTCATGGGCGCGGGTTGGGCGGCGTGGGCCTCAAGGTTGGCAAGGGCGATCAGAGCCACCAGCGGGATGGCGAATCGGCGGGCGATGGTCATCGGGTCTCCTGGTGGCCGGTCTTCTTGGGGCGGGGGGACCGGCGATGCCGGCATCCTAGTGCCAGCGGCGCTGCCGCCGCGAGGCCGGTGGCGCCGATGGGCCGCATGGCGCGCGGCCTAGCGCATTGCCCATGCACAATCCCAAGTTCCCCTCCCCCTTGCGGGGGTGAGGCGGAAATGGGCGAAGCATGACTTCGCCCCGCCGAACGCCATCGGCCATGCATGGGCCGATGGCCGGCCAGGTTAGGGGAGGGGGAAAGCCGTGGCGGAGCGCTTGGCCTTCGTGTTGGTCTGCGTGTGGGTGGTTCGCGCGTTCGCGCTCTACTGACTTCGCAGGGCCTGATAGCTTTTTTTCGCCGCCTGGCGACTCACTTTTCTTTGCTTGTGCAAAGAAAAGTAAGCAAAAGAAAGCACCCCCCTGCGTAGCGCCCCCTACGGGGGTAAACCTGCGATGCTCGGTCTCCGGGGGACGCCGGCGAACTCGGCGCCCTATAGGCGCCTCAGACAGGCGCCGGCTTCCATACCCCCGGAGACCTCCGCTTCTCGGCGCTACGAAGGGGACCGGTACGTCCACCGCACGGCGGTCTTCGCCCGCCGCAACATCAACCGCAGGCGCTAGCTTCGCTCGCGCGAGGTCGGCGAAGCCGACGAGCCTGTCTGCTTTTGATTTTCCCTCCCCCTTCGTAGCGCCGAGAAGCGCAGGGCCAAAGGGGGATAACAGCGAGCGCATGTTCGAGGCGCCTATAGGGCGCCGAGTTCGCGAGCGGCCCCTTTGGACCGAGCATCGCAGGGCAGTCCGCATAGCGGACCGCTACGCAGGGGCCTGCTTTCTTTTGCTTACTTTTCTTTGCAGGAGCAAAGAAAAGTGAGTCGCCAAGAGGCGAAAAAAAGCTATCAAGCCCTGCGATGTCAGCAGAGCGCGAACGCGCGAACCACCTACCGCAACGCAAGCCAAGGCAACCCAGCACCCCGCCTCAAACCCCAACCCGCGTCCAGCGCCGCAACCAAAACAGCTGCACCCCGATCATCAACAGCGTCACCGCGAACATCGCCAAGGTCAGCGCCGCCGCATAGCCGAAGCGCAGGTACTCGAAACCGTTCTGGTAGACGTACAGCGGCAGCAGCAGGGTGCCGTACTGCGGCCCGCCCTTGGTGATGAGCAGCGCCGGGGTGAAGCTGGTCTGGAACGACAGCGCCGCGTCGCGACAGGCCAGCAGCAGCAGCACCGGCAGCAGAGTGGGCAGAGTCAGCCGGCGGAATACCGTCCAGGCGCCGGCGCCTTCCACCGCGCTCAAATCGTAGAGCTCCTGCGGAATCTCCTTGCGGGCGGCGATCAGCACCACCACCAGTTCGCCCAAGAGCCAGAGCCCGATCAGCGCCAGCACCCGCCGGGCCGCGGCGGCGTCGGTGAGCCAGATATCCGGCGCGATCCCCAAGGCCTGCAGCAGCCAGGCGCAGGGGCCATAGAGCGGGTTCAGTATCCACAGCCAGAGCAGCGCCCAGGCGATGTCCGGCGTCAGGCTCGGCGCCAGCGCGGCGGCGCGCAACAGACCAACGCCGCGCCGCGGACGGTGCAGCAGCAGCGCCAGGCCCAGGGCCAGCAAGAGCCGCAGCGGCACCGAGTAGGCGGCGACCGTCAGCGAGTTGCCGAGCGCGGTCCAGAACAGCGGGTCGTTCCAGGCCTTGGCGAGATTGCCAAAGCCCACCGCGCGCGGCGGATGCAGGCCGTCGAAATCGCTGAAGGCCAGCGGCAGCGCCATCAGCGCCGGCAGCCCCAGCAAGAGGACCAGCATCGCGAAGCCAGGCAGCGTCCAGTGCCAGTCGCGCAGGAAGGCGCGCAGACGGTTCATGCGCGCATCGCAGCAGCAGCGCCAGCCGGCGGCGGTAGCGCGTCGCCGGTCTCGGGGTCGAACCAGCAGGCCCGCTCCAGCGCCAGCCGCAGCGGCAGGCTGACGCCGCGCCCGACCCTCAGCTCCGGCTCGGCGCGCGCCGCCAGACGCTGGCCGCCGGCATTGAGCCAGACGATCTGCTGCTCGCCCAGGGGCTCGACCAGTTCCACCGTCGCCTGCAATTCGGCACCCGGCGCGTCGCCCAGGCCCCAGCGCGAGCCGGGCAGGCTCAGATGCTCGGGCCGCAGGCCCAGCACCAGGCGCCGGCCCGGCGCGGCGGGCGGAGTCGGCAGGCGGCGGCTGAGCAGAGTCTCGCCCCACCAGAGCCCGCCGTCCAGCGCCAGCTGCACCTCCAGGGTGTTCATCGCCGGCTGCCCGAGAAAGCGCGCCACGAACAGGTTGGCCGGCTCGGCGTAGATCGTGCGCGGCGGCGCCAGCTGCAGCAGCCGGCCCTCGTGCAGCACGCCCAGACGGTCGGCCAGGGCCATCGCCTCGGACTGGTCGTGGGTGACCAGCAGCAGCGCCGCGCGGCTGCCGGCATGGGCCTTGAGGATCTCCGCGCGGGCACGCACCCGCAGCTGGGTATCGAGGCTGGACATCGGCTCGTCGAGCAGCAGCGCCTTGGGCTCGCGCAGCAGGGCGCGGGTCAGGGCGACGCGCTGGCGCTCGCCACCCGACAGCTCGCGCGGCCGACGCGCCAACAGCGGCGTGAGGTCTAGGGTGTGGGCGGCGGCACGGGCGCGGTCCTCGGCGTCGCGGCGCGCCATGCCGCGCGCGCGCAGGCCGAAGCAGAGGTTCTCCAGCACGCTCAGGTGCGGGAACAGCGCATAGCTCTGGAACATCATCGCCACGTCGCGCTGCCCCGGCGGCAGGGCTTGCACCGGCCGGCCATCGAGGCGGATCTCGCCGCTGCGCACTGGTGCCAGGCCGGCCACCGCGCGCAGCAGCGTGGACTTGCCGGAGCCGGACGGCCCGGCGATCACCACCCGCTCGCCGGGCGCCACACTCAGCGACAGCGAGCGCAGCACCGGCCGGTGGTCGAGTTCAACGCAGACCTCTTGCAGCTCCAGCATCAGCGCGCCTCCCCGGCCACCGCTTGGGCAGCCGCCCTGGCCGCCCGCTCGCGCGCCAGGTCCTCGGCCAGCAGCGATCGCGCGGCGTCGCGGATCTGGCGCGTGACCAGCACGCTGTCGCTGCCCTCCAGCTCGGCCTCGCCGGGCAGCGGCGGCTCGTAGAACCATTCCTCCAGCAGGACATCGGCCTTGCTCTCGATCTCGTGCCAGACCGCGATGTTGGGCGTGCGCCGCAGCGTGGGGATGGCGTCGAGGAAGACCTGCGCGCGCGCCGGCTTCTGCGCCGGATCGAGAAAGGCCGGCGAGTTCGCCACGCTCTTGCGCGAAGGCACCGTGCGGCCACTCCTGGCGAGGATGCGCTGGCCATCTTCCGACAGCGCATAGGCGACGAACCGCTGCGCCGCCTGCGGCTGCGCGGAGGCGCGCGCCATGCAGTAGGCGTCGGCGTGCAGCACGCCGACTTCCTGCTGCAGACGCGGCAGGGGGGCGACGTCCCAATCCAGGCCCTTGCCCTGCCCTTCCAGCTCGCGCAGGGTCGCGGTGTAGCGGCGGCTCTGGAACAGCATGGCCAAGGCACCGCGGGCGAAGCGGGCGTCATTGCCCTCGGCCTGGTATTCGATCAGCCTGGGCGTGACCCGGTAGCGGCTGATCAACAGCTTCACCGCGTTGAGGCCGAGCAGCGCCGGACCTCGGTCCAGCGTCAGCGTGGTCGGCGCCTGCAGATCATCGACCAGCTCGCCGCCCATGCCCCAGACGAAGGGCGCGAGGCGGATCAGGGTCGGGTCCAGGCCGACGCCGTAGATGTCCTTGCGCTGGTCGCCATCGAGATCGCGGGTGAGCAGGCGGGCAGCGGGGATGAAGTCCTTGAAATAGCTCCAGCCGGCCTGCGGCTCGGGCACGCCGTACTGCTTGAACAGCGCCCGGTTGTAGTAGACCACCAGGCTGGAGACGTTCTGCGGCAGGCACATCAGCTGCTCGCGGTAGCGGAAGGCCTCTACCGCCGGGGCGTAGAAATCCTCCTCCTTGAACTGCCCGCTGGCGCTCATCGCCGGACCCAGCGGCAGCAGCACATCCTTGGCGGCGAACTGGCCGAAGCGGCGGAAGTTGAGGATGAACAGATCCGGCGGATTGCCGGCGGCGAAGGCGGTGGACAGCTTGGCCATGTGATCGGCCTGCTTGCCCACCGGCAGCAGTTCGACCTTCTCGCCGGGATTGGCCGCCTGGTAGGCGGCGATCAGCTCGCGATAGCTCTTCAGCTCGGCGGTGTCGCCGAACACCTGCAGCTTCACCGGGCGGCCTTTCGCGACCTCGGGTGCGCCGGGCGCGCCACCGCCACAGGCGGCGAGCGCGAAGGCCAGCAGCAGCGCGGCGGGGTAAAGGCGGGAGGCGGACACTTCAATTCTCCGGTCGTTGATCGAGGCTGCGGAACAGACTCTGCGAGGCGACGAACACCAGCAGCACCGGCAGGGTCAGCAGGGCGGCGCCGGCCATCAGCACCGCCCATTGGGTGGGTCCGAGCAGATCCAGCGCGTGCAGCAGCAGCGGCGCGGTCAGTTCGTGCTCGCTTTCCAGGTACAGCAGCGGCTCCAGAAAGCCGCCCCAGAACTGCATGGCGGCGAGCGTGGCCACCGCCAGCGTGGTCGGCCGCAGCTGCGGCAGGGCGATGCGCCACCACTGCGCCGGCAGGCCCAGGCCATCGAGCCGGGCGGCGTCGAACTGCTCGCTGCCGAGCCGGCGCATGGCGACGAAGTAGAGCAGCACGAACAAGGGGCTGGCGCCGTAGAGCGCCGGCGCCAGCAGCGGCAGGGCGCTGCGCGACAGGCCCAGCCATTCGAACAAGACGAAGCGCGGCACCCAGATCGCGGTCAGCGGAATGCTCGCCGCCACCACCAGCAGCGCCACCGCGCGCAGCTGGTGCTCGGCGCTCAGGCGGGTCATGGCAAAGCCGGTGAACGAGGCGCTGGTGACGCTCAGCAGCACGCCCAGCAGGGTCAGGAGCGCGGAGTTGACCAGGCCGCTGGCCATCGGCACCCATTCAAACACCCGCTGGTAGGCCTCCAGGCTCGGCGCCTGCGGCCAGGAGAGCGGCGACAGGGGAATCGCCGCGCCCGGCGTGCGCAGGCTGCCCACCAGCATCCAGGCGAAGGGCGCCAGCAGCAACAGGCCGGCCAGCGCGGCGTAGAGGCCGCGCGCAAGTTTTTGTGGGTGAACCATGCGTCGAGTGTGCCATCGCCTAGTCGATGCGCCCACCCACCGCATAGCGAAATGCCACGCCGCGCCCGCGACTTTCCCTTTATGGCTTCTTTATGCGGCGGCCCCGACTCCGCTCTTTAAGCCTTATCCCCGATAGGCGCCTACTACGCGGCATCCTTCACCGCCGCCCCCGCGGCCAGGAGTTGCCAATGAACGATGTGCTCTTTCTAGGCCTGGGCCTGGCCGGCTTTGCCGCCCTTGTCGCCTACGTCCACTACTGCGACCGGAGCTAAGCCCCATGTCCCTGCTCGATCTCGTCCTCGGCGGCCTGACCGTCGCCTTCCTCCTGGGCTATCTCACCTACGCCCTGGTCAAGCCGGAGCGCTTCTGAAATGACTACCAATGGCTGGCTGCAAATTCTGATCTACGGCCTGGCGCTGCTGGTGCTGACACGGCCGCTGGGCGGCTTCCTGTACCGCGTCTTCGAGGGCCAGAAGACCCTGCTCTCGCCCGTCCTTGGGCCGGTGGAGCGTGGCATCTACCGGCTGACCGGGGTCGATTCCAGCCGCGAACAGGGCTGGCTCAGCTATACCCTGGCGATGCTGCTGTTCAATCTGCTCGGCTTTCTCTTTCTGTACGGGCTGCTGCGACTGCAAGGGGTGCTGCCGCTCAACCCGCAGGGCCTGCCCGGGGTCTCGCCGCATCTGGCGTTCAACACCGCGATCAGCTTCGTCACCAATACCAACTGGCAGTCCTACGGTGGCGAGAGCACGCTCTCCTACCTGAGCCAGATGCTCGGCCTGACCACCCAGAACTTCGTTTCCGCCGCGACCGGCATCGCGGTAGCGCTGGCGGTGGTACGCGGCTTCGTACGTCGCAACTCCAAGAGCCTGGGCAATTTCTGGGTGGACCTCACCCGCGCCACGCTCTACGTGCTGCTGCCGCTGGCCCTCATCAGCGCGCTGGCGCTGGTGGCCTTGGGCGTGCCGCAGAATTTCGCGCACTACACCGAGGCGACCACGCTGGAAGGCACGCAGCAGCTGATCGCCCAGGGGCCGGTGGCCTCGCAGCTGGCGATCAAGCAGCTGGGCTCTAACGGCGGCGGCTTCTTCAACGTCAATTCCGCCCACCCCCTGGAAAACCCCAACGCGCTCTCCAACTTTCTGGAGTCGCTGTACCTGATCCTGATCGCCGCCGCGCTCACCAACACCTTCGGGCGGATGGTGAAGGACGAACGCCAGGGCTGGGCGCTGTTCGGCGCCATGGGCATCCTGCTCGCCGCCGGCATCGGCATCAGCTACTGGGCGGAATCCCAGGGCAACCCGGCGGTCGCGACGATGGGCGTTGCGGGCCCGAATCTGGAAGGCAAGGAAACCCGCTTCGGCATCGCCCAGTCGGTGATCTGGTCCAGCGCCACCACCGCCGCCTCCAATGGCTCGGTGAACTCCATGCACGACAGCTATACGCCGATCGGCGGGCTGGTGGCGATGGTCAACATGCAGCTCGGCGAGGCGATCTTCGGCGGTGTCGGTGCCGGTCTCTACGGCATGCTGGTGTACGCCATCCTGGCAGTGTTCATCGCCGGCCTGATGGTTGGCCGCACGCCCGAGTACCTCGGCAAGAAGATCGAGGCGCGCGAGGTGAAGCTGACCATGCTGGCGGTGCTCTGCCTGCCGCTGGTGCTGCTCGGTTTCAGCGCCTATGCCAGCGTCTCGCCGACCATGCTGAAAGGTCTCGCCAACGCCGGCCCGCATGGCTTCTCCGAGATTCTCTACGCCTTCACCAGCGCCTCCGGCAACAACGGTTCGGCCTTCGCCGGGCTCACCGCCAACGCGCCGCTCTGGGACAGCTTTCTGGGCATCACCATGCTGGTCGGCCGCTTCGCGATGATCGTGCCGCTGCTGGCGGTGGCTGGCGGCCTGGCCGCCAAGCCGGCGGTGGCGCCCTCGGCGGGCACCTTCCCGACCAACAACGGCCTGTTCGTGGGTCTCCTGATCGGTGTGCTGCTGATCGTCGGCGGCCTCACCTATTTCCCGGCGCTGGCGCTGGGGCCCATCGTCGAGCAGCTGTCGCTGCTCGCCGGCCAGTCCTATTAAGCCCCCCTCCCCCGTGCAACGGGGGAGGGCCGGGGTGGGGGCGTTGCGGCCTCGCGTGAGGACCACCGTCCCCATCCCGACCTTCCCCCGCAAGCGGGGGAAGGGGCACATCGAGAGAGATTCCATGAAAGCTCAGAAACAATCCTTGTTCGACAAGAAGCTGATGGTCCCGGCCATCGTCGACTCCTTCCGCAAGCTCAACCCCACTTCGCTGGCGAAGAACCCGGTGATCTTCATCACCGCCCTGGTCGCCGCGCTCGCCACCGTGCTACTGCTGCGCGACATCGGCATCGGCGCGCCGGCCCTGGCCTTTTCCGGCCAGGTGGTGGCCTGGCTGTGGTTCACCGTGCTGTTCGCCAACTTCGCCGAGGCGATTGCCGAAGGCCGCGGCAAGGCGCAGGCCGACTCGCTGCGCAAGACCCGCTCGCAGACCGTCGCCAAGCGTCTGGCCAGCGCCGACGCGGTGACGGTGACCGAGGTGCCGGCCAACCAGCTCAAGGTCGGTGACTACGTGAAAGTCGAGGCCGGCGACGTGATCCCCGGCGACGGCAGCATCGTCGCCGGCGTCGCCACCGTCGATGAGTCGGCGATCACCGGCGAATCGGCACCGGTGGTGCGCGAGTCCGGCGGCGACCGCAGTGCGGTCACCGGCGGCACCCGGGTGCTGTCCGACACCCTGGTGATCCGCATCAGCACCACCGCTGGCTCCAGCTTTCTCGACCGCATGATCGCCCTGGTCGAAGGTGCTTCGCGCCAGAAGACGCCCAACGAGCTGGCGCTCAACGTGCTGCTGGCCGGCATGTCGCTGATCTTCGTGCTGGCGGTGGCGACCATCCCGGCGTTTACGGCGTATGCGGGCGGCTCGATCTCGCTGATCGTGCTGGTGGCGCTGTTCGTGACGCTGATTCCGACCACCATCGGCGCCCTGCTCTCGGCGATCGGCATTGCCGGCATGAACCGCCTGGTCAGCTTCAACGTGCTGGCGATGTCCGGCCGCGCAGTGGAGGCGGCCGGCGATGTCGACACCCTGCTGCTCGACAAGACCGGCACCATCACCCTGGGCAATCGCCAGGCGGTGGCCTTCGTCCCGATGCCGGGCGTCAGCGAGCAGGAGCTGGCCGAGGCGGCGCAGCTGTCCTCGCTGTCCGATGAAACGCCGGAAGGCCGCAGCATCGTGGTGCTGGCCAAGACCCGTTTCGGCCTGCGTGGCCGCGACATGGCGAGTGCTCACGCCAACTTCATCGCCTTCAGTGCCCAGACCCGCATGTCCGGCGTCGATATCGACGGTCATGTGATCCGCAAGGGCGCGGTGGATGCGGTGATCGATCTGGTCCGCCAGGGCGGCCAGGACGTCCCGCCCGAGCTGGCGGTGGAAACCGAGAAGATCGCCAAGTCCGGCGCCACGCCGCTGGCGGTGGCGCGCGATGGCCGGGTGCTGGGCCTGGTGCAGCTCAAAGACATCGTCAAGGGCGGCATCCGCGAGCGTTTCGCCGAGCTGCGCACCATGGGCATCCGCACGGTGATGATCACCGGCGACAACGCCATGACCGCCGCCGCCATCGCCGCCGAGGCCGGTGTCGATGACTTTCTCGCCCAGGCCACGCCCGAGGCCAAGCTCAAGCTGATCCGCGAGGAACAGGCCAAGGGCAAGCTGGTGGCGATGTGCGGCGACGGCACCAACGATGCGCCGGCGCTGGCGCAGGCCGATGTCGGTGTCGCCATGCAGACCGGCACCCAGGCGGCACGCGAGGCCGGCAACATGGTCGATCTCGACTCCGACCCCACCAAGCTGATCGAGGTGGTGGGCATCGGCAAGCAGATGCTGATGACCCGTGGCGCCCTGACCACCTTCTCGATCGCCAACGACGTCGCCAAGTATTTCGCGATCATCCCGGCGCTGTTCATCGCCATCTACCCGCAGCTGAACGCGCTCAATGTGATGGGCCTCGCCTCGCCGCAGTCGGCGATCCTCTCGGCGATCATCTTCAACGCGCTCATCATCATCGCCCTGATCCCGCTGGCCCTGCGCGGTGTCGCCTACCGCCCCGGCCCGGCCGCCGGCCTGCTGCGCCGCAACCTGCTGGTCTACGGGCTGGGGGGGCTCGTGGCGCCCTTCGTCGGCATCAAGCTCATCGACCTGCTGGTCAATCTTGTTGGTCTGGTCTAGAGGAAACTCCCATGCGCGAACATCTACGCCCCGCGTTCAGCCTCATCGTCCTGTTCAGCCTGCTTTGCGGTGTCGTCTATCCGCTGGCGGTCACTGGCCTGGCGCAGCTGGCCTTCCCCAAGCAGTCCGCCGGTAGCCTCGCCAGCAAGGACGGCAAACTGGTCGGCTCCTGGCTGGTCGGCCAGAGCTTCAGTCAGCCCGGCTACTTCCACGGCCGGCCGTCCGCCGCCGGCGCCAACGGCTATGACGCCAGCGCCTCCTCCGGCTCCAACCTCGGCCCCACCAGCAAGGCGCTGCAAGACCGCATCGCCACGACGGTGGCGACGCTGAAGGCGGAAAACCCGAACGCGGCCATCCCCGCCGATCTGGTCTACGCCTCCGGCTCCGGCCTCGACCCGCAGATTTCGCCGGAGGCGGCACGCTTCCAGATTCCGCGTGTCGCCGCCGCCCGCGGCCTCACGGCCGAAGCCCTGGAGCAGCTGGTCGCTCAGTACACGCAGTACCGCTTGCTCGGCGTGCTCGGCGAGCCGGGCGTGAACGTGCTGGCCCTGAACTACGCGCTCGACGCCCAGGCCCCGCTGCCCGCGACACCAACGGCCGCAGTCCCCGCCAACACGCCGTAATCCCCTCTCAGCAGCCCCGACCGCCGCCGGGCGCTGTGTCGGGGCTTTCAGGGCAACCAGGCTTTGGACAAGTCTGGCTGGCCAGGCACCGTACCGAAACCATCACCAGGTTCCAGCAAGCGCCTACGGCATACGGCCGGTTCTGCGAAGATTCAACCCGGTATCCCTGGCCACCCGCATGAACGAAGACGCACGTCCCAACCCCGACGCCCTGCTTGCCGAGGTGCAGAAGGAGACGCGCGGCAGGTTGAAGATCTTTCTCGGGATGGCGCCCGGCGTCGGCAAGACCTACGAGATGCTCAGCGCCGGCCGCAAGAAGCAGGCCGATGGGGTCGACGTGGTGGTCGGCGTGGTGGAAACCCACGGCCGCAAGGAGACCGAGGCACTGACCGCCGGGCTGGAGCTGCTGCCCCGCCGCCAGCAGCCGCACCAGGGCCGGGTGCTGGAGGAATTCGATCTCGACGCCATGCTGCGCCGGCATCCGCAGATCGCCATCATCGACGAGCTCGCGCACAGCAATGCGCCGGGCTCGCGCCACCCCAAGCGCTGGCAGGACGTCGAGGAGCTGCTCAACGCCGGCATCGACGTCTACAGCGCGCTCAATGTTCAACACGTCGAGAGTCTCAACGACGTGGTCGCGCAGATCACCCGCGTGCGGGTGCGCGAGACGGTGCCGGATGCGGTGCTCGACTCCGCCGACGAGATCGAGTTGATGGACCTCACTCCGGCGGCACTGATCGAGCGCTTGCGCGAGGGCAAGGTCTACGCCGGCGACGCCGGCGAGCGCGCGCTCGCCGGTTATTTCACCCCCGCCAACCTCACCGCGCTGCGCGAACTGTCGCTGCGCCGCACCGCCGAGCGGGTCGAGGACCAGCTCCAGCAGCACCGCCTGCGCCAGGGCGTGCGCGACATCTGGGCGGCCGGCGAGAACGTGCTGGTGTGCATCAGCGAGTCGCCGTTCGCGGAATCGCTGGTGCGCGCCGGCCGCCGCCTCGCCGACCGCTACAACGCGCCCTGGACGGTGCTCTATCTGGAAACCGAGCGCAGCCGCCGGCTCGGCGAGAAAGCCCGCGACCGGGTCGCCGCCAGCCTGCGCCTGGCCGAGGAGCTGGGTGCCGAAACCCGCATGCTGCCGGCGCGCTTCGACCTCGCCGACGACCTGCTGGCCTATGCGCGGGAGCACAACTTCACCCAGCTGATGGTCGGCAAGTCGCGGCGCTCGCGCTTTTTCGAGTGGCGGCACGGCTCGGTGGTGGACCGGCTGGTGCGCGAGGCGCGCGGCCTCACCGTGCAGGTGATGACCGAGAGCGAGTCCGCGACACCCAAGGAGCCGCTGATCTCGCTGCCCTTCGAGCTGGGGCCCAGCCGCGCCTATGCCTACAGCCTGAGCGCGCTGCTGCTGGTGACTCTGGCCGGCTACTTCGCCGACCAGCTGATCGACATCCCCAATATCTCGCTGGTCTATCTGCCGGTGATCCTGCTCACCGCCACCCGCTACGGCCTGACTCCCGCGCTGATTACCGCCCTGCTGTCGACGCTGGCCTACAACTTCAGCTTCACCGAGCCGGTGTTCACCTTCCACGTCGCCAGTCCGGAGAACGTGGTCGCGCTGGGCTTTTTCGGCGCCATCGCGGTGATCGCCAGCCGGCTCACCGTGCGCCTGCGCGAGCAGACCCTGCTGGCCCGCGAGCAGGCCGACGCCACCGCCTCGCTGCTCGCCTTTGCCCGGCGCATGGCCGGCATGCGCAAGCTCGATGAACTGCTCGGCAATACCGCCCTGCAGCTGCGCAATCTGCTGCGGGTGCAGGTGGTGCTGCTGAGCCCGGACGAGCAGAGCCGGCTGCAGTTGCGCGCCGCCGCGCCCAGCGGCGCCAGCCTCAACGAAGCCGATCTCGCCGCCGCCCAATGGGCCTTCGAGAAGAACCAGGTCACCGGCCGCGGCTCCGACACGCTGCCCGGTGCGCGCCGGCTGTTCGTGCCGGTGCGCACGCCCAATGGCGTGGTGGCGGTAGCCGGCGTCAGCGGCGACGAGCCGGACTTCGTGCTGGCGCCACCGCAGCGGCGCTTGCTGGAGTCGATCTGCGATCTCGCCGCCATCGGCGTCGAGCGCGTGCGCCTGGCCAAGGACGTCGACCAGGCCAAGAGCCAGGCCGAAACCGAGCGCCTACGCTCGGCGATGCTCACCGCGGTCAGCCACGATCTGCGCACGCCGCTGGCCGGCATCCTTGGCGCCCTGTCCAGCGTGCGCGCCTATGGCGACAAGATGCCGCCCGGCGAGCGCGAGGCCCTGCTGGCCGGCGCCGAGGACGAAACCCGGCGGCTGTCGCGCTTCGTCGGCAATCTGCTTGACCTCACTCGCCTGGACGCCGGCGCGCTGACGCCACGCACCGAGCCGGTACTACTCGCCGAGGCGGTGCGCGAGGTGCTGCGGCAGATGCAGTCGGCGCTGTCCAAGCACCGGCTGACGGTGAAGGTCTCCGACAGCCTGCCGGCACTGCGCCTGGACCCCTCGCTGCTCGAACACGTGCTCAGCAACCTGCTCGACAATGCCGCCAAGTACACGCCCGAGGGCAGCGAGATCGAGGTGGTGGCCGAGCGGCACCGCTTCAGCATCAGCCTGCAGGTGCGCGACCGCGGGCCGGGCATCCCCGAGGACGAGCTGGGCAAGATCTTCGACCTGTTCCACCGGGTGCGCCAGGGCGACCGCAACCGCGCCGGCACCGGCCTGGGGCTGGCGATCTCGCGCGGCTTCGCGCAGGCCATGGGCGCCGAGGTGCGCGCCCGCAACCGCGAGGACGGCGGGGCGGTGTTCGAGGTGGACTTTCCCTCGCAGCTGATCGTCGAGCGCAGTGCCGAGGACGTGGTCGGCCCATGAACTGCCCCCCCAAGGCATGACCACCCCGACCCGGCTGGCGCTGATCGTCGAGGACGAGCCGGCGATCCGCCGCTTCCTGCGCGCCACGCTCGCCGCCAACGGCTACGAGGTGCTGGAGGCGGCCACCGCCCATGCCGGCCTGACGCTGGCACGCAGTGAAAAACCCGATGTCCTGATCCTCGATCTCGGCCTGCCCGACCGCGACGGCCTGGAGCTGCTGCGCGAGCTGCGCGCCGAGAGCGAGCTGCCGGTGCTGGTGCTCTCCGCCCGCGACAGCGAGGCCGCCAAGGTCGCCGCACTCGATATCGGCGCCGACGACTACGTGACCAAGCCCTTCGGCGCGGACGAGCTGATGGCGCGCCTGCGGGTGGCCCTGCGCCACCGCCTGCGCAGCGGCGGCGAGGCGGCGCGCTACGAGTGCGACGGCCTGGTGGTGGACGTGCTGCGCCGGCAGGTCAGCCTGCGCGGCGAGGCCCTGCATCTTTCGCCCAAGGAGTACCGGCTGCTGGAACTCCTGGCCCGCCACGCCGGCAAGGTGCTGACCCACCGCTACCTGCTGGAGCAGCTCTGGCCCGAGGGCGGCGAGGCCGACGCCCAGTATCTGCGGGTCTACGTGCGCCAGCTGCGCCAGCGCCTGGGCGACACCGCCGAGGCGCCGCACTGGCTGCTCACCGAGGCCGGGGTCGGTTACCGCTTGCTGGCGCCGGGTTGAGCTCCGACAAGCAGCCTGTTCGCGGTTGAAAGGCAGGGAATCTCGATAAATCCGCGCCGTTCGCTGGCCTTGCCCACCAGCGCCCCTATAGGCTCGGGGCATGGAAACCATCAATGCATTGATCCTGGCCATCGGCTTTCTGGGAGCCCTGGGCATCGTCGCCACCATCGTCGCGCCGCGCCTGGGGGTGCCGATCCTGTTCGTGTTCCTGGCGGTGGGCATGCTGGCCGGCGAGGACGGCCCGGGCGGCATCCATTTCAGCAACTTCTGGTTCGCCAACTTCGCGGGCTCGATGGCGCTGGCGGTGATCCTGTTCGACGGCGGCCTGAAGACCGATGCCGGCGACTTCCAGATCGGCCTGAAGCCGGCCGGCCTGCTGGCGACGGTCGGGGTGCTGGTCACCGCCAGCATCGTCGCCCTGGTCGGCCATTGGCTGCTGCCGCTGAGCTGGACCGAGGCCTTTCTGCTCGGCGCGGTGGTCAGCTCCACCGACGCGGCGGCGGTGTTCGGCACCCTGCATTCGCAGCGCATCGGCCTCAACCACCGCCTGCGCTCGGTGCTGGAGATCGAGTCCGGCGCCAACGACCCGATGGCGGTGCTGCTGACCATCGGCCTGGTCGAGGCGCTCTCCGCCGAGGGCGGCATGAGCGGCGGCCACGCCCTGCTGTTCTTCGTGGTGCAGCTGGGCGGCGGCGCGCTGATCGGCTGGAGCGGCGGCCGCCTGCTCAACTGGACGCTCAGCCGGCTGCGTCTGCCCGACCCGCTGTACCCGCTGCTGGCCTTCTTCGGCGCCCTGCTGATCTTCGGCCTGGCAGCGAGCGTCGAGGCCAGCGGCTTTCTCGCCACCTACCTGGCCGGCATCACCCTGGCCCGCCAGCGGCCGCCGGCGATGCGTGATGTGCTGCGCTTCCACGACGGTATCGCCTGGATGGCGCAGGTGGGCTTGTTCCTGATTCTCGGCCTGCTGGCGACGCCGCACGAATTGCCGGCCCTGCTCTGGCCGGCGCTGGGCATCGGCCTGGCGCTGATCTTCGTCGCCCGGCCGCTAGCGGTGGCGCTGTGCCTGTGGCCGCTGCGCTTCCCCTGGCGCGAGCAGACCTTCATCGCCTGGGTCGGCCTGCGTGGCGGCGTGCCGATCGTGCTCGCCACCTACCCGCTGCTGGCGGAACTGCCGGCGGCGCGGGTGATCTTCGATGTCGCCTTCTTCCTGGTGCTGATGTCGCTGCTGCTGCAGGGCTCGACGGTGGGCTGGGCGGCGCGCCGGCTGCACCTCTTGATGCCGCAGGTGCGCACCCGCGTGCACCGCGCCGAGTTCGACCTGCCCGGCCAGAGCGGCTGGGAGATCCTCAGCTACCGCGTCGCCAAGGGCAGCCAGCCGGTCGGCCGCACGGTCAAGCAGCTGGGCCTGCCGGATTCCTCGCGGGTGGTCTGCCTGATCCGTGATGGCCGGCTGCTGCCCTATGCGCAATGGGGGCGGCTGACCGCGGGCGACCGCATCTCGCTGCTGGCCCGGCCGGACGAGCTGCCGGCCCTCGACGCCCTGTTCGAGCGCGCCAAGAGTGCCGATCTGAAGCTGCGCGACGCCTACCTGGGCCTGTTCCACCTCTCGCCGGACGCCGCAACCGCCGAGGTGCTGCTGGCCTATGGCGCACAGCCGCCGGCCGGCGTCGAGCAGGAAACGCTGAAGCAGACCCTGCGCCGCCTGCTGCCACAGCCGGTGGAGGGCGACCGGGTCCGTCTGGCCGGCGTCGAGCTGACCGTGCGGCGGCTGGAGGAAGGCCGCATCGCCGAGGTCGGCCTGCGCCTGCCAAAGGCGGAAACCGAGGAACACCGGACCGGACCGGGGTAGCACGGTTCGGTTCTTGCCTCACAATCGGCGCCGGAGCCGTAGACGTTCACCCACCAGACCGCCATGTCCATCCACGCCGCGATCCATCACGTCACCCACTACCGCTACGACAAGCCGGTCACGCTGTCGCCGCAGGTGATCCGCCTGCGGCCGGCGCCGCATTCGCGCACGCCGGTGCTGAGCTATGCGCTGAAGATCGAGCCCGATCCGCACTTCCTCAACTGGCAGCAGGACGCCTTCGGCAACTGGCTGGCGCGGGTGGTGTTCCCAGAGGCGGTGCGCGAGTTCAAGGTGACGGTCGACTGCGTCGCCGACCTGGCGGTCTACAACCCCTTCGATTTCTTCATCGAGGACTACGCCGAGCACTATCCGTTCAGCTACAAGCCGGAGCTGCTGGACGACCTGCGCCCCTACCTGCGCAAGGACGAGGGCGGGCCGAAGTTCGCGGCGCTGCTGGCGGCGATCCCGTGCGAGAAGATGCGCATGGTCGACTTCCTGGTCGCCCTGAACGGCCGCTTGCAGCACGACATCGGCTATCTGATCCGCATGGAACCGGGCGTGCAGACGCCGGAGGAAACCCTCACCAAGGCCAGCGGCTCCTGCCGCGACTCGGCCTGGCTGCTGGTGCAGCTGCTGCGCCACCTGGGCTATGCGGCGCGTTTCGTCTCGGGCTATCTGATCCAGCTCACGCCGGACGTGAAGTCGCTGGACGGCCCCAGTGGCACCGAGGTCGACTTCACCGACCTGCACGCCTGGTGCGAGGTCTACCTGCCGGGCGCCGGCTGGATCGGCCTCGACCCCACCTCCGGCCTGTTCGCCGGCGAGGGCCACATCCCGCTCTGCGCCACCCCGGAGCCCAGCTCGGCGGCGCCGATCACCGGCACCATGAGTGCGGTCGGCAAGATCAAGGACGAGTTCCACCACGAGATGAAGGTGTCGCGGCTGCGCGAGACCCCGCGCATCACCAAGCCCTACACCGAGGAAGCTTGGCGCGAGATCCAGCAGCTCGGCCACCTGGTCGATGCCCGCCTCAACGCCGGCGACGTGCGCCTGACCATGGGCGGCGAGCCCACCTTCATCAGCATCGACGACTTCCAGGCCGCGGAATGGAACACCGCCGCGGTCGGGCCCACCAAGCAGAAGCTGGCCAATGACCTGCTGCTGCGGCTGCGCGACCAGTTCGCGCCCGGCGCCCTGCTCACCCACGGCCAGGGCAAGTGGTATCCCGGCGAGCAACTGCCGCGCTGGGCCTATGCGATGTACTGGCGCAAGGACGGCGAGCCGATTCTGCGCGCCGGGGTGATCGAGGGCACGGTCGAGGCCTACGAGATGCCGACGCCGACCACCGACACCAGCAAGACCCACGCCGACCGGGTGAAGAGCGCCGGTCTGTTGATGCGGGGCATCGCCGCGCGGATCAACGTCAACCCCGACAACGCCCTGCCCGCCTACGAGGACGCCTTCTACTACCTGCACCGCGAGCGCCAGCTGCCGCCCAATGTCAGCACGCTCGACAGCAAGCTCAAGGATGAAGAGGAGCGCGCCCGCCTGGCACTGGTGTTCGAGCGCGGCCTGGAAGTGCCGCGTGGCTATGTGCTGCCGGTGCAGCGCTGGCAGTCGCGCGCCTGGGTCAGCGAGCAGTGGAAGCCGCGCACCGGCCGCCTGCAACTGATGCCCGGCGACTCGCCGGTGGGCTTCCGCCTGCCGCTGGAATCGCTGCCGCACATTCCGGCCCAGGATTACCCCTACCTGCACGAGGCCGATCCCTTCGCGATCCGCAACGCGCTGCCGCGCCGCTTCAACCAGCCCTTCCTGCAACTGCCGCAGGTGGAGCAGGAGCAGCGCCGCAGCAAGCAGCGTCTGCTCACCGACGAGCTGCTGGCGGCCAAGCGCGAGAGCGAGTACCTGGAAGGCACGGTGCGCACCGCGATGGCGGTGGAGCCGCGCGGCGATCACCTCTACGTGTTCATGCCGCCTACCGCCAATGCCGACGACTATCTGGAGCTGATCGCGGTGGTCGAAGACACCGCCGCCGAGCTGCAGCTGCCGGTGCGCATCGAGGGCTATCCGCCGCCCAACGACCCGCGCCTGGAGATCCTCAAGATCACTCCCGACCCGGGCGTGATCGAGGTCAACGTGCAGCCGGCCGGCTCCTGGCGCGAGCTGAACCACATCGTCAACACCGTCTACGAACAAGCGCGACTGGCGCGGCTCACTGCGGAGAAGTTCCTGGTCGACGGCCGCAGCGTCGGCTCCGGCGGTGGTGCCCACATCGTGGTCGGCGGCGCCACCGCCGCCGATTCACCCTTCCTGCGCCGGCCGGACATGCTCGGCAGCCTGGTGCGCTACTGGCAGAACCATCCGGCGCTCAGCTACTTCTTCAGCGGCCTGTTCATCGGCCCCACCTCCCAGCACCCGCGCGTCGACGAGGCGCGCGACGCCAATCTCTACGAGCTGGAGATCGCGCTCTCGCAACTGCCCAAGAAGGGCGCCAACGTGCCGCTGTGGATGGTCGACCGCATCCTCCGCCACTTGCTCACCGACCTCACCGGCAACACCCACCGCAGCGAGATCTGCATCGACAAGCTGTACTCGCCGGACTCCGCCACCGGCCGCCTGGGCCTGGTCGAGTTCCGCGGCTTCGAGATGCCGCCGCACCTGCGCATGAACCTCGCCCAGCAGCTGCTGCTGCGGGCCTTGATCGCGCATTTCTGGGAGCAGCCCTACGAGGGCGAGCTGGTGCGCTGGGGCACCAGCCTGCACGACCGCTTCCTGCTGCCGCACTTCCTCTGGGCCGACCTCAAGAGCGTGCTCGCCGACCTGCGCCGTGCCGGCTTTGCCTTCCAGGACGCCTGGTTCGAACCGCACTTCGAGTTCCGCTTCCCCAGTCACGGCACGGTGCGCTACGAGGAGGTCGAGATCGAGCTGCGCCACGCGCTGGAATGCTGGAACACGCTCGGCGAGGAACCTGGTGGCGGCGGCACCGCGCGCTATGTCGACAGCTCGGTGGAGCGCATGCAGGTGAAGGTCAGCGGACTGACGCCGGGCCGGCACTTCCTCACCGTCGGCGGCCGGCGCCTGCCGCTCACGCCGACCGGCACCCAGGGCGAATACGTTGCCGGCCTGCGCTACCGCGCCTGGCAGCCGGCCAGCTGCCTGCACCCGACCATCGGCGTGCACACGCCGCTGGTGTTCGATCTCTACGACCGCTGGAGCCAGCGCGCGGTGGCGGGCTGCACCTACCACGTCATGCACCCGGCCGGCCGCAACTACGACAACTTCCCGGTCAATTCCTACGAGGCGGAATCGCGGCGGCTGGCGCGCTTCGCGCCCTTTGGCCATACGCCGGGCAACTACTGGCCGGCGGAGGAAAAGCCCAACGCCGACTACCCGCTGACCCTGGACCTGCGGCGTCCGATCGGCCTCTAGTGCAGGTCGCGGGCGCGAGGGTGGCGGTTATCGCCGTCGCGTCCGCGGGAGCCGGCGCTAGTTGCCGCGCTCCAGGCGCTGCACGCGGCCGCTGTCCTGCTCGATCACCAGAATCAGCCCGTCGCCCAGCTTGCCGCTGGCGGCGGAGCCCAGCACCACCCACTGGTTGTTGAGCCGGTAGGCGCGGTAGGGCGCCTGGGTCAGCACCTCGGCCTCGCCATAGGCCTGGGTCCAGAGTTCGCGGGCGATGGCGATGGCGGCTTTGCCGCTGGCCACCACGCCACGGCGCGGCACCCCGGCAACAAACTCGCTGGCCGGCACACCCGCCAGGTATTGCTCCAGCCAGGGCTGCCATTCTTCCTGCGGCAGCGGCGGTAGCGGGCTGCTGTAGCCCTCGCCGCCCAGTTCCACCGGCAGCGGCAGCGGCGGCGGGTAGCTCTTCGGCAGGGCCACCGCCTTCTGGGCGCCCAGCAGCTCGTTGAGGGTCTTGCGGATGTCTTCGGCGACGCTGGCCGGGCTCGGCGGCTTGGGCGGCCGGGTGTAGACGATGTTGCGCTTGCCATCGATCACCACCACCCAGGGCGTGTACTCGACCCGATACAGCGGCAGCGCAGCGTCGCCGTCCAGCAACAGAGGAAAGCGGTAGCGGCGCTGCTTGAGCACCTGCACCGGGTCCACCCCTTCCATCGCCCGCACGCTGATCATCCAGACCTCGACCCCGGCGGCGCGGTAGTCCTCGCGGATGCTGTGCAGATAGGGCTGCAGAGCGCGGCTGTAGGGGTCCCAGGCCGGCCAGAACATCAGCACCACCGGCTTGCCGGCGGCCAGTTCGGGGAAGCTCAGAGTCTTGCCGTCCGGCGCCTTCAGGCTGAAGGCCGGGGCGTACATGCCGCTGTCCCAGGGTTTGAGCGGCTCCTCTTCCGGCTCTAGCGCCCAGGCCGGGGCTCCGAGCAATGCCGCCAGCAGGGCCAGCGCGCGCAATCCGTTCCAATGCATCTACCACTCCTTGTTCACCGGGCCAGAAGCTAACGCAGGCGGCGCGACCGCGCCAGTGAACACAGCCTAGGGAACCACCTCGAAGTAGAGGCGGCCGATCAGCTGATCGCCGGGCGTGCGCAAGTCCACCCGCCAGCGGCCCAGCGCCGGCTCGGGGAACTGCTGCTTGCGGGTGTAGGTGCGCCAGCCACGGCCGGGCGCGCCCTCGATGCGCGCCGGGATGCTGTCCAGGCGCTGGCCTTCCAGATACCAGTCGAAGCGCAGCGGCTGGCTTAGGCCCGCCGGCGCATGCACCGCGACATAGGCGACCACGCCCTGCGACAGCTCTGCGGCGCGCAGCCTGCGCACTTCCGGCCCCGGCTCCAAGCCCGTGATCGACTGGCTGATGCGGGCCTCGGTGAGCTTGAGCCCGGCCGGGGGTATCCAGGCACGCAGCGGCAGGCCCAGCGCCAGCAGCATCGCCATCGCCGCGACCGCGATCAGCTCCCGTGGCCGGCCGCCACGCAGCAGGCCGGGCAGGCCGCTGACCATGGCCAGCAGGGCGATCAGCACCGCCGCCGCCACTGCAAGCTCCACCGGCAGGTGCAGCGCCAGCGGCAACACCACCAGGGCGGTGATGAAGGTGCAGTAGGCCTGGAAAGCCAGGCCGAAACCGCTGCCGCCATGCCCGGCCCAGCGGTGGTAGAGCGGATCGAGGGTACTGAACAGCGCGGCGGCGGCCAGCAGCAGCCCGAACAGCAGTTGGCCCAGACTCAGGCGCAGCGCACCAAACACGAAGGGCAGCGCGAAGAACAGCATCTCTTGCTGCACCGACTGGGTGACGAAGGCAGTCAGCCTGGGCGACAGCCGGCCCTTGGACCAGGCCTGCAGCCAGCGGCCAAACAGGCTCTCCAGCAGCAGCCAGGGCCAGCTCAGGAGGGCCAGCACGGCGATCCAGCGCGCCAGCTGCGGGCCGCGTTCGATCAGCCAATAGCCGGCCCAGCCGACGATGAAGCTCGCCAGCGGCAGCAGCCAGGGGTGGCGCTCCAGGCCGGCCGCCAGCTTCGACAGCCAGCCTGCGCTGGCAGCTGCGTTCATCGGTTCGTCGGTTGGCGTCGGACTCATGAGGGCGCGTAGTGTGGCATCGGCGGACCATGATCGGCGGCCGGGCAACGCGAACCGGCCGGGCCGCCTTGTGGTCACAATGCGCAATCGCCAGGAGACTCCCCATGCCCAAGCTGAAGCCCGCCACCGCCGCCCTGCTGGCCCTGCTGCTCGCCGCCTGTGCCAGCACCCCGGCCTCGCGTATCGAGAAGAATCCGTCCGCCTTCGCCCAACTGACGCCGGAGCAGCAGGAGAAAGTACGCGCTGGCCAGATTGCCATCGGCTTCGACGCCAACGCGACCCGGCTGGCACTGGGCGAGCCGGACCGCATCCTGCAGAAGACCACCGCCGCCGGCGAGTCGGAAATCTGGCAGTACGTTGACGTTTACACCTACCCCACCGGCCCCTGCTATGGCGCCTTCTTCCGCTACGGCCTGCCCAGCTACTGCTTTGCCGGCTACTACGGCGCGCCGGTGCAGGAAACCAAGGAGCGCATGCGGGTGAGCTTCGAGGGCGGCAAGGTGGTGAGCATCGAAAAAGAGAAGTAAGCGGCCTGCTCCAGGCCCGGTATTTCCAATCCCGGCGCCGGGCTTCGATAATGCGCGCCTTCTAAAGCGCCTCCGGAGCAGAGCCCATGTCGCAGGACCCCGTCGTCATCCTTTCCGCCACCCGCACGCCGCTGGGCGCCCTGCTGGGCATGTTCTCTGGCCAGACCGCCGCCCAGCTCGGCGCGGTCGCGATCAAGGCGGCAGTGGAGCGCTCCGGCCTGCAGCCGGCCGACGTGCAGGAAGTGATTTTCGGCAACGTGCTGGGCGCCGGCCAGGGCCAGGCCCCGGCGCGTCAGGCGCTGCGCGGCGCCGGGCTGCCCGATGCCGTCGGCGCCACCACCATCAACAAGATGTGTGGCTCCGGCCTGAAGGCGGTGATGCTGGCCAACGATCTGCTCAAAGCCGGCACCAACACGGTGATGGTGGCCGGCGGCATGGAGAGCATGACCAATGCCCCGCACCTGCTGATGAAGCAGCGCAGTGGCATCAAGTACGGCCACGGCGAGGTGCTCGACCACATGGCGGTGGACGGCCTGGAGGACGCCTACCAGCGGCGCACGCCGATGGGCGTGTTCGCCGAAGCCACCGTCGAGAAGTACGGCTTCACCCGCGAGCAGCAGGATGCCTTCGCGCTGGAATCGCTGCGCCGCGCCAAGCTGGCCAACGAGGACGGCAGCTTCGAGTTCGAAGTGGCGCCGGTGGAAGTCGCCGGTCGCAAGGGCCCCGAGCTGATCAGCAAGGATGAAGGCCCGTACAAGGCGATGCCGGAGAAGATTCCCTCGCTCAAGCCGGCCTTCAAGAAGGACGGCACCATCACCGCCGCCAATGCCAGCTCGATCAACGACGGCGCCGCCGCCGTGGTGCTGAGCACCGCCTCGGAAGCCGCCAAGCGCGGCCTGAAGCCGCTGGCGAAGATCGTCGCCCACGCCACTCACGCCCGCCTGCCGGCGGAGTTCACCATCGCGCCGGTGCAGGCGATCAGCTCGGTGCTGGAGAAGGCCGGCTGGAAGAAGGACGAAGTCGACCTTTGGGAGATCAACGAGGCCTTCGCGGTGGTGACCATGGCGGCGATGAAGGAGCACGGCCTGGATCACGCCAAGGTCAACATCCACGGCGGCGCCTGCGCCCTGGGCCACCCGATCGGCGCCAGCGGCGCGCGCATCCTCGCCAGCCTGCTCGGCGCACTGAAGAAGACCGGTGGCAAGAAGGGCGTCGCGACGCTCTGCATCGGCGGCGGCGAGGCGGTGGCGCTGGCGGTGGAGATGCTGTGAAGCCTCGCCACCAGGCCTGGGTCACCAACGCCGCGAGCAGCCTGCTCGCGGCGTTTTTTTTGGCCGCCTGCGACCAGGGAACAACTACTCCGACGCCGCCGATTGACCTGAACAGCCTCTGCGTGGACTCCACCTGCGGCGAAAAGACTGCGCTGCTCAGCGTTCCCGATGCCGAGAATCTGCTGTTCACCCCCGGAGGCCGGCTGTTCGTCAGCGGCGGGCAGAACGTCTACGAGATCAGCCGGAACGGGGACCGCTACCAGGCCAGCCCCCTGCTCGACGGCAGCGACAACTTCACCGGCCTCGCCCTGCGCGGCGACGTGCTCTACGCCAATGGCTTTTCCGGCACGCTCTACGCCGCGAAGTTGAATGCCCAGCCCAGCCTGCGGGCCATCCATGACCTCGGCCTGAGCTCCGCCAACGGATTGGCGGCCGGTCCGGACGGCGAGCTTTATGTGGTCAACGGCCCAGCGGCCTTGGCACCCAAGATCGTCCGCCTGCGGCTGGACCCGGCCGATCCCTTCCAGGTGCTGGAACAGAGCGACTGGCTGACTTTCGCGCCGGGGACTTCCTTCCCGAACGGACTCCAGGTGCGTGGTCGCACGCTGTATTTCAGCGAGAGCACGGCCACTGCGCTGGGTCGCATCCGCAAGCTCGCCATCGCCAGCGATGGCGAGCCCGGCGCAACGGAAACCCTGGCCAGCCTGGGTGTCAGCCTGCCCGACGACTTCAGCCTGGTCGGCGAGGCGCTGCTCGCCGCCTACTTCACCGACGGTCGTATCGGCCTATTCGCGCCGGATGGCCAGCTCCTGGCACGGACCGACTTCGGCAGCTTCCAGAGCCCCTCCCAGGTGCGCCTCGGCCAGCCGCCGTTATTCGCCGAAACCGATCTGCTGGTGACCGAGAAAGGCCTGCTCGGCGAGAACAGCTCCAGCATCGGCAATGTTCTTTCGGTTTTTCGCCGCAAAGCGGCCGTAGTGCAGTAGCTAACTAAGGCCACGCGTCCCCGAGAATCGGCTCTCCGCCAGTTTTTACGATGCAACCGATGTGAACGATCTGTCATAACTCACCTACAACTTTAGGTGAGGGACGCAAGTGCTTGATTCATCAAGCGCCGTATGGCGCAGGCTGCGCAGGGTCACCGCCATCGCCGGACTCTGTCTGGGTCTGACATCGGGTGCCAAGGCAGATGGGGAATTGGCTGAACAAAATCTGTCTCCGCTACGCGCGCAATTGCTGCGGGCAGCGATCAGCCATGTTGGCGCCCGCTATCAGCTGGGAGCGAATGGCCACGGCAAGTTCGACTGCAGCGGTCTGGTGCAGACCGCCTATCAGGCGGTCGGCCAGCCCCTGCCACGCACGGCGCGCGAGATGCTGCGGGTTGGCGAACGCATCAGCTATCAGGACGCCCATCCCGGCGACCTGCTGCTGTACGACTGGGGTAGTCGTCGGCACAGCAGCCTGCACGTGATGATCTATCTGGGCAATGACCTGGCAGTCCACGCCTCGCCAAGCGCCCGCGCTGTAGAGATAACTTCCATTTCCAGGCCGCAATGGCGTCGCCACTTCGTCGCCGGCGCCCGCATTCTGCCAACTAGCTGACGCATTCCAAGAGTTACTTAAAACAAGATACCTGATTCATGTTCGACAATTGCCAATAATTCATAATTTTCGGCAAATACTTCAAATAAACTAGCCCCAAATCGCGATCAAATCATCAGTAAATGTGACTTCCCACTTACACTGCCAGCTAGGCTCACCTTAAAATGAGCCGCTGATTAGTAGTTATTTACCACTAGGCATATGAGAAGGGAGTCGCATGCGTAACCTCACCAAAAAAGCTGCCATCTGCAGCCTCGCCACCACGCTCAGCGTTGCCGCGGCTTACGCGCAGGAGCCGGTCCCGGTCGATGAGGCCACCGGTGGCGAAGCCGCCACGCCGGCGGTCACCGAACCCATTCACTACGTCGGCGTGCTGGGCACCATCAGCCGCCCGGACGACGGCCGCAACAACCGCGGCGCAGATATCGACTACGCCATGGGCGTCAGCGCCCTGTTCGGCAAGCAGTACGCCAACCGGTGGGGCTATGAAATCCAGGGTTTCGGCGAAACCTTCGAAACCGGTGACGTGCTCCGCACCGATTGGTATCGCTACGGCCTGAATGCCGACCTGACCTACTCCTGGGGTGATCGCAGCCATTTCACTCCGTTCGTGCTGGCCGGCGTCGGTGGCAATTACGACGACGTCTTCCCGGGCGAGGACAAGACCACCTGGTTCGCCAATGTCGGCGCCGGCTTCGTGACCGGCGGTGTCGAATCGCTGGGCGGCCTGCGCCTGCGCAGCGAAGTGCGCTACATCTATGACGACTTCGAAGACGGCTACGGCGACATCCGCCTGGGCGTGGGCTTTGAACTGCCGCTGTTCACCGCCGCGGCCGAAGCCGCCGCACCGCCCCCTGCCACCGAAGAGCAGGTGAAGGTGGTGGAAGTCCCCACCGGTCTGCTGGATACCGATGGCGACGGCGTGATCGACGAGAAGGACCAGTGCCCGGATACCCCGGCCGGCACCCGCGTCGACGGCAACGGCTGCCCGCTGCCGAAGGTGATGGCGCTCAATGGCGTGACTTTCGAGTTCGACAAGACCCGCCTGCGTCCCGACGCCGAAACCATCCTCGACGGCGCCACCGAGATCCTCAAGAAGTATCCCGACATGCAGGTGGAAGTCGCCGGTCATACCGACAGCATGGGTAGCGAAGCCTACAACCTGAAGCTCTCCGACGGCCGCGCCGCCGCGGTGCGCGAGTACTTCGTGAGCAAGGGCGTGCCGGAAACGCAGCTGACCTCGAAGGGCTACGGCGAGGCCGAGCCGGTGGCAGACAACGCCACCGAAGATGGCCGCGAGCACAACCGCCGCGTCGAGCTGCGCATCCTCAACTGATCACCTAAATCCAGAAAACGGAATTTCCCATGAAGAACAGCAACATTATTTTCAAGCGCAGCCTGCTGGCTGCCATGGTGGCGGTGGGCAGCGTGCAGCTCGCCGCTTGTGAAGCCGAAGGCGACCCCAGCGAAGCCGGCGGCATCATCGGCGGCAGCTCCAGCGGTGGCGTCAGCAGCTCCGGCGGCACCTCCGGCGGCGGCACTGGCGTCCCCAATGACGGCAGCACGCCCACCACGGTTACTGAGGGCGGCACCGCGATCAGCGGCAACTTCATCTGCACCGCTAGCGCCAAGGCCTATGGCCCCTCGCCGGTGACCTCGGTCACTGCCAATGGCTTGGTCGGCGGCGCCATCACCCAGTTGCTGGCGCTGCTGGGCGGCGACACTCTGACCCAGTTGCTGAACAGCGTGAAGGATCAGTCTCTCGCGGTGGACGGCAACCTGGATACTGCCGCCACCTACTCCCTCACCCTGGGCCTGCTCGGCGGCCTGATCAGTTCCATCGACTTCGCCATCCAGCCGAACAGTTCGGTGCCCGCAGGCAAGTACGCGGTGTTCGCGCTCAGCTTCCCGACCGCGACGCTGGAGCTTTCCCTGCTACAGAACATCGAGATCGACACCTACCTGAACGACACCGCGCAGGAAAGCGCCACCACCGATGCCACAACCCTCGACCTGCTGGGCCAGGTCAGCCTGACCGATCCGTATCGCTTCGTCGGCATGAAGGTGACCAAGCCTTACAACAAGGTGACGGTGACCCTCAATCCGCAGCTGCTCTCGGTGAACGTCGGCGACGCCATGCGCGTGCATGAGCTGTGCACCGACGGCACCTTCGTCGCCGCCCCCTAAGGCCCGGCTGAGGTAAGGCCGGGCTGCAACCCCTCGGTTGCCCCGGTTGAGATGTATCAACGGCCCCTCTCCGGAGGGGCCGTTTTCTTTTGGGCCGCCCTCAGACGGCTGAACCACGCCACCCTCTTGGCAGCAGGCCGCATCGGAGTAGGCTAAACCTACCCAGACCGCGCTGGAGGAGCTTATGGATCAAACAACAGCTGGCGCCGGCACTGCCGGGCCTCTCATCGGGCAAGCCTTGGACTACCTCGTAGACAGCTACGTAGAGACCCGGCGCACCCGCGCCGACTCCGAACACGAGGGTTTCCGGAGCATGGATTTGAAGTCAGCGGTGACCATGGCCGCTCTTGGCCTGCGCTCCGATGGCCGCAAGCACGAACACCTGCGCCGCATCCCCCAAACCGCCCTGGAGGAATGCTGCGCCCGCCTAGTGTCGCGACTGGAAACCATCGCCCGGTTAGAAACGTTCGACCAGTTGCTGAGCTTCATCGAAGCGGTGGTCGGGCGCCCCCATCTCGACGAGGACCGGGTCCACGGCGTCAACGAGATGTATTACTACGATGCCGCCTGCGCCATCGCCGATCAGCTGGAGTTGGAGATCGACGCGGTCTATCTGCACCGTGGCACCCGCCAGGGCGCCATCAACCTCGGCCTCAATGGCAACCTGCGCGCCTTGAAGGTCAGCACCCTGCCCGTCCCTCTACAGCGGCTGGCGCCGAGCGAGATCGAGGACTTCCTGAGTCTCTACAAGGACGAGATGCATCGCTTCCGTGTGCAGGAGCCGACTACCTCCTGACCCGGTCGCGTAGAAGAGTCGGCGCGACAACAAACAAAAAGGGCCTGCATCGCTGCAGGCCCTTCCTGTTTTTGGCTGGGAGACTAGGACTCGAACCTAGATAAGCAGAGTCAGAGTCTGCTGTCCTGCCATTAGACGATCTCCCAATGACTGCAATTGTAAGGGCCACCACCGCGACTTCAAGCCGCGGTGGTGCCTCACGATTAACGCTTGGAGTACTGCGTACCGCGGCGGGCCTTGTGGAAGCCGACCTTCTTGCGCTCGACCTCACGGGCATCGCGGGTAACCAGACCGGCGGCGCGCAGGGCGGGACGCAGGTTCTCGTCGTAGTCCATCAGAGCGCGGGTGATGCCGTGACGCACGGCACCGGCCTGGCCGGAGGGACCGCCGCCAGCAACGGTGATCTTGAAGTCGAAACGGCCGACCGAATCGGTCACTTCCAGCGGCTGGCGGACCAGCATGCGGGAGGTTTCACGACCGAAGTACTGCTCGACGGTCTTGTCGTTGATGGAAATTTCGCCGGAACCGGGCTTGAGGAAGACGCGCGCGGAGGCGGTCTTGCGGCGGCCGGTGCCGTAGTTCTGCTGAACAGAGGGTTTCTTGCTGGTGGCCATGTCTGGGCGCCTGTCAGTGATTCGTTACAGCGTGAACGTCTTGGGCTGCTGGGCGGTGTGCGGATGCTCCGCGCCCGGGTAGACCTTGAGCTTGCGGAACTGGGCATAGCCCAGCGGACCCTTGGGCAGCATGCCCTTGACAGCCTTTTCGATCACCCGCTCCGGGTGCTCGGCGAGCAGCTTGCCCAGGGTGGTCGACTTGATGCCGCCCGGGTGTTCGCTGTGGCGCCAATAGATCTTGTCCGCCAGCTTGTTGCCGGTGGTGTGAACCTTGGCGGCGTTGATGACGACGATGTAGTCGCCCACGTCCATGTTCGGGGTGAATTCGGCCTTGTGCTTGCCACGCAGGCGCTTGGCCACTTCGGTGGCGAGACGGCCGAGGGTCTTGCCGTCGGCGTCAATCAGATACCAGTCGCGCTTGGCGGTCTGGTCGTTAAAAAAGACCGTGGACATGGTCTCTGGTACTCCGTTAGGCCCTGCTGGATGCGGCTGCGGGCTGGTTTTAGTTCAGTGGCCAAACCACAAGCCACCTCGAAAGGTCGCGAAGCATAGCGACGTGACCCACGCATTGCAAGCCCGCGACGCGGACAGCGGCCGCACCAGCCCCCCCCACCCCGGCGCTCAGGCCCCGAAATTGATCTTGGCTTCCAGATTGGTCCGCGAATCGGCATTGCTGAGCGCCTCGTCGAGGTCGATCAGGCCGTCCTTGTAGAGGCGGTAGAGCGAGGTATCGAAGGTAAGCATGCCGCGGTCGGAGCTGCTGTCCATCGCCTCCTTGATCTCGTCGATGCGCCGGTTGAGGATCAGATCCTGGATGTAGGGTGTGTTGACCATCACCTCTACCGCAGCGCAACGGCGGCCATCCTTGCGCCGCACCAGGCGCTGGGAAACGATGGCCCGCAGAGTCATCGACAAGTCCATGTAGAGCTGGTCACGCAGTTCGTCGGGGTAGAGGTTGACGATGCGCTGCAGCGCCTGGTTGGCGTTGTTGGCATGCAGGGTGGAGATCGCCAGATGGCCGGTATTGGCCAACTGGATCACCGCGTCCATGGTCTCGCGCACCCGCACCTCGCCGATCAGTATCACGTCCGGCGCCTCGCGCAGCGAGGACTTCAGCGCCCGCTCGTAGCTCACCGTATCGGTGCCCACCTCGCGCTGGTTGACGATGCTGCGCTTGTTGGGATGCACGTACTCGATGGGGTCTTCGATGGTGAGGATGTGCCCGGCGGCGTTCTCGTTGCGGTGATTGAGCATGCCGGCAAGCGTGGTGGACTTGCCCGAGCCGGTGGCGCCCACCATCAGGATCATGCCGCGCTTGAGCATGATCAGATCCTTCAAGACCTCCGGCACGCCGAGCTTTTCCAGCGTCGGAATCTCCGCCTTCACATAGCGCAGCACCATGGCGATGCTGTTGCGCTGGGTGAAGATGTTGATGCGAAAGCGCCCCAGACCGCCGGCGTCGGTGGCGAGGTCGATCTCCAGGTGGTCGTCGAGATACTTGCGCTGATCTTCGGTGAGAAAGGCGGTGGCCAGTTCGCGGATCAGCTCGGTGGTCATCAGGGTCTTGCCCACCGCCAGCATCTCGCCTTCGATCCTCAGCATCGCCGGGGCGTTCGAGGTGAAGTACAGATCGGAGGCGTTCTTTTCTACGGCGAGTTTCAGATAGGGCAGGATCTTCAGCATGGGCAGGCTCGCTTGTTCATCAGCAATACATCGGCAACCAGGGGTTCCGGCAGGGCCACGACACCGCCGGGCAGGGACGATCCACCACCGGCCCTAGCGCCGCAGCAGCGTCGACTTGTCCTCCTGCTGCATGGCCAGGCTCTTCACGCCAGCATCGTCGTGCAGATTGGTGCGGGCGCGCTTGGACTCCAGCTTCACCCTCAGACGCAGCTCGTTCTGGCTGTCGGCATTGCGTATCGCCTCGTCGAAGCTGATCTGCCCTTCTTCGAACAGCTTGAACAGCGCCTGGTCGAAGGTGACCATGCCGATTTCGTTGCTGCGCGCCATCACGCTCTTCAGCTCATGCACCTGGCCCTTGAAGATCAGGTCAGCCACCAGCGGCGAGTTGAGCATGATCTCGATGGCGGCGCAGCGGCCACCACCCTCCTTGCGCACCAGACGCTGGGAGACGATCGCCTTGAGGTTGAGCGAGAGGTCCATCAGCAACTGCTCGCGCTTCTCCTCGGGAAAGAAGTTGATGATGCGGTCCAGAGCCTGGTTGGCGCTGTTGGCGTGCAGGGTGGCGAGCACGAGGTGGCCGGTTTCCGCGAAGTTGACCGCGTACTCCATCGACTCACGGGTGCGAATCTCGCCGATCAGGATCACGTCCGGCGCCTGGCGCAGGGTGTTCTTCAGCGCCGCCTCCCAGCTCTGGGTATCGGAGCCGACCTCGCGCTGGGTGATCAGGCAGCCGATGTGCGGATGCACGTACTCCACCGGATCTTCGATGGTGATGATGTGGCCCTTCGAATTCTGGTTGCGGTAACCGATCATCGCCGCCAGCGAGGTGCTCTTACCGGAGCCGGTGCCGCCCACCATCAGCACCAAGCCGCGCTTGGTCATCACCACTTCCTTGAGCACCGGCGGCAGGCCGAGCTTGTCGAAGTCGGGGATGGTGGTCTCGATGGTGCGCAGCACGCCGCCCACCCGGCTCTGCTGCACGAAGGCATTGACGCGGAAGCGGCCGATGCCGGGCGGCGAGATCGCGAAATTGCACTCGTTGGTGGCTTCGAATTCCTTCACCTGCCGGTCGTTCATCAGCGCCCGGATCAGCATCGCCGAGTTTTCCGGCGACAGCGGCTTCTCCATCACCGGCGTCAGCTGGCCATCGAGCTTGATCGCCGGCGGAAAGCCGCAGGACAGAAAAAGGTCAGAGCCCCCGCGCTGCTTCATCAGGGTAAGCAGCTGCTGGATCAGTTTGACTGCGGCTTCGCGTTCCATGGCGACTCCCTTAGGCGACGGCGAAGGTGCGCGGATCGGCGGACTTCATGCGCGCCTCGTTCAGCTCGACGGTGCCGCGCTTGACCAGATCCTTCAGGCACTGATCGAGCGTCTGCATGCCGTCCTTCTGGCCGGTCTGGATCGCCGAATACATCTGCGCCACCTTGTTCTCGCGGATCAGGTTACGGATCGCAGGCGTGCCGATCATGATCTCGTGCGCAGCGACGCGGCCACCGCCCTTCTTCTTCAGCAGGCTCTGCGAGATCACCGCCCGCAGCGACTCCGAGAGCATGGTGCGCACCATGTCCTTCTCGGCGGCCGGGAACACGTCGACGATGCGGTCGATGGTCTTGGCGGCGCTGGAGGTGTGCAAGGTGCCGAACACCAGGTGACCGGTTTCCGCCGCCGACAAGGCCAGGCGGATGGTTTCCAGATCGCGCATTTCGCCGACCAGGATCACGTCGGGGTCTTCACGCAGCGCCGAGCGCAGCGCCTCGTTGAAGCCCAGGGTGTCGCGGTGCACTTCGCGCTGGTTGATCAGGCACTTCTTCGCCGGGTGGACGAATTCGATCGGATCCTCGATGGTGAGGATGTGGCCGTACTCGTTCTCGTTGATGTGGTTGACGATGGCGGCCAGCGTAGTGGACTTGCCGGAGCCGGTAGGCCCGGTCACCAGCACGATGCCGCGCGGGGTGTTGGCGATGTCCTTGAAGATGGAAGGCGCCTTCAGATCGTCCAGCGACAAAATCTTGCTGGGAATGGTGCGGAATACCGCACCGGCGCCGCGGCTGTGGTTGAAGGCATTGACGCGAAAGCGCGCCAGGCCGGGAATCTCGAACGAGAAGTCGGTCTCCAGGAACTCGTCCCAGGCCTTGCGCTGCTTGTCGTTCATGATGTCGTAGACCATGTCGTGCACGGTCTTGTGATCCATCGGCGGCAGATTGATGCGCTTGACGTCGCCATCAACGCGGATCATCGGCTCGATGCCGGCGGAAAGGTGAAGGTCGGAAGCCTTCTGCTGCACGCTGAAGGTCAGCAGCTGGGAAATGTCCATCGCCATGGCGGAGCCGTGTGGTCGTATTCTGGTGGGCGGTTGCCCTTGGACGTTAGCCACTTCCCGGAGCGCCAGCAAGCAAGCCGCAAACACCCGTCGCCAGCCCCATGTCATTTGCCGAGAATCTCGCCAGCCTTCGGACCCGCATCGCCAGCGCCTGCCAGGCCGCCGGCCGGCCGCCGGAGTCGGTGCGCCTGCTGGCGGTGAGCAAGACCATGCCGGTGGAGCGCCTGCGCGAGGCCATCGCCGCAGGCCAGCGCGCGTTTGGCGAAAACTACGTGCAGGAAGCCCTGGACAAGATCGCCGCACTCGCCAGCGAGACGCTGGAGTGGCATCACATCGGCCCCATCCAGTCCAACAAGACCGCCGAGATCGCCGCCCATTTCGACTGGGCGCACGGCGTTGATCGGCTGAAGATCGCCCAGCGGCTGTCGGACCAGCGCCCTGCCGGACGACCGCCGTTGCAGGTCTGCGTGCAGGTGAACATCTCCGGCGAGGCCAGCAAGTCCGGCTGCGAGCCGCAGGAGGCGCTGGCGCTGTGCCTGGCGGTGGCGGCACTGCCAGGCCTGCGGCTGCGCGGCCTGATGGCCCTGCCCGCGCCTACGACCGCCAATACCAACCCGCGCGCGCCGTTCCGTCAGTTGCACCAGCTCTTTGAGCAGGCACGCGCCGCCGGCCTGGCGCTGGATACCCTGTCGATGGGCATGTCCGACGACTTCGAGGCCGCCATCGCCGAGGGAGCGACCCTGATCCGGATCGGCAGTGCCCTGTTTGGCGCCCGCGCTGGCAAGACCCTCAGCAAAACCGGAAACTAGCCCCATGGACCAGAACCAAGCCAAGAAAGCCGTCGCCGAAGCCGCCCTCGCCTACCTCGTCCCGGGCGAGATCCTGGGCGTGGGCACCGGCTCCACCGTCAACTACTTCATCGATGCCCTCGCCAGCCGCAAGGCCGACATCGCCGGGGCGGTGTCCTCCTCCGAGGCCAGCAGCGCCCGGCTCAAGGCCATCGGCATCCCGGTGCTGGACGCCAACAGTGCCGGCCCGCTGTCGATCTACGTCGATGGCGCCGACGAAGCCGACCAACACCTGCGCCTGATCAAGGGCGGCGGCGCCGCGCTCACCCGCGAGAAGATCGTCGCCGAGGCGGCGCGCAGCTTCGTCTGCATCGTCGACGAGTCCAAGCTGGTGCCGGTGCTGGGCAAGTTTCCGCTGCCGGTGGAAGTGATCCCGATGGCGCGCTCCCTGGTGGCCCGCAAGCTCGCAGCGCTGGGCGGCGACCCGCGCTGGCGAGAGGGCGTGGTCACCGACAACGGCAATGTCATCCTCGACGTGCACGGCCTGCAGATCGTCGATCCGGTCGGCCTGGAAGCAACCATCAACCAGATCCCCGGCGTGGTCACCGTCGGCCTGTTCGCCCGCCGCAAGGCCGACGTGCTGCTGATCGGCGGCCCGCAGGGCGTGCGCCGCCTCGGCGGCGATTGAAGTTTTCACGGCGGCGGGAACGCCGGCCGCCCGGATGTGGTCCTTGTGGCCACCCACTAGAACCCTTTACGGAGCACCTCATGCGCATTGCCCTGACCCTGCTGATCGCCGGCCTCGCCGCCGCCACCGCCGTCCAGGCCGACTGGAAGGAAGACCTCAAGGCCGCCGCCAAGCAGCAGGCCCAGACCCAGGCGGAAACCAGCCTGGGCCTGCCTCAGCCATCGCCGGCCGGCGCCAAGGTCTATTTCATCAACCTGAAGGACGGCGACACAGTGAAGAGCCCCTTCGTGGTGCAGTTCGGCCTCAAGGGCATGGGCGTCACCGCCGCCGGCTTGCAGAAGGAAAACACCGGCCATCACCATCTGCTGATCGACAGCCCGGTGGTGGACTACACCACCTCGCTGCCGATGACCGACCAGATCAAGCACTTCGGCGGCGGTCAGACCGAGATGGAGCTGAGCCTCAAGCCCGGCAAGCACACCCTGCAACTGCTGCTCGCCGACTGGAAGCACCAGCCGCACAACCCGGCGGTGCAGAGCGAGAAGATCAGCATCACGGTGCAGTAACCGGCACGGCGATGCGCGCCAGCGCGGCGCGCAGCGCCTCCGGCGGCGGCGCCGGCCGCCGGGTCTGGCGGTCGACGAAGACGTGCACGAACTGACCCTGCGCGGCCGCCTGCGTCTCGCCCTCGCGGAAGATCGCCAGACCATAGGTCACCGAGCGATTGCCGAGCCGGTCCACCCGCAAGCCCACCCGCAGGGCCTCGGGATATTCCAGAGGCGCGAAATAGCGGCAGTTCGACTCCACCACCAGGCCGATCACCGGCCCCTGGTGGATGTCCAGGCCGCCTTCGCAGATCAGGTAGTGGTTGGCGGCGGTGTCGAAGTAGCTGTAGTAAGTGACGTTGTTGACGTGGCCGTAGACGTCGTTGTCCATCCAGCGGGTGCCGATCGGCACGAAATACGGGTAGTCGCTGGCCAGGGGCGGGCGGGGCTTGGTTTCGCTCATGGGTTCACCAATATCGCAGGGCGCCGCGAAACAACTCCCGCAGCACCGGCCTGCTCATCTCCAGCGGCGCGTTCTGCAACAGCCGCTGCTGGGGATAGGCGCCGTCGGCGAGGGCGTCGAGATCGGCCTCGCCATAACCAACGCCGGCCAGGCCGTTGGGAATGCGTACCGCCTTCATCAGTTGCAGCAGCTTGCCGGCCAGAATCTCACCAGCATCGGCAGCGCTGGCGCCGCGCGTATCGGCGCCCAGGCAGATGGCGGCTTCCAGGTGCTGCTCCGGGCAAGCGCTGCAGGTGAGCCGGAACACCGCCGGCGCATTGAGGATCACCGACATGCCATGCGGCACCAAGGCTTCCGGCTCTTCGCCCGGCAGCTGCGGATAGCCCGGCGCGCGGTAGTCGCGCACCAGGCCGGCGACGGCATAGCTCATCGCATGCGGCGCATGCACGCCGGCGTTGCCGAAGGCGATGCCCGCCAGGGTCGCGGCCCACATCACCTGCTCGCGCGCCTCGGTGTCACTGGCGTCGGCCACCGCCCGCTCCAGGTAGAGACCCATCAGGCGCAGCGCCTCGCGGCAGCCGAGATCGCTCCAGGGATTCGCGCCCTGGCTGAGCGGCCGCGCCGTCGGCCGTGCTGGCGCCGGCCGGCGCACATAGGGTCGCGCGGTGTAGCTCTCCAGCGCATGGCTGAGCACGTCGAAGCCGCTGGCCGCGACCACCTCGGCGGGCAGGCTGTCGGTGCAGTCCGGGTCCACCAGCGCCTCGGTCGGGCGCAGGGCGATGGAGGCGATGCCGGTCTTCACCCCGCGCTCCAGCAGGTCGAAGATGGCGATGCCGGTCACCTCGCTGCCGGTGCCGCAGGTGGTCGGGCAGGCGATGTGCGGCTTGAGCGGCCCCGGCACCGCCCGGCCCTCGCCGATCGGCGCGTTGACGTAGGCGAGAAAGTCGGCCGGATGCGTGGCGTAGAGGTTGGCGCCCTTGCAGGTATCCATCACCGAGCCGCCGCCGAGCGAGACATAGCCATCGACCTTGGCCTCGGCGGCGAACGCCGCCGCTTCGCGGAACGACTGGTCGGTGGGCTCGACGCGACACTGGTCGTAGACCACCACGTCCAGCCCGGCGGCCAGCAGCGCAGCCTTGACGGTGGCGAAGTGCGGCAAGGCCGCCAACCGGGGATCGGTGAACAGCGCGACCCGCTTCAGGCCCAGGGCCAGGGCGCGGTCGCCGACTTCCTTCAGGCAGCCGCGGCCAAAGGTGACTCGCGAGGCATCGACGGTGAAGGCGGTATCGCCGCCCGGAATCATCAGGGCGTGGTAGTGGCAGCAGGCCAAGGCGGGCTCCTCCTCGTGGTTTACGCGCAGAGTAGCGGCGCGCGCGTCGGGCCGTCAGCCTTGAAGCGCGCCGTCAGCGGCGCACCGCGAACTGGGCGGCGAGCAGAGCCAGGTCTTCCTCGGTGTCGACGCCGCGCGGCGGCGGCTTGTCGGTGGTGCCGAGCTTGATGCGGAAGCCGTGGTAGAGCGCGCGCAGCTGCTCCAGAGCCTCGCACTCTTCCAGCGGCGCCGGCGGCAGGCCGCTGAACTCGGCGAGCGCGCCGACCCGGTAGGCATAGAGGCCGATGTGGCGGAACGCCAGGCCCTCGGGCAGGCGCGGCGCGCCGGCGGCGGAGCCCTCGCGCTGCCAGGGAATCGGCGCGCGCGAGAAATACAGCGCGTAGCCGCGACGGTCGCTGACCACCTTCACGACATTGGGATTGGCGAAGTCGGCGGCCTCGTGCAGGCCGTGCGCGAGCGTGGCGATGTGCGCCTCGGGGTCCTCGGCCAAGAGCTGCGCGGCCTGGCGCACCAGGGCCGGCGGCATCAGCGGCTCGTCGCCCTGCACGTTGACCACGATCACCTCCTGCGCCCAGCCGGCGGCGCGCGCCACCTCGTTGATGCGGTCGGTGCCGGACTGGTGGCGGGCGTCGGTCATCCGCACCTCGGCGCCGAAGCCACGACAGGCCGCGTACACCTCCTCGGCGTCGGTGGCGATCAGCACTTCCTCGGCGCCGGCCTGCAGCGCGGCTTCCCAAACCCAACGCACCACCGGCTTGCCGCCGAGTTCGCGCAGCACCTTGCGCGGCAGACGGGTGGAGCCCAGCCGCGCCGGGATCACCACCTTGAACGGCGTCACTTCAGCAGCTCCGCTTCGGCCTCGCTCAGGGCGCGGGCCTCTTCTTCCAGCATCACCGGCACGCCATCGCGCACCGGATAAGCCAGCCGCGAGGCGCGGCACCAGAGTTCGTTGTGCTCGGGCTTGTAAACCAGCGGCGCCTGGGTGACCGGGCAGACCAGAATTTCCAGCAGGCGTTTGTCCATCGTCATTCTCGGCGCAGAATCTTGTCGACCACCTGGTTGGCCCACCAGCTGGCGTGGAAGGAGGCGTTCACGGCGTCACGGTCGTAGACCGTTTCCACCCACTCGCGGAACGGCGTGCCATGCGCGGCATGGTAGTCGCGGTAGACCTCGAAGAAGTGGTCGAGCACGCCGGTCTTGGCTTGGCGCACATGGCCGTGCTGCCAGAACTCCATCTGCTTGAGTGCGACCTCCAGCGGCGCGTTCTGGCGCAGCAGCAGGTAGAGCGCGCTGGCGAGGCCGGCGCGGTCAGCACCCGACTTGCAGTGGATCAGGATCGGCTGCGGCTGGCTGGCGAAGAGCGCGTCCAGGCCGAGGATCTCCTCGCGGGTCGGCGCGTCGCGCGAGCGCAGCGGGAAGTGCAGCAGCTTCAGGCCAGCCTGCTCGCAGGCTTCCCACTCCAGCACATTGGAGCCGATGTGCGCCTCGCTGCCACGCAGGTTGAGCACGGTCTTCACCCCGGCGCGCGCGGCGGCGCGCAACTGATAGGGCATGGGATGCGCCGAGCGATACAGACCCGGCACCACCTGCTTGCGCAGGTTGTAGAACACCCGGAAGAAGGCGTGATCGTAGAAGATCGCGTTCAGCCAGACGTAGACGCGGCGCCAGAACGTCAGCTTGGGCGCGGGCGGAGGCAGCTCCGGGAGTTTGATCGGCAGGTCGCTCATGTCGGGGAGGTTGGCCACGACTTCGACAGCGCGGCTCGCAGGGATTGTCTCATACGGTCTTCGGCACCCGGCGCGAAGGCGGCGGTCACCGGCACCGCCCACAGTCGGGCGTCGGCAAAGGTGCGGCATTTCACCGCGTCCTTCTCGGTCATCAGCACCGGCCGGTCGTCGCCGAAGGCGAGGTCCTGGGCGCAGTAGGCGTGGTGGTCGGGGTAGGCATGGGGGATGAGGCTAAGCCCCTGCTGTTGCAGGCTCGCGAAGTAGCGCTGCGGATTGCCGATGCCGGCCACCGCATGCACCGGCGCGCCGGCGAAGCTGGCCAGCGGTCGCGACGCGCCTCCCGCCAGGGGCCAGGCCGCGCCGGGCAGCAGATCGAAACGCAGCGCATCGGCGCCAAAGGCTGCCGGCGCGCCACCGTTCACCAGCAGCAGGGCGCAGCGCGCAGCGCGCGCCGGCGGCTCGCGCAGAGGGCCGGCCGGCAGCCGCCAGCCATTGCCGTGGCCGCGCGCGCCGTCGATCACGCACAGCTCCAGGTCGCGCGCCAGCCGGTAGTGCTGCAGGCCGTCGTCGCAGACCAGCACGTCGACTTCCGGATGCGCGGCCAGCAGCGCCCGCCCGGCCTCGGCGCGACGCGGCGCCACCGCCAGCGGCACGCCGCTGCGCAGCACGATCAGCAGGGGTTCGTCGCCCACCGCCGCCGGATCGCTATCGGCGCTGACCAGCTGCGGAAACGGACCGCGCCCGCCATAGCCGCGCGAGATCACGCCCGGCTTGCACCCCAGAGCGCGCAACTGCTCGACCAGGGCCAGGGTCAGCGGGGTCTTGCCGGTGCCGCCGACGGCGATGTTGCCGACCACGATCACCGGCACCGGCAGGCGCTCGGCCCGGGCACGCTGGCGCTTGGCCAGGGCATCGGCGACCGCGCCGTAGAGCGCAGCCAGTGGCCGCAGGGCCAGCGGCGGCGCCTGCGGGCGCCACCAGAGCGCCTGCAAGGCTTCCTTCATGCCGCCGAGTCGTCCTCGCGGAACTGCAGTCGGTGCAGCGCCGCATAGGCGCCGCCACGCGCCAGCAGCTCGGCATGGCTGCCCTGCTCGACGATGCGTCCCTCGTGCATCACCACGATCAGGTCGGCGTTCTGGATGGTCGACAGCCGGTGCGCGATCACCAGGGTGGTGCGGCCCTTGACCAGCTCTTCCAGCGCCTGCTGGATGGCGCGCTCGGACTCGCTGTCCAGCGCCGAGGTAGCTTCGTCGAGGATGAGGATGGGCGCGTCCTTGAGCAGGGCGCGGGCGATGGCCAGGCGCTGGCGCTGGCCGCCGGAGAGCATGGCGCCATCCTGGCCGATCGGCGTATCCAGACCCTGCGGCAGGGTGGATATGAAGTCCCAGGCATAGGCGCGGCGGGCGGCGGTCTCGATGGCCTCGCGGCTGACCTCGGGCGCGCCGTAGGCGATGTTCTCGCCAACGGTGGCGTTGAACAGCACCACGTTCTGGTCCACCAGCGCAATCTGCCGGCGCAGGTCGAGCAGCGGGTAGTCGCGCAGGTCATGGCCGTCGAGCCGCACCGAGCCGCTGGCCGGATCGTAGAAGCGCGGGATCAGCGACAGCAGGGTGCTCTTGCCGCTGCCTGACTTGCCGACGAAGGCCACGGTGCGACCGGCGGGGATGTCCAGGCTGACGCCGTTCAGCGCCGGCCGCGCTTCGGCGCTGTAGGCGAAGCGCACGTCCTCGAAGCGTAGATCGCCACGGGCGTGGGCGAGCGGGCGCCGGCCCTGGTCGTTCTCCGCCGGGGTGTCGAGAAAGGCGAACAGGTCGGCGCCGGCGACCAGGCCGCGCTGCAGCTTCTCCGACAGGCCGGTCATCGCCGACAGCGGCTGGCGCAGCATCAGCATGGCGCCGATGAAGGACACGAAGGTGCCGGGTGTCATCGTCTCCAGCATCGCCGGCTGGGTCGCCAGCCAGACCAGCAGGGAGACGCCGACCGCCGCGATCAGCTCCAGCGAGCCATTGCTGGCGGCGGCGGTGGCGGTCATCTTCAGGCTGTTGCGGCGCAGGTAGTCGTCGAGCTTGGCGAAGGCGCCCATCGCCAGCCGCTCGCCACCGTAGACCTTGAGCACGCGGCGGCCCGAGATCGCCTCGTCGGCGGCGTGGGTGATGCCGCCCACCGAGGTCTGGATGCGCGCGGAAACAGTGCGGAAGCGGCGGTTGACCCAGTTCACCGAGAACGACACCGGCGGCGCGATGAACAGCACGAACAGGGTCAGCTTCCAACTGGTGTAGAGCATCAGTCCGATCAGGCCGACAGCGGTGAGAAAGCCGCGGATGCCGTCGGCGAACACCTGGCTGGCGGTCTCGGCGATCTGGCCGGTGTGGTAGGTGAGCTTGGCCTGCAGGTCGGCGGTGCGGCTGCGGTCGTGATGCGCCACCGGCAGGCTGAGCATGTGCGCGAACACCTGCCGGCGCAGCTTGGACACCACCGCCTGCCCCACCGAGGCCATGGCGTAGGACGACAGGAAGCCGACCACGCCGCGCAGCAGGAACAGGCCCAGGATCGCCCAGGGCATCCAGCGGATCACCACCGGATCGCGGTCGATGAAGCTGCCGTCGGTGAGCGGTTTGATGAGACGCGCCACCGAGACCTCGGAGGCGGCGAACAGCAGCATCGAGCCCAGCGCCAGCACGAACATGCGCCAGTGCGGCGCGGCATAGCGCATCAGCCGGCGGTAGACCGGCCAGGATTGAAAGGCGGGTGTGGCGGGTGCGTTCACTGAGCGACAGGCTGGAAACAAGGGGCGCATGGTATCAGGGGCGCCGCTGTTCCCTGGCCCTGGCCTATCATCTGCCCCTGCCCTAGTCGCCCCACCGGAGCCCGCCGTGACCACGCCCGCCGTCAGCAAGACCCTGTTCGAGAAAATCATCGACCGCGAGCTGCCCGCCACCATCGTCTACGAAGACGAACTCTGCCTGGCCTTCAAGGACATCCATCCCTGCGCGCCCATGCATGTGCTGCTGGTGCCGAAGAAGACGATCCTGCAACTCAGCCACGCGACGCCGGAAGACCAGGCCCTGCTCGGCCATCTACTGCTCACCGCTACCAAGGTGGCGGCGCTGGAAGGCCTGGGCGAGGCCTATCGACTGGTCATCAACAATGGCGCGGCGGCGGGGATGAGCGTGTCGCACCTGCATCTGCATCTGATCGGCGGCCGTCCGCTGAAGTGGCCGCCGGCCTGAAGCCGAGGCCAGCTTAGGCCGGCTGCCGAGCACCGCCCCCACCCCGGCCCTCCCCCGCATGCGGGGGAGGGAGCTCGGCGCTATCTAGTCCTTCAAGGTGAAGAAAAAGCTCGAACCCTGCCCGGGTTCGGACTCCACCCAGATGCGGCCGCCGTGGTGGCGCACGATCTTCTGGCACAGCGCCAGGCCGATGCCGGTGCCCTCGTAGTCCTCGCTGCTGTGCAGGCGCTGGAAGATCTCGAAGATGCGCTCGCGGTGCTCGGGCGCAATGCCGATGCCCTGGTCGCGCACCGAGAAGCACCAGCCTTCCGCCGTGTGCTGGGCGCTGAGATGCACCTTGGGTTGTGATCCGGGCTGGAACTTCAGACCGTTGCCGATCAGGTTCTGCAGCAACTGGTTGAGCTCCAGCTCGGAACCACGCACCACCGGCAGTGCATCGTGCGTGATGAGCGCGCCGCGCTCCTCGATGGCGGCGCGCAGCTGGGTCTCGACCTGCTTGAGCAGGCGCTCGCAATCGACCCGGGTAAAACCGCTGTCCTGCCCGACTTTCGAGAACGCCAGCAGGCCGTCGATCAGCGCCTGCATGTGCATGGAGCTGTCGACCAGATAGTCGAGGTATTCGTCGGCCTCGCCGTCGAGCTGGCCGCTATAGCGCTTCTTCAAGAGTTGCGCGAAGCCGACCACGCCGCGCAATGGCGCGCGCAGGTCGTGCGAGGCGACGTAGGCAAACTGGCGCAGCTCCTGGTTGCTGCGTGAGAGTTCCTCGGCGTACTGCGCCAGGCGATTTTCAACCGCCTTGCGCTCGCTGATGTCGCGCACCGCGGCGGTGGCGTATTCGCCGCCGCCGGATTCCATCGGACTCAGGCTGATCTCGATGGCGAACTCGCTGCCGTCGCTGCGCCGCCCCATCAACTCCAGACCCACGCCCATCGGCCGCACCCGCGGATCGTGGAAGTAGCCCTGACGATGGCCGGCATGGCGCTCGCGCAGCGGCGCCGGCATCAGCATCTCCACCGGCTGGCCGATCAGCTGCTCGCGCGGATAGCCGAACAGCCGCTCGGTCTGGGCATTGACCAGGGCGATCCGGCCGTCGCGATCGATGATGACCATGGCATCCGGCGCGGTTTCCAGCAGGGCGCGGAAGCGTTGCTCGGCGCGCTTGCGCTCGCCGATGTCGCGGCCGATGGTGGAGGCGCCCACCACATGGCCCTGGGCGTCACGGATCGGCGAGATGGTCAGCGACATGTCGATGCGCCGGCCGTCTTTGGCCAGGCGCTGGGTCTCGAAGTGCTGCACCTGTTCGCCCTGCCGCACCCGCGCCAGCAATTGTTCCTCCTCGTGCTGCTTCTCCGGCGGGAACAGGATGCGCACGTCCCGGCCAATGATCTCCTCGGCGCTGTAGCCATAGCTGGCTTCCGCCGCCTTGTTCCAGGCGGTGATCCGGCCCTGGGTGTCCTTGCCGAGGATGGAGTCGTTGGAGGACTCGACGATGGCCGCCAGCCGTACCGCCGCGTCGCGCTCACGCTTGGCCTGGGTGATGTCGCGGATGGCCGCCGTCACCCAGGTGCCCTGCTCGGTTTCCAGCGGACTCAGGCTGATCTCGATGGGAAACTCGCTGCCATCCGAGCGCCGCCCCGAGAGCTCCAGCCCGGCGCCCATCTCGCGCACCTTGGGCGCGTGGAAATAGCCGGAGCGATGACCGATGTGCTGGCCGCGCAGGCGCTCGGGAATCAGCACCTCCACCGGCTGGCCGATCAGCTCCTCGCGGCGGCAACCGAAAATGCGCTCGGTCTGGGCGTTGACCAGGCGGATCTGACCGGTCTGGTCGATGATGACCATGGCGTCCGGCGCGGTTTCCAGCAGCGCCCGGAAGCGCTGCTCGGCCTTCTTGCGCTCGGTCATGTCGCGCACCGCGGCGGTACCCCAGAGACCGTCCTCGGTCTCCAGCGGGCTCAGGCTGATCTCGATGGGGAACTCGCTGCCGTCCTTGCGACGCCCCCAGAGTTCCAGACCGCTGCCCATCTCGCGCAGCTTGGGTGCGGAGAAATAACCGCGCCGGTGGTCGCCATGCTTGGCGCGGTAGCGCTCCGGCATCAGCACTTCGATGGGCTTGCCCACCAGGGCGGCGCGCTGGTAGCCGAACAGGCGCTCGGCCTGGGCGTTGACCAGCCGGATGTCGCCACGCCGGTCGATGATGACCATCGCGTCCGGCGCCGACTCCAGCAGCGCGCGGAACTTCTCGTTGGCCTTGCGCCGCTCGCTGGCGTCGCGGATGGCGGCGGTGGCGAACAGGCCGCGCTCGGTGCGCAGCGGACTCAGGCTGATCTCCACCGGAAACTCGCTGCCATCCTTGCGGCGCCCGGCCAGCTCGGTGCCGGCACCCATGCCACGCAACTTGGGCTCGGCGAAATAGCCGTCGCGCAGCATGGAATGGCGACCCCGGTAGCGTTCCGGCACCAGCATCTCGATGGATTGGCCCAGGAGCTCGGCGCGCTCGTAGCCGAACAGGTGCTCGGTCTGCGCGTTGACCAGCAGAATCAAGCCCTCACTGTCGATCAGGATGGCCGCGTCCGGAGCGGATTCGAGCAGGTCGCGATACCACTGGGGGTCGACTTCGGTCATGGCGGCCGCGGGCGGAAAGTCGGGTGGTGGCGTCGAGTCTGGCATGCCAGGCACTTGGGCCCACAGCCCGGCTGGCTGGCTGCCGGCGCCGCCCGACGGCCGGCGACCTGCCCTACCATGGCCGTGCCGCCGTCCGCTGGCCGGCCGCGTCCCCCAAGACCAACAGCGAACCCCGGGCCACCCGCGCATGTCGCCGCCGCGCAAGATCATCCATCTGGACATGGACGCCTACTACGCCTCGGTCGAGCAGCGCGACGACCCGGCGCTGCGCGGCCGACCGGTGGTGGTGGCCTGGCGCGGCGCGCGCTCGGTGGTCTGCGCCGCCTCCTACGAGGCGCGCCGCTATGGCGTGCGCTCGGCGATGCCGGCGGTGCGCGCCGAGCGGCTGTGCCCGGAGGCGGTGTTCGTGCCGCCGGACTTCGTGCGTTACCGCGCTGTGTCGCGCGCGGTGCGGGAAATCCTCGCCCGCCACAGCGAGCTGATCGAGCCGCTGTCGCTGGACGAGGCCTATGTCGACGTCAGCACCAACAAGCTCGGCCTGGCCACCGCCACCGAAGTCGCCCAGACGATGCGCGCGGCGATCCGCGAGGAGCTGCAGCTCACCGCCTCCGCCGGTGTCGCGCCCAACAAATTTCTGGCCAAGATCGCCAGCGACTGGCGCAAGCCCGACGGCCTGTTCGTGATCCGCCCCGAACAGGTCGAACGCTTTCTGGAGCCGCTGCCGGTGGCGCGCATCCCCGGGGTCGGCAAGGTGATGGAGCAACGGCTCCAGGAGCTGGGCATCGCTACCGTCGGCGATCTGCGGCAATGGCCGGCGGCGGCCCTGCTGGAGCGTTTCGGCCGCTACGGCCAGCGCCTGTACGAACTGGCGCGCGGCATCGACGAGCACCCGGTGCAGCCGGACCGGCCGACGCAGTCGATCTCCGCCGAAGACACCTATGCCACCGACGTGACGTTGGCTGAGACCGAGGAGACCATCCGCCGCCTGGCGGAAAAAGTCTGGGCTGCCTCCCGCCGCGAAACCCGGGTGGCGCGCACCGTGGTCTTGAAGCTCAAGACCGCGCAGTTCCAACTGCTGACGCGCAGCCAGACCGGCGCCGCCCCGCCCGCCTCCTGCGAGCAACTGACCGCCACCGCGCTGGCTTTGCGCGAGCGTGTCGAAGACCGCGGCCAGCGCTACCGGCTGGTGGGCGTGGGCCTGAGCAATTTCCGCGAACCGGAGGAGCTGCCGCAGCCGGAGCTGTTTTGAGTCAGGGTTTTCCCTGCTGCTCCGGCACCAGCCGCTGCGCATCCACCCGCGACTCGAACCAGTTCACCCGCCAGTCGAGATGGGCGCCGGTGACGCGGCCGGTCTTGCCGATCAGGGCGATCTTCTCGCCCTGACGCACGCGCTGGCCTTCCTTCACGAGGATCTTCGACAGGTGCAGGAAGGCACTGGACACGCCGTAGCCGTGATCGAGATAGAGCGTGCCGCCGGAGAAGAACATGTCGGGGTTGGCCAGGCTCACCACGCCATCGGCGGGAGCGACCACTGGCGCGCCGACCGGGCCGGCGACGTCGACGCCGTAGTGCGGCTGCTTGGGCTCACCGTTCAAGATGCGCTGGCTGCCGAACACGCCGGTGATGGCGCCTCGGGCCGGCCACAGAAAGCGTTCGAACACCGCCGCCAGGGCGCTGTCGCGGGCGCGGGCATGGCGGTTCTGCGCGGCCTCGGCGGCGATGCGCGCCTGCATCGCCGGCTCGGGATTCACTTGCTTGTCGGGCAGGCCATTGAGGCGCTGGATGCGGTATTCGCGCTTGGCGACCGGGTAGCGCGTCAGCCACTCCGGCGCGCCGGGCAGGCGGATGCTCAGGCTGGCCTCGGCCGGCTCGTCACGGTCCAGGCCAAACACGAAGCGGCCCTCGGGGCTCAGCCGCAGGCGGCGGCCGTTGAACGCCACTACGGCCTCGGGCGCGGTCTGCCCGAACAGCAGGCTGCCCTGGCGCCACTCGCCTTGCAGGCTCAGCGGCGGGGTCGCTCCCTGGCTGCGGGCGCCGCCCGAGAGCAGCGCCAGCAACAGGACCGCGAGTCCGCGCCGCATCAGCCCTGCTGGCTGGCGAGCTTGGCGACCGCCTCGGCCAGGCTCAGGCTTTCCTGCGCCTCGCTGCCCAGACGGCGCAGGGTGACGGTCCGCTGCTCCGCCTCCTTGCGGCCGACCACGGCGATCACCGGCACCTTCTGCAGCGAGTGCTCGCGGATCTTGTAGGTGATCTTCTCGTTGGAGAGATCAGCCTCGGCGCGCACGCCGGCCTCGCGCAAGGCATCACGCACCTCGGTCGCGTAGCCGTCGGCATCGCTGACGATGGGCGCCACCACCACCTGCACCGGCGAGAGCCAGTAGGGCATGGCGCCGGCATGGTGCTCGATGAGGATGCCGATGAAGCGCTCCATCGAGCCGACGATGGCCCGGTGCAGCATGATCGGCATGACGCGGTTGCTGTGCTCGTCGACATAGCTTGCACCCAGCCGCTCCGGCATCATCGGGTCGAACTGCATGGTGCCGACCTGCCAGGCGCGGCCGATGGAATCCTTCAGGTGGTACTCGATCTTCGGGCCGTAGAAGGCGCCCTCGCCCGGCAACTCGGTCCACTCCACCCCGGCGGCACGCAGCGCCGCGCGCAGCGCGTCCTCGGCCTTATCCCAAACCTCGTCGGTGCCCAGGCGCTTGTCGGGGCGCAGGGCCAGCTTGATGTCGATGTTGGAAAAGCCGAAGTCGGTGTAGACCTGCATCGCCTGCCTGTGAAAAGCAGTGACCTCGCCCTCGACCTGCTCGGGCGTGCAGAAGATGTGGCCGTCGTCCTGGGTGAAGGCACGCACCCGCATGATGCCGTGCAGCGCGCCCGAGGGCTCGTTGCGATGGCAGCCGCCGAACTCGGCGTAGCGGATCGGCAGATCGCGGTAGCTGCGCAGGCCGGCGTTGAAGATCTGCACATGGCCGGGGCAGTTCATCGGCTTCACCGCGTAGGTCCGCTTCTCGGACTCGGTGAAGAACATGTTGTCCTTGTAGTTGTCCCAGTGGCCGGACTTCTTCCACAGGCTGACGTCCATGATCTGCGGGCCGCGCACCTCGCGGTAGCCGCTCTTCCTATAGACGCCGCGCACGTACTGCTCCACCGCCTGCCAGATCGCCCAGCCCTTGGGGTGCCAGAACACCATGCCCGGCGCCTCTTCCTGCTGATGGAAGAGATCGAGCTGGCGCGCCAGCTTGCGGTGGTCGCGCTTCTCGGCTTCCTCCACCTGCTTCAGATAGGTCTTGAGGTCGTCGTCGCTGGCGAAGCAGACCCCGTAGATGCGCTGCAACTGCGCGTTGTTGGCGTCGCCGCGCCAGTAGGCGCCGGACACCTTGGTCAGCTTGAAGGCGGTGCCGAGCTTGCCGGTGGAGGGCATGTGCGGACCCACGCACATGTCCAGCCAGCTCTCGCCCTGGCGGTAGATGCTGATCTCGGCGTCGGCGGCGATGCCCTCACGGATCCACTCGGCCTTGAACTTCTCGCCGGTAGATTCGAAGTAGGCGATGGCCTTGTCGTGCGGCCAGACCTCGCGGGTGATCGGCAGGTCGCGCTTCACGATCTCGCGCATCTTCTGCTCGATCTTTTCCAAGTCGGCGTCGCTGAAGGACTCGGCGCGCGCGAAGTCGTAGTAGAAGCCCGAGTCGGTGGAAGGCCCGAAGGTGATCTGGGTGCCGGGGAACAGCTCCTGCACCGCCTGCGCCAGCACATGGGCGCCGTCGTGGCGGATGACTTCCAGCGCTTCCGGCTTGTCGCGGGTGACCAGTTCGAGCTTCGCGTCGGCGGTGATCGGCCGGCTCAGATCCCAGAGCTGGCCGTTGATCTTGGCGACCACGCACTTCTTGGCGAGGCCGGGGGAAATGCCCTGGGCGATGGCCAGGGCGGTGATGCCGGCGTCGAAGGACTTCTTCGCGCCGTCGGGAAAGGTGATTTCGATGGACATGGTGACCAACCTCGTTGTTGCTCTTGGTGAGCGCCCGGCTCAGGCGGCGGGCGCGGCTTTGGCGGCGTAGGCAGCGGCGGCGGCAAGCCGCGCCAAAGTGGCCGTACGGCCCAGCAGGAACAAGGTCTGGTCGATCGGCGGCGACACCGCCGCGCCGGAGACCGCCACACGGATCGGCTGGGCGACATCGCCCAGCTTCAGGCCCAGCTGCTCGGCCACCGCGTGCACCACGCCGTGGATGTCGGCGGGCTGCCAGTGGGCGAGGCCGATCAGGCCATCGGTGAGGGCATTGAGCACCGGCGCCGCCTTGGCGGACAGATGCTTGGCGGCGTCCTTCTCGTTGTAGCTGCCGACTTCGGTGTAGAAGAACTTCGATTTCTCGGCCATCTCCAGCAGGGTACGGCAGCGCTCGCGTTGCTGGAGGATCACGTCTGCCAGCGCCGGGCCGTTGGCCGGATCGACGCCGAGGCGACGCAGGTGCCAGTCGAACTCCGGCGCGATGACCGCCGGGTCGGTGATCTTGAGGTACTGGTGGCTGACCCAGTAGGCCTTCTCCATGTCGAAGCGCGCGGGCGCGGAGCTGACGTGGTCGAAGTCGAATTTCTCGATCATCTCCTCGCGGGTGAACAGCTCCTGGTCGCCGTGGCTCCAGCCCAGGCGCACCAGGTAGTTGAGGATGGCGTCGGGCATGAAGCCCATGGCGCGGTACTCCATCACTCCCAGCGCGCCGTGGCGCTTGCTGAGCTTGGCGCCGTCGCCACCGAGGATCATAGATACATGCGCGTACTGAGGCGGCGTGCCGCCCAGGGCGCGGATCATCTGGATCTGGCGCGGGGTGTTGTTGACGTGGTCGTCGCCGCGGATCACATGGGTGATGCCCATGTCCATGTCGTCCACCACCACGCAGAAGTTGTAGGTGGGCACGCCGTCGCCGCGGGCGATGATGAGGTCATCGAGCTCCTCGCTGGCGAACACGATACGGCCCTTGATCAGGTCGTCGAGCACCACTTCGCCGTCCTGCGGATTCTTGAACCGCACCACCGGCTTCACCCCGGCCGGCGGCTCCGGCAGAACCTTGCCCGGCTCCGGGCGCCAGCGGCCGTCATAGCGGGGCTTTTCCTTGCGCGCCTGCTGTTCGGCGCGCATCTGCTCCAGCTCCTCCTTGGAGCAGTAGCAGTGGTAGGCCGTGCCGGCGGCGAGCATCTGGTGAATCACCTCGGCATAGCGGTCGAACCGCTGGGTCTGGTAGATCTCCTCGAAGTCGCTCTTCAGGCCCAGCCAGGCCATGCCCTCGAAGATCGCATCCACCGCCGCCTGGGTGCTGCGCTCGCGGTCGGTGTCCTCGATGCGCAGCAGGAACTTGCCCCCGAAGCGCTTGGCGTAGAGGTAGGAGAACAGCGCGGTGCGGGCGCCGCCGATGTGCAGGAAGCCGGTCGGCGAAGGGGCGAAGCGGGTGACGACGGACATGCGCGTGGTGAAGCGGCGAGCTAGGGGCGCGCAGTTTACCAGCGCCGGCGGCCGTCCCCGGGCCGGCGGACAGGCGGCCAACCCGGGCCGGGCAGTAAAATGCGCGCCCCTTTGCGGCACCGCGGCCCATGACCACCCTCTTCGTCGAACAGCTCACCGTCATCGACGCCAGCTACCTCTGCCCCCGGCGCGGCCTGGTCGGCGAGAGCTGGATCGTCGACCTGGAGCTGGACGGCACGCTCGACGAGCAGGCCATGGTGCTGGACTTTGGCAGCGTCAAGAAGCAGCTCAAGCGCGCCATCGACGACGGCCCCGACCACACGCTGATCGTGCCCCTGCACTACCCCGGCCAGCAGACCACCACGCTAGCCGACGGCCGCCTGCAGACCCTGTTCATGTCCCAGGCCGGCGGCTATGCGCACCGCGCCCCGGCCTGCGCGCTGACCCTCTTGGAGGCGCCGGAAGTCAGCGCCGAAGCCCTGGTCGCGCACCTCACGCCGCAGCTGGCGGGTATCGTCCCGGCCAATGTCGCCGGCATCCGCCTGAGCCTGCGCCACGAGCACATCGACGGCGCCAGCTACCACTACAGCCACGGGCTGTCGAAGCACCGGGGCGCCTGCCAGCGCATCGCCCACGGCCACCGCTCGCGGCTGGCGATCTTCCTCGACGGCGTCCGCGACGCCGGCCTGGAGGCCGCCTGGGCCGAGCGCTTCCGCGACATCTACCTGCTCACCGGCCGGCATGTGCAGCGCGACGACGGCGAGCGCCTGGGCCTGGCCTATACCGCGCCGGAAGGCCTGTTCGAGCTGGAACTGCCGCGCAGCCGCAGCTACCTGCTCGGGCAGGACACCGATAGCACGGTGGAGGAAATCGCCGAGCATCTGGCCGGCCGCGTCGCCGCCGAGCACCCCGGCCGGCGGGTGGAAGTACGCGCCTACGAGGGGGTCATGAAGGGCGCGCTGGCCCGGCGCTGAGTGGTATCCTTGCGCCCCTTTTTCCGCCCCCGCCGGGGTTTTTCCGGGGGCAGAGCAGCAGCGAGGTCGGTATGAGCGAAGACGTGCGTTTCTTCCAGCGGGTGTCCATCGAGCAGGTCGAGGAAGGCCAGGAGCTGGCGCCCAAGTTCGACGAACACGGTCTGATCGCCTGCGTGACCACCGCCGCCCATAGCGGCGAGGTGCTGATGCTCGGCTACATGAACGCCGAGGCGCTGAAGCAGACCATCCTCACCGGCGAGGCGCACTACTGGTCGCGCAGCCGCAAGGTGCTCTGGCACAAGGGCGCCACCAGCGGCCTGGTGCAGAAGGTGGTCGAGATGCGCATCGACGACGACCAGGACGCGGTCTGGCTGCGGGTGGAGATTCCCGGCGACGCTTCCTGCCACGTCGGCTACCGCTCCTGCTTCTACCGCTCGGTGCCGACGGGCAACGGTGAAGTCCACGAACTGAAGTTCGAGGAGAGCGAGAAGATGTTCGACCCCAAAGAGGTTTACGGCGACGCGCCGAACCCGACCATCCTCTGAGTCATTCGCGGCGGTTCTTGAGCGGCGTAGCCTCCAGGGCCGGATCGGGGTCGCTGTCCTGCCGCTGTTCGTCCCGCGTGGGCACGGCGGGACGCTGCTTCGCCATTGCCGCCTTGCGCTGCGAGCGCTTGTTGTAAGGGCTGGGCCTGAGGTGGGATCTCATCGGCGTTGCTCCTGCGCTGGGTGTCGCCCAGTCTGACCAGCCCCGGCTGAACCTCCGCCGAACCGCGCCCCGAAAAGCGCTGCCGTGAGCAGGTGCCTCAGTCGCGCAGCATCTCCCGCGCAGCGTTGTGACCAGGGATGCCGGTGACACCGCCACCCGGATGCGCGCCCGAGCCGCAGAGATAGAGGCCGGGGATGGGCGTGCGGTAATTGCCCAGGCCCAGCAGCGGCCGTGCGCTGAACAGCTGGTTGAGCGTCAGCTTGCCATGGAAGATGTCGCCGCCCACCAGCCCGAACTTGCGCTCCAGATCCAGCGGCGTGTGGATCTGCCGGGCGATGACGCTGGCCTTGAAGTTGGGCGCGGCGCGGTTGACGGTCTCGATCACCGCGTCCGCCGCCGCCTCGCGTTCGTCATCCCAGCGGCGGCCCTCCGGCAGCGTGTAGCGGAAGTGCTGGCAGAACAGGCTGGCGACCTGCCGGCCCGGCGGCGCCAGCGAGGGGTCCACCGTCGAGGGGATCAGCATTTCGACGATGGGCTGGCGCGCCCAGCCCTGCTCGCGGGCATCGATATAGGCGCGCTCCATGTAGGCCAGCGAGGGCGCGAGGATGATGCCGCTCTGGTGATGCGGCGCTAGCACGGTGCCCGGCGCGCATAGAAAATCCGGCAGCTCGGAGAGCGCCACGTTCATGCGCAGGGTCGCCGACTCGTTCTGGTGATCGGCGAAGCGCCGCGTCAGCTCCGGCTCGCGCTGGCTGGCGTCCAGCAACTGGGTGAACAACAACTTGGGGTGCAGATTGCTTGCCACCCGCCGCGCGGTCAGCACCTCGCCGTTCTCCAGATCGACCCGGATCTGCCGGCAACCAAGCGCCTGCACCCGGTGCACCACTGCCTCGGTGGAAAGCTCCACCCCCAGAACCCGCGCCTCCGCCGCCAGGGCCTGGGTGATCGCGCCCATACCGCCCAGGGCATGACCCCAGACGCCGGACTTGCCGTTGACCTCGCCGAACACGTGATGCAGCAGCACGTAGGCGCTGCCCGGCGCGTAGGGCGAGGCAAAGTTGCCGACGATGCTGTCAAAGCCGAAGCAGGCCTTGAGCGGTGTCGATTCGAACCAGCGGTCGAGCAACTCGCCGGCACTGAGCGCGAACAGATCCAGCACATCGCGCTGGGTGGCGAGCGGCAGCTCCTTGAATACCCGCGCCGTCTTCCAGGCGCTGAACAGCTCGGCGATGCCGCCGCCGACATTGGGCGGGGTTTGCAGCAGCATCGCGCGCAGCACCTCGGCCACCCGCTCCAGCAGCGCGTAGTAGTTGGGCAGCCGCTCGGCGTCGCGCGGCGAATAGCGCGCCACCTCGGCCTGGGTCGCCGCCAGCCCGCCGCCCAGGCGGATGCACTCGCCCGGCTCCTCGCCCAACGGCAAAAAATTGGAGTACGGGCGCTCGACGATCCTCAACCCATGCGCCTCGGCCAGCCGCAGCTCGCGGATGATCTTGGGGTGGAGCAGGCTCACCGTGTAGCTGGCGGTGGAGTTGCGAAAGCCGGGCGCGAATTCCTCGGTCACCGCCGCCCCGCCCAGCACCGCGCGCCGCTCCAGCACCCGCACCTTCCAGCCGGCCCTGGCGAGATAGCAGGCGCAGACCAGACCGTTGTGGCCGCCGCCGAGTATCAGTGCGTCGTAGCTAGCCAAGCCCTGCCTCATCGGCCACCGCCGGTCCGGGTCGAAGTCGATAGCGGCCAGGATACCCGCAGGCGCGCGCCCGGCGCCGGCTCGGCATCGCCGACTTCCACCTCGCCGCCCAGCGCCAGGGCGATGCGGCGGACGATGAACAGGCCCAGGCCACTGCTGCCCGGCTGCAGGTGCACGAAGCGCTCCAGCACCCGGTCGCGCTCGGCGGCTGGGATGCCCGGCCCCTGGTCCTGCACTTCCAGACACAGCCGCTCGTCGACCACCGCCGCAAGCAGGCGCACGCGCCCGCCCGGCGGCGTGTGCCGCAGGGCGTTGTCGATCAGATTGCGTAGCACCACATAAACCGCCTGCGGACTGCTATGCACCAGTTCGTCACCCACCACGCAGTCAAACTTCTGCTCGCGGGCGCGCGCCGCGCCTTCGAACTCGTGGACGGTTTCTTCCACCACCCGCGCCAGCGCGAAGTTCTCGGTGTCGAGATCGGCAGCATGGCGCGGGTCCAGCCGCGCCAGCGTCAGCAGCTGATCGATCACCCGGGTGGCGCGATCAACCCCGGCCAGCAGGCGGTCCAGCGCGGTCTGCGCCGCCGCCGGGTTGGCGGCGCGGCCGGCGATCTGGGCTTGCAGGCGGATCGCCGCCAGCGGCGTGCGCAGTTCGTGGGCAATGTCCTCGGTGACCCGGCGCTCGTTCTCCAGCGAGCGCGACAACCGCTGCAACAGCGCATTGAAGGCGCCGACCAGGGGTCGCAGCTCATCGGGCAGCCGGCGATCAGCCAGCGCGCTGAAATCATCCGGCGCGCGCGCCGCCACTGCGGCGGCGGCATCCCGCGCGGGCGCCAGCCCCCGACTCAGGGCCAGCCAGACCAGGATCGCCAGCACCGGCGCCGCCAGCATCAGCGGCAAGAGCAGCGCCAGACTCAGATCACCGGCGATCGCGCGGCGGTGCCACTGCGGCTCGGCCAGTTGCAGGCGCAGGTTGTGCGCCTCGTTCCAGACCGTCAGCAGCCGCCAGCTTTCACCCTGGTACTGCAAGTCCTGATAGCCGAGCTGCGCCGGCGCCAGCGGCTGCAGGGGCGCACCGGCGGAGCGCAGCAGCAGGCGGCCATTGGCGGCCCAGATCTGGTATAGCAGGCCGCCACGCGGCAATTCCTCGGCCGCTGCCACGCCGTCGAGGCTGCTGCCAGCGGTCTCCGCGTATTCGTGTTCGGCAAAGCCGAGCAGCAGGGTCGCGGTGCGGCTCAGGCTGTCATCGAGATCCTCGGTTACTTCGGTACGGGCGGCGTAGATCACCAAGGCGGCGCTGAGCACCCAGAACCCCAGCAGGGCCAGCAGCACCCGCAGCAGCAGATGCCGGCGCAGCGACCAGCCGCGGCCTTCAACGGATGACATAGCCGACGCCCCGCACCGTCTCCACCAGCCCCGGGCCGAGCTTGCGCCGCAGGTGGTGCACATGCACTTCCAGCGCATTGCTTTCGATCTCCTCACCCCAGCCGTACAAGGCTTCTTCCAGCCGCTCGCGGCTCTGCACGCGGCCGCGGTTTTCGGCTAGCGTCAGCAACACCGCGTACTCGCGGGCGGAGAGCGTCAGCTCGGCCGCGCCGCGCCGCACCCGCCGCCCGACCGGGTCGATGCACAGCTCGCCGATGATCAGGGTCGGCTGACTGCGACCGGCGTGACGACGCACCGCCACCCGCAGGCGCGCAGTCAGCTCGTCGAGATCAAAGGGTTTGACCAGGTAGTCGTCGGCACCGAGATCCAGGCCGCGCACCCGATCGGTGATGCGGTCGCGCGCCGAGAGCACCAGGATCGGCAGCGACTCGCCGGCCGCGCGCAGCTCGGCGATCAGGGCGGTGCCATCGCCATCGGGCAGGCCGAGATCGAGCAGCAGCGCCTGGTAGTCGTGGCTGCGCAGCGCGGTGCGGCCGGAGCGGCCGTCGCTCACCCAGTCGACCGCATAACCCGCCTGCTGCAAACCGCCGCGCACCGCCTCACCGAGCAGGGGATCGTCTTCGATGAGCAGCACACGCATGGCGGCAAAGACCAGAACAACCGGGTGGGACTTAAGAAAACCTTAAGCCATCGCCCCTAGCTTGCGCACGTTTACCGCCTGCCCGCCATGTCCGACCGCCACCACCCGCTGACCATCTCGCTGCACTGGCTGACCCTGCTGCTGGTGCTCGCCGGCGTGACCTGCGTGTTGCTGCGCGAGCTGGTGGAAGACCGCGACCTGCGCTTGCTGTTGCTGGAGCTGCACCGCAATGCCGGGCTACTGGTGCTGCTGGTCACCAGCCTGCGCCTGTTCAGCCGCTGGCCGCTGGCGGCGCACCGCATCAATGCCGGTCTGCCGCCGCCGCTGCACCTGGCCGCCAAGCTGGGCCACGGGCTGCTCTACCTCAGCCTCGCCGCCATCCCGATGCTGGGCTGGGCCTTGAGCAGCGCGCGCGGCCAGACGGTGAGCCTGTTCGGCTGGCTGCCGCTGCCGGCGCTCCTGGGACGTGATCGCGACCTCGCCGAAAGCCTGGAGGCCTGGCACGGCAACCTGGCCTGGGCGCTGATCGCGCTGGTCAGCCTGCACGCCGCCGCCGCGCTCTGGCACCACTACGGTCGCCGCGACGGTGTACTGCGCTCGATGCTGCCCGCCCTAGGCAAACCCTCATCCCCCACCACACCCTGACCGTACCGGAGTTGTCCATGCTGAAACTGCTACCCAGCCGCTGGCTGCGTCTCGCCGTTGGCGCCGCGCTGGCCCTCGGCAGCCTGAGCGCCCAGGCTCTGCCCAGCTATGCCCGCCAGACTGGCCAGGAATGCGCCGCCTGCCACGTCGGCGCCTTTGGCCCGCAGCTCACCCCGTATGGACAGAAGTTCAAGATCGGCGGCTACACCGATGGCAAGTTCGCCGACTGGGGCATCCCGGTCTCCGCGCACCTGATCGCCGGCGCCACCCACACCGGCGCCGACCAACCCGACCTGCCGGACGAGTTCAAATCCTTCCGCAGCAATGACAACCTCGCCTTGCAGGAAGTCTCCGGCTTCATCGGCGGCAAGCTCGGCGAGCACGTCGGTACCTTCACGCAGATCACCTACAGTGGCATCGAGCAGCGCGTCGGCTGGGACAATGTCGACGTGCGCTACGCCCGCGAGTTGCAGATCGGCGGACACGACGCGGTGCTCGGCGTCTCGCTCAACAACGCGCCGACCGTGCAGGACCCGTTCAACACCTTCGGTGTCTGGAGCTTTCCCTACACCGCCTCCGACCTCGGCTTCGGCCCGGCGTCCAGCGCCCTGCTGTCGGGCGAAAACCAGCTCTATGGCCTGGGCCAGAACGTGCTGGGCCTCACCGCCTACGCCTATCTCGCCGACGCGCTGTATCTGGAGGTGGGCGGCTATCAGAAACTGCAAGGCGCCACCCTCAGCCGTCTGGGCGCCGGCCGCGACTCGCAGCTCGACCTCAGTGGCATCAGCCCCTACTGGCGCCTGGCCTATACCGGCCAGTACAAGCACCAAGCCTATTCCCTGGGCCTGATCGGCCTGGACGGCAGCGTGCGTCCGGCCGACGGCGGCGGTCTCAAGGACCGCTTCCACGACCTGGGCATCGACGCCAGCTACCAGTTTCTCGGCACCCGCAAGCACATCGGCACCGTCAATGCGTCGTTCCTGCGCGAGCAGCAGTCGCTGGACTACACGGTGGCGGGCGGTGGCGCCGACAACGGCAGCCAGACGCAGTACAACCTCAATCTCAACGCCGCCTACTATTACCGCAACACCTATGGTCTTAGCCTCGGCGCCTTCAACAGCCACGGCAGCGGCGACGCCACGCTCTATCCCGACAGCCGCCTGAACCGCCCGGATACCGCCGGTACCGTGCTGCAACTCGACTGGACGCCAACCGGCAAGGAGAGCTACCAGGGTCCATCCTGGCTCAACTACCGCCTGGCCTTGCAATACACCGCCTTCAGCAAGTTCGAAGGCGCGAGCAGCGACTACAACGGCGCCGGCGCCAAGGCCAGCGACAACAACACCCTGTTCGTCTATCTGTGGAGCGCCTTCTGATGCGCCGCCACCGCCTCACCGCCGTCCTCGCGCTGGCGCTGACTGGCCCGCTCGCCGCGCAAGCGGCGGGCGATGCTGGCCGCGGCGCCGACTCGTTCGACGCCAACTGCGCCGAGTGCCACAGCGTCGCCAAAACCCTGAAGAACAAGAAGGGCCCCAGCCTCTACGGCGCCTGGGGCCGCGTGGCCGGCGCAGTGGCCGGCTACGACTACTCACCCGCGCTCAAGGCCTCCGGCATCGTCTGGACCGCCGACAAGCTCGACACCTACATCACCGCGCCGAAGAAAGTGGTGCCGGAAGGCAAGATGAAGTTCGATGGCCTCGGCGACGCCAAGGAGCGCGCCGACCTGCTGGCCTTTCTGGCCGAGCAGAAGTAGTTATCACCGCCTCCCGCAGGGCCTGCCGCCTAGGCAAGCCCCAGCGGCCCGGCAGTCCCTAGGCGGCGGCCGCGCTGCGCGCCAGCAGTGGTGCAAGAACGCCCAAACCTCCGCAGAAACCGCGCATCGGCCGGGGCTACGCCTGAACCGGGCCACAGGCTAACCTGAGGACATAAGGCTAGCGGACCACCCGCCGACCTCCCTGCCCCAAGGGCCACAGCCAGCCCCATGCACAAAGCCCCAACAACCCAGCTCACCCGGCTGCACATCCACAACCGGCTGATTGCCCTGTCGGTGCTGATGGGCGCGGGCATCCTGGTGTTTCTGCTGTTCTTCTACCACTCGTTTTCCAGCAGCCTGCGGCACGAGAAGGAGACCCAGACCCGGTATCTGTCGGAAGTCGGGCTGCACCTGCTCGAACACTTTCACCAGCTTGCGGAATCCGGCCAGCTGACGCCCGCGCAGGCGCAGCAACAGGCAAAGAGCGCGCTGGCCTCGGCCATTTACAGCGACAGCGGCTACTTCTGGATCGTCGACAGCGCAGGGACGCTCCTGGTGCAGCCCTACACCCCCGAGCGCGTCGGCACCAACCTCAGCGGCTGGACCGACATCAAGGGCAAGCACATCGTCCGCGAGTTCGTCGCCACTGCCAAGGGCGGCGGCGGTTGGGTGTCTTACTACTGGCCCAAGCCGCATATGCAGGAGCAATACCCCAAGGTTTCCTACGTGGTGTACTTCGCGCCCTGGGACTGGGTGCTGGGCACCGGCGTCTACCTCGACGACAGCCAGGCCCAGGTCACCCAGACGGTGTTCCAGGCCTCGGGCATCTTGCTGGTCGTGTTCGGCGGCTTCGTCATCGCCCTGGTGGCAGCCGCGCACTACTTCCTGCGTCGGCTGGAAGACATCGCCGTCCGCGACTCGCTCACCCATCTGCACACCATGCGCTTTCTGCGCGAGGTCATCCCCTCCATCTTGAGCAAATACCGGCGCGAGGGGCACCGCCTGCTGGCCGCCATCTTCATCGACGTCGACCACTTCAAGGCGGTCAACGACAACTACGGCCACGACTGCGGCGATCAGGTGCTGGAGCGCGTCGCCCATGTGCTGACCGGCATGACCCGTGGCGATGATTTCTGCATCCGCTTCGGCGGCGAGGAATTCGTCCTCATCGGCTTCTTCGACAACGAGGCCGCGGTGTTGCAGACAGCGGAGCGCATCCGCGCCGAAACCGCCAAGCTGCACTTCAGCCACCGCAAGGCGGAGTTCCAGGTGACCTTGAGCGCCGGCATCGCCATCTACCGCGCTGGCGAGGAGTCCTTCGACGACATGCTCAAGCGCGCCGACCAGAAGATGTACGAAGCCAAGGCGCAGGGGCGAAACCGGGTAGCGATTTAGGCCACCGTTTGGCTAGCGTCCTTGCAGTCGTTTTCGACGCGCGGGCCATCCCGCGTGCGCGCTCACCAGGGCCGATTGACAAGCCCACAGCCGGCTCGCAGGCTGACCGCGTTGCACGGCATTTAGGGCGCCGCCGGCGGGAACCGGCACAAAGCTCATCTGGACAATATTTGTCGGCCTAATTAGCGCAGGGGGAAGAGTGAGTAACGACAAGCTTGACGTACCTAAACCATCGAAAGGCGACGCTGCTCACGCCATCGCCAAGGCGGGCCTATCTGCCATACCAGTTATTGGTGGCCCTGCTGCCGAGCTATTTCAGAATGTAGTCCAGCCTCCACTAGAAAAGCGGAGGGTTCAGTGGATGGCCGACGTAGGAGAGAAGCTACGAGAACTCGAGGACAGCGGACTTACGATTGAGAAGCTCCAAGGCGACGAGAGCTTCATTTCCGCGGTCATGCAGGCGTCACAAATCGCATTGCGAACGCATCAAAAGGAAAAGCTCAAAGCGCTGAAAAACGCCGTTGTAAATATTGCGAAGGGACAGCTGCCGGATGAAGCTGTTCAACACATGTTCCTTTCGTTCATAGACAGCCTTTCAGAGCTTCACCTACGAATTCTTCGATTGTTTCAAAGACCTACGCCTCCTCCGAACATGAGCATGGGCGGACTTAGCTCCGTACTGGAGCACAACATGCCGCAACTTCGCGGAAGACGCGATCTCTATGATCAATTCTGGAAAGACCTCTATATCCGAGGGTTAGTCAATACCGACGGCATGCATACGACCATGAGCGGAAGTGGCTTGGCACAGAAACGAACAACAGGTCTCGGAGATGACTTTCTGAAATTCATCACAGAGGCGGCGTAGTGCGCTCTAACTGACTTCCTGCCGAAGGATTTGCCTTCGCTTCGCTAGGAACAAATGCGCGGCTGAACCAGAAGGCGTTGAAGCTGTAGAAAAACCCCAACACCCCAATTAGCCACTGGGTGCGCCATCGCACAGATCAGCGCCGCCGCGAAGTTCACTGTGTTGCCGGGCTCACCGAGCCCCGGTCATGCCGAGAGCCTAGTTAGTTAGATGGAGTGCCAGCACATGAAACCCAACAACAACAACCCCAGCCGAACCCGGATTTTCCTTGCCGCTGCGGCGGCCATCGCCCTGTCGGTGTTCACCGGCCTGGCCCAGGCGGCGGCCACCGCCGAAGAGTTGAACAAAGACGCCGACCAGGCGCTGCAAAGCCTCTACAAGTCCAACCCGGTGGCGCTGGCGGTTTCCAAACAGTCGAAGGCGCGCCTGGTGTTCCCCAACATCATCAAGGCCGGCCTGGTGTTTGGCGGCTCGTATGGTGAAGGCGTGCTCTTGAAGGGCGCCAACCCCGCCGGCTATTACAACTCGGTCTCGGCCTCCTGGGGCTTGCAGGCGGGCGCTCAGTCCTACGGCTATGTGGTGTTTCTGATGAACGACAAGGCCATCAACTACCTCGACAAGTCGGAAGGCTGGGAACTGGGCGTAGGCCCCAGCGTGGTGGTGGTCAATGAGGGCGTGGCGAAGAATCTTTCCACCTCGACGCTCAAGGACGATGCCTATGCCTTCATCTTTGACCAGCAGGGTCTGATGGCGAGCTTCAGCATCGAAGGCACCAAGATCAGCCGCATCAAGCGCTGACCCGCGACTCGCCGCTGGCCAGTCAGCCACTGGCCAGCGGCAACAGCGGCAACGACGGCCGCCGCAACTCGCGGCGGCTTCGTCGTTTCTGGCCCGATGACACCGCTTGGAAAGCCCCCATAAAACGCGCTACGGTCACTCGCGCCACAGGCGATAGCGCCATCCGACCCCCGTTGCAGTACAGGACCGTTTTCATGGAACCCGCAGCAGACCAGGGCGCGACCGTTGTCATCACCCACCGCGTGCGCGCGGACAAGCATGCCGAGTACGAGGCCTGGCTGCAGGAGATCGCGCCGCTCTGCAAGGCCGCGCCCGGTCATCTGGACTGGCACATCGTCCGCCCCATCGCCGGGCTCACCGAGACCTATACGGTGATCATCCGCTTTGATACCGCCGCCAACCTGCGGCAGTGGATGGAGTCGCCGGCGCGCACCCGACTGATCGCCAAGGTGCTGCCGCTGTTCGTCAAGGGCGACGACTTCTTCGTGAGCAGCGGGCTGGATTTCTGGTTCACACCCGCCGGCGCCCAGGCCAAGGTGCCGGTGCGCTGGAAGCAATACCTAGTCACCTGGTCGGCGATCTATCCGCTGGTGATGGGCGTGCCGCTGCTGATCGCGCCGCTGATGCAGGCGCTGGGGCTGCCGGAGCAGCGCTGGCTGAGCACGCTGGCGGTGACCGCCACCGTGGTGTTTCTGATGGTCTATGTGGTGATGCCGCGCTACACCAAACTCATCAAACGCTGGCTGTTCAGCTGAGCCAGCGCCACCGGAGGAGCCCCATGCAATTCCTGCTCATCATCAGCCACGACGCCCGCTTCGCGTCCAGCGAGGCGCTGGTCGCCGACATCCTGGCCTGGATCGACCGCATGCAGGCGCGCGGCATCCGCCGCCACGGCGCGCCACTGCGGCCGCCTTCGGAGGCAGTCACCGTGCGTGTCCGCGAGGGCCGGTTGCAGATCACTCCGGGTCCGTTCAGCGACAGCCGCGAGCAGATGTGCGCCTACGAGCTGCTCGACTGCGCCAGCCAGGAGGAAGCGCTCGCGGCAGTAGCCGAGCATCCGATGGCGCGGGTCGCGACCATCGAAGTCCGGCCGGTGTGGGCGGAGCTAGGGCCTGTCACCCATTAGAACGTCGCTGCGTTGCCGGTCAAAAGCGCGTCAGGCAAGGCGCGAGCTGACGCAAAGGCTGGAGCCTTTGCTAAGCGAGCAACGCCGCATGACGCGCTTTTGGCCAGCAACCCTTCGGGGCGGGACGGTTTTGGGGCATTGCCACGTCAGCCAGTGTTTCAATAGGCCCGCTATTGCGCACACTGACTTCCTTGCACTGCCCCAAAACCGCCTTCCGCCGCAGCGATGTTCTAATGGGTGACAGGCCCTAGCGCTCCGCTGACTCGAACTCGCGCAGCGGCGGCGCCCACCAGCCACGCGCTCCCGCTTCGCGCCAGGCCTGCACTGGGCCGGCCCCGGTTTGCGGATCGACATGCAGGCGCAGCGCGCCTTCGTGGCCGCTCATGTGCAGCGCCGCACCCTGCTCGGCGTAGCGGCGCACCACCTCCGGCCGTGGATGCCGGTAGGGGTTGCGGAAACCGGCGGGGAAGATCACCAGCTTAGGCTGTACCGCGCGCACGAAATCCGGCGTCGAGGAGGTCTTGCTGCCGTGATGCGGCGCCAGCAGCACTTCGGCGCGCAGCCGTTCGGGCATCGCGCTGAGCAGCCTGGCCTCGGTGCCGCGCTCGATGTCGGCCGGCAGCAGCGTGGCGTGGCCGTTGACGCTCACCCGCAGCACGCAGGCGGCGTCGTTGTCGGAGGCGCTGTCGCCAGGCCTGGGGCCGTGCAGCAGCTCGAAATCGACGCCGTCCCACTGCCAGCGTTCGCCAGCGCGGCAGGGCTGCTCGCCGAGCGCACCCAACTCCGCCTTCGGCCGCAGCAGGCGACGCACTGCCGGCGCGCCGCCGCGATGGTCGAGATCGGGATGCGAGACGATCAGCAGATCCAGCCGCCGCACGCCCTCGCCCAGCAGATAGGGCGCGACCACCGACTCGCCGGCGTCGAAACCCTCCTCGTAGGCCGGCCCGGCGTCGAACAGCAGGCTGTGCCCGGACGTGCGCACCACCACCGCCAGGCCCTGGCCGACGTCGAGTACGGCGAGGTCATAGCCGCTCTTCGGCGCGTTCTGCGGCGGAAGCAGCAGTGGCAGCAGACAGAGCAGGCCCAGCGACTTCAGCGGCAGACCGCGCGGGCTGGTCAACAGCAGTGCGCCGAACAGGGCCAGAGCCAGAGCGGCCGGTGGCGGGCTGGCGGCGATCCAGCTCTCTGCGTGGGTCTGCGCCAAGGCCAGCAAGCTCGTGTGCACCAGATTCAGGGCCTGCGCCAGACCGGTCAGCAGCGGCAGCCCGGCCCAGGGCCAGAGCGCGCAGAGCAGCAGCGCCAGCACCAGCAACGGCGTCAGCAGGGCAAACACCGGCACCGCCAGCAGATTGACGAAGGGCGCGATCCAGGCCGTGCCCTGGAAGAAGAACAGGGTCATCGGCGCCAGGGCTAGCGACAGCAAGAGTTGCAGGCGCAGTGCCTGCTTCCAGACCGGCTCGCCGGGCGGGCGGCCCAGGCTCAGCCAGAAGATCGCCGCCACCGCGCCGAACGACAGCCAGAGCCCGGGGCTGAGCACCGCGAAAGGGTCGTGCAGCAGCACCAGGCCCCAGGCGATCAGCAGCACCCGCCAGGACGCGGCCAGGCGGTCGAGGAACAACGCCGCGAGCAGCACCCAGAGCATCAGCAGCGCGCGCAGTACCGGCGGCTCGAAGCCGGCCAGCAGCGCATAGCCGGCGGCGACCAAGGCCGCGCCCAGGCTGGCGGCCTTCTGCGCCGGCAGGCGCAGGCACAGCGTAGGGAACAGGCTCCAGCTCCAGCGCAGCAGCCACCAGGCGAAGCCGGCAACGATGGCGAGGTTGAAGCCGGAGATCGCCACCAAGTGCGAGGTACCGGTGAGCCGGAAGGCATCCCAGTCGGCGTCACGCAACTCGCCGTCGTAGCCCAGCACCAGGGCGGCAGTCAGCGCGCGGGCGGGCGACTCCGGCAGCCAGGCTTGCAGGCGGTCCAGCAGCGCCTGGCGCGCGCGCAGCACCCAGTAGCCGCCGCCTGCCTCGCAGCGCTCGGCACTGCGCACGGCGGCGGTGGCGGCGATGCCCTGGCGGAACAGCCAGCCCTCGTAGTCGAAGCCATGCGGATTGGCGCTGCCGCGCGGGGTCTTGAGGCGCAGGCTGAAGCGCCAGCACTCGCCGCCGCGCAGCCATTGATCGGTGCGATACCAGCTGACGCGAATGCGCGCCGGCAGCGCCGGATCCTCGGGCGCCAAGCTGAAGCGCCAGACCAAGTCACCGGCGTCCTTGGCGCGCAGGCGCTGCGGCGCCTCGCGGCTCAGCTCCGGCAGCGAGGCGATGCGGCCGCTCACCACCAGGTCCTCGCCATGGCGGGCCAGCGGCCAGCGCTGCGCCAGCAGGGCGTCGCCGCGCCAGAGGGCGTAGCCCAGCCCAAGCGCGAACGGCAGCAGCAGGCCGCGCAGCGCCGGCCAACGACGCCAGAGCAGCGCTTCCAGCAGCCCACCCGCAGCCAGCAAGGCCAGCGCCCAGGGCGCCGCCGGCCACTGCGGCAGCACGACCAACAGCAGCACGCCGGCGCTGTAGGCGAGGATGGCGCGTGGCAGCATCTGGCCTCAGTGCCCGCGGCAAACGCGCGCGGACGATGGCTCCCGCTCCTTCCCCATGGCGGCTCCCGTTTCACTCCCTGCGGCTATCTTGAGCCGAGGCCGCAGCCAGCCAAAGCGCCGCCCATCGGCCCGACAAAGCCTGGAATATCATCGGCGCCGACCGGCCGCCTGCACTTTCAGGCACACAGACCGGGAGCCTGACGAGGAACAGCAATGGCGACGCTGGAGTGGTTGTCGAAATACCTGCTGGTGCTGGCCATCCCCTACTTCCTGGGCCTGGTGGCCTGGGAGTGGTGGGCAACGCGTCACCGGCCGCAGTACGCCGGCCTGCGCGGCTACGAGACGAAGGACACCGCGGTGAGCCTGAGCCTGGGCAGCATCAAGCTGGCGATGATGGCGCTGACCGCGCTCTACACCGTGCCGGTCTTCGCCTGGATCTACCAGCACCGGCTGCACACGTTCTCACCACTGGCCTGGTGGACCTGGCCGCTGCTCTTTCTCGCCGAGGACTTCTGCTACTACTGGTACCACCGCAGCGCGCACCGGGTGCGGCTGTACTGGGCCGAGCACGTCAACCACCACTCCAGCGAGTACTACAACTTCGGCACCGCGCTGCGGCAGTCGACGCTGGGCCCGGCCTACATCTTCGTGTTCTGGCTGCCGCTGGCCTGGCTGGGCTTTCATCCGCTGGCAATCGCGGTGCAGGCCGGCATCAGCCTCATCTACCAGTTCTGGATTCACACCGAGACCATCCAGCGCCTGCCGCGCTGGTTCGAGTGGCTGTTCAACACGCCCTCGCACCATCGTGTGCACCACGGCAGCAACGGCCCCTACATCGACCGCAACTACGGCGGCATCCTGATCGTCTGGGACCGCCTGTTCGGCAGCTTCCAGCCGGAGCTGCCCGAGCTGCCGGTGCGCTACGGCCTGGTGCACAACCTCCACAGCTACCGGCTGGACAGGGTGATCTTCCACGAGCTGCGCCATCTGCTGCGCGAGGCCTGGCGGGCGCACGGCCTGCGCAACAAGCTGCTGTGGATCTTCGGCCCGCCGGAATGGACACCCAACGGCCCCAACTGGCCGGCGGATCATCCCAAAGCGCTGGCGCTGTCAACCGGAAGCGCGGTGACTGGCTTGGCTATTGCGGGCAGCAAGCCCGGCGACCAACAAGCAAAGACCCCATGACTCTCTCCCGCATCCGCTACGCCGCCACGCTGGCTCTGCTGGCCACGACACTGCTGGCCTTGTCTCCCGCCCAGGCCGGGCCGCTTTCCGGCCTGCTCCAGCGCGACGACCAGACCCTGCGCCTGAACATCGACGGCCACAGCCGCAAGTACATCCTGCACACGCCCGCCGACTACAGCGGCGGCGCGCTGCCGCTGCTGGTGGTGCTGCACGGCGGCTATGGCAGCGCCGCCAACGCCCAGCGCAGCCTGGGCTTCGACGACTACGCCGATGCCCGCCGCTTCGCCGTCGCCTACGGCGAGGGCTATCGCAGCAGTTGGGCCGACGGTCGCGGCACCGGCCCGGCGGCCGAGGCCGGCGTCGACGACCGCCGCTATCTGCAGGCCATCGTCGCCGACGCCAGCAGCCGTCTGCCGATCGACCCCGCCCGCGTCTACCTGACCGGCCTCTCCAACGGCGGCATGATGAGCCTGCGCATGGCCTGCGAAACCAGCACGCCGTTCCGCGCCTACGCGACGGTGATCGCCAATGTGCCGGAACCGCTGGCCGCCAGTTGCGCGCCGCAGGCCGGCGGGGCGCTGCTGACCATCAATGGCGTCGAAGACCCGCTGATGCCCATCGACGGCGGCGACTGCTGCGGTGGCGGCCTGCTCGGCCAGGGTGGCCGCGTGATCAGCTCCGATGCCAGCGCCGAACTCTTCCGCTCCAGCTTTGGCTGCGGCGCCAGTCCGGCGGTCGAGCTGCTGCCGCCGACGGTGGACGACGGCACCTGGGTGGAACATCGCCAGTGGAGTGGCTGCGCCAGCGGCGCGCGCCTGCAGGCCTATCGCGTACACGGCATGGGCCACGCCTGGCCGCCACGCCGGCCTATCCTGCCTAGCAATGGCTCCAGCAGCGACAACCTCGACGCCACCCAGGTGATCGTCGAGTTCCTGTTCGGCGCCCCTAATCGATCTCGCTGAGCCGGCCGCTCACCAGGGTGTAGCGGCGCTCCATGCGCGCCGCCAGCTTGAGGTCGTGGGTGACCACCACCAGGCTGGTGCCCAGTTCGCGGTTCAGCTCCAGCATCAGCTCGAACACCGTCTCGGCGGTCTTCACGTCGAGATTGCCGGTGGGCTCGTCGGCCAGCACCGCCGCCGGCCTGGTCACCAGGGCACGCGCCACGGCCGCGCGCTGGCGCTCGCCGCCGGAGAGTTCGCCCGGCTTGTGCTCCAGGCGCTCGCCGAGACCAACGCGGCGCAGCAGCTCACCGGCCTGCGCGTAGGCGAGCTTGTGCGGCGTGCGGCGGATCAGCAGCGGCAGGGCGACGTTTTCCAGCGCGCTGAATTCTGGCAGCAGGTGGTGGAACTGGTAGACGAAGCCCAGCGCCCGGTTGCGCAACGCGCCGCGCTCGCCGTCGGACAGCGCGCTGATCTTCTCGCCCGCCACCCAGACCTCACCGGCGCTGGGCGCATCCAGCCCGCCGAGCAGATGCAGCAGGGTGGACTTGCCGGAGCCGGAGGCGCCGACGATGGCGATGCGCTCGCCGCGCGCCACCGAGAGATCGACGCCGTTGAGCACCGTGAGGTTGAGGCGGCCGTCGTCGAAGGTTTTCGACAGGGCGGTGGCGCGCAGGATGATGTTGGCGCCACCCTCCCCGACCTCGCCCTGGGAGCTTGTGGTTTGAGGGTTATTCATAGCGGAGCGCCTCCGCCGGCTGCGTCCGCGAGGCACGCCAGGCGGGATACAAGGTGGAGAGCAGACCCAGCGCCAGCGACAGGCCGGCTATGCGGCTGACGTCGCTCCACTTCAGCTCTGAAGGCAGGTCGGAGATGTAGTAGACATCGGGCGAGAGAAACTGCTGGCCCATCAGCGCTTCGAGGATGGGCACCAGCCGCTCGACGTTGAGCGCCAGGGCGATGCCGCCGGCGACACCCAGCAGGGTGCCGACGATGCCGATGATCGAGCCCTGCACCATGAAGATCGCCATGATGCTGCGCGGCTGCGCGCCCAGGGTGCGGAGGATGGCGATGTCGGCCTGCTTGTCCTGCACCACCATCACCAGGGTGCTGACGATGTTGAAGGCGGCGACGCCGACGATCAGCGAGAGGATGATGAACATCACCATCTTCTCGGTCTTCACCGCGCGGAAGAAGTTGGCGTGCTGGCGGGTCCAGTCGCTGACGTAGTAGATGCCCGGCAACTGGCTGGCCAGTTCGCGCGCCACCTGCGGTGCCTGGAACAGGTCGTGCAGCTTCAGCCGCACGCCGGTCACCGTGTCGCCCATGCGGTACAGCGCCTGCGCGTCGGCGAGGTGGATCAGCACCAGGCCGCGGTCGAACTCGTACATGCCGATCTGGAACACGCCGGCCACCGTGAAGCGGCGGAAGCGCGGCAGAACGCCGGCCGGAGTGACGCTGGCCTGGGGGATCATCAGATCGACCTTGTCGCCCACTTCCACGCCCAGGCTGGTGGCCAGCTCACGGCCGAGCACAATGCGGAACTCACCGGCCTGGAGATCGCTCAGCGCACCGATCTTCATGTGCTGGGCGATCTCGGAAACCTTGGCCTCCTCCTCCGGCAGGATGCCGCGCAGCAGAGTGCCGGAGAGGTCGCTGCCCTGCTTCACCATACCCTCGCCCTCGATGTAGGGCGCGATGCCCTCGATGGCGGGGTTCTGCGCCGCCAGCCGGCCGACGCCCTGCCAGTCCTCCAGGCCGCCGCGCAGCGCCGAGATGGTGGCGTGGCTGGCCATGCCGAGGATGCGCGTGCGCAGCTCGCGCTCGAAGCCGTTCATCACCGACAGCACGGTGATCAGCGCCATCACGCCGATGGCGATGCCCAGCATCGAGGCCAGGGAGATGAACGAGATGAAATGGTTGCGCCGCTTGGCCCGCGTGTAGCGCAGGCCGGCGTACAGCTCGTAGGGATTACGCATAGGCGCGAATTAGAGCACGGAAGGCGGCCGCCGCCACCTTCCGCGCCCTCGCCGCACCGCCTTCAGTACACGAAGGCCGGGCTGGACCAGCCGCCGCGCGAATTGGCCGGTGGTGGCGGTAGCGGTGCGCCGCCGGTCATCACCTGACCCTGGTCATCGCGGTAGCGCAGCCAGGTCTGGGTCGGCTGCATGCCCGGCGTCGGTTGGCTGTAATCGCAGACGCCCTCGGCGAAGGTCGCCTCCAGCTGCTGCCACTGCGCCTCGGTGAACGGGATCAGTCCGTAGTCGTCCTCGCGGCTGAAGGGCTTGAGCAGGCACTGCATGGTGTCGCCAGTGATGCCGTCGCCGGCCATGGTGCGCGGCGTGCCGTAGGCGTAAATCTGTTGCAGCACGTCGACGCAGACCTCGTCCAAGAGCTTCTGGCCGAGGCCGTCGCTGCACTGGTCGTGGACGTCGGCCGGCCTGTTGCGGACGATCTTCTCGGCGATCGGCGCGGAGCTGGCGTCCTGCTCGATGGCGGCGAGCCAGTTGTCCATCGCGGTGAGGCCTTGATAGACGTACTGGAGATCGCCGATCAGCGGCACCGGCCCGCCCCACATCACATGGTTGTCGTGATTGCCGTGCTCGCGGTCCAGGCGCCAGCGCGTCCACCAGGCATGCAGCGAGTCGTGGGCGATGCCGGGGTCGGGGCCGACGAAGTTGATGATCGCCACCGTGTTGAGGTTGTTGGCGACGTTGACCGTGCCGCTGCGGTAGATGTTGGCAACCGCGCGGGCGTCGGGGACGGTGCGCGCCGCCTGCGGCTGGATGTCGATGTCCAGGCCACCGATCTTGACGTTGAGATCGACGAACTGCGCCGGCGTGATGCGCCCCTGTTGCAGCGCCTTCAAGCCGTATTGCACGCCGGCATTTCCCAGCGGCAGCGCCGCGAAACCGCGGCCGGCGGCCTGCTCCATCGGCGACCATACCGCCGGCTCACGGCGGCCGAAGACATGTACCAGGGCGTCGATCACGCCACAGCGCACGCCGCCCGGATTGGTCTCGGGGTGGTAGCTGCCTTCGCCGTAGCAATCGCCGGCGGGCGCGGTCGCGCCCTTGAACAGGCCCTCGTCGGCGACCACCGCGTTGAGATGGGTGAGATGGCCCTCGACATCGCCGTACTGGGTCGGCAGCCAGATCACCCCGGCGGCCCACTTCGCGGGGTCTTCGAAGTAAAGGCGCAGCAGGTGGTAGTCGGCAAACTGCAGGCCGGCGGTGAAGGTGTCCGGGTAGGAGCACATGGTCAGCAGGCCCTGGTAGATGCCCGGATAGGCATTGGCCACCGTCGCCTGGGCGATGGAGCCACCGGAGCAGCCGGTGCCGATGGTGTAGCGCAGCTCGCCGTACTGCTCGACCAGCCGCTCCTTGGCCATCATCAGCGACTCCGCCTGCAGGACCACGTCGCAGTTGTGGCCACCGTTGTCGAGCGCGGTGGACAACACCGCAAAGCCGCGGCCCAACGCGGTCACATAGCTCTGCTCCAGCAGCGGGTTGTCGGGGATGGTGCCGGAGTAGTCGTTGAGCGGCGCGGTGCCGGGCGCGAACGAGGTGCCGCAACTGCCGCCGTGGGTGATGACCAGCTTGTGGTTCCACTGGTCCTGCGGCGCCCAGGGCTGCCAGTCCTGGTCGGGGCGGAACAGCGTGAGAATCCGGTACTCGTCGCGGTCCTGGTAGCCGCGTTCCAGCCGGACGATGAAGGGCAGCGTCACGCCGGCGGTCGTGGTGGTGCTGGCGACGTCGCTGGGTGGATTGGCCGGGTCATAGGCCTGCAAGCCGTTCTTGAGCGGGCTGCTGGACTTGTAGAGATAGCTGTACTCGGCCGGCTGGTTGCAGGCGGCGTCCACCGCGGTTTCCTGGCACCTGTGGCGGGGGATCTGCGGGCCGGAGAAGATCGGGCCGCCATTGGGATGGTTGATGAGGCTGGCGCGCGCGCCGGAACTGCCCGGCGCGCTGGCGCTCAAGCTGTTCTCGCCCAGCCGCAGGCCGGTGAGCAGCGCCAGGTAGCGGCCATTCGGGCGCAGGGCGAAGCTGGAAGTGACATCGGCGCCGTTCAAGCGCACCCGCCCCTGGCCCGGCGCCACGCCCTCGGGCCAGACCACCTCGACCAGGGCGTCGTCGCCACTGATCAGATCGGCACGGTTGGACAGCAGCTTGATGGTTGCGGCCGGCCCCACCCCGCCCGCCTCGCCGGCCGGCGCGTCGCTGCGCGAGCCGCAGCCGCTGGCCATCAGGCCCGCCAGTAGTACCGCTGCCAGCCAGCTGGTCCGGTTGTGCATGATTCAAGCTCCCCTCAGGTGATGTGACCGCCGGGCCGGGCGGCCCATGAACTGGGGGCGGCACACGCGGGCGGGCGGTCCGCGTGCGTGGACCACCGGCGGGGGGCGGCGTGGCCGGAACCGATTCCAGGCCACGGTCGGCGTCTTGGCACCGACCGACTCTCACCGCAACGCGGTCTCCTCCAGCTGCTTTTGTCACCGGGCATCAAGGCCCACCGCCGCGTCTGGCGCTTAACGGTTGTGATTGCGGCGGAGGCTAGGGCCGTCGGCGGTCTTCGTCTTGACAAAAACCGACAGCCATTACGAAATCGCGACAATGACGATAAAAACTGGAGGGGACTACCAGAGCGCGGTGGTCACCGCCGCCTACGCCTCGGCGCTGCTGGACTACCTGCGCCTGCACGGCCAGGACCCGGAACAGCTCTACGCCGACAGTCACCTGCCCTCCTTCGCCGCCATGGCGGCGCGTGGTCAGCTCAGCCTCGGCGAGTGGATGACCATGTTCGAGATCGCCGCCGACGCGCTCGGCGACCCCGATCTCGCGCTCAAGGCCGGGGCACAGATCAACATCCGCCACATGGGCGTGCTCGGCCAGGTGCTGATGAACTGCGCGCATGTCGCCGAAGCCGCCGCGCAGCTCTCGCGCTACATCCGCCTGTTGGGCGAATTCGGCCAGCCGCAGGTGGAGATCCACGGCGCCGAGGCGCACATGATCTGGAACTGGCCCTACGAGGCAAAGCCGCCGGTGGCCCTGGTGCAGTTCATGCAGGCCGCGCGCGCCGCTTTGACCCGCTGGCTCACCAGCCGGCCGGATCTGAAAGGCGAGGCCCACTTCTACTTTCCGGCGCCGGCGAACACGGCGGTCTACGCGGAGATCTTCGGCGGCGCGCTGCACTTCGACGCGCCGGTCAACAAGATCGTGGTGCCGGCCAGCTATCTGCAAGCACCGATCGTGCTGGCCGACCAGAGCTGGCGGCGGCGCGCGGAGCTGGAGGCGCGCGCGGTGTTGCAGCGGCTCGCCGGCGACACCGCGCTGTTGCAGCAGCTGCGCCAGTTGCTGGTCGCCAAGCTGGAATTTGGCCGCGGCTCGCTGGACGAAGTGGCGCGCGACCTGGGCATGCACCCGCGCGCGCTGCAGCGCCGGCTCGACGCCGAGGGCACCAGCTTCCGGCGCCTGCTCGACGAGGTACGTCTGGCCCGCGCCCAGCAGTACCTGAGCGACCCCGGCCTGCGGCTGGCCGAGGTCGCCTTCCTGCTCGGCTATGCCGAGCAGAGCGCCTTTCAGTACGCCTACAAGCAGTGGACCGGAATCACGCCCGGCGAGTACCGCAATGGCTTGCCGGTCTGAGCGCCGGCTTGCGGAGGCCACGGTCAGCGCTTGAGAATCCGCCGCTAAGCCATTCCTGCGCGCGGGCTCACTCCCGGGCTGCCTCCGATTCATGACCGCCAGCGCCCGCTCTCCCCTGCGAATCCTCCTGCTGATCCTGCTCATCGGCAGCGTCTACCGCGCACTCGCCCTGCACTGGGCCGGGCTCAACCTCTATGTCGACGAGGCGCAGTACTGGACCTGGGCCAAGAGCCTGGCCTGGGGCTATTACTCGAAGCCGCCGGTGATCGCCGCGATCATCGCCTTCACCACCGCGCTGTTCGGCGACGGCGAGCTGGCGATCAAGAGCGGCGCCCTGCTGCTCTACCCGCTGACCACGCTGCTGGTCTACGCGCTGGCGCTGCGGCTCTACGACCGCCGCGTGGCGTTCTGGAGCGCGCTGACCTTCTTCACGCTGCCGGGGGTGGCCTTCTCCTCGGTGATCATCTCCACCGACGTCGCCTTGTTCACCAGCTGGACCGCCGCCTGCTACGGCCTGCTGCGCGCCCTGGAGAGCAACCAATGGCGCTGGTGGCTGCTGGTGGGCCTGGCTGGCGGCATCGGCCTCTTGACCAAGTACACGATGGGCATCTTCGCGGTCTCGACCCTGCTCTACTTGGCGCTGACGCCTATCCTGCGCGCGCAGCTGGGCAATCCGCGCCTGTACCTCGCCGCCCTGCTGTCGGCGCTGATCTTCGCGCCCAATCTCTGGTGGAACCATCTGCACGGCTGGCCGACCTTCCAGCACACCGCCGACATCTCCAATCTGGAGACCGGACCGGGCCTGCATCTCGACGAACTCTCGGAGTTCCTGCTCGGCCAGGCGGCGATCATCGGGCCGGTATTGTTCTTCGCGCTGATCGCCCTGATCGCGCGGCCACGGCAATGGCTGGCGGAACCGGGCCAGCGCTTTCTCGCCTGCATGGCCCTGCCCTTCCTGCTCATCATCAGCCTGCAAGCCCTGCTGGGACGCGCCAACGCCAACTGGGCGGCGATGACCTACGCCACCGGCACGATCTGGCTGGTGGCCTGGCTGCTGCAGGGCGAGCGTCGGCGGCTGTTGATCGGCGCCATCGCACTGAACCTGGTGCTGGCCTCGCTGGCCTACCACTATCACGCGCTGACCCGGCTGGCCGGCATCGAGCTGACCCGCAAGAGCGACCACTACAAGCGTGTGCAGGGCTGGGATCGGGTCGGTGCGCAAGTGCGCCAACGGCTGCTCGATAATCCGGGCGCGACCCTGCTCACCGACCAGCGCGACCTGATGAGCGAGCTGCGCTACTACGCACGGCCGGAGTCCGACAGCGCGGTGATGTGGAACCCGCGCCACGAGGTGGTCAGCCACTACCATCTGGTGACCAGCATGGACGACAAGATCGGCGCCGACTTCCTCTACATCACCCGCGACGAGCGCCTGCCGGATGAAGTGGCGATGCGCTTCTTCGAGACCCTGCCGCTGGAGCCGATCCATGTACCGGTGGTGCCGGGCTGGTCGCTGGACTTCCAGGTGTTTCTGCTGCGCCGCTTCCAGGGCTATGAAGGCCCGCTGCCGCTGGACAAGCCGCCGGCGCCGCCGCTGAACTGAAAGCCGGTCGGAGGGCAACAAAAAGCCGCCCCGCGCTTGCGCGCGGAGCGGCTTAGGCAAGGACCTTACTGCTTGGTGACGCTGAACTCGACGCGGCGGTTCTCGGCGCGGCCGTCCTTGGTCTTGTTGCTGGCCACAGGCTTGCTCTCGCCCATGCCGTCGGCGCTCAGGCGGCTCGGGCTGATGCCCTCGCCAATCAGGTAGTCACGCGCCGCGTTGGCGCGCTGCTTGGACAGCTTGAGGTTGTAGGCGTCGGCACCCACCGAGTCGGTATGGCCCTCGATCAGCAGCTCCATGCTCGGCTGTCCACGCAGACCTTCGGCCACCTTGGCCAGGGACTGCTTGGCGGTAGCGGTGAGCCGCGCCGAGTCGAACTCGAAGTTGATGTCGTGCAGCACCACCTTGGCGGCCCTGATCGCGCAGCCGGTGCCGTCCACCTTCATGCCGTAAGGCGTGTCGGGGCAGGCGTCGAGTGCGTCGTACACGCCATCGCGGTCGAGATCCCGGGGCGGCACCGCCCGCGGCGGCGGACAGCCGACGGCGTCTACCAGGCTGCCGTCTGGCGTACCCGGGCAGCGGTCGATGGAATCGACAACGCCGTCGCCATCGGTATCGGCCGGCGGTGCCGGCGGCGGCAGGCGTGGCGGCGGAGGCGGCACCACGGCCGGCGGCACCGGGTCGGCGCCAAAAGCGAGCTGCACGCCGGCGTTGATGCGGGTGTCCCACAAGAGATCGGTACCGACCGCCGCCTCGTCGTCGTTGACGCGGTAGCGCTGGGCATCGACGCGCAGCGAGGCGCGCTGGCTCAGCTCGTACAGGAAGCCGCCACCGGCATTGAGAAAGAAATGGCCGCCGGAATTGGTCGCTCGATCATCGTACTGGCCGCCAGCGCCCAGCAGCAGAAACGGCGAGAACCGGGAGGAACGCTTGAGCGGATGGATCGTCAGATCAAGCCCGGCGCCCAAGGCCAGGTCGGCGTCGTTGCTGCCGTTCCGGCCGTTCTTCAGGCCGAAGACGCTCAGCTCCGGTGCCAGGTAGTCGCCCATCGGCAGGCCGAGCAGAAACTTGGCACCCAGGCCATGCTCGGTCTGTCGGTCCAGGTCGGGCGAGACATAGCTGCCTTGCAGGCCGAAGTAGGGCTGGTCATTGGCGGCCAGGGCCGAGGTCGTTGCCGACAGCAGCGCCAGCGCGCACAGAGACGTGATTTTCATTGTGGTTTTCCTCCGTAGGTTTTGCAGAACGCACCGAGGCTGTGACCAGGCCATGAATCCGGCCTGAACAGGGCTCCCGGCTCAGGCCGCCTTACGCCGCTTGTACATCGCCTTTTCCGCCGCCAGCTCCAGCTCTTCCAGGGTCTCGGCCATGTAGGTGGCGAGCCGCTGCATGTGCGGCAGGGTGTCGCGGCAACCGGTGAAGCCGACGTTGAACTGGCCGGCATAGCTGACCACGGTGATGTTCAGCGCCTGACCATGGCTGAGCAGGGAGATCGGATACATCTGCTCCAGCCGCGCGCCGTTGAAGTACAGATGCTCGCGCGGCCCCGGCACATTGGAGATGGTGACGTTGAACATCGGCCGCGTGCGCCCGCTCAGGCCGGTCAGCAGGCTGAGGATGTAGGGCGCCATGAACACCATGGTGTAGTTGTTGATGCCGGCCTTGGGCAGGGCCTGCAACCTGTCCTTGGCGAAGGCGGTGGACTCCTGGATCGCCTTGAGCCGCTGCAAGGGGTCCACCAGATGGGTGTTGAGGTTGGCAATGATGAAGCTGATGGCATTGCCGCTGTCGCCATCGTCGGCCGGGCGCACGCTGACCGGCACGCCGGCGGTGAGCGGGGCATTGGGCAGCGCCTGGATCTCATCCAGATAGCGCCGCAGCGCGCCCGAGCACAGCTCCAGGAACACATCGTTGACGGTGCCGGCGGTGGCCTTGGCGATCCTGCGGATACGCTCCAGCTCGTAGTACTGGGTGGCGAAGCGGCGCTGGCCGCTGATCTTGCGGTTGAAGATGGAGCGGGGCGCCACGAACGGCGCGGCGTGGGCGGGATCGGTCTGGCCGAAGCTGTCGCTGACCACCTCGCGCAGGGCCTTGATGACGCCGGGCAGGGTCTCCGCCTGCGCCAGCGCCAGGGCCTTGAGCCGCTGCGCCAGTGGCGCTTTCACCGGGTGCGGACGGGTGGAACCGCCACGGCCCACCGCCCAGGGCGGTAGACGATCGGTTGCCTCGGGATCGGCCGAGAGCATGCGCTCGAGCATCTTCATGCCGCCGACGCCGTCGACCTGCGAGTGGTGCATCTTCACGTAGAGCGCGAAGCGGTTGTGCTCCAGGCCCTCGATCAGATGGCATTCCCACAGCGGCCGGTTGAAATCCAGCGGATGCGAGTGCAGGCGCGAGATCAACACGCCCAGTTCACGCTCGCCGCCCGGCGCCGGCAGGGCCGAGTGGCGGAAGTGGTAGTCGAGATCGATCTTGTGGTCTTCGATCCAGGCCGGCAGCACGCCCTTGAGCTTGGGCGACACCAGCTTGAGATTGAACGGCGGCGCGAAATTGCGGTGCTGCTTGAGGCTGGCGACGGTGTCGCGCAGGAAATCCGGCGAGGCATTCTGCGGCAGCGAGAAGATGGTCAGGCTGCCGACGTGCATGGGCGTGTCGGTGGACTCAACCATCAGCCAGGCAGCGTCCAGCGGATTGAGCTTGTAGGTCTTTGCCACGGGGTTCTCCTCCCATTCGTTATGCGCGGAGTGTAGCCAATGGCGGCCGGGGTCGGAGGGTGGCGGTACCGGACGCACAGCCGAGCCGATCTCACCTCAAAAAGATTGCGAGTGATCGGTTTCTAACCTAGGCTGACCGGCAAGAGCGGCGGCCACCTCCGGACCACCGCCACGCTGGAGGAGACCCATGCGCAGCTTTGATCTGGTCATCAAAAATGGCCGCTACTTCGACGGTAGCGGTGGCCCTTCCAGCCGCAAGCACGTCGGGGTACGCGATGGCCGCATCGCCGCGGTTTCCGACCTGCCGCTGCCGGAAGCCGGCGCCCAGGTCATCGACGCTGAAGGCCAGTGGCTGATGCCGGGCTTTCTCGACACCCACACCCACTACGACGCCGAGATGCTGGCCGCACCGGGCTTAAAGGAGAGCGTGCGCCACGGCGTGACCACGGTGACCTTCGGCTCCTGCTCGATCGGCATGGTCTGCTCGGCGCCCGAGGACTGCTCGGACATGTTCACCCGCGTCGAGTCGATCCCGCGCGAGCATGTGCTGCCGCTACTCAAGCAGACCAAGACCTGGAACTCGCCGCGCGGCTATGTCGAGCATCTGCAAGCCATGCCACTGGGGCCGAATGTCACCGCCTTTCTGGGGCATTCCGACCTGCGGGTGGCGACCATGGGCCTCAGCCGCGCGGTGGACAGCCAGGCCAGGCCCAGCGAGGCCGAGCTACAGAAAATGGAACAGGTGCTGGAGGAGGCGCTGGATGTCGGCCTCTTGGGCCTCTCCACCATGACCACCAAGTGGGACAAGCTCGACGGCGAGCGCGAGCGCAGCAAGAGCCTGCCCACCACTTACGCACGCTGGAGCGAGTACACGCGGCTCAACCGCATCCTGCGCCGGCACGGACGCATCCACCAGGGTGCGCCGGACATCGTCACCAAGGTGAACATGTTCGCCTTCCTCTGGGAGAGCCTGGGTCTGTACTTCCGCAAGCCGCTGAAGACCACGCTGATCACCCTGATGGACGTGAAGAGCAACGGCCTGCTGCACCGGCTGATCGGCAAGCTGGCGCATTTCTGCAATCGCGCGTTGCGCGGCAACTTCCGCTGGCAGGCCCTGCCCTGCCCCTTCGAGGTCTATGCCGACGGCATCGATCTGGTGATCTTCGAGGAGTTCGGTGCCGGCGAGCAGGCACTGCATTTGGCCGACGAAGTCGAGCGCAATGCGCTGATGCAGGACGAGCGCTACCGCCGCGCCTTCCGCAAGAACTACGAGGCGAAATTCACCCCTAGAGTCTGGCACCGCGACTTCCACGACGCCGAGATCGTCGACTGCCCGGAGCGCGGCGTGATCGGCAAGAGCTTTGGCGCGATAGCCGATGCCAAGGGCATCCACCCGGTCGACGCCTTCCTTGACCTCGTGGTGGCGCACGGCAAGAAACTGCGCTGGAAGACCACCATCGGCAACCACCGCAAACAGCGGCTGCAGGCCATCGTGCAGGACCAGGGCGCGATCATCAGCTTCAGCGATGCCGGCGCGCACATTCGCAACATGGCCTTCTACAACTTCAGCCTGCAGATGCTCAAGCTGGTGTACGACGCCGAGCGCGAGGGCCGCCCCTTCATGCCGCTGGAAAAAGCCGTGTGGCGACTCACCGGCGAGCTGGCCGACTGGTTCGAGATCGACGCCGGCCATATCCGCCTGGGCGATCGCGCCGATCTGGTGGTGATTGATCCCGAGGGTCTGGACGCCAGCCTGCGGGCCTATGCCGAGGCGCCGATCCCCGAATTCAACGGGCTCTCGCGCATGGTCAACCGCAACGACCGCGCGGTCAGCGCCACCGTCATCAACGGCCGCGTCGCCTATCGCCATGGCGAGTTCGCCGCCGACTTCGGGCGCGCCGCGGGCTATGGCCGCTTCCTCAAGGCCGGCGAGCTGGCCAGCTCCGACCATGGCGTCGAATACGGCACTCCGCTGGCGCAGGCGGCATGAAGCGCGCGGTCACGGTCCGCGCGCCGGCCACGCGGCGCAAGGCCACTCCGCGCGCCATGCCAGCTGCCGGCCGCACCCAGACCGAGCGCCGCAGCAGCACCATCGCCAAGCTGGTGCAGGCCAGCACCGAGGTGCTGATCGAGCTGGGCTATGCGCGCGCCAGCATCCAGGAGATCTGCCGCCGCGCCGGGGTTTCCCACGGCGGCCTGTTCCGGCATTTCCCCAGCCGCCTGGAGCTGATGAAGCGGGTGGCGGTAGAGGTCGGCAATGGCCTCCTGGATCGCTACCGCCAGCAGTTCGCCCGCCTCAAGCAGCATGCCCACGACCCGATCCGCCTGGCCCTGGAACTGTGCCGTGGCACCTGTCAGTCGCGCAGCCACCAGGCCTGGTTCGAGCTGATGATGGCGGCGCGCACCGATGCCGAACTGCGCGCCGCGCTGGCGCCGATCTGGGCCAGCAATCACGCCGACGTGCTGGCGCTGGCGCGGCAGCTGTTGCCGGAGTACAGCCAGCACCCGGACTTCGCCGCCACCGTCGACGTGATGGTGACCCTGATGCACGGCGAGGCGGTGGAGCGCTTCGTCCACATCGACAGCGGCGCCGAGCACCGCCGCCTGGCCTGGGCGCAGTTGGCCGTGCAGCAGCGCTTGCGGCAGCCGGACTAAACGCTTGCTGTCTGTCTCTTGGTTGCAGCGGACGCCAGAAACAAAAAGGCCGGGCTAAGCCCGGCCTTTTTGCACTGACAACTTACGACTACTCTTCGGAGCCCGCCTCGGCCTCGTCATCGGCGTCGTCGGTATCCCGCGCTTCGCCGCGCTCGGCGGTGAAGATGTCGGTGATCGGCGTCGAATTGCGCGCGGTCTGCAGATCCTCGAGCAGGCTGCCACCGCGCATGCGGCGACGCTGCTCGTGGTGCGCTAGACCGGTGCCGGCCGGGATCAGACGACCGACGATCACGTTCTCCTTCAGGCCACGCAGCTCGTCGCGGCTGCCGCGGACGGAGGCCTCGGTGAGCACGCGGGTGGTTTCCTGGAACGAAGCGGCGGAGATGAAGCTCTCGGTCGACAAGCTGGCCTTGGTGATGCCCAGCAGCTGACGGTCGAACTTCGCCGGACGCTCGTTCTTGCCCTTGACCTTCCGGTTTTCGGACAGCACGTGGAAGATTTCCGCCTGCTCGCCCTGCAGGAAGCGGGTGTCACCGGTTTCGGTGATCTCCACCTTGCGGAGCATCTGACGGATGATCGTCTCGATGTGCTTGTCGTTGATGCGCACACCCTGCAGGCGATACACGTCCTGGATTTCCTTCACCAGGTAGTTGGCGAGAGCGGTGACGCCCTGCAGACGCAGGATGTCGTGCGGGCTCGGCTCGCCGTCGGAAATCTGCTCGCCGCGCTCGACGTGCTCACCTTCAAACACGGTGATCTGCGTCCACTTCGGCACCAGCTGCTCGACTTCCTCGCCATCGGCCAGCACCACCTTGATGCGCTGCTTGCCCTTGGTGGGCGCGCCGAACTTGATGGTGCCGCTGGCTTCCGCCAGCACCGCCGGGTCCTTCGGCTTGCGCGCTTCGAACAAGTCGGCGACGCGCGGCAGACCGCCGGTGATGTCGCGCGACTTGGCGGATTCCTGCGGCAGACGGGCGATGACGTCGCCGACGCCCACTTCGCCGTCGTCCTCGATGCTGACGATGGCCTTGGGCGGCAGCGCGTAGGCAGCCGGAATCTCGGTGCCCGGGAACATCAGCGGCTTGCCGGTGTTCACGTCGAGCAGCTCGATGACCGGCTTCAGGTCCTTACCGGCCGAGCCACGGGTCTTGGGCTCGGTGATGACCAGCGTGGACATGCCGGTGATGTCGTCGGTCTCGCGGGTGACGGTGATGCCGTCCTCGAAGTCCTTGAAGCGCACGCGACCGGCGATTTCGGTGACGATCGGGTGGGTGTGGGCGTCCCACTTGGCCAGACGCTGGCCAGCCTTGATGGCATCGCCATCCTTGACCATGATGGTGGCGCCGTAAGGCATCTTGTAGCGCTCGCGCTCGCGGCCCTGGGCGTCGATCACGCCCAGTTCGCCGGTACGCGACACCGCCACGCGATGGCCGTCACGGTGACGCACGGTCTTGACGTTGTGCTCGCGGATGGTACCGGCGGCACGCGCATCGACACCGTCCGCAGCCGCGGCACGGGAAGCCGCGCCACCGACGTGGAAGGTACGCATGGTCAGCTGGGTGCCCGGCTCACCGATCGACTGCGCGGCGATGACGCCGACCGCTTCGCCGATGTTCACCTGATGACCGCGCGCGAGGTCGCGGCCGTAGCACTTGGCGCAGACGCCGAAGGGCATTTCGCAGGTGATGGAGCTGCGCACCCAGATCTCGTCGACACCGTGCTTGTCGAGCAGGTCGGCGGTCTTCTCGTCGATCAGGCTGCCTTCGTCGACGATCACTTCCTCGGTGCCGGGCTTGGTGACGTCCTTGAGCGCTGTACGACCCAGCACGCGGTCGCGCAGCGGTTCCAGCACGTCACCACCTTCGACCACCGGGGTCATCAGCAGACCGTGTTCGGTGCCGCAATCCTGGCTGGTGATCACCACGTCCTGCGCGACGTCGACCAGACGGCGGGTCAGGTAGCCGGAGTTCGCGGTCTTCAAGGCCGTATCCGACAGGCCCTTACGGGCACCGTGGGTGGAGATGAAGTACTGCAGAACGTTGAGGCCTTCGCGGAAGTTGGCAGTGATCGGCGTCTCGATGATCGAGCCGTCGGGCTTGGCCATCAGGCCGCGCATACCGGCCAGCTGACGGATCTGGGCGGCGCTACCACGCGCGCCGGAGTCCGCCATCATGAACACCGAGTTGAAGCTCGGCTGCTCGGCCTGGGTGCCGTCCTTGAGGGTGACCTTTTCCTTGCCGATGCGCGCCATCATCGCCTTGGCGACGTCGTCGTTGCACTTCGACCAGATGTCGACCACCTGGTTGTAACGCTCGGTCTGGGTGGTCAGGCCCTGCTGGTACTGGTTGTCGATTTCCTTGACCTTGTCCTCGGCGACCTCCAGCAGCTTGGCCTTCTCGTCCGGCACGATGATGTCATCGATGCAGAAGGAGATGCCCGAACGGGTGGACATGCGGAAGCCGGCGTACATGAACTGGTCGGCGAACACCACGGTGTCCTTGGCGCCGGCGCGGCGGTACACCGCGTCGAGCACGCGGCCGACTTCCTTCTTGGTCAGGGTCTTGTTGATGACGCTGAACGGGATCTTCTCGGGCAGCACTTCCGACAGCAGCGCGCGGCCGGTGGTGGTCTCGATCAGACGGAGCACCCGGATGCCCTGGGCCTCGTCGTAGTCCTGCAAGCGCACCTTGATCTTGGCCTGCAGATCGACCACGCCGTTCTCGTAGGCGCGATGGACTTCGGCCAGGTCGGTGAAGATCATGCCGTCGCCCTTGGCGGCGAGACGCTCACGGGTCATCCAGTACAGACCGAGCACCACGTCCTGCGAGGGGACGATGATCGGCTGGCCGTTGGCCGGCGACAGGATGTTGTTGGTCGCCATCATCAGCACGCGCGCTTCCAGCTGGGCTTCGAGGCTCAGCGGAACGTGCACGGCCATCTGGTCACCGTCGAAGTCGGCGTTGAACGCCGTGCAAACGAGCGGATGCAGGTTGATGGCCTTGCCTTCGATCAGGATCGGTTCGAAAGCCTGGATGCCCAGACGGTGCAGGGTCGGTGCGCGGTTCAACAGAACCGGATGCTCCTTGATGCACTCTTCCAGCGCGTCCCAAACCGCCGGCTCCTCGCGCTCCACCATCTTCTTCGCCGCCTTGATGGTGGTGGCGATGCCCAGGCGCTGCAGGCGGCTGAACACGAAGGGCTTGAACAGTTCCAGCGCCATCTTCTTGGGCAGACCGCACTGGTGCAATTTAAGCGTCGGGCCGACCACGATGACCGAACGGCCGGAGTAGTCGACGCGCTTGCCGAGCAGGTTCTGGCGGAAGCGGCCCTGCTTGCCCTTGATCATGTCGGCGAGCGACTTGAGGGCGCGCTTGTTGGTGCCGGTGATCGCGCGGCCACGACGGCCGTTGTCGATCAGGGCGTCAACAGATTCCTGCAGCATGCGCTTTTCGTTGCGCACGATGATGTCCGGCGCGGTCAGCTCCAACAAGCGCTTCAAGCGGTTGTTGCGGTTGATGACGCGGCGGTACAGGTCGTTGAGGTCGGAGGTCGCGAAGCGGCCGCCGTCCAGCGGCACCAGCGGGCGCAGGTCCGGCGGCAGCACCGGCAGCACCGTGAACACCATCCACTCCGGCTTGTTCTTGGAGCTGATGAGGTATTCGATCAGCTTCAGGCGCTTGCCGAGCTTCTTGATCTTGGTGTCGGAACCGGTGGCGGCGATGTCCTCGCGCAGCTTGAGGGTCTCGGCCTCCAGGTTCATGTGCTTGAGCAGGTCGTGCACAGCCTCGGCCCCCATGCGGGCATCGAAGTCGTCACCGTACTTCTCGACCGCTTCGAGGTAGTCCTCTTCGGTCAACAGCTGACCCTTTTCCAGCGGGGTCATGCCCGGGTCGACGACCATGTGGGCTTCGAAGTACAGCACCCGCTCGATGGCGCGCAGCGGCATGTCGAGCAAGAGACCAATGCGGCTGGGCAGCGACTTCAGAAACCAGATGTGGGCGACCGGGCTCGCGAGCTCGATGTGGCCCATGCGCTCGCGGCGCACCTTGGCGACGGTGACTTCGACGCCGCACTTCTCGCAGACCACGCCGCGGTGCTTGAGGCGCTTGTACTTGCCGCAAAGGCACTCGTAGTCCTTGATCGGTCCGAAGATCTTGGCGCAGAACAGGCCGTCACGCTCGGGCTTGAAGGTGCGGTAGTTGATGGTTTCCGGCTTCTTCACTTCGCCGAAGGACCAGCTGCGCACCGTTTCCGGTGACGACAGGCCGATCTTGATGGCGTCGAAGTCCTCGAACTCTTCCGGCGGCTTGATGAAATTGAAAAGGTCTTTCATGACTTACTCCTGATTCGTATCCGGGGCCCCCGGTGGCGTCTAGACGCCACCGGCAAACGGCTATTGGTTCTGTTCCAGCTCGATGTTCAAGCCGATCGAGCGGATTTCCTTCACCAGCACGTTGAAGGACTCCGGCATGCCCGCCGTCATCTTGTGATCGCCATCCACGATGTTCTTGTACATCTTGGTGCGACCATTGGTGTCGTCGGACTTGACCGTGAGCATTTCCTGCAGCGTGTAGGCCGCGCCGTAGGCTTCCAGCGCCCAGACTTCCATTTCGCCGAAGCGCTGACCGCCGAACTGCGCCTTGCCGCCCAGCGGCTGCTGGGTGACCAGGGAGTACGGACCGGTCGAACGCGCGTGCATCTTGTCGTCGACGAGGTGGTTGAGCTTGAGCATGTACATGTAGCCGACGGTGACCTGGCGGGCGAACTGCTCGCCGGTGCGGCCATCGGTGAGCTGCGCCTGACCGGTGCGCGGCAGGCCGGCGAGTTCGAGCAGATCCTTGATCTCGCTCTCGGCGGCGCCGTCGAACACCGGAGTCGCCATCGGCACGCCCTTCACCAGGTTGTGCGAGAGGGTGACGATCTCGGCGTCGTTCAGCTCGTCGAGATTGGCGCCGACGCCACGACCCAGCGAGTAGATCTTGCCGAGGAACTTGCGCAGTTCTGCGACCGCCTTCTGCTGGCGGATCATCTCGTCGATCTTGTGGCCCAGGCCACGCGCGGCCCAACCGAGGTGGACTTCGAGCAGCTGACCGATGTTCATGCGCGAAGGCACGCCCAGCGGATTGAGCACGATGTCGACCGGGGTGCCGTCCGGCAGATGCGGCATGTCTTCCACCGGCACGATCATCGAGACCACGCCCTTGTTGCCGTGACGGCCGGCCATCTTGTCGCCCGGCTGGATGCGGCGGCGCACGGCGAGGTAAACCTTGACCATCTTCAGCACGCCGGGCTGCAGCTCGTCGCCCTGCTGGATCTTGCGCTTCTTGGAGTCGAAGCGCTTGTCGAACTCGACGCGCATTTCCTTCAACTGCTTGGCGGCGGCTTCCAGCTGTTCCTGGGCGAGGTCGTCGGCCAGGCGCACTTCGAAGAACTTCTCACGCTCGAGGCCGTCGAGATAGGCGCTGTCGATAACCGTGCCCTTCTTCAGCTTCATCGGACCGCCGTCGGCGACCTTACCGGTCAGCAGGCGACGCACGCGGTCGTAGATGTCTTCCTCGAAGATGCGCATCTGGTCGTTCAAGTCCTTGCGGACCGAGGCCAGTTCGGCTTCCTCGATGGCGAGCGCGCGCTTGTCCTTCTTCACGCCTTCGCGGGTGAACACACGCACGTCGATCACCGTGCCGTCGGTGCCGGCCGGCACCTTCAGCGAGGTGTCCTTCACGTCCGAGGCCTTCTCGCCGAAGATCGCGCGCAGCAGCTTTTCTTCCGGAGTCAGCTGGGTCTCGCCCTTGGGCGTGACCTTGCCGACCAGGATGTCGCCGGCCTTCACTTCGGCGCCGATGTAGACGATGCCCGACTCGTCGAGGCGGCGCAGGGCCGACTCGTTGACGTTGGGGATGTCGGCAGTGATTTCCTCCGAACCCAGCTTGGTCTCGCGCGCCACGCAGGTGAGCTCTTCGATGTGGATCGTGGTGAAGCGATCCTCTTCCACCACGCGCTCGGAGAGCAGGATGGAGTCTTCGAAGTTGTAGCCGTTCCAGGGCATGAACGCGATCAGCATGTTCTGGCCCAGCGCCAGCTCACCGAGATCGGTGGACGGGCCGTCGGCGATCACGTCGCCACGCGCCACCATCTCGCCCGGCTTCACGATCGGGCGCTGGTTGATACAGGTGGTCTGGTTGGAGCGGGTGTACTTGACGAGGTTGTAGATGTCCACGCCGGCTTCGCCAGCGATGGTTTCCTCGTCGTTGACACGAATCACCACGCGGCCGGCGTCGACCTTGTCGACCACGCCGCCACGCTTGGCAACGATGGCATTGCCGGAGTCGACGGCGACGCGCTTTTCCATGCCGGTGCCGACCAGCGGCTTGTCGGCACGCAGCGTCGGAACCGCCTGACGCTGCATGTTCGAACCCATCAGCGCGCGGTTGGCGTCGTCGTGTTCCAGGAAGGGAATCAGCGCGGCGGCGACCGACACGATCTGGCGCGGCGACACGTCCATGTACTGGACCTTGTCGGGCGTCATCATGGTGAATTCGTTCTGGAAGCGCACCGACACCAGTTCGGAAGTCAGCTTGCTGCTCTTGTCCAGCTCGGAGTTGGCCTGGGCAATGACGTAGCGGCCTTCCTCGATCGCCGACAGGTAGTCGATCTGGTCGGTGACCTTGCCGTCGGTGACCCGGCGGTAGGGGGTTTCCAGGAAGCCGTACTCGTTGGTGCGCGCGTAGCAGGCCAGCGAGTTGATCAGACCGATGTTCGGGCCTTCCGGCGTTTCAATCGGGCAGACGCGGCCGTAGTGGGTGGTGTGCACGTCGCGGACTTCGAAGCCGGCGCGCTCGCGGGTCAGACCGCCCGGACCGAGGGCGGACACGCGACGCTTGTGCGTGACCTCCGACAGCGGGTTGTTCTGGTCCATGAACTGCGACAGCTGGCTACTGCCGAAGAATTCCTTGATCGCGGCGCCCACCGGTTTGGCGTTGATCAGATCCTGCGGAGTCAGGTTGTCGGCTTCCGCGAGCGCCAGGCGCTCGCGCACCGCACGCTCGACGCGCACCAGGCCGGTACGGAAGACGTTCTCGGTCATTTCGCCCACCGCGCGGATGCGGCGGTTGCCGAGGTGGTCGATATCGTCGGTCTGACCTTCGCCGTTGCGGATGGCGATGATCTCCTTCATGACCGCCAGGATGTCCTCGGTATCGAGCACGCCCGGGCCGGTCACGGAGTCGCGACGCAGACGACGGTTGAACTTCATGCGGCCGACGGCCGAGAGGTCGTAGCGGTCGGCGCTGAAGAACAGGCCGGCGAACAGGGTTTCGGCAGCGTCCTTGGTCGGCGGCTCGCCGGGGCGCATCATGCGATAGATTTCGACCAGCGCTTCCAGGCGGGTCTTGGTCGGATCGATCTGCAGCGTGGTGGAAACGTACGGACCCTTGTCGAGATCGTTGACGTAGAGGGTGCGCAGTTCCTTGATGCCGGCGCTGCGGAAGCTGTTCAGCAGATCCTGCTTCAGCTCGCTGTTGGCGGCGGCCAGCACTTCGCCGGTGTCCGGGTGGATGACGTCGTGGGAGACGATCTTGTCGAGCAGGTAGCTGTCCGGCACCGCCAGGCTCTTCAGACCGGCTTCGATGATCAGCTTGATGTGGCGGGCGGTGATGCGCTTGCCCTCCTCCACCAGCACCTTGCCCTTGGCGACGATGTCGAACTGCGCGGTTTCGCCACGTAGACGCTCGGCGACCAGGGTCAGATCGGCGCCTTCGGGAGTCAGCGTGAAGCGGTTCTGCTCGTGGAAGGTCTCGAGCATCTTCTGGTTGTCGAAGGACAGCGCGCGCAGCAGGATCGTCGCCGGCAGCTTGCGGCGGCGGTCGATACGCACGAACAGGTTGTCCTTGGGATCGAACTCGAAGTCCAGCCAGGAGCCGCGGTACGGAATGATGCGGGCGCTGTACAGCAGCTTGCCGGAAGAGTGCGTCTTGCCACGGTCGTGGTCGAAGAACACACCCGGCGAACGGTGCAGCTGGCTGACGATGACGCGCTCGGTGCCATTGATGATGAAGGTGCCGTTGTCGGTCATGAGCGGCACTTCGCCCATGTAGACCTCCTGCTCACGGACGTCCTTCACCTTCTTTTCCTTCGACTCGCGGTCGAAGATCACCAGGCGGGTGGTGACCTTCAGCGGTGCGGAGTAGGTGAGGCCACGGATGCGGCATTCCTTCTCTTCGAAGATCGGCTCTTCCAAGCGGTACTTCACGAACTCCAGGGCAGCGGAGCCGTTGTAGGCGTTCATCGGGAACACCGACTTGAACGCCGCCTGCAGGCCAATGTCCTTGCGCTTGGAAGGCTGCGTCTCGGCCTGCAGATACTCCCGGTAGGAGTCAATCTGGGTGGTGAGCAGGAAGGGGACTTCCATCGTCTCCGTCTGCTTGCGGAAATCCTTGCGGATGCGCTTTTTCTCGGTGAACGAGTAGGCCATCGGTCGTAATCCTCGTCTAATGAATCAATCCGCACCGTCAGCAATGCGGTGGTTTGCGCTCTGGGGGAAAGTCAGACCACAAACCACCGAATTTCTTCAGGTACTACCAACAACAATTTGGGGAACGGCAAAAACGGCAAGAGGCCGGGGGCATTGCAGCCCCCAGCCTTTTGCTTGAATCGCAGCTAGCGAGTCGGTGCAAGGTCTTACTTGACGTCGACCTTGGCGCCGGCTTCTTCCAGCTTCTTCTTCATGGCTTCGGCGTCGGCCTTGTTGACGCCATCCTTCACGGTCTGCGGGGCGCCTTCGACGAGGTCCTTGGCTTCCTTCAGGCCGAGGCCGGTGATCTCGCGGACAACCTTGATCACGTTGACCTTCTTGGCGGCGTCGATGCCGGAGAGGACGACCGTGAACTCGGTCTTCTCTTCCACCGGGGCAGCGGCGGCGGCACCGGCGGCCGGGCCAGCGGCCACGGCGACAGCGGCGGCGGACACGCCGAACTTCTCTTCCATCATCTTGACCAGCTCGACGATGTCCATGACGGACTTGGCGGCGATCGCGTCAAGGATTTCCTGATTGCTGAGGGACATTTTGAAACTCCAAAAGTGGTTTGTTGGGTACTGCGGAGAGGATGCGGAGAGTCCTTACTCGCCTTGCTTGTCGGCGACGGCCTGAACCGTGCGGACAAACTTGGCGGTGGGCTCGGCCAGGGTGCGGACGAAGCTGCCGATCGGGGCCTTCATCGTGCCCAGGAGCAGGGCGATGGCCTGATCCTTGGTGGGCAGCGAGGCGAGGCGGTCGATGTCCGAGGCGGGGTACAGCGTTCCGCCGACGGCCAGCGCTTTCACGACCAGCTTGTCGTTTTCCTTGGCGAAGTCCTTGATGACGCGGCCGACAGCACCCGGATCCTCGAGCGAGAAACCGAGCACCAACGGACCGACCAGCGCCGGGATCAGGCACTCGAACGGAGTACCTTCAACCGCCTTGCGGGCCAGCGTGTTCTTCACCACGTGCAGGTAGATCCCGTTCTCACGGGCCTTGCTGCGCAGGGCATCGAACTTGCCGGCCGTCAGGCCGCGGTACTCGGCGGCAACCGCCGAGAGCGCGCGCTGGGCGACGTCGTTGACTTCCGCAACCAGGACCTTCTTGTCTTCCAGCTTGAGCGGCATGGGACTTGTTTAACTCCTGGTGCTAACTACGAAATCGGATTCGTCCACGGCTGTGGACTCCTCCGGCCTTTCGGTGCTTCCTTCTTCCGCTTGTGGCGGCGTTCGGGTCACACCATCTGCGGCAGCGGCGTTTCAGCCTTTAAGCCTTTGGGCCAACAACGCCCTGGGGCACTGACGGTCTTTGATGATGTGGCTTGGAGCCACACAACAAAGTTCTGGGTACGGCGCCGGTCGTTATCACCGGCGCCGCGAATGCTGCGCCTTATTCCGGCAGGCTCGACAGATCGACGACGATGCCGGGGCCCATGGTGGTGGAGAGCGTCAGCTTCTTGAGGTAGACGCCCTTCGCCGAAGCCGGCTTGGCCTTGCGGATATCGCGCACCACCGCCAGCAGGTTCTCGACCAGCTTCGACTTCTCGAAGTCGGCGGAACCCACCGAGGCGTGCAGGATGCCGGCCTTGTCGGCGCGGAACTTGGCCATACCAGCCTTGGCATTGCGCACGGCGCCAGCCACATCCGGAGTGACGGTGCCGGTCTTCGGGTTCGGCATCAGGCCACGCGGGCCCAGCACCTGACCGAGGGAACCGACGACGCGCATCGCGTCCGGCGAGGCGATCACCACCTGATAGTTCAGGTCGCCACCCTTCATGGCGGCAGCGAGATCGTCCATACCGACGGCATCGGCACCGGCGTCACGGGCTTCCTGAGCCTTGGCACCCTGGGTGAACACGGCCACTCGCACCGACTTGCCATTGCCGTGCGGCAGCACGGTGGAGCCGCGGACGTTCTGGTCGGACTTCTTGGGGTCGATGCCGAGGTTGACGGCGATGTCGACCGATTCCTTGAACTTGGCGGTGGAGCACTGCTTGAGGATGTCGAGGGCCTGCTCAACGGGGTAGCTCTTGCCGGGCTGCACCTTTGTGGCGAACAGCTTTTCGCGCTTGGTCTGCTTCATGGTCTTCCCCTTACTTCAGCTCGGAATCGACGCCCATGCTGCGGGCGGAACCGGCGATGGTGCGCACAGCAGCATCCATATCGGCGGCGTTGAGGTCGGGCCACTTGGCCTTGGCGATCTCTTCCAGCTGACCACGGGAAATCTTGCCGACCTTCTTGGTGTTCGGGTTCGAGGAACCGGACTCCAGGCCGAGCGCCTTCTTGATGAAGAAGGTCGCCGGCGGCGTCTTCATCACGAAGGTGAAGGATTTGTCCGAATAAACGGTGATCACCACCGGAATCGGCATGCCCACTTCCAGCTTCTGGGTGGCGGCATTGAACTCTTTGCAGAACGCCATGATGTTGACGCCCTGCGAGCCCAGCGCGGGACCGATCGGGGGAGAGGGATTGGCTTTGCCCGCTGGCACTTGCAGCTTGACGTAGCCCTGTACTTTCTTGGCCATCTAACGCTCCTGGTTTGGGTGCGAACGCCCCAGCTCTGCACTGGCGGCTCCCCTGTGAAAACCCCCTGCGCCTTGGCAGACGCAGAGGGAGAAAACTGTTGCCTTACAGCAGCGGCACCGTGACAAAGGTGTAGGAGTGGTCGTCGTACACCGTGATCGTGGACTGCAGCAGCGTCCCCACCGGCCAGCTGGCCGTGGCCGCGTTGAAGTCCTTCACGAATGCCTCGACGTTGATACCAAATGCTCCTAGGGCAGGACCGAGAGCCTCGGTCAGTTCAGCGGTTCCAGCCCCCAAAATCAGCGAAACGACCCCCTGTACCTTTCTGGCCATAGACAGCTCCGTTAGTTATGTTCCCGACAACCTCCCCGAAACGGCCCCCACGACCGTCACAGGGTCACACTTTTTAAGTCTTCTCGACCTGCGAGAACTCCAGCTCCACCGGTGTCGAACGACCAAAGATCAGCACCGCCACACGCAGGCGGTTCTTGTCGTAGTTGACCTCTTCGACCACACCGGTGAAATCGGCAAACGGACCATCGTTGACCCGCACCTGCTGACCCGGCTCGAACAGGGTCTTGGGCTTGGGACGCTCCACCGCTTCTTCCACGCGGTTGAGAATGGCATTGGCCTCCTTGTCGGAGATCGGCGCCGGCTTTTCCGCCGTACCGCCGATGAAGCCCAGCACCTTCGGCGTGGACTTGACCAGATGCCAGGTGTCTTCGTTCATTTCCATATTGACGAAGACATAGCCGGGGAAGAACTTGCGCTCGGTGGTGCGCTTCTGGCCATCCTTGATTTCGACCACTTCTTCGGTCGGCACCAGGATTTCACCAAACTGCTCGTTCAGACCGGCGCGGCCGATACGCTCCTTGAGCGCCTTGGCAACACTGTTTTCGTACTGGGCGTACGCATGCACAACGTACCAACGCATGGTCATGACCTAGCCCCGTCCCGTGAGTTTTTCAACACCGTACAGGAGCACACCATCGAGCCCCCACATCAGCAAAGACATGATCAGCACCACCACCGCAATCATCAGGGTGGTCTGCACACTTTCCTGGCGTGTCGGCCAGACCACCTTGCGCAGCTCGGTGCGGGCACCCGCGATGGCAGCCCATACCGCCTGCCCCGTCGAGGTGCGATAACCCACGGCAGCCGCCGCGCCCAGCGCGGCCAGCAGCAGCAGCACCCGGACTACCGCCGGCAGTTCGGCTTCAAAGTAGTAGAAGGCGAACAGCCCGCCAACGAACAGGATGGCGGCGAGCGCCAACAAAGCCTGATCTTTGCGGGGAGAACCAGCCTCAAGGGCTTGGGATTCCATCATGACACCCGGTGATGAACCATGATCCAGCCATTTACCAGTTGCGAATGGCAGGGAGAGAGGGCTTCGAACCCCCAACCTTCGGTTTTGGAGACCGACGCTCTACCAATTGAGCTATCCCCCTGCAGCCCTCGCTAACCGACAACAACTTACGATCACAGCCAAAAAATAAAACCAGCAAAACCAAAAGGGGCGCGATGATACGCGCCCCCTCGAAAACCTGTCAATCCATCTCGCGACGGACTAAAGGTTCTTTAGGCCAGGATCTTGGTCACCACGCCGGCGCCGACGGTACGACCGCCTTCACGGATGGCGAAGCGGACCTGCTCTTCCATCGC
>NZ_JBYSYF010000008.1:0-110972 GCF_058782965.1 Stagnimonas sp. FW305-C-60
GTCTTGCCATGGTCAACGTGACCAATCGTGCCCACGTTTACGTGCGGCTTGTTACGGGAAAACTTTTCCTTGGCCATCGCTGCGCTCCGCGTCTAAATCAAAGAACTGTCATTAAAAAGATGGTGCTCACAATCGGGATCGAACTGACGAGGAGCTTTGCCCCTCGTCAAAACCCATGACCCGATCATTAGAGGTCATCGGTTCGCTTCCGATTGAAGCGGCCTGCATTTACATCTGAAAGGTGGTGCTCACAATCGGAATCGAACCGATGACCTCTTCCTTACCAAGAAAGTGCTCTACCGACTGAGCTATGTGAGCGCTGCTGCTAAATACTGCTTCTGCTGGAGCGGGTGATGGGAATCGAACCCACGCTATCAGCTTGGAAGGCTGAAGTTCTACCATTGAACTACACCCGCCGGAACCGCAAGAAAATCAACAAATAACTGGTGAAAATGGTGGAGGGAGAAGGATTCGAACCTTCGTAGACATAAGTCAGCAGATTTACAGTCTGCCCTCGTTGGCCGCTTGAGTATCCCTCCAGCAAACGAGCCCGAGATTCTCCGGGGTTGCACCCCATTCTGTCAAGACAGAGCGCCGGAATTCTAGAGGCTCTTGTGTGCCTCCAAGCGCTCCCAGCGCTGATAGGCGCTGGACAGCTCTTGGTTGAGCGCCGACACCCGCTTCTGCACTTCCACCGCCTTGGCCGGCTCGCGGCCGTACAGCTCGGCCAGCGACTCCCCCAGCTTGGCGATCTCGGCCTCCAGCTTCTCGATGCGCGCCGGCAGCTCCTGCAACTCGCGCTTCTCCTTGGGACTCAGCGCCTGCGTGGCCGCCACGGGGGGATGGACCACAGCCGGTGCCTCCGCCGCCCGAGCCGCGGGCTTAGTGGCCGCCACGGCCACCGGCGCCGGACGCTGGCGCAGCCAGTCGCTGTAGCCGCCGATGTATTCCGCCACCCGCCCGCCGCCTTCAAAGGCCAGGGTGCGGGTGACGACGTTGTCGAGAAAGGCGCGGTCGTGGCTGACCACCAGCACGGTACCGGCGAAGTCCAGCAACAGGTCTTCGAGCAGGTCGAGGGTCTCGACGTCGAGATCATTGGTCGGCTCGTCGAGCACCAGCAGATTGGCCGGCTGGCTGAACAACTGCGCCAGCAAGAGGCGCGAGCGCTCACCGCCAGACAGCACCCGCGTCGGACTGCGGGCGCGGTCGGGCGTGAACAGGAACTCCTGCAAATAGCCCATCACATGCTTGCGTTTGGCGTTGTCGCCCTCGCCGATGGTGACGAACTCCTTGCCGCCGGCGATGTTTTCCCAGACCGGCTTGTTCTCGTCGAGCGTGGCGCGCATCTGGTCGAACCAGGCGACTTCGATATTGGTGCCGGTCTTCAACTCGCCGGAGCTGGGCTGCAGACGCCCGAGCAGCAGGTTCAGCAGCGTGGTCTTGCCGGCGCCATTGGGGCCGATGATGCCGATCTTGTCGCCACGGATGACGTTGAGCGAAACATTACGCAGGATGGTGCGCCCGCCCACCGAGTAACCCACGTTCTTGGCCTCGGCCACCAGCTTGCCGGAGGCAGCGGCTTCCTGAACGATGAACTCCGCCTTGCCCTGCAGATTGCGCCGCTCGGCGTACTGCCGGCGCATCTCCAGCAGGCGGCCGACGCGGCCCATGTCGCGAGTGCGCCGGGCCTGGATGCCCTTGCGAATCCAGACTTCCTCCTGCGCCAGCTTCTTGTCGAACTCGAACTGGGTCTTGGCCTCCGAGGCCAGGCGCTCCTCGCGACGACGCAGGTAGTTTTCGTAGTCGCCGGGCCAGCTGGTCAGCTGGCCGCGGTCGAGTTCGACGATGCGGGTCGCCAGCCGGCGCAGGAAGGCACGGTCGTGAGTGATGAACAGCAGCGCCCCAGGCCAGGACAGAAGAAAACTCTCGATCCAGGCGATGCTGTCGAGATCGAGGTGGTTGGTGGGCTCGTCGAGCAGCAACAGATCCGGCTCCAGCGCCAGCGCGCGGCCCAGCAGGGCGCGGCGCTTGTAGCCACCGGAAAGATCGTTGAACAAGGTGTCGCCGGGCAGCTCCAGGCGGGTGACGATGGACTCCACCCGCGCGTCCAGCGTCCAGCCGTCACCGGCATCCAGACGCCCCTGCAGCTTGCCCATGCGATCCAGGATCTGGTCCAGGCGCTTGGGCTCGGCATGCTCGGACTCGGTGAGCAGATGGTGGTACTCGGCCAACACCTGACCAATCTCGCCGAGACCGCTGGCGACCACGTCGCGCACCGTGCCCGGCAGGCTGGCCGGGATGTCCTGCGGCATCTCGGCGATGCGCATGCCCGGCGCCTTGATCACCTCGCCGTCGTCCGCCACCTGGGTGCCAGCGATGATCCGCAGCAGCGTGGACTTGCCCTCGCCATTGCGGCCGAGCACGCAGACGCGCTCGCCGCGCTCCACCACCAGGCTGACGCGGTCGAGCAGCGGCGGGCCGCCGAAGCGGAGGGTGAGATTCTTGATGGTCAGCACGTGAAAGGAACTCGCTAAAGAGGAGCCAGGAGCAGCGCCTGCTGCTCGGCCGAGGACAGCGCGGCGAAAGCGCGCGGCTCCGCGGGAGGATCGAAATGGGACTGCAAGGCCAGCTGCCACCAGCCGACGTCATGCCAGGCGGCGCACTTGTACCCGACCCGACGGTAAATGCCCACCAGCGAGAAGCCGCAGGCCTCATGCAGGCCAACGCTGCCGGCGTTGGGCAAGGTGATGCCGGCATAGGCGTTATACAAGCCCAGCGCGCGCAGGATGTGGAACAGGCGAAGGTAGAGCCGCCGCCCCAGCCCCTGCCGATGCGCCTCCGGCGCCAGATAGATGCCGACATCCACGCCCCAGCGATAGGCGGCACGGCTGCGATGCTCGCTGGCGTAGGCATAGCCCAGAACCCTGCCCTCGCGCTCGACCACCAGCCAGGGGTAGCGCGCCAGTACCGTCTCCAGGCGACGGCCCATCTCGGCCGCGTCCGGCGGCGGGTCGATCTCGAAAGTGATGACCGTGTCGCTGACATAGGGCGCGTAGATCGCCGCGATGGCGGCGGCATCGGCGGTGGTGGCATAGCGGATGAGGGTGGTCATGGCGGGGACTCGCAAACCGGCTCGTTAAGTAGTGTTTACGGCAAGGAGTGCCGATCAGGTGCCACGCGGCTTTGCCCGCGCGGTGGCCTGCGCCGCCAGCGGATCGTCCGGCCAGGGATGGCGCGGATAGCGGCCACGCAGATCCTTCTTCACCTCAAAGTAGCTGCGCGCCCAGAAGCCGGCCAGATCGGCGGTAATGGCGATGGGCTTGCGCCCCGGCGAGAGCATGTGCAGCACCACCTTCACCCGGCCGTCGCAGACCGTCGGCGTGTCGCTGGCACCGAACATCTCCTGCAACTTCACTTCCAGCGCCGGTGCCTGGCCCGGCGTGTAGCCGAGCGCGTGGCGGTTGCCGCTGGGCGCGCTCAGATGGGTCGGCGCCAGGCGCGACAGCGCCTGCTGCTGCGGGTAGTCGAGCAGAGCGTTGAGCGCGCCCATCAGGTCCAGCTTGTCGAGATGGCTCAGCCGGCTCATGCCGTCCAGATAGGGCGAGAGCCAGTCTTCCAGGCTAGCCAGCAGGGCCTGGTCGCTCACCTCCGGCCAGCCGGCCTCCGGCTGCCAGTGGCGCAGCGACTCCACCCGCGCCTGCCAGCCGCGCGCACCCTCGCTCCAGGGCAGCGCATGGATGCCGGTAGCGCGGATGCCGGCGATCAGCGCGGCGCGGATCTGCTCGCGCGCGGCGGCATCCGGCTCGCGCAGGGGCCGCGCCGACAGCACGATGGCGCCCAAGCGCTCCTGTTGTTCGGCCTGCACCGCGCCGAGGCTGGCATCCCAGCGCACCAGCGCTTCGCGGCGCAGGCGGCCGCTGTGTTCGGCGCGCAATTGCGCCTCGTCCAGCGGGGCGGCGAGGCGGATGCGGCGCTGGTTGTTCTCGATACTCCAGTGGGCGATGGCCAACCAGTCGGCGCGCGCCAGCGGATCGGTTTCCGGCAGCCGCGCCTCGCCGCCGTCGGCGCAGAGGAAGGCCACCTCGCGCTGCTGGCGACCGCTGTCGCGGCTGCCCTCGCGGCGGCGCGCCAGACGCTCGGGAAAGGCGTGGGAGAGCAGTACCGCGACGGCGTCCTCTCCTCCCCCCGCCTGCGGGGGGGCGTTTGGCTCCAGCGGGACTGACTTAATGTCAGTCCCGATCCGGCCAAACGCGGGAGGGGGGCGGTCGGGCGTGAACCGCCCCCTCCCCGACCCTCCCCCGCTCGCGGGGGAGGGAGAATCCAGCAGGCGAAGGAACTGCCGCACCGCGTCCTGCACCCGCCGCAGCTGTCCCGGATCGCCGCGACCGGCGCGCAAGCGGGCGACGCGCTCGCCGGCATCGCTGCCGCCGTCGGCCTCGCGCTCCTCCAGCGCCGCCGCCAGCCAGGCCGCCAGCTCGCCCTGCCCGCGCGCCTGCCCTTGCAGCAGCAGATGCGCCAGACGCGGCGCGGTGGGCAGGCGCGCCAGCTGACGGCCGTGCAGCGTGATCCGGCCCTGGGCGTCGATGGCGCCCATCGCCAGCAGCAGTTCGCGGGCATAGCTCCAGTTGGCGGCGGTCGGCGCGTCCAGCAGGCGCAGCTGCGCCGGGTCACTGATGCCCCAGCCGGCCAGTTCCAGCGCGAAGCGGCTGAGGTCGGCGGCGAGGATTTCCGGGGTGTCGTGCGCCACCAGGCGGCCGTGCTGCTCCTGCGACCACAGCCGGTAGGCGGTGCCCGGCCCGAGACGGCCGGCGCGGCCGGCGCGCTGGTCGGCCGAGGCGCGCGACACCCGCCGCGTCTCCAGCACATTGGCGCCGGCGCCGAGATCGAAGCGGGCAATGCGCAACAGGCCGCCATCGACCACCGTGGTCACGCCCTCGACGGTCAGCGAGGTCTGGGCGATGTTGGTGGCGAGGATCAGCTTGCGCCGACCCTCGGCGTCCGGGCGCAAGGCCAGATCCTGCAAGTCGCTGGACAGCTCGCCGTACAGCGGCCGGATCGCCAGCTCGCGGTAGCGCTCGGCAACCCGGCGCTCGACGCCACGGATTTCGCGGGCGCCGGGCAGAAAGCAGAGGATGTCGCCCTCGGTTTCGGCCAGCGCGCTGCTCACCAGCGCCGCCACCGCCTCGTCGTGCGCGGCCTCCGGGCGCCCGGGCCGGTAGCGGATGTCCACCGGGTAGAGGCTGCCGCCGGCGCTGACGATGGGCGCGCCATCCAGCAGAGCCGCGACCCGCTCGGTATCCAGCGTCGCCGACATCACCAGCAGGCGCAGTTCGGGATTCAGGTTGTCGCGGGCGTCGAGGGCGAGCGCCAGCGCCAGGTCGGCATCGAGGCTGCGCTCGTGGAACTCGTCGAAGATCACCAGGCCCACGCCCGGCAGCTCCGGGTCAGCCTGCAGGCGGCGGGTGAGCAACCCCTCGGTGACCACCTCGATGCGCGTCTCGGGGCCGATGCGGCGCTCGAAGCGGATCTGGTAGCCCACCCGGCCACCGACCTTCTCACCCAGGAGCGCCGCCATGCGCGCCGCGGCGGCGCGCGCCGCCACCCGACGTGGCTCCAGCAGGACGATCTTCTTGCCAGCCAGCCAGGGCTCGTCGAGCAGGGCCAGCGGAATAGTGGTGGTCTTGCCCGAGCCCGGCGGCGCCGCCAGCACCGCCCGCCCACCGGTGCGCAGCGCCGCCCGCAGGGCGGGCAGGGCTTCGAGCGCGGGATAGTCGGGCAGCTTCATGGGGCGCGCATTGTCCCCGATGCGCGACAATTCGCCCATGAGTGAAATCGAATTGCACCGCAAGCTGCTGGGCGACGAGGCCCGCAACGCCGCCTTCCATGCCGCCCTGAAGTCGGTGATCGTGCCGGGCAAGAGCACGGTCGCCGACCTGGGCGCCGGCACCGGTTTTCTGTCCTTCCTGGCACGGCAACTGGGCGCCACGCACTGCACCCTGATCGAGTACACCGATACCCTGAATCTGGCCCAGGAGCTGGCGCGACAGAACCGCATCGACGGCCTGAGCTTCATCCAGGGCCACTCGGCCGAGCTGAAGCGGCCGCCCAAGGTCGACATCGTGGTCTCGGAAACCCTGGGCAACTACGCGCTGGAAGAGGGCCTGCTGGAAACCCTGGCCGACGCCCGCCGCTACCTGAAGAAGAACGGCGTGCTGATCCCCTGCGGCCTGCGGCAGTTCGTCGCGCCGGTGCTGAGCCCGCGCCTGCAGGACGAGATCGACATCTGGCCCCGGGTCGGCTACGGCATCCGTCTCGACGAAGCCCGGCGGGTGAGCCTCAACAACATGTACGTGCGCCGTATCGAGACCGCCGATCTCGGCGGCGACGAGACGCTGGCCAAGGTCTGGGACCGTCTGGAGTTCCGCGCCGATGCCGAGCCGGCGCCCTCGCTGCGGCGGCAGAGCCTGCACTGGTCGGCGAAGCTGCTCGGCGAGGCCAGCGTCCACGGCTGGGCGCTGTGGTGGGAAGCCGATCTGGTGCCCGGGATCAGCCTGTCCACCGCGCCGAGCGCACTCGCCACCCATTGGGATCAGGTCTATCTGCCGCTGCTGCAACCGGTGAGTCTGGCGGCCGGCGAAACCCTGGAGCTGACGCTGACCAGCGACACCCGCGCGGAGGTCGGCGTGCGCGTCGGCTGGCGCAGCCGCCGGCTCGCCGAAGGCAAGGCCCTGCACACGCAGGAGCAGGACATCATGCAAGGGAGGCTCTGAACCCGTGCTCAAGAAGCTGCTGTGGCTGGCACTGGCGGTCGCGGTACTGGTATTCGGCGGCATCGCCGGCCTGGCCTGGCTGGCGCCGGACACCGCCACCCGCCTGGCGATCAAAGCCGAGCGCCGCGCCTCGGGTCTGAGCGAGCGCCGGGTGACGGTCGATGGCCTCACCTGGGCACTGCTGGAGGGTGGGCCGGCGGGCGACAGCGCGCCGCCTCTGGTGCTGATCCACGGCTTCGGTGGCGACAAGGACAACTGGACCCGCGTCGTCCGCACGCTGACCCAGACCCAGCGGGTGATCATCCCCGACCTGATCGGCTTCGGCGACAGCGACAAGCCGCCGATCACTGCCGGCTACACCGTGCCGCAGCAGACCGAGCGCCTGCACCGTCTGCTGCAGCAGCTGGGAGTGAACAAGCTGCACCTGGGCGGCAACAGCATGGGTGGCTGGATCGCCAGCACCTATGCCGCCGCCCATCCCGACGCGGTGCTGAGCCTCTGGCTGCTGGCTCCGGCCGGCGTCGCCAATGCCGACAAGAGCGAGATGACGCGTTTCATGGAAACCGGCGGCGCCCTGCCCCTGGTGGTGCACGACCGCGCTGAATTCGACGCCCGCCTGGACTGGGTGTTCGGCAGCGCGCCACCGCTGCCCGGCTTCGTGCGCAAGACCATGACCGCCCGCGCCATCGCCAATGCCGCCTTGCATGAAGAAATTCGCCAGCAGCTCTACGGCGTCTCGCCGCCGCAGGAGACCGTGCTCAGCGATAGCCCGGCGGCGCAGTTGCCGGCGCTGATCGTCTGGGGCGGCAAGGACCGAATACTGCATAGCTCCGGCGCCGGCGTGCTGCGCGGCTTGATGCCGAACTCGACCTCCATCCTGCTGCCCGGCGTCGGCCATCTGCCGATGGTCGAGCAGCCCCGGCAATGCGCCGCCGACTATCTGAAGTGGCGCGCCGGGCTGCTGCCCTGAGCCTTTTCAGCGCGGCGGCGGCGGCCGGGTCTGCCGCTCCAGCTCGGCGATCCAGACCAGCGCGTGTTCGCGGCTGTCGCCGCACATCTCCGGCTCGGGTCTTAAGCTGGCGCAGACGCGCGGCCGGGTCGGCTCGTGGAAGATCGCGCAGCGCAGATCCTCGGTGAGATATCCGCAGCGCACGCCCGCCGGCTTGCCCTGCGGGTGCAGCGGCATGGGCGAGGAGATCGACAGCGCGATGCAGCAGGCACCGCAACCCGGCCGGCAATTCATCGGCAGGAACGGCGGGCAGCCGCGATAATGGGGGCATTCATTTCCGCCATTTCAGCACACGATGAGCGACGACAGCCCCAAGACCACGTCCGAAACCTTCCTGCGCGAGCTGGTTGCCCAGCTTGATCTGGAGACTCTGGAACTCAATCTGTTCCGCGGCAGCTCCCGCGATCTCGGCGGCCGCAGCGTGTTCGGCGGGCAGGTGATCGGCCAGGCCATCGTCGCCGCCACCCGCACCGTCGAAGGCCGCATGCCGCATTCGCTGCATGCCTACTTCCTGCTGCCCGGCGACATGAACGCGCCCATCGTCTACGAGGTGGACCGCATCCGCGACGGCGGCAGCTTCAGCGCCCGCCGCGTGCAGGCGATCCAGCACGGCCGGCCGATCCTGTCGATGATCGCCTCCTTCCAGGTGCCGGAAGACGGCCTGGAGCACCAGGTGGCGATGCCGGATGTGCCGACGCCGGAGTCGCTGAAGTCGACCGCCGAGCTGATCCCGCAATGGATCGCCGAGGCCGGCGAGGTGCATCCGCGCATCCTCGCCTCGCTCAAGCGCGCCGAAGTGCTGGAATTCCGCCCGGTGTATCCCTGGAGCCCGCTCAAGCCGAACATCACCGAGCCGCGCCAGGCAATCTGGTTTCGCATCGGCCAGAATCTGCCGGACGACCCCATCCTGCATCGCTGCCTGTTGGCCTACGCCAGCGACTTCAACCTGATCGGCACCGCGCTGCGCCCGCACGGCAAGAGCTGGTATTCGCCGGACATGGTGGTGGCCTCGCTGGACCACGCGCTGTGGTTCCACCGCGATCTGCGCGTCGACGACTGGCTGCTCTACTCGATGGACTCGCCCACCTCCCAGAGCGCTCGCGGCATGACTCGTGGTCAGGTGTTTGATCGGCAGGGGCGTCTGGTGGCGAGCGTGGCGCAGGAAGGCTTGTTGCGGCTCACCGACAAGAAGGCCTGAGGCCCTCTCCCTCTGAATTGCCTCCTGGCATTTTTCCTTCTCCTTGCGGGGGGAAGTGGAATGCAGTTCGCGCGTTCGCGCTCTTTTGGCTGCGTGCGTGTTGAGAGCTTTTTTCGCCTCTTGGCGACTCACTTTTCTTTGCTTGTGCAAAGAAAAGTAAGCAAAAGAAAGCACCCCCCTGCGTAGCGCCCCCTACGGGGGTAAACCTGCGATGCTCGGTCTCCGGGGGACGCCGGCGAACTCGGCGCCCTATAGGCGCCTCAAACAGGCGCCGGCTTCCATACCCCCGGAGACCTCCGCTTCTCGGCGCCACGAAGGGGACCGGACCATCTACAGCACGGCGGTCTTCGCCTGCCGCAAAGACAGAAGCAACCGAAGGCGCGCGCTTCGCTCGCGCGATGTTGGCGCAGCCAACGAGCCTGAGTGCTGTTGATGTGGCTTTTGACTTGCCCTCCCCTTCGTAAGCGCCGAGAAGCGCAGTGGACGGGGGGTATGGAAGCGCCCGCATGTTCGAGGCGCCTATAGGGCACCGAGTTCGGGCGCGCCCCCCCGGCCACGAGCATCGCAGGGTACCCCGTAGGGGCGCGACGCAGGGGGGTGCTTTCTTTTGCTTACTTTTCTTTGCACAAGCAAAGAAAAGTGAGTCGCCAAGAGGCGAAAAAAAGACCTCAGACAGCACACACAAGGCAGAGCGCGAACGCGCGAACCGCACACACAGCCCAACGCGAAAACACTGCACTCCGCTCCTCGCGCACTTGCCACGACCACAACATCTGCGCAAATGCCGCACTGCAACCCGCCATCCAGCCAGCACACTCAGTTGTACAAGTGCTCCGCCGCCATCTTCTCCAGCCCGCCGCGGTAGTAGTCGAAGCGCTGCGCCAGCTCGCGGTAGGTCGCGGTCAGGCCGAACTCGTCGGCCAGCGGATGCCGTGAGGCCATGTGGAAGCGCGAAGCACCCATGTCGCGGTAATAGCCCAGGGTCACCGGCCGGCGCTTGTAGCGGTGGCGGTGTTCCACCCACTCGGCGCAGACGCCGCCGAGAAACAGCGAGTAGTTGGCGATGTGCGCCTGCACCACGAAGCGGCGCGAGGCATCGGCGGCCTGCTCTTCCATCACCAGATCGACCAGGTAGTCGTAGGCGGTGTCGTCGCCGTCCTGCACCCGGCGCAGACGCTCGGCGCGGCTGAACAGGGCCAGCAGATGGGCGATGTAGTGCAGGGCCTGCTGCTCCTGGCGATTGCGCCGGCCCGGCAGGGCGTTGCGCAGCATCACCTCGAACCAGAGCTGCGGCGAGACCGGCAGATCGAGGGTGTCGGCGTCGCGCAGGGCGGCGTACACGTAGTCGGCGTCGAGCATGGAGTCGAGGGTGTTGAAGAACTGGCCGACCTCGGTGATGGCGCGGGCGATGTCGATCTTTCCCGGGAAGCGCTCGAACAGGAAGTTGAGATCGCGGGCCGGCAATGGCGGATGGCCAAGCTGGGCGAAATCGGGCGTCTGCATGCGTATTACCTCCGGTGCTGAACTACCTTCCCTTGCCTTGAGGTTCTGCAAAGTCCAGGCCAGTTCACCAGCCAGGAAGCCGACGCTCCCTGCCCGCCAGCGCGCCGGAAAGACAAAGCCCCAGCTAGCCGGACTGCTGCTCGCGCCAGGCCGAGGGGCTGAGGCCGGTCCAGCGCCGGAAGGCGCGGCTGAAACTGCTGGCGTCGGAGAAACCCAGCAGGAAGGCAATCTCGTTGAGCGAGATCCGCGCCTCGCGCAGCTGCGCCAGCGCCAGTTCGCGGCGGGTGTCGTCGAGCAGATTCTCGTAGCGCAGGCCGCGTTCGGCGAGTTTGCGTTGCAGGCTGCGCAGGCTCAGGTGCAGGGCCGCGGCCAGCTCGGCGGCGGTGGGTTCGCCATCCGGCAGGCGCTCGATCAGCAGGGCGCGCAGCCGCGCCGGCAGGTCGGCCTGGTCCAGCCGCGCCAGTTGCTGCGCGGCCAGGCCTTCGTTGATGCGCGCCAGCTCGGCGTTGGCGCCTTCCAGCGGCCGATCGAAGTCGGCGGCGGCGAACACCAGGCGGTTGTCGGCGGCCCCGAAGGACACCGGCGCGTGAAAGGCGCGCCGATAGGGCTCGATCTGCGCCGGCGGCGCCCGCCGCAACTGCACCCGCAGCGGCAGCACGCTGCGCCCGGAGAGGCCGCGCACGGTGCGCACCTGCAGGGCGGCGAAGGCATCGGTGGCCTCCTCGGCCGGCGCCGCCTCGCCGCGGACGGTGTGCAGCAGCAGATGGCACTCCTCGCCCTGGCGCTCCAGTTTCAGCTCGCCGGCGTCGGTGACGATGCGGCAGTAGCGCTCCGCGCGGGCATAGGCCTCGGCCAGGGTGGCGCTGGCGGCCAGCGCATAGCCCAGAGCCTGGAAAGTGGTGGGCTGCACCTGACGCGCCACCCGCAAGCCGAAGGCGGGGTCGCCGCTGGCGGCGACCGCCAGCTGCCAGAGCCGGCGGGTCTGCGCCACCGGCAGGCGCGCGTCGGGATCGGCCAGGCGCTCGGGCGCGATGCCGGCCTCGGCCAGCAGGGCCTCGGCGTCGAGTCCGGCGGCCAGCAGGGCCTTGCGGATCGCGCGGGTCCAACTGGCGAGGGCGGTGAAGGCGTCTGGCTTGGCGTCTGCGGTCAAGCGATTGGCGCGCCGGGCTGGGCGCGGGTAAGGGGTTGGCTCCTAGAGTCTGCGACACAAACCCCGAGCCCGTCACCGACCTCCATGAGCACTGCCGCCTACAGCGACGCCGAGAAGACCGCCCGCATCAAGACCGTGGTCTACGCCGCCGGCGAGAGCCTGCGCAAGCGCCACCCCTGGCTGCGCCGGCAGGACGCCATCGGCGCCGGGATCATGGCCTTTGCGCTCGCCGGCATGGGCCTATCCGGCTGGCTCTACTACCGCGGCGATCTTGCCTGGTGGCTGTGCCTGCCGCTGTCGGCCTTCTTCGCCTCGCTGATCCACGAGCTGGAGCACGACCTCATCCACCTGATGTACTTCCGCAAGCGGCCCCTGCCCCACCATCTGATGATGGCGCTGTGCTGGCTCTCGCGCCCCGGCACCATCAATCCCTGGATCCGCCGCAAGCTGCACTTCCAGCACCACAAGTATTCCGGCAGCCACCGCGATCTCGAAGAACGCGGCATCACCAACGGCCAGCCCTGGGGACTCAAGCGCTTCCTGATGCTCGGCGACTGGCTGCTGGCCCTGTGGCTGCGGGTGCCGCAGATGCCCAATACCAAGCGCAAGCTGCTGCTGGCCTTCGCCGCCCCGCTGGGCTATTTCCCGCTGGGCTGGATCCACCTCGCGATCTGGTACTGCTTCCTGGGCTTTCACGGCGCCAACCTCTACGCCGCGCTGAGCGGCAGCGAGATCGCCTGGAGCGCGGCGACGCTGGCACGCATGCCCTGGATCGACCTCGCGACGGTGGTCTGGGTCGGCCCCAACCAGTTGCGCATGTTCTGCCTGCATTTGGTCAGCTCCAACATGCACTACTACGGCGATGTCGAGGCGGACAACGTGATCCAGCAGACCCAGGTGCTGAACCCCTGGTGGCTGCTGCCGTTCCAGCTGTTCTGCTTCAACTTCGGCAGCACCCATGCCATCCATCACTTCGTGGTGAAGGAGCCCTTCTACATCCGCCAGTGGACGGCGAAGCAGGCGCACGCGGTGATGCGCGAGATGGGCGTGCGCTTCAACGACACCGGCAGCTTCGCGCGCGCCAACCGCTGGCAGCGCAGCACCGTGGTCACGCCGGCTCAGGCGGAAGGCTTGGCACTGCGATAGCGCTGCGGGCTGCGGCCCGCCCAGCGCTGGAAGGCATGGATGAAGGCCGCCGGCTCGGCATAGCCGAGCTGGTCGGAGATCGCCTCGATGCTCAGGCGACTGTGCTCCAGCAGCTCGCGCGCCTTGCGGTAGCGCGCCTCAGCGGCCAGGGCGCGGAAGCTCAGCCCCTCCTCGGCCAGACGCCGGCGCAGCGTGCGCTCGGCGAGGCCGAAGTAGCGCGCCACCCGGGCGGCGCTGGGCGCGCGGTCGTCGAACAGTTGCAGGCAGTTGCGCACCTGCTCGGCCAGCCGATCCGGGCTCTGCAGCTGCTCGACCAGTTGCTCGTCGCAGAGCCGGCGGTACAGCGCATGGGTGGCCGGGTCGTGCGCCGGAAAGCGCAGTTGCAGCAGCTCGCGACGGAACCAGAATCGCGCCTGCGTCTCGCCCCACTGCACCGGGCAGCCGAAATGGCTCTCGTAGGCCGCCGCCTCCGGTGGCCGCGGATAGGGCAGATCGACCCGCTGCGGACGCAAGTCGACGCCAATGCTGGCCTGGATGTCGCGGATCAGCTTGTAGGTGCCGGACATCTCGCCATCGACGCGAAAGCGGAAGGCGCGGCCCGGCAGCGGCGGCGGCTCCAGGCACAGCGCGCTCAAGGGATCGCCGGGCAGGAAGCTCAGGCTGCTGTAGAGATAGGTCAGCCGCTGGTAGCGCACCCCGCAGGCGAAGGCCTCGCCGGCATTGGCGCAGGTGATCAGCAGCATCGACAGCGGGCCATAGCCGGCGAAGCTGAAGTGACGGCCGCTCTTCAGGCCGGCGAGAGGGTCGCGCAGCACTTCCGCCACCTCGCAATGGATGCGCAGCTCCAGCGTGCGGTCGATGCGCGCCGAAGGGTCGATGCGGTCGAGATCGAGGCCGTGCCGGGCCAGCACCGGCGCCACGTCCTCGCCCAGGCTGCGCAGGCCTTGCAGGCTGTACATCAACCCCAGGATCGAACGCTTGGTCATGCCGGGACACTCCAAACCGGCAATTGCCGGCGGCCGAATTTATCAATTTACAGCCGCTGACAGCATGGTGGCGCCCAAGTCGCGGCCCTAGATTGGGCAGGCACCCGAGGAGGTGCTCATTACTAGTAGAGGTCGAAATGAATGCCAGTACCCGCCAGTCCAGTCTTCCCCCGATCGAAACCGAGGTGGCCATCGTCGGCGCCGGCTTCGGCGGTCTGTGCATGGCCATCAAGCTGCTGGAGGCCGGCCGCAAGGACTTCCTGATTCTGGAGAAGGCCGACGAGGTCGGTGGCACCTGGCGCGACAACGGCTACCCGGGCGCGGCCTGCGATGTGCAGTCGCACCTCTACTCCTTCTCCTTCGCGCCGAAGACCGACTGGAGCCAGCGCTACGCCGGCTGGCGCGAGATCCAGGACTACATCCTCGACGTCACCGAGCGCTACCAGTTGCGCCCCTACCTGCGCTTCGGCCAGGAGGTGATCGGCGCCCGCTTTCGCGAGGACGAGGGCCGCTGGGAGATCCAGACCCGCGGCGGCGCCACCATCCTCGCCCGCCACTGGGTGCTGGCCTCGGGGCCGCTGCATGTGCCGGCGATTCCGGAGATTCCTGGCCTAGCCAAGTTCAAGGGCAAGCTCTTCCACTCCGCGCAGTGGGACCACAGTTACGACCTCAACGGCAAGACCGTGGCCTCGATCGGCACCGGCGGCAGCGCCATCCAGTACCTGCCGGAGATCGCGCCCAAGGTGAAGCAGCTGCACGTCTTCCAGCGCACCGCCGCCTGGGTGATTCCGCGCGACGTGCGCAAGTACTCGGAGTTCCGCAAGAAGCTGTTCGCCCAGTCCACGCTGCTGCGCAAGCTGCACCGCGCGCGGCTGTACTGGACCAACGAGTCGCGGGTCTGGCCGATCTTCCACCCGGCGCTGGCGCGCGGCCTGCAGAAGCTCGCCGAGATGTTCCTGCGCTCGCAGGTCAAGGACCCGGAGCTGCGTCGCAAGCTGACGCCGGACTACACCATCGGCTGCAAGCGGGTGCTGATCTCCAACGTCTACTACCCCACCTTCAACCGTCCGAACGTGGCGCTGATCACCGAGGGCATCAAGGAGATCCGCGAGCACAGCATCGTCACCCGCGACGGCGTCGAGCGGCCGGTGGACTGCATCGTGCTCGGCACCGGCTTCGTGGTCGATCCGCGCGTGTACATGAAGGGCTTCACGCTCAGCGGCCGCGATGGCCACGAGCTGGGCCGGGACTGGCAGCGGGCGCCAGAAGCTTATCTGGGCACCACGGTCAGCGGCTATCCCAACATGTTCCAGTTGGTCGGCCCCGGCACCGCGCTGGGCCACAACTCCATCATCTTCATGATCGAGGCCCAGGTTCGCTACATCCTCGACTGCCTGAAGCAGCTCGATGCGCAGGGCGCCGACTACCTCGACCTCAAACCCGAGGTGCAGCGCGAGTTCAACACCGAGTTGCAGTCCAAGCTCAAGGGCTCGGTGTGGTCCACCGGCTGCAAGAGCTGGTACCAGACCGCCGAGGGCGTCAACTTCACCATGTGGCCCTGGTCGACCTGGCGCTTCTGGCTGCGCACCCAGCGGGTGCAGCCCGAGGACTATCACTGGCTGCGAGCCACTAAGACGGTGAATAACAAAGCCGTAACGACTACCTAGACGGTCCGCCGCTTCGACGCTGGTCAATTGCCGTGGCCTTGGCCGGGCCTTCGCCGCGACGGCAAAAAACCAGCAGAAACACCGCCCGGAAGCCCATAGTCACCCGCTAGCGAGGTCAAAACAGAGGAAGTAGTCCGTGCGACGGGCCGGTGAGGCCGCCCGTCGCAAGAAGCAAGTGGTCAACGGCCTGGGTGACAGCCTGCTCCAACAGTCTCACCCACGAAGAATTACCTGATGCACGCTTACACCAGCCGGGTCTTCTTCGGCGCGTTCGAAATGCCGCCTTCGCGAACTCGTTTTGACCTGGAGTAGTGCCAATGGGCAGAACTCGTTCTCCGAGAACAATTTTCCAGGCTTCTGCCCAGCGGATAGCCCCGGAGTGTTTCGAGGCCGACAACGCAGCCAGGATCGCCTCGATCATTCAATGGTCCGACGACGCGATCATTGGCAAGTCACTGGACGGGACGATCACCTCCTGGAATCGCGGAGCCGAGAGGACATATGGCTTCACCGCGCAGGAGGCGATCGGCAGGCCCATCGGCATCATCCTTCCGTCCAATCGCAGTGATGAAATGCAGACCGTTGTTGAAAGACTTCGGGCTGGTGAGCGGATCGAGCACTACGAAACGGAGCGTCAGCATAAGGACGGCCGGATTCTGGACGTCGCGTTGACGGTTTCTCCGATCATGTCCGAGTCGGGGGCAATGGTGGGGGTTTCATCCATCAGCCGCGACATCGGCGGCGCTCGCCAGGCGAGCCACTATGTTCGCAGTCTGATTGAGGCGTCTCTGGATCCATTGGTGACGATTAGCTCCGAAGGCAAGATCACCGACGTGAACGAAGCCACCATCCGGGTGACCGGGGTGCCCCGGCAAAAGTTGGTCGGAACCGATTTCTCCAACTATTTCACAGAGCCAGAGAAGGCTCGCGAAGGCTACAAGGAGGTTTTCGCCAAAGGCTCGGTGACCGACTACCCGCTGACAATCCGTCATAAGGAAGGACGGCTCACCGATGTGCTCTACAACGCCTCGGTCTACAAAGACATCCGAGGCGCCGTGCTCGGCGTGTTCGCCGCCGCCCGCGACGTGACCGCCAGCAAACGCGCCGAGCAGAAATTCCAAGCGCTAATCGAGGCCGCTCCAGACGCGATGATCATGGTCAACCGTTTGGGCACGATCATGCTGATAAACGGGCAAACCGAACGTAGCTTTGGATACTCGCGTAATGAGCTTCTCGGAAAATCCATCGAGCAGCTTGTTCCCGAGAGATTCCACGGATTGCATCGCGGCCATCGGATTGCGTTTTTTGAGAAACCGATGCCTCGCCCGATGGGGGCTGGACTGGACCTGTGGGGGCGGCGAAAGGACGGAACCGAGTTTCCGATCGAGCTCAGTTTGAGTCCCATCGAGACCGACGAAGGAACGCATGTCACCGCGACCATCCGCGACATCACCATCCAGAAGCAGGCGAGCCACTATGTTCGCAGTCTGATTGAGGCGTCTCTGGATCCATTGGTGACGATTAGCTCCGAAGGCAAGATCACCGACGTGAACGAAGCCACCATCCGGGTGACCGGGGTGCCCCGGCAAAAGTTGGTCGGAACCGATTTCTCCAACTATTTCACAGAGCCAGAGAAGGCTCGCGAAGGCTACAAGGAGGTTTTCGCCAAAGGCTCGGTAACCGACTACCCGCTGACAATCCGTCATAAGGAAGGACGGCTCACCGATGTGCTCTACAACGCCTCGGTCTACAAAGACATCCGAGGCGCCGTGCTCGGCGTTTTCGCCGCCGCCCGCGACGTGACGGTGCAAAGGAGGACGGAGGCCGAACTGGTCTCGGCTCGTGAAACCGCTCTTCAGGCGAGTCGAGCGAAATCGGCGTTTCTGGCGACGATGAGCCACGAAATTCGCCCCCCCATGAACGGGGTTGTTGGAATGATAGAAATACTCGCGAGAAGCTCTCTCTCCGATCACCAAGCCGAACTGATTCAGACCGTTCGAAAATCAGCGGACACCCTGCTCCGGATCATTGACGACATCCTGGACTTTTCGAAGATCGAGGCCGGCAAACTGGACCTGGATCTGCGACCGGTCTCTGTCGTCGACATCGCCACCGGCGTCTGCATGTCGCTGGGTTCCATGGCCTCGGTCAAGGGAGTGAATCTGGAACGATTCATCGACCCGCGCATCCCACCCTGGGTGCTCGCGGACGACGTCAGGCTGCGTCAGATTCTCTACAACCTGGCGGGCAACGCCATCAAGTTCAGCGGGGGCCGGCAGGATCGGGCGGGAGAGGTGTCTGTTCGGGCAGAAATCGACTCTGAGTATCCTCTGCGTCTGAGATTCCGAATTGCGGACAACGGAATCGGAATGAGTCCAGAGACTGTGAGCAACCTTTTCGCGTCGTTTAGCCAAGCTGAAGTCTCAACGACGCGCCGCTTTGGCGGGACCGGTCTGGGGCTGGCAATCAGCAAGCGCTTGGTCGATCTCATGGGCGGCAGCATCGAGGTATTGAGCACCCTGGGAAAGGGATCCGTTTTCACCGTCACGCTGCCATTCGACGTCGCCTCGGAACCTCCACGGAACAGCCTCCAGGACTTCCGTGGAATCCCCAAGCAGTCAATCACACAGGCGCGCGCCGCCGGCAGGTCGGTCTTGGTTGCCGAGGACGACCCGGTAAACCAAAAAGTCATTCGACAGCAACTAGAGTTGCTTGGGTATGCCGTGGAGGTCGCCAGCAATGGCGAGGAGGCCCTACGGTTATGGCGCGGAGGCAGCTACGGCCTTCTGCTCACCGACCTCCACATGCCGGAAATGGACGGCTACACGCTCACGCGAGCGATCCGCAACGGCGAGCCAGCGCTGCAGCGAGCTCCAATCCTGGCACTGACGGCCAACGCGCTGCGCGGCGAGGGGAATCGAGCCCGTGACGCCGGCATGGATGACTACCTGGTCAAGCCCATAACGCTGGATCGGCTGAAGGCGGCGCTGGAGAAGTGGTTCCCCGATGCGACCAGGGCGGAGGCGTACGCCCCCTTTGGCGCTGGACAGGATTTGGCAGATCGGGAGGCCGCCATCAAGCCCGAGGAGGCAGTCGACGTGTCCACCTTGGAGGCTCTCGTTGGGACCGACGCAACGACCATACGAGGCTTGTTGAGCGACTATCTCGCCTCCACCACCTGCCAGGTCCAGCAGGTTCTGGAAGCCCAAGACAGCGGCGATCTAGACGTGGTTTCCATGACCTGTCATAAACTGAAATCCTCTTCCAGAGCGGTCGGGGCGGCGCGCCTCGGAAGCACCTGCGAGGACCTGGAAGCCGCTGGAAGCGCGAAGGATCAGGAAGCCGCCAGACGGCTGATTCCGGAGCTTCAGAGAGGCCTGTCTGAAGTCGAACGGTTTATCGCGCGCTTTCTAGAACGCTAGAGAGCCACGCGACCATGAGGCCTCGCCGATGAATGTCATGCTGATCGATGACGATCCGTTTTGGCTGAAGTTGCTCTCCCAGCAGATGGAAAAGCTTGGCTACCCCAGCGTCGCGCCCTATTCGAACGCACTCCGGGCCTTGACCGACCTTGAGGGTCGTTCCTGGATGTATGACCTTATCGTCTGCGACTTGCAGATGCCCGAGATGAACGGGATCGAATTCCTGAGCCAGCTCGCCCTGGTCGATTTCCAGGGCCGCCTGATCCTGGTTTCCGGAGAGGACGAACGCATTTTGGCCGCGGCCCGTCAGTTGGCGGAGGCGAAGAAGCTCAAGATTGCCGGCGCACTTCACAAACCGATTTCCCTACCTGGTCTACGGCAGGTCATCGAGCAGCGGCAACCGGAACTTCCCGCGCACGACGCTTCCACGAAAAACTATCTCCCTGAAGAGCTGCTCAGAGCCATAACCAACGGCGAGCTGATGAACCATTACCAACCGCAGGTCGATATGGCGACCGGCGACTTGCTTGGGTTCGAGGCTCTGGTTCGATGGCAGCATCCAACTGACGGGGTAGTACTCCCAAGCAGGTTCATCCCCCTGGCGGAGGAGCACGGCCTGATAAACGCACTGACCCGACATGTCATGACCGAGGCTCTGCGTCAGATCGCCCAATGGCAAACCTCCGGCCTGGCGACGCGAGTCGCAGTCAACGTGTCGATGGAAAACCTCGACACGCTCGAGTTCCTCGCGTTCATCGACGCAGCAACGGCGGGCGAGGGAGTGCTCAACTCCAACCTGGTGGTGGAAATCACCGAAAGCCAGACCATGCGGCGACCATTGATTGCCATGGACATTCTCACCCGACTTCGGTTGAAGAAAATCGGCCTGTCGATCGATGATTTCGGGACCGGTCACTCCTCCCTGGTCCAGCTTCGCGATGTGCCGTTCGATGAACTGAAGATCGACGGCAGCTTCGTCCATGGCGTCGCCGACAACGCCAGTTGCCAGGCGATCGTCGAAGCCAGTGTGACGATGGCGCGCAAGCTGAAGATCAAGACCGTGGCGGAAGGCGTCGAGGACCGTGCCGATTGGGACTGGGTCCGGAACGTGGGTTGCGATGTCGCCCAAGGGTTTTTCATCGGCAAGGCCATGCCGGCGCAGGCGGTCAGCCGCTGGATGGCCGACTGGCGATCACGGTGCCCGATCCGTCAGTTCTGACCAGGCCGAAGCAAGCCGCCCACTCGGATGCACTGTGAGTCACTCGTCCTTTTCTGGGAGGCCGGGGACGAGTGCGAGGGCGTAGAGTCTCCTCCAGAGCCGCGATTCCACGGCCTGGAGGAGAACCATGAAAACCCACCCCCTGGGCGGCCTGCGCGGCTCGGTGCGGCTGGCCGGCGTCGGCTTCGAGCAGATCACCACCCGCGTGCAGGAATTCCACCGGGCGATCGCCGACATGCCGTTCAACACCGCCGCGGCGGTGCCGGGCATCGAGCCCGGCGCACGCTCGGCCAAGCAGTTGCACGACAGCATCACCGATGGCGTCTACGCCGCAGTACGCGGCATCGGCGGCGGTCTATTCAAGCTCGCCGAGGGCAGCCTGAAGGCGGCCGAGCGCAACTTCCAGCCGGCCAGTCGCCAGGCCCTGGCGCTGACGCCGGCGGCGCTGGCGCGCGACAACCTGGTGAGCGCGGTCAGCGGCCTGGTCGGCGACTTCATGGCGCAGGAGCGCAATCCGCTGGCGGTGCGCATGGGCTTCTATCGCGAGGGCCACCGCCGCGCGCTGACCCCGGCGTCCCTGGCCGCCGCCTATCCCGAGGCCAGTGGCCGGCTGGTGGTGTTCATCCACGGCCTCTGCTGCAACGAGCACACCTGGCGCTTCTACCAGAACCCCGACGACCCCGAGACCCGCCCCTACGGTGATCGCCTGGACGAGGCCGGCTGGACCTCGCTGTACCTGCGCTACAACAGCGGCCTGCGCATCTCCATGAACGGCCGCCAGCTGGCGCGGCAGCTGCAGAAGCTGGTCGAAGCCTGGCCGGTGCCGGTGCAGGAGATCGCCCTGATCGGCCACAGCATGGGCGGCCTGGTGGCGCGCTCGGCCTGCTATGCCGGCGGCAAGTCGCAACTGGGCTGGACGCAGAAAGTCAGTCAGGTGATCTGCCTGGGCTCGCCGCACACCGGCGCGCCGCTGGCGCGCGGCGCGCATCTCGCCGCCAACGCCCTGGATGTGTTCCCGCTGTCGCGGCCGGTCGCCAAGGTGCTCAATGTGCGCAGCGTCGGCATCCGCGACCTGCGCCACGGCTACATCGCCGACGAAGACTGGCGCCGGCGCCCGGAGAACGCGCTCAATGCCGATGCGCTGACCCCGATCCCGCGCCTGCCCGGGGCGCGCTACCACTTCATCGGCAGCAGCTTCGGCGCCGACGAGCACGATCTGGTCGGCAAGGTGCTCGGCGATGGTCTGGTGCTGCTGCCCAGCGCCACCGCGCGGCACCTCGCCGATGCCGATACCGCCGTGCTCTACCGCGCCCATCACATGAGCCTGCTCAACCACCCGGTGATCTACGCGCAGATCGCGGCGCGGCTGGGCGTGCGCAAGCCGCCAACGCGGCGGCGGCTCGCCCCCTCCTGAAGGAGGATTCGAGACGGGCGGGCAGCGCATACAATTCCGTCCCGATTTTTACCCTCAACTACAACGCAGATCAGGAGAACAAGATGCGTATCGAAGGTTCCAGCTTCATCGTCACCGGCGGTGCTTCCGGCCTGGGCGGCGCCACCGCCCGCCGTCTGGTCGCCCTGGGCGGCAAGGTGGTGATCGCCGACCTCAACGAGGCACTCGGCCAGCAGCTCGCCGCCGAGCTGGGCGCCAATGCCCGCTTCTGCAAGGTCAACGTGACCTCCGAGGCTGACGCCCAGGCGGCGGTGGAGCTGGCGCACAGCGCCTTCGGCGGCCTGCAGGGCCTGGTCAACTGCGCCGGCATCGCCACCGGCGACCGCGTGGTCGGCAAGACCGGCCCGCACAGCCTGGAAGGCTTCGCCCGCACCATCCAGATCAACCTGATCGGCAGCTTCAACATGCTGCGCCTGGCCGCCGACGCCATGGCCAAGCAGGAGCCCAACGAGGGTGGTGAGCGCGGCGTGATCATCAACACCGCCAGCGTCGCCGCCTACGACGGCCAGATCGGCCAGGCCGCCTACAGCGCCAGCAAGGCCGGCGTGGTCGGCATGACCCTGCCGATCGCCCGCGAGCTGGCCCGCTTCGGCATTCGCGTCATGACCATCGCTCCCGGCATCTTCGAGACCGCGATGATGGCCGGCATGGCGCCCAATGTGCGTGCCTCGCTGGAAGCCACCGTGCCCTTCCCGGCCCGCCTCGGCCGCCCCGAGGAATACGCGCAGCTGGTGCAGCAGATCGTCGAGAACGCGATGCTCAACGGCGAAACCATCCGCCTCGATGGCGCCATCCGCATGGCCCCGAAGTAAGCCCGAAGCAAAGCGACCTCATGCGCCGCATGGGGTCTGATGCCTGACCAGGGCGCGCCGCGGTGAAACCTCACCCGGCGCGCCTTCTTTATTTGCCGCCCCGCAGGCCTTGACCCTGAACTCCCTGCTGCTCCTGAAGCTGCTGCTGGTCCCCAGCCTGATCGCCGGCATCACCGCCGCCGGCCGGCGCTGGGGTCCGGCGGTGGCCGGCTGGCTGTCGGCCTTTCCGGTGGTTTCGGCGCCCATCCTCTGGCTGCTGGCGCTGGAGCGCGGGGCGGGCTTCGCGGCACAGGCCGCCGCGGCCACTCTGTCGGCGGTGCTGGCGATCCTGGTGTTCGGCATCGCCTACTGCCGCGCGGCGCGGCGCCACGGCTGGCCGCTCAGCTTGCTGTTCAGCCTCGCCGCCTATGCGCTGGCGGTGGCGCTGCTGAATCTCTGGACACCGCCGCTGTGGCTGGCCGCCACCGGCGTGCTGCTGGCGCTGTGGCTGGCCCCGGGCGCCTACCCCGCGCCACCGCCCTACACCGCGCCCTCGCGCGCGGCCCGCGGCGATCTGTTCTGGCGGATGCTCGCGGCGGCGGCACTGGTGCTGGGCGTCACCGGCGGCGCGGAAACCCTGGGCGCGCGGCTGAGCGGACTGCTGGCAATGTTCCCGGTGATGGCCAGCGTGCTGGCGGTGTTCTCGCATCACCAGGCCGGCGCCGGTTTCAGCATCCGCCTGCTCAGGGCGATGGTTTACGGCTACTACGCCTTCGCCGGCTTCTGCCTGGTGCTGGCGCTGGCCCTGCCGGCGATGAGCCGGGGCCTGGCCTTCACGCTGGCGCTGGGGGTGGCGGCGCTGATCCAGGCGCTGGCGCGGTCGCGCATGCAGCGCGCCGCGCTCTGAGTCCCTCTCAGCGCTTGCCTTCGGCCACCGCCGAGGGGCGTGGCGCCGGCAACATGGGGATGTCGAAACGCCGGTAGAGGTCGGCCAGCAGCCACAGCGGGCCGATCAGCAGGAACTGCAGATCCTTGAAGAACGAAGGCTTGGCACCTTCGATGTGGTGGCCGATGAACTGCAAAACCCAACCCACCACGAAGATCGCCGCCGCCAGCCAGATCAGCTTGGCTCCCGCGTAGTCTTCCAAGGCCAGCACGCCGGCGTAGAAGAGGCCGGACAGCAGCGCCATGCCCAGCGCCAGACGCCAGGACAGCAGCAGGTAGTAGCCGACGAAGACGGCGATGGCAGCAGTGGCGAGATTGAGGCTTTGGCTGCCGACAGGGACCGCCTTCAGCGCGCACCAGATGGCGAACACGATCAGCGGGATGCCAAGCCAGTGTGTGAGCTTGTTCTTGGGATTGCGGTGGCTGGCGCTGTACTCGTCCAGCCACTGGTTGAGTGTCTTCATGGCGCTGTCCTCCTCGAAAAGCTCTGTTATTTACGCTTTTTTTAAGTATCCGCTTGCCCCCTGGGGCCCGCGATAGTAAAAGCGGCTTACAGGTTTTAGACCTCGTTTGTTCACAATTTTGGAGATGGCTCGCGCATGGTGGACGTTCCGCGCACGGACAGCGCAGACCCGGTAGACCGGGTCATCGCCCTGCTATACCGCTCGGTGCTGGCGGTGCCACCACCGGAATTCCGTGCCTGGGCGCTGGACCGCATCAACTCGGTGATCCCGCACGATGCCGCCCTCTGGGGCACTGGCTTCTGGGAAGGCCGCCGCTTTCACAACGTCACCCTGCGCGACGTACCCGACGACTACCCGCTGCGGCTGGAGCGCACCGCCGACGAGAACCCGCTGATCCGGCAGATGCTGGCGGTCCCCGAGGTGCCGACCACCATGGACAGCGTCTATCCGGATGAGCAGTTCTTCCAGTCGCGGCTGTACCACGAGGCCTTCGAGCCGGTGGGCATCCAGCGCATCCTCGCCACAGTGCATGTCGACACGCGCTCGGGGCTGTACTCGCTGGTGTCGCTATACCGGCGCGACCGCAAGGCCCGCTTCACCGAAGCGGAAATGGCGATCCAGGGGCGGCTCAACTACCACCTGTTCAACGCCGTCTCGCATTCCTTCTTTATTCATCTCGCGCGCACCCACCGCGACCGTCCGGCGCAGGCGATGGCGGCGGTGGTGGATCAGAGCGGTCAGTTTCACGAGGCGCAGCCGCGCTTTCTCGATGCGATGGAGCAGCACTTCCCCGAGCATCGCGGACACACGCTGCCGTTCCCGCTGCCGGCTCCGGGCGAGACCCGCAGCATCGGCAGCCTGTGCGTGCGCTGCGAGGCCATGGGCGATCTCTACATCGTCCACATCTGGCCCTCGGGGCCGCTGGACAAGCTCACCCACCGCGAGCGCGAGATCGTCATCGCCGTGGCGCACGGCCTGTCGTTCAAGCAGGCGGCGCGCAAGATCGGTGTCGCGCCCTCCACCGTCGCCAACCACCTGTACCGTATCTACCGCAAGCTGGGCGTCGCCAGCCGCACCGAGCTGGCCGACCTGATTCATGCCGAGGTTCCAGCCGAGGACTGAGGGTTTGTGAATAAACCTACTGCGCTACCCATTCGCCGCCTCATGCGGTGCTCGCAATCCTCACGCACACAAGTGCGCTGCGGTTGCTGCGCTCCTATTCGTTGCGACTGGGCATGCTCGCTACGGTTTCTTCACAAACTCTGAGCGGCTGACAAAGGCCGCCGGGAAATCAGTCGGCGCGGTCTATAAACTTTCTGCCCGGTTCGCGCATCCGAACCGCCAAGGCCAAACCACCCGCCATGCAAATCATCAGCCCGCAAGACTTGAAGCCCCTGCTCGCCCAGGGCGCCGTCACCCTGCTCGACGTGCGTCTGCCGGACGAGGTGGCGACCGCCAGCCTGCCCGGCGCGGTGCTGATCCCTCTGCACGAGCTGCCGGCGCGGTTCGCCGAGCTGCCCCGGGACAAGCCGCTGGTGGCCATGTGCCACCATGGAGTACGCAGCCAGACCGCCGCGCGGTTTCTGGAACGCAATGGCTACCCCGAGGTCTTGAGCCTCGACGGTGGCATCGACGCCTGGTCGTGCAGCGTTGATGCGACCATCCCCCGCTACTGAGCATCCCCATCACCACACTCTTCGGACCCGCCATGCGCCTGAACCGCTACGCCGTTGCCCTCGCCGCCGGCTGCTGCGCCACCGCCGCCCAGGCCAACGCCCTGCTCGACGTCTACCAGCAGGCGCTCGCCAACGACAAACCCTTCCAGGCCGCGCAGTTCCAGCGTGACGCCGCTCTGCAGGCCAAGCCGCTGGCGATTGCCAACCTGCTGCCGCAGATCGGCGCGCAGGGCTCCTACACCGAAGAGAAGAGCAACAGCTCCTACTCCTCGGCGCGCTTCGGTTCCACCACCTCCGGCACGGTGGATCAGGACAGCGACGGCAATACCACCGCTTATTCGGTGTCGCTGACCCAGGCGATCTTTGACTGGTCGTCGATCCAGAAGCTGCGCCAGTCCAACGACCAGGTGGCCCTGGCCGAAACCAGCTACCGGGCCTCGCAGCAGGACCTGATCCTGCGGGTCGCCACCGCCTACTTCAACGTGCTGGCCGCCGCCGACACCCTGCGCTTCTCGCAGGCCGAGAACCAGGCCGTGGGCCGCCAGCTGGAGCAGTCCAAGCAGCGTTTCGAGGTCGGCCTGTCCGCGATCACCGACGTGCAGGAGGCGCAGGCCCGCTATGACCTCACGGTGGCCTCGCTGATCACCGCCGAAACCGCACTGTCCAGTGCCCGCCGGGTGCTGGCCGAGACCACCGGCGGCACCGACAGCGCCGCCGGCACCGTCCCCGAGGACATGCCGCTGGCCGGCCCCGATCCGCAGACGCCGGCGACCTGGATCGAGGCCGCGCGCAAGGACAACCTCAATGTGCTCGCCGCCCGCCTGCAGACCGAGATTGCCAAGAAGGACATCCAGATCGCCCGTGCCGGTCACCTGCCGACGCTGAGTCTGCAAGCCGGCTACAACAACTCCTCCGGCGACTCCACCATCACCACGACGGCGGGCGGCACCACCAGCACCAGCGACTCGCCACAGGACAGCGACGGCACCTCGATTGGCCTGGTCGCCAAGCTGCCGCTGTTCGCTGGCGGCGCGGTGCGCGCCAGCGTCAAGGCGGCGAGCAGCACTTCCAGCCAGCGCCAGGCGCTGCTGGAAAGCGCCACCCGCACCGCCGAGCGCCAGACCGGCGACGCCTACCAGGGCGTGCTCTCCGGCATCGCCCGGGTGAAGGCCTACAAGCAGGCGGTGATCTCCTCCAAGACCGCGCTGGAAGCCAGCGAGGTGGGTCTGCAGGTCGGCGCCCGCACCTCCATCGACGTGCTCAACGCCCAGCAGCAGCTCTACTCCGCCGAGCGCGACTACGCCCGCGCCCGCTACGACTACCTGCTGTCGGTGCTGCAACTGAAGGCCAATGCCGGCCGCCTCGCCGAGGCCGACCTGGCCGAGATCGACCGCCTGCTGGTCGGCGGCTGATTTATTTAGTCTCGGCTGCGACCTTAAGGCCGCCTGCCGCATCCACTGCGGCAGGCGGCCTCTTGCGTTTGCGAGGCTATTTTCAAGACCGAAGCCGACCATCCTCAGCCCCGTGGCGCGCCGGCGGTTGACGCGCTAGCTTCGCGCACCTGCCTAGGAGAATCTAATGCGCCCGTCCCTGCCTGCCCACCGCGTGCTGCTGTTCGTCGCCACCGTGCTGGCCACGCCGCTGGTGCAGGCGGCGACGCTCAAGCCCCTGGCGCTCGCGGCGGTGCCACAGACGCTGCTGGCGCCTGCCGAAGTTCAGGCCGAGATCGGCCGGGTGCAGGGCAACCCGCTGCGCTATGCGGTGGCCGAGGCGCTAAATCTCGACCAGCGCCATGGCGTCTGGGATGAACCGGAAGCCGGCCTGGCGCGCTGGCGCCTGCGCATCGCCTCCGAAGGCGCGCGTTCCCTGAGCCTGCACCTGCGCGAGCTGAACCTGCCGGAAGGCGCCCAGCTCTGGCTCTACGACGCCAGCGGCAGCGGCGACCGCCAAGGCCCTTATGACCGCAATAGCGCCGCGCTCTACCAGGGCGAGCTCTGGCTGCCGGTGGTGCGCGCCAGCGAGGCGGTGCTGGAAGTGCAGCTCCCGTCGTCCGCCGCCAGCGAGCTGCGGCTGGGCGTCGCCGAGGCCTTCCACGGCTTCCGCAGCCTGAGCGCCGCGGGTGGTGGCACCGAACCCAAGGCCTCGATCGGCAGCGACTCCGGCAGTTGCAACGTCGATGTGGTGTGCAGCGCCGGCAACGGCTGGAGCAGCGAGATCCGCTCCACCGTGCTGCTGTCCACCGCCGGCGTCAGCCTGTGCAGCGGTTCGCTGGTGAGCAACACCTTGCAGGACGACCGGCCGCTGATTCTCACCGCCAACCACTGCGGCATCCGCAGTACCAATGTCCGCACGGTGACCGCCTACTTCAATCTGCAGTCCGGCACCTGCGGCGGCAACCAGAACGGCCGCACCGACCAGAACCTCGCCGGCACGAGCTTCCTGGCCCGCGATCAGGAATCCGACTTCACCCTGTTCACCCTGGCCAGCGCGCCGCCGGCCGCCTACAACCCTTACTACGCCGGCTGGGACGCTCGCAGCGGCGTCGCCCCGCAGTCCGGGGTCGCCATCCACCACCCTAGCGGCGACGAGAAGAAGATCAGCGTCTACAGCGCCGCCGCCAGCGCCGCCGACAACGTCAGCATCGGCGAGGGCAGCAGCGCCTTCTTGGTGGACGCCTGGCGGGTGGTCTGGACGCAGGGCACCACCGAGGCGGGGTCTTCCGGCGCGGCCTTGTGGAACCAGGATCATCGGGTGGTCGGCGTGCTGTCCGGCGGCGGCGCCTCCTGCACCACGCGCTCGGAACCGGACTACTTCGCCCGTCTGGAGCGCGGCTGGACCGCGAACAGCAGCAGCAGCGGTCAGCTCAAGGCGCACCTGGACCCCAATAGCAGCGGCTGCCTGACACTCAACGGCAAGAGCCTGGGCAGCGCCGCGCCGGTGACCAGTTGCAGCGGCGGCTCCTCGGGCGGCACCAGCGGCGGCGATTCCGGCAGCGGCGGTGGCGGCGGCAGCCCCGGCCCGGCGCTGCTGGCCGGGCTGGCGCTGCTGGCTATTTCACGCCGTGCATGCCGCGCCGCAGCAGCGGCGTAGCCAGCGCGTAGAGCACCCCGGCGCCGATGCCGACCGCGGCCATCAGCTCGAACAGCTGCACATAGCGGGCGGAAGCCTCGGCGAAGTTGAGCACGCCGCCGTCAGGAATCTCGATGGAGGCGAGCTTGCCGAACTGCGCGGCCAGCACTTCCGAATAGGCGGTGGCGAGCCAGAAAGCACCCATCATCAGGCCCACCACCTTGGCGACCGACAGCTGGGTGACGGCGGACAGGCAGATCGGCGAGATGCACATCTCGGCGATTTCGAGAATGAAGTAGGCCAGGGCCAGCCACCAGACACTGGCCATCACCCCGCTGGCGGCGGATTCGGCGGCCAACACCATCGGCAGGAATGAGGCTCCGGCGAACAGCAGGCCGATCGCCATCTTCGCCGGCTTGCTGGGGTTGAGGCCGCGCCGCTCCAGCCAGGGCCAGAGCCAGGAAAACACCGGCGCCAGCGCGACGATGAAGAAGGCGCCGAGGAAGGTCAGCGAGCCGGCGGTCTGCGGCACCAGCACGATGTCGTGGACGATGGCGACCACCAGGCCCAGCACCAGCAACCCGACCATCGCATAGGCGAGCTGGCTGCGGCCGCGATCGCTGGCGGCGAGTGCCGCCACCATCAGCGGCGGCGAGGCAAGCAGCGAGTACAGCGCCCAGGGCAGATGGCCGACGGCACCGACATCGATGGCGAACAGCTCCTTGGTCAGCAGGCGGTCGGTGAAGGTGATCCAGGAGCCATAGGTCTGCTCGTAGAGCGTGAAGAAGATCAGCACGCCGACGATCAGCACCACCAGGGTCAGCATCTGCGCACGCTCGGTCTTTGAGCAATGGCGGACCAGATACCAGACGAACCAGGCCAGGAAGCCGAGCGCGATCAGGTGCATGGCGCCGTGCACGGTCCAGGTGCGCTGGATCAGCTGCCAGACCAGGGCGACACCGCCAGCGCCGGCCAGGTAGATCAGCGATTCGCGGCTCAGCGGGCCGACCCGTTCGGCAAGCTTGGCGGGGTCGGCGGGCTCGGCATGGCCATGCAGATACTTCTGCCCCCAGAGGAACATGGCGAGGCCGGCAAGCATGCCGATGCCGGCGGCGCCAAAGCCGTACTTCCAGCCGTAGGTCTCGCCGAGAAAGGCGCAGATCAGGCTGGCGAACAGCGCGCCGACATTGATGCCGGCATAGAACAGGGTGAAGCCGCCATCGCGGCGCGGATCGTTCTCGGGGTAGAGCTTGCCGACGATGGTGGAGATGTTGGGCTTCAAAAAGCCCACGCCCATGATGATCAGCGCCAGCGACAGGTAGAACACCTGCAGCGCGAAGCCGTCGCGCACCACCACGCCATCGACCAGCTTCGCCGCGTGGCCCTCGTAGGCCATGCCCAGGTGCCCCAGCACCAGCAGCACGCCGCCATAGATCACCGCCTTGCGCATGCCCAGGTAGCGGTCGGCGACTAGGCCGCCAACCACCGGCACCGCGTAGACCAGGCCGCCGTAGGCGCCGAGCAGGTCGTAGCCGGCGTCGTCGCTGAACAGGTGGTACTTGAGCACGTAGAGCAGCAGCAGCGCCTTCATGCCGTAGAAGCTGAAGCGCTCCCACATCTCGGTGAAGAAGCAGACGTAGACGCCCTTGGGATGGCCGAGGAAGTCCGTGTGCGCGTGGGCGGAGGCGGTCATGGGGGAAGACAAAAGGGGAATGCCCCGAGTGTAGCCATGCCGCGACGCGAAAACGTAACATCGACCCGTTCGTGCCCCGCACGCCTCGCCTTTCCGCCCCGATGAAACGTCTATTACTCGCCGCCACCCTGGCGGCCACCGCCACTGTTGCCATGAGCGCCCCACAGCCCTTCACCTACAACGAGCTGGTCCGCTTCGAGCGGGTCAGCGATCCCGTCGCCTCGCCGGACGGCCTGCGCATCGCCTACACGCTGCGCAAGACCGACTACGAGGGCAACAAGGGCGTGCGTTCTATCTGGCTGCTCGATCTCGCCAGCGGCAAGACCCGCCAGCTCACCGGCGGCAAGGGCAGCAGCGACAGCGCCCAGTGGGCGGCCAATGGCGATCTCTACTTCCTCTCCAGCCGCTCCGGCTCCTCGCAGGTGTGGAAGTTGAGCCTCGCCGGTGGCGAAGCCCAGCAGGTCAGCGACCTGCCGCTGGACGTGGTGGCCTACACGCTGTCGCCGACCGGCGACCGGCTGGCGGTGGCGCTGGAAGTGTTCCCCGACGCCAAGACCCTGGCGGAGACCAAGGCGCGCCTGGAGAAGGCCGAGAAGAGCCCGAGCGCCGGCACCGTCTACGACCGGCTGTTCGTACGCCACTGGGATACCTGGGCCAACGGCGCCCGCAACCAGTTGTTCGCGCTCGCGCTCAAGGACGGCATCGCCGTCGGCGAGCCGGTGCCGTTGAGCCAGAACCTCGATGGCGATGCGCCCTCGAAACCCTTCGGCGGCGCCGAGGAGTTCAGCTTTTCGCCGGACGGCAAGACCCTGTACTTCTCGCTGCGTCTGGCCGGCAAGACCGAGGCCTGGAGCACCAACCTCGATGTCTGGAGCGTGCCCGCCGACGGCTCGAAGAAGCCGAGCAACCTCACCGCCGGCAACCCGGCGACCGACGTCGGCCCGGTGGTCTCGCCGGATGGCAAGACGCTCGCCTACCGCGCCATGAAGCGCGCCGGCTTCGAGGCCGACCGCTACGCCATCATCCTGCGCGACCTGGCGACCGGCAGTAGCCGCGAATTGGCCGCCGACTGGGACCGCTCGGCCGACAGCCTGGTCTGGTCTGCTGACGGCAAGACGCTCTACACCAAGGCCGACGAGCTGGGACAGAACAAGCTGTTCGCCATCGACGTCGCCAGCGGCAAGCTGAGCACGCTCACCGGCCCCGGCACGGTGGAAGGCTTCACCCTGAGCGCGCGTGGCCCGGTGGTCGCCCACAACACGCTGGACCGCCCCACCGATCTCAAGCTGGTCGACGCCAGCGGCCTGAAGCCGCTCACCGCGCACAACGCCGCCGTGCTGTCGAACCTGAAGTTCGGCGAGTACGAGCAGTTCAGCTTCAAGGGCTACAACGACGAAACCGTCCACGGCTATGTGGTGAAGCCGGCCGGCTACAAGAAGGGCAAGAAGTACCCGGTGGCCTTCATCGTCCACGGCGGCCCGCAGGGCAGCATGGGCAACCACTTCCACTACCGCTGGAACCCGCAGACCTATGCCGGCGCCGGCTATGCGGTGGTGTTCATCGACTTCCACGGCTCCACCGGCTACGGCCAGGCATTCACCGATTCAATCTCGGGCGACTGGGGCGGCAAGCCGCTGGAAGATCTGCAGAAGGGCTGGGCGCACGCGCTCAAGACCTACGACTTTCTCGACGGCAACAAGGCCGCGGCGCTGGGCGCCAGCTACGGCGGCTACATGATGAACTGGATCGCCGGCAACTGGCAGGACAGCTTCAAGGCCATCGTCAACCACGACGGCGTGTTCGACAACCGCAGCATGGGTTACTCCACCGAGGAGCTGTGGTTCGACGAGTGGGAGCACAAGGGCACGCCCTACGAGGTGCCTGCGGCCTACGAGAAGCACAATCCGGTCAACTTCGTGAGCCAGTGGAAGACGCCGATGCTGGTGATCCACGGCGCCAAGGACTACCGCATTCCGGTCGAGCAGGGCCTGGCCGCCTTCAGCGCCCTGCAGCGGCGCGGCGTGCCCAGCCAGTTGCTGGTCTTCCCCGACGAGAACCACTGGGTGCTGAAGCCGCAGAACAGCGTGCAATGGCACCAGACCGTCGAGGCCTGGCTGGCACAGTGGCTGAAGTAAGCCATCCAAGACGTTAAGGATCACTCCATGCTCAAGAAGCTCAGTCTCACCACGCTCGTCGCCGGCCTCGTAGCCTGCGCCGCGCCGCCCCCCTACCCGCTACCGGAGCCGGAAACCCCGGTGGAGCAGATCGCCGGCATGGCGATCAGCGCCGCCGGCCTGGCCACCACGATCGGCGCGCTCGCCTCCGACGCCTTCGAAGGCCGCCTGCCCGGCACGCCCGGCGAGGACAAGACCGTCGCCTACCTCAGCGAGCAGTTCAAGGCGCTGGGCTTGAAGCCCGGCAACCCGGACGGCCGCTACGTGCAGGACGTGCCCCTGGTCGGCATTGACGGCACGCCCTCGCTGAGCTTCCAGGCCGGCAAGACCACGCTGGCGATGACACCGGGCAAGGACTTCGTCGCCGCCACGCCCCGCTTCGTGCCGGAGGTGACGGTCAGCAACTCCAACCTGGTGTTCGTCGGCTATGGCGTGCAGGCGCCGGAGTACGACTGGGACGACTACAAGGGCCTGAACGTCAAGGGCAAGACCCTGGTGATGCTGATCAACGACCCGCCGGTGCGCGGTGCCGACGGCCAGCTCGACCCGACCAAGTTCGCCGGCAAGGGCATGACTTACTACGGCCGCTGGACCTACAAGTTCGAGATCGGCAGCAAGCTCGGCGCCGCCGCCGTCATCATCGTCCACGAGACCGAGCCGGCCGCCTACCCCTGGAGCGTGGTCGAGCACTCCTGGACCGGCGAGCAGTTCGAGCTGGCCGCACCCGACAAGAACATGAGCCGGGTGCCGGTGCAGGCCTGGATCACGGTGGACAAGGCGCGCGCGCTGTTCGCCGCCGGTGGCCGCGACTACGACGAGCTGAAGCAGGACGCGGTGCATCCCAACTTCCAGCCGGTGTCGATCAAGGCCAAGGCCAATTTCCACATCAGCAACCAGGTGCGCACGGTGGAGTCGCACAACATCGTCGCGCGCCTGCCGGGCAGCGACCCTCGGCTGACGGCGGAAACGGTTATCTACACCGCGCACTGGGACCACCTCGGCCGCGACAACCATCTGCAGGGCGACCAGATCTTCAACGGCGCGGTCGACAACGCCTCCGGTGTCGCCGGCCTCTTGGAGATCGCCAAGGCCTACCAGGCCCTGCCCTCGCCGCCCAAGCGCTCGGTGCTGTTCCTGGCGGTGACCGCCGAGGAGCAGGGCCTGCTCGGCTCGCGCCACTACGCGCGCAATCCGCTCTATCCGCTGCCGCTGACCAGCGCGGTGATCAACATGGACGCGCTCAACCCCTGGGGTCCGACCAAGGACTTGCAGGTGATCGGTTCCGGCCAGACCACGATGGAAGACACGCTGGCCGCGGTGCTCGCCGACCGTGGCCGCATCACCGTGCCGGACGCGCAGCCGGAGAAGGGCAGCTATTACCGCTCCGATCAGTTCGAGTTTGCCAAGGTCGGCGTGCCCGGGCTCTACGCCTGCCGTGGCAGCCAGGCCATCGGCCAGCCGGAAGGCTGGCTGGCGGAGAAGAACAAGGTCTTCACCAGCAACAGCTATCACAACGTCAGCGACGAGGTGCGCGAGGACTGGAACCTCGCTGGAGCCGCCAACGATATGCAGGCCCTGTTCGAGGTCGGCTACCGACTGGCCCAGGGCACGGCGACCGCCGAGTGGAAGAGCGGCTCGGAGTTCAAGGCGATCCGCGAGGCCTCGCTGGCGTCCTGGGCGCCCTGAGCCGTTCGTTACCCGAAGCGATCACGGGCCGCACATCGCGGCCCGTTTTTTTGTCCGCCGCCGGCCTCGGAGCATTCTTTGGCTCAACACGAACCAGTCCCCTCCCCCGCGAGCGGGGGAGGGTTAGGGTGGGGGCGACGAGCGGAGCGGGCGGCGCTGCGACCAGCTTTCGCGAAAGCAACGCTGCTAGCGTTCGCCCCCATCCCGGCCTTCCCCCGCAAGCGGGGGAAGGGGACCAGCCAGGTCACCGTTTCCGCGAAGAGCTGCCCTAGTCTTCGTCCGGCAGTCGCTGCACATAGTCCTCGATGGCCTGTAGCACCCGCCGCGGATCGGATTCTTCCAGCAGTTGCTGCTTGCGCTCCGGCGCCACCGGCAGCAGCTCGCAGAGACGGTAGGCCACCCAGGCGGCATCGTCGAAGCGCGCCGGCTGTGGGAAGTTCTCGGCACCCAGTTCGCGGATCAGACGCTCCAGCAACTGGCCGAGCAGGCGGTAGCGCTCCGGCAAGTTCAAGGGGTCGGGCGGCTCGACCAGTTCGACCTCGGCGCGGATCAGGCCATCGCTCTCGGTCCAGCGGCGCCGGATGCGGAAGCGGCTTTCGCCGCGCGCCAGCAGGTGGAACTGGCTGGGTACCGGCATGTCCCATTCGGCGATGCGCGCGGTGCAGCCCCAGTCGCAGGGGATCGCCGGCTGGCCGACCTCGTAGCCGGCGCGGATCAGCGCCACGCCGAACGGGCTCTGGTCGCGCAGGCAGGCCTTGGTCATCTCCAGGTAGCGCGGCTCGAAGATGCGCAGCGGCAGCCGCCCGGCCGGATACAGCACCGTGGTCAGCGGGAAGATCGGAATCTCCAGCAGTGTCTGCGGCTGCATGCGCCCCCCGATCTAGCTTCCATATTTAGCCTACGCCATTGAATCGCCGCCGCGCCGCTCCAATAGTCGCTGACATGCCCCGTAAAGCTCTCCTGGTTCTCGGCCTGATCAGCGCCCTGCTGCACGCCTATGTCGGCTGGCGCCTGCTGCCGGATCTGCCCTGGGGCCAGACGGGCATGGTGCTCGGCCTGCTCTGGCTGGCGGTCTCCACCCTCGCCACGCCGGCGCCGCTGCTGCTGTTGCGCGGCCTCAGGCCGCACTGGCTGGCCGATGCCCTGGCCTGGCTGGGCTATCTGGCGATGGGCGTGTTCTCCTCGCTGCTGGTCCTCACTTTTCTGCGCGACCTGCTGCTACTCGCCGCGCCGCTGCTGCCGGCGGCCTGGACCGGCGACTCGCTGCGCTCGGTCTCGGCGCAGGCGGTGGTACTCCTCAGCGCGCTGATCAGCCTCGTCGGTTATTTCAACGCGCGCCGGCTGGCGCGGGTGGTGACCGTCGAGGTGCCGATCGCCGGACTGCCGGCGGCGCTGGCCGGCTTCCACATCGCGCAGATCAGCGACATCCATGTCGGCCACACCATCCGCCGCGGCTATCTCGACGCCATCGTCCAGCGGGTCAACGGCCTGAAGGCCGATCTGGTGGCGATCACCGGCGACGTGGTCGATGGCAGCGTCGCCCGGCTGCGCCCGCATGTCGCGCCGCTCGCCGAGCTACAGGCACGCCACGGCGTCTATGCGGTGACCGGCAACCACGAGTACTACTCCGGCGCCGAGGCCTGGGTGGCGGAATGGCGGCGCCTGGGCCTGCGGGTGCTGATGAACGAACACCGGGTGCTCGACCACGATGGCGCGCAGCTCCTGGTCGCCGGCGTCACCGACTACTCGGGCGGCCACTTCCACCCGGACCACCACAGCGATCCCGCCGGCGCCCTCGCCGACGCGCCCGCGCTGGTGGACCTGCGCCTGCTGCTGGCGCACCAGCCACGCTCGGCGCCGCAGGCCGCCGCCGCCGGCTATCACCTGCAGCTCTCCGGCCACACCCATGGCGGCCAGTTCCTGCCCTGGAACTTCTTCGTGCCGCTGCAACAGCCCTACACCGCCGGCCTGCGCCGGCTGCGGCAGCTCTGGGTCTATACCAGCCGCGGCACCGGCTACTGGGGACCGCCGCTGCGCTTCGGCGCGCCTTCCGAGATCACCCTGCTGAGGCTGGTCGCGGCCTGAGGGCCGCCCGCACCGCAGCTTCCGCTCCTGGGCGCGAATTGTCGCCCGGCTACTGCATTCGGCCGATGGGGGCCGACGCCGGCTTGCGCACACTCGCGGACGACCCGGCACGGTGCCACTGCATCGGCCATTTCCTGGAGGGGAAATCATGCTTCTTGCCCATCACGCGGCCCGTTGGAGCCGCGCCCTGGCGCTGGCCCTGTTCGCACTCGGTACCGGCCTGGGTCAGCCGGCCAGCGCCGAGATCGACAATGCCGCGCTCGCCAACCAGGCCGACAGCCGCAACTGGGCGGCCTGGGGCAAGAACTTCGACGAGCAGCGTTTCAGCACGCTGGACCAGATCAACAAGCAGAACGTCTCGCGCCTGGGCCTGGCCTGGTCGCTGGAACTCCCCGATGTCTGGAACGTCTCCAGCCAGCCGCTGGCCATCGACGGCGTTCTCTACTTCGCGGTCGGCTACAGCGTGGTGCATGCGGTCGATGCCAAGACCGGCACGCTGCTGTGGAAGTACGACCCCAAGGTCGACAGCAAGAAGATGCGCATGGCCTGGGGCAGCCGAGGGCTGGCCTACTGGCAGGGCAAGGTCTACACCGGCGTGCAGGACGGCCGACTGTTCGCGCTCGACGCCAAGACCGGCCAACTGGTCTGGGAGACGCTCACCACCGAGCCGGGCGACAACCGCTACATCACCGGCGCGCCGCGCGTCTGGGCGGGCAAGGACGGCAAGGGCAAGGTCATCATCGGCCACGGCGGCGCCGACTTCGGCCATGTGCGCGGCTATGTCACCGCCTATGACGCCGACACCGGCAAAGAGGCCTGGCGCTGGTGGGTGGTGCCGGGCAATCCCGCCGACGGCTTCGAGAACCAGGCGATGGAGGAAGCCGCCAAGACCTGGAGCGGCGAGTGGTGGAAGTTCGGCGGCGGCGGCACGGTCTGGAACGCCATGACCTACGACCCCGAGTACAACCGCATCTACCTCGGCACCGGCAACGGCTCGCCCTGGAACGCCAAGCTGCGCAACCCCAAGGGCGGCGACAACCTCTACCTGTGCTCGGTGGTCGCGCTCGACGCCGACACCGGCGAATACCTCTGGCACTACCAGACCACGCCGAACGAGACTTGGGACTTCAACTCGACGATGGACATGGTGCTGGCCACCGTCGAGATCGATGGCAAGCCGCGCAAGGTGCTGATGCACGCTCCCAAGAACGGCTTCTTCTATGTGCTCGACCGCGAGACCGGGAAGCTCATTTCCGCCGAGAAGCTGGGCAAGGTCACCTGGGCCGAGAAGGTGGACATGACTACCGGCCGGCCGGTGGAGAACAAGGGCGTGCGCTACGAAGGTGGCGAGGCGCTGACCTGGCCCGGCTCCGGCGGCCTGCACAACTGGCAGCCGATGGCCTACAGCCCGAAGACCGGGCTGGTCTACATCCCGGCGCGCGAGATGGCCGGCTACTACAACGACAAGGAGATCGACCCGCGCACCTGGCAGATGGACAAGGACGGTCCGCTGGGCATCGCCGGCTTCTTCGACGACGTACCCAAGAACGCCGGCAAGAGCTCGCTCCTGGCCTGGAACCCGCTGACCCAGACCAAGGCCTGGGAGCTGCCCACACCCGGCGCCACCGCCGGTGGCGTGATCGTCACCCAGGGCGGCCTGGTGTTCCAGGGCCAGGCCGACGGCAAGTTCGTCGCCCACGATGCCGACACCGGCGCCGAACTGTGGAGCGCGCCGATGGGCGTCGGCACCCAGGCGCCGCCGCTCACCTACGAGGTGGACGGCAAGCAGTACGTCAGCGTGCTTGCCGGCTGGGCCGGTGGCCAGATGCTGCTCGGCTCGCTCTCCGCCCAGCACGGCTGGGTCGGCCGCGAGCATCCCCGCCGTCTGCTCACCTATGTGCTCGACGGCAAGGCGCCACTGCCGGCCTCGGCGGCGCCCAGCGAGGTGAAACCGCTGCACGACCCCAGCTTCGTGATCGACCAGGCGCTTGCCGCCAAGGGCAAGCCGCTCTACGGCAAGAACTGCACGATCTGCCACGGCACCGGCGTGGTCGCCGGCGGCTATGCGCCGGATCTGCGCGCTTCGCCGCTGCCGCTCGCCGCGCCGGCCTTCAAGGCCATCGTCCAGGGCGGCGCGCTGGAGGCGCGTGGCATGCCCAAGTTCGACGAGCTGAGCGACGAGCAACTCGATTCCATCCGCCACTACATCCGCCTGCGCGCCGAGGAGAAGCCGACGCTGTGGTCGCAGGTCAAGGCGATCTGGGGCTTCATCGTGCTGATGGTGAAGATGGAGCTGCTCAAGCGCGGCTGGATCGACGGCTGAACTAGGGCTGGTTCTGGCGGCGAGGCGGACGCACAATGGGCTCCGCCAGCGCCACCGGAGGGTCGTCATGCTCCAGCTCCGCCCCAGTTGCGAATGCTGCAACAAGGACTTGCCGCCGGACTCCGAGGAGGCACGCATCTGCTCCTTCGAGTGCACCTTTTGCGCCGCCTGTGCCGACGGCCCGCTGGGCGGCATCTGCCCCAATTGCGGCGGCGGCCTGGTTGCCCGGCCGCGACGACCCGCGCACCTGCTGGCCAAGTATCCCGCCTCGACCCTCAGGGTCTACCAGCCGGCCGCCTGCCGGCCTGCTGCCAGCGCCTGACTGCCAGCGACGGCGCTATTGACCTCGGTCATCGGCGCCGTCGCCATTCCCGGGCAGGCTCAAGCTGCCCTAATTGCCGGAGTCCGTCATGAGCACCTACCGCCACATCCTGGTTGCCGTCGAAGCCGACGAGGAGGCCGATCGCCTGCTGGCGCGCGCCCACGACCTGGCCCACCTGTTCGGCGCCGAGTTGAGTGTGCTGAACGTGGTCGAGCCGATGCCGATGGATCTCAACGGCGATCTCGGCGTGATCCCGATGAACCTGAGCAGCGAGATGAGCGAGCAGGCGCGCAAGACGCTGCAACCGCTGTGCGCCGCCCATGGCCTGGCGCCGGCGCGGCTGCGCGTCGCAGTAGGGCAGATCACCAGCACCATCCTCGATGTCGCCCAGGAGCTCGGCGCCGATCTGGTCATTCTCGGCCACCACCGCCAGCGCGGTCTGGCGGCGCTGTTCTCGCACACCGACAAGGGCGTGGTCAGCAAGGCGCGCTGCGACGTGCTGGTGGTGGCCCTGACGCCGCCCAGCGCCACCGCCAAGGCCTGAAACCGCCGCCGGTTGATCCACGTCAACCGGCGGGGGCGCGTGCAGGTACAGACTTCAAGGCACCCCTGTAGACCCTGGAGTCCCCCGTGAGCACTTATCAACGCATCCTGGTGGCGGTTGAAGCCGACGACGAGGCGCGCCCGCTGCTCGCCCATGCCCATCAGCTGGCCACCCAGTTTGGCGCCAGCCTCGACGTCCTGAATGTGGTCGAGCCGGTCTTGAGCGACTTCAGTGGCGATGTCGGCGTGGTGCCGACCAATGTCACCAGCGAGCTCAGCGAGCTGGCCAAGAAGACGCTGCAACCCTTGTGCGCCAGCCACGGCCTGGAGCCGGCGCGGCTGCGCATCGAAATCGGGCAGATCACCAGCACCATCCTCGAGGTCGCGCAGGAGCTCAAGGCCGATCTGATCATCCTCGGCCATCACCGCGCCCGCGGTCTGGGCGCGCTGTTCGCACACACCGACAAGGGCGTGGTCAGCAAGGCGCGCTGCGACGTGCTGGCGGTAGCCCTGAAACCGGCCTAGATCCTCCGCCGGCTTTTTAGCGCAGCATGGCCTTGAGGAAGCGTCCGGTGTGCGAGCGCTTGTTCGCCGCCACCTGCTCCGGCGTGCCTTGGGCGACGATCTCGCCGCCGCCGTTGCCGCCCTCGGGGCCAAGGTCGATCAGCCAGTCGGCGCGCTTGATGACATCGAGGTTGTGCTCGATCACCACCACGGTGTTGCCGGCATCACGCAGGCGCTCCAGCACCTTGAGCAGCTGCGCGACATCGTGGAAGTGCAGGCCGGTGGTGGGCTCGTCGAGGATGTAGAGCGTGCGGCCGGTGTCGCGCTTGGAGAGCTCCTTGGCCAGCTTGATGCGCTGCGCCTCGCCGCCGGAGAGCGTGGTCGCGTTCTGGCCCAGCGTGATGTAGGAAAGGCCCACGTCCATCAGGGTCTGCAGCTTGTTCTTGAGCGCCGGCACCGCCTTGAAGAACTCCAGGCCGGCCTCGACGGTCATGCCCAGCACCTCGTCGATACCCTTGCCCTTGTACTTGATCTCCAGTGTCTCGCGGTTGTAGCGGCGGCCCTTGCAGGTGTCGCAGACCACGTAGACATCGGGCAAAAAGTGCATCTCGACCTTGATCAGGCCATCGCCCTCGCAGGTCTCGCAGCGCCCGCCCTTCACGTTGAAGCTGAAGCGCCCGGCCTCGTAGCCGCGCGCGCGCGCTTCCGGCACCTCGCAGAACAGCTCGCGGATCGGGGTGAACAGGCCGGTGTAGGTGGCCGGATTGCTGCGCGGCGTGCGGCCGATGGGCGATTGGTCGATGTCCACCAGCTTGTCGAGGTGCTCGAAGCCGCCGATGGCGTCGCACTCGGCCCAGCGGCTAGCGGCGCCGTTGAGGTGGCGCGCCGCGTAGTTCATCAGGGTGTCGTTGATCAGCGTCGACTTGCCGGAGCCGGAGACGCCGGTGACGCAGGTCATCAGCCCGGTGGGAATCTCCACCGTGACGTTTTTCAGGTTGTTGCCGCGCGCGCCCTGGATCACCAGCATCTTCTTCGGATCGGGCGGGTGGCGCTGCTTGGGGATCGCGATCTTCTCGACGCCGGAGAGGTACTTGCCGGTCAGCGAGTCGGGGTGCTTCTCGATGTCCTCCGGCTTGCCCTGGGCGATGATGCGGCCGCCGTGCACGCCGGCGCCGGGGCCGATGTCCACCACATGGTCGGCGTGGCGTATGGCGTCTTCGTCGTGCTCGACCACGATCACGGTGTTGCCGAGATCGCGCAGATGGAAGAGGGTCTTCAGCAGCCGCTCGTTGTCGCGCTGGTGCAGGCCGATGGAGGGCTCGTCGAGCACGTACATCACGCCAACCAGGCCGGCGCCGATCTGCGAGGCCAGGCGGATGCGCTGCGCCTCGCCGCCGGAGAGCGTCTCGGCGCTGCGCGCCAGGCTCAGGTAGTCGAGGCCGACGTTGTTGAGAAAGCCCAGGCGGGCGACGATTTCCTTCAGGATCTTTTCGGCGATCTCGCCCTTGTGGCCGGGCAGGCGCAGGTTGGCGAACCAGTGCTCGGCCTCGCGGATCGATAGCGCGCTGAGCGTGTGCATGGGATGGTCGGCGACGAAGACATTGCGCGCCATGCGGTTGAGCCGCGCGCCGCCGCAGTCCGGGCAGGGCTTGTCGGAGAGGTACTTGGCCAGCTCCTCCTTCACCGCCAGCGACTCGGTTTCCTTGTAGCGGCGTTCGAGGTTGGGGATGATGCCCTCGAAGCGATGCACCCGGCTGACCCGCTTGCCGCTCATGTCCGGATAGTGGAACTCGATCTTCTCCTCGCCGCTGCCGTAGAGGATCAGGCTGCGGATCTTCTCGGCGAGTTTCTGGAACGGCTTGCCGGCGTCGAACTTGTAGTGCTTGGCCAGGCTTTCGATCAGCGCCCAGTAATAGGCGTTCTTGCGATCCCAGCCCTTGATCGCGCCGTCGGCGAGCGAGAGGTCGGGTGCCGCCACCACCCGCTGCGGATCGAACACCTGCAGGCTGCCCAGGCCGTCGCAGGTCTGGCAGGCGCCGTGCGGGGCGTTGAAGGAGAACAGCCGCGGTTCGAGTTCCGGCACCGAGTAGCCGCAGTGCGGGCAGGCCATGCGGTTGCTGAAGGTGATGTCGTGAGGGGTGAGGGGTGAGGCCTGAGGCGTGAACTGCTCAGCCGACGCCCCGGCGGCGCCTCCCGCCTCCCGCCTCCCGCCTCCCGCCTCACCACCGTGCGGCGCCACCAGCACCAGACCATCCGCCAGCCGCAGCGCAGTCTCGAAGGATTCGGTGATGCGCTGCTTCAGATCGGCGCGCACCTTGAAGCGGTCCACGACGATCTCGATGTCGTGCTTGAGCTTGCGGTTGAGGATCGGCGTCTCGTCCAGCTCCAGCACCTTGCCGTCGACGCGGGCACGCACGAAGCCCTGGGCGCGCATTTGCTCGAACCATTCGGCGTGCTCGCCCTTGCGGCCACGCACCACCGGCGCCAGCAGCATCCAGGCGGAGCCCTCGGGCAGGGCCAGCACATGATCGACCATCTGCGCGACGCTCTGCGCCTCCAGCGCGACTCCGTGGTCGGGGCAGCGGGCGGTGCCGACGCGGGCGAACAGCAGGCGCAGGTAATCCTGGATCTCTGTGACCGTGCCCACCGTCGAGCGCGGGTTGTGGCTGGTCGACTTCTGTTCGATGGAAATCGCCGGCGACAGACCCTCGATGGAGTCGACGTCGGGCTTGTCCATCATCGACAGAAACTGCCGGGCATAAGCCGACAGCGACTCGACATAACGCCGCTGCCCTTCCGCGTACAGGGTATCGAAGGCCAGCGAGGACTTGCCGGAACCGGACAGCCCGGTAATCACCGTCAACTGGTCGCGCGGCAGGCTCAGCGAGACGTTCTTGAGGTTATGGGTGCGGGCGCCACGAATCGTGATCTGGTTGCTGCTCGCGCTCATGGACAGGGGGGCTCAAAAGTTGATCGGCTATTATGCGCGGCCTTGAACACCCGAAACGTCTAGCAACATGAATGCCCTGGAAATCCGCGCGACCATCGGCCTCGCGCTGATCTACGCGCTGCGGATGATCGGTATGTTCATGATCCTGCCGGTGTTCGCGCTCTACGCCCACGCCCTGCCGGTGCCGGCCAGCGATCTGCAGATCGGGCTCGCCATCGGCATCTACGGCCTGGCCCAGGCCGGCCTGCAGATTCCGCTGGGCATCGCTTCCGACCGCTGGGGCCGCAAGCCGGTGATCGTGCTGGGCCTGGCGGTATTCGCCGCCGGCAGCTTCCTGGCCGGCGCCACCCAGGACATCCACTGGATCATCGCCGGTCGCATCCTGCAGGGCCTGGGCGCGGTGTCCTCGGCGGTGTCGGCCCTGCTCGCCGACCTCACCCGCGACCAGGTACGCACCACCGCCATGGCCATCCTCGGCGCCGGCATGGGCCTGGCGTTTCTGGGCGCCCTGGTCGCCGGGCCGGTGGTGGCCGGGCATATCGGCGTCGACGGCATCTTCCGGCTCACCGGCCTGCTCGCCCTGGGCGGCATCCCGGTAGTGCTCTGGCTGGTGCCGACCGCGACCCTGCCCAAGGTCAGCAATGCCGGCGTCTGGTCGGTGCTGCAAGACCCCCAGCTGCTGCGCCTGGATGGCGGCATCCTGCTGCTGCACGCCCTGCTCACCGGCCTGTTCGTCGCCGCGCCCTTCGCCATCGTCGAGACCTTGGGCCTGCCTTCGGAAGCGCACTGGAAGCTCTACCTGCCGGTGCTGCTGCTGTCGCTGCTGCCGGTATTCCCGCTGGTGCGCCGCGCCGAGCGCCGCCACGCCACCCGTGGCCTGTTCCTCACCGCCATCGTCGGTCTGGCCCTGGCGCTGCCGCTGCTGGCCCTGGGCTACCGCCAGCCGGCGGTGCTGGTCGGCGCGCTGACGCTGTTCTTCGTCGCCTTCAACACCCTGGAAGGTCTGCTGCCCTCGCTGATCAGCCGCCGCGCGCCCGCCAACCAGCGCGGTGCGGCGCTCGGCGTCTACGGCAGCGCCCAGTTCCTCGGCCCCATGCTCGGCGGCGCCCTGCTGGGTGGGGTGAAGGGCCACTGGGGACTGTCGGCGGCCTTCGCGGCGGCGGCCGTGCTGCCGCTGATCTGGCTATCATTCGCCACTGGCCTGCGCGCACCGCCTGCGGCAGCGGCGGCGGCCCCCACTCACGACTAATAAGGACAGGCTCATGGCCCGTGGCGTAAACAAAGTCATCCTCATCGGCAACCTCGGCAAAGACCCCGAGGTGCGCTACCTGCCCTCCGGCGGCGCGGTCACCAATGTCACCATCGCCACTTCCGAAAGCTGGACCGACAAGGCCACCAACGAGAAGAAGGAAAAGACCGAGTGGCACAACGTGGTGTTCTTCAACAAGCTGGCGGAAATCGCCGGTCAGTACCTGAAGAAGGGCGCCAAGGTCTACGTCGAAGGCAGCCTGCGCACCCGCAAGTGGGAGAAGGACGGCATCGACCGCTACACCACCGAGATCGTGGTCAGCGACATGCAGATGCTCGACGGCCGTGGTGGTGAAGGCGGCGGCGCCGGAGCCGGTGGTGGTGGCGGCGGCTACGCCCGCAGCTCCGGTTACGACCAGCCGCCGGCGCGCAGCAGCGCCCCGGCCCGTCCGGCGGCACCCGCCCCGGCGCCGATGCCGGAGCACGGCGGCTTCGACGACGACGATATTCCGTTCTGAGTCCCGTGGAGGCGAGAGCCTGTCACCCCAGTCAGCCCCGGTCTCCGGGGCTGATTTCGTTGAGCCCGGCGACGCGGCGATCTCAGGAGCTGGCGCGACCTTGATCGGCGCTGCGACGTCTGGGAGGAGGCTGAGTCCCGCTCACCGGACGGCCGCCCCGCAGCCGCCGCCGGGCGCGCTCCAGAGTGTGCTGAACCAGCAGCCTTTCCACCAGCCCATCCAGCCCGCCGAGGGCCTTGCCCATCAGCTCGGCGCCGACGCTGCTGACTTTCAGTTCCGAATCCAGACCCAGCGGCTGACCGCTGAGCACACCGGCATCGAGCATCTCCCGCAGGGCCAGCGCCAGATCGGCCTCGCGCAGGCCGGTGGACTTCCAGGCCTCGGCGAAGTCGCGAATCCGCAGACGCGCGCCTGGCCAGTCGGTACGGTAGTCCCGGCAAATCTGGATCACCGCGTATTCGCGGACTTGAGATGAGATGTGCATGGCGAGCCTCCTGCCCGCAGTTCACCTGTGCTTATAGCGCTCCCGTCTACCGGGGCAGCGGTGCGGGCCGTGGCCAGGAATACTCAGTCCCGACCGGCGGTGGTCTCGGACCGGCTCACCGGAGCCGGCCATTGGGTTTTCGCCGGCAATCGGCGAGCATGGCGACCTCGTCGTCGCCAATCGCCATCCCATGAAAGCCATCGTCTGCACCCAGCTCGGCGGCCCCGAGCTGCTGGAACTGCAAGAGCGCCCCTCGCCCGCCCTGCGCCCGCGCGAGTTGCGCGTGGCGGTGAAGAGCGCGGGCGTGAACTTTCCCGACTCGCTGCAGATCGCCGGCAAGTACCAGATGAAGCTGGAGCCGCCGTTCACGCCCGGCGCGGAAGTCGCTGGCGTGGTCACCGAGGTGGGCAGCGCAGTGAGCCAGTACAAAGTCGGCGACGCCGTCGCCGCCTTCGTGCCCAGCGGCGGCTACGCCGAGGAGTGCGTGCTCAGCGCCGATGCCGCCCTGCCGCTACCGGCGCAGCTCAACCCGGCCGAGGCGGGCGGTTTTCCGCTGGTCTACGGCACCACCCTGCACGCCCTGAAGCAGCGCGGCCAGCTCAAGCCCGGCGAAACCCTGCTGGTGCTGGGCGCGGCCGGCGGTGTCGGTCTGGCGGCGGTGCAACTGGGCAAGCTGATGGGAGCGCGGGTGATCGCCGCCGCCTCCAGCGCCGAGAAGCTGGCACTGTGCAAGGCGCAGGGCGCCGACGCGCTGATCGACTACTCCAAGGAATCGCTGAAAGACGCGATCAAGACCCTGACCAAGGGTCAGGGCGCGGATGTGATCTACGACCCGGTGGGCGGTGCGCTGGGTGAGGAGTGCCTCTCCTGCATCGCCTGGAACGGCCGCTATCTGGTGATCGGCTTCGCCTCCGGCCCCATCCCCAACCTCGCCGCCAACCGCCTGCTGCTCAAGGGCGCTTCGGCGGTGGGCGTGTTCTGGGGCGCGTTCGCGGTACGCGAGCCGGCACTCAACCTCGCCAACTTCCAGCAGCTGTTCGCCTGGATCGAGGCGGGCCAACTCCAGCCCTATATCTCCGCCCGTTATCCCCTGGCCGAGGCCGGCCGCGCGCTCCGTGACATGATGGACCGCAAAGTGACCGGCAAGATTGTCCTCATCCCCTAGTCAATGAAGATTCGAAGCACGGATGTTTGATCGCATACTCGTAGTCTGTACCGGCAATATCTGCCGCAGCCCCATCGCCGAAGGCCTGCTCAAGGCCCGCTTGGAAGGCAAGCAAATCTGGTCGGCCGGCACCATGGCCCTGATCGGCAATGGCGCCGACCCCTACTCGGTGGAGGTGAGCGCCGAGTACGGCGTCGACATCGCCGGCCATCGCGCCCAGCAGCTGACGCTGCCCATGCTCCAGCAGGCCGATCTGGTGCTCACCCTCGACGGCTCGCACAACGCCTGGATCAACAGCCGCTACCCGCAGTTCCGCGGCAAGGTCCACAAGCTCGGCAAGTGGCGCAAGGACGAAGACGTGCCCGACCCCTACCGGCAGCCGCGCGAGGACTTCGTCGCCGCCTACCAGCAGATGGAAGCGCACGTCGGCGACTGGCTTTCCAAGCTCAAATAGTCGCCAGGCCAGGCCGCGCGCGGCCTATAATCGCGCCCCATTTCACAGCCCCGGCTTATCCGCCGTCCCGCTGCCATGAGCAATAACGAAACTCCCGCCACGCCCGCGGAGAGCCCGGCGTCGCCGAAGCTCTACCTGATCTCCTGGGGCTGCCAGATGAACGAGTACGACTCGTCCAAGATGGCCGACGTGCTGGCGCAGTCGCACGGCTACAGCCGTACCCAGAACCCCGAGGAAGCCGACCTCCTGCTGCTCAACACCTGCTCGGTGCGCGAGAAGGCGCAGGAGAAGGTATTCAGCGAGCTGGGCCGCTGGAAGGAATGGAAGGCCGCCAACCCCAAGCGCGTGATCGGCGTCGGCGGTTGCGTGGCCTCGCAGGAAGGCGAGGCCTTGAGCGCCCGCGCCGGCGTGGTCGACATGGTGTTCGGCCCGCAGACCCTGCACCGCCTGCCGGAGCTGCTGGAACAGACCCGCCGCACGCAGAAGCCGGCGGTGGACGTGCGCTTTCCCGAGATCGAGAAGTTCGACCACCTGCCGGCGCCGCGCGCCGAGGGCCCGACCGCCTTCGTCTCGATCATGGAAGGCTGCTCGAAGTACTGCAGCTTCTGCATCGTGCCCTACACCCGTGGACCGGAAGTCAGCCGGCCGCTGGACGACGTGCTGGTGGAATGCGCGCGGCTGGCCGAGCAGGGCGTGCGCGAGATCAACCTCCTGGGCCAGAACGTCAACGCCTACCAGGGCCGCATGGGCGAGTCCGGCGAGGTCTGCGACCTGGCGCTGCTGATCCACTACGTCGCCCGCATCCCCGGCATCGACCGCATCCACTACACCACCAGCCACCCGGCGGAGTTCAGCGAGGCGCTGATCGCCGCCTACGCCGAGGAGCCCAAGCTGGCCAGCTACCTGCACCTGCCGGTGCAGAGCGGCAGCGACCGCATCCTCGCCGCGATGAAGCGCGGCTACACGCGCCAGCAGTATCTCGACAAGATCGCCCGCGTGCGCCAGGCGCGCCCGGGGCTGTCGATCTCTACCGACATCATCGTCGGCTTCCCCAGCGAGTCCGAGGACGACTTCGCGGCGACGCTGGACGCAGTGGAGCAAGCCGGCTTCGATGCCGCGTATTCCTTTCTCTACTCGCCGCGCCCGGGCACGCCCGCCGCGAATCTGCGCGACAACGTGCCGGTGGAGCTGAAGGAGCGGCGCCTGGCCCTGCTGCAGGCGCGCATCAAGCAGCGCAGCGACGCCTTCCAGCAGGCCCTGGTCGGCAGCACCCAGCCGGTGCTGGTGGAACGCGTCTCGCGCAAGAACGCCAGCCAGATGGCCGGCCGCACGCCGCAGAACCGCACGGTGAACTTCGATGCGCCGGCGGCGCTGATCGGCCAGTTCGTGGAGGTGGAGATCACCGAGGCGATGCCCAACTCCCTGCGCGGCCGTCTGCTCCAGACCACCGCCTAGCTCCAAGCCACTGATGGCCCGACCTGCGTTCGTCTAGGTTGGGCTTGGTACTACTGGTAGCGGGGAACCGGTTCGACTGGCAGGGGCGCCCCCTCTGTTTTGTCCACTCGACGCCCCGGTTCCAGCCCTGTACCAAGTCGAAAGCCTTGGCGGCGTTGCCAGACACTTGAGGTCTGTGAGGGCGTATGGCTGTCTCGAGATTTCGCGAAAAGTTGGCCGCGGCAGGCTGCGCGCTGAGTCTGGCCTCGACTGCGGTGGCCGCGCCTGAGGATCTGACCGAACTCAGCCTGGCCGCCCTGATGAACATCGAGGTCACCTCGGTTTCCAAGCGGGTCGAGCCGCTGTCCGACGCCGCCGCCGCGATCTATGTACTGACCAGCGAGCAGTTGTCCCAGAGTGGCGCCCGCAACATCGCGGAGGCCCTGCGTCAGGTGCCCGGCGTGCAGGTGGCACGCAGCGACGGCCGTGGCTATGCCGTGAGTGTGCGCGGCTTCAACAGCACCTCGTCCGACAAGCTGGAAGTCCTGCTCGACGGCCGCAGCGTCTACACCCCCCTGTTTTCCGGCGTGTTCTGGGATGTGCTGGAAACCGATCTGGCCGATGTCGAGCGGATCGAAGTGATCCGCGGCCCCGGCGCCACGCTCTGGGGCGCCAACGCGGTGAACGGCGTCATCAACATCACCACCAAGTCGGCACTCGCTACTCCCGGCGGACGCGTGCAGCTTTCGGCCGGCAACGAAGAGACCGCCGCCCTCGCCCTGCGCCAGACCTTCCGGGTCGCCGACGGCGCGGTGCGCCTGAGCGCCCTCAATCGCTGGCGCGACGATGCCGCCCTGGCCGACGGCGGCGACGCCCAGGACGGCTCGCGCTTCAGCCAGGCCACCGCGCGCGGCGACTGGGAGAAGTTCCTGGGCGGCAGGCTCAGCGCCGGCGCCAATATCTACGACGCCCGCTTCCAGGCGCTGGCCGGCGACACCACGGCGCGCGGCGAGTCGGCGCAGGCGCGCTGGGCGCGACCGACCCAGGCCGGTGAGCACAGTCTGTCGATCTGGTACGAGCACTACGACCGCTTCATTCCCGGCACCTACCAGGAGTACCGCCACACCGCGTCCCTGGAATACGAGGTCCAGCACGCCCTCGGCGCCCGGCATGAACTGGGGTTCGGCGTCGGCTGGCGCTACACGCAGGACCACACTGGTGGCCCGCCGCTGGCGATCCTGTTTGATCCCGCCGACCGCACGCTCAACACCTATAGCGCCTTCCTGCAGGACCGCTGGTCTCTGAACCCGGCGCTGACCCTGACCCTGGGCAGCAAGTTCGAGCACAACGACCTGACCGGAATCGAAGTCCAGCCCTCGGCGCGGCTGGGCTGGCGTGCCCGGCCCGACGTCTTCGTCTGGGGCGCGATCTCGCGCGCGGTGCGCACCCCCAATCGGCTGGACCAGGACATCGCCATCTTCTGCCCGCCGCCGGCCGGCTATCCCGGAGTCTGCGGCCCGGGCACCTTCCGCGTCGGCAATCCCGAGCTGGATTCGGAAGTGGTACTGGCCTACGAGACCGGCCTGCGTCTGGCCCTGGCGCGCGGCCTGAGCGCCGATCTGGCCCTGTTCCACAACGACTACAGCCACCTGAAGAGCACCGAGCCGACCACGGTCGTGGGAGCCTTCGACAACAGCCTTCAAGGCGTGAGCGACGGTGCCGAACTGTCCCTGGACTGGCAGGCAAGGGAACAACTGAACTTCAGCGGCAGCTATTCGCTGCTCAGCCTGCGGACAGAACCCACCGCCGCCAGCGGCGACGTCAAGACCGCGCCGGCCATCAACGGCAGTTCGCCGCGGCATCAGTTGCGGCTGGGCAGCGACTACCGGTTTCTCGGCGACTGGGAATTCCACGGCGAGGCTCGCTACCTGACCCGACTGCCGGCGCAGAAAATCCCCGACCGCGCCGAACTCGGCCTGCGTCTGGCCTACACCCCGCGTCCGCATCTGAAGCTGTCGCTGAGCGCCGAGAACCTGCTGCACGACCAGGCTCCGGAGTTCGGCAACAAGCCGGCGACCCGCTCGGAACTGCAACGCAGCGCCTGGCTGAGCCTGAGCTGGACCTGGCCCTGATGCGCGCTCCCGGTCATTGCGGCGCTCGTCTCCTGCTTGCCGCGCTGGTACTGAGCCTGGCGCTGGCGCCGGGACCGGTGCGGGCCGAGGATCTGGAGGCCAAGCTGAAGTCGGCCTTCCTGCTCAACTTCGTCCGCTTCATCCGCTTCCCCGCCGAGCGTTACAGCAGCCCCGACGCTCCGGTGGACATCTGCGTGCTCACCCCCGACCCGCTCGCCGAGGCGCTGGAACAGAGCCTGGCCGGCAAGGTGGTCGGCGGACATCCGGTGCGGCTGCGTCGAGGCGACCGGCCCGAGGCCCTGCGTGACTGCCATCTGGTCTTTGTCGGCAGCCGCAGTTCCGATCTGCTCGACAGCCAGTTGGCCCGGCTCGCGGGCTTTGGCGTGCTCAGCGTGCACGAGTCCGGCGCACCCAAGTCCACCGGCGTGATCCGCCTGTACAGCAGCGACAACTACCTGCGCTTCGAGATCAACCAGGCCGCCGCCGAGCGCGAGCGCCTGGAACCCTCGGCGGGCCTGCTGGAAATCGCCACCCGGATCCGCCTGTGACCGCCCGCCCGGGAGCCCTGCGCAGGAAACTGGCCCGCCTGATGGCGTTGGCCTCGGTGATCGCACTGCTGCTCTCGGCGTTGGCGCTGCTGTTGGTGGCCGGTTATCGCAGCCGCCAGCAGAGCGAGCACGATCTGCAAACCCTGGCCTCGGTGATCGCCGACAACAGCGCCGCGGCCCTCGGCTTTGGCGACGTGCATACCGCTAGGCGCATCCTCGCGGCGGTCCAGGCCAATGCCGACATCACCCTGGTCTGCCTGTTCTCGGCCGATACCGCTGGCAGACCCGGCCCGGTCTTCTCGGCCTGGCCCAGCAACCGTGCCGAGGATTGTCCGGATACGCTGCTCCCCGACCGTGGCGGCATCGCCGCCGACCACATGCGCGTGCAAGAGTCGGTGACGGTGGATGGCGTGCCTCTGGGAAGCCTGACCATGACCATGGATCTGCGCTCGCAGCGCTGGGCGCTGCTCCAGCAGGCGGGACTAACCTCGGCCGTAGTCGGCCTGGCGCTGCTGCTGACCTTCTCGTTCGCGCTTCGCTCGCAGACCGCGATGGTGGCACCGATCATGGCGCTGGCGGCGCTGGCACGCCGGGTCAGCCTGACCGCCGACTACAGCCTGCGCACCGAGATCAAGGTCGACGACGAAACCGGGCAACTGGCGGAGGACTTCAACCATATGCTGGCCAAGATCGAGGCCAGCGACCAGGAAGCGCGCGCGGCGCGTGACGCGCTCGGCGCCGAAGTGCTGCAGAAGAGCGCGGCCAATCGCGAACTGCAGCTGACGCTGGAACGTCTGACCGCGGCCCAGGAGCAACTGGTACAGGCGGAAAAGCTGGCCTCGCTGGGCGCCCTGGTCGCCGGCGTGGCGCACGAGATCAATACTCCGGTAGGCGTCGCGGTGACCGCGGCTTCCACCTTGCGCGCGCGGGCGACGACGCTGCGCGGGCAGTACAGCGATGGCAGCATGCGTCGCTCCGATCTGGAGACCTTCATTGGCGTCGCCGAGGACAGCACCCGGATGCTGCTCAACAATCTTCAGCGGGCCGCCGACCTGATCCAGAGCTTCAAGCGCGTGGCGGTGGACCAGTCCAGCGACGAGCGCCGTCGCTTCCAGTTGTCGTCCTATATCCGCGAAGTCCTGCTGAGCCTGGGGCCCAAGCTGAAGAACATCGAAGTCGTGGTGGACTGTCCGGACGACATCTGGGTGGACAGCTTTCCCGGCGCCATCGCCCAGGTGCTCACCAACTTCGTCACCAACTCGGTGCTGCATGGCTTTGACGACGGCCGCAAGGGCCGTGTCCAGCTGCAGGCGACCTTGCTCGACGGGCAGGTGGAACTGCGCTACCAGGACAATGGCCGCGGCGTGAAGGCCGAACACCTGGGCCGCATCTTCGACCCCTTCTTCACCACCAAGCGCGGCGCCGGCGGCAGCGGCTTGGGGATGCACATTGTCTACAACCTGGTCACCCAGAGGCTGGGCGGACGCATCCGCGCCTTTTCGCCGGAAGGTCAGGGCCTGCTGCTGGTTCTGCATCTGCCGCTGACGGCGCCAGCCGTCGCGGGCGGCCGCCACCTGGACACAACAACATGAACGACGAACTGAGCTTTGCCGCCGAATCCACCGACCCCAGTCGCAGTCAGCGCACGCGCTGGAAGCTGCTGATCGTCGATGACGAGGTGGAGGTACACCAGGTCACCGAGCTGGCTCTCGCCGACTTCCGGTTCGCCGGCCGCGCCCTGCAATTCCTGCACGCCTATTCCGCCGACCAAGCCCGCGGAATCCTGGGGAGCACGCCGGACATCGCGGTGGTGCTGCTCGACGTGGTGATGGAGTCCGAGCACGCCGGCCTGGAGGTGGTCGAGTACATCCGCAACACCCTGGGCAATCGCTTTTTGCGCCTGGTGCTGCGCACCGGCCAGCCGGGCCAGGCGCCCGAGCTGGAGATGATCACCAACTACGACATCAACGACTACAAGTACAAGACCGAGCTCACCCGGGAACGGCTGTTCAGCACCGTCTATACCAGCCTTTCGGTCTACCGCGATCTGATGGCGCTCGAAGCCAGCCGCAAGGGTCTGGAGAAAGTCATCGAGGCCTCGGCCCACATCTTCGAGCTGCGTTCAGTGGAGGCTTTCACTCAAGGCGTGCTGGAGCAACTGACCGCCCTGCTGTTCCTGGACCGCGATGCGGTGATCGCGCACGCCGATGGCCTGGCCGCTGCCAGCGACCACGAGCGCTACACCATCGTCGCCGCCACTGGGAGCTTCTACGGCCTGGTCGGCGAGCGGGCGGCCATCAGCCTGCCCAGTCTGGTGGTGGAGCGCATCCGCGCGGCGCTGGAAAGCACCGAGGATCTGATCGGCGAGGACTACTACGTCGGCGTGCAGGCCTACCCGCAGCCGCTGGTGTTCTACGTGACCGCCGATGTGCCGATCTCGCTGACCGACCGCCGGGCGATTGCCCTGTTCCACCGGAATGTCTCACTGGCTCACCAGAATCTGAAGCTGATCGCCGCCGCCTCGCATGATTCGGATCCGCCATGAGCGAGCAGTTGCACTATGCGGAAGAGGCGCCGGCCGAAAGCGGGGGACCGCCGTGGCCGGTTCTGGTCGTCGATGACGACGCCGAAGTGGTGGCGGTCACCCGGCTGGCCCTGCGGGACTGCATCGTCGACGGTCGCCCCCTGGAGCTACTCGCAACCGAATCCGCCAGCGAAGCACGCCGCATACTCCAGACCCGACCCGACATCGGCCTGATCCTCCTCGACGTGGTGATGGAATCCGAGCACGCCGGTCTGGAACTGGTGCAGTACATCCGCGAGGAACTCGGGAACCGCCTGGTGCGCATTGTCCTGCGCACCGGTCAGCCGGGCGAGGCACCGGCGCGGGACCTGTTACGGCGCTATCAGATCGACGACTACCGCACCAAGACCGAGCTCAACTTCGAGCGCCTGCAGGTGCTGGTCACGGCGGCGCTACGTACCTACGGCGCCTTTACCGCGCTGGCGGCGCGGAATCTGGAACTGCAGCGTTCCAACCAGGAACTCGAGCGCTTCGCCTATGTCGCCTCCCACGATCTGCAAACGCCGCTGCGTGGCATCGTTTCGTTCACCGCCTTGCTGTCGCGCCGCTACCAGTCGCTATTCGACCAGGAAGGCAAGGAGTATCTGAATTTCATCGTCCGCGGCGGCCATGATCTGCAGCGATTGATTGACGATCTACTGGCATTTTCACGCCTGGGTCGCGACGGCAGCGAGCAGGCGCCGGTGGATCTCAACAGCGTTCTTGGCCATGCGATGGACACCCTGAGCACGGCCATCGCCGCGCGCGAGGCGCGGATCACGGCTTCCCACTTGCCAACCGTGCTGGGCAATGCCGGCCAACTGGAGCAGTTGTTCCGCAATCTGATCGACAACGGCCTGAAGTTCCAGCCGGGCGCCCATCCTTGGCTACGCATCGACAGCCGTTGCGACGATGGTCGCTGCGAGCTGTGGTTTGAAGACGGCGGCATCGGCATTGCGCCGGAGCATCAGGAGCAGATTTTTGAAGCCTTCACCCGCCTGCATACCCAGGACGCCTATCCGGGAACCGGGATCGGGCTGGCGATCTGTCGCAAGATCGCGCAACAGCACGGCGCCGAGCTGCGCGTGGAATCGGAGATCGGGCGCGGCACCCGCATGATCCTTCGCGGGCTGACGCTGGCGGCTGGGGGCCGGGGCACGGCGTGATGGCGTGATGGCCTGGCCTCATATAATCATCGGCCGCGCCAGGGCCGCGCGCTGATCGGACTGCGGCCTCGACGGCTTCACCCAAAGGCCGTGGCTGTCGAGTCACCCTCCGGAATAACACCCCCTGCATGAACCAAACCCCCGCCCATCTCGACCTGGTTCTGGAGCCCGACGAGGCCGGACGCATCGCCAGCCTCAACGGCCCTTTTGACGCCCACCTGCGGCAGATCGAACTGCGCCTGGGCATCGAGATTCGCAACCGCGGCAACTTCTACCGCCTGCTCGGCCCCGAGGACGAGATCGCGCGCGGCCAGACGCTGCTGGAGCACCTGTTCGCGCAGACCGAGACCAGCTCGCTGGCCGCCGAGCAGATTCATCTGGCGCTGCTGGAGCTGACCGGCCCACGTCCGGCCGCCGAGGAACTGGCGCCGGTCGAGGGCGACGAGGTGGTGGTGCGCACCAAGCGCGGCGTGGTGCGCGGCCGCACGCCGCTGCAGAAGGCCTATCTCAAGGCCATCGCCGCCCACGACGTGAGCTTCGGCGTGGGCCCGGCCGGCACCGGCAAGACCTATCTCGCGGTCGCCTCGGCGGTCGCCGCCCTGGAGAAGGACCGCGTGCGCCGCATCGTGCTGGTGCGGCCCGCCGTTGAAGCCGGCGAGAAGCTGGGCTTTCTGCCCGGCGACATGGCGCAGAAGGTCGACCCCTACCTGCGCCCGCTCTACGACGGCCTCTACGAGATGCTCGGCTTCGAGCGGGTGGCGAAGCTGATCGAGAAGAACGTGATCGAGGTGGCGCCGCTCGCCTACATGCGCGGCCGCACGCTCAACGAGAGCTTCATCATCCTCGACGAGGCGCAGAACACCACCACCGAGCAGATGAAGATGTTCCTCACCCGCATCGGCTTCGGCAGTTGCGCGGTGATCACCGGTGACCTCACCCAGACCGACCTGCCCAACAAGGAGCGCTCGGGCCTGAAGCACGCGATCGCCGTACTCGACGGGGTCGCCGGCATCAGCTTCACCTACTTCCGCAAGCAGGACGTGGTGCGGCATCCGCTGGTGCAGGCGATTGTCGGCGCCTACGAGCGCCACGAAGCGGAGCAGGCATGAGCGAAATCCACGTCCAGCGCGCCGTGCCTGCCGCCGGCATCCCCACCGCCGTCAGTCTGCGCGGCTGGGCCGAGGCGGCGCGCGGCAGGAAGAAGGGCGAGATCACCCTGCGCATCGTCGATGCCGCCGAAAGCCAGGCGCTCAACCGCGACTTCCGCGGCAAGGACAAGCCCACCAATGTGCTGTCCTTCCCGATGGGCGAGCCCGACTACCTGGGCGACATCGTGATCTGCGCGCCGGTGGTGGCGGCCGAGGCGGTCGAGCAGGGCAAGACCGCCCGCGCGCACTGGGCGCACATGGTGGTGCATGGCGTGCTGCACCTCCTGGGCCACGACCATATCGAGAAAGACGAGGCCGAAAAGATGGAGGCCCTGGAGCGCAAGCTGTTGGCGCGGCTGGGTTTTCCCGACCCTTACTGAGCGCCGTTGGCGCCGCCCCGGGGCCTGAAAACGCCCCGTCATGGCCCAGCCTGTAAACTACCGGTCCAGCAAGAACTCCACACTGCCCGAAACCCGGCCCGCAAGGCCTGGCTTTTGCGAGTGTGCTGACACGATGAACGACGGCCCTAGTAGCAACCACGAAGATTCCCACGAAACGACGCCCAGCAATTGGTGGAAGCGTCTGACCCTCCGCCTGGCGGGCGGCCCACGCACGCAGGAAGACCTCAAGGACCTGCTCGAGGGCGCGCGCGAAGACGGCCTGATGGACGCCGATGCCGCCGACATGATTGACGGCGTGCTGGAAACCCGGGAGCTGCAGGCGCGCGACATCATGGTGCCGCGCGCGCAGATGGTGTGCATCGAGTCCGACTGGGGGCCGGAGCAGGTGCTCGCCGCCGTGGTCGAGTCCGGCCACTCCCGCTACCCGGTGATCGGCGACAACAAGGACGAGGTGGTCGGCGTGCTGCTGGCCAAGGATCTGCTCAAGTTCACCACCGCGACCGCCACCTTCGATCTGGCGCAGGTGATGCGGCCAACCAGCTTCGTGCCCGAGTCCAAGCGGGTCAACGTGCTGCTCAAGGACTTCAAGCGCAAGCACCAGCACATGGCCATCGTGGTCGACGAGTACGGCGGTGTCGCCGGCCTGGTGACCATCGAGGACATCCTGGAAACCATCGTCGGCGAGATCGACGACGAGCACGACGAGGCCGAGGGCGCCTGGATCATCAAGCAGGACGAGCGCCGCTACATGGTCAACGCGCTGACGCCCATCGAGGAGTTCAACGAACACTTCAACGCCGAATTCAGCGACGAGGAATTCGACACCGTCGGCGGCCTGGTGGTGCACCACTTCGGTCATCTGCCGCGCCGCGGCGAGAGCGTGAAGGTCGGCAGCTTCCAGTTCAGCGTGCAGCGTGCCGACTCGCGGCGCGTGCAGCAGTTGCAAGTGCTGCTCTCCCAGGACTGATGTCCGCCCTGCGCCACTGGCTGGCCGCGAGCCTGCTGGCCCTGCTCGCCTGGCTGCCCGCCGCGCAGGCCGAGCCTCTCCCAGCTCCGGCACCGCGCATCAGCTTGCTCAGCTTCGCGCCTGGGCCGGTGTACTGGCAGCGCTTCGGCCACAACGCGCTGATGGTCGAGCCCGGCGACGGTGGTGCGACCGCCGTCTACAACTACGGCATCTTCGACTTCTTCCAGAAGAACTTCTTCCTCAACTTCGCGCGCGGCCACATGCTTTACCGGCTGGCGGCGATCCCGGTGCCGAACACCCTCGCCGAATACGCCGCCGAGGGCCGCTGGGTGTATGTGCAGGAGCTGGCCCTGAGCGAGGCGCAGGCGCGCGCCCTGGCCGCCTTCCTGGCCGACAACGCCCTGCCGCAAAACGCCGAGTACCGCTACGACTACTTCCGCGCCAACTGCTCTACGCGGGTGCGCGATGCGCTCGACCAGACTGTCGGCGGCGCCCTCAAGCAGGCCTGGAGCCAGCGGCCCAGCGGCACCAGTTTCCGCAGCGAGGCCACCCGCCTGATGTCGCCGGTGCCGCCGCTGATGCTGGGCATGGACTACCTGCTCGGCCCCGCCGCCGACCGGCCGATCAGTCTCTGGGAGCAGGCCTTCGTGCCCGAGGTGCTGATGCGCGCGGTGCGCGAGGCGCGTGTCGATGGCCGGCCGTTGGTGGCGCGCGAGGGCTACTGGCTGCCGCCCGCCGGCGGCCCGGAGGCGCCGGAGCAGGCCTTCAACTTCACCCTGCCCGCCCTGCTCCTGGGCGCGCTGCTGGCAGCGGCGCTGTTGCTGCTGCACCGTCAGCGCCGGCATCCCGCCGCGCGCGGCGCCTATCTGGTGCTGGCTCTGCTGCCCAGCCTGCTCTCGGGCCTGGGCGGCGTGGTGCTGCTGGCCGCCTGGACGCTCAGCGACCACTGGGCGATGTGGGCCAACCGCAATCTGCTGCTATTCAGCCCGCTGAGCCTGCTGTTGCTGCCCAGCCTCGTCGCCAGCGCCCGCGCGCAATGGCGGCCGGGGCGGATACCGCGCCTGCTGGCGGCGCTGATCGTCTTCGGCGCCCTGCTGAGCCTGCCCCTGCAGCTGCTGCCCGGCGCCCAGCAGCAACTGCCCTGGATCGCCTTCTGGTTGCCGGTGCATGCGGTGCTGGCCTGGAACCTGCGCCTGAGCGGCCGGGCGCCGCCGACGGCTACGCGCTAGCACCGCACAATTCAGATGCGCCCCGAGATTCCCCCCCCCCTGCGTAGCGGGGGAGGGCTAGGGAGTGGGCGTTGGCTCCCTGCGAATCCCTCAACGCAAAGGCGCCCCCATCCCAGCCTTCCCCCGCTACGCAGGGGAAGGAGACCAGCGGCTCACACCCAGCCGCCGCAGCCCCTCAAACCTCCCAACCCGGATTCGCCCGCGCCAGCCGCCGCAGCAGGCCCGGCCAGACCAGCGCCCCACCCAGGCCCTTGGTGACCGCCGTCGCCTGCGCCTGGATGCCGGCGAGGATCGGCGCCGGAATCTGCAACAGCTCGCCGCCGCCCGACTGCGCCCGTACCTGGATCATGCAGGCCGCCTCGAACAGGTACATGGCAAGGAAGGCGTCCGCCACCGTCGGCGCCGCCGTCAGCAGGCCGTGGTTGCGCAGCATGAGAAAGGCCTTGTCGCCGAGATCGCGCACCAGCCGCGGCTTTTCCTCGGCATTGAGCGCCACGCCCTCGTAGTCGTGGTAACCCAGGCTGGCGAGCACGAACAGGCTCTGCTGACTGATCGGCAACAGCCCGCCCTTCTGCGCCGACACCGCGATGCCGTTGAGCGAGTGCACGTGCATTACGCAGTGCGCATCCTCGCGCGCCGCATGCACGGCGCTGTGGATGGTGAAGCCGGCCGGGTTGATGAAGTGCGGCGTCTTCATCACCGGCTTGCCGGCCAGGTCGATCTTCACCAGCGAGCTGGCAGTGATCTCCTCAAACAGAAAGCCGTAGGGGTTGATGAGGAAGTGATGCGGATCTTCGGCGCCCTTCGCCACCGGCACCCGCGCCGAGATATGGGTGAACACCAGATCGTCCCAGCCGAACAGTCGCACCAAGCGGTAGGCGGCGGCCAGATCACAGCGCAGTCGCCATTCCTCGGGGCTGACCTGATCCTTCACCGATGGGGTTTCAATGAGGTTCATCGCGCTCTCCTCGTGGCCTCGTTAGTCGTGCTGGCATTTTGCGCTAGATTGCCAAGGCCGCAGCGGAGAAATGAATGCCGACCACTAATGACGCCCACTTCAGCCCGGCCACCTTCAAGTTTCTGCGCCAGTTGGCGCGGAACAACAGCAAGGACTGGTTCGCTGCCCACAAGGCCGAGTACGAGGCGGCCGTAAAGGCCCCCTGCCTCGCCTTCATCGCCGATCTCGCCGCGCCCCTGGCCAAGATCAGCCCGCAGATGGTGGCCAGCCCCAAGCCTGTGGGCGGCTCGCTGTTCCGCATCTACCGCGACACCCGCTTCAGCAGCGACAAGACCCCGTACAAGACCCACGCCGGCATGAGCTTTTTCCACGCCGCCACCAAGCAGGTGGCGCGCGCCGCCGGCGCCAACGCGGTGATGGGCCGTCTCGACGCCCCGGTGTTTTATCTGCACCTGGAGCCCGGCGCGAGCTTTCTCGGCGGCGGCCTCTGGCACCCGCAGCCCGACACTTTGAAACGCATCCGCGCCAACATCGTCAGCAACCCCGCAAGCTGGAAGAAGGCCACACGCGATCCGAAGTTTTTGAAGCAATTCGCGCTGGGCGGCGACAGCCTGCAACACCCACCCGCCGGCTACCCAGCCGATCACGAGCTGATTGAGGACTTGAAGCGCAAGGATTTTGTGGCGAGCTGCACGCTCAGCGACGAGGAAGTCTGCGCGCCGGGTTTTCTGAAAGAAGCCGTGCGCCGCTATGCGCTGATGGCGCCGATGATCGACTGGCTGTGCACTTCGCTGGACCTGGAGTTCTAGCGCCGCCTTCTCAGAAGCGAGAGCGAGCCCTCCGAGACGAACCAACCCGACCGCTTTACGCATCGGTGCCGGCTGGCTAGTCTTGAATTTGGGAACAGATGGGAGGAGGTAGAGCCTTTCTCATCCGAAAAATATTAGTCGGCCTAACGGGGAGTGCCGATGCAAAAAACACAAGCAGGTCAAGTGGTTGAAACTTCCACTGGTCCGATTAGGCTGACTTTTGCGTCCGCCGCCCGGTCGGCCTAATTGGCGTTGGGGGTCTCCAGATGGAACGCAGGAAACCGGCGATATCCGAAACGGCACTCAAGAATGAAAATTCGCGCCTCAAGCATGTAGTGCGTGAGCAGAAGGCGGAGATGGCGAAGCTTCAGAAGAAGAACGCCAAACTTGAGGTCCAATATGACTCGGCGCGTCTCAGGATCAAGGCCCTTGAGAAGGAGAAAGGTCTCCCACAGGGAAAGCCTCTCTCTGACATCGAGATCGCTAGACGTATCGCCTTCCTCCTCAACAAGGGCGGCTTCGAGTTCGTCGACGGAAAGGCTGTCCAAGTTAGTCCGCCGCGAGGAACGGCGTAAACCCCGCGCTCTCTTCATGATCCAGCCCCCCAACCCTTCGTTGCAGGGGACCTCGCGCATAAAGCCGCGCGCGGCCCCTGAACTCAAACGTTGGGCGCCATGAGGGTCTTGGGCATATCCGGCAGCCTGCGCGCGGCCTCAATCAATTCAGCGCTCCTTCGCGCGGCGGCGCGGTTGGCGCCGCCCGAGGTCGCTCTAACAATCTTTCCGGGCGTGGGCGAGTTGCCCCTCTTCAATCCCGATCTTGAGGCGCGACTGCCCTCGCAGGTAGGCGCTCTGCGCGCCGCTGTCGCGGCATCGGACGCACTGTTGTTCGCAAGTCCCGAATACGCCCATGGTGTCACCGGCTCAATCAAGAACACTCTCGACTGGTTGGTGAGTTTCGAGCCATTTGTGCGCAAGCCCGTGGCAGTAATAAATGCATCCCCGCGAGCGCATCACGCGGACGTAGCTCTTCGAGAAACGCTCAAGACGATGTCCGCGATCATCGTCGAGCCCGCTTCTATCACCATTCCACTTCTCGGCGCCGGCCTCACCGAGGAAGCGATGGCTTACGATCCCCAAATATCCTTCGCGATCAGGAGTTCACTTTTCGCGCTGCATGACGCTGTGGTAAGTGGACAACTCGTCCAGGGGCCGACATCCCCCCTCGCATAGCGGGAGAATGATGCCGAACCGCTTCCATCAAGCAAGCGTAGGGTGGGCACCAAAAGTAGGCGCCTCTAGGCGAAGCGAAGGGTGCCCACGTAGACAGGCGAGCAAAAAAACACGTGGGCTGAAGCCCACCCTACGGCTCTGCGGTTCCGCGTTTGGCTTCAGGCCGAATCGCCGCGCAGCGCGGCGACGCGCTGTTGCAGTTCCGCCGCCTTGAGGGTTTCGCCGGCGATGGGCGCATCAGCGATCAGCTCGATCCTTGCCCGTAGGCGACGCGGCAGGCGCATGCGGCGCAGGCGGGAGTCGCGGCGGCTCCACATGCTTTCCCACAAACCGCGCAGGGCGAAGGGCACCACCGGCACCGGAGTGCGGGCGAGGATGCGCTCGATGCCGGCCTTGAACTCCTGGATGCTGCCGTCCGGTGTCAGCCCACCCTCGGGGAAGATGCCCACCACTTCACCGTTCTTCAGCGCGGCGTCGATGTCCTCGTAGGCCTTTTTGAGCAAAGCCTCGTCTTCCTTGGCCGGTGCGATGGGGATGGCGCGGGCGGTGCGGAAAATGAAGTTGAGCACCGGGATCTTGAAGATCTTGTGGTACATCACGAAGCGCACCGGCCGGCGGATGCTGCCGCCGACGATCAGCGCATCGACGAAGCTGACGTGGTTGCCGGCGACGATCACCGCGCCCTCTTCGGGGATGTGCTGCAAGCCGCGCGCGCGGATGCGATACAGCGTGTTGATGAGCATCCACACCAGGAAGCGCATCAAAAATTCCGGTACCAGGCGGTAGATGAACAGCGCCACCGCCGCGTTCATCAGCGCCGTCACTAGAAGCAGTTGCGGGATGCTCAGGCCGGCCTTGAGAAAGACGATGGCGAGCGCCGCTGCCGCCACCATGAAGGCGGCGTTGAGGATGTTGTTGCCGGCGATGATCCGCGAGCGGTGGCTGGCCTCGCTGCGGGTCTGGATCAGGGCGTAGAGCGGCACGATGTAGAAGCCGCCGAACAGGCCGATCAGCAGCAGATCCCAGAGCACGCGGTGGTTGCCGGCCTCGGCCAGAAACTGTCCGGCGCTCAGCGCACTGGCTGCGGCCACGCCGGGGGCGGCGAAGTAGAGATCAACCCCGAACCAGGTGAGGCCGATGGAGCCCAGCGGTACCAGGCCGATCTCCACCTTGTGGCCGGACAGCCGCTCGCAGAGCAGCGAGCCCAGGCCAATGCCCAGCGAGAACACGGTGAGCAGCAGGGTGACCACCTGCTCGCCGCCGCCCAGCGTGGTCTTGGTGTAGGCCGGCAGTTGCGAGAGGAACATCGCGCCGTAGAACCAGAACCAGGAGATGCCCAGCACCGACAGGAACACGGTCTGGTTGCCGCGCATGAAGCGGATGTTGCGGATGGTTTCGGTGATCGGGTTCCACTGGATCTGCAACTGCGGCGCGGCGGCCGGCGCCAGTGGCACCGCGCGGCTGCTGAAGTAGCCCAGCAACGCCACCGCGATCACCACGCCGCCCACCCAATGCGCGCCACCGGGCTGCGCCACCAGCCAGCCACCGAGCATAGTGCCGAGCAGGATGGCGAGAAAGGTCGCCGCCTCCACCAGCGCGTTGCCGCCCACCAGTTCTTCCTCGCGCAGATGCTGCGGCAGGATCGCGTACTTCACCGGCCCGAACAGCGTGGCCTGCAAGCCGAGCAGGAACAGCACGCCGAGCAGAAAGCCCACGCTCTGCATGGCGAGACCGGCGGCGGCGAGCAGGGCGATGCCCAGCTCCAGCAATTTGATGCCGCGGATCAGCCGCGACTTCTCGTACTTCTCGGCGAGCTGGCCGGCAAAGGCCGAGAACAGGAAGAACGGCAGGATGAACAGGCCGGCGGCGAGGTTGACGTAGAGCGCGCGTTGGCCCTCGCTCAGGCCGGCGATGCCGAAGGTCACCAGGATGATCAGCGCGTTCTTGAACACATTGTCGTTGAACGCGCCCAGCGCCTGGGTGATGAAGAAAGGCGCGAAGCGGCGGGCCTTCAACAGGCCAAACTGGCTGTGCTCGGTACTGGCGGTTTCGCTCATGAGACTCGCTGGCTGTCGTGGAATTGCAGGAAGGCGTCGAGCACCGCCTGCGGCGCCTCGACCTGGGGATAGTGGCCGATGCCGGGCAGGCTCACCACGTCGGGATCGGCGATCAGCTCGCGGTAGCGCGCCACCATGTGCGCGCCGGAAACCGGATCGACCGGGCCGTTGACGAGGCGCATCGGCACCGCGGTCCGCTGCATCGCCGACAGCCAGCGCTCGCGGTGCTGGCGACGGTCGAGGATGTAGCGGATCAGCTCGTGCATGATGCGGCCGCCGTCGTTGTAGGCGACCAGTTGCCAGAAGGCGGCCAGCTCGGCCTCGCTGGGCTTGGTATCGGGGCCGAACACGGCAGAAAAACTCTTGCGGAAGCCGCGCTCGTTGAACAGGCGGCTGACCAGCGGCCCCAGTGGCGACAACAGCAGCTTCTGGATGGGCCGGGGGCGATGGGTTTCCGGGAACAGGCCGCCGTTGAGGAAGACGATGGAGCGCAACTTCAGTACGCCTCCCCCTGCTTGCGGGGGAGGGAGCAAAGCGGCTTCGTGCCGAGCCAGCAGCTCCTGCGCCACCGAAACTCCGTAGTCGTGCGCCAGCACATGCACTTCGCTCACGCCCAGCCGCGCGCACAGCGCTACGTGCAGGTCGGCCTGGTCGTGGATGGAATAGCCCCAGCCGCGTGGCTTGGCGGAAAAACCGAAGCCGATCATGTCCGGCGCGATCAGGCGGAAGCGCTCGGCGAGCGGTGCCCAGAGGTCGTGCCAATCCCAGGAGGCGCTGGGAAAGCCGTGGATCAGCAGCAGCGCCGGCTTCGCCGACTCACCACTGTCGCGGTAGTAGATGCGCTGGCCGCGGTAGTCGAAGTCAGCGCCGGCGGCGCGCCAGGCCTCAGGCGACGGCGGCGGGAGTTTCGGGTTTGCGCTCATTGCCCAGCTCCAGCAGGTTGACCGCGAACAGTTTGCCGGAACGCGCCCAGACGCCGGCGACGATGGACAAGGTCATGCCGGCGCCGAACACCACGCTCGGCACCGCGCCCATCAGCCGCGCCGCCAGGCCGCTCTCGAAGGCGCCGATCTCGTTGGAGCAGGACAGGAACACGCTGTTGACCGACTGCACCCGGCCGCGCAGATGGTCGGGCGGCATCACCTGCAGGATGGTGGAGCGGATCACCACGCTCACCGAGTCGAAGGCGCCGGTGAGGAACAGCGCGAACATCGACAGCCAGAAGCTCTTCGACAGCGCGAACACCAGGGTCGCCAGGCCGAAGCCAGCGATCACCCACAGGAGGTTGCGCCAGGCGCGACGGGTGGGCGGGAACCAGGCGCAGAGCAGCAGGGTGAGCACCGCGCCGACGCTGGAAGCGGCGCGCATCAGGCCGACCTCGGTGGCGCCGACGTGCAGCACGTCCTCGGCGAACACCGGCAGGATCGCCACCACGCCGCCGAACAGCACGCTGAACAGGTCGAGAGTGATGGCGTAGAGGATGATCGGCGTGTTGCGGACGAAAGCCAGGCCTTCCTTCAGCGAAGCCCAGAGGTCGTCGCCGCCCTCGCTCGCTGCCGGCACGCCACGCTTGCGGATGCCGGCGACCAGAGCGGCGGACGCCGCCAGCAGGGCCATCACCACCAGCAGCGTGCCTTCCAGACCAAAGGCGGCGTAGAGCAGGCCGCCGCTGACCGGGCCGAGGATGGCGCCCACCTGCCAGCCGGCCGAGGACCAGGTGGCGCCGTTGCCGTAGATCTCGCGCGGCACCAGAAAGGCCTTCAACGAGCTGGCCGAGGGCGAGAAGATGCCGCGTGCGAAGCCGATGAGCACGATGGCGCCGTAGATCGCCAACAGCCAGGGCGTCTGCGCCAGCGCGGCGCGGCTGGCATCCAGCGAGAGCGCCAGCAGCCAGGCCGAGGCGACAAAGATCGCCAGCAGCGCGCCGAGGATCAGATTGCGCTTCTCGCGGCGGTCGGCGAGATGGCCGCCGACCAGGGCCAGGGCGATGAAGGGAACGGCCTCGGCGAGCCCTAAAAAGCCCAGCGTCAGCGGATCGCGGGTGAGCACGTACAGCTCGTAGCCCAAGGCCACTTCCTGCGCCAGCAGCGCCAGCGTCAGCAGAAAGCTGCCGGCGACCAGGCGGCGGAACTCGGGGTAGCGCAGGGCGGCGTAGGGATCGTGCGAACTTGCGGCGGCGGGCGCGGCCATGGCGGCGGAGACGGAGATGGATGCGGGTGGCGGCGCAAATGGGGCCGAGCGCAAGCACCTTGCCGCAGCCGGTCGGCGCGGGCAAGCCGCCCACCGCGCTGGCGGCGACGGCGCACATGCAGTCAAATCGCCGACAGACAGACCAGATACTCACGGCCCAAGCAAATGACCACAACCGAAGTCCCGGCGCCGTCCAAGCTGCTGCTGGTCGCCACCCAGCACTGGCCGTTCTCAGCCCGGCTGGCGAACGCCTTCGCCGCCGCCGGCTGGCAGGTGGAGGCGGTCGCTCCGCGCGGCCATGTGCTGGGCGCCAGTGCGGCCGTGCGACGCCTGCACCCCTACAGCCTGCTCAATCCACTGGCGGCGCTGATTGCCGCCATCGAGCAGGGCGCGCCGGACTACATCATCCCCTGCGATGACAGCGCGGTGGTGCGCCTGCACCGGGTGACGCAGCAGCGGCCGGCGCTAGGCACGCTGATCGCGCACTCGCTGGGCAATCCGGACGCCTGCCTGCAGGCCACCCGCCGCGAGGCGCTGATGGAGGCGGCGCGGGCCGAGCAGGTGCGTATTCCGGAGACCGCGGAAATCCGCAGCCTGGCCGACCTTCAGGCCTGGCAGCGGCGGCAGCCGGGCTGGCCGCTGGTGCTCAAGGCCGACGGCACCTTCGGCGGCACCGGCGTCGCGATCATCCGCAATGCGCAAGAGCTGGAGCCGGCCTACCGCGCGGTATCGGCCAGGCCCAGCGCGCTGCGCATCCTCAAGCGCCTGCTGGTGAATCACGATCACTTCCTGCTCGACCAGCTGCGCGACCGTCAGAGCCAGGGCCTGATCGCCCAGCAGTACATCGCCGGCCGCCCGGCCAACCGCGCGGTCGCCTGCTGGCGGGGCGAGGTGCTGGCCGGCGGCAGCGTCGAGGCGCTGGCGACACTCAATGCCACCGGCGCGGCGACGCTGATCCAGCCGGTCGAGCATGCGGAGATGGAGCAGGCGGCAAGCCGCCTGGTGCGGCGCCTGGGCCTCTCTGGCTTCTGCGGCTTCGACTTCATGCTGGAGGCCGGCAGCGGCCGGGCCTATCTGATCGAGGTGAATCCGCGTGCGACGCCGGTGAGCGCGCTGGCGCTGGGGCCGGGCTGCGATCTGGTGGCGGCGCTCAGCCGCCAGCTGCTGGGACGAGCCATTGCCGACCGGCCCGCGCTCACCAGCCGCGGCCAGATAGCGATGTTCCCCGGCACCTGGCTGAAGAATCCCGACGATCCGGCGCTGGCGAGCGCGCACCACGACGTGCCCTGGGAGCAGCCGGCGCTGGTGCAGGCCTGCATCGACTTCGACTACGCCGGCACGCCGTTCTGGCAGCGCTGGGCGCAGCGGCGGAGTCGGGGCGATACCGTGCCAGAACTGCGGGCGCCGGACGGGCGCGTGTACCGCCGCTCGCGCTGAGCGCGGGCCTGGCTACCAGCGCACCGTCGAATAGGTGCTGGCGTTGTTGGCGGCGCGGCGGTCGCGCGGGTTGTGCCAGGGGATGAAGCGCTCCTGGGCGCGCTGCTGGTGCACGAACTGGTCGAGCACGTAGATGCCCTGCTCGGTGGCACGCAGGAAGATCGCCGCGTGCTTGTTGCCGCGCCGGCGGGTCTGCGGATAGCGGCCATTGACGAAGGTGGCGATGGCGGTGCCGGGCTGGATGTCCTTGGCGTGCGGCTTGAGCTTGCGGCCTTCCTGCCACTGGCGGGTGCTGGGGGCGTCGAGCAGACCCTTGATCAGCTCCACGCACTCGGTGCGGCCGGCGCTGTTGGCGAAGCTGGGGTAGGCCACCTCCACACCCTCGGTAGGCAACAGTCCCTCGTAGACCCGCTCCGGCGAGAGGCCGGAATGGCCGTCGAGGCTGCGGTCGGCGAGTTCGGTGGCGACCACCGGCGCGCTGGCGGCGGCCGCCGGCAGCGCCTTGTGGGCGAGCGCCTGACGGGCCTTGGCCGGCCGCTGCGCGCGCGACTTGGTTTTGCTTTTTGCGGGCTTGGACGAAACTTTCTTTACCGACACCTGGGCCGAGCTGGCGTGCGCGCCTGCGGCACCGGTGGCTGCTGGGGCAGCCAGTGCAAAGCTGGTCAAACTAAGGCCGAGAAAGAGGCTCCCGACCAGGGAGAAAACTCGCATCTTTGATCTCCAAAGCCGCGCTGAGGTCAGACACCGGCTCGATTTCGCAAGAATGGTGCCGGACCTTAATGGCTACACGGATTCCGGGTCAAGGATTTATCAGGAATAAGCTGATTTTATGAGCTAGTAGAAACTGCCATCCACAGACCGCATCCGCCCAGAGCTGCGACCCTCAGTCGGCCGCTTCCGGCGCCTCGCCGCCCAGCTGCAAAGCCAATTCATACAAGGCCTTGCGCTTGGCACCGGTGAGTTCGGCGGCGAGCCGCGCGGCGCGCGAGGGCGGCAGTTCCTTGAGCAGCAGCCGCAGCGTCTGCTCGGCGGAAACCGCGCTCGCCGCCTCGCCCGCCGGCGCACCCGCCACCACCAGCACGAATTCGCCGCGCTGGTGGTTGTCGTCGGCCTTGAGCCAGGCCGCCAGCTCGCCGGCCGGCATCCGCACGCTCTGCTCGAAGCGCTTGGTCAGCTCGCGCGCCAGGCAGACCAGCCGCCCGGCGCCCAGCTCGCTGGCCAGGTCCTCGGCGCATTCGACGATGCGGTGCGGCGCCTCGTAGAACACCAGGGTGGCGGTCTCGGCCGCCAGCGAGCGCAGGCGCTCGCGGCGGGCGGCGGGCTTGGCCGGCAGAAAGCCGGCGAAGCGGAATTCGTCGGTGGGCAGACCGGCCACCGACAGCGCCGCGATCAAGGCGCTGGGGCCGGGGATGGCGCGCAGCTCGCCGCCGGCCTCGCGCACCGCTTTCACCAGCGCATAGCCGGGGTCGGAAACCAGCGGCGTGCCGGCATCACTGACCAGGGCCAGGGTCTTGCCGGCGGCGAGGTCGGCGACCACCCGGGCGGCGATGCGGTCCTCGTTGTGCTCGTGCAAGGCCAGCAGCGACTGGTGGATGCCGAACTGCGCCAGCAACTGGCCGCTGGTGCGAGTGTCTTCGGCGCAGATGCCATCGACCCGCGCCAGCACCGAACGCGCCCTGGGCGAGAGATCGCCGAGGTTGCCGATCGGCGTCGCCACCACGTACAGGCAGCCGGGCAGCAGCGGTTCTTCGACGGTGGTCACGGGCGGGGAGGTCTTAAGGGGCGTGCGATACTTTAGCGATGAACACCGCGTTCCACCGCGCCGCTCTGCTGGCCCTGCTCCTGCACGCCTCCCTGCCCGCCCTGGCCGAGAGCCCGGCCGCCGCCGCCCAGGCCGCGGCGGCGCGCGGCGAGTACCGCGAGGCCAGCCGGCTCTACCAGGATGCCGCCCGCCAGGCCCAGGGCGGCCTGGGCGTGGACTACAGCCTCGCCGCCGCCGAAGCCCTGATGGCGGCCGGCGAACCGGCCGGCGTCGATCCCCTGCTGCAGAAGCTGCCGCCGGCCTCGCTGGACAACCGCCAGTTCCAGCGCGCCGGTCTGCTGCGCGCCCGCGCCCGGCTGCTGCTCGGCGACGCCAACGGCGCCCTGCAGGCGCTGCCGGCCAGCTTCGATACACCGCTCGCGGCCGAGGGCCTGGCGCTGCGTGCGCAGGCGCAGTTCGCGCTCGGCGACGCGGTTGGCGGCACCGCCAGCCGGGTCGCCCGCGAGCCGCTGCTGAACCCCGAGGCGCGCGAGGCCAATCAGCAGGCGCTGTGGGCCGAGCTCAGCCGCGCGACGCTGCCGGAAGGCGAGGTCGCCAGTGGCAATCCCCTGGTCAGCGGCTGGATCGAGCTGGCCCAGCTGGCCCGCGGCGGCGCGCCCCTGCTGGCGCTGGAAGCCTGGCAGGCCAGCCACCCCGGCCATCCCGGCCAGAACCAGCTGCCGGCGCTGTTTCTGCCCGACACGCCTGCCACCGCGCCTGCGGCTGGCGGCGCTCGCCACTACGCGCTGCTGCTGCCGCTCAGCGGCCCTCTGGCCGGCGCCGCACAGACGCTGCGCGCCGGTGCCGAGGCGGCGCGCCAGCAGGCCGGGCCTGACGCGCCGGCGCTGAGCGTGCACGACGTGGTGCCGGGGCTGGAAGTCGCGCAGCAAGCGGCCATCGCCGCCGGCGCCGGCCTCCTGATCGGCCCGCTGCGCAAGGAAGACGTCGCCGCCCTCGCTGGTTCGCCGCTGCGGCTGCCGACGCTGGCGCTCAACTACCTGGACGCCGGCCGCAGCCCGCCGGCCGGCCTCACCCCCTTCGGCCTGGCGCCGGAGGACGAGGCGCGCGCCGCCGCCGAGGACGCCGCCGGTGCCGGGCAATTGCGTGCCCTGATCCTGAGTCAGCAGGGCGACTGGGGCGAGCGCGTGGCCCAGGCCTTTCGCAGCCAGCTGGAGGCACGCGGTGGCCGGGTGCTGGCGGAAGCGCGCTTCGCGCCCTCGACGGTGGACTTCTCCGCCAGCCTCAAGCAGCTGCTGGCGCTGGATGCCTCCGAGCAGCGCGCCAAGCAGCTCGCCAACATCGGCATCCGCGCCGAGTCGGCGGCGCGGCCGCGCGGCGATGTCGACGTGATCTTCATCGGCGCCCGCGCCGCGCAGGCCAAGCTGATCTGGCCGCAGCTGCGTTACTTCCGCGCCGGCCGCATCGCCACCTACGCCCCGGCGGCGGCGGCCGACGCCGGCCCGGCCGATCTCGGCGGCCTGCGCGTCTGCGACGCGCCCTGGCGGCTGGAGACCAGCGGCCCGCTCGCCGATCTGCGCGGCACGCTGGCGACGGTCAACCCGCGCAGCGCCGACGCCCAGCGGCTGTTCGCCCTCGGCTACGACGCCTACAACCTCGCCCGGCGGATGCAGAGCGAGGGCCTGGCGCCGGGCAGCGCCATCCCCGGCCTCACCGGCGAGTTGGTGATCGAGGCCGACGCCGCCCTGCACCGGCGGCTGAGCTGCACCACGCTGGTGGCGCCGAATCCGGTCAGCGACGAGGGCGGCGAGTGATCGCCGCGCTCAAGGCCAGACTGGCGGCGGCGCGCGGCCAGGATGCCGAGCGCGAAGCCGAGCGCTATCTGCTGAGTCGTGGCCTGCGCACGCTGGAACGCAACTGGCGCTGCCCGCGAGGCGAGCTGGACCTCCTGATGCAGGACGGCGACACCCTGGTGGTGGTCGAGGTGCGCCAGCGCGGCCATGCCGGCTACGGCGGCGCCGCCGGCTCGGTGGACCGCCGCAAGCAGCGGCGCATCGCCGCCGCCACCCTGGCCTGGCTGCAACAGCATCCGCGCCAGGCCGAGGCGCCGCTGCGCTTCGACGTGCTGGCCTACGAGGCCGACGGCCACCGCGAGTGGCTGCAAGCCGCCTTTTCCATGGACGATCTCGCATGAGCTCCCTAGAGGACCGCCTGCGCGGTCATTTCGAAGCCAGCCTCGCCGCCAAGCGCGCGACCCTGGATACCGCCCTGCCCGCCATCGCCCGCGCCGCGCGCCTGCTGGCGGCACGCATCGACGCTGGCCACAAGGTGCTGGCCTGCGGCAACGGCGGCAGCGCCGCCGATGCCCAGCACTTCGCCGCCGAGCTGGTCGGCCGCTACGAGCGCGAGCGGCCGGAGCTCGCCGCCATCGCCATCACCACCGACAGCTCGCAGCTCACCGCCATCGCCAACGACTACGGCTACGAGCAGGTATTCGCCAAGGCGGTGCGCGGCTTAGGCCGGCCCGGCGATCTGTTGCTCGCGATCTCCACCTCCGGCAACTCGCCCAGCGTGGTCAAGGCCATCGAGGCGGCACAGACCAAGGGCCTGAGCGTGATCGCGCTGACCGGCAAGGACGGCGGCGCGATGGCGCGGATGCTCAAGGGCGAGGACGTCGAGCTGCGCGCCGCCAGCGCCGTCACCGCCCGCGTGCAGGAAGTGCATCTGCTGTTCCTGCACTGCCTTTGCGACGCCCTGGATGAGCTCCTCTACCCCAGGCCCTGAGCCGCTGCCGGCGGCCTTCGTCGCGGCGCTGCGCGGCTTGCTGGGCGAGCCGGCGCTACTGACCGATCCCGCCGACTGCCTGAGCTATGGCTACGACAACTCGCGGCGGCTGAGGCTGCCGCAGGCGGTGGCCTTTGCCGACAGTCACGAGCAGGTATCCGCGGTGGTGCAGCTCTGCCGCCAATACCGCATCCCGCTGACCGCGCGCGGACGCGGCACCAACACCACTGGCGCCAGCGTGCCGCTGGCCGGCGGTCTGGTGCTGTCGCTGGAACGCATGGACCGCATCCTGGAAGTCTCGCCCGGCGACCGCCTGCTGCGCTGCCAGGCCGGCGCGCTCAATGGCGCGGTGCAGGCCGCGGCCGGCCAGCACGGCCTGTTCTGGGCGCCGGACCCGACCAGCGCCGCCTTCAGCACTGTCGGCGGCAACCTCGCCTGCGGCGCCGGCGGGCCACGCGCGGTGAAGTACGGCACCGCCCGCGACGCGGTGCTCGGCCTCAAGGCGGTCACCGGCGAGGGCCGCACGCTCATCACCGGCGCCTACACCAGCAAGAGCGTGGTCGGCTACGACCTGAGCCGTCTGCTGATCGGCAGCGAGGGCACCCTGGCGATCATCACCGAGGCCACGCTCAAGCTGCTGCCCAAGCCCAGTCAGACCCGTCTGCTGCGCGCGGCCTATATCGATGTCGCCGCCGCCGCCGAGGCGGTGGCGCGGATCATGGGCCAACCGGCGATCCCTTCCGCGCTGGAGTTTCTCGACGGCGAGGCGGTGCGGCTGGCCGAGGACTACCGGCCCACCGGCATCCCCGCCGGCACCGGTGCGCTGCTGTTGATCGAGGCCGATGGCGAAGCCGAGACGCTGCCGGCAACGGTGCGGGCCATCGAGGCGGCGGCGAGCGGCACCGGGCTGGTCGAGCTGCGCAGCGCCGGCAGCGCCGAAGAGGCAGAGACGCTCTGGGCCTGCCGCAAGGCGCTGTCGCCCAGCCTGCGCAAGCTGGCACCGAAGAAGGTCAACGAGGACGTGGCGGTGCCGGTCACCCAGTTGCCGGCACTGATCGCGGGTGTGCAGGCGCTGTCCCGCGAATACGGCCTGCCCATCGTCTGCTTCGGCCACGCCGGCAACGGCAACATCCACGTCAACCTGCTCGCCAACCCGGACGACCCGGCGCAGATGGCGCGCATCGAGGCTTGCCTCGCGGCGCTGTTCCGGCTGGTGCTGTCGCTGCGCGGCACGCTCAGCGGCGAGCACGGCGTCGGCATCGACAAGCGCGACTACGTCGGCTGGGAGGTGGATGCCGACAGCCTCGAACAGATGCGCGCGGTGAAGCGGCTGTTCGACCCGCTGGGCATCCTCAATCCCGGCAAGGCGCTGCCGGCGACGCTCGCGTAGCGCTAGTTGCGGTAGGCGCCGAAGTAATCCCAGAACGCCTCGGTGGCGGAGTAGTCCTGCGCGGTCAGGCCGATGCTGCTGGACAGACCCTGGAAGGTGCCGCCCGGCCAGGCGTGGCCGCCGCCGTTGATCTTGTAGAAGCGCAGCTCATTGCCTTGAGCGCAGCCGGTGTAGTGGGTGAGATCGGTGGTGGTGCCGTCGAGCGCGGCATTCGGCAGCGCTTCGCTGCTCTCGCCGGTGCAGCCCTGGGCATCGACCCAGTGCGCTACCGAGGTGGCCGCCGAGGAGAAGCCGCTGATGCCGTCGAAAGCCACCACCGGGTCCAGGGTGCCGAGCATGTAGGCAATCGGCCGCGCCGGGCTGCTGGCGCAAGCGGCGGCGATGCCCGGGCGCAGCACCGCTGCGACCACACCAAAGGCGGCAAAGCTGGCTGGGCTGGCGCAGGCATAGCGTTGGACCATGGCGCCGCCATTGGAAAAGCCGGCGAGATAGAGCTTCTGGCCGTTGACGTTGGGTGTAGCCCGCAGGCGCTGCACCAGTGCGCTGATGAAGCCGACGTCGTCGATGCCGCGACTGTCGGCGGGGTCTTCCGACCAGCGGGCGTCCACCGCCTCCGGCAGCACGACCACCGCCTGCCGAGCCGCCACCAGCTCGCTGATCCGGGCGATGTTGGCCATGCCCTGCGGCGTCCCGGAGTTGCCGTGCAGCAGCACCATCACCGGCTGCGCGCTGCTCAGCGACTGCGGCCGGATCACCACATAGGAGCGGGTCAGCCCGCCGTGGCTGAGGTACTCGAGGCCGGCCTCGGTGCCGCGCGCCAGGGTCAGGTTTCGCCCTTGCAGGCTGACCGTAGCGCTATCGGCGTCGGTAGGGCCGCTCACATAGGTGTTGCCGCCGCCACCGTCGGAGCCCGAGCCGCTGCCACCGCCGCAGGCGCTCAGTGCCAGCGCCGCGCCGAGTAGGAAGAGCGACCGAAACTGCTGAATACCGTGTTGGCGCATGACAGTCCTCACAGAAGGCGGGCGGTGACCACTACCCTAGCCCATAAGGTATCCGCGCTGCCGATGGCTGGCTGCTGAACGGCTCCGCCGCCCGGTGACGCCGTTACTTGACCACTCGCAGATGACCGCGGCCCTTGGGCTTGGGCGGCTCCGGCGGTTCGTCCTGGGAAACCACGGTATCGGCACCCGGCTCGGCCGCAGTTTCCCCCTCCGGCGGCTCCACCTCGCCAAACACCAGGCCCTCGCCGTTTTCGCGGGCGAAGATCGCCAGCACCGCGCCGGACGGGACCACCACTTCAAAGGGCCGGCCGGAGAAGCGCGCGGAAAACCACAGCGGATCTTCGTCGAGATGCATGGACTGCACCGCCATCGGCGAAAGGTTGAGCGTGATGCGCCCTTCCTGCACGTACTGGCGCGGCACTGCCACGCCCGGATAGTCGGCGGCCACCAGTACATGCGGCGTATAGCCATTGTCCACGGCCCAGTCGTAGATGGCCTGGATCAGATAGGGGCGACGGGAGCGATGGGTTTTCGACACGAGGGCAGTTCAGCAACCAGTAGGTGCGCCAAGGATAGCCGGCCCGCCCGGCGACCGTGCCGGCTTTCAGCGGCCGGTGAAGAAGCGCCGCACCGCCGGCCGCTGCGCCAGACGCTCGGCGTAGTTGCGCACCGGCTCGGGCGGCTCGATGCCGCGCGCGAACACGCCCTGCAGCCAAACCGCCCAGGCGCTATCGACCAGGCTGAACTCCGGCCCCAGGAACCAGCCGCGGGCGCTGAACGAACGGGCGCTGACGGTAAGGCTCTGGGCGAGCTTGACGCGGGCCGCCTTGGCCGCGGCCTTGTCGCCGGCGGCTTCCGCCAGCAGCGGAAACAACTCCTGCTCGAAACGCTCCAGCACCATCCGCGCCCTGGCCCGCCCGGCCGGGTCGGTGGGCATCAGCCGCGGGTGCGGGTAGCGCTCTTCCAGATATTCGGCGATGACGCGGGCGCCGGTGATCAGCAGCTCGCGGTCGGCCAGGGCCGGCAGGCGCTGCTCGGGGTTGAGCACCAGCAGGTCTTCATTGGGCGGCGCGCCGGGACGCAGACGATCCACCCGCGAATCGACCACATCCTTCTCGGCGAAGATCAGCCGGGTCCAGTCGCTCCAGAGATCGCTGCCGGCGTAAAGGATCAAGCCCGCGACCGGCGCGGGCTTGGGAGGCAGGCTATTGCGAGGACGACGCAGGCTACTCATAGCGCGGCAGCTCGACTAGCGAGCCGCCGGGCGATCGGCCCGCGCGGTGGATCTCAATGGACGTCCTTCCAGTATTCCTTCTTCAAGGCGTAGGCCAGCACCAAGAAGACCGAGAGGAAAGCCAGCACCTTCCAGCCGAAAGCCATCCGGTGGTTACGGCCCGGCTCGGCGGCGTAGACCAGGAAGTTGGTCAGGTCGCCGACAAACTTCTTGTACTCCTCGGGTGAGAGCTTGCCCGGCTGCACCTGCTCGTAGAGCTTGGCGGTGTGCTCGCCGGCGGCGGCAGCTTCCGGGTCATGCGCGGCCAGAACCTGCAGACCCTGCAACTCCCAGAGCACATGCGGCATCGCGGCACCCGGCAGCAGGGTGTTGTTGACGCCGACCGGGCGGCTGGGGTCCAGGTAGAAGCTCTGCAGATAGGTGTAGACCCAGTCGGCGCCACGGGCGCGGGCCGACAGCGACAGATCCGGCGGCTGCACTCCAAACCAATCGACCGCGGCTGCCGGCATCGCCGAAACGATGACGTCGGCCGGCTTGTCCGTGGTGTACATCAGGTTGGCCTTGAGCAGTTCCTCCGGGATCCCGAGGTCCTGTGCGACGCGGTTGTAGCGCAGGTACTTCAGGCCGTGGCAGCCGGAGCAATAGGCCATGAAGTCGCGCGCGCCGCGTTGCAGCGACGGCAGGTTGCCGGTGTCGGCGCGGAAATACTGCAGCTCGGGTCCGCCCGTATTTGCCAGGGCCGCGCCGGAGGCGCCGATGCCCGCCAGTGCCAGCAGGCCGGAGGCGAGAATCTTAGTGAGCGTCATGGGTCACGCGCTCCGGTTCGGTCTTGTAGGAGTCCATCTTGGTGTAGACGGGCATGAGGAAGAAGAAGGCGAAATAGACGATGCTGCCGATCTGCGACACCAGCTTGCCCATGGGGCTGGGCGGCTGCATGCCGTAGTAGGACAGAGCGAGGAAGGCGAGCGTGAACAGCGTCAGGGCGATCTTGAACAGCGGGCCCTTGTAGCGGATCGACTTCACCGGCGAGCGGTCGAGCCAGGGCACGAAGAAGATCACCAGCACCGCGCCGAACATGGCGATCACGCCCGGCAGCGCCGAACCGAACAGCGGCGGGGTCGCACGCAGAATCGCGTAGAAGCTGCCGAAGTACCAGGCCGGCGTGATGTGCGCGGGGGTGTTGATGGCGCTGGCCGGGGTGAAGTTCGGCTTCTCCAGGAAGTAGCCGCCGCCGTCCGGCGCCCAGAAGATGATGGCGCTGAAGATCATCAAAAACACGGTGACGCCGACGATGTCCTTCACCGTGTAGTACGGGTGGAAGGGAATGCCGTCGAGCGGGATGCCGGTGGCCTTGTCCTTGTGCTTCTTGATCTCGACGCCGTCGGGATTGTTGGAGCCGACTTCGTGCAGCGCGATCAGGTGGGCGACCACCAGGCCGACCAGCACGAAGGGCAGCGCGATCACATGCAGCGAGAACAGGCGGTTGAGGGTGGCATCGGCCGGCGAGTAGTCGCCCTGCACCCAGATCACCACGTCAGGACCGATCACCGGGATGGTGCCGAACAGGCTGATGATCACCTGCGCGCCCCAGTAGCTCATGTTGCCCCAGGGCAGGACGTAGCCGCAGAAGGCCTCGGCCATCAGCACCAGGAAGATCAGCGCGCCAAACACCCAGATCAGCTCGCGCGGCTTCTTGTAGCTGCCGTAGAGCAGGCCGCGGTACATGTGCATGAACACGACGATGAAGAACGCCGAGGCGCCGGTCGAGTGCATGTAGCGGATGATGTTGCCCCAGGGCACATCGCGCATGATGTATTCGACCGAGTCGAAGGCGGTTTCGGCACCCGGCTTGTAGTGCATGGTCAGCACGATGCCGGTGATCAGCTGATTGACCAGCACCAGCAGCGCCAGCGAGCCGAAGTAGTACCAGAAGTTGAAGTTCTTCGGCGCGTAGTACTCGGAGAGATGATCCTTCCACAGCTTGGTCAGCGGGAAGCGGTCGTCGATCCAGCCGAGAAAGCCGGTGGTCTTGTACGGATTGGGAACAATGGCCATGTCTTTTTAAAACTCGCTCGCGAAACTCTTAGGCCTGGTCTTCGCCGATCACGACGGTGAGGTCGTTGGCGAAGCGATGCGGCGGGATCACCAGATTCACCGGCGCCGGCGAGCCCTTGTAGACGCGGCCGGCGAGGTCGAACTTGGAGCCGTGGCAGGGGCAGAAGAAGCCACCTTCCCAGTGCGGATGGATGTCCGGAGCGGGGTGCTCGGGGCGGAAGGTCGGAATGCAGCCCAAGTGGGTGCAGTTGCCGATGGTGACCAGCACGTCCGGCTTGATCGAGCGGCCCACGCCCTTGACGTAGTCCGGCTGCAAGGAGCTCTTGGACTCGGGGTCGGTGAGGTCGGCGGTGACCTTGTCGAGGCTGGCGACCATCTCGGGCGTGCGACGCACCACCCAGACTGCCTTGCCGCGCCAGGTGACGCTGATCTTCTGGCCCGGTTCGACCGCGGTCAGATCGATGGTGACCGGCGCACCGGCCGCCTGCGCCTTGGCGCTGGGCCTCAGGGAGGCCAGGAACGGCCAAACCACGGCGGCGCCGCCCACCACACCCATGCCCGTCGTGGCAAGCGTGAGGAAGCGGCGGCGGCTGGTGTCGACGCCTTCGGTGCTCATGTACGGATACCCTCGCTGGAATTCAGAAACTTGGCTGGGAACTGGCCTGCGGCGGGGAAAGAAGCGGGCCGCAATCCCGAAACCCGGCAAGTATAGCGGCGCGGCCGGGGCGACGTCACCGGGCAGACACCCCGCCCGCAGGCCGCAAAGCCCGCGGGCGGGGAGGCGTCAGCGCTCAGAACTGATAGCGGACGTAGAGCTGGGCAAAGTCGCGGTCGCGGTACATGTTCGACGCGCCCTTGCCGCCGGTGAACCAGGTGTAGCCGGGGTTGATCGACAGCGAGGATTTGTAGCGGATCTCGAAGTTGATCGCCGCGCTCTTGCGGCCCTCGACGAAGTTGGTGTCCAGGGGCTGCGGCGCGGTGCCGTTCATGTCGTGCTGCCAGATGATCTGCGGCTGAAAGCTGATGCCCGGGAACACGCTCTCGTAGCGGATGATGCTGATCAGGCGATAGCCCCAGGAGAATTTGTCCGGGAAGAGATCGAGATCGGCCTGGTGCGGGTTGAAGCGCAGGCCGTCCGGGCCGTAGGAGCAGGTCGGGTTGGTCGAACAAGCCTGCCGGCGGGTGGCGTCGGTGTAGTAGGAGCCGGAGCCGTCGGCACCGGCGCTGGCATGGGTGAGCGTGCCCGGCGCCTCGAACTGCAGCACGTCCAGCGGCGGCAGGTCCGGCACCCAGGTGGCGCCCACTTCCAGCACGCCCAGGATCTGGTCGGCACCGATCCAGTTGTCGGTAGCACCCAGCACCTGGGTGGCGCCGAAGTTGAACTGGTACACCCCCAGCTGCTCGTAGCCACGGATGTAGCCGGGATTGTTGTGATCGTAAGGCCTGGTGATGTCACTGCCCGGGTTCTCGCCCACCGCCCCGCCCCGGTAGGGAATGATGAAGCTGGGGAAGGAGCGCGAGGAGCCGGTCATGTGGCCGACCAGCAGATCGAAGGTGTCGTTGTACGCGCCCGGAGTGCCGTTGGCGTCGATGACATAGTCGCTGCTGGGGTAAAGAACCGGATTGCCATTGGCATCGGTGCCAATGCCGCCGATGGCATTGATGTCGCCGCCCAGGGATTCGACCAAGGGCCCCAGCACCGCCTGTAATTCCGGCGGCAAGGCACCCAGAGCCAGACCGGTGCCGTTGCCGGTGCCGGCGCAGGGCGTGCCGCCGACGGTGGGGTTCTGGCACAGCGACAGGGTCGGACCAAAGGCGGCAAACAGCAGGTCTTCGAGATCGACCTGCAAGGGCATGTTGGGCCGGTAGGCCACCTCGCCCTGGATCGAATAGTCGCCAAGCGTGGTGTTGAACGACACACCCAGCATCTGGATGTTCTTCGGATACTCGAACTGCAGCTTGGCGCTGTCGAAAGGCACCGCCGAATAATCGTTGACCGTCTTGGTCTGGCCGGTGGCCGGATCGATGCGGTAGGAGTCAGGGTCGTTCGGATTGGTCAGGCTGGCCAGCAGCGGGATGCTGGGACAATCGGCCAGAAACTGAGTGCTGCTGCGGGAATAGCGGCCGCAGGAATTGATCGAAGCGTAAGTGCTGATGTAGGGCAGCTTCGAGTGGTAGTTCATGAAGTACAGACCCAGCTCGGTGCCGCTGTTGAGCCATTCGGCGTAGTACTTCAGGGAGATGCCGTACTGGTTGCTCAGGCCGAAGCGGTCCGGCTCGTTGTCCGGCAGGCGCTCGGCGGTGAGGCTGGTATCGGTCAGGCCGGACAGCGGATTGTCGAGCAGCCGGCCCTTGCCGTCGGCGTCTTCGGCAGCGCCACCGAAACTGATGGTGGCAAAGTCCCCGGCGTTGTCGGTGCCGAGATCGGCAAACGAGAAGTAGGAACTCGGCGCCGGAATCTCCACCGGCTGCCACTCGAACTGGTAGTAGGCCTCGATGGTGGCGTTCTCGAAGGGCTCGAAGCTACCGAAGGCCGAGGTCTGCGGCGTGAACACCTCCTCGACCGCGAAACCAGTACGCAGGAAGTTGTTGGCATTCACCGGCTGGGCCTGATTGACCGAGTTGATCACCAGCAGGGTGGACTCGCCCCAGTTGATGGTCTGGCGGCCCAGCTTGTAGGTCAGCTCGCGGTCGAAGGGCAGCGGCGCCTTGCCGTAGAACACCGCGTCCAGCAACTGGAAGTTCTGGCCAATCTGCCGGAGGGTCGCGGCGTCCGTGCGCTTGCTGTTCACCTGCCCGCCCGGGCCATAGAGGATGCTGCAAGGCACGCCGGGCGTGGGATTGCGGTCGCCACAGGGGCGCGAGTCGGAGCGCGGCAACGGCAGGTTGTCGAGCGCGGTCACCACATTGCCAACCTGCAGGTAGTTGTCCTGGGTGATGCGGTTGGGGTGGTTCTCGGTGAAGTCGTTGTTCACCACGTCATAGAAATACAGCGCGCGGGCGAAGAAGCCGTAGTCGCCGTAGTTGAGCGTCAAGTCCTGCGTGAGCTTGATCGGCGCCTGGGTGAGGTCACCCTTGTCGTAATTCAGATTGCCGTCGTCGAAATTGTTGGAGAACTGCCCCGGCACCTCCGACAGCCGCGCCGCCGGATAGGTCTGGGTACGGAACAGACCCTGGCAGGACTGGTACAGCGCCGAGCCATTGGCTTGGCGGCCGCAGACATTGGGATCGAGATTGGCCTTGCCCACCAGTGCCTGCGAGCGCTCCTGCATGCGCCACTGGGCGCCGGCAGTGATGGTGGAGTTGAGCACCCCGGTGATGCCCTCGTCTCCGTAGGGCAGCGTGAATTCGATGGCCTGTGCACTGCCCAGCCAGCCCAACATCGCGAACAGGACCAACAGCGGCCCGGAACGTCCAAGACGGTACCCCATGCTCTCTCCTCCTCAATCTGCCTACGCACTGGTCCGCGTGTGACGGACTCTATGGAATTACGACGCCATGACGTCAGCGTCTGTTTGTTCAGCGAAGGTAGCAGTAGCTTCCGACCAGCCGCAATACGAGACGCAAAAGAAAAAGGACGCCAGCGGCGTCCTTTTTCACAAGCGCTTGAGTCGCTTTAGAACAGGTACTTGGCAAACACCTGGGCGTAGTCGCGATCGCGCAGCAGGTTGTAGCTGCCGCCGCCGGTGAACCAGGTGTAGCCGAGGTTGAACGAGAAGCTGGACTTGTAGCGGGTCTCCAGCAGGGCCGAGACGGTCTTGCGACCCTGCACGAAGTTCTCACCGGGCCCCGGCGCGGTGCCGTTGACGTCGTGGCTCCAGACCAGGAAGGGTTGCAGCGAAATGCCCGGCAGCACGCTCTCGTACTTGAAGATGGCGATCATCCGATAGCCCCAGGAGAAGCGGTCGGTATAGCCCTCGGGGTCTTGCTGGTGCGGGTTGAAGCGCGCGCCATCGGCACCGTAGGAGCAGGTCGGGTTGGTGGAACAGGCCATGCGCCGGGTCTCGTCGGTGAAATAGCCGCCCGAGCCGTCGGCACCGGCACTGGCATGGGTGAAGGTGCCCGGCGCCTCGATCTGCAACTGATCCAGCGGCGGCAGGTCCGGCACCCAGGTGGAACCCACTTCGGCCAGCAGCAGGATCTGGTCGGCGGCGAAGGGGTTTTCGGTAGCACCCAGCACCCGCGTCGCGCCCAGGTTGAACTGGTAGACGCCAAAGCGCTCGTAGCCGCGGATGTAACCCGGATTGTTCGGGTCCAGCGCCTTGCTGCGGTCGGTGGGCGCGTTCTCGCCGACCACGCCGCCGCGGTAGGGGATGATGAAGCTGGGGAAGGAGCGCGCCGAGCCCGGCAGATGGCCGACGCCGAGATCGAAGGTGTCCGGGTAGGGATTGTTGCCGTTGGCGTCGAGGAAATCGCTGGGGCCGTAGAGCGTGCCCAGATAGGCGCTATTGGTATCGATGCCCACCGTGGTGCCGGCGCAGCCGCTGCCGACCGGCAGCACATTGGGCACGCCCACCGGCAGCCCCAGGCCGGACAGCAGATTGTTGAGCGCGGTGCTGGCGGCGCTCAAATTCAGGCCCGGCAGCGCCAGGCGCGCCAGATTCTGGTCGTGGCAACGGGTGAGCGTAGGGCCGTAGGCGGCAAACACCAGATCTTCCTGATCCACCTGCAAGGGCAGATTGGGGCGGTAGGCCACCTCGCCCTGCAGCGAGTAATCACCGAGCGTGGTGTTGAAGGAAATGCCGTAGAGCTGGATGTTCTTCGGGTACTCCAGCATGAAGCTGGCGGTATCGAGCGCGGCCGCGCTGGAACTGGCATTGCTCGGGTCCACCGACAGCTGCGGGATGCCCGGGCAGGTGGCGACGAAACTGAGCGTGTCGTAGGCGTCGATGCCCAGGGCATTGCCCTCGCGACGCGCGCAGCTGGCGTCGGCGGCGAAGAAGCTCGCGTAGGGCAGACGCGAGTGGTAGTTCATGAAATAGAAGCCGAACTCGCTGCCGGAATTGATGTTCTCGGCGTAGTACTTGAGCGCGACGCCGAACTGGCCGGCGGCCTCCGGCTCCAGGTCCGGCTGGCGCTGCAGGCGCAGGGTGGTGTCGGTGATGCGCGCCAGCGGGTTGTACTGCAAGGAGGCCTGGCCGTCCGGGTCTTCGGCGGCGCCGCCGAAGCTGGCGAACACATAGTCGCCGGTGTTGTTGGTGCCGACGTCGATGGTCGAGAAGAAAGTACCCGGGGTTTGCGCCTCCACCGGCTGCCATTCCAGTTGGTAGAAGGCCTCCAGCGTGGCGCTCTCGAAGGGCTCGAAACTGGCGAAGGCCATCGCCACCGGGGTGAACACCTCCTCCACCTGGGTGCCGATGCGCATGAAGTTGTTGGCGTTGACCGGCTGCGCCTGGTTGATCGAGTTGATCACCAGCAAGGTGGACTCGCCCCAGTTCACGGTCTGGCGGCCGATCTTGAAACTGAGCATCTTCTCGTCGCTGAACGGCAGCGGCACCTTGCCGTACACATAGCTGTCGAGTAGCTGGTAGTTCTGCCCGGCCTGGCGCAGCACCTCCTTGTCGCTGCGCTGATTGCGCACCACCGCGCCCGGCCCGTACACCTGCGCGCCCGGATAGGGCAGCGTGAAACCCGGATTGAAGGACGAGTAGCCGACGCTGGCGGCGTTCTCGGCGGTGATGCGGTTCGGGTGGTATTCCTCAAAATCGTCGTTGACGAAGTCGTGGAAGAACAGGGTGCGGGCGAAGAAACCGAAGTCGCCGTAGGCCAGGGTCAGATCCTGGGTGATCTTCAGCGGCGCCTGGACGAGGTCGTGCTGGTCGTAGTTGAGATTGCCGTCGTCGGCGTTCAGCGAATACTGACCGGGGGCCGCCACCAGGGTCTGCGCGGGATACAGCTGATCGCGGAACACCGCCTGGCAAGACTGGTTGGGAATGCCGCAGACGGTCGGATCGACATTGGACTTGCCAACCAGGGCCGCGCTGCGCTCCTGCATGCGCCAGGCCGCACCCATGGTGATGACGGTGTTAAGCACCCCCTTCACCTCGTCGTCGCGGTAGGGGACGTTGAATTCGATGGCCTGGGCCGGCAGGGCAGCCGCCAGCAGGCAAAGTGCGGCATAGCGATACGGCAGTGACACGGGGACTCCCTCTTGATCTGACTCGGTGCAGGGCTGCGGCGGCGGCCGGCCCGCAGGGGGCGGCAATTTACCGCTTGTTCAGCAGCCCGCGCATGGTAAGCCAAGCCCTCTGAAAATGGGCAAAAAATGACTTAGCCGTCATTGAATTCCGAAGCCCCGACCACGCTATGGCAGGCCACCGACTGCGCGTCTCCCAAGCTGGTCCAGACCGGTGTCCGCTGGTGGCAGATCGCGCGCGCCAGCGCGCAACGCGGCGCAAACCCGCAGCCCGCCCTCGCCTCGCGCGCGCTGGCGACCGCACCGGGAATGGCCGGCAAGGGCTGACCGAGTGGACTGTCCAGCCGCGGGCGGCAGGCGATCAGGCCCTGGGTGTAGGGATGCCGTGGCCGTCCCAGCACCACCGGCACCGGGCCGCGCTCCATCATCCGACCGCCGTAGAGCACCAGCACTTCGTCGGCGATCTCGGCGATCACGCCCAGGTCGTGGGAGATCATCAACAGCGCCAGGCCGAACTCGCGGCGCAGTTCCGCCAGCAGGCGCAGCACCTCGGCCTGCACGGTGACGTCGAGCGCGGTGGTGGGCTCGTCGGCGATCAGCAGCGCCGGCTTGAGCAGCAGCATCATGGCGATCATCACCCGCTGGCGCATGCCGCCGGAAAACTCGTGCGGATACTGCCGCAGGCGCCGGCGGGCATCGCCGATGCGTACCGCCTCCAACATGCGCAGCGCCTCGGCCTCGGCACTGCCCTGCCCCAGGCCGCGATGCACGACCAGCATCTCGGTCAGCTGGCTGCCGATGCGCAGATAGGGATTGAGGCTGCTCATCGGATCCTGGAACACCATGCCGATGGCACTGCCACGCAGGCGACGGCGCGCAGACTCTTCCAGAGTCAGCAAGTCCCGCCCCTGGAAGCGCAGCTCGCCCTGCACTTTTGCCTGCGCCGGTAACAGGCCCAGCAAGGCCAGCGCACTCTGCGACTTGCCGGAACCGGATTCGCCGACCAGGCCCAGGCAGGCTCCGGCCTCCAGCGTGAAGGACAGACCATCCACCACCCTGCCACGCGGGTAGTCGATGCTCAGGCCTTCCACTTCCAGCAGGGCCATGGCGCTAGTCCGCTCCGCGGTCGAGGGCGTCGCTCAAGGCGTCGCCGAGGCGGTTGAGGCAGAGCAGCGTGAGCGCCAGCAGGCCGGCCGGGAACAGCAGCGTCCAGGGCGTGCGCTCCATCTCGCGGGCGCCGTCGTTGACCAGCGCGCCCCAGCTGGTGGCCGGCTCCTGCACGCCCAGGCCCAAGAAGCTCAGGAAGGATTCGGTGAGGATCACCTGCGGCACCGTCAGCGTCGCCACCACCGCGACCGTGCCCAGCAGATTGGGCAGGATCTGGCCCCAGAGGATGGCGAAATCGCCCAGCCCGGATGCCCGGGCCGCGAGCACGAACTCGCGCTGCTTCAGGGCCATGGTTTCGCCACGGACGATGCGCGCCATGTCCAGCCAGTTGATCGCGCCGATGGCGACGAACACCAGCCAGAACTCGCGGCCGAACAGCACCATCAGCAGGATCACCAGGAACAGGAACGGCAAGGCGTAGAGGATGTCCACCGCGCGCATCATCAGCTCGTCCAGCCGGCCGCCGAAATAGCCGGCGATGGCGCCGTAGGCGACGCCGATCAGGAGGGAAACTGCGGTGGCGGCGATGCCGACCAGCAGCGATACGCGGCCGCCTTCCAGACTGCGCACGAACACGTCGCGTCCCAGGCCATCGGTGCCGAACCAGTGCTGCCCGGCCCACTGCGGTGGCTGCGCCCAGTCGGCGTCGAAGTCGATGCTGTCCACCGCATAGGGCGAGAGCAGCGGGCCAAGCAGGATCAGCAGCAACAACAGGCTCAGCAGCACCGCTGCCGCCAGCGCGCCGGAGTCGCGGCGCAGCGCCGACCACAGCCCTCCCGCCGACGCGCTCATGACTGCCGCAGCCTGGGATCGATCAGGCCGTAGAGCAGATCGACCAGAAAGTTGAACAGCACGATCATCGTTCCATAGACGAGTACCACCCCCAGCACCAGGGTGTAGTCGCGGTTGAGCGCGCCCTGCACGAAGTAGCGGCCGATGCCCGGCAGATCGAACACCTGCTCGACCACCACCGAGCCAGTAATCAGCCCCGCAGTCGCCGGACCCAGATAGGAGATCACCGGCAGCAACGCCGGCTTCAGGGCGTGCACCAGCAGCACGCGGGACTCCGTCAGCCCCTTGGCGCGGGCCGTGCGGATGTAGGGCTGACGCAGTACCTCCAGCATCGAGCCACGCAACAACCGGGCGATGGCAGCGATCTGGGGCAGGGCCAGCGCCACCACCGGCAGCAGTAGATCGCTCCAGCGTCCCGGCTCCCAGCCACCCGCCGGTAGCCAACGCAGCAGCACCGCGAACAGCAGAACCAGGAGAGGGCCGATGACATAGCTGGGCACCGAGATGCCGAGCATGGCCAGACTCATCAGGCCCTGATCCAGCGCCCTGCCCGGCCGCAGGCTGGCAGCGATGCCAGCCGCACCGCCCAGCAGCAAGGCCAGTGCCATCGCACACATTCCCAGGGTCAGCGATACCGGCAGGCCGGCCACGATCAGCTCCCGCACGCGGAAGCCCTGGTACTGGAACGAGGGCCCGAGATCACCTCGCAGCAATCCGCCCAGATAGCGCAGGTACTGCTGCGGCAGGGGCTCGTCGAGGTGGTATTCCGCGCGCAGGCTGGCCTCGATCTGCGGCGGCAGGCTGCGCTCGCCATCGAAGGGGCCGCCGGGCGCCAGACGCATCAGAAAGAAGCTGAGCGTCACCAGCAGCAGCAAGGTCGGCAGCGCGGTGGCCAGACGCAGCAGCGCGTAGCGGATCACCGCACCGCCTCGGCGGGACGGCCGACGATGCGCAGGTCCTTGCTGTAGTGGATATCGAGCGGATTGTCCTGCCAGCCCTGCACCCAGGGCTTCACCAGATGCTTGGAGGTGTAGGTGTAGATCGGTAGCACGGGTTGATCGCGCAGCAGCAATTGCTCCGCCTGCGCAAGATGCCCGCGGCGCAGACTCGGATCAACCTCTGCAGCGGCCTGAGCCAGCAAGGAGTCGTACTCCGGGTTGCTATAGGCCATGTCGTTCTGGCCGTGACTGGAATGCAGGATGTCGGTGAAGGCCGTGGGGTCGTCGTAGTCGGCGATCCAGACCGCGCGGAACAACTGCGTGATCTTGCGCAGATTGCGGTTCTGGATAAAGACCTTGAACTCCTCGTTGAGCAGCTTGGTGCGCACGCCCAGCCACTGCTTCCACATTGCCGCCACCACCGTGGCGATGCGGCGATGATCCTCGTGGGTGTTGTAGCGCAGTTCCACTTCCAGCGGCCGCTGCGCGGAGTAGCCCGCCTCCGCGTATAGGCGCCGTGCCTCGGCGAGTCGCCGCTCGCGCGACCAATCGGCCCACTCTGGCCTTTGCGGCGTGTAGCCGCTTAAGCCTGGCGGCAACAGGCTATAGGCCGGCAGCGCAAGCCCGTTCATGACCTTGTCGACGATCACCTGGCGATCCACGGCCAGGGTCAAGGCCCGGCGCAATTTAGGGTTGTCCTTGAACGGCGGGCGGGAGCAGTTGAACCCGTAGAAGTAGGTTCCGAGATAGCTGGAAATGTGTAAATCCCGGCCGTAGTTCTGGCGCAACCAGGGCGCCTGCTGTAAGGGAATCTCATAGGTCACGTCTAGCTCGTCGGCGCGATACCGCTTGAGTTCGGTGTTGCTGTCCTCGGCGGGTTGGTACACCACCGTGTCGATTGCGGTGCGCGCATCGTTCCAGTAGTAGCGGTTGCGCTTCAGACGAATAGACGACTGCGGCGTCCAGGACTCCAAGGTGTAGGCACCATTGCTTACCAGACGGCCGGGACGCGCGAAGTTCTTTCCCCAGCGTTGAAGGCTGGAGCGGTGGATGGGGAAGGTGGAGGGGTGGGATAACAAACGCAGGAAATGTGTCGTGGGCGACCTGAGACGAATCACCAATTCTTGCTGCGCTGGCGTCAACTCCACCTGTGCGTTCAGATTCGAAGGCGCGACGCGCACCACCTCAACCCGTGCGATCATCGCAAGCATCTGAGCATAGGCGGAACCTGTAGATGGATCGAGACTGCGCCTCAAACCCGCGGCGAAATCCTCTGCAATCAACGGCTCGCCGCTGGACCAACGAGCACCGATGCGGAGGCGGAAACGATACTCTCGTCCGTCATCAGAAACCCACCAGGATTTTGCGGCCGCTGGTACGACCTGCCCCTCCGCGTCGACCGCCGTTAGCCCTTCGTAGAGATCGCGGGCGATGTTGCTAGCACTGACACCTTCGACTCGATGAGGGTCCAATGTCTCTGGCTCGTTGCCATTTCCGATATGAACAATGTCGTGAGACTGCGCTGAGGAGGCCAGAAGTAGCAGCAAAGTGAACAGGTTGGCGCGCCAATAACTTCTGCAACCAAAGGAGAACCGCGGAGTTTGAACCGCGATCATGGCTAACAGCCGAAACAGCGCACATTGCCGTCCGCTGGCCACTGAGCAAGCAAAGTGAGCGAGCAATAAACGACCTCTGACCACGCCTGCTTCCAAATGCATCATCGCCTGGCGCAGCCGGACTGACAGAGCATAGTCTGCGATCCAAGCTAGGCAGTGACCAATCATTTAGCTAGAGGATTCGATCGCCGCTGGACTGTCGACCCGCGTCACCGCGCCGCACGGAATTGATTCCGTGCTAGATGGGCACAGACAACGTTCGCCCCCGCTACCCAAGTTTTTGCTGCCAATGATTCAAGGGCGGACGGCGGCCAGGTTCCGCTCCCTTCGGAGCGCGATGTCCGAGGCATTTTCCCCTTCACAGCCAGGTCTGAAACCTGGCGAACAGGAATAAACCTCGTCAACTCCCAACCAAGCAATCTACGAATGGCACAGCTACCGATACGGTTCGGCCAACTCTTGCCGGCCGAACTGATTGTCGGGTTCATTGGGCTTCGGTCCGACGGCGGAAGTCGCCAATCGACACCACCAGTTCAGACACGGCCAAACGTTCCACATCAGTCAGGTAGGGATTCCAGAGATCGAAGATTAGAACCACTCGAATCTGATCGGAACGGTTCCAGGCTTCGTGCTCGTACGTATCGTCAAAAACCACAGGCTGCCCGACCTTCCAGTGATGCAGCTCACCGGAAACATTGAGCGCGCAATCCCTGGGAACCATCAGCGGCAGGTGCCCAACCACCCGAGTGTTGGTTACACCACGGTGAGGCAGCAGATGGGTACCGGGCGAAAATACGGAAAAAAGTGTCTCCGGAGCGTGTCCCGGAGTACGAGCCAGCGGCAGCCTATCGAGCGCTGAAACCGTCACAGGACAGGCCTCCATGTTGATAAGGTTAGGCTCGCCATGACGGTAGAAATAATACCCTTGCCAACTCGGCTTGCCGTACTGACTTACCAAATTGCTCGCCTCCACCGCCTCCGATTCAAAGACCCTTTCCCGGCCCTCGCTACGCGGCAGTAGGGCGAAAAGCTCCTCAACAATTGCAGCGGTCTTGGCCGCCATCTCATCAAGGCCATCGAAATTCCTCGAAGACAAGTAAGGACTGGCTGGCAAGCCAGGGAAGTAAAGAAAGGTAGGCTGTTGTCGAGGATCAGGACTATCCAGCGCAATCTCACCCAGGTGCATGGCCAAACAGCGCTCAACCCGTAGCAGCTCGTTGTTTCCGTAGCGTTTCCGCAAAGGCTCAATGGAGTCTGCCAGCAGTTTCCGACTACCTTTCCTGACCACGCTGACGGCGTGCAATACCAGTTCGCGAAGCGTGGGGGCGGTAGTAGCGTCTGAGGTCCAGCGCCCCACGGCGCGTGCATCTCGTGTCGCCCTCACATAGGCGAATAGTGCCTCAGCGTGATGCCCGGAACGTTCGAGCAAATAGGCGCGCTGCAAGCGCGCAGCGAAGTTTCCTGGCTGAATCTGCAGCAGGGCGGTGAAGGCCTGCAAGGCGCCTGCCTCGTCCCCCACCTGCTGACGAATCATGGCCAGGGTACTAAGACTCAGTGGGTCCTTCGGGTGCAGACTTTGGACTTCTTCCATTAGGCGGAGTGCAGCGATATCGTCACCGGCACGCAATCGGATCATTGCGAGGTAATTGATGGCCTCGATCTGCGCAGGATCATTTTTTAGTAGCCGTTGACAACGAGCTTCGGCAGTGGCGATGTCACCCTGCCCCAAAGCAGCGCGGATTGCGTCTAGGCTGGCGCGCAAAAATGGATCAGGAGAGGGGATAGCGTTCATGAAGATCCCAAAAAAACTGACAAACTCTTGTTGTGAGGCTACCTGAAGGGTGCATTAAGAGATCATGGCAACTGCAAAACAGCTCAACGACTTCGTTCGAGTCTACGACCGGCAACTCGATATTGAGCTATGCGAGCAACTGTTGAAGCGATTCGAGCAGTTGTCCCGATTCCAGACCACCAACGGCCGAGGGGTCCGTCAGGGTCTAGAGGAGAGCGCATGGACTGAGCTCAACCTCAGCCGTCAGGGCCCTGCCGAGATAGTCAAGGCACTCGATGCATCGGTGGATCAGAGTCTGCACCAGTACAACCTGGATGTCGGGGCGTCCATCCCAATACCCAACAGCCCCAAGCGCGCCGATTACATACTCAAACGCTACCGCGCTGGCGGCCAGGAGCGCTTTCAGCTGCACTTCGATTCGATCTACGAGGTTTCCAACCGATATCTCGTGTTCCTCTGGTATCTAAACAACGTGCCTGGCGGCGGCCAGACCGTTTTCCCAGACCAGCGCCTAGCAGTGAGCCCGGAGCAGGGGCGACTGCTGGTCTTCCCCCCCTACTGGATGTTCCCGCACGCCGGAGAACCGCCGGTGGGCGGCGATAAGTTCATCCTTTCCACCTACCTACTATTCTGATTTTCAAAGCCCCTCATAGCCCCAACGGTCGAGATAGGGCTGGAGGATGGGCATGACTGGTCGGAAGAAACTCTCGTAGCGACGCCAGCGGTTCACTGCACCACGGCTTACTGGCTTGACCACCTGGGTGTAGCTGGGAGTGCTGATATAAGCCTTCCCTAGCGCGTGGGCGGCAGGATCGAGCATCGCCGCGTGCCAGGGCAGGTCGGCGAACGTGCAGAGCTGGCGGGTGCCGACCTCGACGTCGCCCACTAGAGCCTCATAGCGTAGTTCGAACACGCGCGCGCCCAGCAGGGACTGCTGCGCATAAAAGAAGTCGAAGGCGCGAACATAGCCCTGCGCCAAGGATTCCAGGCTGCGGCAGAGCACGGCGAACTCCGGCGCGCGGAACTGCTGCATGTGGCACGACAGCAGCACGTCGCAGGGGTGGCGCAGCACCAGCACCACGGGTGCATCTGGAAACAGCCAGCGGATCGCTGGCAAGCGCAGCAGGTTCAGAGGATTCTTGTCGACCAGGCGCTGACCCGCTGACAGCTGCACCCGACTGGCGACACGCTCGAAGTAGCGGGCGCGGACCAAGGCGTGGTCCGACGCACCCAGACCCGCTAGGGCATCGGGGTAGCGCGCACCCTGCCCCTGCATGTCGTCGATGGCCAGCTGTAAAAACGGTTGCTCGTCCATGGAGCCCATGGCAGGGTGGGCGTCGAGCATCTGTTCGAGCAGGGTAGTCCCGGATCTTGGAAAGGCCACCACAAACAGCGGCGAAGGCGCCTGCACGTTGGCTGCCGGGATGAACCAGCGGCAGCAGTCCTCGACCTGCACCGAGTAGTCGGCGATTTCGAACGGCAGGGTTTCGGCTAGTGCGCGGGGACGAATGCTGGCGATTTCTCGCAACTGTGCAGCATGGGCCAGCTTCAGGCTTGCCCATGCTGCCTCGCTGTCCTGGATTGCATCCTGGCTCTTGGCCAAGCCGAACAGCAGGTCCGCCCCCTGAGCTAGATTGGCCGATCCCTGCCGTGCTGACTGAAACAGGGCGACGGCCTGGTCGTGCTCTCCGCGCCGCTGGGCAAGGCGGGCGCCCAGCAACTCGCGCGCCGCCTGCTGCTCGGCGTTGGCGGCCGGCCGGGCGATAAGCCGCCGCCAGTGGTTTTCAGCCTCCTCCAGACGGTTGCTGCGTTCGAGCAGGCCGACCAAGTTGCCGCAGCTGTCCTCGTCTTCCGGCTCCATCAGAAGCGCGAGATTAAGCACCTGTTCGCCATCGCTGGCAGCACCCAACTGAAACAGGAGGTTGCCCAAGCGCGGCAGCAGGGCCACGCTGAGATTGTTCCACTGCCGCCACTGCCGTGCCACCGCGAGGGCGGTGTCGAGCCGCAGCAGGGTAAAAAGCGTCTCCGCATAAAAGAAGGCGAACTCCGCCTCGAGCGACTGCAGCTCGTAAGCCAGAGCGAAACTGGCGGCGGCGGCGTTCAGATCGCGCAGATCGAGCTGCAGCAGGCCGCGATTGAAGTGGAAGTTGCCGTCGCCAGCCCCGCAGTCTGCCGCGCGCTGATAGTCGGTCGCGGCCAGCTCGAGCTGGCCAAGCGCACGGCGCACCGTCGCGCGGTTCATCCAATGTTCGGCAACCTCCGGTTCCCTCGCGATCAAGGCGTCGTAGGCCTCAGCCGCCCGGACGTCGTCTGCCAGCTGCGCATAGCTGGCAGCCAGAATCCGCAGCAGCGGAATATCGTCGGGATCCTTCAACAGGGCGAGGGATGCCTGCTGAATCGCCTCCCGCCAATACCCTGTCTGGAAATATCGCTCTGCTTCCCGCTTGCTCATAAGCCTCGAAAGAACAAAAAAACCACGTGCCCCAATGACGAGGACACGTGGCTGGCACTACTACCGCAAAACAACCGTGTTTTAGAAGGTTTGGATGACCTTGGCGAAGAAGTAACGGCCGACGGTATCGAAGGTATTCACGTCAACGTTGGCGTTGAGTGAGTTGTTCTGATACTGGAGCGGCGGCAGCTCGGCAGTGATGTTGTCGATACCCACCTGGAACTTGGTGTTGGTCTTCTTCAGCTTGTAGCCAGCGGTCATGTCGTAGTACCAAGTATCACCCAGCAGCAGCTCGACATCCGGGAAGGAACCGTCAGCCGACGCTTGGTTGGCACCCGGACTGCCGATCTTGTAGGCGCTGATGAAACGCGCAGCGACAGCCGCCTCGAAGCCCCAGTTGGTCCAGGACAGCGTGCTAACCGAGCGGATGCGCGAGTAGTTGCCATCCTGCTTCGAATACTGACCTGCGTTGTGCACAACGAAAGCGGGGTTACTTGCGTCCGGCGTACGGTCGTACTTGGCGATGTAAGTCATATCGGTCTTGAAGCTGAAACGACCAATAGACGTCTTAGGCGCCCGGTATCCGAAACCGAGGTCCAGACCACTGGTATCGACCTTGCCGAGGTTGAAGGTAGGCTGGCCGATCTGGGACACCTGACCATCAGAGGCACGCTCGATCAGATTGCAGAAGCTATCACTGCCAGTGGCGAGGCATTGCTGACCAACAGTATCCGGCTGAAGAGTCTCAATAGTGTCCTTCAGGTTATAGCGCCAGTAATCCAGCGAGACGCTGAGCCCCTTCAGGTATTCCCAACTGGAGTCATAGACGAAGCCGTAAGTAAACACCTTGCCCGTTTCCGGCTGCAACTCCGGGTTACCCGAGACGATGCCAGTGATCTGTGAAGTGGCCGGCTCGAAGCTGCCGTCACGAGGGACGTTCTGGCAGGTCTTGTCAAGGTTTGGATTCACACCCACCGGAGTGGTGATGCCTTCGCAGGGATCGGCGAACTGCGGGCTGTTGGCCGAGGGCGGCGTGAACAGATCAGCAATGGTCGGCGCACGGAAGACTTCCGCGTAGGTAGCACGCACCAGCAGGTCGTCGTTCGGGCGGTATTCCAGCTTCACCGAGGAGTTGGTCGCGGTGCCGAAGTTCGAGTAGTCCGAGAAGCGGACACCGGCGTTCAGGTTGAGCGACTTAACGAAAGGCATGTTCGACAGAACGGGGAACAGCGCTTCGGCGAAATACTCGGTGACGTTGTAGCTACCGCTGGTGGCGTTCGAGCAGGTTTCCTGCGCGAGGTAGCAGGTGGTGAAGTCTGGCGGCAGCGAGCGCGCCAGGAAGTCAACCTGCGACTCTAGAGCAAAGCTACGGTACTCACCGCCCAGCGCCACGCCCAAGGGCCCGGCGGGCAACTGCATGGCGTCTCCAGAGAGATTCAGGGATACCGTCTTCAGGGTCTGCGCCAGCGAGGTACCGGCATTTGCCGAAACCGACTGCAGCGCCGCGACCTGGGTCGGATCCGAGCCGAGGTTAAAGATGTTCACCGGCGTGCAGCCGCCGATCTCGGTATCCGCCGAGGTGCCGCACCCGAAGGTTCCGTCCCCACGGTCGAAGGACGGCCCGAGGGCTGCCTTCAGTGCGGGTCCAAAGATATAGCCGACACGGTTGTTCTCCTGTTCCATACGGCCGTAGCCGATGCCAGCGTCCCACTTCCATTCAGGCAGCAGCATCAGATCACCGCGGGCACCAAGATTGATCTGGGCGACGTTAGTACGGAAGGTTGAGGTGCGGTTACCGAGAGCCTCAAGCCGCGACAGCAGGTTGCCGTTAACCGCATCGATACCACCGAAATCGATACCGAACGGGTTGTAGGCGTTGTCGGCCGAAACCACGATGTCGTCGTTGCGCGCATCGAACGGCAGCGGCGCGATGATGTAAGACGAGCGCGTGGTGTTGACGAACATCTCAGCATAGCCTTCAACGTGGTCATTGAAGGAGTAGTTGCCAACAGTGAACAGGCCCACGCGCTCCTGAGGAGTGGAGACCACATTACCGACGGCTTGATAATTGTAGGCGTCGCGGGCAGCCGAATAGCACTGGTAGTCGTCCGGGCTGGCGCCACTGCGACCGTCGATTCGTGAAACCGTGATCGTGGCTGGCTGCGTGGTCGCGCCGGGCGCGCAGTTGTAACGCGCCTGTGCCGCAGCATCGTTCGGCAAAGTGATACGGCCACGCGGGTTTCTGCTGGAACCACCGTTGTAGACCGAACCGCTGGACAAATAGGTGGCGAACTTGGAGAAATCGCGGTCGGCGGCAGATACAGCTTCCTGCTGGTTGTAGTTCAGGCCAATCATCAGATTGGCTTTTTCCCCGGAAGCTCCCCAGGAAATACCCAGGCCGCGCCGCTCTCCGTCACCCTTGCTGGAGATACCATAGTCACCACTGATCTCGAGGCTTTTGAAATCCTTGCGGGTGATGAAGTTCACCACGCCACCCACTGCGTCTGAACCATAGATGGCAGAAGCGCCTTCCTTGAGGATTTCGACGCGCTGAATCAGGTTGAGCGGGATCGCGTTGACGTCTTGCTGCACCAGGCGACGGCCGTTGAGAAGCAGTAGGGTGCGGTCTTCGCCGAGGCCTCGCAGGGAGATGGTGGAGGCACCGTCACCACCGCCGTTGTTGACGCGCGGGTTGGTGGCAGCACCGGAAATGGAGGGCAGCTCCTGAATCAACTCACCGACCGTAGTCACACCGGACGCTTGGATCGCGGCGCGATCAATGATGGCGATAGGCAGAGCCTTTTCGGCGTCCACGCGACGAATGCGCGAACCGGTGACCTGCACCTTCTCGAGTTGAACCGCCTTATCTCCAGTTGCAGCCGCCGGAGACGCATCCTGCGCGAATACAGGGGCTGCAACGCTAGCGATACCCGCAGCAAAGACTGCGTATACCGACCTCCGGATACTTCCGTCTACGCTAAGTTTCATTGAATTAACTCCCTTGGGGACAGCGAAAAAAATGATCGGGACCTGATTACTCAGGTCCCGGCGTGGCGAGCCACCGCGCGATCAAACGAGGCTGTAATCGGAACGTAACGCTGTGCATTGCATCACGTCAACAGCGATGGCCAGAGATTGCGCAGACCAGCTTGGTAGGTAGCGAACAGCAAAATCCTTGCCCGGAACATCCATTTCGACGAACTCGACCGGCGGCGCTTGAGCTAGCCTCCGCTGAGGCCTGCCATAAAACCTTTGGGCTGACAGATGACCAGCCCCGGCAGCCGTAACGGCCATTGATAGAAAATCTGGACTGGACGCCCCCGGGCTCCATAGGCATTTCGCGCCTATGCTCTGAGCACAGGAAAAAGTGTTATGAGTACCCGGAAATTTGCGCCGGATTTAAGCAGAGGCTGTTCGTCAGGTCGTCGAGCGCCGCTGCGGCGGTCAGAGAAGTTGTAGCGACCTCGTTTATTGAAGACAGTCTGAGGTAGAGCTTGTGGGTGATTGCGCCTGTGCGTAGGCGACGGGCGGAAGGCGGCCGAGACTGCGATGCAGCCGGTGGTGGTTGCGGCGGTGCCGCCTGTCGGCGGTCATGCGTCGGACTTCGCTGAGGATGGTGAAGACGTAGCGGTCGAGCGCTTCGGTTCGCAGCGTGCGATTGAATCGTTCGATGTAGGCGTTCTGGGTGGGCTTGCCCGGCCGGATGCGGACGAGTTCGGCGCGATGCGTATTCGCCCGCTGATGCAGAAGCTGGCTGATCGGCTCGGGTCCGTTGTCCAGGCGAAGCCGCTGCGGCGTACCGCGAATCTCGACCAGCTCATCGAGCGCTCGGATCACTCGGAGTGAGGCTAGGTAGGTATCGATCTCGATGCGCAGCGATTCGCGGTTGAAGTCGTCGATGGCGTTGAAGGTGCGGAAGCGACGGCCTGACCAAAGCGCAACGGCCATGGAGTCCGCCGACCAGGTCTGGTTTGGGGCTGCGGGCACCACCAGCCGGTCACGGACCCGTTCCGGCAGCGGGCGCTTGCCACGTCGGGGCAGATTGAGCCGCAACTCGCAATAGACCCGTCAGAGCCGCGACTTGCCCCAGGTGCTACCTTCGCGGCGAAAGGTCCGCTGCAGCAGGAAGAAGCCCTGACCGGGATTGGCCGCTATATAAGCCGAGATGGCCTCAATCACCGGCGTGTCATCCGGCCGACGGGATCGGTAATACGGTGCGGCCCGCGATAGCCGCAGCGCCTCACAGGCCAATCACAAACTCACTCCATGGTTCTCTTTCATCGCCAGGCACGGCTCCATGCGTTTTGCCTGGCTCAGAGCTTTTTTAAGACGACGTCCTGCAGCGCGTGATGCACCAGCGCCAGTTCGGCATACATCTTCTTGAGCTTGGCCTTCTCGCTTTCCAACACCTTCAGGCGCTGAAGCTGGGCAATGTCCATGCCTGCGTACTTTGGAGTTTTCAGGATTTTGTGGACACCCTAATTTGGCCAGCAATGGCTGCAGGGGTGGCATATGAGATGCCGGCCAAGGAGCTGTGTCGCAAGCACGGGTTTTCCGAGCAGACGTTCTACCGCTGGAAAACCAAGTACGGCGGCATGGAAGTCTCTGACGCCCGTCGGCTGAAGACCCTGGAATCGGAAAACGCCAAGCTCAAGCGAATGCTGGCTGAGCAGCTCTCGGTGGTCGAAGGCCTGCGGGAGATCGCCAAGGAAAGATTCTGACCCCGGAGCAGCGCCGGTCTGCACTGGCGCGGCTGATGAGCCGGGGGCTATCCAAACGAGCAACGGCACGGGGATTGGGCCTGTCCCGATCCGTGTAGCGGTATGGCCTGAAGCGGCCTGGCCGAGACCGGGAGCTGGCGGGACGCATCCAGGACGTCAGTCAGCAGTATGGTGCTTTCCAGCCCCCACTATCTCGACCGAAGTACATTTGAAACAGACAACCACGCCTCCAAAACAAAAAAGGGCGCCTGCAGGCGCCCTTTCGTTACGCAAACGAGAAGCTAGTTGGCTTCCGCACTGGCAGCGACCGGGCGGTCAACCAGTTCCACATACGCCATGGGAGCGTTGTCACCGGCACGGAAGCCGCAGCGCAGGATGCGCAAGTAGCCACCCGGGCGCTTACTGAAGCGCGGTCCGAGATCCAAGAACAGCTTCTGGACGGCGTCGCGGTTGCGCAGGCGGTCGAACGCGATGCGGCGGTTGTGCAGCGAGTCTTCCTTGGCGCGGGTGATCAGCGGCTCGATCTCGCGGCGCAGTTCCTTGGCCTTGGGGACGGTCGTCTGGATCAGCTCGTGCTGAATCAGGGAGGCAACCATGTTCTGCATGGTGGCCTTGCGGTGGGCGGTGGTGCGGCCGAGGCGGCGGCCGGAGACTTTGTGGCGCATGGCTTAGATTCCAGTCTTATGGCTTAGGCCGAGGCTTTCGGCGACGACCAGTTGTCGAGCTTCATGCCCAAGTCGAGATCGTGACCCTTGAGGGCTTCCTTGATCTCGTTGAGCGACTTCTTGCCGAGGTTCGGCGTCTTCATCAGCTGGGTCTCGGTGCGCTGCACCAGATCGCCGATGTAGTAGATGTTTTCGGCCTTGAGGCAGTTGGTCGAGCGCACGCCCAGTTCCAGCTCGTCGATTGGGCGGAACAGGATGGGGCTGAGATCCTTCTTGCCACCGGCGACCGCCACGGTCTCTTCGGCTTCGAGGCCGACGAAGATGGTGAGCTGGTCACGCAGAATGCGGGCAGCCTGGCGCACCGCTTCAGCGGCATCGACACCGCCATTGGTGTCGATGTCGAGGATCAGCTTGTCCAAGTCAGTGCGCTGCTCGACGCGAGCGCGCTCCACCGAGTAGCTGACCCGACGAACCGGGCTGTAGGAAGCGTCGAGCTTGAGCATTCCGATGCCCACGCCCTCTTCTTCCGGACGCGCCAGGGCGGGCTGGTAGCCACGGCCACGGGTCACGCGCAGAGTCATGTTCAGCTTGCCGCCCGTGAGGTTGGCGATCACCAGCTCCGGGTTGACGATCTCGATGTCGTGATCGAGCTGGATGTCGCCGGCGGTCACTGGGCCCTTGCCGGACTTCGACAGGGTCAGGGTCGCGCTGTCACGCGAGTGCATGCGGATGGCGACGTTCTTGAGGTTCAGCAGCACGTCGAGCACGTCTTCCTGCACGCCCTCAACCGCGCTGTACTCGTGAACCACGCCTTCAATCTGGACTTCGGTGATCGCCGCGCCGGGGATGGAGGACAGCAGGATGCGCCGCAGCGCATTGCCGAGGGTGTGGCCGAAGCCACGCTCCAGCGGTTCTAGGGAAACGCGCGCATGGTTCGGACCGAGCTGTTCGACCTCGACGTTACGCGGTTTGAGCAAATCGTTGACGATACCCTGCATGGGATGACCTCTAGAAAATTCTTAGAAAACCGGTGCGGCGGCTATCGCTTACTTGGAGTACAACTCGACCACTAGGTTTTCGTTGATGTCCGGCAGGATCTGGCTGCGCTCCGGCAGGGATTTGAAGGTGCCCTTGAGACCCTTCTCGTCGACGTCCAGCCACTCCGGCAGTCCGCCCTGGGCGGCCAGTGCCAGAGAAGAGGCGATGCGGGTCTGGTTGCGCGACTTCTCGCGGATCGAGACCACGTCGCCAACCGCAACCTGGTAAGACGGGATGTTGACCGATTTGCCGTTGACTTCCACCGACTTGTGGCCAACCAGCTGACGGGCCTCGGCGCGAGTGGAGGCGAAGCCCATGCGGTAGACAACATTGTCCAGGCGCGCTTCCAGGAAGTGCACCAGATTCAGACCGGTAGCGCCCTTGGCGGTGGTGGCCTTGAGGTAGTAGTTGCGGAACTGGCGCTCCAGCACTCCGTACATGCGCTTGAGCTTCTGCTTTTCAGCGAGCTGCAGAGCGTAGTCCGAGAGGCGGGTCTTCGCCGCGCCGTGCTGACCGGGGCGGGTTTCCAGCTTGCACTTGGTTTCCAGACTGCGGGCGCGCGACTTGAGCAGCAGGTCGGTGCCGGCACGGCGGGACAGCTTGCACTTGGGGCCGATATAACGAGCCATGATCGATTCCTGTTACCTGGGCCTTAGACGCGGCGACGCTTGGCCGGACGGCAGCCGTTGTGGGGGATCGGGGTGACGTCGGAGATGTTGGTCACCTTGAAGCCAGCCGCGTTCAGGGCGCGCACCGCGGACTCGCGGCCCGGGCCGGGGCCCTTGACCAGCACTTCCACCGTCTTCACGCCATGCTCGGCAGCCGCGGTCGCGGCACGTTCGGCGGCAACGCCGGCGGCGAAGGGCGTGGATTTGCGCGAGCCCTTGAAGCCGCAGGAACCGGCCGTCGACCAAGACAGGGCGTTGCCCTGGCGGTCGGTGATGAGCACGATGGTGTTGTTGAACGACGCGTGCACATGCACGACTGCATCGCTAACGTTCTTCTTAACCTTCTTGCGCTTGGCGGCAGCGGCAGCTGCGGCGGATTGTGGGGCGGCCATAGGGCGTCCTTAAACTGACTGGTTACGACTTCTTGTTGGAGGCGACAGTCGCCTTACGCGGACCCTTGCGGGTACGGGCGTTGGTACGGGTACGCTGGCCCCGGACCGGCAGGCCACGACGATGACGCGTGCCGCGGTAGCAGCCCATGTCGATCAGCCGCTTGATGCTCATCGACACTTCGCGGCGCAGATCGCCTTCGACGATGTACTTGCCGATTTCGGCACGCAGCTTGTCGAGCTCGGCCTCGGTCAGACTCTTGATCTGAACCGACGGGTCGATGCCCGTCGCTTCGCAGATCTTCTTGGACCGGGTCGCGCCGATGCCATAGATCGACTGAAGCGCGATCACCGTGTGCTTCTTGTCGGGGACATTGACGCCCGCGATACGTGCCATGTTCGACTTCCTTCAAGCGCCAAATAAAAGGGCGCGGATTGTAAAGAAAACTCTTGACTTATTCAAACGGCAACGCCCTTGGCATCGCCGGCACAGCTGAATCTCTTACCCTCGCCGGTGGCCAGTTCAACCCATTCGGGCCGACCCAGCCGAGCCGCGGTGGCCTTAGCCCTGACGCTGCTTGTGACGCAGGTCGGAGCAGATCACCCGCACGACCCCATTGCGGCGCACCACCTTGCAGTTGCGGCACATTTTCTTGACGGATGCACGGACTTTCATGGCTCTATCTCTTGACGACGTTGTTGCTATTAGCCCTGGCGCAGCGCGCCCGGACGACTAGGAGTTTTCGGCTCAGCCTTGCCCTCGGCACCCTTGCCGAGAGACTTGAGGTTCTGCTTCTTGAGCAGGCCCTCGTACTGATGGGACATCAAATGCGCCTGCAGCTGCGCCATGAAGTCCATCACCACCACCACGGTGATCAGCAGGGAGGTGCCACCAAAAGCGAAGGGCACCGACCACTTGGCGATCAGCATTTCCGGCAGCAGACAGATGGCGGTGATGTAGATCGCGCCAGCCACGGTCAGGCGGGTCAGCACCTGGTCGATGTAGCGGCCGGTCTGCACACCGGGACGCACACCGGGAATGATCGCGCCCGACTTCTTCAGGTTTTCAGCGGTTTCGCGGGAATCAAACACCAGCGCCGTATAGAAGAAGCAGAAGAAGATGATCATCGCGCCATACAGCACCGAGTGCAGCGCCTGCCCAGGCGACAGGGCATTGGCCAAGCGCTGCAGGAAGCTGCCGGCTTCGCCATCGCCAAAGAAGCTGACGATAGAAGCTGGGAACAGGATGATCGACGAGGCGAAGATCGGCGGGATCACGCCGGACATGTTCAGCTTCAGCGGCAGATGCTGGGTCTGGGCAGCGAACAGCTTGCGCCCCTGCTGTCTGCGGGCATGGTGCACCGGAATGCGGCGCTGGGCACGCTCCACAAAGACCACCGCCCAGGTCACCAGGCCAACCAGCGCGAACATCACGATCACCACAAAGGCGTTGAGCGAGCCTTCGCTCACCAGCTGCGCGGTAGCACCCAGGGCACGCGGCAGGCCCGCGACGATGCCAGCGAAGATGATCATCGACATGCCGTTGCCGACGCCGCGTTCGGTGATCTGCTCACCCAGCCACATCAGGAACATGGTGCCGGTCACCAGCGAAACCGCGGCAACAAACACGAAGCCGAAGCCCGGGAACAGCGCCACGCCACTCTTCTGCAAGGCGGTGGCGGCACCGACCGACTGGAAAATGGCCAAGCCCAGGGTGCCGAAGCGCGTGTAACGGGTTAGCTTGCGACGGCCAGCCTCGCCTTCCTTCTTCAGTTCCTTGAGCTGCGGCACCGCGGCGGCCATCAGCTGGACGATGATGGAGGCCGAGATGTAGGGCATCACACCCAGGGCGAAGATCGACAAGCGAGACAGCGCACCGCCCGAGAACATGTTGAACATGTCTAGGATGGTGCCCTTCTGCTGGCTGAACAGCGCCGCCAGCTTGCCCGGATCGATGCCCGGCACCGGAATGTAGGAGCCAATGCGGTACACCACCAGCGCGCCCAGCAGGAACAGCAGACGATTGCGAACCTCTCCCATCTTGGAGAGATCCGGCATCATCCCGGTGGCTTGCTGAGTTGCCATGGTCTACTCGGTCGAACGCGTTCGGTGGAGGCTTAGGAGAAACGTGCGGCTTATTCGGCGAAGCTGCCGCCAGCGGCGGTCACCGCTTCACGGGCGCCCTTGGTGGCAAGCACGCCCTTGAAGCTGACCTTGCGGCTCAGCGTGCCGGACTTCACCAGCTTGGCGGTCTGCGCGCCGGCATCCACCACGCCTTCGGCCTTGAGCACGGCGAGGTCGATCTCGGTGGCGGTCAGCTTCTCGATCTCGGACAGACGCACTTCCGCGGTCAGACCCTTGAGCGGGGACTTGAAGCCACGCTTGGGCAGACGACGCTGGATCGGCATCTGGCCGCCTTCGAAACCGACCTTGTGGTAGCCGCCCGAACGAGCGCGCTGACCCTTGTGGCCGCGACCGGCAGTCTTACCAAAGCCGGAACCAATGCCGCGACCAACGCGGATCTTGGCCGGCTTGGAGCCCTTGGCGGGCTTGATGGTGTTCAGTTTCATGGCTGTCTCAATTCACTTCTTCGACTTTCAGCATGAAGCGCGACTTGTTGACCATGCCCAGGTTTTCCGGGGTGGCCGACACGATCACGGACTGGTGCATGCGGGTCAGGCCAAGGCCGTTCACGCAATTGCGGTGCATCTTCAGCTGCGCGGCCAGGCTGCGAACCAGCGTGACCTTGATCTGCTTGGTGGTAGCGGTCATGGCTTAGGCCCCCAGGATCTCTTCAACCGTCTTGCCACGCTTGGCGGCAATCTCGGAAGGCATGCTCATCTTCTTGATGGCATCGACGGTGGCACGCACCACGTTCATGGCGTTGCGTGAGCCGTAGGTCTTGGCCAGCACGTTCTGCACGCCAGCGACCTCGAACATCGGGCGCATGGCGCCACCGGCGATGACACCGGTACCGTCGGAGGCCGGGCGCAGCAGCACGCGGGTGGCGCCATGGGTGCCGATCACTTCGTGCTGGATGGTGTGGCCGCGCAGAGGCACGGTGACCATGTTCTTGCGAGCCTGATCCATCGCCTTGCTGATCGCCTGCGGCACTTCACGAGCCTTGCCGTAGCCGAAGCCAACGCGGCCGGCGCCGTCGCCGACCACGGTCAGCGCGGTGAAGCTGAAGTGCTTGCCGCCCTTGACGGTCTTGGAAACGCGGTTGGTGGCAACCAGCTTCTCCTTGAGATCGCCGCCCTGGCCGTCGTCGCCCTGCGTGTTCTGATAGTTGGTAGCCATGATTTAGAACTCCAGGCCGGCTTCACGCGCGGCTTCGGCCAGCGCCTTGATGCGGCCGTGATACTGAAAACCGGAACGGTCGAAAGCCACCTTGACGATGCCGGCGCTCTTGGCGCGCTCGGCGATGGTGGCGCCCACCTTCTTGGCGGCGTCGACGTTGCCGGTGCCTTCCAGGCCCGAGGCCACGTCCTTCTCCACCGTCGAAGCGGCGATCAGGGTCTTGCCTTCGAAGATGATCTGGGCATAGATGTGCTGCGGCGTGCGGTGAACCGTCAGGCGGTGCGCGCCCAGCTGGGTGATCTTCGCACGCGTCCGGCGCGCGCGGCGCAGACGGACGGATTTCTTGTCGGTGCTCATGTTCGTTTACCAGGTGCCCAGACTTACTTCTTCTTCGCTTCTTTGAGGATGACCTTCTCATCCGAGTACCGCACGCCCTTGCCCTTATAGGGTTCCGGCTCGCGGTAGCTGCGGATGTCGGCGGCCACCTGACCAACCAGGCGCTTGTCGGCGCCCTTGATGACGATTTCGGTCTGAGTGGGGGTTTCCACCGAGATGCCTTCCGGCACCGGATAGTTCACCGGGTGCGAGAGGCCCACCTGAAGATCGAGCAGCTTGCCCTTCATGGCGGCGCGGTAACCGACGCCCACCAGCTGCAGCTTGATCTCGTAACCCTTGGTGACGCCGATCACCATGTTGTTCAACAGCGCGCGCATGGTGCCCGCGAGCATGTTGTTGGACTTGATCGACTCGGCGCTGATGGTGGCGACATCGCCCTGGACGTCCACCGCGATGCCGGCTGGCAGCGGCAGGGTCAGGGTGGTCTTGGCGCCCTTGACGGTGGCAACACCACCGGCGGTGGTCAGCTGCACACCGGCCGGCAGCTTGATGGGATTTTTTGCGACGCGTGACATGGGGGTCTCTCCTTACGCCACGAGGCAGATGATTTCGCCGCCCTGGCCTTCAGCCCGGGCCTTGCGATCGGAAAGCACACCCTTGGGGGTGGAAATGATCGCCACGCCGAGGCCGCCAAGGACCTTCGGCAGCTCGTCCTTGCCCTTGTAGACGCGCAAGGACGGGGTGCTGACGCGCACCAGACGCTCGATCACCGGCTTGCCGGCAAAATACTTGAGGGTGACGGACATGGTCTTCTTGTTGCCGTCGGCGGTAACCGTGTAGTCGGCAATGTAGCCCTCGTCCTTCAGGACCGCGGCCACCGCTTCGCGCGCCTTGGACGAAGGGGAGACGATGTACTTCTTGCGCGCCTGCTGACCATTACGGATACGGGTCAGAAAGTCGCCGATAGGATCGTTGATGCTCATATCAAATCTTCTTCGGTCGGTTTGAAACAAACGGCTCGCGACAGGATGCCGCGAGCCGGCAATACGGATTACTGCTTACCAGCTGGCCTTCTTCAAGCCCGGGACTTCGCCACGCATCATCGCTTCGCGCAGCTTGTGGCGGGCCAGACCAAACTTGGCGTAGACGCCACGCGGACGGCCAGTGATCGCGCAGCGGTTGCGCTGGCGGGTCTTGGCGGAGTCGCGCGGCAGCTTCTGGAGAGCGACCACGGCGGCCTGCTTCTCGTCGTAGCCGACGCTTTCGTTGGCGATCACTTTCTTCAGCTCGATGCGCTTCTTGGTGTAACGCTTGGCGAGCTTCTTCCGCTTGACCTCGCGGTTGATCATGCTGGTCTTGGCCATGAGTCTTTACCTGGTCTTACTTGCGGAACGGAAACTGGAAGGCTTCCAGCAGCGCTTTGCCTTCGGCATCGGTCTTGGCGCTGGTGGTGATGGTGATGTTCATACCGCGCAGGGCGTCAACCTTTTCGTACTCGATTTCCGGAAAGATGATCTGTTCGGTGATGCCAAAATTGTAATTGCCGGCGCCATCGAAACCCTTCGGCGACAGGCCGCGGAAGTCACGGATACGCGGCAGCGCCACGCACACCAGACGCTCCAGGAATTCCCACATGCGCTCGCGGCGCAGGGTCACCTTCACGCCCACGGGATAGTTCTCGCGGATCTTGAAGTTGCTGATGGCGATCTTGGACTTGGTGATCACCGGCTTCTGGCCGGCGATCGCGGTCATGTCGGCCAACGCGTTCTCGATCACCTTCTTGTCCTGGGTGGTCTCGCCGACGCCCATGTTGAGAGTGATCTTCTTGATGCGGGGCACCGCCATGGCATTGCAGCCGAGCTTGGTCTTCAGCTCGGTGGCAATTTTTTCCTGGTACAGCGTCTGGAAATTCGGAGTCATCGGAGAAATCCTTTAGCCCACCAGTTCTTTGCTGGACTTGAAGAAACGAACCTTCTTGCCGCCTTCAACACGGAAGCCGACGCGCTCGCCTTTGCCCGACTTGGGGTTGAACAGCTGCACGTTGGAAATATCGATCGGCAGTTCCTTCTCGACGATGCCGCCCGCGACACCGGCGTTGGGATTGCCTTTCTGGTGCTTCTTGGCAACGTTGATGCCGGAAACAACGAGCTTGCCTTCCAGCACCTGCGAAACGGTGCCGCGCTTGCCCTTGTCCTTGCCGGTGGTGACGATCACGTCGTCGCCCTTCTTGATCTTGTTCATGGCTAATCGTCCTTCAGATCACTTCCGGCGCCAGGGACACGATCTTCATGAACCGCTCGCGCAGTTCGCGCGTCACGGGTCCAAAGATACGGGTGCCGATCGGCTCCATCTTGGTGGTGATGAGCACCGCCGCGTTGGTATCGAAACGGATGGCGGAGCCGTCGTTACGGCGAATCGGATGACGGGTGCGGACGACCACGGCGTCGTGGACCTCGCCCTTCTTCACCTTGCCGCGCGGAATCGCATCCTTGACGGTGACCTTTACGATGTCACCAACCATGGCGTAGCGGCGGTAGGTGGAACCCTTGACCTGGATCACCTGGACCAGCTTGGCGCCGCTGTTGTCAGCGGCGACCAGAAATGATTCTTGCTGAAGCATGGCTGTGAGCCTCCTTAGCCGTGCGCTTTCTCAAGCACTTCGATCAACTTGAAGTGCTTGCTGCGGGACAGCGGACGGGTTTCGACGATGGCGACCAGATCGCCCTCGTTGCACTCGTTGTTCTCGTCGTGGGCGTGGAGCTTGCTGCTCTTGCGCACGTACTTGCCGTAGAGCGGGTGCTTGACCTGACGCTCGACCAGCACAGTGATGGTTTTCGCCATCTTGTTGCTGGTCACGCGGCCGACAATGCGGCGCTCCGGCTTGGTCGCGGTGGTGGTCTGCTCGCTCATTTCGCGTTCGCCTGCTGGGTCATCACGGTCTTGAGGCGGGCAATGCTCTTGCGCGCCTCGCGGACGAGGTGGGACTTGGTGGGCTGGCCGAGAGCAGCCTGCATGCGCAGGTTGAACTGCTCCTTACGGAGCGAGGCCAGTTCCTCGTTGAGCTGCGCCGCCGACTTGGCGAGCAGTTCCTTCATCTTTTCGCTGTTCTTCTTCATGGCGGTCACATCACATGATGGTGCGCTGGACGAAGGAGGTCTTCACCGGCAACTTCGCTGCGGCAAGGCGGAAGGCCTCGCGAGCTTCGGTTTCGGTGACACCATCCAATTCGTAAATCATCTTGCCGGGCTGCACCTTGGCAACCCACCACTCGACGTTACCCTTGCCGGAGCCCATGCGAACTTCCAGGGGCTTACGGGTTACCGGCACGTCGGGAAACACGCGGATCCACATCTTGCCGCCGCGCTTTACGTAACGGGTGATGACACGGCGAGCGGCTTCGATCTGGCGGGCGGTCAACGCGCCCCACTCGGAGCTCTTCAGGCCGAATTCGCCGAAGCTCACCTTGTTACCGTTCTGCGCCAATCCGCGGTTACGGCCTTTCTGTTGTTTGCGGAATTTGGTCCGCTTGGGCTGCATCATGGGAATGCTCCTTAAGCCTTAGGCCGCGACGGCCTCGGTGGCTTCGTCTTTCTTGCCGTGGCCGCGAGCTTGTTCGAGCTCGAACACTTCGCCGGTGTAGACCCACACCTTGACGCCGATCACCCCGTAGGTGGTCTTGGCTTCAGCGGTGTTGTAGTCCACATGAGCGCGCAGGGTGTGTAGCGGCACGCGACCTTCGCGGTACCACTCGACGCGGGCGATTTCGGCACCGTTCAGACGGCCACCGAGCTGAATCTTGATGCCGCCGGCACCGATGCGCATGGCGTTCTGCACCGCGCGCTTCATCGCGCGGCGGAACATGATGCGACGCTCCAACTGCTGGGCGACGGACTCGGCAACCAGCTTGGCATCGAGCTCCGGCTTGCGGATCTCCTCCACCGAGATGTGCACGGAGTCGGTCTTGAGACCCATCTTGGAAGCGACTTCAGCCTTCAGCTTCTCGATGTCCTCGCCCTTCTTGCCGATCACGATGCCGGGACGCGCGGTGAAAATGGTGACGCGCGCGGACTTCGCCGGGCGGTCGATCTTCACCTTGCTGACCGAAGCGGCCGCGAGCTTTTTGAACAGGAAGGCGCGAACCGCCATGTCCTTCTGCAGGGTTTCGGCGTAGGCACCCTTCTCGGCGTACCAGTTGGAGGTCCAGCCGGTGGTGATGCCGAGACGGAAACCGTTGGGGTTTACTTTATGGCCCATGACTATTCCTTACGCCGCCTTGCCGTCAGAAACACGAATGGTGATGTGCGACGTCGGCTTGACGATGCGGTCGGCGCGGCCCTTGGCGCGCGGCATAACGCGCTTCAGCACCGGGCCCTTGTCGACGAAGATTTCCTTCACCTTCAGCTCATCAACGTCAGCGCCGAAGTTGTTCTCGGCATTGGCGATCGCGGACTCCAGCACCTTGAGAATGATGCGGGCCGGCTTCTGCTGGGAGAACTTCAGGATGTTGACGGCTTCGGCGACCGGCTTGCCGCGCACGAGGTCGGCCACCAGGCGCGACTTCTGCGGGGACAAACGCACGAATCTCAGAACGGCTTGCGTGTTCATGGCGCTCCCTTAGGCTTTCTTGTCGCCGCCGTGACCCTTGAAGGTCCGGGTCGGCGAGAACTCGCCCAGCTTGTGGCCGATCATGTTGTCGGTCACAAACACCGGCATGTGCTGCTTGCCGTTGTGGACTTGCAGGGTCAGGCCCACGAACTCGGGCGTGATCATGGAACGGCGCGACCAGGTCTTGATCGGCTTCTTGACTCGGGAACCGCTGACATCAGTCACCTTTTTCATCAGGTGATGATCGATAAACGGGCCCTTCTTTACGGAACGCGGCATGGTCGTTCTCTCAATTACTTCTTGTGGCGGCTACGCACGATGAACTGCTGCGTGCGCTTGTTCTTGCGGGTCTTGAGACCCTTGGCCTTCTGGCCCCAGGGGCTAACCGGATGCGGATTACCCTGGCCGGACTTGCCCTCACCACCACCGTGCGGGTGGTCGACCGGGTTCATCACGACACCGCGCACGGTCGGGCGGATGCCCTTCCAGCGCTTGGCGCCGGCCTTGCCGTACTGGCGCAGGTTGTGCTCGTTGTTGCTGACTTCGCCGATGGCGGCGCGGCATTCGTTGTGCACCTTGCGCATTTCGCCGGAGCGCAGGCGCAGGGTCACGTAGTCGCCTTCACGGGCCACGTACTGCACGGCGGCGCCGGCGGAGCGGGCGATCTGCGCACCCTTGCCAGGACGCATTTCGATGCAGTGAATGGTCGAGCCCACCGGGATATTGCGCAGCGGCAGGACGTTGCCGGCCTTGATCGGCGCATCGGAGCCGGACTGCACGGTGTCACCCACCGACAGCCCCTTGGGCGCAATGATGTAACGACGCTCGCCATCGGCAAACAGCACCAGCGCGATGTGCGCGGTACGGTTGGGATCGTATTCGATGGTCTCGACCTTGGCCGGGATGCCATCCTTGTTGCGCTTGAAGTCCACCAGGCGATAGGCCTGCTTGTGGCCGCCGCCCTTGTGACGGGTGGTGATGTGGCCGTTGTTGTTACGGCCACCCTTGTTGCTCTGCGACTCCAGCAGGGGGCCGTAGGCGGCGCCCTTATGGAGATGCGGATGCACCACCTTGACCTGGTGGCGGCGACCGGGGGAGGTCGGCTTGAGCTGGATCAGCATGGCTGGATCTCTCTTCTAGTGCCTTAGGCCTGCGGCGCCGCGCCGGCCAGGAAATCAATTTCCTGACCTTCGGCGAGCGTCACATAAGCCTTCTTCCAGTCGGAGCGCTTGCCTTCAAAACGGCCAAAGCGCTTGCTCTTGCCCTTCACCACCAGGGTCTGGACAGCAGACACCTTGACGTTGAAGAGCTTCTCGACGGCTTCCTTGATCTCGGGCTTGTCGGCGTCGAGGGCAACCTTGAACACAGCCTGGTTGCGCTTTTCGGCGACGCGGGTGGCCTTTTCGGAAACTACCGGCGCGAGAATGATCTGATGGATGCGTTCGACGTTCATGCCAGCCAAGCCTCGAGTTTCTTCACGGCTTCGCGAGTGAACAGCACCTTCTCGTGGCGCAGCAGCGCAACGGGATTCAGGGCCTCGACGTCGCACACCGCGACACGCGGGATGTTGCGAGCGGACAGGTACAGATTCTTGTCCACCGCCTCAGTCACCAACAGGATGTCGTTACCGCCCACTTCCGCCAGCTTGGCCAGCAGGGACTGGGTCTTCGGCGCCTCGACACTGAAGCTGTCGGCCAGCACCAGGTGACCCTGGCGGGACAGCTCCGAGACGATCGAACGGATGGCGCCGCGATACATCTTCTTGTTGACCTTCTGCGCGAAATCGCGCGGCTTGGCCGCGAAAGTCTTGCCACCACCGCGCCACAGCGGGCTACGGATGGAGCCGGCACGGGCACGACCGGTGCCCTTCTGCTTCCAGGGCTTCTTGCCGCCGCCGGAAACTTCCGCCTTGGACTTCTGGGCCTTGGTGCCGGCACGACCGGCCGCCATGTAGGCGGTGACGATCTGGTGAACCAGCGGCTCGTTGTATTCGGCGCCGAACACGGTGTCAGACACCGTTACGGATTCGCCCTTGTTGGTTTTCAGTTCCATGAAGGACTCGCTCGCTTTACTTGACCGTCGGACGGACGATGACTTCGCCGCCGGCGTAGCCAGGGACTGCGCCCTTGACCAGGATCAGGTTGCGCTCGCCGTCGATCTTGACCACATCGAGGTTGAGCGCGGACGCCTGCTTGGAACCCATGTGACCCGCCATCGGCTTGCCCTTCCAGACCTTGCCGGGGGACTGACGCTGACCGATAGAACCGGGCATGCGATGCGACAGCGAGTTACCGTGGGTCGCACGGCCACCACCAAAGTTGTGGCGCTTCTGCCAGCCGGCGAAGCCCTTACCCTGGGTGGTGCCGAGCACGTCGACCGACTTGACGTCGGCAAACAGCTCGACCTTCAGCTCGGCACCGGGGGCGAACTCCGCACCCTCGTCGTCCTGCAGGCGGAACTCCACCAGCGTCCGACCGGCCTCGACGCCAGCCTTCTTGTAGTGGCCGGCCTCCGCCTTGTTCAGACGGGAAGCCTTGACCGTGCCGGCAGTGACCTGCACAGCGCGGTAACCGTCGGTTTCAACGGTCTTGACCTGGGTGATGCGGTTGGGCGCGCACTCGATCACGGTGACCGGGATCGACTCACCAGCTTCGGTGAATACGCGGGTCATGCCAGCCTTGCGACCGACCAGACCGAGACGGGAGACAGTATTAGTCATGATGTCTTCTCCAGGCTCAGTTGAGGCTGATCTGGACTTCCACGCCCGCCGGCAGATCCAGCTTCGAGAGAGCATCGACGGTCTTTTCCGTCGGCTCCACGATCTGCATCAGGCGCTTGTGGGTACGCAGTTCGTACTGGTCGCGAGCATCCTTGTCACCGTGAGGGGACACCAGGATGGTGAAGCGCTCCTTGCGTGTGGGCAGAGGAATCGGGCCACGGACAACAGCACCGGTGCGCTTCGCGGTCTCGACGATCTCTTTGGCGGACTTGTCGATCAGACGATGATCGAACGCCTTGAGTCGGATACGGATTGATTGGCTGGTTGCGGCCATGCTCACACTCAGGTCTTAAAGAACAGGGTGGTAACGCGAAAGGGCGCGAATTATATCGACGCCCTTCCGTTGTTACAACAGCCTCGCGGTCAATTGCGAGGAATTATTTTTACGCGAGGATCTTGGTCACCACGCCGGCGCCGACGGTACGACCGCCTTCACGGATGGCGAAGCGGACCTGCTCTTCCATCGC
>NZ_JBYSYF010000009.1:0-108446 GCF_058782965.1 Stagnimonas sp. FW305-C-60
CCGTAGGGGCGCGACGCAGGGGTGTGCTTTCTTTTGCTTACTTTTCTTTGCACAAGCAAAGAAAAGTGAGTCGCCAAAAGGCGAAAAAAAGCTATCAGGCCCTGCGCAGCCAGCAGAGCGCGAACGCGCGAACCACACACACGCAGACCAAGGCGAAGGCCAAGCACTCCGCCACGGCCGCCCCCCTCCCCTAGCCCTCCCCACAAGGGAAAGGAGGAAACCGCAAAGACCAGCCTTGGCGGACAGTTCTGTCGCCTACTCCGGCAGTTCCGCCACGTCCTTGGGCAGGAAGAAATCCGGCAGAAACTTGGTCGTGCCCGGCACCGCCGCATAGGCCGAGAGATCCCGCACCCCGGCTTCGTAGAGCACCAGATCATCTATGCAGAAGCGCCCGCTGAACTCCTTCGCCGGCTTGCTCAAAATCACCTGCGCGGCGTCGGCCATGATGCTGGGCAGGCGGCTCTGCTTCATCATCGGATCACCACCCACCATCTGGATCGCGGCGGTGGCGATGGTGGTACGCGGCCACAGGCTGTTGGCGGCAATGCCTTCGCGCTTGAACTCCTCGGCCCAGCCCAGGGTGCAGAGGCTCATGCCGTACTTGGCGATCGCGTAGGCGACGTTGGGGCCAAACCAGCGCGGCTCCATCGCCAAGGGCGGCGACAGGGTGAGGATGTGCGGATTGCGGCCGGCCTTGGCCGCCGCAAGTAGATGCGGCAGCACCACACGACCGGTCAGATAGGTGCCGCGCGCATTGATCCCGTTCATCAGGTCGTAGCGCTTCATGTCGGTGGCCAGCGTGCCGGTGAGCTGGATCGCGCTGGCATTGTTGACCAGGATGTCGATGCCGCCGAAGCGCGCCACCGCCTGCTGCACGGCGTCGATCACCTGCTGTTCGTCGCGGATGTCGCACTGCACCGCCAGGCCCTGACCACCGGCCTGCTCGATCTCGGCGACGGCGGTATGGATGGTGCCGGCCAGCTTGGGATGCGGCTCGGCGGTCTTGGCGGCGATCACCACATTGGCGCCGTCGCGCGCCGCACGCAGGGCGATGGCAAGGCCGATGCCGCGGCTGCCGCCGGTGATGAACAGGGTTTTGCCTTTGAGACTCATGCCGCTCTCCTCCTCTTGAGTTGGTCTGTCCGGAGTCTAGCGAGCAGCGGTGGTAATGGGGCTTGCCGGCCGCCCGCACAGGCTCATTTCGCGGTCACGATCCAGCCGCCGCCGGCGGCCGCGCGCTTCATCCGAAAGCGGGCGCTGTGAGCGCTCATTCCCCCGAACGGCGTGCGCGCCCGGAACTGCACCTCGACCTCGAAGCGCGAGGGATCGTCCGCCGAAGGCCGCAGGCTGGCGACGCGGTAGTCCTGCAAGCTGTCCGGCACTCGCAGGCGGGCGCGTACCAGCGGGCGGGTGTAGTACTCCGCTTCTGCAGCCGTCGGCGCGACTGCCGCAGCCACTGCCGCCGCGTCGGCGTTTGCCGCCGGCCCCGCAGCCAGCGCCGGCATCGCCGGCAGCAATGCCAGCAAGAGCAGTCCAGCGCGGCGCAGACGCCTCCAGGCACGCATGCCCACTGCGGTCACCGACCCGGTCTAGCTCAGCATCGCCGTCATCCGCGCGATGCGCTCGGACTGGATGCGGTTGAGGTTGCGGAACACGGTGGCGGCGATGCGCGGGTGGCGCAGACGCAGGCGCTCGAGATCCTGGCTGTCGAAGCGCAGCAGGCGGACATTGCTGGTGGCGTCGATGTTGGCGGTGCGCCGCTGGCCGAAGTAGCCGGCTTCGCCGATCACCGCGCCACGGCCCAGGGTGGCGAGGGTCTTGCGCTCGCCGTTGCGCTCCACCCAGGCCTCGACCTGGCCGTCGATGATCACGTACATGTCGCGGGCATAGTCGCCCTCGGTGATCACCCGCCGGCCGCCGGGCAGCTTCTCCATGTTCGAGAGCAGCGCGAAGGTGCGCGCCTGCCGCAGCGACAGGCCGGACAGCAGCGGGATGGTGTGCTGCGGGCTGTGGCCCAGGTCCAGGCGCAGCAGATCCCAGAGCGTGACAATGCGGGCGTAGGAGGCCAGCGCCGGGGTCAGGGTGATGTCGGAGGCCCAGGACAGGAACAGCGTGAACGCCGCCAGCGCTCCGAACTGCACCTGGCTCTTCATGTCGGCGCCGAGGAACACCAGGAAACCCAGACAGAGCGCGATCATGGTCAGGGTGATCGGCCGCAGCACTCCGGCCAGGGCGTGGTAGACCGCCTCGGTCTCGTCGCCGCGCGCCCTCGCCTCGCGATTGAAGCGCACCATGTAGTGAATGGTGTCGTCCACCGAGATGCCGAGCACGATGCTGGCGATCAGGCTGGTGGTGGGCGACAGGCCGATGCCGGTGAGCTGCAGCAGGCCGTAGTAGATCGACACCGGCACCAGATTCGGCAGCAGGGCCAGCAGTGCCGCGCGCGGCGAGGTGAAGATCACCGCCAGAATCGCCCAGATCAGCGCCGCGGTCAGCGCCACCGTCGCCCACTGGCCGGAGGTGAGCTGCGCCACCGTGCGGGTGGCGAGCAGGCTGGAGCCAGTGAGGCTGGCCGACAGTGGCGGCGGCAGCAGCGCCAGCCGCGCCTCGACGCGCTGCGCAAAAGCGGTGAGCGCGGCGGCATCGTCGACCTTCACCCGCAGCACCACGGCGGCGGTCTTGAACTGCTTGTCGAGCACCCGCTTGATCTGCTCGCCACCGGCAAACACCAGCAGCTGTTTGATCGCCGGCGCGTTGTCGGGCACCACCGCGTACACCGGGTCGCCCTCGTTGAGGCTGCGGTTGAGCAGCTTCAGCAGATCGACATAGGTGTAGACGCCGCCCACCTCGGGCTGCTGGCGCAGCCAGGCGGCGAGGCCATCGAGTTCGCGCGCCAGCGCCGGGTCGGTGAGCGCATCCGGCACATGGGTTTCGACCAGCACGGTGAGCACGTTGGCGCCGTCGAAATTGCGGTTGATCGCCTCGTAGTCGACGCGCACCGGCGCATTTTCGGGAAAGCCGCGCACGAATTCGGCGCTGGGTTCGAGCTGCAGCGCCAGCATGCCGCCACTGAGCAACAGGACGATGGCGGTGCCGATGATGAGCGCGCGGCGGCGTACCGCCAGCCGCGACAGCCGGGCGGCGATAGCGTGGTAGATCGGCTCGCGTGGTTGCCGGTAGCGGCCGCTGCCCAGGAGCTGCGCCAGCGCCGGCAGCAGGGTGAGCGAGAGCACCACCGCCAGCGCGGTGCCGATGGCGGTGAGGATGGCGAACTGGCGGATCGCCGGCAGGTCGTTGAGCAGCAGCGCCAGAAAGCCCGCACAGGTGGTCAGCGCATTCAGGCCCAGCGGCAGCGAGGAGTGCTTGAGCGCCCAGCTGGCGCGCGCGGCGCTGGCGCGGGTGTCGCTGTGCTGCACATAGTCGGCCAGCCAGTGGATGCAGTAGCACAGCCCCTGGGTGACCACCAATACCGGCGTCAGCGCAGTGAGCATGTGCAGCTTCCAGCCCAGGCACTGGGCAATCGCCAGCGTCCAGATCAGCGCCACGCTGACGGTCAGCGTGCCGGCCAGCGTCGCCCGCAGATCGCGGAAGGCCACCAGCAGCACAGCGACAATCACCAGCAGCACCATCGGCACGGTGACCATGAAGGTCTTCAGCAGGGCATCGGCGGTGGCGCGCTTGATCACCGGCGCGCCGCTGACCCGCACCACGCTGGCGCCGCTGACTTCCTTGGCCAGAGCCGTCAGCCGCTCGGGATAGCCGGCGGCGCGAAACGCCTGCTCGTCGAAGTCGTGCAGCGACAGCGCGAAGGCCGCCTCCTTGCCGTCGGCGGAGACCAGGGTGTTGCGATACACCGGGTTGTCGGCCATCTGCCCGGCCAGCAGCGGCACCCGCGCCGGATCGGCCTCGGCCTGCTGGGTAAAGCTCGACACCTCGACATCCTCGCCATTGGCGGTGAGGTTGGGCGCGCTGGCCAGCGAAAACACATCGGCCACGCCCGGCTGCTCGCGCAGGCGGTCGCTGAGGCGGGCGACGGTGGCGAGATTGGCGGCAGTGAACACCCCGTCCTCGAAGCGCACCGTCAACAGCACCGGATCGGTGTCGCCGAACACTGCGCGGGCGCGGTCGAGCACGGCGCGGTCACTGTCCTGCGCCGGCAGCAGACGCTCCATCGCCGGGTCGATGCCCAGCTTCAGCTGACGATTGGGAAAGTCAAAGACGCTGACCACCGCCAGCAGGCTGAGCAGCGCCATGCCCAGCACCACCCACCAGGGACGGGCGGCAAGACGCTCGAGCAGGCGCAGCACGCGGACCGCCTCAGTTGCCGACGTAGAAATTGCGGGAATCGAAGTAGCGGTTGGCCATGTCCTCGCCGCTCTTCACCCCGGTGATCTTCAGGCGCGTGCGGCTGCCTTCCTTCAGGTCTTCCATGGTCGCTTCCGACAGATACCAGTAGCTGCCGGAGCGGCTTAGCGCCTTGATCGGACTGGTGAGCCGCTTGCGCACGGTATTGCCTTCGAGAAACTCCACCTTCAGCGCCACGCAGCTCTCGTCGTCGACCCAGGCGCGGATCAGGCTGTAGCGCGAACCGCTTTCCGCATGCGGCACCACCGACAGCCGCTTCACCGGCCGGCCGTCCAGCTTCTCGGTGGCCTCGATCGTGGGCTGGTTGCCGCTGAAGGCGTTGTGGATCTGCTTGATGTCGGAATACGAGAGATCGGTGCCAAACAAGGGGCCGTCGCTGCTGCCGCCGGTGATCCGCCGCACCTTGTTGAGCGCCGGCAGAAACACGTACATCTCGTCGGCCTTCTCGCCCTCGCGCAGCAGGTAGGAGGCGCCGTTGACGTCATTGGGCGCCACCAGCCGCAGCATCGCCCGCAGTTTTTCGTTCTCGCGCTTGGCATACAGGCGGCCACGCAACAGGCGGCTGCCGCCGCCGCGGTCGGTGGCGGCAAGGTCGAACTCCTGGATGCGCAGGGTCTGCGGGATATTGGCGCGCATGCAGCTCATCAGCTGCTCTTCCGGCGCGCCTGCATGCGCGGCGCTCGCCAGCCAGCTCAGGGCCAGCGCGCCAAAACCGCGCAACAGCGTACGACGCATACTCAACTCCCTGACTTGAGGCTGTAATCCCGGCGGCAGTGTAGCCGGGGCCGACCGGCGGCGCGTAAGCTCGCCGCCATTGCCCCTGCACCGCGCGCCTGGCCCAGAGCTCGCCGCGGACCACCACAGCAGCCGGCCTGGAGGAAGCTCAACATGATCACCCTCGTCGGTGCCGGCGCGGTCGGCATCACGCTCGCCAGCTATCTGGCTGCCGCTGGCCGGCCGCTGCGGCTCTATGTACGCGCCAAGGATCGCGCCGCCTTCGAGCAGGCCGGCCGGCTGCGCCTGGAGCGGCCACGCGGCGGCGCGCTGGAGGCGCCGCTGCCGGCGCTCACCGAGCGACTTGTCGACGCCGATACCCGTTATCTGCTGATCGCCACCAAGTTCGGCGCGCTGGACGGCGTGATCGACGCGCTCGGCACGCCGCCGCCGGAGCTGAGCCTGGTCTCCACGCTCAACGGCGTGCGTGCGCTGCCGCGTCTGCGCGAGCGGCTGCCACAGACGCCGGCGCTGGCTCTGACCATCATGCTCAACGCCCAGCATCTGGGACCGCTGCACGCGCAGCTCACCACCAAACCGGCGGTGATCCTCGCCGACGGCGATGACCAGTTGCGCGGCCTCTTCGAGGGCAGTGGCCTGGCCGTCGGCCGCAGTCGGGGCGAGGAGGCCTGCTGGGGCAAGCTGCTGATCAATCTCGCCAACGCCGTCGGTGCCCTGACCCAGAGCACCTTCCGCGACCTGCTCAGCGAACCCGACCTGCGGCTGATCTTCGCCGCCGTGCTGGAAGAAGCAGTGGACCGCATCGAGGCGGCGCAGATTGCCTACAAGCTGCCCATGCCCCTGCCCCAGGCCGCCTACCGGCAGCTGTTGCTGCGCGGCGGGCCGCTGACCTGGTGGCTAGCGCGGGTCAAGAACGGCCTCGACGACGGCGCCTATCCCAGCATGGTCTCGGATGTGCGCGCCGGTCGCGGCACCGAGGTGCGCCAGCTCAACGGCGAGATCGTGGCACTCGGTGAAAAACTCCATTGGCCGGCGCCGCTCAACGCCCGGCTGCTGGAACTGGTCGAGGCCCTGGACCTGCGCCAGCCGCAGCGCCGCAGCCCGGCGGAGCTGCGTCGGGAACTCGGCCTCTAGCCGGCCTTGGCGCGCGGCCCAGCCAGCCACCAGATGATGAAGCCGAGTATGGGCAGCAATAGCACCAGCAGGGTCCACACCACCTTCTTGCCCACCGTCTCGCTGCTGCTGAAGATGCTGAACAGCGCGTAGAGATCGGCCGCCAGGACCAGCAATCCGAATAGGCCGCCGTAACCGCCACCGAGGTTCATGTGCATGTCTGCGCTCCTTTCACTTCAGGGTTTGGCGGCGTCTTCCGGCCGCATCAGAGATTCGATCACCGCCACCGGCGCGCTGCCGAAGCTCAGGAAGCGCTCGTGGAAGCGCTTCAGGTCAAAGCGCGGCCCCAGTTCGGCCTTCAGCCGCTCGCGGTAGTCGTAGATCGCCGAATAGCCGGCGAAGTAGCTGGTCAGCTGCACCTGGCTCAGCGTCGCCCGCCGCCACTTGCCGCGCGCCTCGGTCTCGCTCTGAAAAGCCTCGTCGCGGATCAGGTCCAGCACCTGCTGCTCGGACCAGCCCAGCACCTGGATGCCGTAGTCGAGCAGGGTGTTGGTGACCACCCGCAGCAGCCATTTGCTGTGGATGAACTCCATCTCCGGCTCGAAGCCGCCCCAGCCGCTCTCCAGCATCATCTTCTCGGCGTACACCGCCCAGCCTTCAACCATCGCGCCGTTGCCGAACAGGGTCTTGATCCGGCTCGGTGACTTGTTGGCGTGCAACAGCTGCACGTAGTGGCCGGGCACCGCCTCGTGGATGTTGAGCACCTGCAACTGCCAGTGGTTGTACTCGCGCAGGAAGCTCTCGGCCTGCTCTGGCGTGTAGTTGCTGAGCGGTGAGACGTTGTAGTAGGTGTTGGCGGTAGGGTCGTAGGGTCCGGGGGCATTGATGCTGGCGATGGAGAAGCCGCGCATGTACACCGGCGTCTCGCGCACCTGCAGCGGCCGCGTCGCATCCTGGCCGACCAGATCGTGCTCGCGCACCCAGGCTTCCAGCAGAGGAATCTGCCGCTTCACCTCGGGGATGAAGTTTTCCGGCGTGGTGTGGTTTTCCGAAAGCTTGCCGATCAGGGCCGCGATCTTCGCCACCCGGTCGGCGGGGGGCGCGGTGTCGGGGAAGTACTTGGGCCAGAGCTGCTCGGCGAGCACCGCCATGCGCGCATGCAGGCGCTCCTTCTCGGCCTGCGCGCGCTCATAGAGCTGCTTGGCACTGGCGCCGGACTGCACCTCGTAGCCGAACTTGGTTTCGTACAGCGCCTCGCCGAGCCGGAAGCTGCGGGCACCGCCGTGCGCGGCGAGATCGGCGTCGAGCACCTTGAGCCAGGCGAGGTAGTCGCTGACCGCCGCCCGCGCCTTGCCCAGGCGTTGCAGGAACAGGGTGCGCTCGGCGGCGCTCAGGCCGGAACCGGCCAACTGCGTTTCCAGCGGCTTGCCCAGCACGTCAAGGGCGCCGGCGTTCTGCTGGATCGCCAACTGCGTGTGCTCGCGGGTGGGCTGGCTCACCGCCGCCTTCGCCGCCGCGTAGTAGGCCGGCACCGCCGCCAGCCGGCGCAGCACCACGCGCAGGCGCTCCGGCTCCGGCGCATAGGGCGTGTTCAGCAGCAGCGCAAAGGGCTCGGCGACGTTGTAGAGCGCCGGATTCCACTGCCATTCCTTCAGCTCGCGTAACGACCAGCGCTCCAGCTCCAGGCGGTTGGAGAGCACCGCCCAGTCGCTGCGATGGCTCTCGTCCAGGGCCTGAGGATCGACGGCGGCCAGCGCCGCCAGCTGGCGGTCGAGATAGCGCAGGTAGCCGGCGCGGGCGGCGGCGCTGGGCGCCAGCAGGCGGTCGGCGTAGCGGTAATAGCCGTTGCTGATGCCCGCATCTGGGTTCTCGCGCCAGTAGCCATCGAGAAAGGTATCGCCGAAGCGCTGCTCGAAGGCGGCATCCGCCGTGCCCGCGCGAGCCAGGCCGGACGTACCGCACAGGGCCAGGCATAGAGCCAGCCATCCCCAGTTCTTGCTCACGAGGCAACTCCTTTGCATGGACGCCGCATGATAACGAGGCGGCTGCGAGATAATGCGCCATGAGCGATAGCCCCTCCGCAGTTACCCCGGCCTCCGAGCCCAGCCCCGAACTGAGCTCGGCCGCCGCCCAGGCCATGCCCCTGTTCGCCACCTGTCCGCGCGGCGTCGAGCCACTGCTGCTGGAGGAACTGCGCAGCCTGGGCGCGGCCAGCGTCAAGGAAACCGTTGGCGGCATCCACGCCAGTGGCGACCTCGCCTTTGCCTACAAGGCCTGCCTGTGGTCGCGCCTGGCCTCGCGCATCCTGATGCCGCTGCAACGCTTCCCCCTGAGTGGCGGCAGCGGTCCGCACGCCGGCAGCGAGGTGCTCTACGCCGCCGCCCACGCCATCGACTGGCCGGAACTGTTCGACGCCCGTTTCAGCTTCGCCATCGAGGTCGCCGGCCGTTCGCAGATCGTCACCCACAGCCACTACGCGGCGCTGAAGGTGAAGGACGCGGTCGCCGACCGCTTCCGTGCCGCCGTCGGCAAGCGCCCCGACGTCGATGCCGAGGCGCCGGACATCCGCATCCATCTGCACCTCGATGGCGAGTTTGCGACGCTGTCGCTGGATCTGGCCGGCGAGTCCCTGCACCAGCGCGGCTACCGCCATCGCGGCGTCACCGCGCCGCTGAAGGAAAACCTCGCCGCCGCCCTGCTGCTGCGCGCCGGCTGGCCGGCCATCGCCGCCCGTGGCGGCGGCCTGCTCGACCCCATGTGCGGCAGCGGCACCCTGGTGATCGAGGCCGGCTGGATCGCCGCCGACATCGCCCCCGGCCTGTTGCGCGAGCGCTGGGGCTTTGCCGCCTGGAATGAGCATCAGCCCAAGCTCTGGCGCACCCTGCGCGAGCAGGCCGAGGGCCGCCGCGAGCGCGGGTTGAAAGCCGAGTTGCCGGCCCTGGTCGGCCGCGATCTGGACCCAGCGGCGATCTCCGCCGCGCGCACCAACGGCCAGCGCGCCGGGCTCACCGGCAAGGTCGATTTCACCGTCGGCGACGCCACCGCCGCGACACCGCCGGCCGGCGCGCCGGGCCTGGTGATCTGCAACCCGCCCTACGGCGAGCGGCTCGCCAACGAGGCCGAGCTGGTGAAGCTGCACTCGCTCTACGGCAGCCGGCTGAAAGCGGCCTTCGGCGGCTGGCGGGCGGCGCTGTTCACCGGCCGCCCCGACCTCGGCCACCGTCTGGGCCTGCGTGCCGACAAGCTTTACGCCTTCTACAACGGCGCCCTGCCCTGCAAGCTGCTGCTGATGGATGTGCATGCGCAGGCCGCCGGCGCCGCGCCGGCGCTGGTCAGCGAACAACTGACTGAAGGCAGCGAGCCGGATTCCGGCACCGCCTTGGCGGTATCCAAACCCTCGCCGCTGGGTAGCGGCGAGCGCAAGGAGGTCGCGCCCGACTTCGCCAACCGCCTGCGTAAGAACCTCAGCCACCTCAACAAGTGGGCCAAGCGCAGCGGCGTGAGCAACTACCGCCTCTACGATGCCGATCTCAAGGACTACGCGGTCGCCGTCGACCTCTACGCAACCCCCGAACGCCACGCGGTGGTTCAGGAATACGCGCCGCCGAAAACCATCGAGCCGGCCGCCGCCGAACGCCGTCTGCGCGAGGCGCTGACGGTGATCCAGCAGGTGCTGGAACTGCCCTCGGCCAACCTGCACTACAAGCTGCGCCGCGCCCAGAAGGGCCCCAGCCAGTATCAGCGCCAGGCCGACACCGAGCGCTACCACATCGTGCAGGAGCACGGCGCCAAGCTGTGGGTGAACTTCGACGACTATCTCGACACCGGCTTGTTCCTCGACCACCGGCCGATGCGCCTGCGCCTGCAGAAGGAATGCGCCGGCAAGCGCTTTCTCAACCTCTTCTGCTACACCGGCGCGGCAACCGTGCAGGCGGCGGTGGGCGGCGCGGCGCAGACGCTGTCGGTGGACCTCTCCAACACCTATCTCGACTGGCTGGCGCAGAACCTGGAGCTGAACCAGATCGCCTGCACCGAGGTGGACGGCCGTGGCCCGCTGCCGACCCGGCTGCCGGCGCACGCGACGCTGCGCGCCGACTGTCTGGAATGGCTGGCGCGCACCGCCGCCGATCCGCGCGCGCCCCAGTTCGACGTGATCTTCTGCGACCCGCCGACCTTCTCCAACTCCAAGAAGATGGAGGACAGCTGGGACGTGCAGCGCGACCACGCGGCGCTGATCGCCGACGCCATGCGCCTGTTGGCGCCCGGCGGCGTGCTCTATTTCAGCTGCAACCGCCAGCGCTTCAAGCTGGACGCGCTGGAGGGCTATCAGGTGCGCGACATCAGCCCGCAGACCCTGGACGAGGATTTCAAGCGGCCACCACCGGCGCACCGCTGCTGGCGCATCACCGCCTAGCGCAAACACAGGGAATTCATCGGCGCGAAACATCGCGCCGCTAGGCTTGCCGGCTGCTGACTGAATGCCGGTTACGCCCCATGTCTGACAACGATTCCTTCGACATTTCCCGCCGGCGGGTGCTGGCCGGCCTCGCCGGCTCCGCCGCCGGAGCCTCCCTGCTCGCCGCCTGCGCCAGTTCCGAAGCACCGAGCGACAACGGCCTGCCCGCGGACTACGTCCCGGCCCAGCATCCGCCGGCCGGCAAAACGCTGCCCAAGCCGGAGGACAGCGGCATCGAGCACATCGTGGTGGTGATGATGGAGAACCGCTCCTTCGATCACATGCTCGGCTGGGTGCCCGGCGCCAATGGCCGCCAGGCCGGCCTGCGCTTCCCCAACGTCGAAGGCAAGAGCGTCGAGACCTTCCGGCTTTCCAGCGATGCCGACTACGGCTACCAGAGCTGCGGCTGGGCCGACCCCGACCACGGCTACAACGGTGGTCGCGTGCATCTCAACAACGGCAAGCTCGATGGCTGGCTGCTCACCGACGACACCAAGCTCAACCCGGCAGACAAGTTCCCGGTTGGCTATTTCACCGGCGAGGATCTGCCCTTCTACAAGGGCATGGCGGAGCACTGGACCGTCTGCGACCAGTACTACCACGGCATCCTCAGCTCCACCTACCCCAACCGCATCTACATGCACTCGGGGGAAACCGACCGGCTCAGCAACGGCTTCGACCGCTGCGCGCTGCCGACCATCTGGGACCGGCTGGCGGCCAAGGGCGTCAGCGGCAGCTACTACTTCCAGGATCTGCCGCTGACCGCGCTCTGGTACGAGCAGCACCTCAACGTCAGCCTGCCCTACGCCACGTTCCTGCTGCAGGCTTCGCTGGGCCTGCTGCCGGCGGTGAGCTATGTGGAGCCGCGCTTTCTCGGCGAGAACCCCCAGGGCATCTCCAACGACGACCACCCGGTAGCCGATGTGCGCGACGGCCAGGCCTTCCTCAATCAGGTCTACGAGACGCTGCGCAACTCGCCGAACTGGGACAAGACCCTGCTGATCATCAACTACGACGAATGGGGCGGCTTCTTCGACCACGTGGTGCCGCCGCTGGCGCCGTTGTCGGAGGCGGAGAAAGCCCTGGGCAACGACGGTCGTCTGGGCTTCCGGGTGCCCTGCCTGCTGGCCGGGCCGCGCGTTGCCAAGGGCGTCAGCTCGCTGCCTTTCGATCCGCAGTCCATCCTCAACCTGATCACCTGGCGCTTTGGCCTGGACCCGATCGGGCCGCGCGCCGACTGGTCGCTGAACCTCGCCTACGCGCTGGACTTCGACAATCCGCCGCGCAGCGACAAGCCGGCCTTCGATGTGCCCGCCGGCCCGCACGGCCGGCTGTGCACCACCGGCACGCCGCTGGACACAGTACTGGGCGTGTCCTCGGCCAAGACCATGGAAACCCGCGCCGCCGAATCGCACTATGGCGAGTGGCTGGTGCTGCGCGAGATCGCGCGCCGCTACGGCTTCCCCGAACCCTCCGCCGGCGGCGGGTAACGGAAGCTCAGCACGCCGCCCACCGGCAGGCCCGGCCAGCGCGCCAGCATCTGCTCCAGGGCGGCCTGCAGCGCCCGCCAGCGCGCCTCGGGCAGCTCCGGCATCGGCAAGTGGTAGTAGGCGAAGGACTCGGCGCACTGACGGCGCAATTCCTGCCAGTCCGGTGACTGGCTCCAGTCCACCCAGTCGAGGGTGCTGGCGATGGTCTCGGCATTCACCGAGTCCTCGGTGCCGGCATCGAAGCCGGCGAAGCTGCCTGTGGCCGGCTCTTCGCGGACATTCTGGTTGTGCAGCAACTGGCCGAACATGGCGTCGCCGAAACCCAGTTCGGTCTCCACCAGCCAGTGCAGCAGATCGTGCGGCAGGCCCGGCTGGTGCGGCGTCACCATCGCCAGGCTGCGCCCGTCGCTACGGGTGCAGCGCAGGATGCTGGTGACCGGGGTGACCTTCTCGAAGCGGACTTCCAGGCTGGGCATGCCGGCGCCGTCCGCGAGGCTCAGGTACGCGGCAGGGTCACACCGCGCTGGCTCTGGTACCGGCCACCACGATGGCCGACGCGAGCCACCCAGCGAGGGCCCCGCGTAGCGGGATCGACGGCAAGGCGAGTCGGCGCCGGGTCGCGGCAAGGGGTCGGCATGATCAGGTGCGCGGCAAAGTCACACCGCGCTGGCCCTGATACTTGCCGCCGCGATCCTTGTAGCTGGTCTCGCAGACCTCGTCCGATTCGTAGAACAGCATCTGCGCCACACCCTCGTTGGCGTAGATCTTCGCCGGCAGGGTGGTGGTGTTGCTGAATTCCAGGGTCACATGGCCCTCCCACTCCGGTTCCAGCGGGGTGACGTTGACGATGATGCCGCAGCGCGCATAGGTACTCTTGCCCAGGCAGACCACCAGGGTGGAACGCGGAATGCGGAAGTACTCGACGGTACGCGCCAGCGCGAAGGAATTGGGCGGGATGATGCAGACGTCCGACTTCACGTCGATGAAGCTCTTCGGGTCGAAGGCCTTCGGGTCGACGATGGTGGAGTTGATGTTGGTGAAGATCTTGAACTCGTCGGCGCAGCGCACGTCGTAGCCGTAGCTGGAAGTGCCGTAGCTGACGATCTTGTGACCGTCGGCGGCCACCCGCACCTGGCCGGGCTCGAAGGGCTCGATCATGCCTTGCGCCGCCATGCGGCGGATCCACTTGTCCGATTTGATGCTCATCGCGTCCGTCTAGTCTTGTTGGTCATTTGCCACGGAGAAACACCGAGGCCGAGCGCACCCACAACAGCTCGCAGGCGCCGGCACCGGTGTCGGATCGGGTCAGCGAGCTCTGCCATTGCCAGCCGTCTTCGGCAGCGACGTCCACCAGCCAGCCGTCCAGCGCCACCACCTGCCCCGGGCGCATTCTAGCGAGCGCGCGGCGCACGCTGTCGTCGGCGGGAATCAAATGGGTGTTGGCGGCGTGGCGCAGCATCTCGGCTTCGCCCACCGGCGGCTGCTCGCCCCAGCGCAGCCAGAAATAGCGGCCGGACTGGCTGATCTCCAGCGCGTCCAGCACCCGGCTGTCCGACATCACCCCCCAGCCCAGCGCGAAGTCCAGCGGCGACAACTCCGCCTCGCGGCCCAGGTGATAGGCCTCACGCGAGAGCAGGCGGGCGCGGAGGTGATAGCTGGCGCGCGGAGTGAGCCGATACGCCTCGTGCGCGAAGGCGGGGGTGCCGAGCGTCTCCTGTTGTGGGTCTTCCGCCACCAGCACGCCGTCGGCCTGCTGCACCGGGCGCAAGCGCCACCACTGGCCGGCCTGCCAGGCACAGAGCGCCAGCAGCAGCGTCAGCCACAGCCGCGACATCGCTCAGGCGATCTCGATGGAGGGGAACGCCGCCTGCGCCGCACCGTGCGCCAGCCGGGCGGCGGCGGTGCGGGCGATGGCGCGGTAGCTCTGCGCCTCGGCCGAGTCCGGCTCGGCAATCACGGTCGGGCGCCCGCCATCGGCCTGGGCGCGGATCTTCGCCGACAGCGGCAGCGAGCCAAGCAACTCGGTGCCGTATTCGCGCGCCAGCTTCTCGCCGCCACCGGCGCCGAAGATGTGCTCGCTGTGGCCGCAGTTGGGGCAGCAGTAGATGGCCATGTTCTCGACGATGCCGAGCACCGGCACCTCGACCTTGCGGAACATCTGCAGGCCCTTGCGGGCGTCGAGCAGGGCAATGTCCTGTGGCGTGGTGACGATCACCGCGCCGGAGACCGGGATCTTCTGCGAAAGCGTGAGCTGGATGTCGCCGGTGCCCGGCGGCAGGTCGACGACTAGATAGTCCAGGCCCTGCCAGTCGGTCTCACCCAGCAGCTGGTTGAGCGCCTGGGTGGCCATCGGGCCGCGCCAGATCATCGGCTGGTCGTCGTCGATCAGAAAACCGATGCTCATCACCTGCAGGCCCTGCGCCTCGATGGGATGCATGCGCCGGCCGTCCGGCGAGGTCGGGCGGGAGCCGTCGACACCCAGCATGCGTGGCTGGCTGGGGCCGTAGATGTCGGCATCGAGCAGACCCACACGCGCGCCTTCCAGCCGCAGCGCCAGCGCCAGATTGGCCGCCACCGTGCTCTTGCCGACGCCGCCCTTGCCGGAGGCGACGGCGATGATGTTCTTGATCTCCGGCAGCGGCTGCAGATTGCGCCGCAAGGCCTGCGACTGAATGCGCCAGCTCAGGCTCACCTCGGCCTCGACGCCGCAGCGGTCGCGCAGCGTCTGGGCCACCGCCAGGCAAAAGCTCTCGCGGATGCCGGCGGCCGGGAAGCCCAGTTCGATCTCCACTACCGGCCGACTGCCGGTCTGCACCGACTTAACCACGCCAGCGCTGACCAGGCCCTGACCGAGCAGGGGGTCGATGTGGGTATCGAGGGCGGCAAGCAGGGTTTCGCGGCTTAGGCTCATGGCTAGGACGGGGCAAAAACGGACCGCAGTCTAGCACCGGCTCACCGCGCGTCCGCCGAAGGCGACAGACACAAAAAAGGCGGGCACTAGGCCCGCCTTCCTTGCCGCGTTCGCGCTCAGTGCGCGGTGTACAGCAGCGCGTTGGGCGAGCCGGCGCCGAGGCCGGTCAGCACGCCGGGAGTGGCGTCGCCGAGCAGGCTGTTGGCGACTTCGTCCGGCGAGGCGGTCGGGTTCAGACCCAGCACCAGCGCGGCGGCGCCGGCAACGTGCGGGCTGGCCATCGAGGTGCCGGACAGCACCGTCGAGCCGCTGTTGTTGCTGTAGTCGGCCGAGGTGATGTCGGAGCCAGGCGCGAAGATGTCGACACAGGCGCCAAAGTTGGAGAACGAGGACATCGCATCGGTATTGGTGGTGGAGCCGACGGTGATCGCGTCCGGCACCTTGTTCGGCGAGCCCGAGCAGGCGTTGGCGGAATCGTTGCCGGCCGCCACCGCGATGGAGACACCGCTGGCGATCAAGTTCTGCACGGCGGCGTCCAGGGCAGCCGAGTCACCGCCGCCCAGCGACATGTTGGCCACCGCCGGATGCTGGGCGTTGGCAGCCACCCAGTCGACGCCGGCGATCACGCCCTCGTTGGACCCGGAGCCGCTGCAACCGAGCACGCGCACCGAATGGATGGTGGCCTTCTTGGCGACGCCATAGCTGGTGCCGACCGCGGTGCCGGCGACATGGGTGCCGTGGCCGTTGCAGTCGGTGGTATCGGCGGCATCGGTGGGGCCGGAGAACAGCCCCAGGCCAAAGTCCAGCGCCGCGAGGTTGAGCGGGACCAGCCCGGTGAGCAGGCCACCCAGGAGACCGCCGACCAGACCGTCGTTGTTGGGGGCAAAGTTGCGGCCGGCGCCGACGCGGCCGGTGAACTCGCTGTGGTTGGGGTTGAGGCCGGTGTCGATCACGTAGACGTTGACGCCGGCGCCGCCCTGGTCACGGTAGATGTACTGGCCGTTGAGCGGCATGCTGCGCTGGTCGACGCGATCCAGTCCCCAGGTAGCGCCGGTCTGGGTGGCCGTGGCGCTCATCACCTGATCGGCTTCGACCGAAGCCACGTAGGGCAGCTTGGCCAGCGCCGCGGCCTGGTTGGCGCTCATCCGCGCCGAGAAGCCGAGCAGGGCCGCCTGGTAGTGGTTGATCACCTGACCACCACCCACCTGGGCCAGCACCGACTGCACCAGGCTCTGGACGCCCTGGCCACGGTAGGACTTGGGCAGCGCCTCCGGCTTGAGCACGACGATGTACTGATTGGGGATGATGCGGGCCTGCGACGCCGCTGCGGCCGGAGCCGAGGAGGCGGGCATGGCGGCGAGGGTGGCGCAGCCGGCAACGGCGGCGGTAAACACGGATTTCAGCAGCTTGCTACGAGCGGTCATGGGAATCCTGAGCGACGTGGAGGGGAGTAGTAGTGCAGTCCAGCAAGAGAACATCCGATGATTGGCAACGGCCGCCCGACGGATGGGTTGACGGCAATGCTCACAAATTTACTTTCCGATCAGCAACCAGAACCAACTGTCAGGTGATAAGTAGGTCACGATGAGCACCACTCCCAGCTTCCTCTGGCACGACTACGAGACTTTCGGCGCCGACCCCGCCAGGGACCGGCCCAGCCAGTTCGCCGCGCAGCGCACCAATGCCGAACTGGAGCCGCTGGGAGAGCCGATCCTGCTCTACTGCCAGCCGTCGATCGACGTGCTGCCCCACCCCGACGCCTGCCTGCTCACCGGCATCAGTCCGCAGCAGGCGCGCGAACTGGGCGTGCCGGAATACGAGTTCGCCCGCCAGATCGCCGAGGCCTTCGGCCAGCCCGGAACCTGTGGCGCCGGCTACAACTCGATCCGCTTCGACGACGAGGTGACCCGGCATCTGCTCTACCGCAACTTCTATGATCCCTACGAGCGGGAATGGCGCGGCGGCAACTCGCGCTGGGATCTGATCGACGTGGTGCGGCTCTGGCATGCCCTGCGCCCGCAGGGTCTGGAATGGCCGAAGCGGGAGGACGGCGCCACCAGCTTCAAGCTGGAGCATCTGAGCGCCGCCAACGCTTTGAATCACGCCAAGGCCCATGACGCGCTCTCCGACGTCGAAGCCACCATCGCCCTTGCCCGCCGCCTGCGCCAGGCGCAGCCGCGGCTGTTCGAGCACGCCCTGAAGCTGCGCGACAAGCGCTATGCCGCCAGCCTGCTCGACGTCAGCGCGATGACCCCAGTGTTGCACGTCTCCTCAAAGATTCCGGCCAGTCGCGGCTGCCTGGCGGTGATCGTGCCGCTGGCGCGCCATCCGACCAACAACAACTGCGTGCTGACCTACGACCTCGGCCAGGACATCGAGGAACTGCTCAGCCTGGACCCCGAGGAACTGCGCGAGCGGGTGTTCGCCCGCGCCGAAGACCTGCCCGAGGGCGTCGCGCGGCTGCCGCTGAAAGGCGTGCACCTCAACAAGTCGCCGATGCTCTCGCCGCTCTCGGCCCTGCGCGCCACCGACGCCGAGCGCTGGGGCATCGACCTCGCCGCCTGCCAGGAACGGCGCGAGGCCTTGTACGCGCTGCGCGAGGCGCTGGCGACCAAGGTGCAGGAGGTGTTCAGCGCGCCCGAGTACGGCGAGCAGGACCCCGAGCTCTCGCTCTACGGCGGCTTTCTGCCCGACGAGGACAAGGCCAAGCTCGCCAAGGTCCGCGCCGCCAGCGGCGACGCGCTCTGGCGCTACCAGGACAGCTTCAAGGACCCGCGTTACGACGAGCTGCTGTTCCGCTACCGCGCCCGCCACTTCCCGGGCTTTCTCGACGAGGAGGAAAAGGCCCGCTGGCAGGACTTCGTGCAGCGCAAGCTGCACTACGACACCGGCCTCGCCAGCCTCACCCTGGAAGCCTACGAAGCTCTGCTCGCCGAGCGTTTCGCCGGCGAACACCAGCCCGAGCGCCTGCGGCTGTTGCAGAAGCTCAAGGACTGGCCGGTGGAATCGGGTCTGCTGCGGTTGCTGGAAAGCTGAGCGCAATCCGCAATCCGCCTAGCGAACAATCTCCCTGGACTTGAGAACCAGCATCTTGCGCACCTGCAGCTCGTGCATGGTGTGGGGAATGCCGCCGACGCCGTAGCCGGAATGCTTGAGCCCGGCGAAGGGCATCCAGTCGACGCGGAAAGCAGTGTGGTCGTTGACCATCACTGCCGAGGCATCGAGGCGCTGGTAGCAGCGCAGGGCGGTGTCGAGATCGCGGCTGTACACCGCCGCCTGGAAAGCCACCGACAGGCTGTTGGCACGGGCGATGGCCTCGTCCAGCTGGCTATAGCGGTAGACGCAGACCACCGGCCCGAACACTTCCTGGTTCGAGACCTCGGCCTCGGCCGGCGGGTCGAGTAGCAGGGTCGGCGCATAGCAGGTGGCGGACAGCGGCTCGCCGCCGCACAGCAGGCGCGCGCCGCCGGCCACGGCCTTCTTCACCCAGGCGTCGATGCGCTGCACCTCGGCGGGCGAGATCAGCGGCCCCACCTCGGTCTCGGCCAGGGTCGGATCGCCGACCTTGAGACGCTGCGCCGCTTCCGCCAGACGCTGCGCCAGGGTCTCGGCGATGGTCGCCTCGGCATAGACCCGCTGTACCGACACGCAGACCTGGCCGGCGTGGTAGTAGCCGCCCTTGGCGAGGCTGGGTACCACGGCGTCGAGATCGGCGTCGGCGGCGACGATCACCGGCGCCACGCCGCCGTGCTCCAGCGCGCAGCGCGCGCCGGGAGCCAGCTGGCTCTTGAGCTTCCAGCCCACCGCCGCGCTGCCGATGAAGCTGAGGAAGGCAACTCGGGGATCGCTGACCATCACCGTGGTCAGCTGGTTGTCCACCGGCAGCACCAGCTGCACCCAACCCTCGGGCAGGCCGGCCTCGTGGAGAATGTCGACAAAGCGCTGGCAGGACAGCGGTGTGGCCTTGGCCGGCTTCACCAGCACCGGGCAGCCCACCGCCAGCGCCGGCCCGACCTGGTGGGCGATGAGATTGAGCGGATGGTTGAAGGCGGAGACCGCCACCACCACGCCGATCGGCTCCAGCTGAGTGAAGGCGATGCGCTGGGCGCTGGAAGCGGTGGCCCCCATCGGCACCACCTCGCCGGCCTCGCTGCGCAGGGTTTCGATGCAGAGCTTGAGCGAGTCGATGGCGCGCGCCACCTCGACCCGGCTGTCGATCAGAGGCTTGCCACCTTCGCGGGCGGCTTCCACCGCCAGCTCTTCGGCACGCGCCTGCATGCGGGCGATGGCGCCTTCGAGCACGGCAATGCGCTTGGGCATGGGCAGCCAGGCGTCGCGATTGCGGAACAGCGCATGTGCCCTGGCCAGGGCGCGTTCCACCGCTACCGCGTCGGCCAGACCGATCTGGCCAATGGGACTGCGGTCATAGGGCGCCTCGACCCGCAGCGTCGTGGCCGTCGGCTCCTGAGGGCGGGACTGGGAAGGGCTCATGCCGGCGCGACCGATGGGAACGGGCGGCTAGTCTGCGGCCGCCCGCGCCGCTTGCCCAGCCGCGGTGATTCAGGGCGCGAGAGCCGCAGCCGCGTCCTGGTGGTACGCGAGCAACTGCTCAAGTTCCTGGTAGTGGGCAAATACCCGCTCGTGTTCCAGGTACGGCAGGTCGCTCTGCAGTCGCAGATTCACGCCGTAGCCGGAGGCATTCCAGTAGCGCTCCGGCAGCGACAGCCCGTACTGCCAGCCGCCATCGGCCTGCCAGAACCAGGTCTTGGTGCGTGGCGCGTAATAGAAGCCGCCATCGGGGTAGTAGACGTATTCGCGGGTCGAGCCGGAGACCTCATCCGACGCCAGCGCCGGAACCGCGATCTCGGCCGGCACCAGTTTCGCGGCGGCGATGGTGGGCGCTGCGGGCACCAGGCGGGGCAATAGCAGCGGCGCCAATCCCAGGGCGGCGAGCAGGCTCAGCGCGAGCCCATACCGCATCAACAGGTTGCTCATGGGGAACTCCTGAATATCGGGTGTCCCCAAGCTAGGCCTGGCGGCCTGAACCGGCTCTGAACTCCGCCCCCGAAAGGCGGGAGCCGCCTGGCCGGGTGGCATAATCGCGCCCCCCTACGCAGAGGTCCCCATGTCGCGCCGCATCCTCGTCACCAATGCCCTGCCCTACGCCAACGGCCCCCTGCATCTGGGCCATATGGTGGGCTACCTGCAAGCCGACATCTGGGTGCGGTTCCAGCGCATGTCGGGCGAGGAAGTGCACTACGTCTGCGCCGACGACGCCCACGGCACGCCGATCATGCTCGCCGCCGAAAAGGCCGGGGTGACGCCGGAGGCCTTCATCGCCGCCACCCGCGCCGAGCACGAGCAGGACTTCGCCGACTTCGGCGTGGCCTTCGACCACTACCACTCCACCCATTCGCCGGAAAACCAGCAGATGGCGGAGCTGATCTACGCCCGGCTGAAGGCCGGCGGCGCGATCAGCGTGCGCAGCATCCAGCAGCTCTACGACCCGGTGAAGGAGATGTTCCTGCCGGACCGCTACATCAAGGGTGAGTGCCCGAAGTGCGGCACTCCCGATCAGTACGGCGACAACTGCGAGAACTGCGGCGCGGCCTATTCGCCCACTGATCTGAAGAACCCGAAGAGCGTGGTATCCGGTGCGACACCGGTGCTGCGCGATTCCGAACACTACTTCTTCGAGCTGGGTCAGTTCCAGAGCTTTCTCGAAGGCTGGCTGAGCCAGGAAGCAGTGGCGCCGGCGCCGGTGCGCGCCAAGCTGCGCGAATGGTTCGAGGCCGGCCTCAAGGGCTGGGACATCTCCCGCGACGCGCCCTATTTCGGCTTCCCGATCCCCGATGCGCCGGGCAAGTTCTTCTACGTCTGGCTGGACGCGCCGATCGGCTACATGGCGAGCTTCCGCGCGCTCTGCGCCAAGCAGGGCCTGGACTTCGACAGCTACTGGAACGCCGGCAGTGCGGCGGAACTGCACCACTTCATCGGCAAGGACATCGTCAACTTCCATGGCCTGTTTTGGCCGGCGATGCTGCACGGCTCCGGCCACCGCACGCCCACTGCGCTGCACGTCAACGGCTATCTGACGGTGAACGGCGCGAAGATGAGCAAGTCGCGCGGCACCTTCATCCGGGCGCGCACTTACCTCAATCATCTGAATCCCGAGTACCTGCGCTACTACTTCGCCGCCAAGCTGGGCAGCACGCCGGAAGACCTCGACCTCGATCTCAAGGATTTCCAGGCGCGCATCAACAGCGACATCGTCGGCAAGTACGTGAACCTCGCCAGCCGCTGCGCCGGCTTTATCGAGAAGCTGTTCGGCGGCCGGCTGGCGGCGGACCTCGGCGAGATCGGCCCGCTCTACACCCCGCAACTCGATGGCGCCGAAGTGGCGGCGCTCTACGAGGCCGGCGAATACGCAGCAGTGGTGCGTCTCGCCACCGGCATCTGCGACCGCGCCAACGAGCAGTTGCAGCTGCACGCGCCCTGGAAACTGGCGGCTGACGAGTCGCGCCGCCAGGAACTGCACGCGATCTGCTCGGCGGCACTCAACACGTTCCGCGTGGTCAGCGTGCTGCTCAAACCCTTGCTACCACAGCTGGCAGCCCAGGCTGAGCGCTTCCTGGGCGTGGCGCCGCTGTCCTGGGACGATCTCAAGCGGCCGCTGCTCGATCACGCCATCCAGCCCTACCAGCCGCTCGCCACCCGCATTGACCCCAAGGCCGTGGACGCGATGCTCGCCGAAGAAGCCGCGGCCACGCCCGCCCCTGCTCTGGCCAAGACCGAAGCCGCGAAACCGTCGGCAGCGAAGCCGGCACCGGCAGCCAGCCCGGCACCAGCCGCCAGCGACACCATCGCCATCGAGGACTTCAACAAGGTCGATCTGCGTATCGCCCGCATCGCCGAAGCCGGGCCGGTGGAAGGCGCCGACAAGCTGCTGCGCCTGAAGCTCGACCTCGGCCCGCTCGGCGAGCGCCAGGTGTTCGCCGGCATCAAGAGCGCCTATGCGCCGGAAACCCTGGTCGGCCGGCTCACCGTCTGCGTCGCCAACCTGGCGCCGCGCAAGATGAAGTTTGGGATGAGCGAGGGCATGGTGCTGGCCGCCAGCGACGAGCGCGGCGGCCCCTACCTGCTGTCGCCCGACAGCGGCGCGCAGCCGGGCATGCGCATCAAGTGAGGCGCCGGTCCGCCGCGCCGCTGGCGCTCTGAGCCGCCTTCTACCGTGACCAGTCTCGCCGACCGCCTCGACGCCGCCCTGCCGCAGACCCAATGCACCCGCTGCGGCTACCCGGACTGCCGCGCCTACGCGGAAGCGCTGGCGAACCGCGCGGCCGACATCGACCAGTGCCCGCCCGGCGGCCAGGCCGGCGTCGCGCGGTTAGCGGCGCTGCTGGGGGTGGCGGAAAAGCCGCTCAACCCCCAGTTCGGGGTCGAGATCGCGGTGGAGTTGGTGGCACGGGTGATCGAGGCCGACTGCATCGGTTGCACCAAGTGCATACAGGCCTGCCCGGTGGATGCCATCTCCGGCGGCCCCAACCTCATGCACACCGTCATCAGCGCCGAGTGCACCGGCTGCGAGCTGTGCATCCCGCCCTGCCCGGTGGACTGCATCGAGATGGTCGAGGCGCCCGGCCTGCCGCCGCCCTACGCCCGCGCCCGGCATTCGCTCAAGCGCTACAGCGCCCACCAGCAGCGCCTGCACCGCTGGCAGGCCGAGGACGCCGCCGCGCGCGCGCGCAACAAGGCCGCCGACCCGCTGGCGGCGGCGCTCGCCAAGGCCCGTGGAGCCGCGCCATGAACGCCGCCAAGCGCCGCGCCATCTACGAAACCCTGCGTGCCGCCAATCCGGTGCCGACCACCGAGCTGCACTACTCCAGCCCCTTCGAATTGCTGGTGGCGGTAGTGCTGTCGGCGCAGGCCACCGATGTCTCGGTGAACAAGGCCACCGCCAGGCTCTACCCGGTCGCCAACACGCCCGAGGCGATCCTGGCGCTGGGCGAGGCGAGGCTGCGCGAATACATCAAGACGATTGGCCTCTACCAGACCAAGGCCAGGAACGTCATCGGCCTCTGCCAGCAGTTGCTCGACCGGCACGGGGGCGAGGTGCCACGCTCTCGCGCGGCGTTGGAGGCCCTCCCCGGCGTCGGCCGCAAGACCGCCAACGTGGTGCTCAACACCGCCTTCGGCGAGCCGACAATCGCTGTCGATACCCACATCTTCCGGGTTGCCAACCGCACCCGGCTGGCCGCCGGCAAGGACGTGCGCCAGGTCGAGGACCGGCTGGTGAAGTTCACCGAGCCGGAATTTGCCCGCGACGCCCACCACTGGCTGATCCTGCATGGCCGCTATGTCTGCAAGGCCCGAAAGCCCGACTGCCCGCAGTGCAGTATCCGTGAATGGTGCGAATATCCTTCCAAAACCATGGCCTAGGCCGGGTTTTTCACTTGTCGCCTCAGGTGTTGCGACGCACAATCCCCCCATGAATGCGATTTCTTCACCCCAGCGGCTGATCCCCGCCTGGCAGTCGGCGCTGACCGAGGCCTTCACCCGGCCGGCCGAGCTGCTGGAGTTTCTGCGCCTGCCTGCCGACCTGCCGGCACTGCGGCTGGCGCAGATGCGCGAGTTCCCGCTGCGGGTGCCGCGCGCCTTCGCCGAGCAGATGGAAAAGGGCAATCCGTTCGATCCGCTGTTCCTGCAGGTCTGGCCGCAGGCGATGGAGGCCGAAACCCGCCGCGACTATGCGATCGACGCGGTCGGCGATCTGGCCAAGCTCAAGCCCGGCGGCATCATCCACAAGTACCACGGCCGAGCCCTGGTGATCGCCACCGGCGCCTGCGCGGTGAACTGCCGCTACTGCTTCCGCCGCCACTTCCCCTACGGCGAGACCCGCGCCTCGCGCAACCACTGGAAGGGCGTGCTGGCCGAGCTGGCGGCCGACGACAGCATCGAGGAAGTGATCCTCTCCGGCGGCGATCCACTGTCGCTGACCGACGACAAGCTCGCCGATCTGGCCGAAGGCCTGGCCGGCATCCCGCACCTGAAGCGCCTGCGCGTGCACAGCCGCCAGCCCATCGTGCTGCCGGAGCGGGTCAACGACGACCTGCTCGACTGGCTCACCGGCTCGCGCCTGCAGCCGGTGCTGGTGCTGCACGCCAACCACGCACAGGAACTGAGCCCGGCGGTAGCCCAGGCCTGCGCCCGGATGAAGGCGGCCGGCGTGCCCCTGCTCAACCAATCGGTGCTGCTGGCCGGAGTCAACGACTCGCTGGACGTGCTGAAAACCCTGTCCGAGCGGCTGTTTGAGATCGGCGTGCTGCCCTACTATCTGCACCTACTGGATCGCGTGCAGGGCGCGGCGCACTTCGAGGTGGACGAGGCGGTTGGCAAGGCGCTGGTGCGCGAGCTGGCCGGCCATCTTCCCGGTTACCTCGTACCGCGCCTGGTCCGCGAGATTCCCGACAAGCCCGCAAAGACCTGGATCGCCTGGTGAACGCACCCGCCCGCAGTCACCCCAGCCCCATCGGCGCCACCCTCGCCGCCGACAGCCGTGGCCTGCTGCTGGTGGCAGGGCCCTCGGAGGAGGTGGCCAAGCGCATCGAGAGCTTCCTGCGCAATGCCGGGCACCCGCTGCGCTGCGCCTGGGTCGACGATCCCGGCGAAGCCGAGGACATCCTGCGCCGCTCGCCACCCGACCTGCTGCTCTGCGATGACGCCGCCGGCCCGGCTCAGACCGACCGGCTGCTGAGTGCGGCGACGGAACTGCGTCCCGACCTGCCGGTGCTGATCTTGAGCCGCGAGCCCAAGCCTTCCAGCCTGGTCTCGGCGCTGGAACACGGCGCCAGGGACCTGCTCGGTTACGGCGACGCCGGCCAGCTGCGTCAGCTGGAGCTGGTAGTGATCCGCGAGTTTCTCAACCATCAGCACCTGCGCCGGCTGCGGGTGATGAGCGACCGCCTGCACGACTTCGAGCAGCGTCACAGCCAGCTGCTGGAAACCACCGCCGACGCCGTGGCGCACATCCAGGAAGGCATCCTGCTGCATGCCAACCCCTCCTTCGCCAAACTGCTGGGCTACGACAACCCGGAACCCCTGCAGGGCGAGCCGCTGATCGACTTCGTAGCCGCCGACCAGCGCACGCGCGTCAAGGAGCGCCTGCGCCTGGTGCTGAAGGGCAAGCACGTCGGTGAGCCGCTGGAGTTCAGCTTCGCCGGCAAGGACCATCCGGTATCGGTCAGCGCCCAGCTGGTGGTGAGCAGCGAGGACGGCGAGAGGGTGATCCAGATGATCATCCGCTCCGACACCCAGCCAGCGGCCGCACCGCCGGTGGCCATGGACGGCACCTTGATCGCCAACCCGCCGGCGGTCGCCGCCATTGCCAGCGGACCGGCGCAGAACGAGCGTCTGGCCTTTCTGCACGCGCTGACCGCCAGCCAGAAATCCGGCCAGCCCGGCGGCGCCCTGCTGCTGTCGGTGGACGGCTTTTCAGCGCTGGAAGAGCGCTTTGGTCTGGCCGACTGCGAGGAGCTGCTGGAGCAGCTGCGCCAGGCCTTGAAGACCCGGCTGGCGCCGGCCGATCAGGTGTACCGCTTCTCGGTCAGCGAGCTGGCCGCCGTGGTCAGCCGGCCACGGCTGGCCGACGTCCAGGCCCTGGGCGAGCTGTTGCAGCGCGAGCTGAGCCAGCAGATCTACACCACCGCCAATCACGAGGCGCAGCTGACCCTGACCCTGGTCGCCTACCCTCTGGGCGGCGACGAGAAGGCCGAGGCGGTGGTGCGCGACGTGCAGCGCGAAGGCCGCCGGCTGAGCCAGAAAGGTGGCAATCAGTTCGCGGTGCTGGGCGCGGCCGCCGAGGCCAGCCAGAGCGAGCGCGAGGACGCCCGCAAGGCGGCGATGGTGAAGAAGGCCATCGAGGAAAACCGCCTGAAGCTCGCCTACCAGTCGATCGCCAGCCTGGAGGGCGACTCCCGTCAGCATTTCGACGTGCTGGTGCGCATGATCGACGACACCGGCAAGGAGCTGCATGCCGGCGAATTCCTGCCGGCCGCCGCCAAATTCAACCTGATGCGCAACGTCGACCGCTGGGTGATCGCCCGCAGCCTGGCGATCATCGCCAAGCGCGCCGGCGGCAAGGACGCGCCCTCGCTGTTCGTGCGCCTCTCGGAAGACACCCTGCGCGAGACCGATGAGTTCCTGAAATGGCTCACCGAGCTGCTCAAGGCGCATCCCCTGCAGAACGAGGAGTTCGTCTTCGAGATACAGGAGATGATCCTGCAAAACCACATCCGCAAGGCCAGGACCCTCACCGAGACCCTGGCCAAGCTGGGCGCCAGCATCGCCGTGGATCACTACGGCATGTCCAGCAACAGCGCCCAGCTGCTGGAGCACTTGCCCAACATCAGCTATCTGAAGTTCCACTCCTCCTACACGCAGAAGTTCAACGAGAAGGAAGTGAATCGGCGGATGAACCAGCTGATGGAGGTCGCCAAGCAGAAGAAGATCAAGACCATCGTCAGCCATGTCGAAGACGCCAATGTGATGGCGCGGCTCTGGCAGATGGGCGTCAACTACATCCAGGGCTACCACGTACAGGAGCCGGAAGTGGTGCTGCTGGCCAGCGAGTTCATCACCAAGGCGAAGTCGATCCACGCGCCGAGGTGAGGTCGGCGGCTGCGCCGCCTGTGAGGGCGTCGGGTTCGCTGCGCTCCCCGACTGTAAGGGCGCGATGCTCCGCATCGCTGTGAGGGAAAAGCCAAGAAACGGCCGCGCCCTGTCTTACGCTTCCCCTCACAACGCCCCGCGCAGCGGGGAGTGACTCACAGCCAGCGAGCGCAGCGATGCTGGCGCCCTCACAGGCGGCGCAGCCGCCGCCCTCACCGAAAAGGCGGCCCGAAGGCCGCCTTTTCGCTAATTGCCCTGCGCCTGCTCCAGCGCGGCGATGCGCTTTTCCAGCGGCGGGTGCGAGGAGAACAGGCCCATCATGCCCTCGCGGATGCCGAAGGCGGTCATCTCCTTGGGCAGCTGGCTGGGGCTGTCCTTGAACGACTGCAGGCGCTGTAGGGCGGCGATCATCTTGCGGCGGCCGGCAAACTGCGCGCCGGCGGCATCGGCGCGGAACTCGCGGTAGCGCGAGAAGGCGGCGACGATCATCGAGGCGCCGATACCCAGCACCACCTGCATGAGCATTGACACCAGCATGTAGGCCATACCGGGGCCGCTGTCGCGGCTGTCGCCACGGCGCAGGAACTGGTCCACCGCGTAGGCGATGACGCGCGAGAGGAAGATCACGAAGGTGTTGACCACGCCCTGGATCAGGGTCAACGTCACCATGTCGCCATTGGCGACGTGGCCGATCTCGTGGCCCAGCACCGCCTCGACTTCTTCCTGCTTCATGCTGCGCAGGAGACCGGTGGAAACCGCCACCAGGGCGCTGTTCTTGTTCATGCCGGTGGCGAAGGCATTGGGCTCCGGCGAATCGTAGATCGCGACTTCCGGCATTCCGATGCCAGCAGCGCGCGCCTGGCGCTCCACCGTCTGCACCAGCCACAGCTCGGCGGAATTGCTCGGCTGGGTGATGACCTTGGCGCCGGTGCTGCGCTTGGCCATCCACTTGCTCATCGCCAGCGAGATAAAGCTGCCGCCCATGCCCATGACGGCGGAGAACGCCAGCAGCGAGGTGAGGTTGAGACCGTTCTTGGTCAGGTAGCGGTCGACGCCGAGCAGCGAGCAGACCACGCCGAGTACCAGGACCACGGCGAGATTGGTGAGCAGGAACAAGGCAATGCGTTTCATGGCGGATTGTCGTGAAAACAAAGTGTCAAGGGATTGTGGAGACTGTGACCACGAACTCAAGCCTGAGGTTTCGTCGGCAGATCAGGCCGCATGACGTCGACCCTCTGGAAGCCGCGCGGCAGATGGTTGCCACGGGTGGCGCGCGAGCCGAGATAGCCTTCGAGATCGCTGGCCTTGAGCGTGTAGGTGCGCTTGCCGCTGGTGATCTCCAGCGGCGCGCCGGCCGGCAGCACACAGTGAGCGAGGATGCGGTCCTCGCCCTTGAGCGTGACCAGCTTGTTGCCCTTGCCCTTGGCCAGCTCCGGCAGTTCCGCCACCGGGAACACCAGCAGCCGGCCTTCGGCGGTGGCCAGCGCGACGCGATCGCTGGCGCTGTCGCCGACCCGCAGCGGAGCCAGCAGCGCGCCCTCGATATTCACCACCGCCTTGCCGGCCTTGTTGCGGCCTTCCAGATCGCCCAGCTTGGCGACAAAGCCGTAGCCGTCGCTGCCAGCCAGCAGCAGCTTCTCGCCGGCTTCGCCGAGCAGCATCGCCACCACCTTGCCGCCGTCCTGTAGGTCGATGCGGGTGGTGATCGGCTCGCCCTGCGAGCGCGCCGAAGGCAGCTCGCGCGGGTTGAGCGTGTAGGCGCGGCCCTTGTCGTCGAGCAGGATCAGGAGCTGGTTGGTCTTGCCCTGGGCGTGGCAGAAGTATTCGTCGCCGGCCTTGTAGGAAAGCGTGGTCGGGTCCAGCTCGTGGCCCTTGCCGGCACGGATCCAGCCGGCCTTGGACAGCACCACGGTGATCGCCTCTGCCGGCAAGATCTCCTCGGCGGCCAGCGCCACCGCCGCTGGCCGCGCCACCATCGGGCAGCGGCGCGCGTCGCCGTACTTCTTGGCATCCTCGCGCAGCTCCTCGCCGATCAGCTTCTTGAGCGCGTCTTCGGAATCCAGCAGCGCCTCGATGCGCGCCTTCTCGGCGGCGAGTTCGTCCTGCTCGCCCTTGATCTTCATCTCTTCCAGCCGCTGCAACTGGCGCAGGCGGGTGTCGAGGATGTAGTCGGTCTGGATTTCCGAGAGCGCGAAGGTCTGCATCAGCTTCAGGCGCGGCTCGTCCTCGAAGCGGATGATGCGGATCACCTCGTCCAGATTCAGGAAGGCGATCAGCAGGCCTTCCAACAGGTGCAGGCGGTCGTTGACCTTCTGCAGCCGGTGGTTGAGCCGGCGGGTGACGGTGGCAAAGCGGAAGTCCAGCCACTCGACCAGGATCTCGCGCAGGTTCTTCACCCGCGGCCGGCCGTCGAGGCCGATCATGTTGAGGTTGGCGCGCGCCGATTTTTCGAGATCGGTGGTGGCGAACAGATGTGCCATCAACTGCTCGGCGTCAACGCGGTTGCTGCGCGGCACGATGACGAGGCGGGTCGGATTCTCGTGGTCGGATTCGTCGCGCAGGTCCTCGACCAGCGGCAGCTTCTTCGCCCGCATCTGCTCGGCGATCTGCTCCTGGATCTTGTTGCCGCTGACCTGGTGCGGCAGGTGGGTGATGACGATATTGCCGTCGTCCTCGCGCTCCCAGCGCGCGCGCATGCGGATCTGGCCGTTGCCGGTCTGGTAGAGCTTCAACAGGTCCGCCGACTCGCTGACGATCTCGCAACCGGTCGGAAAGTCCGGCGCCGGCACGAACTCCATCAGCGTTTCCAGCTGGGCGTTCGGGTGCTTGAGTAGGTGCAGGCAGGCCTTCACCAGCTCGCCGACGTTGTGCGGCGGGATGTCGGTGGCCATGCCGACCGCGATGCCGGTGGTGCCATTGACCAGGATGTTGGGCAGCCGCGCCGGCAAGAGCTTGGGCTCTTCCAGCGTGCCGTCGAAGTTCGGCGCCCAGTCGACCGTGCCCTGCTCCAGCTCCTGCAGCAGCGCCTGCGCATAGGGCGTCAGCCGCGACTCGGTGTAGCGCATCGCCGCGAAGGACTTCGGATCGTCCGCCGAACCCCAGTTGCCCTGCCCGTCCACCAGCGGATAGCGGTAGTTGAAGGGCTGGGCCATGGTGACCATGGCCTCGTAGCAGGCCGAGTCGCCATGCGGGTGGTACTTGCCAAGCACGTCGCCGACGGTGCGCGCCGACTTCTTGTGCTTGGCCGTCGATTGCAGGCCCAGCTCGCTCATCGCGTAGACGATGCGCCGCTGCACCGGCTTCAAGCCGTCGGCGATGTTGGGCAGGGCGCGGTCGAGCACCACGTACATCGAGTAGTCGAGATAGGCCTTTTCGGCGAACACCCGCAGCGGTGTGCGTTCGACCTCCATCATCGGGGTGCTGCTCATACCTCGATCTCCGCCTTGTTGCCGTTCTCTTCCAGCCAGTTCTTGCGATCACCGGCGCGCTTCTTGGCCAGCAGCATGTCCATCAGACCGTCGGTGTTGACCAGGCCGGACTCGGCCTCCGGTTCGTCCAGGGTCAGCTGCACCAGGCGGCGGGTGTCGGCGCTCATGGTGGTCTCGCGCAGCTGCAAGGGATTCATCTCGCCCAGGCCCTTGAAGCGGGTCACCTGGACCTTGGCCCTGTTGCCCTCGGCGGCGAGCCGGTCCAGCACGCCCTGCTTCTCGCCCTCGTCGAGCGCGTAGAACACCTGCTTGCCGGCGTCGATGCGGAACAGCGGCGGCATGGCGATGTAGACATGGCCCGCCTGCACCAGCGGCCGGAAGTGGCGCAGAAACAGCGCGCATAACAGGGTGGCGATGTGCAGACCGTCGGAGTCGGCATCGGCCAGCACGCAGATCTTGCCGTAGCGCAGGCCGCTGAGGTCGGGGCTGCCGGGATCAACACCAATCGCGACGCTGATGTTGTGGATTTCCTCGCTGGCGATGGCCTCGCCGGCAGTGGCTTCCCAGGTGTTCAGGATCTTGCCGCGCAGCGGCATGATCGCCTGGGTGTCGCGGTCGCGCGCCTGCTTGGCGCTGCCGCCGGCGGAGTCGCCCTCGACCAGGAACAGCTCGGTGCGGTTCAAGTCGGTGAGCACGCAGTCGGCGAGCTTGCCGGGCAGCGCCGGGCCGGAGGTGATCTTCTTGCGCACCACCTGCTTGGCGGCCTTCATGCGCGCGCTGGCATTGGCGATCACCAGCTGGGCGACGCGCTCGCCCTCGTCCGGGTGCTGGTTGAGCCAGAGCCCGAAGGAGTCGTGCACCACGCCGCTGACGAAGGCGGCGGTCTCGCGCGAAGACAGGCGCTCCTTGGTCTGGCCGGCGAACTGCGGATCCTGCATCTTCACGCTCAGCACATAGGCCAGGCCCTGCCAGATGTCCTCCGGGGCCAGCTTCATGCCGCGCGGCAGCAGATTGCGGAACTCGCAGAACTCGCGGATCGCCTCGGTCAGGCCGGTGCGCAGACCGTTGACATGGGTGCCGCCCTGCATGGTCGGGATGAGGTTGACGTAGCTCTCCGCCAGCAGCTCGCCGACGCCGTCGGCATTGACCCAGGCCAGCGCCCACTCGGCCTCTTCGCGCGGCGACTTGAACTGGCCGGTGAACGGCGCGGCCGGCACGATCTCCTGGCCCTTGACCGCGTCGAGCAGGTAGTCGGTGAGGCCGTTCTCGTAGTACCAGACCGTCTCCTCGTTGCCCGGCTCGTCCTTGAGCGTGATCTTGAGCCCCGGGCAGAGCACCGCCTTGGCGCGCAGGATCTGCTTGAGCCTTGGCAGCGAGAACTTCGGCGAGTCGAAATACTTCGGGTCGGCCCAGAAGCGCACCCGGGTGCCGGTGTCCTTCTTCGCGCAGGTTCCCACCTCGCGCAGGGGGCTGGCGGTGTAGCCGTTCTCGAAGTGCATGGCCTGCTCGACGCCATTGCGGCGCACCGAGACTTCCAGGCGGGTGGACAGGGCATTGACCACTGACACACCGACACCGTGCAGGCCACCGGAGAACTGGTAGTTGTTGTTGCTGAACTTGCCGCCGGCATGCAGCTTGGTCAGCACCAGCTCGACACCGCTGATCTTGTGCACCGGGTGGATGTCGGTGGGGATGCCGCGGCCGTCGTCGCGCACCTCGCAGGAACCGTCGGCGTAGAGCGTGACCTGCACCTGCTTGGCATAGCCGCCCAGGGCCTCGTCGACCGCGTTGTCGATGACTTCCTGCGCCAGATGGTTGGGGCGGCTGGTGTCGGTGTACATGCCCGGGCGCTTGCGCACCGGGTCCAGGCCGTCGAGGACTTCGATGGCATTGACGTCGTATTGCTGCTGAGCCATGTCGTGGGGCTACCTGCGAGAGGGCGGCAAGGTACCGGAGCCGGCGCCAGCCCACAACCGCCCTGGAATTTCGCGGTCGGGCGCAACACCGGCCCGGAGCTGGCTACACTGAGATACGGACCCCATCCATTGCGAGCGCGCCATGCAAGGCCAGACCTTTCGCCTCGAGTTACGCCCCCGTATTCCCAGCAATATCCGTCGCTTGGAGGAGATTGCCGGCAATCTGGCGTATTCCTGGGACCGTGAGGTGCGTGGGGTGTTCTGGCGGCTGGACCGCGAGCTCTGGCGCGACTGCGGCAACAACCCCAAGCTGTTCCTGCGCCGGGTCGATCAGGCCCGGCTGGAACAGGTGGCGGCGGACCGTGACTTTCTCGAGGACTACCACTCGGCGCTGTCTTCCTTCGACTCCCACCTGGCCGCTGGCCACCGCCCGGAGATCGACAAATACCTCGACGCCGACCGGGATCTGGTCGCCTATTTCTGTGCCGAGTTCGGCTTGCACGAAAGCTTTCCGATCTATTCCGGCGGTCTGGGCATCCTGGCCGGCGACCACTGCAAGGCGGTAGCAGACCTCGGCGTTCCCTTTGTCGGCGTCGGCCTGCTGTACCGTCAGGGCTATTTCATCCAGCAGATCGACGGCCAGGGCAACCAGCAGGCCATCCCCCATGCGGTGGACTTCGCCGACCTGCCGATCTCGCTATGCCTGAACGCCGATGGCAGCGAGCTGAGGGTGACGGTGGAAATCGCCGACCGGCTGGTGCAGCTGCGGGTCTGGGTGGCGCGGATCAGCCTGTCGGCGCTTTATCTGCTGGATTCCGACGTCGCCGAGAACTCCGCCGCCGACCGCATGATCACCTACCAGCTCTACGGCGGTGACAACGACACCCGCATCCAGCAGGAGATCGTGCTCGGCATCGGTGGCGTGCGCGCGCTGCGGGCGCTGGGCCGGCAGCCTAGCGCGACGCCGGCCCTGGCCAGCGGGCCGACGGTCTGGCACATGAACGAGGGCCACGCCGCCTTCATGATCCTCGAACGCATCCGCGAGCAGGTGCAGGCGGGGCTGGATTTCGACTCGGCGCTGGAGCTGGTCGCGGCCAGCCATGTGTTCACCACCCACACCCCAGTGCCCGCCGGCCATGACGTGTTCGACCACGGCAAGCTGCGCTGGTATCTGGGCAGTCTGCTGCCGCAACTCGGGGTGCCGGAGGCGCGGGTGCTGCAACTCGGAGCGCTGGAGCCGAGCGCCGAACGCTTCAACATGACCACCTTCGCCCTGCGTGGCAGCCGCTTCCACAACGGTGTCTCGAAGATCCACGGCGGGGTCGCCAGCCGCATGGAGCAGGCGCTGTGGCCGCAGGTGGCGCCGGAAGACAACCCGATCGGCTACGTCACCAACGGCGTGCACATGCACACCTTCATCGCCCGCGCCTGGACGCAGTTGTTCCACGACAGCTTCCGCGAATGGCGCAGCAAGCTGCTGGATGTCGACCACTGGCGCTGCATCGACAATATCCCCTACGACGCCTTCGTGGCGGTGCGCCACAAGCTCAAGCACGACCTGCTGCTGGATGTCGCCGAGCGGCTGCGCCGGCAGTTGCGCCGGAACGGCGTGCCGGAAGCGATCATCAACCACGCCACCCAGTACATCGCCAATCCCGACAGCCGCAGCCTGGTGCTGGGCTTCGCGCGGCGCTTCGCCACCTACAAGCGCGCCACCCTGGTCCTCGCCGACGAGGCGAGGCTCGCGCGGCTGCTGAACAACCCCGATCACCCCGCCATCCTGATCTTCGCCGGCAAGGCGCATCCCAAGGATCTGCCCGGCCAGGCGCTGATCAAGAAGCTCTACGAGACCAGCATGAAGCCGGAGTTCATCGGCCGGCTGATCATGATCGAGGGCTACGACATGCTGCTCGCGCGCAACCTCGTGCAGGGTTGCGACGTCTGGCTCAACAACCCCGAGTATCCGATGGAGGCCAGCGGCACCAGCGGCGAGAAGGCCGGCATCAACGGCGTGGTCAATGTCTCGGTGCTCGACGGCTGGTGGGACGAGGGCTATGTCGGCGGCGACCTGAGCCAGATCAACGGTTTCGCGATCAAGCCGGTCGATCCCCGCTACTGGGGCCAACTGGCGGACGACGCCACCGCCCGCGCGCACCGCGACCAGGAGGAATGCCGGCAACTGCTCGACATCCTCGAACACCAGGTGGCGCCGCTGTATTACGGTCCGCGCAAGTATGGCTACGCGCCCGAGTGGGTGCAGATCAGCAAGAACGCGATGAAGACACTGATCCCGCGCTTCAATTCGGCGCGGCAGGTGATGGACTACGTGCGCCAGTACTACGGCCCGGCGGCGCGGCAGACCGCGAGGTTCACCGCCGCAGGCGGTAGCCTCGCCAAGGATCTGGCGGCCTGGAAGCGCCGGGTCCACGCACAGTGGCCGGGGGTGTCCCTGCAGACCGCAGCTCCCCACCCCGAGGCGCTCTACCACGGCGAGACCCTGCCGCTGCGGATCCACGCCCGGCTGAATGGCCTGACGCCTGCCGACGTGGTGGTTGAATGCGTGGTCGGTCGCGAGGACTCGCAGGGAGTTTTCCAGCCCCAGAAGACCGAAACCCTGACCAGCACCGGCACCGTCGGCGAGGCCCATCTGTACGCACTCGACCTCGAACCGCTGCCGGGTCTGCAGAGCTACCGCTTGCGCATGCGCCCTCATCACGACGCCTTGTCGCACCCGTTCGAGATGGGCTGCGTCGTCTGGGTCTAGGAACCAGCCCCGCGCTCCCTGCGGACCAGCGCCAGCCGGGTGCCGACCTCGGCTTGTTCCAGCAACCGTCCCGCCTCGCCCGGCAGCCGGCGCTGCCAATTGGGGTGCCCACTGACGGTGCCGGGCAGGTTGGGTGCTTCCTCCAGGGCCAGCAGGTCTTCCAGCGGCAGTAGCAGCAGCGGCGCCGGGCTGCGGGCGACGAAGGCGCAGGCGGCATCGACGACCGCCGCGCCAGCCGCCGGCTCCGGCCGCGTGCCCTGGACCAGTCCGGCATGCTCCAGCGCCGACCACAGGCATTGCCGCCCCTCCTCCCGCTCCGCTTCTTCGCCGGCCTGCGCCTCGGCATCGACCAGGTCCAGGCGGCGGCGCCAGTCCAGGTCGCGGCCGGCCCACCAGCCGGCGACGGTCGGCAGATCGTGGGTGGAGGTGGTGGCCACGGCGCTCGCCGACCAGCGCTCCGGCTCGACGAACAGCTTGTGCTCGCGCTGGAAATACAGCACCCGCAGGCCCAGCACGCCGGCCTCGGCGAGCTCGCTCTGGAAACCGGCCGGCAGGGTGCCGAGGTCCTCGCCGAGGATGATGGCCCGGTGCCGGTGCGATTCCAGCGCCGCCAGCCGCAGCAGGTCCTGCGTGGGGTAGCGCAGATAGGCGCCCTCGCCCGGTGCCGCGCCTTCCGGCGCCAGCCAGAGCCGGCGCAGGCCGAGCACATGGTCGATGCGGATTCCACCGGCATGCCGCAGGTTGGCGCGCAGCAACTCCAGAAAAGGACCGTAGCCCTGGGCTTTCAGGGCCCGCGGCGAGAAGGTGGTCAGCCCCCAGTTCTGCCCCAGGGGGCCGAGGGGATCGGGCGGCGCGCCAATGCTCACCCCGCGCAGCAGATCGTGCGGATTGCTCCAGGCGTGGCTACCACCGCCGTCGGTGCCCACCGCCAGATCGCCGATCAGGCCGATCCGCATGCCACCGGCGCGCGCGCCGGCCTGCACGGCGGCCAGGCCGTCCGCGGCCAGCCACTGCACGAAGCAATGGAAACCCACCTCCGCCGCGTGATTGGCGGCGTAGGCCTCGACTGCCGCGCTGCCGGACTCGCGCAGCTCGGCCGGCCAGCGCCGCCAGTCCGCCCCGCCCTGCCCGACCTGCAGAGCCTCGAAGCGCGCGTGATCGAGCAGCGCGCGACCGCCGCCTGCGCGGTAGGCGCGAAACCGCCGCGCCAAGGGCGACTCGCCCTGTTCCAGCTCGCCGGCCTGCGCCTGCCATAGCGCCCGCAGCAGGCGCCATTTGGCACGCGCCGCGCGGGGGTAGTCGATCAGCGGCAGCGCCTCCAGTTCGGCATACAGGCCGGCCAAGCCGTTGGCGGCCAGGGCCGAGGCCACCGCCGCCTCGCCCAGCACCATCGCCGGATCGGCGTGAAGCGGATTGAGGAACAGCCGGCTCGACGGCGAATAGGGCGCATAGCGGTCGGGATCACCGGCGTAGAGCGCGTGCACCGGGCTGATGGCGAGCGCATCCACTCCGGCCGGAGCCGCCGCCGCGACCAGCTGCGCCAGGCCGCCGAAATCACCGATGCCGCCGTCGCCGGCCCTGCGCAGCGAGGCCAACTGCGCCACCAGGCCATGCAGGCGGCGACCCTCGGCCAGGGCCGAGATCGGAAAGGCCTTGGCCGGAGCGATGGCCAGTGTCGGTGGCGCCCCGGAGCCAACCAGCAGGAGGTGGTAACCGGTCTCCGGAATTGCCGCCAGCCAGGGCCTGCCATCGGCAGCGCGCGAGACCGGCAGGCGCCGCTGGCCTCCGGCTTCGAGCAGGACGTCGACGGCGGGCAGGTCGGCCGCGCAGGACGGCAGCGGCAGCGCTCGCCCGGCCTCGCCGGTCAGCAGTGCCGGCCACTGCCCGGCGGCGCCTTCGGCCGCCAGTTGGGCGCGGCTATGGGCGATGTCGCCGCGGCTCGCGCAGGGCAGCTCCAGGGCACTCAGCAGCGCCTGCAGCACCGGGTCGGAAACCGTCCTGGTCTGTCCCTGGTAGTCCTGCCAATGCACCGCGATGCCGGCCTCCTCGGCCAGCGCCATCAGCGCCGAACTGGACTCACTCATGCCCTGGCTCCCGGTTCCGGCAGAGCTGCCGCCAGCAGCGCCACGCTCTGGCCACGCAGTCGGTAGCTGGCCGAACGCCAGGGACGTGGCATCGGCGCCGGGTCCTCGCTATCGAACAGCAGTTCGGTGTCCAGCAGCGGCGGCGGCAGCTGGACCTCCTGATCGACGATGCCGGCGTTGAACAGCAGATACAACACCTCGTAGCCCTCGCCCTGCTCCCGCGCGGCCACCCTGCGCAGCCCCAGCAACTGTCCCAGCGGCGACTGCCAATCCTGGGTCGAGAGCGGCCGGCCCCGCTCGTCGAACCAACTGGTGTCCGGCCAGCCCGGCAGGATCTCCCGGCCGTGCTGGAAGTCGGCGCTGCGCAGCGCAGGATGCTCGCGGCGCAGGCGCAGCAACTGGCGCAGGCAGTCGTGCAGCATCCGTCCGTGCGGCTGATCGAGCCGGCTCCAGTCCAGCCAGGTCAGTGGCGAGTCCTGGCAGTAGGGATTGTTGTTGCCGGATTGGGTCTGCCCGAACTCGTCGCCGGCCAGGAACATCGGCGTGCCGTGACTGAACGCCAGGGTGGCCAGCAAGGCCCTCTGGATACGTTCGCGCCTGGCCCTGACCTCGGCGTTTTCGCTCTCGCCCTCGACTCCCCAATTGCAGGACTCGTTGTGGGGATGTCCGTCCCGCCCGTGCTCGCCATTGGCGGCATTGTGCCGGTGACTGTAGCTCACCAGATCTTCCAGGGTGAAGCCGTCGTGCGCGGTAAGGTAGTTGATGCTCGCCCAGGGATGGCGGCGCGCATGGTCGAAACGGTCCGCCGAGCCCTGCAGACCGGTGGCCAGCGCGCCGCGGGTGCCGGCGTCGCCTCTCCAGTAACGCCGCAGCTGATCCCGGTAGCGGTCGTTCCATTCCGCCAGGCCGGTAGGCTGCCGGCCCAGCTGATAGCCCTCGGGCCCCAGATCCCAGGGCTCGGTGATGAGCTTGACCCGGCTGAGCACCGGGTCCTGCAACAGGGCGTGGAAGAAACCGGTGGCAGGGTCGTAGCCGCCCACCCCGCGACCCAGCACCACGCCCAGATCGAAGCGGAAGCCATCGACGTGATAGGCCTGGACCCAGTGGCGCAGGGAGTCCATCACCAGCTGGACCACGCGCGGCCGGCTGAAATCCAGGGTGTTGCCGCAGCCGCTGTAGTTCAGATAGCGCGACCGGTCCTCGGGCTGCAAGCGGTAGTACTCGGCATTGCCCAGGCCGCGCAGACTCAGGGTGGGGCCGGTCTCGTCGCCCTCGCCGCTGTGGTTGTAGACGACGTCGAGGATCACCTCGATGCCGGACTTGTGCAGCTCCCTTACCGCCCACTTCAGATCGTCGCGACTGCCATAGGCGGGCTCCGGCGCGAAATAGGCCAGGCTGTTGTAGCCCCAGTAATTGGTCAGGCCGCGTTCCAGCAGCCGGCGTTCACGAACCATGGCGTGCACCGGCAGCAGCTCCACCGCCGTCACTCCCAGATCGCTCAGATAGGCCCGGACTTCCGGCCGGCCCAGCGCCCGGTAACCGCCACGCAAGGCCTCGGGCAGATCCGCACGCAGGCGGCTGTAGCCCTTGACGTGCAACTCGTAGATCACCGTCCGTGACCAGGGAACCTCCGGCGGACGATCGCCCTGCCAGTCGTAGTCCTCGCTGACCACCACCGCCTTGGGCATGTAGGGGGCGCTGTCGCGCTCGTCCGGCTGCGCCGCCGCGACCTCGCGGTGATGCCCGAACAGGGCGTCGTGCCAGATCAGCTCGCCGCGCAACTCGGTGGCATAGGGGTCCAGCAGGAGCTTATGCGGGTTGAACCGCAGGCCGCGGGCGGGTGCGTAGGGTCCGTGGGCGCGATAGCCATAGACCAGGCCCAGGCCGGCTCCGGGCAGATAGCCATGCCAGACGCCGCCACTGCATTCGGGCATACGCAGCCGCGCCAGTTCAGACTGGCCATCACGATCGAACAGGCAGAGTTCCAGCCACTCCGCGGCCGCCGAATAGACGCAGAAGCGCAAGCCCTGGCGATAGGGATGCGCGCCCAGCGGCCCCGGCGGGCAGGGTTCCAGGTGCGGCAACGGCGCCGGCAACGGCATCAGGCCCCGCCTTCCCAGATCAGCCAGATCGTCGCCAGCGAGGGCAGGAACAGGCTCAGACTGGCCGGCCGGCCGTGATAGTCGCCCGGCTCGGCCAGTACGCCGCCGAGATTGCCGCCGCCGGCGCCGCCGTACTCGGCGGCATCGCTGTTGAACAGCTCGCGCCAGCGCCCGGCGCGCGGCACGCCCAGCCGGAGTCCGTGACGCGGCACCGGTGTGAAATTGCTGACCACCAAGACCGGTGACGCGTCGGCCGCGTGACGGCAGAACGCGAACAGACTCTCGGCACGGGCATCGACCAGCCGCCACTCGAATCCCTCCGGGCGGTGATCCTCGGCATGCAGCGCCGGCTGTTCGCGGTAGCGCCGGTTGAGGTCGCGCACCACTGCCTGCAGGCCGCGATGCCAGGCCCCCTGGGGGGCGGCATGCGCGAGGGCCGCCCAGTCGAGTTCGGCGTCGTGGTTCCACTCGGCTTTCTGCGCCAGCTCGCCGCCCATGAACAGCAGCTTTCCTCCCGGATGCGCCCACATCCAGCCGAGCAGGCCGCGCAGGCCGGCATAACGCTGCCAGTCGTCACCCGGCAGCTTGCGCCAGAGCGAGCCCTTGCCATGCACCACCTCGTCGTGGGACAGCGGCAGCACGAAGCGCTCCGCATAGGCGTACATCAGGCCAAAGGTCAGGCGGTCGTGGGCATGGCGGCGGTAGACCGGATCCAGACGCGCGTAGGCCAGCGTGTCGTTCATCCAGCCCATGTTCCACTTGTGGGAAAAGCCGAGTCCGCCATCGGCCACCGCCGCCGTGACCCCCGGCCAGGAGGTCGATTCCTCGGCGATCATCAGGCAGCCCGGACTGTGTTCCCGCACGGCCTCGTTGAGGGCGCGGAGAAAGTCCACCGCTTCGAGGTTCTCCCGGCCGCCGTAGCGATTGGGCAGCCACTCACCCGGCGTCCGCGAGTAGTCGCGGTACAACATCGAGGCGACCGCATCCACCCGCAGGCCGTCGAGGTGGTAGTGGCGCAGCCAGTACAAGGCGGAAGCGATCAGGAAGCCGGCGACTTCGCTGCGTCCGAAGTTGTAAATCAGGGTCTTCCAGTCGCGATGAAACCCCTCGCGCGGATCGGCGTGCTCGTAGAGCGCACTGCCGTCGAAGCGGGCGAGGCCGTGGGGGTCGGCGGGAAAATGGGCGGGCACCCAGTCCAGCAGCACGCCGATCCCGGCCTGATGACAGGCATCGACAAAGCCGGCGAACGCCGCCGGCTCGCCCCATTCCGGCTGCGGCGCGAACAGCGACAGCGGCTGATAGCCCCAGGACCCGCCGAAGGGATGCGCCATCACCGGCAGCAGCTCGATGTGGGTGAAGCCGAGTTCCAGCACATAGGGGATCAGCGCCTGCGCCAGCTCCCCCCATTGGTAGGCGCGTCCGTCCGGGTGCCGGCGCCAGGAGCCAGCATGGACTTCGTAAATGCTCATCGGCCTGCCACTGGACTGGCGCTGTCCACGCTCGGCCAGCCAGCCTGCGTCGTTCCAGGCGAACGGCGTCGGATCGAAGACCACCGAGGCGGTCTGCGGCGCGGTCAGCGCCTGACGGGCCAAGGGGTCGGCCTTGCGCGACAGGGTTCCGTCGGCGGTCAGCAGTTCGTACTGATAGACCTCCCCCGGCGCCAAGCGAGGCAGGAACAACTCCCAGACTCCGTTCTCGACGCGGCGACGCATGGCATGGCGGCGGCCGTCCCAGCCGTTGAACGCGCCGACCACCGACACCCGCCGGGCCGTCGGCGCCCAGACCGCGAAACGGACACCAGCCACGCCCTCCACCACCATCGCCTGAGCGCCCAGGCAGTGCGCGAGTTCGCGGTGGCGGCCCTCGAAGATCAGGTGCAGATCCAGCTCGCCCAGCAACAGGCCAAAGGAGTAAGGGTCTTCGGTCTCCTGCTCGGCCTCGCCACCACCAGCCGCCGGCCAGCGGATACGCAGGCGGTAAGGTCGGCGCAACCCGAGCCGCGCCGCGTAGAGCCCAGGCGGCGACAGCGCCTGCATCGCCGCCAGCACCTGGCCGCTGCCGGCATCGACCAGATCGACCCCCAGCGCGCCGGGCAGGTAGGCGCGTACCAGCCAGCCGGCGTCGCAGGGTTGCGGGCCCAGCAGCGAAAACGGATCGCCCACCTGCCCGCCGCTCAGGGCCGCCGCGGCGCTTGCATCCAACCCCAGGGGCACAGGCTCGCAGTTAGTGGTGCCAGCCACGCCTCAGGCGTCCAGCATTTCGCGTGTCACCAGGGTCACGCCACCAGCACTGACGTAATAGCGCTTCCTGTCGAGGCTGCTGTCACAGCCGATGCGGCTGCCATCGGGGATGACGCAGTTCTCGTCGATGATGGCGCGCCTGATCTGGCAATTGCTGCCGATACGCGCGCCCGGCAGCAGCAGCGAGTCTTCGATCTGCGAGTCACGTTCGATCCGGACATTGACCGAGAGCACGCTGCGCCGCACCTGTGCGCCCGAGACGATGCAGCCGCCGGCAACCAGGGATTCGACCGCCGTGCCGGCAGCCGGCTCCTCCTCGAACACGAACTTGGCGGGCGGCACCTGCTCCTGCAGGGTCCAGATCGGCCATTGCGCGTCGTAGAGATTGAGCTCCGGCACCAGATAGGTGAGCTCGATGTTGGCCAGCCAGTAGGAGTCGATGGTGCCGACATCGCGCCAGTAGCCCTGGCGGCCGGGTTCGTAGAGGTCGCTGAAGCGGTAGGCGTAAACCTTGCCGCCGGCGATGAGCGAGGGCACCACGTCCTTGCCGAAATCGTGGCTGGACTCGCCCACGCCGGCATCGCGCGACAGCTGCTCCAGCAGGAAGCGCGCGTCGAACACATAGATGCCCATGCTCGCCAGTGCCACCCCGGGCTTGTCGGCGAGGCAATGGGGCGCTTGCGGCTTCTCCTGAAACTCGACCACGCGGTTGGCGGCATCGACCTGCATCACTCCGAAACCGTTGGCCTCCTCGGCCGGCACCTCGATGCAACCGACGGTGACCTGCGCCCCGGTACGCGCGTGCTGCGCCAGCATCGGCCCGTAGTCCATCTTGTAGATGTGGTCGCCGGCGAGCACCAGCACATAGGCCGGCTGATGGCGGCGGATGAAGTCCAGGTTCTGGTACACCGAGTCCGCGGTTCCCGAGTACCAGTCGTAGGCCTCGCCGCGCTGCTCGGCGGGCAGCAGTTCGATGAACTCGCCGAACTGGCCACGCAGAAAACCCCAGCCCTGCTGCAGATGGCGGATCAGCGAGTGGCTCTTGTATTGGGTGAGCACGCCGACCCGGCGGATGCCGCTGTTGATGCAGTTGGAGAGGGTGAAGTCGATGATGCGGAACTTGCCACCGAAGGGCACCGCCGGCTTGGCGCGCGACAGCGTCATCTGCATCAGCCGGCTGCCGCGTCCTCCCGCCATGATCAGCGCCAGGGTGTCGCGAGTCAGGCGGCTGACGAAACGGCTGTCCTGCTCGTTGCTCGTGCTCGTGCTGCTCATGCAGTCCCTCCCCCGATCCGACGCCAGCGCCACCTACGGATTGATGCGCTTATCCTAGTGGTTAAGTGGGGTCGTCTGTCGATATCCGGAGCGGATTCGCTACTCTGTAACACATGACATCCGACTTGCGTGTTCTCCACGCCGCCGCAGAGTGTTTCCCCTTGGCCAAGACCGGCGGCTTGGGCGACGTCGCTGGCGCCCTGCCCGCCGCACTTCGCTCGCTGGGTTGTGATGCCCGCGTGGCCTTGCCGGCCTATCGCGGAGTGGCCCGGAGCCTGGGCCGTGTCGAGCCGCTGTCCAGCCATGAGATCAACGGCATCCGCTACACGGTGCTGCGCGGGGCATTGGCGGACGGGCTGCCGGTCTATCTGTTCGACGCACCCCAGTTGTTCGACCGCGCCGGCGGCCCTTACGCCGACGAGTCGCAACAACCCTATGCCGACAACGCCCTGCGTTTCGGCACGTTCTCCGCCGCCTTGGCGGCCTTCGTCGCGGAGGGTGCCGCCGGCTTCGCTCCGCAGATCCTGCATCTGCACGACTGGCAGACCGCGCTCGCCGCCCCCTGGCTTGCCGCGGCGCCGCGACGGCCGGCCCTGATCTTCACCATCCACAACCTGGCCTATCAGGGACAGTTCGGCCGCGAGGCGTTCGAGACCTTGGGCCTGCCTCTGGAATGGTGGTCCCCCGAAGCCCTGGAATTCTGGGGCGGGTTTTCCTGCATGAAGGGCGGCCTCAACTACGCCGATCTCATCACCACGGTCAGCCCCACCTATGCAAGGGAGATCCAGACACCCGCCTTCGGCTGTGGCCTCGATGGCCTGCTCGCGACCAGGGCCGACCGGCTGATCGGTATCGTCAACGGCATCGACACCGCGATCTGGAATCCGGCCACCGACCCGCATCTGGTCAGGCATTACGACTCCCGCACGGTCGAGGCCGGCAAGCAGGCCAACCGCCTTGCCGTTTCCTCGACGCTGGGCCTGACTCCGCCGACGCGCGGCCAGACGCTGCCCCTGGTGGTGTTCATCGGCCGCCTGGCCGACCAGAAAGGCGCCGACCTGCTGCTTGCCGCCCAGGACGAGCTGATGCAGCTGCCTCTGCAGTTGGCGGTGCTGGCCAGCGGCGACCCAAAGCTGGAAGCGGCTTTCCGCGATTGGGCCGGGCGGGCGCCTGCCGGCCGTCTGGCGGTGCGCCTCGCGCACGACGAGGTGCTGGCGCACCAGTTGACCGCTGCCGCCGACCTGCTGGTGATGCCCTCTCGCTTCGAGCCCTGCGGTCTCAACCAGATGTACGCGCAGCGCTACGGAACCATTCCAGTCGTGCACCGGACCGGCGGTCTGGCTGACACCGTCGTCGACGCGCGCGGCGGCTCACCGGCGGCGGAAGAAGGCAGCGGAATACTGTTCGATCATGCCGATGTCGACGGCCTGCTCTGGGGGCTGCGGCGCGGCCTGGAGTTCTGCGCCGACCAGCAGCTGCGCAAGCAGCTGAGGCGTCAGGGCATGGCGCGCGACTTCAGTTGGTCGGCCTCGGCGCAGCGCTACCGGCAAAGCTACGCCCAGGTGCTGAGTGCGCGGCCGGAATCCGGCCGCTGAGCCGTCGACCGCCGCCGGGTCCGGGGTACCGCTAAAATGCCGGCCTTCGACTTGGAACCGGCATGTCCTCGATACCCGCAACCAGCCCGCTGACGCCCGACCCGGTCGCGCGCTTTGAAGAGGCGATGAAAGAGCTGGAAGCCATTGTCCAGAAGCTGGAGCGGGGCGAGCTGAAGCTGGAGGAATCGCTGAGCCTGTTCGAACGCGGTATGGCCCTGAGCCAGGAGTGCCGCGGCGCATTGGACAGTGCCGAACTGAAGATCAAGACCCTGGTCCCTGGCAAGACGGCTGACGATAGCGAATGAACCGCTGTGATTATTCCGCCTGGGAGCTGTCCCGGCGCGCGCGCCTGCACGCGGCGCTGGATGCCGCGCTGCCGCCGGCCGAGGCCTACCCTGCGCGCCTGCACGGCGCCATGCGCTATGCCAGCGAGGGCGGCAAGCGTTTGCGCGCGCTGCTGGTCTACGGCGCCGGCGAGACGCTGGGCCTGGCCCCGGAGCAGCTCGACGCGCCGGCGTTGGCGGTGGAGCTGATCCACGCTTTCTCGCTGGTGCACGATGATCTACCAGCAATGGACAACGACGACCTGCGCCGCGGCCGCGCCACCGTGCACAAGGCCTATGACGAGGGCACCGCGATCCTGGTCGGCGACGGCCTGCAGACGCTGGCCTTCGAGGTGCTGGCCTGCGCCGCTCCGCTCAGCGCCCAGGCAAGGGCCGAAATGCTCTGTCAGCTGGCGCGTGCCAGCGGCTCCCGGGGCATGACTGGTGGCCAGCAGGCCGATCTCGAAGCCGAAGGCGCCAGCCTGAGCCTCGCCGAGCTGGAGCAGTTGCATAGCCACAAGACCGGCGCCCTGATCCTGGCCTGTCTGGAACTACCCTTGTCGGCCGCGCCCACGGCCGACCCGGAGTCGCGTCTGGCGCTGAACCGCTATGGCCGCGCCCTGGGCCTGGCCTACCAGATTCAGGACGATGTGCTGGACGTCACCGCCAGCACCGGCACCCTGGGCAAGACCGCCGGCAAGGACGCTGCCAGCGTGAAGTCCACCTATGTGCGCCTGCTCGGTCTGGACGCCGCCCAGGCCAGAGCCAGCGCCCTGTTCGAAGAGGCACTGGCGGCACTGGCCGGCTTCGACCAACGCGCCGACCCCTTGCGCGATCTCACCGACCGCATCCAGGCTCGTCGGCACTGATTTTGCTGCAACGCACAACTTCGTCAGAATAACGACCCGTGCCCCTGCACCTTGCTGGTGCGCCGCTCCGTCATAATCGCGACATGACCACCCATTCCGCCGACACGCCCGGCTACACCCTGCTAGGACGCGTCAATACTCCTGCCGACCTGCGCCAGCTGCCGGTGCGCGAGCTGCCCCATCTCGCAGTGGAAATGCGCCGGCACCTGATCGAAACCCTGGGCCGGATCGGCGGGCATTTCGCCGCCAACCTCGGCACCGTCGAGCTGACGATCGCCCTGCACCACGCCTTCGACACTCCGCACGACCGTCTGGTCTGGGACGTCGGCCACCAGGCCTACCCACACAAGATGCTCACCGGCCGCCGCGCGCGCCTGGAGTCGATCCGCAAGCTGGGTGGGCTGATGCCGTTCTGCCATCGTGGCGAGAGCGAGTACGACGCCTTTGGGGTCGGCCACTCCTCCACCAGCATCAGCGCCGCCGCCGGCATGGCCGCCGCCGCGCGGGTGAAGGCCGAAAAGCGCCGCGTGGTCGCCATCATTGGCGACGGCGGCATGACCGGCGGCATGGCCTACGAGGCCATGAACCACGCCGGCCACCTCGGCCTGGACCTGCTGGTGGTCTACAACGACAACGACATGTCCATCTCCGAGAACGTTGGCGCCCTGCGCAACCACTCGGCGCGGATCGCCGCCAAGCTCGGCTTCCCCACTCCACACCGCGAGGCGGAGGCTTGCGAGAACGCCATGCACCTCGCCGACCGACCTGGCGCGTTGTTCGAGACCCTGGGGTTCAGCTATCACGGCCCCATCGACGGCCACGACCTCGACGCGCTTCTCACCGCCTTCGAGCAGCTGAAGAACGCCAAGGGTCCGCAGTTCCTGCACATCATCACCACCAAGGGCAAGGGCTTCGAGCCGGCCGAGGGCGACCCGATCAAGTATCACGGCGTCACCCAGTTCGATCCGGTCACGGGTGCTTTTCCGGGCAAGAAGCCGGGCGCCAAGCAGACCTACACCCAGGTGTTCGGCGACTGGCTGTGCGAGGCCGCCGCGCGCGACCCCAAGCTGGTGGCGATCACCCCGGCGATGCGCGAGGGTTCCGGCCTGGTCGAGTACTCGCAGAAGTTCCCCGAACGCTACTTCGACTGCGGCATCGCCGAGCAGCACGCGGTGACGCTTGCCGCTGGCCTGGCCTGCGAAGGCCTGAAGCCGGTCTGCGCGATCTACTCCACCTTCTTGCAGCGCGGCTACGATCAGTTGATCCACGACGTCGCCATCCAGAACCTGCCGGTGCTGTTCGCCATCGACCGTGGTGGCCTGGTCGGCGCCGATGGCGCCACCCATCACGGGGTGTTCGACCTCAGCTTCCTGCGCTGCATCCCCAACCTGGTGGTGATGGCGCCTTCCGACGAAAACGAGCTGCGCCGCCAGCTCGCCACCGGGCTGGCGCATGCCGGCCCCAGCGCGGTGCGCTATCCGCGCGCCAATGTGCAGGGCGTAGAGGTAGACGCCATCGCCAAGCCGCTACCGCTGGGCAAGGGTCGCATCGTCCGCGAGACCCACGGCCGGCGCCGGCCCCGGGTCGCCTTCCTGGCCTTTGGCGCCATGGTGCAGACCGCGCTGGAAGCGGCGGAGATCCTCGACGCCACGGTCGCCGACATGCGCTTCGTGAAGCCGCTGGACGTCGAGCTGATCCTCGATCTCGCCCAGGAAAACGACCTGCTGGTGACCCTGGAGGAGAACGCCCGCCTGGGCGGCGCCGGCAGCGGTGTCAACGAAGTGCTGGCCGCCCACCACCAGCCGCTGTCGGTGCTCAACCTCGGCCTGCCCGATCACTTCGTCGAGCATGGCACCCGCGAGGAGCTGCTGGCGCAGATCGGCCTGGATGCCGCCGGCGTACTGCGCGCGGTGCAGAAGCGCCTGCGCGGCAAGGAATTCGACGCGCGCGAAAGCGGCGCGCTGCCGCGCCAGGCCTCCTGAGTTTCAGTGCCGCCGGCGCAAGCCGGCGGCCACTAGCAGCAGGCTCAACAAGCCCAGCGGCAAGGCACCGCCGTCGGCAGCCTCGGTCGGCGACTGCGCCAAGACCTTGCCGGTATCCGGCGTCGAAGCCTGCATGGCCAGCACCTCGCGCTGCGCGGGGCCGTTGCCGGCGAACAGCGTCTTGTTCGGATCCCAGGGGCTCTCGCCCCAGCCGCGCTCGAGCAACTGCACCACGTCGTTCTCGACCTGCACATAAGCGTAGGCGACGTTGTCGTTCTCGTTGCTTTCGAGGATGGCGTCGCGCTCGTCAACGCGGGACTGCACCACGTAGCGCCCGTTGGGCTGGCCGTAGAACTCCACGTACATGCCGGGCCGCTGCCAGCGGTAGACATCGCCCCAGCCCACCGACAAACCCATCACGCCATTGGCCGGCGAGGTGCAGTTGCCCAGCGGCTCGTCGCCGCCCGGCACCTCGTAACCCTGGTCGAAGCTGTACCAATCACCCCAGAGCTGATCGGCCGGGCAGAAGCCCGACTTGGTGCCCTCGCCCACCCGCTCCATGACGCCGCCGGCGGTGTCGTGCACCGCGTAGAGCCGGAAGCTCAGCACGTAGTCGTCGTGGAAGTGCGCGTGGATGGGATGGAAACTGTAGGTGCCGGCCGAGCGCTCCTGGGTGCTGCCGTCGCTGTAGTGGATGACCTGGCGCATCGGCCCGATCACCAGTCGCGACAGAGCCTCCTGCGGCGCCAACTGCGCGGTGCCGGCGATGAAGTCGCCGATCATGTCGAAGCGCATGTCGTAGAGACCTTCGCCGAGATTGATCGGCCCGGAGGTGAAGCGCAGGCATTTCTTCGCCGCGCCGCCGCCCAGGGCAATCGGCGCCATCTCGTCCACCGTGCAGGAGATCGGATGGATGCCGGCGATATCCAGCGGCGGATTGATGGTGTCCGGCGGATACAGACCATTGAGCGGATTCAGCGGCGCGATGAAGCCGAACTCGTAGGGCGGCACCACCTTGAGGTTGGGCAGTTCCGGGACCACGCCGGGCGCGCGTGGCAAGTCTTCCGGCAGCATGGACTCCAGCTTGGCACGCATGCGGTAGGAACCCTGCTTCACCGACTGCGGCCTTACCCGCACCGTGTAGACCCCGCCGGCCGGCTGCAACAGCATGGCCTCGGAGTTGAACTGGTTGGAGTTGTCCTCGCTGGCCAGCACCGTGCCGGCCGCATCCAGCAGTTCCACCACGAAGGTATTGGTGCGCACCGGGCTGTCGATGCCCACCCGCAGCCGCGCGCCGCCGTGGGTGATGCTGAGCTTGTAGGTGGGGCATGCACCGGCGGCGGTATCGCAGAGCGCGGCGGAGGGCACAGTGCCCGCCAGCGTGCCGCCGTCCCAGAACACCGCCTCGTCCAGGCCCAGCACACCGCCATTGAGGCCGGCCTTGGCCGTCATCGGCGCATGCGCCGTGCCATGCGCCCAGACGAGGCCCGAAGCTGAAGTCAGTATCGCCGCCGCCATCCACCGCCCAGCCCGCTGTCTTGCCACTTGCCGCATCGGTCCTTCCCCTGGTGATTGCCAGAGGAAAGCGCAAGCAGCATGCCAAGACGCGGGCTGTTAGGGCCTGCTAACACTGCGGGAATCGCTGCGGCGGAAGGCGGTTTTGGGGCAGTGCAAGGAAGCAAGAGTGCGCAATAGCGGGCCTATTGAAACTCTTGCTGACGCTGCAATGCCCCAAAACCGTCCCGCCCCGAAGGGTTGCTGGCCAAAAGCGCGTCATGCGGCGTTGCCCGCCTCGCGAAGGCAACCAGCCTTGGCGTCGGCCGGCGCCTTGCCTGACGCGCTTTTGACCGGCAACGCAGCGATTCCCGCAGTGTTAGCAGGCCCTATGCCGCGGCCAATCCCTGCCAGATCACGCTCTGCTTGCGCCGGGCCCAGGGCTCGAACTGGGCGGCATAGCTGGCCTCGATGCTGGGCCGCTTGACCTTCAGGGTCGGCGTGATCAGCCCGTTATCCACCGTCCACTGCTCGGTCACCACCACCAGAAAATCCAGCTTCTCGTGCTCGTCCAGCCTGGCATTCACCTCGTTCAGCAACTGCTGCAGCGAGGCGCTCAGCTCCGCCCTCCGCCCGGCATCGGCGGCGCAGGCGGCGGCGATGTCGGCATTGAGCATCAGCAGCGCGAAAGGCTGCGGAAAGCCGGCGCCAACCACGCAGCAGGCCTCCACCGCCGGATGCACGCTGAGCTTGTTCTCGATCGGCGACGGCGCCACGTACTTGCCCTTACTGGTCTTGAACTGCTCCTTGAGCCGGCCGATGATGCGCAGCCGCCCCAGTTCGTCGATCTCGCCGAGATCACCGGTGCGCAGCCAGCCATCCTCGGTCAGGGCCTCGCGAGTCTTCTCCGGCTCCTTGTAGTAGCCGAGCATGGTGGTCGGTCCACGGGTCTGCACCTCGCCCTCCGGCGACAGGCGATGCTCGGTACCTTCCCAGACCTCGCCGACGTAACCGATGCGTGCACGACCGACGCGGCAGCCGTGCGAGCAGCCAAAGTTCTCGGTCATGCCGTAGCCTTCCAGCAGCTCCAGGCCAAGGTCGCGGTACCACTGGATCAGCGAGGGCGGCATCGGCGAGGCACCGCCGCCGGCATAGCGGCAGTGCTCCAGGCCCAGGCCCTTGAGGATCTTCTTCTTCATCAAACCGCCCAGTAGTGGCAGCTTGAAGATCAGATCCAGCTTCTGCTTCGGCAGCTTGCTGAACACGCCCTGCTGGAACTTGGTCCACAGCCGCGGCACCGAGACGAAGTGGGTGGGCCGGGCGCGGCGGAGATCGCTCAGGAAGCTGTCCAGCGACTCGGCAAAGTAGACGCGAAAGCCGGCGCGGATCGAAGCCGCCTCCACCAGCCAGCGCTCGGCGACATGCGCCAGCGGCAGATAGGAGAGCATACGGTCGTCGGCACCGATGCCGCTGGCGGCGGTCACTGGACCGGTGGACCAGCCTATGGATCCGAAGCTGTGCATCACACCCTTGGGCATGCCGGTGGTGCCGGAGGTATAGACGATGGTGGCCAGTTCGTCGGCATCGCGGACGACCTCGCCTTGCAGCGGCTCGGTCTCGGCCACGATCTGCTCCCACTGCGGATAGTCGTTCTTCGGCGACAGTGGCGTGGCAAAGCACAGCACGCCTTCGGGGATGCCCGGACGCATCGCCTCCCAGCCATCGAGCTTGCCGACCAGACAGGCCCTGGCCTCGCTGTGCTCCAGTATCTGGCGCACGCTGTCGGCGGTCAGCGTCGGGTACACCGGCACGCTGACGTAACCGGCCATCCAGATCGCGAAGTCGGCCATGATCCAGTGGGCGCAGTTCTTGGAAAGGATCGCCACCCGCGAGCCCGGCTCCCAGCCCTGTGCCTGCAACCAGGCCGCCACCCGGCGTGCCTCGCCCACCGCCTGTGCCCAGGTGTAGTCGCGCACCAGGCCATTGCCCATGGGTTGGGTGAGATAGGGGTAATGAGCCCGCTCGTGCTCCCAGTAAAAGATGCGCGCCAGCGGCAGGAATTCGGGGGCACAGGGGTGCGCAGACATGGATTCTCCTCTACACGCTTAGGCGGTTCTCGTTGTATTTCGATGCTAGCGCATCGCCAACATCTCCCGTAACCTGCCGGAACAACAATTCTGGAGGAGATGGAAATGTCTGTATCCGTCACAAGTCCTTTCTATAACCAAGAACATGAGGACTTTAGAAGCCAGGTTAGACGCTTTGTGGAAAGAGAGATTGTTCCACATATCGAACACTGGGAAGCCGCCGAGCAACTGCCCCGCGAACTGCACCGCAAGGCGGCAGACGCAGGGCTGCTACAGATCGGCTTTCCCGAGCGGGCCGGCGGCGTCGAAGTACCCGACCTGTTCTACATGATCGTGCTGACCGAGGAGCTGGCACGCGCCGGCAGCGGCGGCCTGATCGCCTCGCTGATGAGCCATGGCATCGCCACCCCGCCGATCTGCCATACCGGCAGCGCCGAGCAGATCGCGCGCTTCGCAGCACCGGTGCTGGCCGGCGAGAAGATCGGCGCGCTGGCCATCACCGAGCCCTCCGGCGGCTCCGACGTCGCCGCGCTGAAGACCCGCGCGGTACGCGACGGCGAGCACTACGTGGTGAACGGCTCCAAGACCTTCATCACCTCCGGCATGCGCGCCGACTACATCACCTGCGCGGTACGCACCGGCGGCGAGGGCATGGGCGGCATCTCCCTGCTGGTGATCGAGGCCGGCATGCCCGGCTTCAGCCGCTCGCCATTGCAGAAGATGGGCTGGTGGGCCTCGGACACCGCCAGCCTGTACTTCCAGGATTGCCGCGTGCCGGTCGCCAACCGCATCGGGCCTGAGAACATGGGCTTCATGGCGATCATGATGAACTTCAACCAGGAGCGGATCATGCTCGCCACCCAGGCCTGGGCCTTCGCCAAGGTCTGCTACGAGGACAGCCTGGCCTATGCCCGCGAACGGCAGACCTTTGGCAAGCCGCTGATCCGCAACCAGGTGATCCGCCACAAGCTGGCCGACATGAAGATGCGCCTGGACGCAGTGAAGGCGCACCTCGACATCCTGGCCTGGCGGGTCAGCCACAAGCAGATGCCGGTCGCCGAGGTCTGCCTGCTGAAGAACCATGCCTGCACCGCGCTGGAATGGATCGCCAACGAGGCCATGCAGATCTTCGGTGGCGCCGGCTATCTGCGCGGCTCCAGGGTGGAGCGCATCTACCGCGAGACCAAGGTGCTGACCATCGGCGGCGGCTCGCTGGAAATCATGAAGGATCTGGCCGGCAAGCAGATGGGGTACTGACGCGGTCGGCGCCGGCGGCCGGACTCAAGACACCGTCTCGCCGGCGCACCGCGAGACCAAGGTACTGACCACCGGCGACGGTTCGCTGGAGATCATGAAGAATCCGGCTGGCAAGCAGATGGGGTATTAGTCCGCCGCAGCGGCAGCAGCACAAAAAAAGGGGCGCCAGATGGCGCCCCTTTTCGTTACCCAGCAAACCTCAGTTGGGCAGAACCGCCTGCGCGCAGGAGCCATAGACGGTGAACTCGGTGCTGCCGCCCAGCAACAGGAACTCCAGCAAGCCCAGCACCGGCCCGACAACAACCGGATCGCTGGTCAGGAAGCCGGGCACCGTCAGCGTCATGTCGACACGATTGAAGGTCGGCTTGGTCGTCGGAGTAGCAACGGTGACCAATTCGCGAACACGGTTGCTGGCGCTGGCGCCCGGCAGGGTGTTCACCGACAGCGCACTACCGACGTACTCGGTGCCGCCAGACCATACCGACAGGCCCAGGCCGGAGTTGTTGGCCGTGTCTCCCGGCACGAAGACGCTGTTGGTGGCGCGCTCGATGATGAAACCAACCCGCTTCTCCGAGGGGAACTCGATGCCCGCCGCAGCCGACACCGCCAGCCGGATTTCGGTGTCCAGCGGACCGGCAGCCAGCTCCACGGTAGCGAAGTTGTTGGCATCCTCGTCAATCACATTGCCGGCATCGGTGACGCCAGAGGGATTGCCGAAGATCGGCGTGGTCGACGGCGTCGGCGTACCAGACACGGTGGCACCGTCGGCCGAGCGCAGCGGAATCACGCAGACCCGGTCGGTAAGGTTCACCTGGATGGCATCGGAACGCACGGTGGCGTTCGGATAAACACCCGCCTTGATGGTGCCGGTCACCACCACCGCACCCACCGTCGTGCCGGCGCTGATGATGCCCTGGGCGCTGACTGCGGCGAGGTTGCTGGAGGCCGTCCAGTTGATGAAGCTGTCACTGATCTCCTGAGGCTCCTCGCTGTTGCTGAAGCGGCCCAGTAGGCGCACTTCACGCTTGGAGTCCGGATTGGCCGCAGAGGTCGAGGCCGGCAGATTGAAGCTGTCGGTCGCACCAGTCGGGCACTCCACGGCGCCAGTGGTGGTCGACACCGGGCAGGCCTGCAGCACTTCCAAGAGGTCGGCCTGGGTCACCACAAACAGCGCGGTGTCGATGACGTTGTTGCCGTTCTCGTCCTTGATGGCGCTGCCGCCCTTGTCGAGCGCGCGCGCGGTCAAGGTGACCGTCACCGTCGAGTTCGGAGCCGAAGAACCGGTGGAAACCGCCGTCGCCACCGTGCTGGTGCCCGGACCTTCGACCACGGTCGCGTAGTCGACCTGCGAAGAAGCCCACTTGATGTCAACCGCCGAAGACGGAATCTCACCGAAGCTAGTGCTATTGCTGTAACGGCCGGTCACCGTGAAGTTCTTGGTAGTGCCTACCGGAGCCGACTGGTTGTCCGGCGCGATCACGATTTCTTCCAGCACCGGCTGAGTAACGGAGAACGGCTGGCTGGCGGTCAGCGGATCGCCCTCGGCATTGGTCACCGTGGCACGCAGGGTGGTGGCACCCTGCTGGAGGCTCTGCACGATGGTGTCGCTGCCCTGCGCCGGGCTCGGCGTGCCGAGGGTGGCATTGGCCAGCGCCCAGTTCACGCTGGCTGGCGCCGTGCGGCTCGAAGCCACGGTGCAGTTGCCGCTCGTAGATTCACCGCTCGGAGCCGTGCAGGCGTAAGTGGTGTAGGTGCCGGTCGCCGAATAGGCAATCGAGCGCCCGAGCGCCGTCGACGTGGAGCTGCCGGTCTCGGTGGACTTGACCTCTATAGCAGTCAAGACTTCGCCGCCCACCAAAGCCGGGGCGGTGTCCGAATAGCCGCGGAATTGCGCGGTCACCGTTGCTGTGCCATGACGCAGGCCTCGGACCAGACCCGAAGAAGAATCAATGCTGGCTTTCTGGCTAGAGCCCGCGCCGTCGATGGTCCAGACCACGCTCGAAGGAGCAGGCCCCACCGAGCAGAAACCGGTGCTGCAAGGTACGGAGGACGTCTGACCGGGGGGCAGCGAATACAGGCCCTGAGCAACCAGTTGCACCGTGCCGCCGACATCCACGCGCACGGGATCAGGGGAAATTTGGATTCCGACCACCTGGTCGTCAAAGTTCGGGCTTTCCACCCCGCCATCGCAAGCCGAGAGCACGGCCACACTCATTACCGCTAACCACGCAAAGCGCATCATCTGAAATTCCCCTGTCCCGAGATTGGTGGAGGCTGACACAAAATTCTTTCGGTTTCCATGCTGTTGGACGGTTTACGACGCCGCCCTTCGCGAATCATAATCTGAAGAGCGGTTGAAAAGTCGTGGCCGAGCGGTAGTACATGCAACTCTTGCACCACAAGCAGCGCACGCCTCGGCAGCGGCGACCAATAACTCTTAACGCAACGGCAGCATCTACGGATGACACTCATGAAGCGGATTAAATGGTTGTACACGGTGCTTGCCACCGTCGGACTGGCGGTCGCCGCCCAGGCAGCCGAACCCGACTATCGGTGGTATGTCTCACCATCGGTTGGGGCAATTTTCTCCGGCACCGGCGGCGGCGCCCACTTCAGTCTGGCCGCAGGCCGTGACGTGCTGCCCAACTTCGGCGTTGAACTGGAGCTGGCGACTGGTAGCCAAAGCGTCGATAACCTGCCCTCCGGCAACGACTACGAGCGCACCATCTTCGGCGTCAATGCCCTGGCCTATCTGACGCCGCAGGGCGAGAAGATCCGCCCCTACCTGCTGGCCAACGGCAACTTCCACGCGATCGACTTTCTGGGTGAGAGCCTGTCGGGCGCCGGCATCGGCCTCGGTGGCGGTGCCTTCATCAGCATCACCAAGAGCCTGGATCTGCGTCTGGACGGCCGCTACAACCTCGACTTCGTGTCGGCTTCCGGTCCGGTGGCCGAGAAGACCTTCAATGTCGGCACCGGCACCGTCGGCGTGCGCTACAAATTTGGCGCCGACCCGGACGACTCCGACGGCGACGGCGTGCCGAACGGCAAGGACAAGTGCCCCGACACCCCGCGCGGCGTGAAGGTCTACTCCGATGGCTGCCCCACCGACCTCGATGGCGATGGCGTGCCGGACTACCTCGACAAGTGCCCCGGCACTCCCAAGGGCACCGCGGTCAACAAGGACGGTTGCCCGGCCGACGCCGACGGCGACGGCGTGCTCGACTACCTCGACAAGTGCCCCGGCACCCCCAAGGGCGTGCCCACCGGCAAGGACGGCTGCCCGCTCGACAGTGACGGCGACGGCGTGCCCGACTACCTCGACCAGTGCCCGAACACTCCCAAGGGTGAGCGCGTCGATGCCCGTGGCTGCCCCTTCGTCGACAAGGACGGCGACGGCGTGCCGGACTACCTCGACAAGTGCCCGGATTCGCCCAAGGACATTCCGGTCGGCAAGGACGGCTGCCCGCTCGACAGCGACGGTGACGGCATCCCCGACTACCTCGACGAATGCCCCAACACCCCGCCTGGCCTGAAGGTGCTGCCCAACGGCTGCGCGCTGAAGGGTGACTGCCGTCGTCCGCGTCCGGGCGAAGCGGTGGACAAGAAGGGCTGCGCGCTGGATCAGCGCTTCATCCTGCGCGGCGTGAAGTTCGAGTTCGACTCCGACCGCCTGACCGAACCCTCCAAGGAGATCCTGGCCGAGGTGGCGGTGACGCTGCTCAGCTACCCGGACGTCAAGGTGGACGTGGAAGGCCACACCGACGATGTCGGCACCGACGCCTACAACCTGGGCCTGTCGGAGCGCCGCTCCAACGTGGTGAAGAAGTTCCTGGTCGACAACGGCGTCAACCCGGTCAACCTCAAGCCGGTGGGTTATGGCGAGAGCGTGCCGATTGACACCAACCTCACCGAAGCCGGCCGCGACAACAACCGTCGCGTCGAATTCAAGGTGACCAACTAAGGTTCGCTCACAGCAGGCTGCTAGCAGACCTGGCCCGGCGGATGGCAACATCCGCCGGGCTTTTTATTGCCTGCGAATCGACCTCACCCGAAGCCCATGACCGCCGCCACCCGCCAGCTGATCGAGAACTACTACGCCGCCTTCAACGCCGGTGACATGCCCCGCTTTCTGGACATGCTCAGCGATGACGTCGCCCACGACATCAACCAGAGCGGGCGCGAAACCGGTCGCGCGGCCTTCGTCGCCTTCATGGAGCGTATGAACCGCAGCTACCGCGAGCAGATCGTCGACCTCTGCGTGTTCGCCAGCGAGGACGGCCGCCGCGCTGCCGCCGAGTTCACCGTGCTAGGCGAATACCTGAAGACCGACGAGGGCCTGCCCGAGGCGCACGGCCAGACCTACCGTCTGCCGGCCGGCGCCTTCTTTGATATCCGCGACGGCAAGGTCGCGCGCATCAGCAATTACTACAACCTGCAGGACTGGCTGCACCAGGTCGGCGCCTGAGGTCGCCCAGCGTGTCCGAGTTGCGCTACGAACTGGTGCAGGGCGAGACCATCGCCGCGCGGGTGGAACCGCTGGCCGCGCTACGTCTGCAGGTATTTCGGGACTGGCCCTATCTGTACGAGGGCACGCTAGCTTATGAGCGCCACTATCTGGAGACCTACAGCCGCTGCCCGGACAGTCTCGCGGTTCTGGCCTGGGACGGCTCGACCTGCATCGGCACCACCACCGCCCTGCCCCTGCGCGACGCCCAGCCGGAAATGCGCGAGCCTTTCGAGCGGGCCGGCGTTGCCACCGAGGACATCCTCTACTTCGGCGAATCGGTCGTGCTGAGCCCCTATCGCGGCCGCGGCATCGGCCTGCGCTTCTTCGCCGAACGGGAAGCACATGCCCGCCGTCTGGGTCTGGGTCGCTGCGCCTTCTGCGCCGTGGACCGTCCGGAACTACACCCGCTGAAACCCGCCGGCTACGTTCCCAACGACGCGTTCTGGCAACGACGCGGCTACCAGCGCCATCCGGAACTGGTCTGCCACTTCGACTGGCAGGATCTCGGCGAGGCCGCCCCCAGTTCTCACCCGCTCATCTATTGGCTCAAGACTCTATGAGCGCCAGCGTCCGTATCGCCGCCGCGCAATACCCGGTCAGCGAACCCGCGAGCTGGCAGGCAGTGGAGACACAATTGGAGAGCTGGGTGGCCGAGGCCGCCCAGGCAGGCGCGCAGTTGCTGGCCTTCCCCGAGTACGCGGCGATGTCCCTGGCGGCGCTGTTTCCGCCTGCGGTGCGCAGCGACCTGCAAGCGCAGTTGCAGGCCTTGCAGGCACTGCACGGTGACTACCAAAGTCTGCATCGGCGCCTCGCACGGCAGTACCGCATCTACATCCTGGCCGGCAGCTTTCCCCTGCAGGTCGGCGAGGTCTACCGCAACCGCGCCGAGTTGTTCGCCCCCAGCGGCGCCAGCGGCTGGCAGGACAAGTGGACCATGACCCGCTTCGAGACCGAGCAATGGGGCATCAGCGCCGGCCGCCAGCTCAAGGTCTTCGACACCGCACTGGGACGGATCGGCATCAACATTTGCTACGACGTGGAGTTCCCGCTGCTCGCCCGGGCGCAGGTGGAAGCTGGCGCGGAGCTGATCCTGGCACCGAGCTGCACCGACACCACCGCCGGCTACTGGCGGGTGCGCCTGGGCGCCCAGGCCCGTGCGCTGGAAAATCAGTGCGTGGTCGTCCAAGCCCCGCTGGTCGGCGAAGCGCCCTGGAGCCCGGCGGTGGACGTAAACGTCGGTGCCGCGGGCGTCTACACCCCGCCCGACCGGGGCCTGCCCGACCACGGCGTACTCGCCGAAGGTCGCTGGAATCAGCCGCAGTGGCTGCACGCCGAAATCGATCCGCAACGCCTGCTCGCGGTGCGCGCCGATGGCCAGGTATTCAATCACCGGGACTGGCCCCAGCAGCCCGGCCTCGGCGCCGCCGGCACGGTGCCGGTGGAAATCGAAAGCCTGCGCTGAGTCGCTGAGTTCCGCATCGCGCCCCATGCCGAACCAGCGCCAGCATTGCAGTTCGCCCTGAAGTCCGCGGCCCCATCACCCCTGCCCAGGAGACAATCCCGCATGATTCGCGCATCCCTGCCCCGCCTGCTCAAGGCACTCCCTCTGTTAGGTCTGCTCATGATCGGTTCCGCCCAGGCTGCGCTGACCGAGACGCCGGTCGACTACCAGGTCGACGGCGCCGCCTATCGCGGCTATCTGGTCTACGACAGCGCGGTGAAGGCGAAGCGCCCGCTGCTGGTGCTGGTTCCCAACTGGTTGGGGGCCAATGCCGCCAACCGCAAGCAGGCGGCCGAGATTGCCGGCAAGGACTACGTGGTGTTCGTGGCCGACATGTTCGGCGCCGACAAGCTGCCCGCCAACAGCGACGAAGCTGGCAAGGCGGTGGGTGCGATCTACGCCGATCGCGCCTTGCTGCGCAGCCGGGTGAGCGCCGCCAAGAACACCGCCATCGAGACGGTGAAAACCAGGAAGCTGCCGGCCGATCTCGGCAAGATCGCCGCCATCGGCTTCTGCTTCGGCGGCGCCAGCGTGCTGGAACTAGCCCGCAGCGGCGACGATTCCGCCGCCGTGGTTTCCTTCCACGGCAATCTCTCGCTGAAAGGCCCAGCCGAGGACCAGCCGATCACCGCCAAGGTGCTGGCCCTGCACGGCGACGCCGATCCATTCGTGCCGGCAGAGCAGGTCGAAGCCTTTCTTGCCGAGATGCGCGCCGGCAAGACCGACTGGGAGTTGGTTCGCTACGGCGGCGCCGTGCACTCCTTCACCGACCCGGACGCCAACTGGCCCGGCAAGGCCGAGTACAACCCGAAGGTCGCCAAACGCGCGTTCGCGCGCATGAAGGATTTCCTCGACGAAGCCTTCGCCGGCAAACCCTGAGCGAGGCAATCAGGCAAAAAAAAGCCGGCACTAGGCCGGCTTTTTTTGAACGCGACGCTCAAGCGACCGGCTTCACCACCAGCAGCACGGCCTTGTTGCGTACCTGCTGTCCGGGCTCGACATTGACCGACTCCACCACACCGGCCACCGGCAGCGAGAGCTGGAACTCCATCTTCATCGCCTCCAGCACCGCCAGCGTCTGGCCCTTCTCGATCTGCTGACCGGGCTGGACATGCACCGCCACCAGCTTGCCGTCGGAATGCGCCAGCAGACGGCCATCGGAGCCGGCCGCCGCGCCTTCCACCGGCGCCAGCGTGCGGTCGATGAAGCACCAGTTGCGTCCCTCCGCCTCTAGCCAGAGCTGATCGCCCTGGCGTGCGAAGTGCGCCTTGCCCTGCACGCCTTCACTGAGATAGCTGAAGCTGTCCGCGTCCTGCCGGCAGAGCTCCAGCGCCACCGTCTCGCCGGCGATCACCGCGCTGAAATGGCGCGAGGCCCGCGCGCTCAGTTCGAACTCGGTTTCCTGGTCGCGGCACTTGAGCTTGAAGTCCACACCGGTCTCGTGCGAGCTGTGCCAGCCGATCATCTCGGCCTCGATGCCATGCTCGGCACGCAGGCGACGGGCATCGTCCAGATACAGCGCCACCGCCGCCAGCGTGATCTGGCGGGCGCTCGGCCGGGCGGCGTTGATCGCCTCCTGCGAGAAATACTGGCCGATGAAGCCGGTGCTGAAATCGCCGCCGGCGAATGCGGCGTGGCCGAGGATGTCGCGCAGGTAGTCCTTGTTGCTGAGCAGCCCGAAGAAACGGGTGTCGGCCAGCGCCTTGAGCAGGCGCTGACGCGCGGTTTCGCGATCCTCGCCCCAGGCGATCAGCTTGGCCTGCATGGAGTCGTAGTAAGGGCTGACCACCGCGCCGGTTTCGAGATAGCTGTCGACGCGCAGGCCTTCGCCCGACGGCGGAGCCCAGCGCAGCACCGGCCCAGTCTGCGGCAGGTAGTTGGCCTGCGGGTCCTCGGCGCAGAGCCGCACTTCGATGGCATGGCCATAGCGGTTGTCGAGGATTTCCTGCTGGTTCAGCGGCAGCTTTTCACCCTGAGCGACGCGCAGCTGCCACTCGACCAGATCGACACCGTAGACGAGCTCGGTCACCGGGTGCTCGACCTGCAGACGGGTATTCATCTCCAGAAAATAGAACTGCCCGTCGCGTGCCAACATGAACTCGACGGTGCCGGCACCGACGTAGTTCACCGCCTTGGCGGCAGCGACCGCAGCGGCACCCATCTTCAGGCGCAGCGCGTCATCGACCGCCGGGCTGGGCGCTTCCTCGACCACCTTCTGGTTGCGACGCTGCACCGAGCAATCGCGTTCGCCGAAGTGCACGACATTGCCGTGGCGGTCGCCGAATACCTGGATCTCGACGTGGCGGGCATTCATCACCGCCTTCTCGATCAGGAGCTGGCCGGAGCCGAAGGCGTTCTCGGCCTCGCTACGCGCCGAGCGGATGTTCTCCAGCAGCGCCGCCTCTTCGAACACCAGGCGCATGCCACGACCACCGCCACCGGCAGCCGCCTTCACCATCACCGGCAAGCCGGCCTTCTTGGCCTCGTCCACCAGGGTGTCGTCGTGCTGGTCGTCGCCCTGATAGCCCGGCACGCAGGGCACGCCCGCCGCGATCATGCGGATCTTCGACGCACTCTTGTTGCCCATCGCCTCGATGGAAGCCGGATCCGGGCCGATGAAGATCAGGCCGGCGTCCTGCACCGCCTGCGCGAAAGCTTCTCGCTCGGAGAGAAAGCCGTAACCGGGATGGATCGCCTGCGCGCCGCTGGTCTTCGCCGCCGCGATGATCTTCTCGATGACGAGGTAGGAGTCCTTCGCCGGCGAAGGGCCGATGTGCACCGCCTCATCGGCCTCGCGCACATGCAGGCTCTGAGCATCGGCATCCGAATAGACGGCGACGGTCTGGTAGCCCGCCTTTTTTGCACCACGCATCACCCGCAGCGCGATCTCGCCACGGTTGGCAACCAACACCTTGTTGAAACGCTTGCTCATTGGCAACTCTCTCAAAGATTTATTGTGCCCACTTGGGGCTGCGCTTCTGCATGAAGGCGGTGATGCCTTCGGGCGCTTCCGGCCCGCGCACGCAGGCCGCGAACTTCGTCGCCGCATCGTCGAGCACGGCGTCCATGTCGAGCTTGCCGACGTTGAGCAGGATGGCCTTGGTCACCGCGTTCGCCTTTGGCGCGCAGCCCAGCACCTGCTTCAAGCTGTCGGCGAGCTTGGCCTGCAACTCCTCTTCACTGGCAAAGCCCTCGTGCACCAGGCCCAGCCGCAGCGCCTCGGCACCGCGGAACTGCGCGCCGGTCAGCGCCAGCCGGCGCGCCTGGGTCAGGCCGATGCGCTCGACCACGAAGGGCGCGATCTGCGCCGGCGGCAGGCCGCGGGTGGTTTCCGGCATGCCGAACTTGGCGTCCGTGTGTGCGAAGGCGATGTCGGAAACGCAGGCGAGCCCGAAGCCGCCACCCAGCACCGCGCCCTCGCAGACCGCGATCACCACCTGCGGTGCGTTCTGCACCCGGCGCAGCATGGTGCCGAAGGCGCGGTTCACGGCGGCAATCGGGTCCGGCTCGCCCGGCGCTGGGGCCTTCACACCTCCCGCCAACATCGATTTGAGATCGGCGCCCGCGCAGAAGTGACCACCCGTGCCACGCAGCACCACCGCGCGCACCGATTCGTCACCGGCAATCGCGATGAACACCGCATCGATGTCAGCCAGCATCTCCGGCGACATGGCGTTACGCGATTCGGGGCGGTTGAAGCTCACCCACAGCACGCCGCCCTGTAGGTCCAGTAGCAGGGTCTTGGTTTCCGGCAGGCTCATGCGGCTTCAGCCCTTCTTCTTGCCGCCGAAGCCCAGGCGCTTGCTGATGATGCCGAGCATCACCTCGTCGGCGCCGCCGCCAATCGCGTGCAGGCGCAGGTCGCGGTACATCTGGGCGACGTAGTTCTCCCACATGAAGCCCTGGCCGCCCCAGTACTGGAGGCAGGAATCCGGCACCTCGCGGCCGAGCTGGCCGGCCTTGAGCTTGGCCATGCTGGCGAGCAGGGTCACGTCCTCACCGGCCAGCATCTTCTCGCAGGCACGATGGATCAGCGCGCGCAGCGCCTCGATCTCGGTTTGCAACTGCGCGAGCCGGAACTGGACGACCTGGTTGTCGAGAATCACGCCGCCGAAGGCCTGGCGCTGACGGCAATAGGTGGCGGTTTCCTCGATGCACTTTTCCATCGCGACCAAGATGCTGGCGGACAGGAACAGGCGCTCGTGCTGGAACTGCTCCATCTGGTAGATGAAGCCCTTGCCCTCCTGGCCGATCAGGTGCTTCACCGGCACGCGGACGTTGTCGAAGAAGATGATGGCGGTGTCGCTGCTGCGCTGGCCGAGCTTGTCGAGCTTGGTTTTGCGGTCGACGCCTTTGGCATCGAGCGGCACCACGATCAGACTCTTGTTGCCATGACGGCCACCGCCCGCGACTTCGCCGGTATTCGCAAGCAGGCAGACCCAATCGGCCTGGGTGCCGTTGGTGATCCACATTTTGCTGCCGTTGATCACGTACTCGTCGCCTTCGCGCACCGCAGTGGTCTTGATACCGGCTACGTCGGAGCCCGCGCCCGGTTCGCTCACGCCAATCGCGGCAACCAGCTCACCGGCCACCGCCGGCTTAAGGAAATTCTCCTTCAGATAGTCGGAGCCGTAGTTGGCCAGCGCCGGGGTGGCCATGTCGGTCTGCACGCCGATGGCCATCGGCAGGCCGCCAGTCTTGCAGTGACCGAGCGCCTCGGCAAACGCCAGCTGGTAGCTGTAGTCGAGCCCCAGACCGCCGACCGATTCCGGCTTGGCGATGCCCAGCAAGCCAAGCTCACCCATGCCGCGCAGCACCTCGCGCGCCGGCCACATGCCTTCGCGCTCCCAGGCGTCGAGATTGGGATTGATCTGCTCTTCGCAGAACTTCTTGGTGGTGTCGTAGAGCGACTGGTGTTCGTGGGTCCACTGCATGGAAAAACTCCTCGCGTGACGTAGCAGCGCCTTTAAAGGCGCGCAACGCCGAAGCTGTTGGGGAAGGTCTGGCGCAGCTTGGCTTCGCGGCAGACCGAGAGCGTCAGGCCCAGCACCCGGCGGGTGTCACGCGGGTCGATCAGGCCATCATCGAACAGCCGCGCGGTGGCAGCGAAGGCGTGGCTTTCCTTGTCGAACTGGCTGATGACCTGCTGGCGCAACATCGCCAGCATCTTCTCGTCGGTCTCGCCCATCACCTTGCCTTCGGCCTCCCACTTCTGGCGGGTAATGATCTCCATCACCCCGGCGGCCTGCTCGCCACCCATCACGCTGGTGCGGCTATTGGGCCAGGCGAAGATGAAGTGCGGACCAAAGCCACGGCCGCACATGCCGTAGTTGCCGGCGCCGAAGCTGCCGCCCATGACGATGGTGATCTGCGGCACCGTCGCGTTGGCCACCGCCTGGATCATCTTCGAGCCGTGCTTGACGATGCCGCCCTGCTCGCTCTCGGTGCCCACCATGTAGCCGGTGGTGTTCATGAGATACACGATGGGGATGTTGGACTGGCAGCACTGCTGGATGAACTGCCCGGCCTTGGTGGCGCCCTTCACGGTGATCGGCCCATTGTTGCTGATGATGCCGATCTGGTGGCCTTGCAGGACCGCGCGACCGCAGATGGTCTGCTGGTCGTACTCGGTCTTGAAGTCGAGGAATTCACTGCCGTCGACCAGGCGGGCGATCACCTCGCGGCAATCGACCGGCTTCTTGTAGTCCGGCGGCACCACGCCGCAGAGTTCCTCGATGTCGTAGAGCGGTGCACGCACCTCGCGCAGTTCCAGCTTCGGCTTCTGCGCGTTCCAGTGGATGCTCTTGACGATCTCGCGGGCGATGCGAATGCCGTCGGCGTCGTTCTCGGCCAGGAATTCGGCGGTGCCGGCCACCGAGCAGTGCATGTCGGCGCCACCCAGGTCTTCATCCTTGGCAATCTCGCCGGTGGCGGCCTTGAGCAGCGGCGGGCCGGCCAGGAACACCTTGGCGCGCTTGCGGATCATCACCACGAAGTCCGACAGGCCCGGCATGTAGGCCCCACCGGCGGTGCTCGAACCGTGCACGACGGTGATCTGCGGAATGCCGGCAGCGGACAGCCGGCACTGGTTGGCGAAGGTCTTGCCGCCGGGGATGAACACCTCGGCCTGGTACAGCAGGTTGGCGCCGCCGGATTCGATCATCGAGACCACCGGCAGCTTCTGCTGGAGCGCGATCTCCTGCAGCCGCAGGGTTTTCTGCACGCCCCAAGGCGTCATGGTGCCGCCCTTGATCGCCGAGTTGCTGGCGACGATCAGACAGCGGGTGCCGGACACATAGCCGATGCCGGCGATCATGTTGCCGCCGGCCAGCGAGCCGTCCTTGTCGTCGTGCTGCTTGTAGCCGCAGAGCGTGCTGAATTCGAGCCAGGGCGAGCCGCGGTCGAGCATCAGGTGGACGCGCTCGCGCGGCAAAAGCTGCTTGCGTTTGTGGAAGCGCTCGCGCTTGCTCTCTTCTTCCTTGCGGCCCTTGGCCTCCACCGCGCGCCAGTCGGCGATGAACTGGAGCATGCCCTCGCGGTAGGCCGCGAACTGGGCGCTGTTGGTGTCAATCTTCGATTCAATGACCGGCATGTCGCTCTCTCACTCCCACGTCATTCCCGCCACGGCGGGAATCCAGTTTTTCTCGGCACCGGCACAACGGCTTCAGCCTCCGGCGCCACGAAGCGCAGCCGGAAGGCCGGTGAGCCCGCAGTTTCAGGCCGGCGGAGCGATATGATAACGAGGCTTTCCAGACAGCTCGCTATCAGCGCCCTGATGAGGCCTTTTTACCAGTCTTTACGCCGGCTTTCACGAACAATTTTCGTTACCTGACCAGCTTCCGACAGCCTGCGGCAGTGGCGCCGGGGCTCAGCCCTGGCTTTTCCATGCCTCACAGCCCAGGAAGATCAGCATGATCTGCTTCTCGGCATTGCGGTGGATGCGCTCGACCTCGGCGACATCCCTGGTATCAACGTCAAGAATCAGCTCGGTCGCGGCGATCACGGTATTCACGATCAGGCCCGCCATCATCCGCAGGTCGTCGCCGTTGAAGCTCTTGAGCTTGGGGAAGGGGGCCAAGTCCGCCGCCAGCTCGCTGACCCAGAGCCGGATTTCGCGGCGGATCGCCAGACGCACCGCCGAGGAGCCGCTGTAGCGCTCCTTGGCGATGAACTCGAAATGCGGGCGGTGCTCCTGGGCATAGCGCAGGAAGGTCGCCACCGAGTTGGCGATCAGATTGGACGGCGGCAAGGGCGCGCTGCGCGCCTCGCGCATCATGATGTGCAGGGTGCGGAAGGAGTCATCGACCAGGGCCAGGCCCAGATCCTCCATGCCGCTGAAGTGCCGGTAGAACGCCGCCGGCACCACGCCGGCGATTTTGGCCACCTCGCGCAGGCTGATCGAACTGAAGCTGCGCTCGCCCTGGATCAGCTCCAGAGCGGCGTCCATCAGCGCCCGACGGGTGCGCAGCTTGCGCTCGTCCCGGGGACCACCGGTGGCGGACTCAGCGCCACCGTCTTCCTTCTTTTTCCGCAATCTCATGATCAATTGTAGCGTGAACACCCTCGCAGGCCCGGCGCCGGCGGCCCGCAGGCTAGCGCCGAAACCATGCGCAACTAGCTGTTTTCATTGACACCGTATTTCAGTGAACACTTGTTGACTTTATCGGCGGCGCCAATTTATAGTGCACACATGTTCACTGACATGTTTGCATCCAGCTCCGGAGCCACCGCGATGACCGCCAGCCAGACCCCAGCCCTAACCAGCCCGCGCCGAGAGTCCGGCCTGGTGCGCCTCGCCGCCCTGCTGGCCAGCCCGCGGCTCCCGGATGACTACATCGAGCTGGTCAATCCGCTCTGGACCCGCGATACCCTGCGCGCCCGCGTCACCGCCGTCATCCCCGAAACCGCCGACAGTGCCAGCCTGATGCTGAAGCCGGGCCTACGCTGGCAGGGCCACAGGGCTGGCCAGTTCCTGCGTGTGGGCGTCGATATCGAGGGCGTTCGACACTGGCGCTGCTACTCGATCAGCTCGGCGCCGGAGCGCGCCGATGGCCTGATCACGATCACCGTCAAGGCGGTCGAGGGCGGCCGGGTCTCCAACTTCCTGGTGCGCGAGCTGCAGTCGGGCGCAGTGCTGGAACTGGCGGCCGCCGAAGGCGAGTTCGTCCAGCCGCAGGGCGGCAACGACAAGCTACTGATGATCACCGGCGGCAGCGGCCTGACCCCGGTGATGAGCCAGCTGCGCAGCGCCGCCGCGCGCGGTGCGATGCCCGAGTGCACAGTCATTCACTATGCGCCGACGCCCGAGGACTGCCTGTTCCGTGACGAGCTGCTGTCGCTGGCCGCCCAGCACCCGCAGCTGAAGCTGCATCTGGTCTACACCCGCGGCGCTCAACAGGGCGCGCACTTCAACGCCGCCCAGCTCGACCAGCTGTGCCCGGACTGGCAGCGCCGTCGCGTCTACTCCTGCGGCCCCGCCGCCCTGCTGGCGACAGTCGAGGCCCATTGGGCCGGGGCTGGCCTGGATGAGCGGCTGATCGTGGAGCGCTTCCGCCCTGCCCTCGCGCCGGTCAATGCCGGTGCCGCCGGCGGCGCGCTGAACTTCGTTGCTAGCGCCCGCCAGGCCGACAGCGATGGCCGGACCTCGATCCTGGAAACCGCCGAGCAGGCCGGCCTGGCGCCCGCCCACGGCTGCCGCATGGGCATCTGCCACGGCTGCACCGCCCGCCTCATCTGCGGTCAGGTGCGCGACCTGCGCAGCGGCCAGGTGTTCGGCGAAACCGACGACCTCATCCAGATCTGCGTCTGCGCCCCGGCGGGCGACGTGCAGATCGACCTCTAGCCCAACCCCAGCACCCTAAGGAGTGACGCCATGACCCTCTTATCGAGCCCGGCCAGCGGCAACGAGATGGACAACCACGCCGCCGTCAGCGCCCGCAAGCCGCAGGCGAAGGCAAAGGCGCGCAGCAAGCCGACTGCGGTTACCGCCACCTCCGCCTGGCTGAGCAAGGCCCAGGCCGACGCCTTCGGCCGCGAGATGGACGCCATCCGCGAACAGATCCTCGCTAGCCTTGGCGCCAAGGACGCGGCCTACATCCGCCGCATGATCCGCATCCAGCGCGGCACCGAGATTGGCGGCCGCGCGCTGATCTACGCCGGCATCGTCTTTCCGCCCGCCTTCCTGGCCGGCGCGGCGACGCTGGGGGTGGCGAAGATCCTCGACAACATGGAAGTCGGCCACAACATCATGCATGGCCAGTGGGACTGGATGCGCGACCCCAAGATCCATTCCAGCAGCTGGGAGTGGGACACCGCCTGCCCGGCCGACCAGTGGAAGCACAGCCACAACGTCGAGCACCACACCTGGACCAATGTGGTCGGCAAGGACAAGGATGTCGGCTACGGCATTTTGCGCATGAGCACGCAGGAGCCCTGGCAGCCGCGCCATCTGCTCAATCCGATCAACAACCTGCTGTTGGCAACCCTGTTCCAATGGGGCGTGGCGGTACACGACACCGGCATCGAGCAGGTGCGCACGCCCGCAGGCCTGATGAACCTGAAGCCGGAAACCAAGGCCAAGCTGCGCGGCGTCTGGAAGAAGGCGAAGAAGCAGGTGCTGAAGGACTACGTACTGTTCCCGGCGCTGGCCGGCCCGTTCTTCCTGCCGGTGTTGGCGGCCAACGTAGCCGCCAACCTGATCCGGAATTTCTGGACCTACATGATCATCTTCTGCGGCCACTTTCCGGACGGCGTGCAGCAGTTCAGCGAGGAGAGCATCGAAGGCGAATCGCGCGGCCAGTGGCACCTGCGCCAGCTGCTGGGCTCGGCCAACATCGAGGGCGGCAAGCTCTTCCATGTGATGAGCGGCAATCTGAGCTTCCAGATCGAGCACCATCTGTTCCCGGACCTGCCCAGCAACCGTTACGCCGAGATCGCGCCGCAGGTGCAGACGATCTGCGCGAAGTACGGCCTGCCCTACAACTCGGCCTCGCTGACGCGGCAGTTCGGCACCACCCTCAAGCGGGTATTCGTGCTGGCGCTGCCGAGCCGGACGCAACCCGGCGCGCCGCTGAACCTGCCAGCCTAGGCCAGAGGCTCGGCCTGCTTGCCCAGGGCGGCATCCAGCTTCAGCGCGACCCCGGTGAGCCGGCGCTGGCGCGCCTCGGCCATCAGCCAGACCAGGGTGTCGGCGGCCTGCGCGTAGGACAGGCCGTCGGCGTGGATGTTGGAGATGCAGTTGCGCTCGGAGTCGGCGCGACCCAGGCGCGGCGCCCAGGTGAGATAGATGCCCAGGCTGTCGGCGATGGAGAGGCCCGGACGCTCGCCCACCAGCACCGCCACCAGGCGCGCGCCCAGCGCCTCGCCGACCTCGTCACCCAGCGCCACCCGCGCCTGCTGCGCCAGCACCACCGGCGCCAGCTTCCAGTTGGGGATGCGCTCCAGCAGCGCCGCGATCAGCGGCGCAGCGTGGACGTTGACCGCCGCCGCCGAAAGGCCATCGGCCACCACCAGGGCGAGGTCGTAGTCGCCATGCCGCGCACTCAGCGCCGGCAGGTCGTCGGCGTGCAGACGCCGACCCCAGTCGGGGCGACGCAGATAGCTGGCGCGATCCGGTGCGCGCGAGCGCAGCACCAGGCTGGGCAGCGGCCGCAGCAGCTCGGCGATGCGCGGGTAGTCCACCACGCCATGCACGGCATCCCTGGCGCGGCCGTGCGCACTCTGGAAGTCCAGCAGCGCCGTGGTCGGCAGCGCGTCACCGCTGCGGCCCAGGCCGATGCGCGCGCGGGTGGCGACCCGCAGGCCGGCAAAGGGATCGACCGGACCCGATGGCGGTGGCTTAAGCGCGCTCATCGCGGCAGCCCCTCCAGCGCCAGCAACTGACGTAGCGCACGGCTGTCGGCACCCGGCGGCGGCAACCGGCCCTGCTCGTCGAGCAGGCCCATGCGCGCCAGCCAGGCCTCGAACTCCGGCGCCGGCCTGAGCCGCATCAGATGCCGGGTCGCCACCACATCGTGGTAGGACAGGCTCTGGTAGCTGAGCATCACATCGTCGGCGCCCGGCACCGCGATCACGAAATTGACGCCCGCGGTCGCCAGCAGCACCAGCAGCGTGTCCATGTCGTCCTGATCGGCCTCGGCATGGTTGGTGTAACAGACGTCCACGCCCATCGGCAGGCCCAGCAGCTTGCCGCAGCAATGGTCCTCCAGGCCGGCACGGATGATCTGTTTGGCGTCGTAGAGGTATTCCGGGCCGATGAAGCCGACCACGGTGTTGACCAAGAGCGGCTTGAACTCGCGCGCCACCGCGTAGGCGCGCACCTCCATGGTCTGCTGATCGACGCCGTGATGGGCATTGGCGGACAGCGCCGAACCCTGGCCGGTCTCGAAGTACATGCAGTGATCGCCGACCGTGCCGCGCTCCAGGCTCAGCGCCGCCGCATGCGCCTCGCGCAGCAACGCCAGGTCGATGCCGAAGCCGCGGTTGGCGCCCTCGCTGCCGGCGATGGACTGGAACACCAGATCCAGCGGCGCGCCGCGCTCGATCGCCCGCAGGCTGGTGGTGACATGCGCCAGCACGCAGGACTGGGTGGGAATTTCGAAGCGCTGGCGCAGCGCGTCGAACATCTCCAGCAGGCGGATGCAGTCCGGCACGCTGTCGGTCGCCGGATTGAGGCCGATCACCGCGTCGCCGGCGCCGAACAGGAGGCCGTCGAGGGTGGAGGCGGCAATGCCCAGGGGATCGTCGGTGGGATGATTGGGTTGCAGCCGGCAAGCCAGGCGGCCGGGCAGGCCCAGGGTGCTGCGGAAGGCGGTCACCACCCGGCACTTGGCGGCGACCGCGATCAGATCCTGGTTGCGCATCAGCTTCGACACAGCCGCCACCATCTCCGGCGTCAGCCCGGGCGCCAGCGCGCTCAGCGCCTCGGTCGTCGCTTCGTACGAAAGCAGCCAGTCGCGGAAGCCACCGACGGTGAGCTGCGCGACCGGCGCGAAGGCGGCGGCCTCGTGGCGGTCGACGATCAGCCGTGTTACCTCGTCGTCCTCGTAGGGGATCAACGCCTCGGTGAGGAAGGTGCGCAGCGGCAGCTCGGCGAGCGCGTAGCGCGCCGCCATGCGGCGCTCGTCGCTGTCGGCGGCCAGGCCCGCCAGCTCGTCGCCGGAGCGGCGCGGCGAGGCGCAGGCCAGCAGCGTCTTCAGGTCATCGAAGCGATGACGCTGGACTCCGAGGTCGTGGTGATAGGTCACGGCTCAGGCGCGCAGACTGATCGCCCGCCAGCCGCGCTTGGCGGCCTCGGCGCTCAGCACCGGGTCGGCGTCCACCGCCACCGCCTCGTCGGCCATCTCCAGCAACGGAATATCGTTGCGGGAATCGCTGTAGGCGATGGTGCTGGTGTAGGCCTGCGGCTGCTGCGCCAGCCATTGCTGCAGGCGGGTCACCTTGCCGCCCTGGAAGTTGGGTAGGCCGGCAATCCGGCCGGTATAGCGGCCATCAATCATCTCCACCTCGGTGGCGAGCAGGTGCTCCACGCCCAGCAGCTCGGCGATCGGCTCGGTGACGAAGCGGTTGGTGGCGCTGGTGATGAGCAGCGTGGCGCCCTCGGCGCGGTGGCGCGCCAGCAGCTCCGGCGCCTTCGGCGCGACGATGGGCGCGATGCGCTCAGCGATGAATTGCCGGCGCCAGGCGTAGAGCGTCTCGGGATCGTGCGCCGCCAGCGGCCGCAGGCTGAAGGCGCAGAACTCCAGCATGTCCAGGGTGCCGGCCAGGTACTGCTGGTAATAGGCCTGGTTGGTCGCCTCGTACTCGGCGCGGTCGACATGCCCCTCGTCGCACAGGAACTGCCCCCAGAGGAAGTCGCTGTCGTCGGTCAGCAGGGTGTGGTCGAGGTCGAAGATGGCGAGTTGCATGTGTGCAGTGTGCGATGCCCCAGGAGGACTCCGCCAGAGCCGGGAACCAGGTCCGTCCGCAAGAAAAATGCCCTTTGCGCCGTAACTGAATCTAAACTTCGCGCGCCTTTCCGCAAAAGAACACGTCCAACATGAACCGTAGAGACTTGCTGAAGTCCCTCGCCGCTTGCGGCGCCCTGCTGGCCGGCCTCGTCAGCGCGCCCAGTGCGCTCGCCGCTACCGCGCCGGCGCAGGCCTTCGACTACGCCTGGCTCAAGGGCCATGCGCGGCACCTGTCGGAATCTCCCTATGTCTCGCACCAGGGCGAGTTGCCCAGGTCGCTCAAGGACATCAGCTGGGACGACTACCAGCGTCTGCAGTTCAAGGCCGATCACTCGCTCTGGCGCACGCCGGACAGCCCCTTCCAGGCCCGGCTGTTCCACCTGGGCCTGTACTTCCAGACCCCGGTGCACCTGTTCGAGGTGGTCGACGGCCAGGCACGCGAGATCGCCTACAAGCCGGAGTACTTCAAGTACGACGGCAAGGCCAAGCTCGGCAAGCTGCCGGAAGACCTCGGCTACGCCGGCTTCCGCATCCAGGTGCCGCCCAAGTTCGAACTGGATGTCGCCGCCTTCCTGGGCGCCAGCTATTTCCGCGCGGTCGGCGAGGACAAGCAGTACGGCCTGTCGGCGCGCGGTCTCGCTATCGACACCGGCCTGCCGCGCCCGGAGGAATTCCCGGTGTTCAGCGCCTACTGGCTGGAGCGCCCCAAGAAGGGCGATCAGCACCTCACCGTCTACGCCCTGCTCGACTCGCCGAGCACCACTGGCGCCTACCGCTTCCTGGTCACGCCGGGCAAGAGTCTGGTGATGGAGATCGACGCCGCGCTCTACCCGCGCAAGCCCATCGAGCGCCTCGGCATCGCGCCCCTGACCAGCATGTACCAGTACGGCGAAAACGATAAGCGCATGGCCTGGGACTGGCGTCCGGAGATTCACGATACCGACGGCCTGGCCATGCTCACCGGCGCCGGCGAATGGCTGTGGCGTCCTCTGGTCAACCCCACCGGCGTGCGGGTGAACAGCTATTTCGACAACAACCCGCGCGGCTTCGGCCTGTTGCAGCGCGACCGCAACTTCGACCACTACCAGGACGACGGCGTGTTCTACGAGAAGCGCCCCAGCCTCTGGGTAGAGCCCAAGGGCGACTGGGGTCTGGGCGCGGTGCAACTGGTGGAGATTCCCACCGTCGACGAGACCTTCGACAACATCGTCGCCTTCTGGAACCCGAAGGAACCGGTGCAGCCGGGCCAGGAATATCTGCTGTCCTACAAGCTGCACTGGGGCGCGACCCCGCCGGCGACGCCGCCGCTGGCCACCGTGCAGGACACCCGCACCGGCCTGGGCGGCGTGATCGGCCAGAAGCGCACCCGGTTCTCCTGGCGCTTCGCCATCGACTTCGCCGGCGGCAAGCTGGCGGAGCTGGACCCCAAGGCGCCGGTCGAGGCGGTGATCGAGGCCTCGCGCGGCAAGGTGGAGATCACCTCCGCCCGCCCCCTGCACTCGCTCAAGGGTTACCGCGCGATGTTCGACCTGGTGCCCGACGACAGCCTGGAGCCGATCAACATCCGGCTGTATCTCAAGAACGGCAAGGAAACCCTGAGCGAGACCTGGCTATACCAGTACACGCCGCCGCCGGCAGGCGAGCGCAAGCTGTACTGAGCCGCCGACAGCACGAAGCCCCGGGAAACCGGGGCTTCGTGCTTGTACCGCCGGATTTGCGGCGGTTCAGTTTCCCTGCACCGCCTTCGGCTTCGTCGCCCGATGGAAGCCGTCGTAGGGCGCATTGCCCTTGCCCTGCAGCGGGAACAGCTTGGTGTTGAGGCTGGCGCCGCCGTCGATCTTGAGGGTGTGGCCGGTGACGAAGCTGGCGCCATCCGAGAGCAGGAAGACGATGGCGGCGCTGATCTCGGCCTCTTCGGCCATGCGCCGCAGCGGGATGGTGCTGGCCATCTGCGGAATCACCTGGGCGGTGAAGGCCGGGTCGTACTGATCCATGCCGGAGCTGGCGACAAAGCCCGGCGCCACCGCGTTGACCCGCACGCCGTTGCTGGCCCATTCGGTAGCCATGGTCTCGGTGAGGTTCATCATGCCGGCCCGCGCGGCCCCCGAGTGCGCCATACCGGGCATGCCACCCCACATGTCGGCGAGCATGTTGACGATGGCGCCGCCGTGCTTCTTGAAGTGCAGGTTGTAGAGCTCGCGGGCGACCAGGAAGCCGCCGGTGAGATTGTTGGCGACCACCGCCTCGAAGCCCTTCTTGGAGATCAGCGCCACCGGCATCGGGAACTGCCCGCCGGCGTTGTTGACCAGGCCGTGGACGGCGCCGTGCTCGGCGAGCATCTGCTTGAGCGCGGTCTTCACCGCCTCCTCGTCGCGGATGTCGAAGGCATAGCCGGCGGCCTGGCCGCCGTCCTCGATGATTTCGGCGACGGTCCTGTCGAGCTTTTCGGGTTTGCGGCCGGTGATCAGCACCTTGGCGCCGAGGCTGGCCAGCTCGTGCGCGGTGCAGCGGCCGATGCCGGAACCACCGCCGGTAACGATATAGGTGCGTCCGGCAAAGGCCTCGCGCGCGAACACGGAACGGTAAGCCATCTTTTCATCCTCCAGATACGACAAAGGCCGGTCACCCGGCCTTTGTCAGTTTCAGCGTGCAGCGCGCATTACATCTTCGCGGTCAGCTCCGGCACCACGGTGAACAGATCGCCGACCAGGCCGATGTCGGCCACTTCGAAGATCGGCGCTTCCGCGTCCTTGTTGATGGCGACGATGGTGCGGGCGTCCTTGATGCCGGCGAGGTGCTGGATCGCGCCCGAGATGCCGATGGCGAAGTACAGCTCCGGCGCGATGATCTTGCCGGTCTGGCCGACCTGCATGTCGTTCGGCACATAGCCGGAGTCGACCGCCGCGCGGCTGGCGCCGACGCCGGCGCCGATCTTGTCGGCGAAGTCGAAGATCACCTTGAAGTTCTCCGACGAACCCAGGGCGCGGCCACCGGAGACCACCTTGTTGGCGGACTGCAGGTCGGGGCGCGCGGACTTCTGCGCTTCCAGCTTCACGTAGCGGGTGTGGGCAGCGGCGGTGACGCCCACCGAAACCTTCTCGACCGCGGCGCTGCCGCTGGCGGCAACGGCGGTGAAGGAAGCCAGGCGCACGGTGATGACAATGGTGCCGGCCGGCGCTTCGACGGTGGTGATGGCATTGCCGGCGTAGACCGGGCGGTCGAAGGAGCTGCCGGAGTGCACCGCCATCACGTCGCTGATCTGCGGCACGCCGAGCTTGGCGGCGACGCGCGGGGCAACATCCTTGCCGAAGGTGGTGCCCGGGAACAGCACATGGCTGTAGCCGGCGGCGACTTCGACGATGGCCGGCGCGAGGTTGGCGGCGACCGGGTTGGCAAGCGCGGCGCTATCGGCGACCAGCACCTTGGCCACACCATCCAGCTTGGCGGCTTCGGCAGCGACGGCGGCGCCGTCGGCAGCCAGCACCAGCACGGTGACTTCGCCGCCGATCTTGCTGGCGGCGGCCAGCACCTTGGCGACGCCGGCATTCAGCTTGCCGTCGGCGTGTTCCGCAATGACGAGAATCTTGGACATGAGTTACTCCGTGAGGGGTGAGTCGTGAGGGGCGAGGCGCTGGAGGGGCTTTAAGCCTCGCTCCTCACGCCTTTCGCCTCGCGACAGAGATTTAGGCCAGGCCCTTGGCCTTGAGCGCGGCGATCAGGTCGTCGACGGTCTTCACCACTACGCCCTTGCTGCGGGTCGGCGGCGGCGCGGTCTTGACGGTCTTCACGGCGGCAGCGGCGGTCACGCCCAGGTCGGCCAGGGTGGTGGCCTCGATGGGAATGCGCTTGGCCTTCATGATGTCCGGCAGCTTCAGGTAGCGCGGCTCGTTCAGACGCAGGTCGGCGGTGATGACGGCCGGCAGGTCGATTTCCAGGGTTTCCAGGCCGGCGTCCACTTCGCGGACCACGGTGGCCTTGTTGCCATCGACGTCCACCTTGCCGGCGAAGGTCGCCTGGGCGATGTCGAGCAGGGCGGCGACCATCTGGCCGGTCTGGTTGGCGTCGTCGTCGATCGCCTGCTTGCCGGCGATCAGCAGCGAGGCGCCTTCCTTCTTGAACACGGCGGCCAGGGCGCGGGCGGCGGTCAGCGGCTGCACCTCGCCTTCGTCCTTGATGTGGATGGCCTTGGTGGCGCCGAAGGCCAGCGCGGTGCGCAGGGTCTCCTCGTTCTTCGCACCGCCGATGGTGACGGCGATGATCTCGGTGATCTTGCCCTTCTCCTTCAGACGCACCGCCTCTTCCATGGCGATTTCGTCAAAGGGATTCATGCTCATCTTGACGCCGTCGGTGACGACGCCGGAGCCGTCCGGCTTGACCTGGATGCGGACGTTGTAGTCCACCACGCGCTTGACGCTGACGATTGCTTTCATGCGGTCTCTCTACGGTTCAAAACGAAAAAAAGCGGGATATTGTGCGATGCGGCAAGGCGGGCGGGATTGGCCGTAGCGACGCAACCCCGCCTGCCGGCGCCTTACATCGCCGCGTAATTCGGGCCGCCGGAACCTTCCGGCGCCACCCAGTTGATGTTCTGCGCCGGATCCTTGATGTCGCAGGTCTTGCAGTGCACGCAGTTCTGGGCATTGATCTGGAAGCGCTTGGCCTCGCCCTCGCCCACCACTTCGTAGACCCCGGCCGGGCAATAGCGCTGCGCCGGCTCGTCGTACATCGGCAGGTTCTTGGCGAGCGGAATGCTCGGATCCTTGAGCTGCAGATGGCAGGGCTGCTCCTCCTCGTGATTGGTCGAGGACAGGAACACCGAGGACAGCTTGTCGAAGCTGAGCTTGCCGTCCGGCTTCGGGTAGACCGGCTTCACGCTGTCCTTGGCCAGCTTGAGGGTGGCGTAGTCCGGGATGCGGTCGTGGACGGTGAACGGGAACTTGCCACCGAACCAGTTCTGCTCGATGTAGTTGATGCCGCCACCGACCAGGGCGCCGAACTTGTGCAGGAAGGGCCCGAAGTTGCGGCTGCGGTACAGCTCGTCGTAGAGCCAGCTCGCCTTGAACTTGTCGGTGTAGTTGTCGAGCGTGTCGGCGGCGCGGCCGGCGGCCAGGGCCTCGGCGGCGGCTTCGGCGGCCAGCATGCCGCTCTTCATCGCGGTGTGGCTGCCCTTGATCTTGGCGAAGTTCATGGTGCCGAGGTCGCAGCCGATCAGCACGCCGCCCGGGAAGGCCATCTTCGGCAGCGAGTTGAAGCCACCCTTGCTGATCGCGCGGGCACCGTAGGCGACGCGGGTACCGCCCTGCAGGTACTGCTTGATCACCGGGTGCTGCTTGTAGCGCTGGAACTCGTCGAAGGGCGAGAGGTGCGGATTGCTGTAGGAGAGGTCGACGATCAGGCCGACCACCACCTGGTTGTCTTCCAGGTGATACAGGAAGGAACCACCCAGGCTCTCGGTGCCGCCCACCGACAGCGGCCAACCGGCGCTGTGCACCACCAGGCCCGGCTTGTGCTGACCGGCGGGGACCGTCCACTGCTCCTTGATGCCGATGGCGTAGTGCTGCGGATCGGCGTCCTTGTCCAGCTGGTACTTGGCGAGCAGGCGCTTGGCCAGGTGGCCGCGGCAGCCTTCGGCGAACAGGGTGTACTTGGCGCGCAGCTCCATGCCCGGCGCGAAGTCGGGCTTGTGGTGACCTTCGCGGTCCACGCCCAGGTCACCGACCTGGATGCCGCGGACGATGCCCTCTCCGTCGATCAGCACTTCCTGGGCGGCGAAACCGGGGTAGATTTCCACGCCCAGTTCCTGGGCCTGGTCGCCCAGCCAGCGCACCAGCTTGCCCAGCGAGATGATGTAGTTGCCCTCGTTGTGCATCGGCTTGGGCACGAACAGGCCGGGCATCTTGAAGGCTTTCTCCTCGGAGAGGAGGAAGTAGATGTCGTCGCCGGCCACCGGGGTCTTGAGCGGCGCGCCCTTGGCCTTCCAGTCCGGGATCAGCTCGTTGAGCGAGCGCGGCTCGAACACCGCGCCGGAGAGGATGTGGGCACCGACTTCGGAGCCCTTCTCCACCAGACAGACCGAGAGGTCGGGGTTGATCTGCTTGAGGCGGATGGCGGCGGACAGGCCCGCGGGGCCTGCGCCGACGATCAGCACGTCGTACTCCATCACGTCGCGTTCGATGCTCATCTGGGTGCTACCTGGATCGAAAAGGAACTGTTTAGGCGCCCCGCAGGGTCGCCAAGCCGGGCGATTTTACGTGCTTTACCCCCCCGAAGCGACGGCCCCGGGGCAGTCCTGGCCGCTTCAGTCGGGGCGGTTGGTATGGGTGCGGCGCGCCTCGCCAATGCTGCGCACCGCCCGCTCGCGCAGCTTGCCCAGATCGGTCGGGCCGCTCACCGCCACGTCCAGATGACGCACCAGGCCGTCGCCCAGGCCATAGATCCAGCCGTGGACGGTGAGTGGCTGGCCGCGTGCCCAGGCGTCCTGGACGGTCAGCGAGGAGCAGACGTTCAGGGCCTGCTCCAGCACGTTCAGCTCGCACAAGAGGCTGAAGCGGTGCGCCTCGTCCGGCTCCAGGTCGATCAGCGGCTGGTGGCGGCAGGCCACGTCGCGCACATGCCCCAGCCAGTGGTCGGCGACGCCGTTCACCCGCTGGCAGGTCAGAGCCGCGCGGACGCCGGAGCAACCGTAGTGGCCCACCACCATGATGTGCTTGATCTTGAGCACGTCGACGGCAAACTGGATCACCGACTGGCAGTTGACGTCGGAATGGGTCACCACGTTGGCGACGTTGCGGTGCACGAACAGCTCGCCGGGGGCGAGGTCGACCACCTCGTTGGCGGGTACCCGGGAGTCGGCACAGCCGATCCAGAGGTATTCCGGCGCCTGCTGGGCCACCAGCCGGCGGAAGAAGCCGGGGTCGTTCTTGACCACGCGGGCCGCCCAGCGGGCGTTGTTGTCGATCAGGTGCTGCAGGTCGTAGTTACCGGCCATCATCGGTCCCTTGAAGGAAGGAAATCGGGGGGCGGAATAGCGCCCTGGACGGCGGAGTGCCGCATCGGACGCCGGTCGGAGTGTGCGTTCGGTGCCATAGTTTGCCAGTTCCCACCGCGCTTTTCGCGGCTGACAGTCTGGTCTGGTCGCCGCCGCCGCGCCTGCGCCATCGGCGGCTTGACAGCCACCGGCTCGCCGGCAAGCAAAAGCCCGCGACGGACGCGGGCTTTCGGGCGCGGACTCGGTTGCGGCGTCTAGAACAGGTCCACCGAGCCGGAATCCATCGAGGCCTGCAGCACCGCCTTGTGCGGCACCGCCCGCCACTGGCGGATGCGGTCCTCGGCCTGGCGGTGCCAGCGGTCCACCTCGGCGCGGCGCTGCTCGCTGTCGGTAGCCGGCGACTCCGCCATCAGCCGGTGCAGATTCTCCGCCTCCAGCGCCATCGCCTGCACGCGGTCGATGTGGCTCACCGCCGCGCTCAGGGCCTGGGTGGAGATGTCCTCGAACTGCAGGCAGCGCACCGCCTCGCCCACCGCATCGGCGATCCGCTGGCCGGAACTGGACAACTCGCGCATGCCCGATTCCATCGAGCCGTTGAGCGCCTCCACCTGGCCGAGCACGCCGGACATCTCCTGCTGGGCGGTGCGACTCAAGCTCAAGTCGCGGCTGGCCATCTCGCTGACCGTGGCGCGCACCGCCGCCACCGCCTCCCGCGAGGAGCCGACCAGGCCACGGATCTGCTCGTTGAAGGTATTGGAGCGCTGCGACAGATTGCGGATCTCCTCGGCCACCACCGCGAAGCCGCGCCCGGCCTCGCCGGCCCGCGCCGCCTCGATGGCGGCATTGAGCGCCAGCAGATTGGTCTGGTCGGCGATCGACTTCACGTCGTTGAGTAGCTCGAAGATGGCGTCCATGTGCTGGACCATGGCGTCGATCTGGCCGACGCTGGCCGTGCTCTGGGCGCTGACCTGGGCCAGGGAATCGACCAGGCCGGACATCAGGGTGCCGGCGCGCGACACGAAGCCATGCACGTTGACACCCTCGTCGGCGGCGGCGTCCTGGCGGGTGACGATGCGCGCCACCGTCGCCGACTGCTCGCGCGACTGCCGGTTCATCGCCTCGAAACTCTGCTGCAACTGGCCGACCGCGTCGCGGATCAGCACCCGCACCCGGTCGACCTCGCCGAGCACGCTCTGCGCCTCCTCGCGCGCCGAGTCGCAGATGCCGGCCAGCAGACGGTGCTGCTCGGCCAGCCAGGCCTCGTCGCGCGGCTTCTGGCGCAACAGGGCCTCCAGCTTGCGGCGCTCCTGGCGTTGCAGGCTCCAGGCGGCATGGCCCCAGGCCAGCAGCATCGCCGCCAGCAGGGTCCAGACCAGGGGCGTGGAGGCGCCCAGCAAGCTCGCCAGCGCATGCGCGGCGGTGAAGGCCAGCGGCAGCAGGAGGGTTTTCAGGGTTGGACTGGACATGGCAGGCCTATGGGCTGTGATTGGTTGGACTTATCGACCCCGGCTCGCCGGTCCTTGAGCGCGGCTCCGAGGAACGGCGCGCCGAGGCCGGCGCGCTGGACAGCCTCAGCAATTCCTGTGCGATCTCCGTCAATGGCAGCACCGCTTCGGCGGCACCCAGGCGAAACGCCGCGCCGGGCATGCCCCAGACCACGCTGCTGGCCTCGTCCTGCACCAGGGTGCGGGCGCCAGCCTGGCGTAGCGCCAAGAGGCCACGGGCGCCGTCTTCGCCCATGCCGGTGAGCACCGCCGCCACCGCGTTGGGACCGACATGCTGGGCAACGCTGCGGAACAGCACGTCCACCGCCGGCCGCTGGAAGCATTCCGGCGGATCGTCGTTGAGCTTGCAGACATAGCGGGCGCCGCTGCGCACCACCTGCAGATGCCAGCCGCCGGGGGCGACATAGACGTGGCCGGGCACGATCAGCTGGCCATCCTGGGCTTCGCAGGCGCGCATGGCGCCGCAGCGGTCCAGGCGCGCCGCGAACGGCGCCGAAAACGCCGCCGGTATGTGCTGGGCGATGACGATGGCCGGAGCATCGGCCGGCATCCGCTCGATCACCGCCCGCGCCGCCTCGGTGCCGCCGGTGGAGGAGCCGATGGCGATGATCTTCTCGGTGGTGCCGTAAAGCCGGCGTGGTGTCGGCATGGCGGCGCCGACGACCGGTGCCGGTCGCGGTATCCGCGCCGGAATCCGGGCACGCGCCACCTCGCGGAGCTTGCGGCGCAGCTCTTCGGACTGCTCCAGCAGACCGGCCTGGACATCGAGCTTGGGCTTGGTGACGAAGTCGATCGCGCCCAGCTCCAAGGCCTGCAGCGTGACATCGGCGCCGCGCTCGGTGAGCGAGCTGACCATCAGCACCGGCAGCGGGTGCAGGCGCATCAGATTTTCGAGGAAGGTCAGGCCGTCCATGCGCGGCATCTCGACATCCAGCGTCAGCACATCGGGTTTGAGCTGCTTGATCTTCTCGCGCGCGACCAGGGGGTCGGAGGCGGCACCGACGACCTGGAATGCCGGGTCGGCGCCGATCATCTCGGTGAGCAGCTGGCGCACCAGGGCGGAGTCGTCAACGATCAAAACCTTGATAGGCATGGCGTTTGGCACCTAGTCGAACAACTCGACGCCGCCGGACACCGGCGCGGCGACCAGCCGCGAGCGGTAGGCGGTCTCCTGCGCCAGATCGCGGCTGGCGAGATTGCTGGTGAGTCGACGCACCAATACCCGGCCGTCGGCCGGGAAGAAGAAGATCTTGCGCGGGCAGGTGTCGCCGAGATCCTGGGCCAGCACCGGGATGTGTTCGGCTTTCAGATAGTCGAGCACGAACTGGGCATTGCGGCTGCCGACCTGGCTGTCGTTGAAGCCCTTCAGCACCGCCGCGCCGCCGAACACCTTGGCTTCCAGGCCCGAGCGGCGGGCACCGGCTTTCAGCAGCTCGTTGACCAGCACCTCCATCGCGTAGCTGCCGTAGCGGGCGGAATTGCCACTGCCCAACTCGGAGTCGGGCAGCATGAAGTGGTTCATGCCGCCGATGCCCAGGCGCGGATCCCGAATACAGGCCGAGACGCAGGAGCCGAGCACCGTAGTCAGCACCAGGTCCTCGCGCGATACATAGAACTCGCCGGGCAGCAGCTTGACGCCAGTCTTTTCAAACTGGCGGTCGAAATAGACGAAGCTCGCCCAGCCGTCGCCGGCGGCGCCGGAGCTGGCCCAGGAGTCGTCCATGGCGGCGGCCGCGCTCATGCGGCCAGCGGTCGGCGCTGCGCCGGTTTCGACGCCGGCGAGGTGGTGGTGTAGATGGTGCGGCCCAGCGGCCGGATCAGATGCGCGGCGTGGAAGAAGCTCTCCGAATGACCGGCGTAGAGCAGGCCATCGGCGGCAAGCCGCGGCACCAGCTTGCCGATGATCTCCAGCTGGGTCGGCTTGTCGAAGTAGATCATCACGTTGCGGCAGAAGATCGCCTGGAAAGGCCCCTGCATCGGCCACACCGGGTCGAGCAGATTGAGCTGCCGGAAGCGGATCAGGTTGCGCAGTTCGTCCACCACCTTGCAGTAGCCGGCGTTGCTGCCGGTTCCGCGCTTGAAGAAGCGGCGCTGGCGTTCTGCGGAGAGCTTCTCGATGCGCTCCATCGGATACACGCCGCGCTCGCCGGTGGCCAGAACCTGGGTGTCGATGTCGGTAGCCAGGATGGTCACCGGCGGCGTCAGCGTGCCGAACACCTCGGCAGCGGTCATGGCAATGGAGTACGGCTCCTCGCCGGTGGAAGCTGCCGCCGACCAGAGCAGGATGCGTTCGCCACGCGGGCGCGACTTGAGCAAGCCCGCGAGCGATTCGAAGTGATGCGCCTCGCGGAAGAAGGCGGTGAGATTGGTGGTGAGCGCGTTGGTGAAGGCCTGCCACTCCTCGGCGCTGCCGGCGTTCTCGAGGTTGTCCAGATACTCCTTGAACGAGCCGCTGTCGGTGGCCCGCAGTCGCCGCACCAGGCGGCTGTAGACCATGTCGGACTTGCTGTCGGCCAGCGCGATGCCGGCGCGGGCGTGGATCAGCTGTCGCACCCGCTCGAAGTCGCGCGGCGCGTAGGGATACTGCCGCTGTTCCTGGTCCTGGCTCATCTGAGTTCGACGGTTGGACTGCTGCTGGTGACGGTGAGCGGCAGGGCCGGCAGCGGGCTGCGCTCCTCGTCGTCATCGACGGCGAGCGGCAGCCCGGCCAGGCTCAGGCCCCAGTTGGCGAGGAGCCGGAGGAAGCACTGCGAGTCGCTATGGCTGGCGAACAGACGCATCTCCGGTCTCCGGTCATTGGCCTTTGGCTTAGAACTCGCTCCACTGATCGTCGGCCTTGCCGGTGGTGCCATTGCGCTTGGGCACCACCGCCATCGGCTTTACGACCGGGCGGCTGGGCGCCACCGGGCGCGCGGCGCGGGCGGCGGTCGGCCGCTCCATGCGCACCGGCGCCGGCCGCGACGGCGGCATCGCCATCGCGTAGCGCTCGTTGTTCTGCGCCTCGGAGAGCCGGAACTGGCTGACCGAGTGGCTCAACCCACCAGCCTGCTCTTCCAGCGAGCGGGCGGAGGCGGTGGCCTCCTCGACCAGGGCGGCGTTCTGCTGGGTGACTTCGTCCATCTGCGTGATGGTCTGGTTGACCTGCTCGATGCCCTGGCTCTGCTCCTGCGAGGCGGCGGTGATCTCCGACATGATGTCGGTCACCCGCTTCACGCTGCTGACGATCTCGTCCATGGTCTTGCCGGCCTGCTCGACCAGCTTGGAGCCATTGCCGACCTTCTCCACCGAGTCACCGATCAGCCCCTTGATCTCCTTGGCGGCGCCGGCGCTACGCTGCGCCAGGCTGCGCACCTCGGCGGCCACCACCGCGAAGCCGCGACCCTGTTCGCCGGCGCGGGCGGCTTCCACCGCCGCGTTGAGCGCCAGGATGTTGGTCTGGAAGGCGATGCCGTCGATGACGCTGATGATGTCGACGATCTTCTTGCTGGACTCGTTGATCGCCGACATGGTGCTGACCACTTCGCTGACCACCTTGCCGCCCTGCACCGCGATGCTGCTGGCGCCGATGGCGAGCTGGTTGGCCTGCTTGGCGTTTTCGGCGTTCTGCTTCACCGTCGAGGTCAGCTCTTCCATGCTGGAGGCGGTTTCCTCCAGCGAGGCAGCCTGCGATTCGGTGCGCGCCGAGAGGTCGCTGTTGCCGGCGGCGATCTCCTTGGCGGCGGTATTGATGGTCTCGGTGGCGAGCTTGATCTGGCCAACGATCTGGGTCAGCTGGCTGACCGTCGCGTTGGCGTCGTCCTTGAGCTTGCCGAAGGTGCCCTTGAAGTCGCCGCTGACGGTCTGGGTGAGATCACCCTGCGCCAGGGCGCCCAGCACCCGCGCCACCTCGTTGAGGCCGACATCGCTGGCCTCCAGCAGCAGGTTGATGTTGTCGGCGAGCAGCTTGAAGAAGCCCTCCTTGCCATCCAGGCTGACCCGGCGGCTGAAGTCGCCGTTGGCGGCGGCGGCGACGATGGCGCCCACCTCGTTCTCGACGGCGACTTCGGCGGTACGATCCTTCCACTCGACTACCGTGCCCAGGCGTTCACCCTGTGGATTGATGATCGGGCTGGCGACCAGGCCGAAGGTCAGGCCGCTGATCTTGATCTCGGCGCGGTGGGTGCCACGTAGGCCGGAGAGCAGCTGCATCTGGTGTGCCGGGTTCTTGTGGAAGCCGTCGATGCTGGTGCTGATCAGCTTGCGCGCCTCGAAGTTCGGCAGCGTCTTGCGCAGCTCGGCCTCGTTGCGGTTCATCATCTCGCTGACCGCATTGTTCATGTAGACGATCTGGCGCTCGTTGTTGGCGATCATGACATTGCCCGAGACATTGTCCAGGGCGTTCTTGATGCGCAGATTCTCGTCGGCGATCTTCTTCTCGCGGATGGTGGATTCCTCGACGCCGATGAGCATGGTGTTGATAGCCGAGCACAGCGCCTCGATCTGGCCACTTTTGCCCTCCATCGGCACGCGCCGGCTCAGGTCGCCCTGGGTCGCCGCAGTCAGGACCACCTGAGCCTGTTCCACGGCCTGGCGCAGAGCCTGTTCGGCGCGCACTTTTTCGGTGATATCGCTGGCGTACTTCACCACCTTGAACGGCCGACCCATCTCGTCGCAGATCGGGTTGTAGCTGGCCTGGATCCAGATCTCCTGGCCATCCTTGCGCACGCGCCGGTACTGTCCGGCGTCGTATTCGCCGCGGCCCAGCTTCTCCCAGAATGACCGGTATTCGGGGGAATTGCGGTAAGCCGGGTCCACGAACATGCCGTGATGCTGGCCCTTGATCTCGGCCAGGCTGTAACCCAGCGCGGTCAGGAACAGATCATTGGCGGTGGTGATGTTGCCCTTGAGGTCGAATTCTATAACCGCCTGCGACTTGTTGAGGGCATCAACGATGCCCTGCATGTTCTGGCGCTCGATCTCGGCCTTGGTGATGTCATAGCGCACGCCCAGGTATTTTTCCGGCTTGCCATTCTTGCCCATGAACGGAGCGATGACCGCATCCACATAGTACGGTTCGCCGTCCTTGGCGCGGTTCTTGATGACGCCGCGGAACACATTGCCGCGCCCGATGGTCGCCCACAGCTTCTTGAACGTTTCCTTGGGCATGTCCGGATGGCGGGTGATGCTGTGCGGGCTGCCGATCAGTTCTTCCGGGCTGTATTTGGAAATGTCCAGGTATTTCTGGTTGAACGACAGGATGTCGCCCTTCTTGTCGGCCATCGAGACGATGCTGGTCTCGTTCATGATGCGCGTGCGCACTTCCAGCTCCGTGCGGATTTCCTCGGCCTTGCGGAAATCATTGCTGATGTCCGTTGACAGCTCGAGAAAGCGCTGCACGGCGCCGGCGGCATTGAGGACCGGCGTGCAGACTGCCTGCACGGCCACCTCGGTGCCGGCCTTGGTCACCCGCAGGTATTGCCCGGCCTGGCTTTCGCCGCGCGCCAGATTCGCGCTGTACTCGCGATACTCGTCGCCGCCGCGATCCGCTGCGGCCACCAGAATCGAATGGTGCTGGCCGCGCAGTTCATCCAGGGTGTAGCCGTGCAGCGCGAGGAACTTATCGTTGGCGTTCTGGATGATGCCATCCGTGCCAAATTCGAGAATCGCCTGCGAGCGATGGATCGCGGCAAGCTGTGCCAGAGCTTCGTTCTGCGCCCGGCTGGCGGCCGTCGGCGCCTTGGCGACGGGGACGGGGCGGCGAGGCCCGGCGGCCTTGGGCGCTTTTGCCGGCATGGATTTCGTGACGGACTTGCCGGTCTTCTTGGACCGGACGGCGGTAGCGGATTTCATGGCGATTCGGCCCTAATTAGTGATGGGATGAGTTGATGGCGGCGGAGTGCGCGCCGGGTTTCAAAGATTCTTGAGGTGATCGCAGGCCAGACAGACGCTCACGACCACCTGCCCCTAAAAGGTCTAGACCGATCAGCACGACCAGGCCAAACAGCAAGGCCAGCAGAGCGGCAGCGGCTGCCAGCAGCGGCCCGGCAACCAGCACCTCGAGCAGCGTCATCAGGGAATCGGATTTCATGGGAGTCTCCGGAAAGCATGGGCGGGGGCCTTACTGCAGCGACTGGGCATGCGCATCCATCAACGCCATGTCGGCGCCGGACATCAGCTTCTCGATGTCCACCAGAATCAGCATGCGGTTATCGAGCGTGCCCAGACCGGTGATGTAGCGGGTGTTGATGGCGCTGCCGAATTCCGGCGCCGGACGGATCTGTTCGGCCGTCAACTGCATGACGTCGGAGACGCCATCGACCACCATGCCCACCACCCGGCGGGCGATGTTCAAAATGATCATCACCGTGAACTCGTTGTAGTCGGCGCGGCCGAGCTTGAACTTCAGCCGCATATCGACCACCGGCACGATGGTGCCGCGCAGGTTGATGACGCCCTTGATGAAGTCCGGCGCATCGGGGATGCGGGTGATGGTGTCGTAGCCGCGGATCTCCTGGACCTTGAGGATGTCGACACCGTATTCCTCGGCGCCGAGCGTGAAGGTGAGGTATTCGCGGATACCGGCTTCCACCGGATTTCCGGCGGCGCTGTGTTGGGAGTCGAAGACGGGGGAATTCATGCTCTTAAGAGCTCCTGGTCGTAGCTACTAGGCAGCCGCGGCCGGCTGCAAGCGGCGCACCAGCTCGCCGGCGTCAAGAATCAGCGCCACCCGGCCGTCGCCGAGGATGGTGGCGCCGGACATGTTGGGAACCCGGCGGTAATTGCTCTCTAGGTTCTTCACCACCACCTGCTGCTGGCCGAGCAGGTCATCGACGCCGAGCGCCAGCTTGCGGCCCTCGGATTCGATCAGGATGCAGAGGTTGCGGTCGTTCACGGCCGCGGCCGGCAGGCCGACCAGCTCGTGCAGGGCCATCAGCGGCACCATCTCGTTGCGCACCCGCACCACCCGCGCGCTGTGGCCGATGGTCTTCACGTCCTCGGGGTGCGCCTGTAGCGACTCGACCACCGCCGCCAGCGGCACGATGAACACTTCCTCGCCCACCGCCACGCTCATGCCGTCGAGGATGGCCAGCGTCAGCGGCAGGCGGATGCTGACCTGGGTGCCCTGCCCCGGCCGGCTGGCGAGATCGACCTGGCCGTTGAGGGCGAGGATGTTCTTCTTCACCACATCCATGCCGACACCGCGGCCGGAGACATCGGTGACCACCTCGGCGGTGGAAAACCCCGGCGCGAAGATCAGCTGATGCACCTCGGCGTCGCTGAGGCTGTCCGGCGCCTCCAGCCCCTGGCTGCGCGCCTTGGCGAGGATGCGCTCACGGCTCAGGCCACGGCCGTCGTCGACGATCTCGATGACGATGCTGCCGCCACGATGGCTGGCGCGCAGGCTGATGACACCTTCTTCCGGCTTGCCGGCGGCCAGACGCTCGGCGCTGGTCTCGATGCCGTGGTCGAGCGCGTTGCGCACCAGATGCGTGAGCGGATCGGCGATCTTCTCGATCACGCTCTTGTCCAGCTCGGTATCGGCGCCGACGGTTTCCAGCCGCACCTTCTTGCCGAGCTTGCCGGCGAGGTCGTGCACCAGGCGCGGAAAGCGGCTGAATACGAAGTCCATCGGCAGCATGCGGATGCCCATCACCGATTCCTGCAGGGCGCGGGTATTGCGGTCGAGCTGGGCCAGCGCGGTGAGCAGGCGCTCGTTGACCACCGGATCGAGGTTGGCGCCGGTCTGCGCCAGCATCGCCTGGGTGATGACCAGCTCGCCGACCAGGTTGATCAGCACGTCGATCTTGTCGGTGGGCACGCGGATCGAGCCGGTGGACTCGCCGGCGCTGCGGCGATCATTGCCGGAGCGGGCCTTGGGAGCGGGTGCCGCGGTCGGGCTCGCGGCCGCGGCCTTGCCGCCCTGGATCAGGGTCAGCGCCGGGCGCGTCTCGACCGCCACCGGCAGCGGTGCGATCTGCAGTTCGCATTCGTCTTCCACCCAGGCGAAGGCCTCGCGCACCGCTGCCTCGCTGGCGGAGGAGAGCAGCTCCAGATTCCAGCTGACATGACTGTCTTCCGGCTGGGTCTCGGCCAGGTGCAAGTCCTCCGGCAGCTGCGCCTCGGCGCTCAGGCTGCCGAGGCTGGCCAGCTCGCGCAGGATGCGCAGCGGATCATTGCCGGAACGGAACAGGCCTGGTTGTGGTGCGAAGCGGATGCGCCAGCCACGCGTGGCGGTCGGCGCACTGGTCGAGCCGGCGTTCGCCTCGGCCGGGGCCGGGGCGGATGGCGAAGGCTTGTTGGCCAGCGCCTGCTCCAGCGCCGCCTGATGACTGGCGATCAGCTCCAGATTGGCGGGGCGGCCATCGCGGGCGGCATTGAGCAGCTCGCGCACCGCGTCCACCGAGCTCAGCAGCAAGTTCACCAACTCGCCGGTCACCGGCCGGCTGCCACTGCGCATCTGGTCGAGCAGGGTTTCCAGCAGGTGGGTGAAGGCGGAGACCGCGGTGAAGCCAAACGTGCCGCCGCCGCCCTTGATCGAGTGCGCGGCACGGAAGATGGTGTTGATGGTCTCGGCCTCGACGCTGGCCGGATCCAGGCGCAGCAGCGCCGACTCCATAGTGTCCAGACCTTCGAAGCTTTCCTCGAAGAAGGTCTGGTGGAAGCGGGAGAGGTCCAGGCTCATGGCTTCGCTCTGCGCCTCTGCATTTGCTCCTCCCCCTGCTTGCGGGGGGAGGCCGGGAGGGGGGCGTGCGCGAGTGGCGCCTGGGTGGAAACCGCCCCCACCCTAGCCCTCCCCCGCTCGCGGGGGAGGGAACCAACACGGCTTTCGGCGATGACCTGCCGCTCGTAGGCGCGCACCGCCATCGCGGCCTTGCGCATGGGATCAGCGGCGGAACTCACCCCCGCCATCCCTGGCCGGGCGTTCGCGGCCATTGCGGGCAGTGCCCGCAAAGCATGGCCGCTCACCCCAGCACCTTGCGGATGGTGGCGATCAGCTGCTCGGGGTTGAAGGGCTTGACCAGCCAGCCGGTGGCGCCGGCGGCCTTACCCTCGGCCTTCTTCTCCGGCGTCGACTCGGTGGTCAGCATCAGCAGCGGCGTGAACTTGTAGTCCGGCAGCGTCCGCAGGTTCTTGACCAGGGTGAGGCCGTCCATGTTGGGCATGTTGACGTCGGCCAGCACCAACTTGAATTTTTCCTTCTGCGCCAGGTTCAGCGCCACCTGGCCGTCCTCGGCCTCGGTGACCTCAAAGCCGGCGGATTGCAGGGTGAAGGTGACCATCTGCCGCATCGAGGCGGAGTCGTCGACGGCGAGGATGCGCAGGCTCATGCCGCCACCTCCACCGGATTTTCCTGATTCAGGGCCAGCAGGCCCAGCAGGCTGTTCATGCCCAGCAGAGCGGCGGCGCTACGCAGGGTTTCCGAGGGCTCCTCCCAGCGGGTCTCGCGGCCAGCGGCGCGGCGGTCACGGCAGAACAGGCAGAACAGCTCCATCGCCGCGGTATGCACGGCACGCACCTCGCGCGCCTGCAGCTCCACCGGCCGCGGTTCGTCCACCGCGCCGAGCAGCTGCCGGTGCAGGGCACTGGCCTCTTCGATACCCAACTCGGCGCCCAGGGAAATGCGCGCCACCGGGTCCGGCGCGGCAGCGCTGCGGGCGGGGGGTCTTGCGACGGCGGAACGTTTGGCGGCCATGTTCTTGAGTACTCCGCATAGGGTCTAGTCGATTGCCGCGTCGGCGTCTTGACGCCACCGACCGCAGTTGCATCCCTATCGGCAAGCCCTGTACCCGCTTGAGAGTGAGCGCCCGGTGCCTGGGCCGGCAGCGATGAACGGCTGATTCAGCCGGCCTGAGCGGCAGGCAGCTGCGCGGCCAGCAAGGGGCTGGCGTCGAGCAGCGTCAGCATTCCGCCGGCATCGGCGGTGCGGCCGCAGACCAGGGCTTGCAGCGCTGGCGGGTGGATTGGTTCCGGCGCCAGAACCTCGTCGGGCATGCGCTTGAGCAGCGCCGCCATGGCATCGACGCGCAGGCCCAGACTCAAGCCCTGCTGCTCGAGCACCAGCACCGGCCCGTCGGCAAGCGCCGGGGCTTGCCCCAGCCAGAGGCCGAGATCGAGCAGGGTGACAATCTCGCCACGCAGATTGATCACACCCAGCACCGCTGGCGGCGCGCCCGGCACCGGCACCGGATGCGCCTGTGCCAGCACCTCGCGCAACTGCTGGATCTCCAGCGCATAGCGAACCTCGCCCAGCCAGAACGAAACCCAGCGACGCAGCTCCGGTGGCTCCGCCGCGATCTCGGCGGCGATCAGCTGCGCGGCCAGCAGTTCCGGGCCCGGCAAGGGCAGAGGGATAGGCATCGGCGTCGGCGGCTTGGCCAGCGTCATGGCGCGGCCGCGGCGTGATCGCCCAGACCGCTGGCGGCCGTCGCTGGCGCGGCGGGTTCGCCGACGGTGGTGGTCGGCGTAACAGTGGCGGTGGCCGGCGTCGCGGCCTCGTCCGTGGCCGGCTCGGCGGCGGCGAGTGGATCGCCGCCGTCCTCGCTGGCCAGCACCACCAGCACCACGCGGCGGTTGCGATTGCGGTTGGCGACCGAGTCGTTGGCGACCACCGGCTGGAACTCGCCATAGCCGGCCACCGACAGTCGCTCCGGATGCAGGCCGGCGCCGATCAGCACGTGCACGACGCTGGTGGCGCGCGCCGCCGAGAGTTCCCAGTTGCTGGGGAAGGTCGCGGTGGCGATCGGCATGTCGTCGGTATGGCCCTCGACCCGCAGGCGGTTGGGAAACTGCGCAAGGATGCCGCCCAGCTTGACCAGCACCGGCCGCGCCGGTTCGGCGATGGCGGCGACGCCGGAGGCGAACAGGATGTCGGTCTTGATCTCGATTTCCAGGCGGTTGTCCTTGCGCCGGACGATGACGATGTCCTTGCGGATCAGATCGCCGAGGGCCGCTTCCACCTCGCGGGCGATGCGGCGCAGGGCGTCGCGCTCGCCGGCATCGGCGGCCGCGGCGGCGCGCTCCTTCAGCGGCGGCGGCACGCCGGCCGAGGGCAGCACCGCGCCGAGCCCGTGCAGGCTGTCCGGCATGCCGGTGCCACCCTGTTCACGGCGTGGCCGAGAAGGCGATGGCGCCGGCGCGCCACCGATGCCGTGCGCGCTCTGCTCGCCGACCTGGATCGGCCGCGAAACCCTTGGCGTGCCGTGGAAGGCCTCGTTCAGCGATTCCGACAACACCCGGTACTTGCCTTCGTTGACCGAGGACATGGCGTACATCACTACGAACAGCGCGAGCAGCAGGGTGACCAGATCGCCGTAGGGAATGGCCCAGGCTTCGGCGTTGAGGTGCTCTTCGTGTTTGTGCTTTCTAGCCATGTGTTGCTCTGGCTGCTGCCTGCTCGTGGTTCGCGCGTTCGCGCTCTGCTGGCTTTGCAGGGTTTGAGAGTTTCTTTTCGCCTCTTGGCGACTCACTTTTCTTTGCTTGTGCAAAGAAAAGTAAGCAAAAGAAAGCACCCCCCTGCGTAGCGCCCCCTGCGGGGGTAAACCTGCGATGCTCGGCCCAAAGGGGCCGCTCGCGAACTCGGCGCCCTATAGGCGCCTCAGACAGGCGCTCGCTGTTATCCCCCTTTGGTCCTCCGCTTCTCGGCGCCACGAAGGGGACGGGAACGTCCACAGCACGGCGGCCTACGTCCGCCGCCACCGCAACGTCAAAAGCAACCGCAGGCGCTTGCTTCGCTCGCGCGATGTCGGCGCAGCCGACGAGCCTGAGTGCTGTTGACTTGCCCTCCCCTTCGTAAGCGCCGAGAAGCGCAGTGGTCGGGGGGTATGGAAGCGCCCGCATGTCCGAGGCGCCTATAGGGCGCCGAGTTCGGGCGCGTCCCCCCGGCCACGAGCATCGCAGGGCACCCCGCAGGGGCGCGACGCAGGGGCCTGCTTTCTTTTGCTTACTTTTCTTTGCAGGAGCAAAGAAAAGTGAGTCGCCAAGAGGCGAAAAAAAGCTATCAGGCCCTGCGCAGCCCGCAGAGCGCGAACGCGCGAACTGCACCCAAGTTGGCGAGGGTCCAAACATGCCTGTCAAGAAACCGCTCAATGCAAATACCCCGAGAGCTTCGCCTCGATATTGCGCGGGTTCTCCCCCTGCGCAATCGAGATCAGCCCCTCGATCACCAGATTGCGCATCGCCGTCTGCGCGGCAATCGCCGCCTTGAGCTTGGCCGCCATCGGCAGGAAGAACAGGTTGGCGGCGGCGATGCCGTAGATGGTGGCGGTGAAGGCGGCGGCGATGCCATGCCCGAGCTTGGACGGATCAGCCAGGTTCTTCATCACCGCGATCAACCCCAGAACCGCGCCGATGATGCCCAGCGTCGGCGAGTAGATGCCCATGCCCTCGAAGAACTTCGCGCCCTGGGTGTCGAAATGCTCCTTAGCCTCGACCTCGACTTCCAGGATGGTGCGGATGGTGTCGGGCTCGGCGCCGTCGACCAGGAGCTGCAAGCCCTTCTTGAGGAAGGGATCGGACTCGCCCTCGACGCTGCTCTCCAACGCCAGCAGGCCCTGCTTGCGCGACAGATCGCTCCACTCGACGATGCGGTTGATCAGTGCCCGGCCATCCTGCGCCGGCGGCTTGAAGATCCACTTCGCCATCTTCAGCGCGTGCTTCACCGTCGGCCCGGGCGTCTGCACCAGGATCGCGGCGATGGTGCCGAGTATCACGATCACGAAGGCCGCCGGCCCCCACAGCGCCTGGATGCCGGCGCCCTTGAGCACCGAGCCGCCGACCAGCGCACCGATCGCCAGCACCACACCGATGATCGACATCAGGTCCATGCGCGCGCTCCCAGTTCGCTGCCGGTTTCATGCGCCTGCACCAGGCTGTCGACATCCAGCACCAGGGCGACGCGGCCCTCGCCGGTGACGGTGGCGCCGGAGAATCCGGCCAGCCCCTTGAGCAAGGCGCCCAGGGGCTTCACCACCGCCTCCTCGCGACCGCGCAGGCGATGCACCAGCAGCGCCGCGCGGCGCTCGCCGACCTGCACCACCGCGACGTGGCGCTCGGCTTCGGCGGCGGCTTCCTCGGCATCCAGCCAGCGCGACAGATCGATCAAGGGCATCTCCTGCTCGCGGTGTTGCCAGCGCAGGCCGCCGACGTCTTCGACCAGGGCCTCGGGCCGCAGCGCCGCCACCTCCAGCACCTTGTCGAGCGGGATCGCGTACAGGCGCGAGCCCACCGTAGTCATCATCACCGGCGCGATCGCCAGGGTCAGCGGCAGGCTCAGCCGCAGACTGGTGCCCTCGCCCACCACCGACTCGATGGCGACGCTGCCGTGCAGGCTGACGATGCGGCTCTTCACCACGTCCATGCCGACGCCACGACCGGAGAGATCGGAGACCTCGTCCTTGGTGGAAAAGCCGGGCAGCAGGATCAGCTCCAGCGCCGATTGCGCGTCGAGACGGGCGGCAGCCTCGGCACTGATCAGGCCTTTTTCTACCGCCTTGCGGCGCAGGCGCTCGGGGTCGATGCCGGCGCCGTCGTCGCTCACCGTGATCAGCACCCGGTCACCGGTATGGCTGGCGGCCAGACGCAAACGGCCGGCGGCCGGCTTGCCGGCGGCCAGCCGCCGCTCCGGCGTCTCGATGCCGTGGTCGCAGGCATTGCGGACCATGTGCAGCAAGGGGTCGGCCAGGGCCTCGACCAGATTCTTGTCGAGATCGGTGTCCTCGCCTTCCAGCACCAACTCGATTTCCTTGCCAAGGCCGCGAGCGATGTCGCGCACCAGCTTGGGAAAGCGGGAGAACAGTTTCTTCACCGGCTGCAGGCGCAGGTTCAACACCGAGCCCTGCAGGCGGCGGGTGAGCGCGTCGAGCTCGCGCAGGCTGCGCTCGCTCTCGGCCGGCAGGCTGCCCTGCGGGTGCAGGGTCTTGAGTCGGTTGCGCACCAAGACCAACTCGCCGACCAGATTCATCAGGCCATCGAGACGCTGGGTATCGACGCGGATGCTGCCGTCGCTGTCGCCGGCGCGGCGCGCAGGCAGGCTCACCGCCTCCGTCGCGGGCGGTGGCGGTGGCACCGGCGGCAGTTCCACCGCCGCGGTCGGCGGCTGGCCGCTGCCGTGCAACTGGTCGAGCAGGGCCTCGAACTCGTCGTCACTGATGGTCGCCGCCGCGGGCGCGCCCAGCAGTTCTTCAAGATCCTTGAGCAGCGCCGCGGGTGCGGCGGCGGGAGTCTGGTGCCCGCGCACGCAGTCGAGCATGTGCTGCACCTGGTCGAGTGCCGCCAGGCTGACGTCCATCAGGCGCGCATCGACCTCGCGCTTGCCGGCGCGCAGGGCGCCAAACACTTCCTCGGCACGGTGGCAGAGCTCGGCGAGCATGCCCAGTTGCAGGAAGCCGGCACCGCCCTTGACGGTGTGAAAGCCGCGAAAGATGGCGTTGAGCAGCTCCGGGTCGTTCGGGCGCCGCTCCAGCTCCACCAGCTGCTCGCCGAGCGTCGCCACCAGCTCCCCGGCCTCGGCCAGAAAGTCGTCGCGAATGTCTTCTTGGACGGCGGACATGGCTGGGGATATTCCTTGTGATGGTGCTTACATGAACATGGCCAAGAGGGCGTCGGCGTCGTCCTGACCACTGACCGCGCCGGCTTTTTCCAGGCCCGGCACCGCCGGACCCTGCAAGCCTGTATCGGCGCTGGCGACGCGCTCTTGAGTGCCACTGCGCTGGCTGAGCAGCTTCATCAGCTCCCGCTCGACCTCGCGAATCACACCGGTCACCCGCTTCAGCAGCTGACCGCTCAGATCCTGGTATTCCTGCGCCATCGCCAGCTCCGAAAGCCGGTGGCGCAGCTGACCCTGGGTGGCGATCAGCGCGCACTCGATGCCCTCCAGATCGTTCGCCAACTGCGCCAGCGCCGGCGAGCTGCCGGCGGCCATGTGCAGGCGGGCGCGGCTGCTGGAGAGGTTCTGGGCGGTGGCGCCCAGCGCCGCCAGCTCGGCCTGGCTTTCCTCGACCAGATCCAGCGTGCGGTGCGCCGCCTTCTCGGTGAGTTGCAGCACATGGTCGAGACGGGCACCGGCGTCCGGCAGCTCGCTGGCCAGCGCGTTCCAGCGTGAATCGCTCTCCAGCGCGGTGAAGGCGGCGCGCAGATCCTGGGTGAGCTGGGCGATGCGCAGAAAGAAGCTGTCCTCGCGGCGGCGCAGCAGATCCTGCAGCCGCTCGGCGAACAGCAGATCGTCGCCCTGTTCCAGGGCCTGGGTCATGTCGCGCAGCCGGCCCAGCAACTCGTTGCGCGCGGCCTGCTCGGCCTCCGGGGCGAGCCCGGAGCTCTTGCCATCGTCCATTGCCCGCTCCTGTTTACGCCGCTTGCGCGTAGCGCTCGAAAATCTTGTCCAGCTTTTCCTTCAGGGTGACGCCAGTGAAGGGCTTGACGATGTAGCCGCTGACGCCGGCCTTGGCGGCCTCGATGATCTGCTCGCGCTGCGCCTCGGCGGTGACCATCAGCACCGGGATGCCCTTCAGGCGCTCGTCGGCGCGGATGTGGCGGAGCAGTTCGATGCCGGGCATGCCGGGCATGTTCCAGTCGGTGATCACGAAGTCGAACTGCCCGGCCTGCAGCAGCGGCAGCGCGGTCTTGCCGTCGTCGGCCTCGGTGATGTCGGAGTAGCCCAGCTCGTTGAGCAGGTTCTTGACGATGCGGCGCATGGTCGAGAAATCGTCGACCACCAGGATTTTGAGGTTCTTGTTCATGCGTGTATCTCCAGCGTCTGAGCGCTCTGGTCTTGGGGGATGGTGGTGGGAGTAACGTCGGCGCTGGCCGGCTTGGGCTTGGTGGCGCGCGCCGCGGGCTTGCGCCGGCTGCTGGCTGGCGAAACCCATTCCGCCAGATGGCCGCGCACGCGCACCAGCGCCTGGCCGTGAATCTGACAAACCCGCGACTCGGTGATGTTCAGCACCTCGCCGATCTCGCGCAGGTTCAGCTCGTCGCGGTAGTAGAGCGAGAGCACCAGCTGCTCTTTTTCCGGCAACTTGGCGATGGCCTCGGCCAGCGCCTGCTTGAATTCGCGGCTCTGCAACTGCTCGGCCGGCGAGAGGCTGTTCTGGTCTTCGATCTGCCAGGCCTCGTCGTCATCGCTATCGCGCGGCGTGTCGAGCGACAACATCTGGCACTGCACGGCGTCGGCCATGGTCTGGCGGTAGTCGTCCAGGCTCACGCCCAGGGTCTCGGCGATGTCGGTCTCGCGGGCGGCGTGGCCGAGCTTCTGCTCCAGCGCACGCATCGCCTCGCTGGCCTCGCGCACCTTGCGGTGCACCGAGCGCGGCGCCCAGTCGCCGGAGCGCAGCTCGTCAACCATGGCGCCACGGATGCGGATGCCGGCATAAGTCTCGAAGCTGGCACCGGCCGAGCCGTCGTAATGACGGGCGGCGTCGAGCAGGCCGATCATCCCGGCCTGGATCAGATCGTCGATCTCGACGCTGGCCGGCAGGCGCGCCGCCAGATGGTGGGCGATACGCCGCACCAGTTCGGCATGCTTCTGCACCAGCGCGCGCTCATCGACGGCCGGCAAGGCAAACTTCGGCATCACGCTCATGGCTCACCCCGCTGTAGACCGGCGCGGTTCACGCTGCGACTCCCTGCGGCTGTTGCAGCAGGCGCTCGACAAAGAACTCCAGATGGCCGCGGGCGGCGGTCGGCGGCACCCAGGCCTCGACACGGCGGGCGATGGCCTGGAAGGCCAGCGCCGAAGGCGAACCCGGATACAGCTCCACCACCGGCTTCTGCCGACGCACCGCGGTCTTCAGCCAGTCGTCGTAGGGCACCGCGCCGACAAAGGCGAGCGTGACGTCGAGGAAGCGCTCCGACACCCGCTCCAGGCCGGCGTAGATCTCGCGCGCCTCGCCGAGATTGGCGACCTGGTTGGCGAGCACCTGGATGCGGTTCACACCGTGGTCGCGCGACAGCACCTTGATCAGCGCGTAGGCGTCGGTGATCGAGGCCGGATCGTTGGTGACCACCACCACCACCTCCTGCGAGGCGGCCGAGAGCGTGGTCACCGAGTCGGCGATGCCGGCGGCGGTATCGACGATCAGCACGTCGATGTCACGCTTGAGTTCGGAAAACGCGCGGACGATGCCGGCGTTCTCGGCCGGCGAGAGCTCGGCCATGTTCTTCTTGCCGGAGGCGGCCGGCACCACCATCAGGCCGGCCGGGCCTTCGAGGAGGGTGTCTTCCAGCGAGCAGCGGCCTTCCAGCACATGCGAGAGGTTCCAGGCCGGGGTCAGCCCGAGCAGCACGTCGACATTGGCCAGACCCATGTCGCCGTCGAGCAGCAGGGTCTTGCGCCCGGTCTGGGCGATGGCGGTAGCGAGGTTGACCGAGACCGTGGTCTTGCCCACCCCGCCCTTGCCGCTGGCGACCGCGATCACCTTCGGCGGCGGCCGCGGGCCGCTGCCCGGGTAGCCGACCAGACGCAGGCCGGCAGCCTGGTCCTCGGGCGGACGAGCCGGCTCAGACGGCCACATGGCTGGCACCTCCGTGCTGGGCCTGGCGGCCGGACTGGGCGACCGCGTAGTCGTCAGCGAGGACCTCCTCGTCGCGCGCCTGCGGCAGCAGACGGGCCAGTTCGCAGGCGCGGCGCACCAAGTCTTCGGCGCGCACCGCGCAGAGATCTTCCGGCACCCGCTGGCCGTCGCAGACCCAGGCCAGCGCCAGCTGATGGCGTACCGCCGCCGACAAGGCCGCGCCGATGCGCGTCGCCTCGTCGAGTTTGGTGAGGATGCAGCCGGCCAGCGGCGTGGCGCGGAACTGGGCGACGATGTGATCGCAGTCGCCGGCCGAGGCGCCGCCCGGCATCACCAGGTAAGTGGAAAGCCTGCCGGCCAGCGGCCGCAGCAGCGACAGCTGGTTGGACAGCAGGCGGTCGCGCGGACCCATGCCGGCGGTGTCGATCAGGATCAGCCGGCGGTCGGCGAGCCGACCCAGCAGGGCCTCGAGCTCGCCGGCATCGCGGGCGGTCTGCACCGGCACGCCGAGCAGGCGGCCGTAGTGGAACAGCTGCTCCTGGGCGCCGATGCGGTAGTGGTCGGTGGAGACCAGGGCGATGTCGCGGCTGCCGTGACGCTCGGCGTAGCGGGCGGCGAGCTTGGCGATGGTGGTGGTCTTGCCGACCCCGGTGGGGCCGACCAGGGCCAGTACCTGCTGGCCGCCGGCGGTATCGATCAGGGGCTCGCGCGGCAGCACCGGCAGCTTGCGCGCCAGGCCGCTGAGCACACTGCGCTTGGCCTGGTCGGCGTCCTGCTCGGCGCTGACTTCGCCGCTCAGTTCGCGCGCCAGCGCCGGCTCCAGACCCAGGCCGAGCAGCGCGCGGAACAAGCCGGCGCGCTGCGGCTGCTGCATTTTCTCCCGCGACCAGGACAGCCCGGCCAGCTGGCTCTGCATCAGGCTCTTCACCTCGGCGATCTCACGACGCAGGGATGCCAGCTCGCTGTCGCCGGAGCGGGCCGACCAGGGCGATGGCGACGGTGCCGGCGTGTACTGCGGACGCGGCGCCGCGGGCGGCGGCGGCTCGGCGGCCTGCACCGCGCGCAGGGTCTGCTGCGCCGGGGTCTCGTCGTAGTCGACGGCGGCGACCACCTCGACACCATCGGCGAGCCGACGGCTTTCGAGGATGACCGCGTCGCCGGACAACTCCTCGCGGACCCGGTTCATGGCTTCGCGCATGTTGCGCGCCTGGAAACGCTTAATTTTCATGGCTTACGGACTCACGGCGGAGACCAGACGCAGCTTCTGGGTTTCGGGAACTTCGTTGAAGGCCAGCACCCGCAGGCCGGGCACGGTCTGGCGGGTGAAGCGGGCCAGCATCGGGCGCAGTGGCCCCGGCACCAGCAGCACCGCCGGTTCGCCGGCGTCCTGCTGTTTGCTGACGGCATTGGCGAGACTGGTATGCATGCGCTCTGCGAGTCCGGGTTCGAGCACGGCGGCTCCTTGGCTGAGGGAGTCCTGCAACACGCGTTCCAGGGCCGGAGCCAGGGTCAGCACCGGCAATTCGGTATTGGCGGCGACCCCGGAAGCGTCCTGGATTTCCTGCACGATCTGGCGCCCCAGCGCCACGCGCACGGCGCTGGCCAAGGTGACGGGATCCTGGCTGCGCGCACCGGCGTCCGCCAGAACTTCGGCGATGGCCTTCAAGTTGCGCAGCGGCACCTGCTCGGCGAGCAGAGCCTGCAAAACCTTGGTGAAGGCGCCCAGCGACAGCGTCTTGGGCACCAGATCCTCGACCAGCTTGGGCGCGGCCTTGGCCAGCGCGCCGAGCAGCTGCTGAGCCTCGTCGAAGCCGAGCAGCTCCGGCGCGTGCTCGCGTACCACCTGCGAGAGATGGGTGGCGATCACCGTGCCGGCATCGACCACGGTGTAGCCCAGGGTCTGGGCGTGGGCGCGGGCGCCGGGCTCGATCCACACCGCCTCCATGCCGAAGGCTGGATCGTGGGCGCGGATGCCGTCCAACTCGCCGTAGACGCGGCCGGGATTGAGCGCCATCTCGCGGTCGGGGTACACCTGTCCCTGCCCCACCGGCACGCCGGACATCAGCAGCCGGTAGGCATTGGGCATCAGCTCGAGGTTGTCGCGGATGTGCACCGGCTGGATCAGGAAACCCAGCTCCTGGGTGAGCTTCTTGCGCACGCCCTTGATGCGCGCCATCAGCTCGCCGCCCTGCTTGGTGTCGACCAAGGGGATCAGCCGGTAGCCGACCTCCAGGCCGAGCGGATCTTCCGGCCGCACATCGTCCCAGCTCAGCTCGGCCGGCGGCGGCGCGGCGCTGGGCGCGGTCTGCGCGGCCGGCTTGGCGCGCGCCTTGGCGATCAAATAGGCGCCGGCGCCGCAACCCAGCGCGAGGATCAGGAACACCAGATTGGGCATGCCGGGAATCACCCCGATCAGCGCCAGCACCGCTGCCGCCACTGCCAGCACCCGCGGCTGCCGGAACACCTGGCTGAACACCTGCTGGGCCATGTCGCTGGAGCGCGACATGCGGGTCACCAGCATCGCCACCGCCACACTGGTGAGCAGCGAGGGCACCTGCGCCACCAGGCCGTCGCCGATGGTCAGCAGGGTGTAGTTCTTCAGCGCCTCGCCGAACGGCAAGCCGTGCTGGGCGACGCCGATCAGCAGGCCGCCGAGGATGTTGATGAACAAAATCAAGATGCCGGCGACGGCATCGCCACGGATGAACTTCGAGGCACCGTCCATGGAGCCGTAGAAGTCGGCTTCCTCACGGATCTCCTCGCGGCGGGCGCGGGCGTCCTCGCGGGTCAGGAGGCCGGCGTTGAGATCGGCGTCGATCGCCATCTGCCGGCCGGGCATGGCGTCCAGCACGAAGCGGGCGCTGACTTCCGAAACCCGCTCGGCGCCCTTGGTCACCACCATGAAGTTGATGATGGTGAGGATCATGAAGACGATGAAGCCGACCGCGTAATTGCCGCCGATGACGAAATGGCCGAAGGCCTCGATCACCCGGCCGGCCGCGTGCGCGCCCTCGTGGCCGTGCATCAGCACCACCCGCGAGCTGGCGACATTGAGCGCCAGCCGCAGCAGGGTGGCGAGCAGCAGTACGGTGGGAAAGGCGCTGAACTCCAGCGGCCGCAGCACGTAGATCACCGCCAACAGGATCACCAGCGACAGCGCGATGTTGAAGGTGAACAGCAGGTCCAGCACCGGTGTCGCCAGCGGCACCACCATCATCGCCAGGATGGCGAGCAGGAACAGCGGTGCCGCCAGTCCATCGCGCGGTATGGCCTTGAGGCCGGTGGCGGCGCGGCTCAGCAACGGGTTCTTGGCGAAGGGCATGTCAGGGCGGGTGACGGAATTCCGTCTGCCCTATTGCAAGCCGCGTGCGAGCTTGGCTTTCCTGCTCCGGGAGCCAGCGCCGTGTCGGTTGATGCAGGTCATTGCACCTGGCCGGCAGGGACGCAAACTGAAAATAAGTCCGCTCTGAGATGCCGCCAGATGACCGCCCTGCCCCCTACGCAATTGCAGGCCATGCTCGGTCAGCTCGACCAGGCGCTGTACAACCACGAGCAATGGACCAAGGGGCTGCTGCGCGGCCTGGTCGCCAGGCTGCCCGCCGACGCCGCCGATCTGCGCCCGGACGCCCACCATCGCTGCCGCTTTGGCCAATGGGCCGACAGCAGCGAGGCCGATCCACTGCGCCAGCACCCCACTTTCCTGGCGCTAGGCCAGACCCATGAACAGATGCATCGGCTGGCGGCCGGGATGCTGCAACGCGGCGGTGATGGCCTGCCAGTCTCGGCGACCGAGTTCGACCAGTTCGCCAACGCCCTGGACCGGGTGCGCCTGGAGATTCAGTCGCTGCGCCGCGAGCTCTCCGAAACCCTGCAGAACCGCGATGTGCTGACCGGCGCCCGCAACCGCGTCAGCCTGCTTTCCGACCTGCGCGAGCAGCAAGCCCTGGTGCGCCGCAAAGTTCAGAGCTGTGCGCTGGTGATATTCGACCTCGACCACTTCAAGCAGGTCAACGACAACTACGGCCACCTGGCCGGCGACGCGGTGCTGGCAGCCACCGTGCAATGCGTCCAGGCCGGGCTGCGGCCCTATGACCGCGTCTATCGCTACGGCGGCGAGGAGTTTCTGATCCTCCTGCCCGGCAGCGATCTACCAGCGGCGACCGCGATGGCGGAGCGGCTGCGGGCGGCGATCGCCGAGCTGGTGGACTCGCCCGCAGCCGCCACCCGTCCGCCCTATGTCACCGCCTCGTTTGGCGTCAGCCTGCTGGATGCCTCGGCCACCGTCGAAGAGTGCATCGACCGCGCCGACCGGGCGATGTACGCGGCCAAGGCTGGCGGTCGCAATCGAGTCGAGGTCTGGTCCCCGGAGGCGCTGGCACAGGACAGGGCCGACAAGACGGCGTAGCGGAGGAAGCCTAGCGGCCGCCACCCAGTACCGCCGGGGTCGAGTGCCCCAAGCGGCGCTGCCGGCGCTGCTGCTCCAGCGCCTGCGCGGCCTGTTCCAGGAGCTGCGGCGGCGATTCGGCGTCGCGCGGGTACAGTGCCAGGCCCACCGACAGTTGCACCGGCGGCAGCGGCTGCCCTCGCGGTGAAAACAGCAGGCCCTGCAACTGCGCCTGCATGCGCTCGGCCGCGTGCAACGCCTGCTCGGGTTCATCACCCACCAGCACCATCGCGAATTCGCCGGGGCCGTGGCGGAACAAGGGCTCCTCGGTGCGGATCGCCTGTTGCAGCAGATCGGCGATCTCGCGCAGCAGGCCATCGGCGGCGTCCAGACCAAAGCGCTCCAACAGGCTGCCGTAGTCGTCGATGTCCAGACGCAGCAGGCAGAAGCCGCGGCCCCCGCGCGCCTGCTCGGCCGCGCGGCGGCGTAGGTGCTGCTCCAGCTGCTGGCGGTTGCCCAGTCCGGTGACCGGATCGTGCACCGACTGCCGGCGCAGCTCCTCGCGCAGGCGGACATTGCCGATCGCCAAGCCCACCTGCTCGGCCAGGCTGTGCAGCAGCACCGGCTCCGGCGCCCAGCCATCGGGGCGATAGCTCCAGGTCAGGGACAGCACGCCAACGGTTTCGCCCAGCGCCACCAGCGGCAGGCAGGTCTGCGGCCGCTCGTTGCCGACATGTTCGTTGTGACTGCACCGCAGCTCGTCCAGGCAGTCCTCGATGCGGTGCTCGCGGCCGCGCCGCACCGCCCAGCAATCGGCGGGCGCGAAGCCCACCACCGGCGGTTCGGCGCTGCCCCAGTATTCCTGCAACACGAAGCGGTCGGGACTGTCGCCAACCAGGTACAGCGCCGCCTCGGCCTCCGGGAACAGGCGGCGGCCGGTATGGGCGACGATCTTCATTGCCTCCTGCATGTCGCGGGCGCCACCCAAAAGGCCGGTCATCTCGGCGATGCGGCGCAGATCGCGGCCGCGCCGCTCGGCGTCGTTGATCGCCTCGTGCAGCTGGTTGGTGCGCTGGTTGACTCGGTTTTCCAGGCTGGCGTTGAGCGCCTGCACACGCGCCTGGCTGGCCTTGAGGTCGCTGATGTCCTCCAGCACCTTCACGTAGTGGGCGGGCGCGCCTTCCTGGGCCTCGATGCGACGGGCGTTGAGCACCATCCAGGCATCGCTGCCGTCCTTGCGCCGGTAGCGCTTCTCGCAGCGATAGCCAGGCAATTCGCCGGTGAGCATGCGTCGCGCCAGCAGCTGGTCATGGCCGGGGTCGGCAGGATGCGTGAGCGACTCCATGTCCAGCGCGCGCAACTCCGCCTCGCTGTAGCCGGTGAGTTCGCAAAGACGCTGGTTGACCGACAGCCAGCGACCCTGCTCATCGAGCAGGGCGATGCCGACGCCGGCCTGGTCGAACAGACCGCGCAACAGCGCCTCGTTGCGACGCAGGTTCTGGGTCGCGCTCTGCTCCTCGCTGACATCGTCGACCAGGGCAAACACCGACAGCACCTCGCCCTCGGCGTCACGCAGGATCGAGTTGTACCAGCAGCATTGCGCCACCGAACCGTCGCGGCGGTAGTTGCGGCAGTCGATCATCAGCTGCTGCTCGCGGCCCTCGCGGATGCGCCGGCCGAGCGCACGCACCGCCGGCTCGTCGTCCTCGTGCACAAACGGCCAGTCGAACGGACTCTTGCCGAGCACCTCGGCAGCCGACCAGCCGAAGATCTGCTCGGCACGCGCCGACCAGGCGGTGAGGCGTAGATCGGCGTTCCACTCGATCACCGCCAGCGGCGTGTTTTCGATATGAAACTGCAAGACCTGCCGCTGCCGCGCCCACAGCCCCTCGGCCTGCTGCGCCAGTTGCCGCGATTCGCGCTCGGCGGCGGCGGTGGCGGCCAACTGGTCGGCGAGACGCTTCTGCATCCAGGCCGCGCTGAAGATCAGCAACACCAGGGTGCCATGCCCCAGCCACACGTAGACCAGGGTCGCCAGCAGCATCGGCCGGGGTTGGGCGGCCTGCCATTGCGGCATGGTCTGCACCGTGGTGAGCGTCGCCATCAACAGCCAGGCGGCGACGCCGGCCAGGGCCGAACTCGGATACGGCAGCAGCACCAGGATGGCGACATACAGCAGCACGTAATACGAGAACACCGGCATGAACAGGCTCTGCCCGGGGTCATCGAGCAGTGGTCCGTTGAGAACCATCAGCAGCCGCTCGGCCAGCAATAGTGTCGCCGCGCCCAGCGATAGCGAAGCGGCCGGCAGGTAGCCGATCCAGTGGCGCCACAGCGCCAGCGACAGCCCCAGCATGATCGCGCCGACGGAGAGGAACAGGGCCGGCTCGAAGGCTTCGACGGAAGGCACCTGGCGCAGTACCCAGGCGTAGCTGAAGCACAGTGCGACCGTCAGCAGGTTGTTGACCAGCAGGGTGCTTCGCTGCTCGCCCAGCTGCGGCAGCCAGGACAGCGCCGCGGGCGGCTCCCGTCTCATGAGCACTGCGCCTGCGGCGGTTGCCGCGGCGAGCGGCTCAGCTGGTCGTAGCGCTGCGAGCGGTTGCGGCCGGCGTGCTTGGCGGCGTACAGAGCCTCGTCGGCGAGATTGAGCAGCGCCTGGACCTCGCTGGCGTCGGTGGGCAGGCAGGCGATACCGATCGACACCGTGACCGCCGGCAGGATCTGCCCGCGCCGGGATACCCGCAGCGCCTGCATCTCGTTGCGGATGCGCTCGGCGGCGCGCAGCGCCTCTTCCGGATCTTCGGTGGCGAGCACCATCACGAATTCCTCGCCGCCGAGACGGAACACTGCCTCCTCGACGCGGGCACAGCGGCGGAACAGCGCCGCCGCCTCCTGCAACACCCGATCGCCGGCCTCGTGGCCAAAGCGGTCGTTGATGGTCTTGAAGTAGTCGAGGTCGAGCAACAGCAGCGCGCAGCCACGACCGGTGCGGACATGATCGCCACCGCGCTGGCGCAGATGCTCTTCGAGCTGGCGGCGGTTGAGCAGGCCGGTGAGCGGATCGTGCTGCGCCTGGCGGCGCAGCTCCTCACGCAGGCGGACGTTGCCGATCGCCAGGCCGATCTGCTCGGCCAGGCTGCGCAGCAGCACCTGGTCCGGCGCCCAGCCGGCGTCGGCGCGCCAGGACAGGCTGAGCAGGCCCAGGCGCTCGCCCAGCGCCATCAGCGGCAGGCAGCTGTGCGCCTGGCTGTCGTTGCGCTCGCCATGATGGCGGCAGCGCAGCGGGTCGTCGGCCTCCTCGACCCTATGCTCATGGCCGCGACGCAGGCCCCAGCAGTGGTCGGCGAGCAGGCTTTCTTCCGGCCGCGCGCCGCTGCCCCAGTATTCGCGCAGCTGCAGGCGCTCGGGCGCCTCGGTGGAGAGATACAGCGCGGCGTCGGCAAGCGGAAACAACGTGCGGCAGCTGCGGCCGACGATGCGCATCGCCTCCTCGACATCGCGGGCGCCGGCCAACAGGCCGGTGGTCTCGGCCACCTGCGCCAGCTCGACATTGCGCTGCTCGGTGGCGGTCACCGCCGTACGCAGCTGCTGGGTGCGCTCGCCGACCTGCCGCTCCAGCGAGCTTTGCAGCGACTGCATGCGCAACTCGGCGGCCTTGCGGGCGCTGATGTCCTCGATAACCGAGACGAAATAGGCCGGCGAGTCGGCGGTGGCCTCGATGCGGCCGACGTGCAGCAGCACCCAGACCAGCGAGCCGTTCTTGCGCACATAGCGCTTCTCGATCTGATAGCCGGGGATCTCACCAGCCAGCACCTGGTGCGCCAGATCGACATCCTTGGCGAGGTCTTCGGGGTGGGTGATGCTCTGGAAGTCGGTGCGCAGCAGCTCGCCCTCGGTGTAGCCGGTGATCTGGCAGAGGCTGCGGTTGACCTTGAGCCAATGCCCCTGGGCGTCGAGCAGGGCGACGCCGACCGAAGCCTGGTTGAACACGCTGCGAAATCGCAGCTCGTTTTCGCGCACTTCGCGCAGAGCCTGCTCGCGGGCGGTGACATCCTGACTGAAGGTGAACAGCGAAGTCAGCCGGCCGCTGGCGTCGCGCAGCACCGAGCGGTAGGTCTCGACCATCAACGCGCTGCCATCGCGACGGCGACAGCGGCAGACCACCTCCGGCAGCGCCCCCAGCTCGGTGCGCAGCTCGCGCAGCCAGCGCGGACGGTTGCCCTGCTCCTCGGCGGCGATCAGGCCCAGCTCGCGGCAGCTCTTGCCCAGCGCCTCGGCGCTGCTCCAGCCGAAGATCGCCTCGGCGCGCTGCGACCAGCTGCGCACCCGCAGCCGCGCGTCCCATTCGATCACCGCCATCGGCGTATTGCTGAGATGGAAGTGGTGCACTTCCAGATGCTCGGCCAGGGCGTTGCGGGCCCGCCTGGCCTCGGTGACATCGCAGGCGGAGGGAATCAGATAACGCGGCCGGCCGCGACGGTCGGTTTCGGCGCGCAGGTAGAGATCCATGATCCGCAGGCTGCCATCGGCGACGGCGATCTCCAGATCCTCGCGCACCACCTCGCCCGCCAGCGCCCGCTGCACCGCCCGGCGCAGCTGCTGGCGCGAGGCCGGCAGGCCGGCAACCAGGGGAATCTCCCAGACCGGCAGGCCGACCACCGCCTCGCGCGTCGTGGCGGCGGCGGCCAGAGCCGGCTCGTTGGCTTCCAGGACCGCGCCACGGGCGTCGAGCAGGCCGACGAATATCTGCGGGTTCAGGCCGTTGAGTATCTGCGCCCAGCGCCGGTTGTCAGGCTGCCAGCGCGCGCACAGGGCGTCTACGAATCGCCGTAGCGCCTGCTTGAGCGTAGGGGCCTCGCGCATCGACTCTCCTTGTTGCACCGGCCTGTGCCTGATTTTTCTTCATTAGCTTTCAGGGTAGCCCCGAAAAGCGGTTTGGACCGACAAACGCATCAATCCGGCTGGCCGTTCGGTAAACCCTCGTCGATGCGCGGTGGTACCGGTGCCGCCGCCGGCCGTCGGCCACTCTGGATCTCGCGCAGTTGATAAACATAGCTCAGCACCTGCGCCACCGCTTGGTACAGGGCCGAGGGAATCTCGGCGTCGAGCTCGCAGCCACGATACAGGGCACGCGCCAGCGGCGGCGCCTCGACCAGGGGCACCCGGTGCTCGGCGGCCAGTTCGCGGATCGCGCGCGCCAGCTCGTCGGCGCCCTTGGCCACCACCCGCGGCGCGCGGTCCTTGCCGGCGCTGTAGCTGAGCGCCACCGCGTAGTGCGTGGGGTTGGTGACCACCACGTCGGCGGTCGGCACCTTCTCCATCATCCGGGCGTTGGCCATCTCCTGCTGCAGACGGCGGATTTTGGCCTTGACCTCGGGCTTGCCCTCGCTCTGCTTGTATTCGTCGCGCACTTCCTGCTTGGTCATGCGCAGCTGCTTGGCGTGCTGGAAGAGTTGCCAGGGCACGTCGATGGCCGCGATCAGCAAGAGGCCGCCACCCATCCACAACAGGGCGTTGAGCGCCAACCGCAGCCCCTCGGCAACGGCACTGGCGGCCGGCAGCGAGGCCAGGCCCTGCAGGTGCTCGCGATCACTCCAGATCACACCGGCGGCGATGGCGGCGATCAGCAGGAACTTGAGCAGTGCCTTGAACAGCTCGGCCAGGCTGTTGGCGGAGAAGATGCGCTTGAAGCCGCTGAGCGGATTGACCCTTGCGAAGTCGGGCGCCGCCGCGCCGGGGCTGAAGTTCCAGCCGCCGATCAGCATCGGTGCCACCAGCGCCGCGATCGTGGTGAGCAGCAGGATCGGCAGCACCTGCAAAAAGCCCTGCCCGGCCAGTTCCGCCGCGCGCGTGGCCAATAGGCTGGGGTCGTCCAGCGCCGGGACGATGCCGGCATAGCTCTGCCGCAACAGCGTGGCCGCGCCCTCGGCGGCGGAGCCGCCCCAGGCCAGCACACCGCCGGCGCCAGCCAGCACCACCGCCGCCGCGCTCAGTTCGCGCGAGCGCGGCACCTGGCCCTTCTTGCGGGCATCGGCGAGGCGCTTGGGCGTTGCGCGTTCGGTACGGTCTTGGGCAGAGGATTCGCTCATGCCCCTACCCTGCAAGCAGCATGCTCAGCTGCTGCGCGGTTTCGGTGAGCAGGCGGGCGAACACCTCCTGCATGCCGCCCAGGCTCAGGGTGAGCATGACCAGGCCGGCGGTGAGCGAGATCGGAAAGCCGACGCCCATGATGTTGAGCGAGGGCGCGGCGCGGCTGAGCACGCCGAAGCCGAGATTGACCAGCAGCAGCGCGCACATGGCCGGCAGGGCAATCAGCAAGCCCCCGGCGAACAGCCGCGTGCCCTGTTCCGCCAGGCCGCGCATGGCCACAGCCCCCAGGCCTTGAGGCCCCACCGGCAGTGCCGTGAAGCTGGCGACCAGCCAGTCGAGCAGGGCGTGATGGCCCCCTAGCGCCAGGAAGCTGAGCACCGCCAGCGCGTTGAGGAAGGCGCCCAGCACCGGCGAGGCGGTGCCGCGCAGGGGATCGGCCATCTGCGCGAACGACAGGCCCATGGCCACCGAGATCAGCTCGCCACCCATCAGCACCGCCTCGAACAGCAGGTGCAGGAGCAGACCCAGGGCCAGGCCGATCAGGAGCTGCTGGACGATGGTCAGCAGGCCGTCGCCGCCGAACAGCTGCAGGGGCGGCATCGCCGGCAGCGCGGGTGCGACGGCGATGGTCAGCACCAGGGCGAGCATCAGCCGCAGGCGTGCCGGCAGCGTGCGGCTGCCGAACAGCGGCGCGGCCATCAGCGCGGTGCCGATGCGCAGGAAGGGCCAGAACCAGGCACCCAGCCAGGTCAGCAGTTGCTGGTCGCTCAGGTGCATTTTGCGTTCGCGCGTTCGCGCTCTTTTGGCTGCGCTGTTGGTGCGAGCTTTTTTTCGCCTCTTGGCGACTCACTTTTCTTTGCTTGTGCAAAGAAAAGTAAGCAA